>NZ_JBHUDZ010000012.1:141080-1157920 GCF_042678225.1 Flavobacterium artemisiae | reverse complement strand
CGCAAAGCAAACTTATTGAGAAAAAACTTTGCGACTCTGCGTCTTTGCGAGATTCTTTTTTAGAGTTTTGAATTTAAATCCTGACCAAACTCTGTTTCGGATTCAATAGTTTTTCCGTTATACTGCAATTTCCAGCCCATTGAATTGGTTAAAATTAGGATTTTAGACAATTCGCTGATTAAACGATTTTGAGCATTCGTTTTAAGTGAAGATTTTTCGATTTTCTTAGCCAGATTGGCTTTTACCGATTTGTTGATTTTATTATAATCGTCTCCTGTAAATGGGTTGAGTTTACTTTGTTCTACATCATAAAACTTAATATCAGGATTGATTTTAATTTCTTCTTTCGGAATATTTAGAATTGTAATGGTTTTGTTTTTTTCATCAATATCATACTTCATCTGATGCAAATCATACGCGACTGTAACATCTGCATTGACCACAATTAAGGCTTTCTTTTCAAAGGAAAGCATATCAAGAAAATACTTTTGCTGGTTTTTATAAGTCACGACTTCAGAGAAATGTCCTTCGGTAACAACCAATTTTCCAACATTAAGAATCTGCTGCTGAATCAGATTGGTGTTATACTCCATTCCAGAATCGTCGTCTTTTTTGAATTGGCAGTATTTAAAAGCCAAAACAATGAGTACAACAATTACCGTGATTCCTAAAATTCTCTTGATCAAGTTTTGCATTCGAATAAAATATTTTAGACCAATTTACTTCTTTTTTTTAGTTTTTTTCGCCACAAATTTCACTAATTACACTAATTTCTTGGAGCGTTTAGATTTTAATTTTTTCGAATTTTAATTTGTGAAATTGAAAAACACAAAAGAGAAATTTGTGCTAATTCGTGAATTGCTTCGCCTGTTCGCTATCGCTCGAGTCGTGGCTAAAAAATTAAAAAGGATATCCAATTGCGATATTCAAAATCAGATTGTCTTTTCTCCATGAACCGCTTCCAAAATTAATATCATCTATAATCCATCTTTGTCCGTCTGGAAGCGAAGGATTTCTAAGCGGAATTGCTAAATCTGTTCTTAAAACCAAGAACGATAAATCGAAACGCAAACCAACTCCCGCTCCAACGGCAATTTCTTTCATAAAATCTTTTGAGATTTCTGCTCCAGGTTTGTCGGGATCGGCATGTAAAAGCCAAATATTTCCTGCATCAAAAAACACCGCGCCTCTCACAATACTAAACAATTTTGCACGATATTCTGTATTGAATTCTAACTTCAAATCTGCCGATTGATCGGGCGTATAATTGATATTTGTAGATGGCGGAATAACGTAACTTCCCGGTCCTAAAGTTCTCGCTCTAAAGGCGCGAATACTATTGGTTCCTCCAACAACAAATTGTTTAGATGTTGGCAGTGTTCTTGAGTTTCCGTACGCAAATCCTGCCCCTACAATTAGTCGGCTGGCTAATTCGCTTTCTTTTCCAAGTTTTAAATAATGTCTGAAATCGGTTTTGATTTTAACGTATTGACTAAACGGAACATCAAATATTGTTTTAACATTATTTGGATAATCTGCCCCACTGGCCAAACCTGTAATATTCCCAGCCAAATCCAATTCGCCATTAAAATAGATCGTATTTTTTCGGCGCTTCTGCATGGTATTCGTATAGGTATAATTATATGTTGGTCCAAAAATCAATTGCTTTTCAATTACTTTTTCTAAGGCTGGATCAGCTTGAATATCAGCTAAATATTCGGGCGTTACATGATTCGGACTTACATATGTTACATCAATTATATTTAATTGATGTTCTTTTCGAAGGTTTTCTTTCCACAAATAACCAAACGAAGTATTAAAAGAATTCAGTGCATATAATTGCGTTCTTTTCTGGTATTCGTAACGAAGTGTCGCTTTAGTTCTTGGTACAAATTCGCTGTTTCCTTCAATACGGAAAAAAGGCACAATAAATCTCGGCCAAGTCAAACTGACTTCTCCTCCGATTTTATAAATATTTTTTCCTTTATTAGGGCCACCCAGCTGAAAATCGGCACCGCCAAATACAGAAGCTGTAAACAATTCTGCGCCTCTAAAAAAGTTTCGATTATTCCAATTCAGATTGATTTCTGTTCCTGTATAACTTGCTGAATTCGTTTTCCCTAAAACCTCAACTCGAATGAATTTCTTTGGCAGAAGCGTTAAATAATAATAAGAATCCAAAGCATTGTCAATACTGTCAGAAGGTTTAAATTCGTTTTTAACAAAGCTGAAAGTTCCGAGATTTACAAATCGGTTCAAGGTTAAATTATGATCTTTTCTGTTGTATAAATCGCCTTTTTTAAAGTAAATCGTGCGGTCAAAAACTCTTGGTTTAAAAGTATCCGCGGTATCAATTATTGTAAAATCTTTGTATTGCAGAATATCTTTTTTTCTGTAAACCATTGTATCGTTTGCCAGCGAATAATTTGGATACACAAAAATATTATTGATTGTGTAAGCTCTCAGCGCCTTTGCCGGTGTTTCGTTTTTGATTACAATTTTAATTTTCACCTCATGATCGCCTTTACTGCTGTCCACCTGCGCCAACAGATAATCGGGATTAAAATAGTAATATCCTTTTTCTTTTAATCTCGCATCAATACGTTCCCTTTCGGCTTTTATCAAATCCAGATCGTATGGTTTTCCAACTTTCAAAAGACTTCTTCGGCTTGAACGACCTATTATTTTTGACATTTTAAGCGAATCATCTGGAAAAGTCACGCTTTTGATGATGTATTGTTTTCTTGGCGTTACGATATATTCTGCCGTAGCTCTTTTGTTTCGAACAGTAGAATCGGCGCTGACACGGGTTTTAAAATAGCCTTTGTTTTCGGTATAATTTCGTAAAACGGAAGAATTGTAATCTAAATCTACTTTACTGAAAAGTACAGGTTCTTCTCCCACTTTATTTTTAAGCCAATATCTAAATCCTTTTTGTTTTTTAGGTTCTCCAGCAATATTATAAAACCATAATTTCGGACGTAAACCTAAAATTGATTTGTTCGGTTTTGGTCGTAACAAACCTTCCAGTTCTGTTTCCAGCGCTTTTCTGTCTTTCTTTTTAATAACCGAATCTTTAACCTTTACAGAACCTCCCACATACAAAAAATCGCCTTCTGGAAGGTATTTCGTATTACTGCATCCTAAAACAAAAAACAAGGAAAACAGTGCCACACACTTTGTAAAACGGCTTGTTGTATGATTATGTTTTTTGCTCATTTCCTTCAATTTTATTTTCTTCCTGATTTTCCTGCAGTTTCTCCTTTTCCTTCTGTTCCTTTTTTTTCTGCTTTTCTTTCTCTTTACGGATTTTTTCTTCTCTAATAATTTCTTTTTCAGCTTCAGTACGATGAAAAAGCTCTCTAAATTTATTGTAACTCATCGTAATAATAAAAGCTACACCAGTTTCTACAACCTGACCTTCGACTGCAACTTGATACTGATTTTTTCTATAAGCGCGAACCATATAACGTCCGTCTTTTGTAAGTTGATAATCTAATGCAACATCGCCGGCAATGTTTGTACTTTCTTCGTTGGCACGTTCTTGACCTTCAACACCAAAACTACTTCCTACCGTAACTTTTAATCTGTCATCGAGTAATCTTTTAGAAACAGCTACGTTCAAATCGGTACGATTTTCTCTAGCTCCAGTTGTGTAATCTTCTGTGGATTCTAAATCAAAATTCACTTCAAAACCAGTAATTAATTCGCCTGCCAGATTATTTAATTGCTGCGAAAGAATTTTACTCACACTCTGTCTTGCCAGCGTTTCTGCACTTGTACCGCCGCTTTCACTCGCAAACGGATTTTCACCCACAAAACGATTCAATAATAACAGCGCAAAAACCTGTTTATTTAATTCTGCTGGATCTTGTTCCAGCTGTTTTAATTTGTTTTGTGTCGTTTCTACAACATTTGACGAAACATCATAATTACCATCTGGGAGTTCAATTCCAAACGAAATTTCAGGTTTCATCAATTCCCCATTCATTTTAAGCAGCGTATTAAAAGGAAGTTTTTGTTTATACGTGTTTCGCACTGCCTGATCCATTGTAGACAATTGATTTCCTAATAAATCTATCGGCGCTGCATTGGCTTTATAAATGGCTGTAATATTTACATTTGCCATTGTCGGTTCACCATTCCAAGTAATATAACTGCCTTTTTGAAGTTCGAATTTTCTTTTGATTCCGTTAAAATTCATTTCGTAGGCACCTTCGCTGAACTCATATTTACCCGTTAAAGTCGTTTTTCCAGACTGATCGATTCCACCGACTAATTCTGCTTCTCCTTTTAGTTTTAAATAATCTCCATTTCCTTTATCGATAATCAAATTCAGTTCGGCTTCTTTATCGATTGTAATAGCGACATTGACGTTCATGCCTTTTAGCTCCGATTGATTAAGCTGATTTTGCATTTCAACCGTTTGTTTCAGATACATATTATCTTCATCAACAAATTCTACAATTCCTTCACGATCTGCAATTGACGGATCGGATTGCGGTAAAACAACTGAAAATTTAGTTTCTTTATTGATTTTAATCGTACCGTCAATAACTGGTGCGTCTAGGTTTCCTTTGATGTTTAATTTGGTATCTAAAAACAAATCGCCGTAGAACAAATCGTTATCTGCAGCTTTCGAATTTATGGCTCTAAAATCATTCGCAGCAACCAATAAATTGAAATTATACGCTTTAAAATCAGGTGTTTTAATATCTCCGTCTACAAACAATTCATTATCATTTTCGTCTAAAAGCGAGAATTTATCAAATGAAATGGTTCCGTTATTAATGGCAATTTTTTCCTGTTTAACTTTAAAATAAGAGTTCAATTGCGTCACTCTAAAACCAGCATCATTAAAATTTAATTCACCGTTAACCTGAGGCGCAGACGTACTTCCTGTAACTTTAAAATTCCCCGATAAATAACCAGTTCCTTCTTTGATATTATCCATACTAAAACCTTGAATACTTTTGATATTCAGCTTATTGATATTCAAATCCAAATCAAAAGTTCCGGCGTCTAGTTGATAATCTCCAGTTAATTTTAGATCGTTTCCTTCATCACTTAAAGCCACATTTGCAGCAAGTGTATTCGCAGTTTTATTGTCAACTTTTACTTCTAAATCGCCTACTTTTTCGCCTTTAAAAGTAAAATCATCAATTTTCAAATCGGATGTAAAAGTTGGACTTGTCATAACGTTTTCAACAACCGCCGAACCGTTTATTAAACCTTGCATTAGTTTCTCGTCTTTTTTGACGATGTTCATAATGGTTTCGATATTGAAGTTTACAAACTCCACTTTAAGCGGAGCGTTATTTTCACTTCCTTCCGATTGTATCTTTAATTGATTTCCGGCATTGTCCAAATAAAACTTATTGATGTAAAGTCGTTTATCTCCAAATTCAATTGAATTTTCGGGATCAATGCTCCATTTATCATAATTCAGTACAAACGATTCTGCATCAATTTTAAAGATGTTTTTCGCGTTTTCATGATTCAGATTTCCAGCAATATAATATTGCTGTTTTTCTTTCGCATCCTTTACCTCAAGCGCATAAGTCAAAATATTATTCTGCACATTTCCTGAAAGACTTGTAAACGGAATTCTCAAAGAACCGCTTTCGATTCCTGCCACAGAAACTAAATATTCCAGCGCATTTTCTTTCGCTTCGATATTAATTCTGGCATCCGAAATCGTATTTTCAGCATAAACAATTCTCGGAATCGTTCCTTTTACCGCTAACGAATCGGTTTGATTGTTATAATTTCCTGTAATTGCAAAAGGTTCTAAACCGGTAAGTTTTGGCAACAATTTAAATAAAATCGGATCGTTATCCACTTTCAGCGTAAATGCCAAACGCTGCTCGTCTGCTTCTGCATTTACCTTTGGATTCTGAAGATCAATATATTTGGATAAAGAGTTTTGAATTGAATTGGCTAAAGTCGTCAGTTTGTATTTTCCGACCACTTCTGCTTTTAAAAATTGAGATGAAATTTTAATCGAATTGCTGTCTTTATCTGCGAAAGCAAAAACTCGAATCGAATCTAGAACAATTGGCTCAGCATCTTTTAAAATCTGAATGTTTGAAAGAAATACTTTTCCGTTCAAGAAATCCGGATTACTGTTGGCTATGTCGGCATCTACATTTCCACGCAATTTCATTGGTCCGGCATGCAGATTCAATTTTTCTAAATCAGCAATATCCAAATTCAGTTTTAATTTTACAGACGGATATTTATCTTTTGTGTCACCACTTGCAGTTAATTCAAAATTCAGATTCGGGTCTTTCATTCCCGATTGTACTGCAAAAGAACCGTTTTCTATATTTCCTTTTAATGCTAAATCTTTGTACGTATATCTATTAAAAACAGCTTTCTTTACCAAACCATCAATCGCAGCATTTGCCGTTTTTGGGTCTAATCCTGTTCCTTTTACTTTCGCTTTAAGCGTAATTTTTCCGATCGAATCATTTTTGATTAATCTTCCTAAATCAAAATCTAATAAATAAACCGTGGCGTCGTATTTCTCTTTATTTTTAATTCGCTGATCAAAAAGTGCGTCTACTTTTGCATTTCCAAAACTGCTGTTTAAAGCCAGCTTCGTATTAAAATTCTGAATCGAACCTTTAAACTTTCCTGTCAAACTAATTTGTGACGGAATCTGAATATTCTTCGGAATTGTTCCCGCCGGCACAAACGAATTTATATCTTTTGAAGTGCTTGAAAGTTTTTTAATATCTAAATCAAAATACGATTTTTGAGCATCAGGCAATCCTTTGATTTTCCCCGAAAGGGAAACTTTAGTGGTGCCGATGCCGCTCATTTCAAACTGCGCAATATTCAAATCTTTTACTTTTCCGTTTACCCTGGCATTCAAACTCAAAACGGCATTTGGATTACTTTTAAACGGATTTTGCTTTTGCAGATCAGGAACAAATAGCAAAATGTCTTTAAAACCAACTTTAGATTGTTTTAAATTGGCATCCAGACTCAAATTACCCAAATCTTTTTTCAATGCTTTAAGAGAAGCGTATTGTACAACAATTTTATCCTGAACAAGCGTCTGCGGTGTTCTTAAATAAAGATTGTCCAAAGAAGCATTTTTTGGACCGTAAAAGAAATCGGTTTTTAGCGATTGAATCTGTAAACCGCTTTTATCATTTACCGTTAAGGTTTTGATATTTCCCGAAATCGTATCGCTTGAGTAATACAATTTCTCGGCTTCAAAGTTGAATTTACTTAAATCCATGTGCGCGTAATCGATTCCTTTTGCAACAGGTTTCGACTGCATATCATCAAATTTAAAAGCAATATTTTCTAAATCAACTTGATTTAATTTTACTTTCCAGCCTGCTTGTTTTATGGCTGTAGTGTCGAGGTTTGGTGCTTGGATTTGCTTATCTTTTGCACCCAGACGTAAATTTCCTTTAAGATTTTTAACTTCAAAAGTATCAAAATCCAAAAGCTGTTTTGTAAGATCGATTTCATTTACTGCTAAATTTAAGTTTCCTAATTTTATTCCAGAATCGAGTCTAGAATCTTTATTATCGTACGCGATATCAATTTTTGACAACGCAATTTTGCCAAGTTTCAGTTTAAAGTCTGGTCGTTTTGAAACTGTATCGACCGTTTTTATAGAAACCTCAGCTATTTTCTCCACAACATCTTGATTCAAAACCACTTTTAATCCGTTTAAATCAATATTCGGAATATCAAAGTCCATTCCATCCAAATCAAATTTGTTGAATTTAGTATCAAAATGAGTCAGCTTTACGCGAACATCATTTTTAGAATAATCATCTTTAAAATTGAAATTGATTTTATCAAGATTGACTTTTACAACGGAAATTTTAAAAGGTTTGCTGTCGGGATCTTCGACTTTTGGTTCTTTCGATTCAAAAGCTTTTATGATATAATCAAAATTGAAGACTCCATCTTTGTTTCGAGAAATATTGGCAGTTGTATTTTCTAGTGAAACTGAATTAATTTCGAGTTCGCTGCTTACGAGTTTGAAAAGATCAACATCAACTTCTAATCGTTTACCTGCCAGCAAAGTATCTTTTTTCTGGTCTTCAAAATAAAAACCTTCCAGCACTACATCTTTTGGAAATTTGATTAATATTTTGTCTAATGAAACTTTGGTTTTTATCTTTTTATGAAGATACGAAATGGCTTTATCCTTAGCAAAATTCTGGATTGACGGAATTTGAATTAAAATGGTAAGAAGAAGTAAAAGTGCAATTATAGAAACGACGCACCAAAGAAGTACCCGTAATGTTTTTTTTAGAAAATGAGTCGTTTTCTTATTCATACGTCAATAAAATACAAGATTAAATTGCTTCTGAAAAAAGCAGAGTTATACATTTTACAAAAATGTAAAATTTAAATCTTAACAATTTACATAATTTCAGGCGATTATTCTAAAATTTTACGAACAAATAGATGTTTTCTTACTTTTTATTTTTTGAGAGGCAAAGTCGCAGGGGGACAGAGGTGCAAAGTTTTTCTCTCTTTATTTTATTGACTATATGCCGATTAGAATTTTATATGGGGCATTTTTTCTCCTAATGAAGTGATTTTCTGCTGGAGATTGGACAAAAACTTTTGATGCTGTTCTGATTCGGGATTGAAACTGCGATGACGCAGGCTTTTCTGGATTTCATCTACTTCTTTCATTATCGGAAAACTGCTTTCTGAAATATAATTTTCGCTAAAAACTTTCCAGATATAGTCAATCGCAATTTGGTTTGGATGCAGCATATCTTCGTTATAAAATCTATAATCGCGAAGTTCGTCCATCATGATTTCATACGACGGGAAATATTCCAATTTTTGATTGTCGATTTTAGATTTTAGATTAGAATGTAAAGCTGTAAATAAATGCGATTTGCTTAATTGATTTTCAACAAAACCATCTTTAATGTGACGTACGGGAGAAATCGTAAAAATGAAATTGATGTTTGGATTTAAAGTCTGAATGAAATCAATTGTGTTTTGAATACTTTTCTGCAACATTTCTGCCGATAACAATTCTTTTAAAAATTGCTTTTGAGGCACTTTATGACAGTTAGCCACAATTTCGTCAATTTCTAAACTTCTGTAAATCCAAGAAGTTCCATATGTAATAATGATATGGGTTGCTTCTTTTAATTGTTTATGCGTTTCCTGAACGGCTTTATTTAAAGATTCTAAAAGTTCTTGACGATCTGCATTGCTTAAATCTGAATGAACTTCAAAACTATGCCAGCGTTCATTGTGAAAAAACACATCTTTCTCTTGATAAAATTCCAGATGAATTACTCTATGAATAATCTTCTCAATCGACACGGGATTAAAAATTATTCCAAACGGATTGGTTTCGTTTTGAAATTTAAAATAATCAAATTTCTCCGCCATATTTTCTGCAAAACAAGACCCAATAGAAAGTATTTTCGAATTATAATCGATTGGAGTATTACTTTTTTGAATTGGGATTTGGGTTCTGAATTGCATGATTTATCTTTTATACAAATTTCGATTATTTTTAGACACAAAAAAAGCCAGAACGAATAGTTCTGGCTCATTGATAATTGTATTCTTTTTTAATAGAAAAACTCAGTAGTTGCGATTTCTCCTTCTTCGCTTTCTACACATTTTGTTGGGTAATTAGCAGCATTATAAGTAAAAACGTAAGTAGCCATTATTTCGTCAGAACCTAAATCTTTTTCAGAAACAATGTTATGTACGACTCCATCAGCATCACTATCCTCAAAAGCAAGCTTATCCATTCCTAAAACATTTTTCATGGGATTGAATTTATCATCATGAGTAAAACTCTTATCTGGACTGTAGTCTGATGTTATTTTTACTATTTCTCCGTTAGTAAAAAAGACCTTAGATTCTCCATTAAAAGAAGTTTGTGTTTTATCATCTCCTATGTAATTTTTTGCAGAAACAGATCCGTCGCTGTTGTAAGTGTAAACTGTTTTAGAGCCCAACTTATCTGTAGGTTCAGATCGAACAAAAACAGAAAGTTTTTTGTTTGCATCATAAGTATAAGTATTTACCTGCTCAAGAGTCCCATTAGGAAGTTTAAATTCGATTTTGGTAATTAAATCGTCTGTGTAAGTATAATAAAGTCCTACGTCTCCAGAATCATCAACCATACTGACAATTTTATTTCCGTTATAGGTATAAGTTGTGGTGATTTTTTCACCATCAGAATCGGTCAAAATTGTTTTTTTCAATAAAACAGTATCAGTTGATTCAGAAGAAGAATCATCACTTGAACAAGAGGTTAATGACATCGTCAAAACTCCAAAAAGAAGTAAAAATTTTTTCATTTTTTATAGGTTAAATTTGTTACAACAAACGTAATACAACCAAAAACGAAAACCTTACGGGATTCCACATTACAAAGAATAATTTTCTTTTTTTTTTAAATACCTAAATCTTAAAAAACATCTTTCATAGAAAAACAAAAAAACACCAACTTTTACTGGAACTTAACAGCGTTAAAAAATTACATTTTTAATAACAAAAAACATAAACACAAACTAAAACAATTGCTTACTTTTGCATCTTCCATTTTTTTTAAATCTTATATGAAATTATTATATACCTACATTATCAAACATAAAATGTTATTGTTTTTTGCTTTGATTATGGCTACCATCAACATTTGTTTTAGCTTATCAGATTCTGTAATTACAGGAAAATTAATGCAGGATTGCGGGGTTGGTCTCGCAAAATACAAAGGAAACGAAATGGGTTTTATCAGATCATTGGCTTTCTGGCTTGGGCTTTCGCTTGGTGCTGCAATGATTTCGAGAATTACCAAAAACTTCCAAGATTATTTCACAAACGTTGTAATTCAACGTACAGGAGCGCAGATGTACACAGACGGAATCAAAAAATCTCTTGATCTTCCGTATGCCGAATTTGAAGACCAGCGAAGTGGTGAAACTTTAAGTAAATTGACAAAAGTTAGAATTGATTCTGAGAAATTAATTACGCTTTCGATTTCTTTGATTTTTCAAACCATAATCGGATTCATTTTCGTTATCGTTTACGTTGCCCGAATTGATTTTAGAATTTCTATTATCTTCTTAATTACAGCTCCAATTATCGCTTTGGTGAGTTTGTATTTAGGAAAGAAAATCAAAATCGTTTCTCGAAAAATTGTAAATCAAACCAATGCTCTTGCGGGTTCTACAACCGAAAGTTTACGAAATATCGAATTGGTGAAAAGTCTTGGTCTGACGTATCAAGAAGAAAAACGTCTGAATCTGAACACTTTCAAAATTCTACAATTAGAATTAGAAAAAATCCGTTTCATTAGAAGTTTAAGTTTTATTCAAGGGACAACAGTTCATTTTTTAAGAACCTGCGTTGTTTTTGCTTTGTATTATTTCTTGTTTGGCGGAAAAATTATTGTCGGCGATTTATTGACAATGGTATTCTTCACTTTCTTCATTTTTGGACCTTTACAGGAATTAGGAAACTTTATTATTGCTTTGAATGAAACGAAAGTTTCGATGGAAAATTTCAAAAACTTATTGAATGCTCCAAAAGAATTTCGTCCGAAAACACCAAAACATGTTGGGGCAATTCAGAAACTGCTTTTTGAAAATGTTAGTTTTCAACATAGAACAGCAAAATTCAAAGCAGTAGAAAATATTAATTTCGAAATTAAACAAGGACAAACTGTCGCCTTTGTCGGACCTTCTGGATCCGGAAAAACTACTTTGGTCAAACTTTTAGTTGGTTTATATACACCAGCCGAAGGGGAAATTCTATATAATGATATTGACTCTACCGAAATTGATTTACTAGATTTAAGAAAACAACTCGGATTTGTAACGCAGGATGCACAATTATTCTCGGGAACTATTCGCGAAAATTTATTGTTTGTGAAGCCAAATGCAACCGATGAAGAATTATACGACGCCTTAAAACGTGCTAGTTGCGATAAACTTTTAAAACGTGCTGAAGATGGTCTAAACACTACAATCGGTGAAGGCGGAATTAAAGTTTCGGGCGGTGAAAAACAGCGTTTGTCTATCGCTAGAGCTATTTTAAGAAATCCGAATTTATTGATTTTCGATGAAGCAACTTCTGCTCTAGATTCTATTACTGAGGAAGAAATCAACGACACCATCAGAAATATTTCAGATAAAAACAGAATCACAGTTTTAATTGCTCACCGTTTATCTACCGTTATGCATGCTGATAGAATCTTTGTTTTAGAACAAGGAAAAATCATCGAACAAGGAAAACACGAGGATTTAATTGTTGAAAGAGGATTGTATTACGCAATGTGGCGCCAGCAGATTGGGGAGAGAAAGTAATCTGAGTTACTAAGATGTTAAGGAGCTAAGCTTCTAAGTTTTTCTTCCGAACACTATTGATATTTAACCCGACAGGTTTTAAAAACCTGTCGGGTTTTGTTTTTAATGAAAATGAATTGCCTCCAGCTTTAGCTGGGGGATTTAAAATCAGATCAAGTAAAGGCTTTAGCCGAAATATTTGGCTAAAGCCTTTAAAATTGTCATAAAAAAACCTCCAGCTAAAGCTGGAGGCAATTCATATTTAAAAATAGATCTTGTCTATGTATTTTTTATTCTTTTATTCTGCAACAGAAAACTTAGAAGCTTACTTCACAAAATCAATTGCTTTAGAAAGCGCCTCCGCAATTCCAGAAGCATTTTTACCTTTTCCAGAAGCGAAGAAAGGTTGTCCTCCTCCATTTCCATCAATGTATTTTCCTAATTCTTTAATAACTGCGTTAGCATTTAAGCCTTTTTCTGCTGCTAATTCTTTTGTGATATAACAGTGAATATTTGGCAATCCGTCTTCAATAGAAGCCAAGAAAACAAAAGCATTTGGTTTAGAACTTCCAATTGCCTGTGCTAATTCTTTAGTCGAAGCCATGCTTAAATCTACTTGTTTGGCAAGGAAATTTACACCGTTTACTTCTTGGAAATCATTTTCTAAAACTGTTTTTAAAGCGTTTACTTTTTCTTTTAATAATTGCTCAACTTGTTTTTTCAATTTAGCATTATCATCTTGAAGAGAAGCAACCGATTTTAAAATATCCTGCGGATTCTTAAGCGTTTCTTTTATCTCTGCTAAGGTATTTTCCTGATTTACATAGAAATTCTTCACTGCTTCACCAGTAATTGCTTCAATACGACGAATTCCAGCTGCAACAGCACCTTCAGAAATAATTTTGAAATGCCAGATATCAGCTGTATTCTTCACGTGAATACCTCCACACAATTCTTTACTGTCTCCAAACTCGATCATACGAACAGTATCACCGTATTTTTCGCCGAATAAAGCCATTGCGCCTTTATCTAAAGCTTCTTTGATCGGAATATTTCTGTGTTCTACCAACTGTAACTGCGCTTCAATTTGAGCATTTACAGAAGCTTCAACTTGTTTAATTTCTTCATCAGAAACTTTGCTGAAATGCGAAAAGTCAAAACGCAAGTAATTTGGATTTACCAACGAACCTTTTTGCTCAACATGCGTTCCTAAAATGTTTCTCAAAGCCAAATGCATCAAATGCGTAGCCGAGTGATTCTTAGAAGTTGATGTTCTTAAATCTGTATTTACTTTTGCTGCAAAGCCTGCTTCTACATTTTCTGGAAGCTGTTTTGCAAAATGCAAGATTAAGTTGTTTTCTTTTTTCGTATCGATAATTTCGATTGTTTCGTTTGCAGAAACAAGTGTTCCTTTATCTCCAACTTGACCTCCTCCTTCTGGATAAAACGGCGTGTTGTCTAAAACGATTTGGTACAAAATACCATCTTTTTTAGAATCCACTTTTCTGATACGAGTTATTTTTACTTCGTTTTCTGTTTTATCATAACCAACGAATGTTTCCACATTTCCAGGAATCAAAACATTCCAGTCTTCTGTAGAAACTTCAGAAGCAGCGCGAGAACGTGCTTTTTGTTTTTGTAATTCAGACTCAAATTCTTCTTCATTATAAGAGAATCCTTTTTCTTTCAGAATCAAAGCCGTTAAATCTTTTGGAAAACCAAAAGTATCGTACAATTCAAAAACTTTAGCTCCAGAAACCTCTTTTCCAGAAGTTTCACTTACAACATTTTCTAACAACTGCAATCCTTGATCAAGCGTTCTTAAGAAAGAAGCTTCTTCTTCACGAATTACATTCGTTACCAATTGCTGCTGTGATTTGATTTCTGGGAAAAATTCTCCCATTTGGTTTGCTAAAACCTCAACCAATTTATTGATAAAAGGCTCTTTTGTACCTAAAAATGTAAATCCGTAACGAATTGCACGACGCAAAATTCTACGAATTACATAACCTGCACCAGTGTTAGATGGCAATTGTCCGTCTGCAATTGCAAACGCCACTGCACGAACGTGATCTACAACAACACGAATTGCGATGTTTGTTTTATTTTGTTCTTCGCTGATGTTTTTAACTTCATCAGACGTATATTTTAAGCCTGTAATCTGCTCTACTTTTTCAATAAGCGGGGTAAATACATCTGTATCGTAATTTGATGTTTTTCCTTGTAAAGCCATACATAAACGCTCAAATCCCATTCCGGTATCAACGTGCTGTGCTGGAAGTTTTTCTAGAGAACCATCTGCTTTACGGTTGAATTCCATAAATACGTTATTCCAGATTTCAACCACTTGCGGGTGATCGTTATTTACAAGACTTTTTCCTGTAACCAAAGCTTTTTCAGCTTCTGGACGTAAATCAACATGAATCTCAGAACAAGGTCCGCAAGGTCCTTGATCGCCCATTTCCCAGAAATTATCTTTTTTATTTCCAAGAATAATTCTGTCTTCGTCGATTAATGTTTTCCAAATATCCCAAGCTTCTTGATCAAACGGAACATTATCTTCTTTGCTTCCTTCAAAAACAGAAACATAAAGATTCTCTTTTGGAATTTTATAAACTTCTGTCAATAACTGCCAAGCCCAGTTGATTGCTTCTTTTTTGAAATAATCACCAAAAGACCAGTTTCCTAACATCTCAAACATTGTATGGTGATATGTATCAAAACCTACATCTTCAAGATCGTTATGTTTTCCTGAAACACGAAGACATTTTTGCGTATCGGCTATTCTTGGACTTTTTGGTGTTCCGTTTCCTAAGAAAAATTCTTTAAACTGGGCCATTCCCGAGTTGTTGAACATCAAAGTTGGATCATCTTTAAGCACAATAGGAGCCGACGGAACGATTAAGTGTCCGTTGCTTTTAAAAAAATCTAAAAATTGTTTACGTACGTCTTGTGATTTCATATTTAAATTAGAAAATGTGTCTGTTTAAAATGTGTTAATTTGATAATGTGACAATTAGATAATTAGTTCATTCGATGATGCGTTTATTTTAAAATTGAAATTAAAAAACTTATAGTTTAAAACAATAAATTCCCTATTTTGCGCATTATATAATTATGTAATTCCCCCAAATTATCAAATTATTTTGTTCTTGTAAAAAAGCCGTCAACAATTGAAACATTTAGCAATTTTGTTCGACTAATTGATTTTATAAGCTGCAAAAATAGCGTATTTTAAAATATGGCGAAAGTAAAATATTATTACGACTCAGAAAATCTGGCTTATACGAAAATAAAAACCAGAAAAAGAATAAAAATCGGTTACGCATTACTGTTTTTAGTGGCCTCAGCTCTGTTCGGATTTTTAGTTTTCGTTTTATTAATTAACACTCCTTATTTTGAAACGCCAAAAGATCGACTGCAGGCACGTGAAATTGAAAATTTAAAACTCCAATATTCGATTTTAAACAAAAAATTAGATGAAATTGATGAAGCTGCAGAAGCTTTAGAAGAAAGAGATAATAACATTTACCGAGTATATTTTAATAAATCCGAAATTCCAGATTCTATTAGAAAAGCGGGTTTTAGAGATCCAAATCGATATAAAAAACTGGAAGGTTATAATAATTCGCAATTGGTTACAAACGCAACTAAAAGAGTTGATAAACTTTCTAAGGAACTCGCAATTCAATCAAAATCATTGGATGAAATTTTAAAATTAGCTGGAGCAAAACAAAATTTATTATTAGCCATTCCGGCGATTCAGCCTGTGCAGAATGAAAATTTAAAACGTGTGGCTTCTGGATTTGGATACAGAATTGATCCTTTCACGAAAGTGCGAAAAATGCATAACGGAATGGATTTTACTGCGAATACTGGATCACCAATTTACGCTACAGGAGACGGAGTAGTCGAAAGAGCAGATAATACGGCATCTGGTTATGGAAATCATGTTGTGATCAGGCATGGTTTTGGATACGAAAGTTTGTACGCCCATATGAGTAAATACAACTGCCGTCCGGGACAACGCGTAAAACGCGGTGATGTGATTGGATATGTGGGAAGCACAGGAAGATCTGAAGGCCCGCATTGTCATTACGAAGTTCATAAAGACGGAAAAGTCGTGAATCCTTTAAACTTTTACTACGGAAATATTTCGGCAGTAGAATATGTGGCGATTTCGCAAATGGCTAATCAAGAAAATCAATCATTAGATTAGTATTGTTAAAAAAATAGTATTTTTGAAATAAAATAGAAAAAAACAAATCATGCATATTGAACTTTCTAAAGACAAAAGATATTACAGCATTGGCGAAGTAGCCAAAGCTTTTAATGTCAATGCTTCTTTGATACGATTTTGGGACAGCGAATTTGATATTCTAAAACCTAAAAAAAATGCAAAAGGCAATAGAATGTTCACGCCAGAAGATATTACCAATTTACAGCTGATTTATCATTTGGTAAAAGAAAGAGGTTTTACGCTCGAAGGTGCCAAAATTCACTTGAAAGAAGGCCAGAAAAAAACGTTAGATAAATTCGAAATTATACGTAAATTAGAATCCATAAAAACACAATTAAACGACATCAAAAACGAATTGTAATTAAAAATTGAAATAAACTTAAATTAAACTAATATGAAAAAATGGTTAATACCTGTAGGAATTATTGTTGCATTGATCGCGATAATTGCTTTTTGGTCAATTGGAATTAAAAACACTGCGCTACAACACAGTCAAGCAGTAAACAAAGAATGGGGAAATGTTCAAACGGCTTACCAAAGACGTAATGACCTTATCGGAAACTTAGTAAACACTGTAAAAGGTGCTGCAGATTTTGAAAAAGGAACTTTAACAGCTGTTATCGAAGCTCGTGCAAAAGCAACTTCTGTAACAATTGACCCAAGTAATGTAACTCCAGAACAATTGGCACAATTTAACCAAGCACAGAGCGGCGTAACTTCTTCTTTATCAAAATTATTGGTTTCTGTTGAGCAGTATCCAACGTTAAAAGCAAACGAAAACTTCTTGAAGTTACAAGATGAATTGGCAAGTACAGAAAACCAAATTCTTACTGCAAGAACGCGTTTTAACGAGTCTGTTCAGGTTTACAACGGTTATGTTTTAAAGATTCCTAATAATTGGTTCTTGAGCGAATACAAAGAAAAACCATACTTTGAAGCATCTACTGGAGCAGATAAACCAGTTGAAGTAAAATTCTAAGAAAGTTTTTAGACAAAACAATCTAAATCTAAAATCTACAATCTAAACTCTAAAATTAGTCATGTCACAAGTAGAAGATTTTTTAACGAAAGAAGAAGAACAAGAAATTGTTGAAGCAATTCGTGTAGCTGAAGAAAATACTTCTGGCGAAATTAGAGTACATATAGAAAAAACAACTTCTAAAGCTCATTATGATCGAGCTTTAGAAGTTTTTCATGAATTGCGAATGGATGAAACACGTCTTAAAAATGGAGTATTACTCTATTTTGCAGTTGATGACAAAAACTTTGTGATTTGCGGTGACAAAGGAATTAATGATTTGGTTTCTGATGATTTTTGGGATTGTACCAAAGATGTTATGATCAACCATTTTAAATCGGGAAATTTTAAACAAGGAATTGTTGATGGCATTTTAAACGCCGGCGAACAATTAAAAAAATATTTCCCTTCATCTGAAGATGATGTAAACGAATTATCTAATGAAATCTCTAAAGGATAACAAATGAAACTTTCCACTATTACAACTTTAAATTCTAAAGGAATCTTTCAATTATCCTTTTTCTTAATCGCTTTTTTTACTTTCTCAAGTGTTTTTGCACAATTTGACATTCCCGAGAAACCAAGTTTTCAAACTTCGGTTTATGACTACGCGAATGTTTTAAGTGCTTCTGAAAAAACACAATTAGAAGAAAAACTAGTTCGTTATTCTGATTCTACCTCAACCCAAATTGTCGTTATTACGATAGAAAGCCTAAAAGGAGAAGATATCGGAATTCTGACACCAAAATGGGCTCATACATGGGGAATTGGACAAGCAAAAGAAGATAACGGGGTTTTGATTTTATTGGCTAAAACCGAAAGAAAGATCTGGATTTCGCCAGGTTATGGATTAGAAGACAGATTAACTGCGGGAATTGGCGGTGAAATTACCCGAAATATTATTATTCCTGAGTTTAAAGCAGGAAGCTATTACCGAGGTTTAGACAAAGGTGCTGACGCCTTATTTGACGTTTTTAAAGGAAAATATAAAGGCGAGCGCAAAAAAAGCAGTAAAGGACAAAGTTTTCCAATCCTTCCTTTTATCGTAATTGTGGTAATTATCCTGATTTTACTTTCTAGAAACAAACGTGGCGGCGGTAATTCTGGAAACAGCGGTGGCGGCGGACCAAGTCTTCTTGATGTCATTATTTTAAGTAATCTCGGAAGAAGTGGCGGCGGAGGCGGTTTCGGAGGCTTTGGCGGCGGATCATCTGGCGGTGGCGGTGGCTTCGGCGGTGGATTTGGCGGAGGCGGATTCTCTGGCGGTGGTTCTGGAGGAAGCTGGTAATGTTTTTTGTTTCAGGTTTCATGTTTCATGTTTTACGTTTCATGTTTCAGGTTCAATGTTTCAGGTTCAATGTTTCATGTTGGCTTCACACTGATTTTAGTTTGTGCTTATTTTAGCTTAAATTTGTCGTTCATAATTAACAATTTATAATTCATAATTTAATAGATGTTATCACATAAAGCAAAATATGCCCTTAAGGCCTTACTTTATTTAGCAGAACAAGAGGAAAATCACATTTCTAGAACTGTAGAAATTGCTGATGGAGCCAATATTCCTAAAAAGTTTTTAGAACAGATTTTATTAGATCTAAAAAGAGGACGTTTTGTGAGCAGTAAGCAGGGAAAATTTGGCGGTTATTATCTGATAAAATCTAAAAATGACATTACTTTAGCCGAAATTCACCGATTATTTGACGGCGCAATTGCACTTTTACCTTGTGCATCTTTAAATTTTTACGAGCCTTGCTCCGATTGCAAAACCGAAGACGAATGCAGTCTGCGTCACGGTTTAATGCTTATTAGAGACAAAACTTTAAAGGCTATGGAAGGCATCACAATCGCCTCATTAGTAAAAAAATAAAAAAATATTTTCTATATCCTAGTAAATCGATAGAATTTATATTATATATTTGCCAAAAATAATTAACTAATCATTTACAAAATTTTAACTCATGAAACTACATTCAAGTCAATCTGGTGTAAAAAGTCTTTTGCAAAATTATAATACTGAATTCACAACTGTGAAATCTGCTTCATTGATGATGTGTATGTGTTGGTAAAAAAAATTTAATTTTAAATTCTACTAATCACATATACTTAATATAAAAATGAAAACATCTATAAAAAATATCTTTACAATACTTGCAGTTTTAACATTCTCAATCTCATTCGCACAAAACATTGATGGAGTTGTAACCAATGATCAAAATATTCCTTTAGAAGCTGCTAACGTGGTTATTAAAGGAACTACTTTAAGTACTATAACAAATTCTGAAGGACGATTCTCTATCGAATCTAAAGGAAAATTACCTGTAACAATTTTAATTCAATATATCGGATATAAAACAGCAGAACTAGAACTTACTGCTATTCCTGTTTCTCCGATTAACATAACTTTACATGAAGAAAACCAGCTTGTTGAAGTTGTAGTTTCTTCAAGAAGAAGAATCGAAAAAGCACAAGATGTGCCTATTGCGGTTTCTGTTGTTACGGGAAAACAAGCAGAACAAGCAGGAGCTTTTAACGTAAATCGTATTAAAGAATTGGTTCCTTCTGTACAATTATATTCTTCTAACCCAAGAAATACCGGAATCAACATTAGAAGTTTGGGTTCTCCATTCGGATTAACAAATGATGGAATCGATCCTGGAGTTGGTTTTTATGTTGATGGAGTGTATTACGCTCGTCCGGCTGCGACAACTTTAGATTTTATTGATGTAGAACAAATTGAGGTTTTACGTGGTCCGCAAGGTTCTTTATTCGGAAAAAACACTACTTCTGGAGCTTTCAATATTACTTCTCGTAAGCCAAGCTTTACGCCAGGTGCCGATTTTGAAGTTAGTTACGGAAACTATGCTTTTTTACAAGCCAAAGCTTCTATAACTGGAGCATTAGGTAAAAAAGTAGCAGGTCGTATCTCTTTCTCTGGAACACAGCGTGACGGATTAATTGATAATGTTGCTACAGGAAGAGCTACAAATACTTTAAACAATCAAGGTTTTAGAGGACAATTATTATGGACTCCAACTGAAAACACTAATATCATTCTTGCCGGAGATTTGACAACACAACGTCCTGATGGATATGCACAGGTTATAGCTGGTGTTGCTCCTACTAAAAGAGCCGCTTATCGTCAATTTGATGCTATTATTGCTGATTTAAACTATCAGTTGCCAAGCCAGAATGCTTTTGATCGTAAAATTGATCAGGATACACCATGGCGTTCTAATCAGGATTTAGGAGGGGTTTCTTTAAACATTGATACTAAAATTGGCTCTGGAACTTTAACCTCAACAACTGCATGGCGTTTTTGGAACTGGGATCCGTCAAACGACAGGGATTTTACAGGATTACAGGTTTTAGCTAAATCTCAAAACCCAACAAGACAAACACAAATTACACAAGAAGTTCGTTACGCTGGACAATTAACATCAAGAATCAGCGGTGTTGGAGGGGTTTTCTTTATTGATCAAACTTCTCAAACTGATGGTACTGAAGAATCTGGAAATGCACAATGGAGATTTTCTCAAAGTTCTACAAGCGCGTTATGGAAAACTCCAGGTTTATTTGAAGGATACGGAATTAAAACAGATGCAAGAATTAGAGCTTCGAGTGCAGCAGTATTTGGTCAAATCGATTGGGCTGTAACAGATCGTTTCCATATTTTACCAGGTTTGAGATACAACTTTGATAAAAAAGATGCACATTATTCTCGTACAACTTATGGAGGTCTTCAAACTACTGATCCAGCGTTATTAGCATTAAAAAAACAAGTCTATTCAGATCAGGCATTTGATTCTAGTACTGATAATACCGATTTCTCTGGAAACATAACACTTACTTACAAAGCAACTGATAAAATCAATGTTTATGGAACTTATGCGAAGAGCTATAAGCCAGTTGGAGTAAACGTAGCTGGGCTTCCGACAAATTCGTCAGGACAGCCAATGACTGAGCTTGCTGTAATCAAGCCAGAAAAAGTAAATCATTTTGAAGTTGGTGTAAAAACGTCTCCATTCAAAAACTCTATCTTCAACCTAACTGCTTTTAATACAGAGATAAAAGATTTCCAAACAAACGTTCAGGCTGCAGAACCAGGAGTAAATCGTGGTTATCTAGCCAATGCAGATAAAGTTAGAGTAAGAGGTGTAGAATTGGATGCAAGCTTTTTTATCAATTCACATTTAACAATTAATGGTGCTGCTACTTATACAGATGGCAAATATGTAAAATTTACAAATGCACCGCTTCCACTAGAAGACACAGGACTTACTGTTAATGGAGTTCAAGTAGCTTTTAAAGATGTGTCTGGAACTGATTTGCCGGGCGCTTCTAGATGGGCTGGTTCTCTTGGTGGTGAACTTTCGGATAATGCAAAATTCTTTGGTAATGCTGGAAAAATCTTCTTTGCTGCTGATGGATACGCTCGTTCAGAATTTTCTTCAAGCCCTTCGGCTTCTAAATATTTGGTTGTTCAAGGTTATGCCATCTTTAATGCTCGTTTAGGTTTCCGTGCTTCGCAAGGTTTGTCTATTCAGATTTGGGGACGTAACTTGTTGAACAAAGATTACTACGAGCAATTATTGCCAGCGGGTGGTAACGCGGGACAATATGCTGGGGTTATTGGTGATCAAAGAACTTACGGGGTTACTTTTAAGTATTCGCTGTAAGCGGTTAGTTAGTTTTAGTCTTAAAAACAGGAGATGTATTTAAAAGTACATCTCCTGTTTTTGTTTTTACCCTCTTTTCTAAATGTCTTATTATGCTACTAAAAAATCCTTTAAGGACTTTTTTTTCATATATAATTACTGAAGTTTACCAAACATCAATATAGCTGCAGATGTTTATGTGCTAAAAAAGAAGATAAATGAAAAGTGAATTGAATAGTTATTATAATTTTACAGCAACAGGAAATAAGATTTCGTATGATCCTTATTGGTATGCACAATCCTACATTTTTGCAAGTTCAGTATTAGGAATTATGATACTAACTGTTGGAATTATTTTGATCATTTATAATAATCATTTAATGGGATTATTTTTTTCTGTTTTGACAAGCGTTCTTTTAGTCGCTAACAGTTTGTATCGTTTATTAATTAGAAACAAAACGACTTTAATATTTGACAAAAAAAACAATAGTTTTTATAAGATTACACCTCTTGGCAAAAAGGATATAACCGCTCTGAATTCTGTTCAAAATGTTATTTCAAAATCCAGATCGCACAGTTTTGGTTACTTTTTGACGGTTAAAACTCGAAAATCTGAAAAGATAATTGCGATAAGTTCTTCTATAAAAAGCAGTAATCAAGACAATCCGGAAGTTCGGTTTTTTCAAATGGAAATAATCCCTCAAATCGAATCATTTCTGCAGATTGATAAAAATACAATGATGTTATTTGATTCTGAAGAATGCGTATCTATTTAAAAAAGAGAATGATTTGATTTTCTTCATTTCAAAAACAATCACAAAATCTACTGAAAAAGCCCATTAAAAAAACAGATTCTCACTCAATTCATATAGGCTGTTTTCTATATATTCGCAGCCTGAATTATAACAATTGAAAAAATCTTTTAGATTATTTTTTATTTTTATCTGTCTGAGCCAGATTTCTTTCGGTCAGAACCAAAGAAAAATCGACCAGCAGACTTTGACTTGGATTCGATACTACAATATTTTTCCATTGAGCGAAAAATGGGCCATTCATTCGGAATTTGATAATCGAAGTTTCGTCAATCCAATTCATGAAAATCTTTTCGTTATCAGATCACAAGCCCGATACAGAGCCAATAAAATGATCGATCTCGGCGCCGGATTTGCTTATTTTAATGTCAATACTCAAAACCCAAATGCCGATCCCGATTATTCGGTTCCAGAATATCGCCCGCAGCAGGACATTACTTTTATAAATGATATTGCTAAGGTTACTTTTCATAATCGTTTTCAGCTTGAAGAGCGTTTCATTCAAAAAGCAGATAAAGACGGACTCTTAGACGAATTCTCATTTGCGTATAGATTTCGTTACCGTTTACAATCTCAATTCACTCTTTGGGAAAAAGAAAAACAAAGCATAAAAGGAACTATTTCTGACGAAGTTTTATTTAATTATGGAAAAGACAACCGCAGAAATACTTTCGATCAAAACAGGATTTATTTCGCTTTGCGCTATCATTTCAATCCAAATCTCGGTTTAGAATTAGGTTACTTGAAAAACTTTCAAAGACGTTCCAGCGGTGTAGATTTTTACGATCGTGATATTATTCGTTTTACGGTTTATCATAGAATTAATCGGAGATTTTAGATTTTAGATTTTAGATTTTAGATTTTAGATTTTAGATTTTAGATTTTAGATTTTAGATTTTAGATTTTAGATTTTAGATTTTAGATTTTAGATTTTAGATTTTAGATTTTAGATTTTAGATTTTACTAAAAAATCCAAATCAAATTAAAATTTGATTTGGATTTTTTTTAAACTTTGCCCCTTTGAGCCTCTGTTTCTTTGAACCTCAAAAAAAACTATGATCCTCTCTCTCTTTTTCCTCCTTTTTTACTTTCGGCGAAGTTTCCAATTTTATAAGCTAACGAAAACATCACGTAACGTTTTAAAACGGTATTTTCTTCATCACGGATCGATGTTGCGCTAATCGTTCTTGTTGCACTTTGATTTTGGTTTAATACATCATAAACTTTGACTTTTGCATATAATTTTTTATCCAAAAAACCATAAGACAAACTGGTGTTCCAAAGAAAGAAATCTTTTTTAAACCCATCAGAAATGTTTGAATTGTAAGTGTAGCCAAAATCATTTCCGAAAATTAAATTTGCCGGCCAATACGATGTTGTCTGCACATTAACTCTGTGCACCACATTTGATGTCTGACCCAATAAATAATTTTCATATTTAGATTCACTGTATGATAAATTATAAGACGGGGCAATTGTCAAAACATCTCCATAATCATAAGACATATATACTTTTGGTGTCACTCCGACAGATTTAGAGTTATATAATATATCATTTGTAAATCCTTTATCAAAAGAATAATTTCCACTTATACCTACGCCATATCGAAGCACTTGCGCATCTCTTTTAATCTGCTGATTCCAGTTGGCTCCCAAAGAGATATTATAAACACCTGAGATATTTGTATAAGTCGTTTCTCTTTTTCCCCCTGCTAGAAAGCTGGAAATAGAAACAATATCATTGTTATAATAATCTCCTTTTAAATTAAAACTATATCCTGAACGAGATCGAAAATCATAATTTCTAAATTGGAAATTGACACTGTTCTTTTCAATTGGCTTCAAATCAGGATTTCCAACAATTGTATTCAAAGGATTATTCAAATTCACAATCGGCATTAACTGATTGGCTGAAGGTAATGCATTTGAATAATCATATTTAAACGAAAGATTTTTAGATCGATTGAATTTGTATCGCAATAGAGCAGTTGCAAAAGGAAGCGCGTATTTTTTACTTAAATCTGTTGCGTTGTCTTGATAAAATGAATAATTATCAAACTTCACAATCGAAGTTCGGCTGTCCAGATTTATGGTAAACTTGTTTTTTTGTAAAGTAACTCCAACTTTTGGTGTAACCGAATTTTGAACTGAACTCGTATAATTACTAAATCTTGAATCATATTCAGAATAGCTCTGAGTCGCTTCATCGAAATTATACGTTTTTTGATCATTACTATTGCTTTTCCAATCTAAATCGGTTCCGATTCTAATTCTCAATGAATCGGTAATAGGCTCAGTATATTCTATATCCGCAGAGTACGCATCACTTACAGCTCTCTTTTTTACATTCTGATTTCTTAAATCATTTGGAGTTATACCAGTATAATAAATTGTTTCAGAGATATTCAAAGCATCAGCATCACTGTCTGTATTGTTGTTTGTAAATACAAAACTTAAGTTACGGGTTTTCTTATCAAAAGCTTTGTTGAAATTTATCGTATTAGAAAAACTCGTATTTGTGCCTTCAGAAATTGAGCTTCCGTCGCTTTTATTCAATGCTTCTCCATTTTCATCTACTGTATCGCTTGAAGAAGATGAAATTCCATTAGTTCGTGATTGATTTACCTTTGGCGCTACTACAATTCGTGTTTTAGGATCTAATTTGTATTCTAATTCAAAGTTAGCATTGTTACCTGTACTTTCATTTCTGGTTTTAGATTCACTTTGTGTGATGTTGTTTCCAGTTGGCTGAAAAACAACTTCATTCGATTTACTATCATTTTTATTCACCGTATTCGAAAAATTATAACTTCCCATGGCCAATAATTTCTCAGTCCAGTCATCAGAATAATTAACACCCACTAAATTGGATTGGGTAATTCCTTTTCCGCCTCCGCCAGAACTTGCATTACCACCTCTTCCACTGCTGTTTCTACCGCCGCCCATATTATCAAAAACATCATCCATAGAAAAACCGGTTGAATTGATATTATTTGAAGATGCCAGCAAGCTTATTTTTTGCTTATTATTAAAATAATTAAGATTTACATTGGCTTCATAACGATCATCGGTACCGTAACCGCCCATGACTTTACCAAAATAACCTTTGTTTTTCTTCTCGTCAATTGTAATATTAATACTCGAAAAGTCGGAAGTTGACTCTTGTTTTGAAAGTTCTTCTTTTTTGGTTTTAAAATCTGAAACCTGGACTTTTTTAATAATATCAGCCGGAAGGTTTTTGATCGCAATCGCTCCGTCTTTATCAAAAAACGTTTTTCCATTTACTAATACCTGATTGACTTCCCTTCCATTTACAGTTATTTTTCCGTCATTATCGACATCAAAACCTGGAAGTTGTTTTAATAATGTTTCGACATTTGAATCTGGACGGACTTTATAAGATGCCGCATTAAACTCTAAAGTATCTTTTTTAATAGTTATAGGCGGTGCTTCAGTCTTAATAACGACATCATTAAGAGCATTTACATTTTCTATTAAATAAATTTTTCCAAAATCTTTACTTTCTGTAAGTCCTTTGTATTCTTCGTAGTAAGTTTGATATCCCATGTAATTCACTTTTAAGAATACAGGTTTATCAAATTTTTTAATGTTCATTCTAAAAACACCATTTTTATCTGTGTTGGCATATTCAATCACCGTAGAATCTTTTACAGTCGTAAAATACACTGTGGCAAGTTCGAGTGGTAATTGAGTATTGACATCCAGGACTGTACCTTTGACGGTAATATCGTTTTGTGCATTTGCCGCAGAAACGAAAAGTAATAAAAACAATAATGAATAGATTCTGGTCATAAATTGGGTTAGTTAGATTGGTAAGACATAAAAAAATGCAAAAGGTTTAATGTGTATTTTTTACATTTATTTTTTTCTTGTTTCAAAAAGAATGCCAATACGTTTTCTTTACAAACTACAATACTAAAAAAAGGGTAAAACAGCCCTTCTAAAAACGGGATTTGTCCTAATATATTTCTCATCAAATTGCAAAATCTTTGCCTTGTAAAAATTTAAAAAACAAGGAGAATTCAGAAAATCCTAAAAAGAGTATGACAGAAAAGCCGAAAACTGATCCAAGTAGGCAATTAAACCAAATTATGATGAGAAATATTTTTAAAGGCTCCTTAAAAGGCTATGTATGTGAAGATTGTAGAGAGGTAATAGCAGATGTAGAAATTTTATTTTATTTACCATACCGAAAAGAAGTACCAGCAAATTCTAATACAAAAGAAACATTTCGTTTTGTTTCTAAAGAAGAATCTAAAGAAAGAGAAAAACTGCTTATTGGTAAAACTAAAACTGATAAAGAAGGAAATTTTGCATTTGAAGTAAATGAAAATTATTTAAATTCTGAATTTGATATCGATTTTATCTGTGGTACTGTACCACCAAAACCTCCAAAACCAAAAAGAGAAGAAACTTTGCAGTTTCATATTACGACTCTTTCTATGAAAGAAGAATTGGAGCAACAGGAACGAAACGAAAATTACAAATGGGAATACAGTATTGCGTACAAATGGTGGTGCTATATAAGAGGTCATTTTTTTGATGCTTGGGTAATATGCGGACACTTACTAAACTGTAGAACAAATACTCCAATTGCCAATGCAAAAGTTACTGCAATGGATGCGGATTTCCTAACGGATGATAATTTAGGAACTGCAACAACAGATTCCAACGGTCATTTTAGGATTGACTATTCTTCTGCCGATTTCAAAAAAACATTTTTATCGCCTTGGATAAATATTGAAACTGATCCCAGCTTTTTATCGTTTAACAGCGGACCAGATGTTTATTTCAAAGCAGAATTGGGCGGTACAAAATTAGTTGACGAAACAAAAGCAAATGCACGCAAAAATGTAGGCTATTGTTTGTGTGTCAATTTATGTTCTGAAGTTACGGTAACCAATCCAGAGGAAACTTTTCCTAGTGCCTGGACCGGAATTGGAGCTGCTTTTAGTTCTTCGTACGGAAGCGGAATTCATGATTTTGATGCTGATGGTTTTGCCGGTTCTGGCAAGCAGGTTTTGTTTTCGACTATCCGTTTAACCGGGCAGGCTGCTTTAAAATCTGCTTCTGGAAATCCTATAGAATATCGCTTTAGAATTAGTGATACTACTGCAGCAAATAATACTCCGTTTTTAGCAGAGTCAAACTTTACAAAAATTATCGGGGTTACTCCTAACCTGTTTGTTCCCAGCATTGTTTCTAAACTAACACGAAAAGTTTTTTCGTTTATTCTTAATGATATTTTCGTCTACAGTAATCAAAGTGATTTTGATGCAGAAGGATGGTTTGATGTCAATCATGCTATCGAAAGAACTTTAATAGAAGTTGGATTAACTCCAGCCGATTTATCTCTTTATAACATTATCGAAGAAGATACATTGATTAGTTTAAATACCGCAGCATTAACCTCAGCACCAAATGTTCCTGACATTTTTAATGCTGGGGAACCTATACCTCCTGCAAACGAAATTCCGGTTGAAAAATTTGCCATTCGATTTGAAATCAGGGAAGTCATCAACAAACCTTCCAATATTTTTGGTGCTATTGGCGGTAACGGAAAAACACTAAATTCTATTGTGATGAACAACAATCCGATATATAGAAAATTGGCTGGAAAAGAATTAGAAGAAAGTACACTCTGCACTCCTATAAGCGGTACAATTCATGCTAAATATTCGCTGTATCATCCGTACTTAGCTTCTGGAAGTTTACATTTAAAAAGCAACAGTGGTTCTATAGACCGATTTGTTTCGGATGGAATAATCAATTCGGCATCGGTTAAACGAATAAATAATAATTCGCCGTTAAATGCGCCGCCAAGCAATAATAACCTGACGCGCTGCACTTATAGTCTAAAATTGTATTCTTCTACAAGAAAAAGCAATGGTGACTTTAATGACTCTGATGGAGGTTCTCCATTAGAACAAATTTTCTTTTATGATGACAATCAAGTTTAAAAAGCACTTTTAATTAAAACAAAAATGCAGTTTTTCAAACTATGAAAAACTGCATTTTTTGTTTCGAAAAGAAATTATTATTTCTCTCTGATATAAATATCAATCGGCACTCCGGAAAAGTCCCAATTTTCTCTGATTTTATTTTCTAAATAACGCTTGTATGGCTCTTTAACGTATTGTGGCATGTTAGCAAAAAATACAAACTGAGGTACTTCTGTCGGTAATTGCATGCAATATTTAATTTTCACATATTTACCTTTTGTAGCCGGCGGCGGATATGCTTCGATCACTTTCAACATATATTCGTTGAATTTTGAAGTCGGAATTCTTTGTTTTCTATTTTCGAAAACCTGAACCGTAGCTTCTAATGCTTTCAACAAACGTTGTTTTGTTAAAGCAGAAACGAAAAGAATTGGCACATCTGTAAACGGCATTAATTCTTTTTTGATTTTCTCTTCGTAATCTCTTGTAGACATAGTATCTTTTTCTACCAAATCCCATTTGTTTACCAAGATTACAACACCTTTACGGTTTTTCTCTGCCAGCCAGAAAATACTCTGATCCTGACCTTCAAATCCGCGTGTTGCGTCGATAACCAATATACAAATATCTGCATGCTCAATCGCTCTCACAGAACGCATTACAGAATAAAATTCTAAATCTTCTTTTACTTTTGCCTTACGACGAATTCCCGCAGTATCAACCAAGTTGAATTCGAAACCAAAACGGTCAAATTTGGTATCAATTGCATCACGAGTTGTTCCTGCAATATCGGTTACCATAAAACGATCCTGCCCAATTAAGGCATTGATAAAACTTGATTTTCCAGCATTTGGACGACCAACTACAGCAAAACGAGGCAAAACAACTTCTGGTGTAACTGGCTCAGGTTTTACAGGAAAAGCTTCAATTAAAGCATCTAATAAATCTCCCGTTCCGCTTCCAGAAATACTTGCAAAAGTGTAATACTCTCCTAAACCAAGATTGTAAAACTCAACTGCGTCTTTTTCGCGCATTGCGTTATCAACCTTATTTACAGCCAATAAAACTGGTTTTGTTACTTTACGAAGTAATTTTGCAACGGTTTCATCCATTGGCGTAATTCCTTCTTCAACATCAACCACAAAAATAATAACATCGGCTTCGTCGATAGCAAGTTCAACTTGTTTACGTATTTCGCCTTCAAAAACGTCATCAGACCCTCGAATGTATCCTCCCGTATCAATGACAGAAAACTCTTTTCCGTTCCACTCGCTTTTACCATAGTTTCTATCACGGGTAACCCCAGATACTGAATCTACAATAGCTTCTCTTCTTTGTATCAGCCTATTAAACAGGGTCGATTTCCCTACGTTAGGTCTTCCTACTATCGCAACAATGTTATTATTCATTTTTTTGAATTTTAGATTTTAGATTTACAATTCCAGATTTTGTTTTTGACTAAATCACAATAGATTATAAATCCAAAATACCTTATTTAAATTTTTTGCAAAGGTAGTTAAAAAAAGTTGCTGAATCGCTAAGTTTCTAAGCACCTAAGTTTTTTATTATATTTCTTGTTATTAATGAGGATTTTCAGGAGCTATTTCCCGCTGTTCCTTCCAATCTTTTGTGCCGAACCCCGGCACAAAAGGATTTTCCCTCCCATCGGGGCTAGGGCAATCATTTTCAAAAGAACTTTTATAATATTTCAATTTCAAAAAACTGAAATAACTAAACATTACCAGTATCTCATTTCAAACCTGAAACTTGAAACAAAAAAACTATTGATTATAGCCGAAACGCTTTAACATATTAGCGTTGCTTCTCCAGTTTTTGTTCACTTTTACGTAAAGCTCGATGTGAATTTGTTTTCCGAAGAACTTCTCTAAATCGGCACGAGCATCTGTTCCCACTTTTTTAAGAGCCACACCTTTATGTCCGATGATGATCCCTTTTTGCGTATCGCGCTCAACCATAATTACCGAACGGATTCTGATAATTTTTTCATCTTCAAAGAATTCTTCTGTTACAATTTCTACTGCGTATGGAATTTCTTTGCTGTAATTCAATAAGATTTTTTCACGAATAGTTTCGTTAACAAAGAAACGTTCTGGTTTGTCTGTTAATTGGTCTTTTGGATAATATGCTGGAGATTCTGGCAGTAATTCGATAATTCTTCCGAAAACTTCTGGAACATTAAAATTCTGCAAAGCCGAAATTGGGAAAATTTCTGCATTTGGCACTTTCTCTTTCCAGAAAGTAACTTGCTGTTCTAGTTGTTCTTGATTTGAATTATCGATTTTATTTAAAAGTAATAAAACCGGAATTTTAGCATGAATGATTTTATTAAAGAAAGCTTCGTCTTTAAGATCCTGCTCACCTATTTCGACCATATATATCAAAATGTCAGCATCTTCAAAAGCCGATTTTACGAAATTCATCATGGATTCCTGCATTTCATACGCCGGTTTTATGATTCCGGGAGTATCAGACAAGACCAATTGAAAGTCTTCTCCGTTTACAATTCCTAAAATTCTATGACGTGTAGTTTGCGCTTTTGACGTAATGATGGATAATCTTTCTCCAACAAAGGCGTTCATCAAAGTTGATTTTCCAACGTTTGGATTCCCGATAATATTTACGAAACCTGCTTTATGTGACATTTTGAGTATAATTTATTCTGCAAAGGTAGTCATATCAAGTTAATACAGAAAATAAAACATTTTTTAATATTTTCGTTGGAATTCTCAAAAATCGGCGTATCTTTGCACCCGAAACATCGCGGGATAGAGCAGTAGGCAGCTCGTCGGGCTCATAACCCGAAGGTCACAGGTTCGAGTCCTGTTCCCGCTACTAAGACAAAAGCTTCAGAGAAATCTGGAGCTTTTTTGGTTTTAACTTTTTTCTGATTCTCTTTGCGGGCACAGATTACAAATCTGCGCTATCGTTGTCTACATATCGGAGCGATCGTGGTAGTTTTATTTTCGTTTTTCTAGTTTAAGTATAACATTTCGTTTTTTTGATTGATAATAATATATTCTAATATAGGTATTTTCATCTATCTCGCCACCTTTCGATTTGGCATTATTATATCCAAAATCAGTTAAGTCAAAATCAGAAAATTCAAATTCCACGTTCCTAACTTTGAATCGTTCAGTGTCGTGTCCTGATGATGGCATTTCGTGAAAATTAGTCACATAACCTTCTACTGATTCTAAGCCATTGCGCAAAGCATTATAAGTTCTACATATCTTTATTGTTTCGATAATGATTAAAAAGACAAAAATGATGATTGAAACATATTTAATTATTTGTGCTTTTGTATTATCAAAGTTTTCGCTTGGCCATACTTGATTCTGAATCAAATTTCTTTCTTCATTTTTATTATGTCCAAGTTTGCTAATCGCCATCCAATAAAAAAATAGAGGTATAAACACAAACCATGATTTTTGTATCACTTCCCAAATTCCAAAATCATATATAATATCAAATTTTTCCACAGAGCTTGATTTTTAAAATTTGAGCTAATTTATTATGCATTTTAAGCAACCACACAAAGCCATCCGAATTCGAATACATATGTATTATAAATTTCATAAATAATAGATCATCATATATATATTTTTCGGTATTAAAAGACAAAAGTGAGTGATGCTTTTGAACATTTATATGAGTGGTTATGTAAACGAAAACAAGAGAAAAAATTAAGATACACTTTTTAAAATATTATAATAATCCAAAGTAATTTGGTCAGATATTTGAATGCTTCCCGCTACTAAGACAAAAGCTTCAGAGAAATCTGGAGCTTTTTTGGTTTAACCTTTTTTCTGATTCTCTTTGCGGGCACAGATTAAAAATCTGCGCGATCGTTGTCTACATATCGGAGCAATCGTGGATTTTGATGAAGAACAAGCAATCAATATTATTTCAAATACATTTTCAGATTTCAAAGATGGAGCTTCTGCATTAATCTAAATCCAGTATTTAATCCTGTGCAAGAGGTTCTAAAACTTCACGAAGAAAAAATCGCATTGTACGAGCGTATGCTGAAAGAGAAAGATGAAATGATGGCAAGACTTGAAAAATTAATCAATAAATCATTCATAAAAGATATATTAATTCAAAAAAAAGAGACTTCACAGTCTCTTTTTTATTTTATAAATCAATTCTACAATTCTGGGAAACAACATCCTCCACTAGCGAAAGGATAATCAGGAGGACATGGTCCATCTTTTTTAATAGCTGTTCCAGCTATAAGTGCTGCAGCACAAAAAGGTTCAACTCCGCCATTTACCGCTTTTAGCTCTTTTTTTGTTAATTCATGAGCCCCGTCTAATTTTAAAATTTTTTTTAACATAATGTAAGGTTTTAAAATTTAGTTAATACCCAATCATTTAAAGACACTTGGGATTTTGTCTATCCTCGCGCAAGAATTTTTTCTATATTTTATAATGAACGAAATTCTTTTCTCAAATGTTTTCTTTTTTTCTAAAAAGACCTTTTGGAAATATTTTAATTCATTTTTGGATATTTCTGAGAAACATTGTACGAATATACCGCATTTAAAGATTAAATCTTTACGGTTTACCTCATTTTACAGATTTTATTTCTATTATTTAAACCAAACACTAAGAATATTGTAACACTTTAAGCTTTTATCTTGAATAATAATTCTAAGGAGAGGCATATAATTATCCAAATAGCAATAAAAAAAGCTTTAGATTTCTCTGAAGCTTTTTTGGTTTTTACGTTTCCGATTCTCTTTGCGACAGATTGCAAATCTGCGATATGGTTGTCTGCATATCCAAAGCGATTGGCACAGGACCTCACATGCTATTTTTAAGCTTCAGAATTAAATTGAACGTCGTAATAGTCGTTTGTGTCAAAGTTTAATTTGAACGAAAACAAACAGGCTCCACCGCCATGACCTTGTTTTATTGTTTTTTTAAAATCGAAAGACTTGGCAATTTCATCACAAACTAAAGCTACATATATTTCTTTTTGACCTTTAAGATTTTTGATGACAAGATAGCGTCTGATATATTCTGTCTTTTTAAGTATAAAATCTTCTTTTTTATAATTCTCTTCTGGATATCTTTTTGAAATTTCTTTAAACAATTCAATTTGGATGGGATTTTGTTTTTCAATAATCTTATCAATTGCAAACTCTATTTTCTCTAAATCTTCGTTGTTTAGATATGAATTAGTCCCCGTTTTGAATATCATTTTACAATCAAGATTAGTAGAATCGTATTTTATTATTGAAACTCTCGAAGTATCTATTTTTAAGTTAGAATTTAATTCCGAAGTATTTTTGTTTTTTGAACAAGAATTCAGAGTAATCAAAATAAAAAATAGTACAACTTTTAACTTCATATCTTTTAATGTTAATGCATTAAAAAGCAATACAACATATTATATTTTGTTGTAAAACCACAATCGTTAGCACCAAATTTTCAACTTTTCCCACTAATAATTTTCTATAGTGTAACATTTACAAAATAAAAGACAGTCATTAATACTACTGTTACAATTATAAACAAAATTTCTTTTTTGATTGTCGACCAGATTAAATCATGCTTGAAGGCTTTGTGTATTAAAAAAGCTATAATTGTTAGTAATGAGTAAACTATTGAATAAATAGAAATAACTATTGTTGGCCAAATGACAAAACCAGCATTTGAGTAAATAATAAAGCATTCTCCTCTGTAAACTAATAGTAAAACTATCGAAACAAGTAATAATAATGACGATATTATTAAAACAATTCTGGCGACTCGTTTTAAAGATGAAAATATTCGATCGGCTTTTAAATTAGTATTATTCTGGTGTATTGCCATTTATTAGTTATTAAATATTATTTCCTAGATGTGCTCGCTCTTAATTCATTTTTCTTTTAAATATAAAACCTTTTATCAAACTTCCATCTGTGGCTCTATAATAGTATATTAATCTGTTTTCTGTTATTTTCACAAAATGCATTTCATTTTCTAAATGATTTACCGGATTAATTAATGAATAATATTTCCCTTTTTTTGAAATTATTTGCACTTCTTTTTTAGCCTCATAATTTTGGTAGTTTTTCCATTCTTTCTTATTTGGCAATCTATAATCATATCTTGTCATTGTCGAATCTGAAGAAATATAAATTTCAGATACACCATAACTATAAATTGCATTGTAATTGTGCGCTCTTCCAAAATAGATTTTTTCTTTCGATTCAGCGTTCAAAGTGAAAATCGAAAAAAGAATTGAAATGATTAAATACATTATACCTGTTTTTTTGTTTATAAATCTACGATTTCTAAGAAACTAAAAAATTACACAAAGCGGATATAGTTTTAGTGAATATAATTCCCAAAGTCTAATATCAATGATTTATTGTCAGAATGGATAAAAAGAACTCTTACTAAACTTCCATCTCCACTATCAATCAAATATTCATAACTAGTTACGTCCCATAAGTCTGTTACATCAAATATGCTTTTCTTCACCTTTTCAACTAATTGACTGAGGTTTTCTGTATGATAATTGTTTTTGAATATATCAGGTGCATTGTTGAATGCGGCTAAGTGGTTAAGACACCAGGAAAAGTTCTCATCTATTCGGTCTTTAATATTAGTAACATCTTTTCTTGTTGGCTGAATCTTGTCTCTAAAGAAAAAAGCTGTACCGATATTATTGGGAGAGGAAAATATAAAACGATCTTGATCATTCAATCTTTTGTCGATGCTAATTGTTACGTCAAGAATTGCAGGGTTATATCCGTCCGACAATACACTCATAAAATCAGAAAATAAGCGAATTGAATTTTCCAATAACTTTATTCGAATCAATTCATTTGCATTTATTCCCATATACTTATTCAAATTACTGTTGTTTGTACATATAACAAAACTTACTCCCCTATTTGATCTTAATCTTTCATTTTTAAAAGCAATTTAATTTTTTATGTCGTACTTCTTATATTAATTTTTAATCATCAAAAGGATCTTCGTATTGATAACTAATAATTCCATCCGTTATAATTATTTCCTGCTTGGGATTTACACCAAATATAGTAGATAATTCTTATCATCATAAAACAAAAAGACTCCACTAAAAAAAATTGACCCTAAAATAATAATCTATAAAAATCACTTTATTTCATAATTGCGAAATTATGTAACCTCAAGGCAGAATTCTATAATTTAAGACGCTGACGCTCATTGTATTTTTGACTTAATAAATTAAGAATTACAAAGCCCATAACTAATAAAAATTATGAAATCATCTATATCTGCTTCCACAAATTTCAATTCCACTAAACACTTCGATACTCAGTCTAATGCAAATTTGATCGATGCCGAATTTTATACTAAAAAACAATCTTCAACTTCGATGGTAGACTTGTATCATAAACATCATGACGAACCAGATTTTGACTGCGAATTTCTAAGCATTAGTAATTATTACGAAGAAAGCGACAATACTATTGATTCAGAAGATGGTGAAGACCTTGCAGATTTATATAATGATAACCAATGGGATGTAGATATCTACGATCCTTATTTGGAGTCAACCTATTTTTAAGAAAAAATATCAAGTTCTATATCCAAACTTTTTAAGATATTAAAATCGGAGATTTTTAAGGATATACAATTCCAATATATACAGAAAAGTGCGCAAATTTCATAGAGATATTTGCGCACTTTTTTATGGGAGCACTTCGGAGATCGAGGCTATTACCAAATTGTGATTCTGTCCTTCTGCGGAAGAAACATTTTATCTCCAGGTTTTACATTAAATGCTTCGTAAAAAGGTGTTGTATTCATTAGAGGTCCATTCACACGCCAATTTGGTGGTGAATGCGGGTTGTTGTTGATCCACAAACGCAGGAACTCGTCTTTCATTTTTACTCGCCATATTTTGGCTATCGAAATAAAGAAACGTTGATCTGGAGTAAAACCGTCAATTTTTGTATTTCCTTTTCCTTGTTCGGTCATTTTAAAAGCATCATAAGCAACTGCTATTCCTGCAATATCTGCTGTATTTTCGCCAACTGTCATAGCACCATTAACGTGCAGACCATCCAGAACAGTATAAGTACTATATAAATTGATAACCTGTTGTATTCTGGCTTTAAATTGTGCATAATCCTCTTTTGTCCACCAGTTTTTTAAGTTTCCATCTTTGTCGTATTGAGCACCTTGATCGTCAAAAGTGTGGGTTATTTCGTGACCTATAACCATTCCGATACCTCCGTAATTAAGTGCGTCATCTGCATTATTATCAAAATATGGAGCTTGTAAAATACCTGCAGGAAAAACAATTTCATTTGCTGTAGGGTTATTATAGGCAGTAACTGTTGGAGTTGTCGTATACCATTGTGATTTATCGACTGGTTTGCCCAATTTTGCCAATTGAAATTGATATGCAGCTGCAGATGCCGAAACCATATTCTCAAAATAAGTATTCTTAGCAATCTTTACATTACTATAGTCTCTCCATTTATCTGGATATCCAATTTTCTTGGTAATGGCGAACAATTTTTCTTTTGCTTTCTGTTTGGTAACGTTACTCATCCAATCCAATTTATCGATTCTTTTAGCATACGCTTTTTGCAGATTGTTCACAAGAACTAACATACGTTTTTTGGCATCCTCAGAAAAATATTTCTTTACATACAACTCACCCAACGCTTCGCCTAAGTAACTATCAACGACATTAGCCATTTTTTCACCACGTGATTTTTGAACTGCCTGACCAGAAAGTACCTTCGTATATTCAAATGAAGCATCTACAAAAGGTTTACTTAAATCATCTGCATATCTTTCGATAGAATTTGCTTTCAGGTAAACTTTCCAATTATTAATCGGAATGGTTTTTAAAAGTTTATTCAACGCATCATAATAAGCAGGCTGCGATACATTAATAGAATCTGTTTTTGCTCCTAAATTGTTTAAGAAAGTCGTCCAGTCTATATTGGGATGTCTTTTTAAAAGACTTGTCACAGCCATTTTATTGTAATTTGCCTGCACATCACGAAGTTCTACTTTTGTTTTGTGCGAAACGGCTAATTGCTTGTCAATATCGTAAACCAAATCTGCATTCTTTTTTGCATCGCCAGCACTACTTCCTGTTAATTGAAATAATGTTGCAAGGTATTTTTTATAAGATTGCTGTATGGCAACAGTTGAAGAATCTGATTTGAAATAATAGTCTCTGTCTGGCAAACCGATTCCCGTTTGATAAATTTGAGCAATATTCATACTACTGTTTTTATCATCGGTCGATACTCCAAACTCAATAATAGATGAATTATCTACTTTTACTTCATTAACCACAAATTTCATTAAAGAGGGTAAATCGTTGATTGCATCAATTTTGGCAAGAAGTGGTTTGATAGGAGTATAAGCGCGCTTATCGATAGTTACAGTATCCATACCTGATGCATAAAAATCTCCAACTTTTTGTGCAATGCTTCCTGGTGCATTTTCACTTTTCGAAATACTGTCCAATATTCCCTGCAGGCGCATTCGTTGTGGGAAATTCATAAACATATAAGCCCCAACTCCAGCTTGAGAGGCAGGTATTGATACAGAATCATACCACTTCCCGTTTACATATTTAAAAAAATCATCACCTGGCCGCAGTGTGGAATCTATTCCGGTGATCGCAACATCTTTTTTTCCTTGATGTTTTGAGCAAGCTGTAAGAGCTAAGAATGCAATAAAGAGCATTAATGGTTTTTTCATAATCTAGATTATTTTTATTAAAATCAATCGAAAAACGTTTGAAAACAGCAATTTTAAAATGTATATTATTGATGTAATTTTGGCACAACAATATACGAATTCAGTTTTTAATTCTAAATTTTTTGTGAGAATTACTATTTAAAATGCAAATTCCATAATAGTATAAAGACTCTTATTACGAATCACAGCTAACACAAAAGCTCCAGATTTCTCTGAAGCTTTTGTGTTAATAATCTATATTCGACTTTATCTTATTTCTCATTAGAATATCTAATTAAATAAACGATATAATAAAGATTTTGATTTTCTCCATTCGTCGAGTGTCATTATTTTTTTGCTTTTAGTATCTAAAAACTTTATTTCAAATGTTTCTTCGTAAATGAAATAATTAAACTCCTCCTTATCTTTATTTGTAACCCTGACCAAATAATAATTTTTATCATTAATTTGAGGAGATTCTAAAATACTAGTTCCAGCCCATTCTTGGTTTTCTGGAAGCTCCTCCATCAATTTAAAAATTTTGTTTCTATTCTCATTGTCGGAATCGGCTATTTCAAAACTTGGGTCTTCAGTAGGATAATAGATTTCATTCAGAAGTGTTGCGTCACTTTTTTGGAGTTCATCAAACCTATTTACAGCCAACTTGTAATAAGCATAATGCTTTATTGTTTTATCTTCTTTTATTTCTTTGTATATTTTTAATGCCTGAGTTTTATTTCCAACACATTCAAAATAATTTCCAAGCGCATAATCATAAAGATACCAGCCTTTACCTATGCTGTCAACAAATGATTTTGCTTTTTCATAATCTTTTAGTTTTATATAGTTTGCTGCGTAAGTAACTGCTGCATCTCCCGATTTGTATTTGCTTTTATTTAATTCTTTTATTGATTCTTCGTATTGGCCAATTTTATAGAATAATTCAGCTTTAAGACTAAACAAACTTTCGTTTACATCAGATTTAATCTGTACTTTATATTTTTCTTTTTCTTTATTATTTAAAGCAATTAAAGTATCTATTTGCAAAAGTACTTTTCTAGGATTTTTTTCTCCCTCCTTGTAGAGCTTTACTAAAATAGTTTGAAATTTCTGAAACTCCTTATCTATTTTTTCGATTTCTTCATGTACTTCTATATGTTCACTTTCTTCTTCTGTATAATATGCTTTTTTATTATTACAAGACAGAATTGTAACGGTTAGCAAGATCAAAAAGAAATATTTCATAAGATTCTAAATTTTAGATAAGAAGCAGTAATATAGTAATTTAGTAAAGCCAGATATTATTGATTAATCCACAGAATAATATTCCAAAGGGCATTCATAGCTTTCTGATTATACAACCAAAGCAGATCTCTTTGATCATTTATCTGCAAAAACTCAAAATCTCCTCCCTTGCCTTTTTGCATTACATTATGATGTAAAATTTCTGAAAATTCGCTTAAAGAGATTTCTCCCGTTTTACCCGAAACAGTAGAATAATAAACTGATTTCTCACCAATTATGGTATAAATCCCGTCTTCTCTCTGTATTCCAAACAAGGCCGATTTTCCTTCTTTATTTAAAAAACTAACAATTTGCGAAGTATCATCTCTAAAATAATCTCCTGCATATTCACCTAAATTATTTCGTTTGATTTTTGATTTTAAAATGCTTGTTTTCATTTTATCATTTAAATTTAAAATCATTCCGATTCATTTATTCAACTAATATATAATTATTTTTATAAAGAACCTCAACACTAAAAAGAAAGGATTAGAGAAATGTCCTGCATTTATCGGGTAATTCAATTTGCGCGTATTTATTGTAAATAATACAAAAAAAGCAGTTCCGACACGGCAATTCCTGCGCAAATGTTAAGAATCCGACAAATTTAATGATTTAATAATGATATTTTCTTTGCAACTAAGTTTGTATTCCTAGATGTTTTTATAAATTTGCGATCTCAAAATTTAATATTTTTTACTTTATACTTTTCAACTTGATAATGAGTTATTATACTCTTATCAAATTATATTAATACCACAATTAAATCATAATGCTTAAAAAAAACAAAACCCAAATTTTATTTTTTATTCTTTTAAATTTATTTTTTTCCATCAATTCATTTTCTCAAAAAAGCATCTATGCTGGAATTGAAATTGGACGCAGAGCAATAAAAGTTTCTGTTGTGGATGTAAACAATATCAAAAAAGCGGATTATAAAATCCTTTCTTTTTGGACAGAAAGAATTCCGTTTGCAGATCATATTGCAGCTAATGGAGAACTTACTCAAGAAGATATTACCAAAACCAGCGTAATAGTAGTTGATCAATTAAAACAAATAAGAGCTAACTACAAAATCCTTGAAGAAAACATCTTTATCGTTGCAGCGCCAGTTTTTGCATCTGCACGTAACGTTGAAGCTTTAACTAATAAAATTTCTACTTTAACTAATAAAAGTGTTGATGTTTTAAATGTAAGCGAAGAGGCAAAAACATTAGTAAAAGGTGCTATTCCGCCGGTTGATTTTGCTACAGCTTTCTTACTTGATATTGGTGCTCAAACTACTAAAGGAGGTTACATTGACGAACTTAAAGACAATAAATTAGAGTTTGTTCCTCTAGAACTTAGTTTTGGAACAATGACACTTACTGATGCTGTAGAAAAAACAGTGGTAAATAAAAGTCAGGTAAATGATATGTCGACTTTTCAGGAAAAATCTTTTGATTATAATGTAATTTTACGTAAAAAGACTAAAGAATTATTTGATGCCAACCCTCCTTTAGCTAAAAAGGATAAATTATATTTATCTGGTGGTGCTGTTTGGGCGTTCTCAACTCTTTTTTATGACGAAAATGTTAAAGACCATTATATTACGCTAACACTTCAGGATGTTGTCGATTATGACGCTATTCTAAAAAACAACTTTAACAAGTATACCAACCTTGCAAAAACAAACAAAGAAGCTGCAAGAGTTTTAAACACTTATGACCAAAAATACTTGATCTCTGCAAACAATATACTTGCAACTTGTCTTGAAAGTATTCCAGATTTAGGATCTAAGAAAATTTACTTTGTAAAAGACGGACAAGTAACTTGGTTAATCTCTTACATTGCAGATCGTTCTAAGAAGGTAAATACTAATTTCTAAAGGTATTTCGTTCTCATATAATCACAAAAAAAGCTTCAGATTTCTCTGAAGCTTTTTTTATTCTTTCAAATCTAAAAAATTATTAATGCATATATCGCATTCCAATTTCATTAATTAAATTATTAATTCCTTGTTTTGTAATTAAAAACAAAGCGGCTATTAAGAATACTTTAATTAATAAATTGATCTTATTGTAATTGTACGCCGAAAAATATTGATAAAAGAAAACAGCAATGTAAATATAGACCAAAATGGTCATGATAAGATTTGTGATTTGGATTACCTCAACATCATTTGTCAAAATCATACTGCAATAAATAAAAAGACGAAAAGTAATGATTCCTGCCAAAAGGAATATATTGAGTACTAAATTTTCAGTATAATTCTGCTTGCTTTTTCTAAAGATTATATAACTGAATAAAGCATAAATTGGAATCACGATAAAGCTTGTAATTTTTGAATAATCTTTAATCACTTTAGAAAGACCAGAAGCGCTGTTAAAAACTTCTGTCAGATCTACTTTCGACCATTTGGCTAAAAAGTAATTGAGAGTGAGCAGGATAATTACAGTGGCGAAGTAATTAAAATGTTTTGTTCTTTTTCCGTTAATAAATTCCCTTACGCTATGTCCTGGTCTTGTAAAAAGTTCTTTTATGGTGTAGAAAAAACCTTTGTCAAAATGGAAAATTCCGTGAATAAAATCGTGAACGAAAAAATGTTTTAAAGAATAGCGATGTGTGCTGGTTTCCTGTCCGCAATTTGGGCAATAATTTTCAGAAACTATTCGGTCACAATTCAAGCATTGTCCTGTACTCATAAATTAAAAAATTAGTTTTCTCTTCTAGATTTTATCTTCTTTACTTAGTTGTCCTAAATGAATAAAAAGAGGCATTAAAAAAACTTGCAGCGTAAAAACAGGAATCATTTCTGAAATTAAAACACCTGATTTTTTAATTTAAAGAAAGAAAATCATAAAAAGGTATAATTGGTTTTGATTAGTTTTAAACAAAAATCATTTAATTAATTGATTCTTACAATAAGTCAACTTTTTATGACTACTTTTTTTGTTTTTTTTGAGATTATATGGAATAAAAAAACTGCGTAAAAGTCTAAAACGATTTTTACGCAGTTTTTGTAGATTGATGTTATACTCTAGAAATTATTAGTTTTTATTCATCGCCAATTTCTGGAAAACATTCAACTTTTTCTTTTTTAAGATCTACTTCAATTATTTTTTCCTTTTCCAAGTCAAATTTAAAGGCTCTTAATACTTTTTCATATTTTCCAGATTTATCTATTTTATTGATTACAACGCCAAAATATTGATGGTGCTGATTATTTTCACAGCTAAATGATAAATATCTGTTTCCTTCTATTTTATATTGGTGTTCATCCTCATCTATTGCTTTACCAATATTTAAAATATCGACCACTTTCCAATAATCTTTCTTTTCTTTTTTAAAAAGCACCTCTAAAATATTTCCTTTGTCATTTACATTCAGTACTCCAAAATCTGTAATTCTAATAGCTTTTTCTACTTTTAAGTTTTCATTGTTTAATGCCGATAAAACTTGATATTTTTCATCCTCTGACAAAGTCGAATCAATTAAAAAATCCGGATGATCTTCTTCAAATTTATATTTACCATTATTGTAATTGATGAATATTCCTGCTACACTTAATTCTGCACTGTTGTATGTATTACCTATTTTTAAGTCATTCTTTACAGATGACTGGAGAGAATCAGAAGTATAAATTTTAAGACTATCATTTTTGATAGTAGATTTTATTAATTCCTCTTTATCATTTTTTTTGCAAGAGATAAAAAGGATAACTGTTATTATAAAAAATGTTCTTTTCATTTATTTTATTTATTTTGTTTTATTAGCTAATATATCAAATAACATTATATAATATTGATCTTTTTTTTAAGAAATTTTGTATTATTTTTGATTTTCTTTTATTGGATTAGTATTTACAGCATCTTTTAAATTGCTTATTTCTTCCATAGGATTTAAAGCAGCTCCTCTACCAGCTCTAGAGCTTCTAACCTCAAAATGCAAATGATTAAATTTTGATGGCTGTCCTTCTGCTTCCCCAGTTTGACCTGTGTAACCAATAAGAGTACCTGCTTTAACTTTCTCAAGATTTTTTACGACTATTTTATTCAAGTGAGCGTAGAAAAAATTATATTTTTTTTGATTATAATAACCTTCAATTCTAACATTTAATCCAAAGGTGCTAGAATATTCAGGATATAAAATTAACGCAATTCCATCAACACATGCATATACAGGTTTATCAACAGGTGAATAAAGATCTAGTCCTAAATGTTTACCTTTGCTTCTTTTATTTGTTTCTAGTAAATAGTTACTTTCGTTAATATCCCAACCAGATCTATACCACCCTCTTAACTCCATATTATCTAATGGGTTATGCCATATATTTCTACCATATTCACCATCATTAAAACTCTCATAATATTTAACAATTAGTTCTTTCAACTGTATACCATTCTTTTTTATGTCTACATCTAAACTTGCATTTTTATCATATTCTTCAGTGCCTAATTTATACATTGTATCATTCAAATCATTCCCAAGAAAAGCTGGAGCAAAAACAGCTAAATATATATCTTCTGGCTTAGTTGGTAACTTAGCTACCGTCTTCATATATTTTTTGACTTTTTCTAACTGTTCTAATTGTGTCATATTTGCATATTGAAGTTTTAACTTGTGAAGTTCATCAAAACCACCTCCTTTATATTCTCCCATATCAGTAAGTGGCTTTTGAGTAAATTGAATTAGCCCTACTGCTCTTGAAGATCTCTTGCCCTTACTATCAACACTATTAAATGAATCTATAGTTAATTTTTCTTTTGGAATTAGCTTTTTACCTTCTATTTGATGAGGAGCAAAAGTCTCCCCTGTCTCTCTATTCATTACTGCCATCAATCCATTTGCCATTTCTAATGAATTATCTGGCCAAAGTTCTTTACAAATCTTATATACTTTCACCCTAAATTCTTTGCTTACTTTTCCACCCCAAATTAGTAAAGGATCATTTTCATCAACTATATCTTTATTCTTCCCTTCACCTACAATCATAACCAAAACTTTGTCTTTTAATTTTATTGTAGAATATTCTTCAACACCAGCGTAATACTTTACGACTTCCCCAAGTTTAAGTTTTTTATCAAGGTTTCTCATAAGAAAACTTGCGGCGGCTACCCCATCAGAATTGACTCTTACTTTGCTTATGTAAACTGGTTCTTCGTTCGCTTTATGTACTTTCAGCGTAACCTCGTCTCCTACCATATTTTGGGTTTTAGCAACTATAGCTACCATTGCTCCTTCTTTTCCAAACGGAACTTGATCTTCAGATCTTAATCTTTTCCCATCATATCTAAAGTAAATTTCAACTACATCTTTATCAGTCGTAGTAGATATAACGGTATCCGATTCATAATTTACTGGACTAATAAACTTATACGGTTTCCCATTCTGGATTCCTAATAGTCTAAATCCAATTTTAGCGTTTCCATCATCCTCTAAACCAATAAGTTCTCTAAAACTCGAGTCAAACTTTATTTCTTTAAAAATATCTCCATTTTCATTAGTATTAACATCAATATAATAATCTGTTTTTTTATTTCTTAAATAAAAATAAACCCTAACCAATTGATTTTCATAATAAGGTATATGTGCAGTAATCCAATTGCTTTCTCCAGCAAAACCAGATTTTGTTTTTTTACTCCCATTTTTTGACGCCCAAAAAGCCTCTGCTATTTGCGCATTCTTCATTTCTAAATTAAAAACTGCCTTTGCTTTGGAGCCTTGTCTGGTATCACTATAAGCTTCAATTGTATATTCCCCTTTTTTGTGAGGGAAAGGCACATCAAAATAAGTCCATTTATGTAGGTACATTTTTTTCGGATTATGATCATCCATAAGCATTGGAGATCCTGGTTGGAAATATGGCTTATGGTTTGCATCATAAATTATCCATTTTACATCTTCTTTTTCTTCGTCTGTAGCTGGATTTATTTTGAAGGTTTTGGTTTCTAAAGACAGATTATTGTTTGAAAGTCCTAACAAGAAGACATTTTTATTTAATGCTTTTCCGATTTGACCAATGCTTGCAACTTCATTTTTAACTGCATTAATCTTATAGTCAAACTTTAATGCATATTGATCTTTACTTCTAACTTTAATACAATATTCTCCTAAACTTGGTATAGAAAATTTAATAATTCCTGCTGAATCCAATTCTTTTTCCTCTGAAATGACAGTTACTTTATTAGCAGTCTTATTTTCAACCTTATAATAAAGTTTCAAAGGATTTAATGTTTTTACTTTAGAATTTTTCAAAGCAACTTTAAAAAATTTATCTTTTGCAGATACTCTTGTAATTCCCTCTTGAGTAACGGCAGAAGATGTAATTATAATTTGCTGAGCAATTATTTTTAATTCTATGTAAGTAGCTGTTGCTGCACTTTGTTTTTGTTTAACTGTATAATCTTTTCCGTAGGCATCGATTCTATAAGTTCCTTCTTTATCAAAATTGTAGCTAAATGAAACACCTTCGTTTTTAAAAATATTTTCTTCCTCAGTACCAACATTATAAACGATCCAATTAATATTCTCTTTTTGATTTTGTCCTTTACTTATAAAAGCTTCATCAACAAAAAAGTCAAGACTTTCACCTACAATAAACGAAGATGTTCTCACATTTTTAATTTTTACAGCCCCTTTATTTACGCCTCTTCCATCAAAATTTGTTTCGTTAATTTGTTTAAGAAACACATAAAGAGCTTCTTTTCCAATATTCGGATACATCTTATCGACACTTAGGTTCGGATAAATTTTTGTTTTCGTTGTTATAGTTAAAGTATTTGGCAAAGATTCAAGGCCCTCAACTTCTTTTAGTAATAGAAATAATTCATCGTATTGCTCAAAAAGATTGGCAACATTTATATTCTCATTTAATAGGAGCTTTTTAATAGCTTCCCAGCGTTCTTTATTTAGTGGAAAAATAGATTCTGTGAGTATATTGTCATCAATCGCTTTAATCATTTTTACACGAACGTCTTCCCAATTAAAATTCTGTATTTCAATGGATGACAACATCGATTTTTTCAAATCTGCATACATGTGTGTAAACAGTTTTTCTTCGGGTTTACCATCAAAATCTGCCGCAACAGCGCCATTATCAAAAGCTTTAGAAATACGTTCCCAATAATCTATTTCTCCTGTATTGTTTGCTTTTGCGAAATCTAATTTCTTTTTAATTTCGGCTTTAATTATTGCTATTGATGGATCATTGGTATTCGTTTGAAACATTTGCGGTACCGATAAGCTTTGCTGTCCTGTAAATCCATAAACTTGTCCTGTTGAGCTTACATTTTGAAGACTTTCCTCTGCTCTCGAGAACGGAGAAGTATTGCCAGCAGATGAGACCGAATTGATTGTGATTCTGTCAGTGGTATCAGCAGCGCCTCCCCCGTTTGGAGCGTTTGAAATTGAAGTATCAGATGAAGACCAAATATCTCCAAAAATATTCTTCCCAGAAACCAAAGAAGTATTGCCTTCAGACATGGCTCTTTTTTCGAACATTGCCACTTTGATGTCTTTGGCGCCTTCTTCGGTTACGGAAGTAGAAAGGTTTAAACCAGCATTTTGTTCCTGCCAAAGCTGCTCTATATCTTTTTGCTGATGGATTTCTTTGGAGACTTTTGCCAGCTCTTTGATCATGGTTTGAGTCAACTGTTCTGAGCTTTCTATGTCAGCACTATTTTGTATTGAAATATTGAAATTGTGGATTGTATTTTTTTTCATCACTACGTTTTTTTCAGGCTGTAAAAGTAGTTCTCCAATCTGCAATTTTGAATTTTTAAGACACTACAATTCAGTAGTTTCAGCAGAAACAGAACTTACTGAAACTACCGAATTCACAGGGCTTTTTATGCTTCTTTTTCTGTTTTTCTGATTTACTTTTACACCCTTCAAATTTCAAATCGGAGTACACTGAGAATTTGAAATTCTTCCTAAAAAAATCATATAAAAAAAGACCGTAACCAAAATCTAAGCCTATGGAAAAAAAACTAAAAATCCTCGACAAATGTCATTTTCAAAAATTCTTGAAATACACTCCAAAAACAATTCGATTTAATAATTATTAAAAAAATAAAAATGGCAATACAAACATTAGAGACTATCAAAAATTGGTTTAGAACCAGCTTAAAACCAACACAACAGCAATTCTGGGATACTTGGGATTCTTTTAGACATAAAGAGGACAAGATATACGCAAAGGAAATCGAATATCTTAGTGAATTTATTAAAGAAACTACTCCTAAATTACCTGTAGAAGGAAACCTTAATAGAGTAACTAAAATAGGAAATGACTTAGAGGGAAATATTGTTCTAAAAGACTCTAATATAGAAGATTTAGAAAACCAAGTAATTATAAATTCTGCAACAGAAATTGACAGTCAAATCGAAGGAGAAAGCGGTTTAAAATTCCGTCAATTAAAAAATAAAAAAAAGGCAAAAAGTGAAATCATATTTCCTGCCGACGTTATGCCAACTGTTGCAATTGATGGAACTGCCTATTTTGCGTATGGAAACGTAGTAAAAAAAGTAAATCCTGATAATACCATAACAGATTATTTTTCATTACCCGAAGGATGTTTAATAAGTAGCAAAATTATTACTAGTTCCAAAAATTTAGATTTGTTCTTATTATATGAAGACGATGATTCTTTCTACCATTTAATAAAATTTAACCAGACTGGAGTTTTATCTGTTTTAAGATCATCTAATATCTATTGTTATAATGAAGCTACTGACAAAAACGATAATATATATATTAATGAGCCTTCAACAACCACAACGATAAAAGTAGATACCTCAACATCAAGTAATAGCTTATATTATGACGGAGATATCACAATGAGTATTTTAGGTTTTGACCTTGAATCTAATTGCTATTTTTACCATTACGATAATTACAATATAATCTATAAATTAGATCCAAATGGAAATAAATCTGTTTTCATTAACCTTGGTTTCGAGTTAGGAGGAGGCTGTGTAAAACCAGATGGTTCTTTATATATAACTTCTAATAATTATGAAGATAAGAATATCTACTTTATTGATAAACTAGGAACAACTATCACTGTATATGTTTCGATGCCGTACAGACCACATGCATTATGTCTTCTAGAAAATGGCTTTTTGTATGTTCATAATAATGACTACGACAATGGTTTAGTATATAAAATTTCTCCTGATGGAGCATTCAGCATGGTTGGAAATGCCGGTAATTCGCCAAGATATATGGCCGTTACTCAATCAGGAGTAGTGTATGTTAGTAATAGTGCCTCTTATAATATTATAAAAATTTCTGAGCAAAGTGGTGATGCTTTATTGACATTAGATGACGAAGGAAAAATTATCTTAACCAATAAGGAAATTATTGCCCAATCTGATTTCAAAACTATTAATGGGGAATCGTTGATAGGTTCTGGAGATATTACAACAAATAACGCTTCCTCTTTAGAGGAAGTTTTAGATCATGGCAATACAACAAGTAAAAGTGCTGTATTCTATTCTCCTTCATACAGTGACAGAATCAATATTTCTTGGGAAGGCTTGGAAGCAACCGATTCCCCTCAAAACAGTTCTGTAAAAATATCAAAAGAAAATATTCAAGGTTTTAACATCGAAGGCGGCTTAGATGGTGTTAATACGCTCAATTTGACCAATAGATATGTTGATGGAGATGCAATCTACAACTTTGATCAATTTAAGCCAGCAGGGCACTATACAATCGCCACAAGAGATGATATAAAAAACGGACTGCCTGTTTCAGCAACAGAATCAGGAATTATCAATAATGAGCCTCTACAGGAATTGGGAGGTTCAGATAAATTGATTAACGGAATCAGAATTGGTAAAGGAAATGCTAATTTCGAGAATAACTTAGTAATCGGAAGAAACGGTTTAGCATCTGTAACTACAGGACAGTATAATGTTGCTATTGGAAATGGTGATGGAGAAGTTGAAGGTCCTTTACAATATTTGACAACTGGTATCAATAACACAATGGTCGGTTCAGATGCAGGAGTTAACACTATTTCAGGAAATAATAATACAGGCATTGGAACTCTTTCATTATTTGAAAATACAACTGGATCAAACAATACTGCAATTGGTTTTGCGACTCTCGCTTCTAATACAGAAGGCAACTCTAATACTGCAGTAGGAGTATCAGCTCTAAACTCAAATACAACAGGTACTTACAATGATGCTTTTGGCCGTCTTTCTTTAAGCAAAAATACTACTGGGAGTTATAATACTGCTTTAGGCAATAGGTCGTTATATGAAAATATTAGTGGATTATACAACACAGCAATAGGTACTGGGGCATTATACAGAAACCAATTCGGAAGTCAGAATGTGGCCATTGGCTTTAATGCTTTAAGAGACAATGTAGGAACGGATGGATCAAATATATACGGCCATAGAAGCATTGCAATTGGCGGAGGTACTATGCAGTTAAATACAACAGGACACGGAATAGCAATTGGTAATTTTGCAATGAGTCAGCAAACTACAGGGACACATAATATTTCTATAGGTCTACAAGCCGGAAGCGGTATTACGACTGGCAACGGAAATGTAATAGTTGCTGGAACTGGTTTTATTCAAGCTGGCGGCGGGATTACAACGGGAAATAATAATATGATCATTTCTCCTAATAATGGAAATACTACGGGAATTACGACAGGAAATGGTAACGTAATTTTAGGAAAAGTTGCTGGATTAAATGCAGCATTAGAAAACAATATTGTGATCAGTAATGGTGTTGGAAACATAAAAGCTCAAAATGACGGAACTAATTGGAAGTTTACAGGACAACTAAACAAAACAGCATTAGACGTCGCTCCTGACTCAGCAACAGCCACAGGGACTGTTGGAGAAATAAGATACACTGCTGATTATATTTATGTCTGTACGGCTACAAATAAATGGGTTCGATCTGCTTTAACTACTTGGTAATAATCTCAAATTTAAATTATATGAACAAATCACAAATCGCAGTATTGATTAGTATTTCAATTGTATTAACAGGTTTTATCGACACCAAATTCGATCTTTTACAAGATGCTGGATTATCGTTGTTGACAATAAACAGAATTAAATTAGCTGGTTTGGTTTTATCAGCAGTATTACCAAGTATTTCAGAATTATATTTTAAAAAAACAGAGTAAAAATCTCATCAAAATGAGAGAAAAATGAAATTAAAAATTTCTATTTTTTTAATTTGATTTATTAAAAAGCGGGCATTAGAAGTTTTGGTTTTCTAATGCCAACTTATTTTTTCAGCACCTTTCAGCATACAGTTTCATTGTAGTTCAAACCTCTTACTTCTACTGCAACTACTGATTTATCAAGATCTTTTACACTATTCTATCTCTTTTTAGGGTTTACTTTTACATCCCTAAAATTTCAAAGATGCACCATTTTACTCTCGCATAATTTGAAAATACTTCTGAAAAATCACATTAAAAATAAAGTAACTGAAATCTACAACTATGGAAAAAAAATTAAAAATTCCTGACAAATGCCATTTTAAAAATTTGAGTCAACAATTCCAAAAAACATTTCGATTAACAATTATTTAAAAAGTAAAAAATGGCTATACAAACATTAAACACTATTAAAAGCTGGTTTAGAACTAGTTTAAAACCATCTCAACAGCAATTTTGGGATACTTGGGATTCTTTTAGACATAAATATGATAAGATTTATGCAAAAGATATTGAAGGTCTTGACCAAGCACTTACCGAAAGCAAAGTTGTTAGATCTGGAGAATTTATGATATTCAAAGTAGCTCCAAATACAGGCAATTACTTAGAAGTCGGCGATAGCGTAGTTGGCTATTGCGAAGGGAATTTCCTTTGTGAAGCAACCTATTACGGCGGAGATACAAGTTTGATGAGCAGTTTTACCAAACCAAATAGCACGGTAGGAAGAATTTTATCCTTCACAACTGATTATTATTATGGTGAAAAAATTATTTATGAACTTAATGACGATGTTCGACTAAGATATACTTCTTGTGGCGCCTACAATGGAATTTATATTCTGTATAAAAAACCTGGAGAACTTGAATTTTCTAGTATATGGCCGAGCGGATATTATCCAGAAACATGGGTATCATGGCTTGAATTGACTCCTGGCACCATCCTTAAATTAACAGATAATCTCGGTGATTTCGAAGATTCGGAAGAATTTGTAATACAAAACGTAGAATAATTCAGAAAGCTCAAAAAAGAATAATCAATAAAAAATCTAAAACAAAATGGAAAATCAAGAACCAAAACAATACGTCGGTAAGCCATTAAAATTAAATACAGTACCAAGAAGTGAGAATGAGACAGTTAATATACTTGTACAAGGAGCTGACAAAACCGTAAAATTTATTCCTAGAAACGAGATTGAGGTAAATGCCGATTGGAATGCAAATTGGGGACCAGCTCAAATCTTAAACAAACCAGATATTTATGCATTAGAACAGCGAGATTCAGATTTACAAAATCAAATCTATAACAAGCAAGATGCATTATATTCTGGATTTAATATTAAGACTATTAATGGTGAATCTATTTTAGGAGAAGGGGATATCAGCAGTACTCCAACTTTGCAACAAGTAATGGATGCTGGAAGTGCTGCCATGATTGATGGAGAAGCTGGAATACTATGCACCTCAAATAATGATTACTCTAGATTTTATCTAAGTGGAGAGATGGTAGAATTAAATAATCTTGATACAGGTTTAAAAAAGGCAATTTCGCTAAACTTGAAAGATGGAGAACTAAAGATAACTAATCAAAATACCACTACAGGGAAATATACGATGATTAACTTATCAGCAAATCCAACAGTTAATACAGAAATATCGTTTCCAAATAAAGAAACTGCAGGTAATTATGTTTTAGCCACTACAGCGGATTTTAAGACTATAAACGGCGAGTCTATTGTTGGAGAAGGAGATTTAACTTTATCATCAGCTTCTATGCCTGATGGAGCAATTAAAATCGCAGGAGGATTATCTCTAGATGGAACATTCCGAAATTTAACGGATAACTTAGGAAATTCGACTAGATTATGGATTAACTATTCTTCTGTTACCAGTGTAGCTGGCGACAATACATTGAATAACGTCGCTTTTGGTCCTAACTCAATGTGGAATGCTTCATCTGGTACAGAAAATACAGCATTCGGAACTGGTACGTTAGGCCCTAATACTTCTGGAAGTCAAAATACAGCAATTGGCTGCTCATCGCTACGAAGTAATACTACAGGATTTAGCAATACAGCTGTGGGATGGGGATCTTTAATCTCTAATAAAGAAGGTTCAGATAACATAGCTTTAGGAAATGGAGCAATGTTCCTCAATAAATCAGGAAACAATAATATAGCAGTTGGTCATAGTTCCTTAAATGGCAATACTACTGGTAATGATAACATCGCAATTGGATATGCTGCCTTACTTAGTAACGTATCTTCTCGAAACCTTGCAATTGGGACAAGAGCAATGATTTTTACAGTAAATGGTAATAATAATTTAGCCATTGGTGAAGAGTCTTTACAATCTAACATTGACGGATCATGCAATACTATTATCGGAGCTCATGCTTTAAAAAATAGCATTGATGGTTCGTGGAATGTTGCCCTTGGAATGTACGCTGGAAGGTACATATATGATGGAAACACCAGTAATACCTCCTCAAATGGTTCAATTTTTCTAGGATCAGGAACAATGGCCTTACAAAATGAAGGGTCTAACGAGGTTGTAATTGGAGATTATGCAATAGGTGCAGGAAGTAACTCTGTTACTTTAGGGAATGCTAATATTACTAAAACTATATTGAGAGGTGCCGTGAGTGCTAAATCATATAAACTTGATTCTCTAAATACTGCTCCAACTAGTTCAACAGCTGCTGGTAATGTAGGAGAAATAAGAGTAACAGCAGATTACATATATGTATGTACAGCAGTAAACACTTGGGTTAGATCTGCTCTAACAACTTGGTAACTATAACTGCATAATCTGCCACGGGATTCAAACAACCTTTACCAATTAACACCCAAAGATTATAAGGAGAATAAACATTTCCTAATAATCCTGGGTGTTTTTTACTGTTTCAAAAGCAAAACTAACCTCCCTTTAAAAAACACTCAAAACCAACAAGTTAATAAAAAAAATCTACTGAAACTACTGAAAACACAACATCAAATTTTCGTTTTTCAGCCACTTCTGCCCTACTTTTACATACACTAAAGTCGAAAAGAAATCTGTTCAAAGCAGACACAAACACTTCATTTTTAAAGACTTTAAAAAAATAATTACCTCAACTTTTTCATAATAATTAAACAATCACTAATCATGGATTTTACACCAAAAGATTTAGGAGAAATACCTCCAGCACCAGACATGAGCAATTTTAAAAATCCTTTGGCTCAAACTTCTGAAGGAAACATTTTTATTGATCAATTTACAATTACTCCATTAAACATTTCTCCCAAAAATGAAAGCTTGGAAGAAGCAGTCAAAAAAGAATGTAGAGACAGCAATATTTAATTCTTATCAAAAACGTAAAAAATGCTTGACGAAATAACAATCCAAAACCTAAAAGAAAAACACGGCTCTTTGCTTAAACTTACTTCTGATGATCAATCGGTTACTGTTTACTGCAAAAAACCTTCTTTCAATGCATTTCTAAATTATCAAAATATTTACAAAGATAATCCACATGAAGCCATTTTGTTTTTGTTTAAAGAATGTGTCTTAGAAAACGAAATTTACGATGATGAATTTATGCTTTCTGCTGGAAATTCTATTGTAGAAATGATCAAAAAAGACAGTGAATTTTCAATTAATGCAACACCTCAAAAAGACGAATTCAAAAAATCGGCTGCTTTAATTCGAGCTGCTTTTCAGGTTGATCCTTATCAATTGTCAATGGATGAGTTTTACAAATTACTTGAAGAAGCACTTTGGCTGCAAAAACATAACGAAACAAGACTTGAAAACACACTTATAACAGCTTTTTCAAAAACATTTTCAAATTAAAAAAATATAAAAAATCATGAAATTCAATTTTAATGTAAATGAAGTTTTAGAAACTCAAGACATAGAATACAGCGGCATTAATTATAATGAATCAGAATCTAAAGATTTTATCATAGATAAAACCGGGGGTGAATTCAATCTTCGCGTTTTCGCTCCTTTGGTTTTTGAACCGCTTGTAAAAACCGATCTCAATCTGCCTAGTTTAAGAGTGGATGCCGTTACGGTGAATCTTAGTCGTTCTAAAATGATCAAAAAAGAAAGTGTTGAAGGACGAGATTCAACAATCAAAGAGCATATTACCAATGGCGATTTCAGCATTTCGATAGAAGGTTTAATCGCCAACGAAACTGGAGATGAATACCCAAAAGAAAAGCTCTTTTTGCTGAAACAATTCTTAAATGCCCCTTATTCTTTAAGAGTTACACACGCGATTTTAAACAGATTCGGAATTTACGAACTAGTTATCGACTCATATTCTATTCCTTCGATTTCTGGTACAAAAAACATTCAAAAATTTACTGCCAGCGCCACTTCTGATGAAACGGTAGAACTAATAATTAGAGATAATGCTTAAACTAAATGCCAAAATTAGAGTTTACGAAACAGTCAGACTGATTCCAACTCCAAAATTTTACGAGTTTACTTATGTCAAAAATGTCGAAATAAACAGTTCTTATAAATCACTGACCGATACAGCGACTATTGTGATGCCGAAAAAAGTATATACAGATACCAAAGGTTTTGATCAAAACTTATTTACAAATGCCGACGGAACAGAAAAAACAATACATGATTTCTTTAAAGTGGAGAATTTTATCGAAATCTTGTTAGGTTACGATGGTGATTACAAACCTGCTTTTAGAGGTTACATAACAGGAGTTCAATCGGATATAAATGCAGTAATAACATGTCAAGATGCGATGTATGCTTTTAAAAAAGCGAAGGCAGTTAAAGACGATGATGTTCAGGATAAAAAAGACACTTTGAATGTTGTGGCATCAAATCCGTCCATAAATATTGAAAATTTTAATCCAAAAACTTTTTTCGAAAAGAGAATCAAAGAACTAAAATTACCTTTTAAAGTTAATGCCCTTAACGAAAACTTAGGAAATATTATAATCAGCAGAAATCATAGTTTGACACAAATTTTTGAAATGCTGAAAGACAAAGGAATCTTTACTTATTTTAAAATGGAAACTTCTGGTCCAGTTCTTACAATAACTAATAATCCACAAAAGCATACGCCAAATGAATTATCTGGTTTTATTGATCGAAACTTTATCAAAAGTCCATTAGCAGGTGCTGTTGTAAAAAAACTAGTTAATCAGGGATTAAATCTTTTGGTATCTCAATTAAATAAAGCTTCAGAATCAGTATCCAGCAGTTTTTCTGGAAGAGTAAATTTTAAATTCCGCTATAATATCATTGATGATAAATTAGTGGTTATTAATGAATCATCAAAAAATACCCGAACTAGAGTTGAGAAATATTTTAAAAACTCTAATACTCCAATTTATGTTGAATTAGGAGATCCGAACGGGCAATTAGTAAAAACCCACGTTCTCCATAGTGATACTGATTTATTGCCAAAAGATGCAGAAAGTTTCAAAAAAGCAACCACCGAAATCGCTTCAGAATTATATCAATACGCTGCTTTGAGAGCAATGGAATCTAAGCCAAATGGTTTTGATGGTTATATTCTCACTTTTGGCGAACCGTTTGTGCGTCCTACGGATAAAGTAATTCTTGAAAATGCAAAAGATAAAGAGAAAAACGGAACTTTTCAGGTAGAAAAAGTTGAACGAAGTTATGGGGATAATGGTTATCGCCAAAAGATTTTTTTAGGAAGAAGAGTCGAATCAGTATAAAAAAAGGAAATGGGAAATATTACAGATTTAATAAAAAATGTTGCGAGCAATAATCAGAATATTGAAACATTTGCGGCAAAAGTGATTGAAATAAATAATGAGATAGAATCGTCTCATAATACAAAAGATGCTTATACAGTAAACATTATGAGAGCTGATGGCGCCATTATAAAAAATGTGCGCCTAAAAGCCTCTATCCAAAATTTGGAAGAAGGAATTATTACCATTCCTAAAAAAGACAGCTGGGTTTTGGCTTCGATTATCGATGGTGTTGAAACCAGAGCGTTTATTTCACAGTTTTCAGAAATCGAACGCACCTTTATCCGTTTTAAAAACGATAATAATCAATATTTAGAAATAAACACAGATGTTGATAAATTTCAAATGCTTTTCAAAGAAAAAGAAGATGGCGAAAACGACTCGACCTCAACCGTACCTTCTAATTACAAAAACATTGCTCAATTAGAATTTTATGGAAGAAAACCCAATTTGACCGCTTCTTTTTATGATCAAGAGGGTAAAGAAATTTGCAGGAGTAATTTCAATAGTTACGGAAATTCTATGAGTATAAATGAGGGAAAAGTTTATTTTAGATTACAAGATAAAGAAGCAAGAATAACTATTAAAGATGGCTTTGAAGCTTTAATTACTGATACTAAAACTTCATTTGTAAAAGATCAATTAAATTTTGAAATGGATGATAAATTTAAAATTAGCGCTGGAGGAAAGAATCTGTTGACCGAGTTAAATAACTTGATTGAAGAAATAGGAAAAATTACGGTTACCACACCAATGGGACCTTCAGGCGTACCTATCAATTTAACTGAAATTACAAAAATCAAAACTACATTAGGAGAATTGCTAAAATAAAATATTATGGCATTAAATAAAGTAAAATTAATACAAGACATCAAAAGTCTTTTGACAGAAGAAAAATCGAATGAAAAGCAAGGAACATCTATTGATAATATTTCATTAAAATTAGCTGACGCAATTGATGCGTTCGTAAAATCAGGTACTGTAACAACCACAGTAACTACAACCGGATCGGCATCAGCGCAGACTGGAACTGGAACAGGGGGGGTTTCTTAACCTCCCAAATAATTACAAAAAATACCTCTTGAAAACAAGAGGTATTTTTTTTTGTGTATAAGTAAAAACTAATTCAGTTTCTTTTTCAAACTCTCTTCCAATTCATAATATTTACTTTCAAGAGCGTGAAGTTTTTCATAGATATTAACTGGATCGGGCATTTGTCGCGAAGCATACATACTGGCATACCAAACTTCAAGAATATCTTCGGCATAAATAGAATACATTGGGTAATTTCCGTCTCGGTTATCCGATTTCAGGATTAATTTACCGCTTTCTCGAATTCTATTTAAAACCCTCTTTACTACCACTCCATCATTTTTACTGACAATTACATAAATTCTTCCATCTAGGATATCATCAAAATTATCAACATATTTTCCGAAAAGGTAATCTCCGTCGTGAATGGTTGTTGACATTGAATTTCCTTTAATTTCAAAACATCTATAAGTTCCGTTTTTAAGCATCGGCATACTAAACGTCGGAAGACTTTCCATATACTCCGGATCTCCATATCCTTCCAAATATCCAGCACGGGCTTTTACTCCAACGAAATTAATGTTTTCATCACCCTCTTCGTTTACCGTTATAATTTTAGGAATATGCAGACTTACGGCATTACTACTGGTTTTATTTGCAAAAATATCATCGCTATTACCAAAAAAATATTCCGGGTTTACATTGCAGTGTGTAATAATACTCTGGAGCAGATCGAAACCTGGTTTGGTTCTTTTTCTTTCACCATCTGCCTGAAGCCTTCCGATAGTAATACTATCTATAGTGGTGCTTGTTACTCCGATTAATTTTGCAAATGAGTTATTATTTAACTTCATTTCATCTATAATACGTTTTATTTTATCATGTATTTCCATGCTGCAACTCTGGTTTGTTTCGTTATGTAATATGTTTCGGTTAAAGCTTAACTTCAAGTATATGTTGCAAAGCTATAGAATATATGGCAAATAATCACATTTTCTTTAAAATATTTCACAACTAATTGATTTTCAATAATAAATATTTCTTAAAAATCTGAATTATCGTACCATTTCATATTCAAATAGTTAAATCATATTACTGAAATAACTGCAAATTTATACGTAATATGTTTGTAAAAACAAAACATATGTTTTATATTTGCTTAAAAATAATCCAACATATGATTTTAAAAGAATTTTATACCGAGAAAAAAAATGCTGTTGAAGCTGTCCTTTCTTCCAGCACAACGACAGTCAATCTTTACAGTGATGCTGTCTTTAAAACACCAATTTCAGAACCAACAGTATTGTTTAAATACGATGCTGTGAATTGGGAAACCTCTTCTGAAAAAAATTACAAAGCAGATGTATCTTTCTGTTTTTATATTGTAATGCCAATTGCTTCTACAAGTTATGAAGATGTTTTTGAAATAGCTCACAGCATTGATAAAGCCATTTTGTCTCCTGTAAGCAATGAGCTGATTGACACCAATTCTACTTTTAAAGTAAAAGAAAAACAGTATTGCAATGAGAATGATTATTGGAGCAAAAACGATTATTTCATTTGGGAAGTAACTTATAAAACTACTTTGATCGAGAATACTTTAAAAAAGAAATATATTCTCTTCAATAATGGTTTAAGCAACGAAGAATTAGAAAAATTAGGATACAATCTGACTTCTGGAATAATCGGTATCAATACTAATCAAATTGAAGGAGATTTAGATTTAAGCACCACTACTTAATCTATCTTTAAAAAACAGCAATCCAAAAATCCACAAACAAAAAAATACATTCATCATTAACCCCAAGAAAATGAAAAGAAGCAGAACATTATTAGACAAAAGAAGAGATTTTGTAATGAACTATCTTAACACCAATCAAGCCAAACAGATGAAAGTTTTGGTTGCAGAACTTTCTGATTCTTTGTTCCTTACAGAGCGAACTATTTATACCATAATTAACGAAGGACTTTCTACAGACGCCAGAGCTTAATACACTGAAACTACTGATCTTACCCGACAAAAAACTTGAAAAACACAACTTTCATTCTTAAATTTGCTCTCACAAACATCAAACAATTTTACCATACGGCCTAAGGTAAAACCAACCCAAGAATCATAATAAACTGATTCAAAAAGTAATCTAGATTTCTGGATTAATTTAAACATCATCATCAAAATACCCTCTATATATTGACAAGTCCCAATACTTGTTACAAGCCCCCTTTTGCCCTTTTTCAAGCAAAACCAAAAACAAATTTTTAAACATTTAAAACAATTTATATTATGAGTACATTAAACGATGTAGTAATTAACAAATTATCAGGCGGATTAGGAAGAAGAAGTCCAGAGCAGGACATGATTTCAGGATTGCTTTTTAACTCTTTTGAAGGAGTTGAATTTGATAAAGTAGAGCGTCTTGCATCATTAGAAGATGCTGAAGCCTTTGGAATTACAAAAACAATAGATAATTACACTGGACAGTCTGTTTACTACCAAATTCAACAATTCTTTAGAATTAATCCTTCTGGTGACTTATATGTTATGGCTACAACAGGCGATTCTTACGAAAGTATTGTTGAAAAAGCAATGGACATGCAGGAAAAAGCGAATGGAAACATTCGTCAATTGGCAATTATTTATTCAGGTCCAACAACATTTGAGCAAACTGAAGCTGCTATCGAAAAAGCAAAAACACAAACTGAAAAAGCTTATGCTGAATATATGCCGTTTGAAATCATTTTAGAAGGAAAAGGATTTGATGCTACATCTGAAGCAAAATCAGTTTACTTAGATTCTTTTGATGCCGAAAATGTGTCTGTAGTTGTTGCCATGGATCTTGAAAAAGCAGAAAAATATCCAAACAGCGCCGCTGTTGGTCTAGCATTAGGAGCTTTGTCAAAAGCGAAAGTATCCGAAAACATTGCTTGGATCGAAAAGTTTAATCTTACAGGCGAAGGTTTTTCTAAACCTGGATTTGTGGGTGGACAAGAAATTAAATCTCTTGGAACTTTGAGAACCATAAATGACAAAAGATACATTTTTACTCAGACTCACACAGGTTTAGCCGGAATTTATTTCAATGACAGCCATACTTGTACAGCTGGAACAGAAGATTTCGCTTACATCGAAAATAATCGAACAATTAACAAAGCTACTCGTTTATTACGCGCTGCTTTATTACCAAAATTGGCTTCTCCAGTTTTAGTAGATATTGATGGTAAATTACCACAATCGGTATCAAAAAGTTTTGAAGGTCTATGTAGATCAGCTCTAGAAGGAATGGTTGCTAATCAAGAAGTTTCTGCTTTTGATGTTTATGTTGATCCTAAACAAAACATTTTGGCAACTTCTGAATTAAAAGTAAAAGCTGAAATTACTCCAGTTGGAACTGCTCGAAAAATTAAAGTTGATTTAGGATTCAAAAATCCGTTCGGAATCGAACAAGCATAATTATTCTTCATTCTTGCCAATAAAAAAATCTCAGGCGACATCATCACGATTCATTTGCAACAAACAAATCGTGATGATAGTCCTGAAACGTCATCATAATTATTAAAAATAAAAAATCATCATATGAATAAATTACCATTAATTAACGGACAACAACACAGCTGGTCATCTATCGAAGTAAGCATTGCAGGTAACATTGTTACTGGAATTACAGCCGTAAATTACAGCGATTCTGTTTCTAAAGAAAACCATTATGGAGCCGGCGATATGCCAGTTCACAGAGGAAGAGGCAAATACGAAGCAAAAGCTTCGATTACTTTATACAATTATGAGGTTGAAGCTATTTTAGCCGCTTTACCAAAAGGACAAAGATTACAAGATATTAATCCGTTCAGCATCATTGTAAGTTACTTAGACGACAGCAATGAAGTGATTACACATACAGTAAGAAACTGCGAATTCAACTCAAACAGCAGAGGAATCAGTCAAGGAGATACTAAAATTGCCGTTTCTTTTGACTTAATCTGTTCTCACATCGAGTGGAACTAATCTTTACAAACACTCCTTAATTACAATTCCTGCCAGAAAAACCGACTCAAAAGAGAAAACCAATCTTACAGCGTTATGCAGAAAAGAAGTTCAAAAGCAACATGATTTCTGTCAGCTAACTTATTTCTAAAGCTCTTAATGAGTCCGTTTTTGGGCAGATAATTATCTACTTCACAGGCTGCTTGAGCATTTTTCATTCTGAAATGCAGCTCAAGCAGCCTTTTTTCAATAAAAACTAAGCTTTAAAAATGGAAAAAACGGAATTAAAAAATGCCGATGTCCTAGACGGAAATATCACACAGGCACAACTAAGTCAATGGAAATATAAACATAAAAAAGTAGTAAAACTTACTATTCAAGATGATGACGAAACTACTCTTTTTGCTTATTTCAAAAAACCCGACATGAGTATTCGTGCCGCAGTTTTACAAGCCTCTAAAATGGATGAATTTAAAGCCTTAGAAGTACTGTTTAAAAACTGCTATCTGGGCGGCGATGGCAAAATCGAACAAGAAGACGATTTACGCCTTAATATCACCACAGCATTTTCAGATCACATCCAGCCCAAACCTGTAAAAGTCGAAATTATATAACAAATTCTTGTTTATCCTCCTGCAAAACCTTACCATCATGATTAGAAACCATAATATACTACTTAAAGATACCAGCGAAGCCGAAATGACTCGCTTTAGACAAATTATGCTTGGCATTTGGCGTCAGCAGATTGAGGATGATAAGAATGCGAAAGTAATTGAAAATTCTTTCGCGGACTATCAATTAAACAGCAATACCAATTTAATATCAATAAGAAGAGTTGCTCAAAGTATTAAAAAACATTTAGGTCAAATCCACAAACCGATGGCTTTTAATAATTTAATAGGAGAAGAACCGTACCCTTTCAGTATTCCAATGAATGCTGAAAATTTAATATATGATGATAGTCAAGGAAATAAAAAAAGTGGTGTAATCCTACTTAAATGGCTTTCTTTTAAAGGAATAAATTTAAAACCAGAAACGTTTAAAGCTTCTATTGAAATTGGTGACGAACATACTGATTTCACTTTAACCATTTTTCAAGATGACTTAGAAAAAATAGCTTTTAAGTTGACAATGCATGATTTTGATCTTTTTATGGCTCTTTTTGTTGAATTAGGAATTCGATATACAGACATTGGAAACCATGCTCTTATTGCCCTTTATCGCAAAAAAATAAAAGAAGCCAATGACAATCCTGATAAATTAGATGTCATTTATCAATCTTATCCAAAAATTCTTTTTGGCAAAGGAGATGACGCAGAACGATACAAACATTTAGATCTTATTTTAAAAAGCATGTATCGACTTGGCGGTTCAGCAGGTACAAATGAAGATAAAGCCATTTTACAAATTCTATATGCCATGAATGACAGACGTACTTTATACACTATCCTTGGTGATAGTGACAGTGGTTTATTATTTGAGATTTATAAAAAACTCCAAGGAGAAGAAGTACAAGATTTACTTCGTTTTCTAACTCGTCTGGTGGAAGAATTTGACAACTCAAAACCAACACCGACAGTCTATTTTGACAACAGTTATTACTTATTTAGAGATACTCACGTTAAAACTGAATGGATCGATGGAAATATTTCACTGAGTAATTATAAGGATGAAACCAAAATGATTTTGACTAAAGAGCATAAAAACCCAACGGAAATATATGCTCCAGAATATTACATTAAAAATAAATCATTTAATCCACTTGCAAAATTAAATTTTGGCACAAAACTAGGAGATTTGGGCGAGCAGGTTGGTGACGAAAATACTTTTGTAATTGCTTTAAAACTGCACAATATGGCAACAAAGCAATCCAACTGGGATTTATTTAATATTGCTACAGATTTATTGAGTTTATTATCTGCTTACGGAGCTCTGCGTTTAGTACTTGCCAAAGGTGCACCAATAGCAGTTCGAGCTTTAGCTGGACTAACTTTAGCAAAAGATGCGGCTCATTATACTATGTTAAGTGAGGGTACTTTAGAAAAATTGCATGCTAATGGTTACAGCTGGCTGGCACAACTTTGGGTAGCTTTCAGCGTTACCGTAGATCTCGCTTCCTTTGGATTACCTAATTTATCTAAAATTGCCAGAGAAGGAAATGTTGCTGCAGAACTTGCGGAAACCGTTGAAGAGGCTAGAGAGATCAGAAGGATTACCAATGAGGCGAACAGAATTATAGAAACAGAAACTGGCAGAGACGTTACTAAAATGACTAAAGAGGAATATGAAGACTTTTTTGATCATTTATCTAGTAAATGGGAAGGCAAACCAGTAAGTGGAATAACTAAAACTTCTAGAGGTGCAAAAAAATTATCAAAAAAAGAAATTAAAGCATATATTAAAAAAATAAATGTAATTTCGAATGGAAAATCAGAATTAATTATTCTTCCTAGAGGCCATGAACTATTTGTGAGAAACAACGCAGCGGCTTCATTTAATGCAGCAGACGGTAATATTTATGTCCAAAAAGGGGTTACTGATTATGAACTATTCCATGAGTTCAAACATTTCGAAGAATATAAAAAAATAGGAAAAGAGGAATACATGAAAGGTATGAAAGTTTTTAATGGAGACCCTACAGCGGTTTTGATTAGGAAATATAAAAGAGAAAAATATGTATTTGATGAAATTATGAAAAACAAAACTCGATTTAATGAAAAAGAAATAGAACATGCGAATTGGTATATAAACACAATAATTAAAGAGTGTAGTTTAAGCGGAATTGATGTCACTAAAATAAAATAACTATGAATCCAAAACAACAAGTAGTTGAGTCCTTAAAAAAATGGATAGCAAAGAATAATTTTTCATATGACAAAGATCTTGGTTTGCGGTGTAGAGATAAAGAATTAGAGAAATTAAGAAATGGAAAAGAAAAAGAGGTATATGTAGTATCTTTTAATACTGAAGACCAAATAGAATACAATAAAAAAGGTGAAATTGTTTCACTATTTGAAGGTATGTTTTGCTTTGCTTATTTTGATGCAGAAACTTTAGAGTTGCTTTATATAATGAAAAATGCAGGATATATAGAAGTTGATGGCTCGAATTCATAAAGCCAACTAATCTCTAGTCAGATTCTACAGAAACTATATGAACAATTTACCAAAATTAGACTTTTTATATTTTAATTTAGAATTCACAGATGAAAACTATTTTAACAGAAAAGAACTTTATTACGCTCAAACTGATTGGGACGAAAGACATTTTGAAGATTATGTTGAAACTTGTTCTTTTGAGGAACTTATTTATTTGATGGTCTATATATATAAGGACAAATATCCAAGAGATAAATTTTACCGTACAATTTCTTTAGATTCAAACGATGAAAACATATTATCTTATATCAATGAAAAAGGAAGACTTATAAATGAAAATAAATATGTTTATTATAATTTTTTTAGAAAAGAAGTAATTGGCATGACTACTCAATTTCATATTGAACAATTTATGTCAGATGAGGAAATTATTGAAAATTATTGGAACAGTGAGTATTATATTCAGAACTTATCATTAGAATTTGATAGAGAAATTCCTCTAGCAATAGTAGACAAAGCCTTTGAAGGAAAAGAATATACCAAAACCCAAAAAGAAAATCTATTAATCTATGAGATAAAAGATTCTCCTATTGCTTCTTTAGAAATTACTAGAAACAGTATTAAATTAAATACCAACGAAGATAAGGTGATAATTTATATGCCTCTCTATTGATTTAAAACAACTGAAAAAAGCAAGATTTTTTAATCGATGAAAACATTTACAAAAATCCTTTTTTTTATTGGAGTTTTTCTTTTTCTATTCAGCTATATTATTGATCCTTATAAAGTCAATGAAGGAAGTTTAATTGTAATTGATGCAGATACCGTCGCATTTTTAAAAATGTTATACATAACCACTAGCCTGCTTTTTGGGTATTCATTTTACACATTTCAAAAAATTTTCAAGGCTAAAACTTATATGATTTTTTCTCTTATTTTACTTGTGATCAATTTGGCTTTTTTATGTAAAATTTTTTTCTATTTTGATTCATTTTTGGAATAAAATAACAACGTCAAAAACTCATAAACCCGTTTTTCAATTGAGAAAAACGGGTTATTTTTTGCTCATATTTGAAATTTCAAACAACAAAATACAATCTCAACACCCAATCCCTACTTACTGAAACTACTGATTTACAAAGAAATATTGTTTTCAAAAAAGCCCTTTTTGAAGTATTTTTACAGTCTCAATAAAACATAAGTCTTATTCTAAATGCGGTTTTAAAAAAGCACTTTTCAAGAATTTATTTTCCGATTAAATCGAGCTGGAAATAAATTTCACAAACACATTTTTCTTATCGTCAAATTTGGATTTTTTGATTGTTCTAAACAATCAAAAAAGGATTTTTATGCTTCAAACTGTAAATTATTAATATACACAAATATGGATCAAACAACAAAAAAACAGATCGATTTACTTCATCCTTCTGTCAGGGAAGAAGTCACTAAAATTATCGAAGAATGTGATCTTGCACTTACCGGAAGAGCCAAAGTCCGCATTACGCAAGGACTGAGAACTTTTCAACAACAAGAAGATCTTTATGCTTTTGGAAGAACAAAACCTGGGAAAAAAGTAACGAATGCAAAAGGCGGACAATCTATTCATAATTATGGTTTTGCAGTAGATATCTGCTTAATCATTGATGGAAAAACCGCTTCATGGGACACTGTAAAAGACTGGGATAACGACCAGATTTCGGATTGGCAGGAATGTGTGAATATTTTTAAAAAACACAACTGGAACTGGGGCGGCGATTGGAAAACATTTAAAGATCTTCCACATTTTGACAAAAAAGGATATGACGATTGGAAAGTACTCAGTAAACTAAAACGCGACAAAAAAAACTATGTAATCTTATACAAATAATCATGAAAAAAATACACTTTAAACTTGCTTCGTTTTTAATCTTAATTTCTCTAGCGCTTGGATCTTGCAATTCTACAAGAACAGCGTTATTCGATCAATACTCCTATCAAAAAACAACAGAAATTAAAGTCGAAACAATACAGCTTATGAATCAAGCCAATACACCTTACACTTCTCAAAAAGAAAAGATTCAATCTCTTTTGTTAAGTATTGAAAAACTGACTGAATACGAAAAAAATAAACCTAATAACGAAATCACTTTTGCCATGTGGCAGGTTTTGAGTGATAAGGAGAAAAATCTTCTGGCAGGTTTTTTCAAAGTTTGGGAAACTAAAGGAATTGTTTCTCCTGTTTTTCAAGAAGAAGCCAAAAAACAAATTTCGGATGCTTTGGATTTACTTATACAATATGAAATTAAAAAAGACAAAGAATCGAAAGAACTGCTTTTGGATTTAATTAACCTCAACTCTTAGATATATGAACAACGATCAAGTATTAGAAGAATTAAAAAATAGGCTGAAAAATGTAATAACCAAAAGCTACGCCGATTTTAAACCTGAATTAGAGAAAGATTTAAACGCTTTTCTGGAAAAATCTCGAGAAAAACTGGAACGCTGGATTTTGCTTTTTTCTTCAGGAAGTTTAACTGAAGAAGAGTTAGAATGGCTTTTAAAAAGTCAGCTAGATTTGGTGGCATTACAAACTTTGCAGACAACCGGAATTTCAAAAATTAAATTGAATTCGCTTAAAAACAATATCATTTCAACAATTTTCAAATTTATTTTGGAATTGATTATTCCAGGAGCTTAAAATTTGGATTTTATTTCAAATAAAACAAAAACAACCAACTGATTATCAACACCAAAAACCACTTTACAACTTACTGAAACTACTGATCTAGAACACTCAAATTCTTGGTAAAAGCTTAGGCTTGACGTATTTTTACAGTATGAAATAAAGCAGTAATTCTTTAAACACGGCGCGCAGGTTTGAAGAAAAAATCACCCAAAATTTTATAACAAAAACAGATATATGACAGATTTTATCATAGAAGAAGACCTTTTAATCGAAGGAGACGATTTCGCCATTAAAGAAGCTGATCAGCAAAATATTGAACATTTGCTGTTAAGTCAAAAAGGAAGCTATAAAGAGTTTCCGATTCTTGGTGTCGGAATCAAAAAATATATCAACAGCCCAGACGCCACATCAAGGCTGAGGCTTGAAAACGAAATAGACAAACAATTATCGTATGACAATTTTCATGTAAAAACACTAGATGTCAACGATTTACAAAACATTAAAATCGATGGAAACTATTAAACCGCAAGAAAATCAAAACATTTTTGATATTTCACTGCAAGAATACGGAAGTATTGAAAAAGTATTTGATCTCTTAGAAGACAACGATCAGTTTGACCTGACAGAAAATCTTTCTGTTTACAATGATCTAAAAATTGGCCGAGAAGCCTTTAAAAAGGATATTGTGGAATATTACAATTCTAGAAACCACAAACCGGCAACTGCTCTTACAGAAGAAGAAGAGTTTTTACTGGATAACTTCTCTGGAATTGATTACATGATTATCGAGGACGATTTTATCATTTACTAGAAAAATCACCAGATACAGCATTTTCTCAATAAAATATTCTGGTAAAAATCTTCAAGCCTTTTTTAGAAATCGCTAAAAACAAACTACGTTCCTGTAGTAATCACTAAAACACATAATCTTTAACTATAAGCATATTACACATGTCTTACAGGATAAACTATATCAAAAACTAAAAATATGGCACGCACAATTGCTGAAATCCAACAGGAAATTCTGGCGGAAAAGGGAAAGCAAAGTTCCCTGAACAAATTATCAAATGAATCGAAAACGGGTATTTGGAAGCTTTGGGTCAACATTATGGCTACTGCAATCTGGGTCCATGAAAAAATTGTAGAAAAAAATGCTTTAATCTCAAGACCACACACTTTAAACTGGTATCGTGAGCAGGCTTTAAATTTTCATTATGGGTCTCCTTTGACTGGAGATTCGACAAAGGAAGTTTCGTTGATCTGGAAAGATGGTTCATATCAATTTGACATCAAAGAAGGACTAAGCGAAGAGGATCTTGCAGCTTACAAGATTATAAAACACTGCGCAGTTAGCGAAATCGATTTGGAAACTATATTGAACCCAAATAAATTACCAGAAGAAATTTTTTCTGATTTTTTCCATAATAAAGTCGGAGTTGTTTTTATAAAAGTAGCAACCGAAAATAACGGCAAAATTTCTAGAATTGATGTTCCCAACCAGCTTTTTGCTTTTAAGGAATACATTGCGAAAATTAAAGATGCAGGAAATCAGGTTTACATTACATCTGATGACGGAGATATCTTGAACTTAAAACTAAATGTCTATGTAGATCCATTAACAATTTTTATTGATCCACAAGATATTGAATATTATCAATTAAAAAGCTTAAACAGAAAATTAACTGATGAGGAAATTGCGAAAATAAACAGCCACGGACCTATTTCAAAATCAAACGGTGCGTTAATATTAAATGACAAGGTTTTTCCAGTAGATGATGCTATAAGAGAGCATCTAAGAAACATTGAATTTAATGGTGCTTTTGTTAAGACGTTTTTAGTTGATGCGATTCAAAAAGCTGAGGGTATTAAAATTCCCGTTTTGAGTAAAATTGAGACTTCGGGTGCTAAAAATTCAAATGACGATGCAGCACCTTCATTAACTGATGTTACTCAAATAGAATATTTTATTCCTAGAGCGGGATATTTTGATTTGGATGCGCTTCAGATCGAGGTAAACTACATTCCTTATACATTTTACAGAGATAAACAATAGTCAAATACTTTTACAATGAACAAATACACCGTTTTAAAATGGGAAAAATTGCTGTTATGGCTCATCCCTCCTATTCTCAGAAAAAGAACACATGCCGTTTGGCTTAACACATTGCTTGCACCTCTTCATTCGCTTTATGAAAATATTCTATACAAAATGCAGCACACGGGGCAGGTCATTTATTTGGAAAAAGTATTAAATGAAGCTTTTAATATAACAAAAGAATATGATCCAAATCTCAGCATCCAAGAAAAAAGAAAACGAGGATTAATTTACATCGACGAATCTGTCAAGCCTTCACTGCAATATTTGTATCTCCATAAAGAATATTATGAAAAGGATGAGGTTACGCCAGAAGGAAAGATAATTAAAGGTAAATTAAGAATGCCTTTATTCACGATTTTCAACAATGATGAATATTACAAAAACAAAAACAACAAACCTGTTTATTTGGCTCACTTTGATGATTATACAAAAGTATCATACGCCAACTTTAGAGTTTTTATTCCCGAAATTTTAGTTCAAAATCTAACTATTCCCGCCGAATTAAATGGAAACGCATCTAATCCGGAAACAGAAGCAATTAACGTTACTTCGATAGAATATCATAATCTGCTTAACTTCTATAAACTCGCTGGAAAAAGCTATGCAAGCTACTTGTATTATATGGCAACCTAAATCAGCAAATTAAAACAACAGAAATTTAAATCATCACAAATGAAACAAGTAAATTTTACTCATGCGGGAGGTTTTCCTCTTGAACAAGAAACATTAGAAAGACTGCAGACAGCTTATAGATCTGAGCTTTACGAGGCCATAAAAAAACATTTAAGCATTGAAACCAATGTCAATTACATCGTTGCGCCAGCAACTCCTAACACAAAAGGCTGGGCAATTATTCATCAAGACGAAACGGATGAAAATGGAAATGCAGTGGGAATTTTATACCCGATTAAGAAAAAAACTCCAACTTCATACTTAAAAACAACCAGAAAAAGTACCAATTTAATATACGGAGACGGATCATCTCAAACTGCTTATTACGATTATGAAGCAGAATATGTAGATGCTATGGGTAATCCTTATGCAGATGATATTGAAATTGTCATTTACTATAATTTAGCAGGTTTTGAAACCGTAAAAGATATTAAAGCAATTGAAACTATTCTAGATTCTATAGATGCTAATATCAAAGCTATAAAAACTAACATTACAAATGTTGAAGGAAATATAGAATCTATTGAAAATGAAATCAATACCATTAACCAAACCTACCTTCCGATAAATGGTTCAAAAGCCATGGAAGGCGATTTGAAGCTTGGAAATCATCATTTGTATTTAAGAAATAATCTAAATATTGGAAATTCAAATAATTTTTTATCAATAAACAATGAAAGTCAAGTAGTTGTAAACAATACGATAATCCAAACATTAATAGATAAAGTTACAGATTTAGAAAGGAAAACCGCAACATCAACAGCTTTTCCAATCGGAATGGTAGCAATCTGGGGGAAACCTGCACCTATTCCGGAAGGATGGGAAGAATATATTCCTTTAAGAGGAAAAATGCCTGTTGGACTTTATAATCCTTCTCAAAATGAACGTGTGGTACAAATTGGTCAAAAAAATTATTACCAAAATTTAACCTATTATTATAACGAAAATGGAGATTTAGTATGGCCTTTTGAAACTTTAGGAGATGAAGGTGGTCACGTTGCCAAAAATCTTAGTATTGATGAAATGCCAAAACACAGCCATGGATTGGGACTTGGAACTGGGGGAGCAAACTCTGATGGGGGCAGCGATTTTGTTAAAAATAGTACAACGGGAACAACATTCACAACAAAAGAAACAGGTATAGGAAAAGCTTTCCCACTTATGAGTCCATATAGAGTAGTTCAATTTATTGAATATAAGGGAACCACAAGCGATACTACAAGTCCTAGAAATTTAACCGCAACAAATATAAGCAGTACAACTTTAACTTTAAGTTGGGATGCTCCAACAGATTTTAGTGGTGTAACAAATTATTTATTGTACAAAGATGGTAGTCATGTCGAAACTTTAAGCAACGTTACTACATACAATGTCAAAAGTTTAACATCCGGAGTTAAATATAATTTCTATGTTATTGCAAAAAATGCTGCTGGAAATCTCTCAGGTACGAGCAATAAAATAGATGTAACAACTATTTTAGATGCAGCTTCTCCAACAGCTCCAACTATAACAGATTATTCTGTGGAAACCAATTACATCACATTTTCATGGTCTGCTTCAACCGATGATGTGGGTGTTGCTGAATATGTGGTTTATAGAAGAACATATAATGGTGACGTTTCGGAGTCATATTTAGGAACTCCAGATAACTTTTGCACTGTTTTCGGTTCATTCAACACAATATATTACTTCAGAGTAAGGGCTAAAGATGCTACTGGAAAATTATCGGCTTATTCAAACGAAATTACAGTTGCTATGGGATCTGGTGGCAGCAGCGGAGGCGGCGGATGCTTCGACATAGAATCGCTGGTAACTATGGCGTCTGGACAATCTAAAAAATTGAAAAACATTGTTGCCGGAGACAAACTACACGGATTAACTTTCCCGAATGAAATTGATGAATCTGATGGAGATTACATGCTTTGGAATGGAAAATTAAGTGAAGCCGCTAAAGCAGAAGTAACTGTTGTCAACAAAAGAACCAGCATTCAGCCTAATTATTTCGAAATCAAAACAGCTGATAATACCATTAAAGTTACTGGATTACATCCATTATTGATTACTGAAGATGGGGAAAACCTTCGTTGGGTTTGTACCAAAAATGTTGTAGAAACTATGTTTTTAATTGATAAAACAGGAAAAACAAAAGCGATTGAATCGATTACATTCAAAGAAGAACCGTTGGAAGTTGCGCTGTTAGATGTTGAAGATGTAGACAATTATATCATTTCTGGAATTACTGCACATAATAACAAAGAGGAAATAGAACCAAATCCTTAATTCATCTTTACCATAATCTTTTGGGGTATAAAAACCCCAAAAGATTATCTATCTTAAATCTCAAAACCCCAAAGACCGTGATACAGAAAATCTCAGAGTACTTAAATGAATTAAAATTAGTACTCTATCTCATTTTTATCTATTTAGATATGGACACCGGAATTGTTAGGGTGCTATTCTATTTGATGGTTATGGATACTTTTTTAGGCATTGTAAAAACCATTGTTTTAAACAATGTCTTCAGTTTCAAAAAACTAGCTTTAGGATTTGTCTCTAAACTTGCCGTTTTATTAATTCCGACTGCGCTTGCGTTGATGAGCAAAGGCTTAAATTACAACTTTAAATGGTTTGTAACTATTGTTGTTGACTTACTTATTGTCAGCGACGGAATTTCGATCATAAGCAATATTATTGCTATTAAAACCAAAAAAGAAGTCGAAAATTTTGATGCGATGACTTTGATCCTCAAATCAATAAGAAATCGTTTAATTCTTCTCTTCAAAAGACTTCTCATTACTATTGATCCTAAATATCATCCAGAGAAATAAGTCTGGAATAGCATTTTTACTTCATTCAAAATTACTTTTATACTTTAATCCAAAAAAAAGCGCGAAAGTCAAATTTGATTTTCGCGCTTTTCTTATAATGATTCCTGAGCCACAGAGATAGACATCTCGCCTGCTCCACCTTGATCGTTAATTATTCTAAAACGTCCAGGATATTTGTCCCATAAACTTTTTTTGTTTCCGTAATAGTCCATAAAATCTTCGCATACAAAAACCGCATGTGCATTTGACCATGCTACAACACCGCAGAATTCACCGCCAGATAAACGCTTTAATCGCTCGATTTGTTTTCCTTTTTCGAAACCTAAATACTTGTAAATCGTTGGTGTGTATAATTCTCCTTCTTCTAAGTCTTCTAATGCTTTTTCGAAACTCTCTTCTTTGTCAATAATCTGTTTGTATTTTGCCATAACAGCATAGGCTAAAACGGCATAATCACGGATTTTTTTACTGTCTTCATTCTTTTTAATAAAAACAAAATCGGCAGAAATTGTGGCAGTATTGAGTTCTTTACTTGTCAGCGTAAAAGAAGCATTATTTTTTAAAGTTATTTTATACGTATTGTCATCTTCTTTTTCGGTAGTAAATAGATTGTCTAATCCAAAAATATTTAAAGACGCTTTTATAAAAGCAATTGACGAACAATTAGTACGTTCTCCCTGTTTAAAACTTTCGAATATACGATCTGAACTTAATTGTGAATAAGCGCTTGAACAAATAAAAATTAAAACTAAAAATGATGCTGTACTAAATTTCATTGTCTTTGGATTTTATAATTGTTTCCAATTAATTTTTGGTAACGTATATTTTACAAAGCTATAAAAATCATCTAAAAATTCATTTTTATTTCTTTCGATTTATTAACGTATTTATGTTCATTTTAAACTAAATTGTCAATAAATATCGCAAATCAAATCCTTTTCTTACATTTTTCAGATTTATTCGCTTCAAATTCTGTTCTTTAGTCTTTACGATTACATTTCATTCAAAACTATCAAAAAAACAAAAATTATTTACTTTTTTTCAACGCATCTATCAATTCTGCCATATTAACGACACTGTAAGTCGAACAATAATCTGAAACGGCATAAGGAAGAATTAAACTATCGTTATGAATTATAGCACCGCAAGAATAAACAACATTAGGCACATAACCTTCGCGTTCGTCTTCTAACGGAGCAAGGAGCGGTTCTGTAAGTCTTCCTATTTCTTTAGACGGATCGTCGAGATCAAACAACGAAGCGCCTATGCAATAACGACGCATCGTTCCTACTCCATGGGTAATTACAAGCCAGCCTTCTGGTGTCCATAATGGCGAACCACAATTTCCGATTTGTGTAAACTCCCAAGTAAAACGAGGTTCCTGAAGCAAAATTGGCGAATTCCATTGCGTCACTCTTTCCGAATACATAATGTAATTATTAACGCCGTCAATTCGGGCTAACATGGCATATTTTCCTTTTATTTTTCTAGGAAATAAAGCTAAGTTTTTATTTTGAGCACCAACTCCATGTAACGGCATTACTCTAAAATTATAAAAATCTTCGGTAGAAATAAGCTTTGGTAATATAGTGTGTCCGTTATAAGCTGTATAAGTTGCCATAACACGTTCAGAACCGTCATCGTCTTTAAAGCGTACAAAACGGGCATCTTCTATACCTCTGCTTTCTGATTCTGAAATCGGGAAAATAACACGCTCAGTAATATCCGAATCATGTTTGAATTGAATATCATAAAATGAATTCGCCAGCCAGAGAATTTCCTGAAGCGCCATTTTTCTTTCTTCTCGAATCAAAGGATCGCCCAAAGCCGTGTTGAGTATGTTTTTTAGAATAGCAAATTCAAATTCATTAGGCAGATCCTGCATGATTTGAACAATATACTTATCTGTAGTATGCATTTCTGACAGTTTAGTGAGAAATCGTTCTTTATTGAATAAGGTTTTATGTTCAATTTCTGCTTTATCAATATGATTTCCAATCTTCATGATATGCAGATTATTGTCTCTGTCGAGAATTCCTCTTCTAAAAACAATTGACGAAATATGTCCCTCGCCTGTAGCTCTAAAAGAAATAATTACTCGTTTTTCTCCAGCTTCAAGCCCAGTTTGGTCAAAATCTTCTACGATCGAAGGATTAAAAATTGCGGCCGATTCAATAGCATATTCCATTGTGCAGTAAGAACCTATAAGCATTTTTCGGTCAAGCGACATTCCCTCATAATCAATCTGCATCGATTCTATTATGGGTCTTATTTTTTCGCAATGTTTAAAAAATACAGCAGAAATATTTCTGTGTCGTCTGGCAAATTCGCGTAATGTCTGCTCTAAAGTCTGTAATACTTGTTTTTCATCAAGCATCATTATTCGGAGTACCATTTGCTGGGTCCGCTCATATCCGTTCATAAAATATCGCGCAACAACTCTTCTGGAATCTGGAGTGAATTTTATATTTTTTCGGACTACTGATACTCGCATAAATTTTTCTTTTTTAATTACAATGAATAAAAAGCACTTTTACCTTATTAAAATTTCAGCTTTAAAACTGTAAATCAAAACATTATAAAAGTACACTTGTTTTTGAAACAATTGACACTGTTTCTTATTTAACAACAAGTTAATCATTTTGTTAAAGAAAAAAAACTTAATTTTTTACTAAAAATTGCAATTAAGAAACATATTTTTTTCTTTTAGCCCTTTAAAAATAAGCTTTTCGAGAAAAAAACTACCCTAAACCAATGTAGTAAAATTCAAAAATGAAAACTACAGTAAAATGGAGCGAATTTAAGAATTGGTTTCTATAATGTTCTTTACGTTTTCAATAAACGCTTCGGTATCTTTAATTTCTTGTTTTATAGAAACATGATGCTCAGAAAGCTGGTATTGTTCCATCATGTCTTTTTTTAAATACTTTATCATCGATTCAAGACTTCTGGTATCTGTTTCCGATTGTCTTTTTAGTTCTCGCTGTTTACTCTGAAGATAATTTAAAGTTTCTTTTAATCTCTGAACGTTTAGTTTTCCCAATCTTTATTTTATTAAAATTATAGTATAAAAAACGATTCTTAGAAGTATGATAAGATTCTTGCTCCAAAAACTAATATCATTTGAATTTATCCCACTTCCAAAAACCGCTTTTACGCACTTACGTAGAAATACGGTTTCTGGTTTAGAAAAAAGAAAGAAAAATAAAGCATTTAACGCGAATTAAAAACAATTCATTGAAATACAATATCTTACATTTTTAATTTTATTAAAAGAGTGTACGCTAAAAACAAAAGATATTTTGAAAATAAAATTTCCTACAATCAATTTTGAGAATTAGTTTCTAAAAACGCATCTTCAAGTATATCAATAAATTAGAAAAAACATTTTCAAATTGTGAATATCTATTTTAATATTTAAGTTTTTTTTTTGATGTAAAATTTATCTTTGACACCTTAAAATTTTAAAAGAAATGAGCGCAATTTGGTACGAATGCAAAGTAAAATATAGAAAGACAGATGAAACCGGCGGACAAAAAGTTTTAACCGAGCCTTATTTGGTTGACGCTTTATCTTATACAGAAGCCGAAAAAAGAATGACCGAAGAAATGGCTGCTTATACTAGTGAAGAATTTAAAATCACGGCTATAAAAGTGGCAAATTATGCCGAAATTCATCCGTTTGAAAACGCAGATAGATGGTTTAAATCTAAGATCACTTTAATTGCTTACGACGAAGAAAGCGGTAAAGAAAGAAAAACAAGCATGTATATGCTGATTCAGGCAAATGATGTTCGTGAAGCTTTTGACAATACACTTCACGTAATGAAAAATACGATGGGTGAATATTCTATTCCAGCTATTACAGAAACAGCAATTATGGATGTTTTTCCTTATTTCAGCGGTGAAGAAGGCGAAACAGAAATGTTAGAAAGATTTAATACTCTTAAAGCTTCTAAACCAGAAAAAGCAGCAGAAATTATTGATCATATGGAATTTGAAACCGCTGTGGAAGAATAATTCAAGATTAAATAGAAAATTATTAAAAGCTTCAGATTTATCTGAGGCTTTTTTTATGTTGAGGTTACACTGCTGGTTTTTTAACTTAATCCAAAATAAATGATATATTAGCTTTAGATTTAATTTCTAAATACACGACCAAAAAACCAGTAGAAATGAATAAAAAAACCGTCATTCTAATCGGATTTATAATTTTAAAATTTGCATTGCAATATATTTTAATCAGTCCGGAATACGATTTACAGCGTGACGAATATCTACATCTCGATCAGGCGCATCATTTGTCTTGGGGCTATTTATCTGTTCCACCTGTAACTTCTTGGTTTTCTTATCTCATTTACCTTCTCGGAAATTCGGTTTTCTGGATAAAGTTCTTCCCTGCCCTTTTTGGTGCGCTTACAATGCTTGTTGTCTGGAAAACTATTGAACTTTTAAAAGGAAATAATTATGCTTTGATTCTTGGGGCGGTATGTGTTTTATTTTCGTGTCTTTTGCGCTTAAACACGCTCTACCAACCTAACTCGCTCGATGTACTTTGCTGGACTACTTTTTATTATTTTTTGATTCTTTATATTACAACAGAAAAATCAAAATGGCTTTATGTCTGCGCTGTTGTTTTTGCTTTTGGATTCCTAAACAAATACAATATTTTATTCCTTTTACTTGGATTAATTCCAGCCGTTTTGCTTTCAAATCAACGTAAAATATTGGCTAAGAAAGAAGTTTATTTTGCTCTTATTTTTGGCATTCTTCTCATTTTACCTAATCTCTTATGGCAGTACAATAATCATTTTCCGATTGTACATCATATGAAAGAATTGGCCGAAACACAATTGGTAAATGTAGATCGGATTGATTTTCTAAAAGAACAAATTTTATTTTTTCTTGGTGCCTTTTTTGTGATTCTGGCAGGATTGTATGCTTTCTTATTTTATAAACCTTTTAAAGATTTTAGGTTCTTTCTTACTGCGTTTATTTTTACACTGCTTATTTTTATTTATTTCAAAGCCAAAGCTTATTATGCAATTGGCCTTTACCCGGTTTATATTGCTTTTGGAGCTGTATTTTTATCCGATGTTTTGAATTCGTGTTGGAAACGTTTCTTAAAACCAGTTTTTATCCTGATTCCGTTGTTGCTTTTTATTCCGATGTACGATATTGCATTTCCAAATAAAAGTCCGAAATACATGGCCGAACATCCTGAAAAATATAGAAAACTAGGAATGCTTCGCTGGGAAGATGGAAAAGAACATCAGTTAACTCAGGATTTTGCGGATATGCTGGGTTGGAAAGAATTGGCCCGAAAAACAGATTCATTGTATGCTTTGCTTCCCAACCAAAAAGAAACCATTGTACTATGTGATAATTATGGACAAGCTGGAGCAATTAATTTTTATACACAAAAAGGAATCAAAGCTGTTTCTTTTAATGCTGATTATGTAAATTGGTTCAATCTCGATATTCAATACAAAAACCTAATTCGTGTTAAGGATTTTGAAGAAAACAGCACCGAATTTGCAGAAACGAGTCCATTTTTTGAAAAAGCATTTATTGGCGGACAAATTACCAATCAATATGCAAGAGAATTTGGAGCTACTATTTTTGTCTTTACGAATGCCAAAATAAATATCAACAAAAGATTGGAGCAGGAAATTGCTGAAGAAAAAAACTATGACTGATTTTACGAATATTTCTTATTTAAAAAACGGAAATCAAAGGCAAAAAATGGCGTTTGAAGTTTTGACACAATTTCGGGTTTTAGAAAATATTGCCGAATTTGATCCAATTTTAGTCGGCACAATTCCAATCAATATTGATATCGAAAACAGCGATTTGGATATTGTCTGTTGTTGGGAAGACAAATTATCTTTTATAGAAAAAGTGAAAGATTTATACGAAAAAGAAAGTCATTTTACCATTAACGAAGTTTTAATTGACAATCAGGAATCTGTTGTTGCGAGTTTTTATTTAGAAGGTTTTGAAATCGAAATTTTCGGGCAAAACATTCCGACCAAACAACAAAACGGATACAAACATATGGTTATTGAAGATGAAATTCTTCGTTTGCGAGGAGAAAACTTCCGCCAGGAAATCATAAAATTGAAAAAAAACGGCTCTAAAACCGAACCCGCTTTTGGCTTGCTATTAGGCTTAAAAGGAAATGTTTACCAAGAATTATTGGATTTCAAAATCTGAAAAAACGTGCCTTTATTTTAAATAATAAAAAATAAAGTACTAAAATTATTTGCATAACCGTATTTAGTGTGTATCTTTGCACCCGAAACATCGCGGGATAGAGCAGTAGGCAGCTCGTCGGGCTCATAACCCGAAGGTCACAGGTTCGAGTCCTGTTCCCGCTACAGAGAATAACCCATCAAAATTTTGATGGGTTTTTTGTTTTTTATTACCTCCATTAAGCCTTGTAAATGTTGATACTAACCTAAAAACAAGGTTTACTTTATTGGTTAGATATTCCCTGTTTTCAGCCCTAATTGACAATCCTTCTGGAAACACCAAGTTTTGAATTCTTATTTTACTCTCTATATCTCCCTCTCTCCAGTATTTACTGATGTTAGAGACTTTTTCAACTACCTTATCGATATGTCTGTTGTGGTTAGATATTTTTTTGGCATTGGAGTATATCTGGCTTTCAATCATCTTTAGTTCGGTCTCAAACTGAAGCGCATATCTATTGTATTTATCATCTCCAAAATTTGTATTCTCAAAATAGCGTTTATCCAAATTCTCAATTTTAGTTTCAATCTCTTTTTTCTTTAGAAGTAAGCTTTTCGTTTCCTCTTTAGCCTCTGCGTTCACAGCATCAAAGAATTTATTTAACTGTATTTTAAAAGGCTCTACAAATTTTGATTTTAATGTATACTTTGCCAATAATCTTTCGAAAGAATCATTCAAACCTTCCATTTTTGATTTTTGAGTGGTCAGAGCATTAAAGCTGGCATTTTTACATTTTTGGCATTTATAATAGTGTGCTTTCTTTTTTCGAACCTCATAACTTGTAAGCAGACAACCACACTCGCATCTTAAAAATCCTGTAAGGGGTCTAAACTCATTGACTTTGGTTTTACAATATTCTTTAACTGTGATTACGTTGTTTTCCGAAAGCATATTATCAACTTTCAGGAAATCTTCTTCACTAACTAATCCCGCCCAGTTTCCTTTCACTGGTTCTTCAATTAATGCATTAACTAAGATCCCGCAATAAAAAGGGTTGCGCCACATGGAACTAATCCCTTGTTTTGAAATAATCAAATCCAGTTTTTCAAGTTTCTGTCTGATCACATAATCTCTTTCCCCTGCAAGTTTCCATTTCCATGCCTTTTTTAAAATCTCTCCTTCCTGATTAATTGTAATAGATTGCGTGTCCTGCATTAAGGCATAGTCGCCTACTTTTCTTCCGCGCATTGTATAGCCTCTTGGAGCTTTGCCCAGCCAGTTCCCTGACCGTAGTAGTGCTTTCATGCCAGGAATTGTTTTCTCCAATCTGTCCATGTTTTCCCTTCTGGCGTCCAAAAGCTTGCTGTAAATATCCAGTTTACTGTATTCATCATTGGTGCATAGTCCTGATGATGTCTCAATTAGATGAACACCCAGTTTATCCACTAGCTCATGTACTATAGTGATAGCGTTGCCTCCTGTTCTGGAGAACCTACTGATAAATTTAATAGCAATTGCGAAAGGTTTCTGCTTTGAGCTTTTAACTTCTTCCAATAGTTTTGTAAACTCTTTTCTTGTGAAATCTCCAGAGGCGCTTTCATAAGTACCTCCAAGTATGTTCTTAAGTGTATAGCCATTCCTAGATGCGAACTGAACTATTTCACTGCGCTGTTCCTCCAGACTATTATTTACTAACTGTAGTTTTGAGCTTACCCTAGTGTAACCCCAAATTTCTTTTACCTCATCTTTTTGAGTTAGTTTTTCTTTTTGAAATTTTTTGAAATTTTCAATACTCATATTCTTAGTTTTAAAAATTATAAACTATTACTGCCAATTGAAACAGGCTTTCAATTATCTCCTGACCTTCCGCTTCGGATATTGTTTCAAAACCTTTACAACTTCTTAATTCTTCAATAGTTAATTTTTGCTGATTCTTTTCGGTTTTTCCTTTCTCATTACCAGAAACGCTCTCTCTTTGTTCGAGCATTATATTTATGCTCTCAGCATGTGGCTCTACTAACTCCCTGCCTATAGTGGTTTTTCTTTTATCCGTTCTTTCATTTCTCATCGTGCACCTCCTGCTCTAAACTGTAAAAGACCGCTTTCACGATACTTCCTAATTACACCTAATTATATTTATTTTAATAAATATAATTATGCATGTTTGAAGCTATGACGTTTATAGTGCCACTGGTACTCTTTGTCTTTTAAAGGCATAATATCCAAAACGAAAATTGCAGGCTTACAGCAATTTCAATAATTAAAGCTTGGCTAGAACATAACCGAAAGGTGTTTTTTCGATAAACAGCAATTAATAAAATCTTACCGATGTATCTTATCAATTATTTATATATGGCACACTGAAAATCATGTTTCATACATTAGACGCGAATTAAACACGTCTGTAGAATTATATTTCTTGAAATTCGCTGTTATGTCAAGGCTTTTTAATGTACTTTTCTTCAAATTCCTCTGTAAGCTGTATTATCTTTTTGGATAAAACAACGAGTTCTATTGTCTGCTTTTCGAGTTTGTACAGATATGCCGAAGCTTTCCTTTCGGAAAATTTTTGATATAAAATCTTTACAACCTGATTGTAATTTACCCCGACAGCCCTAAACTGGCTGTAAAATGAGGTCAGGCGCATATAATAATCCATTGTCGCTTTATCAATCTTAACTGTTTTTATTCCTTTTTGAAAAACACACGCTGTAATAAAGTGTGCCATTACATGCATCCCTGAGGTTTCAAAAAGAGTCAGGAAGCGGGCATTTTCTTCTGCATTAAGACTGATGGAATAGCGGTGGACGGCGGGATCTATTTTGGAAGGTCTTCCTCCTTTATTCCGATTCTTTTTTTCTTCATTTTCCATAACTTCTTATTTCAATTTCTTAAAACCAATATAAAATATACTCAGAGTTACAATCCAATTTGGAAGTGTTTGGAAGCAGTTGGAAGCATTTGGCTTATTTGTTCCTAGCCCAGTCTTAAACCTTTAATATTGGAATTTTTTTTATTTATAATTATCCAAAGAAATAATAAAAAGAAACCGAAGGTATGACGGGCTTAACAGTCTGGCAAAAAGACTTCGGCATAATGCCTTGCTCGTTCCTCTCAAGACACCCTTCGGGACTTATTCCGATTCCTTTTGGCCTGTCTGAATCCCGTCCTTTGGGATTGCTTTCTTTTTCTTTTTTCATTTTTTCTGTTTTCTTTTGGAAAAATATTTTTTTATTGGTACTGCTGGACTGGCTGAGCACCTGCTGAACTTTATGTATACATGCACGCTTGATTGCGTGACTGCTTGCAGGCTTGCAGGCAGGAATGCCAACCTGCATACATCCTTACCTACTTACTTGAGCACTTGAATACCTGATTGCCTTATTGCTTGATTGCTTGAATATCTTAGGACTTGTCTACCTGCATGCATAAATAATTGTATGCACAGGTTACCACTTTAAGTTTTAAATCTAGCCTAATTAATTTTTAACACACGGATAATAAAATACTTAGCGCAACATTATCTTTATTATTTATATACCAACACCATTATATTTCTTAAATTCACATAAGTATAGAATTTGAAATTTAAGAAATGGTAAAACGTAAAATTTATGACCGGGATTTCAAAGTAAATGCAGTCAAATTAACGCTTAAAACAAATGGTTTTAAAGTGGCAGAAGAACTTGGCATAGCGAAAACGAATATTTACAGATGGCAAGCTGAACTTAAAAAATATGGGACAGATAGCTTTTGTGGGGGAGGTCATTTTAGAACCTCCGAACAACAAAGATATTCTGACCTTAAAAGAACACTTAGGAAAGAACTTAAATATGCAGAACTTCAAATTGAGATTTTTAGAAGCGCAAGTAAGTATATTATTGAAGGGAAACCAATGATTTTTCATTTTATTGAAAAGAATCTAGATAGATATCCCCTTTGGCAAATGTGTAAAGTTTTAGGCATACGTATGCTTACATATTATAGATGGAGAGATAAAATATTTTCTCCAACACAACTTCAAAAAGCTTTAATTGAAAAAGAAATAACTTCTATATTTTATGAATATAAGGGTAGATATGGAAATGGGAAAATTTCCGCAGAATTACAAAGTCGCGGTTTTACATTAAATAAGTATTCGGTAGCCGATTACATGAAAAAAACGGGTCTTGTCAGTAAACTTAGTAGCAGACACAAATTATCTGGCTCATCATTTATTCCCCATAATCCTTATATTTTTCCTAATGTTCTAAATCGTGAATTTAAAGCTGACGAACCTTCTCAGGTTTGGGTATCGGGTATGACAAGGTTAGAAATATTGAAAGGACTTTTATTTCTGACAATTATTATAGATTTATTTGACAGAAAAATTATTGGATGGAATTTGAGTGAAGGGCTGACAATAAAGGAAACTTCAATCCCCGCTTGGGAAATGGCTCTTCGTAATCGTAAAACCAAGAAGGGACTTATATTTCATTCTGATAGAGGTATTCAATATGCTAACAAGATGTTTACTCGTAAATTAGACTATAAACATATTACACGAAGCATGAGTCGAAAAGGAAATCATTTAGATAATGAGATACCTAACAGCTTTTTTATTTCCCTTAAATCTGAACTAGCTAATTTAAATATGCATCTGACTAAACAACAAATGGAAGAAAAAATATCTGAATATATTGAAAATCTTCATTAAAAAATATTCTGCTGTAAATTATCAAACTTCTGACTATGAAAAAATACGAACGTGCTTTCAAAGAAAATGCAGTTAAATTAAGTTATAAGCGAGGCAAGAGGCAAACTGCAAGCCTTGCAAGAGAATTGGGAATAGCTCCAGATTATTTGTATAAATGGCGACAAGACTTTGAAAAATTTGGAACAGGAAGTTTTTGCGGAATTGGACACCCTAAATTGACTCCTGAAAAAGCCATCGTCACTGACCTTGAAAAGAAAATTAAAAATTCAAAAATTACACTCGAGATTTTAAGTAAAGGAACCAAATATGTTTTTCAAGGAAAAGCAATGACTAAAGAATTTATTGAAAACAATAAATCTGAATTTTCTATTGCAAAAATGTTAGCTGTTTTAGAAGTGTCAGAAACAACATATTATAGAAGAAAAAAACAAGAACTTACAGATACAGAATCTCGAGTAATTTTATTAAAACAAGAAATTACATCCATATATTATGAATTTAAACGAGAATATGGATGCACCAAAATTACAAAAGAGCTTCAAAGCAGGGGGTTTAAAATAAAAAACTCATCAGTAAAAAAATACATGAGAATGTTGGGCTTGCGTAGAAAAGTTAAAAGAAAGTTTAAGGTAACAACTGATTCACATCATAATTACTATGTAGTTCCAAATGTTTTAAATAGAGAATTTACCGTTAGTGAGCCTGCTAAAGCTTGGGTTTCAGACATAACATATATACAAACAACAAAAGGCTTTTTATATCTTACCATTGTTATGGATTTATTCGATAGAAAAATAATAGGATGGATTTTAAGCACCAAAATGAGTACCAAAGCAACAATTTTACCCGCTTGGAAAATGGCAGTTAAGAACAGGAAAATTACTAAAAATTTAATCTTTCATTCTGATAGAGGTGTTCAATATGCTAATAAAATTTTCGCCACTACATTAGACTCTTATAAGTGTGTAATACGTAGTATGAGTCGAAGGCAAAATCATAATGACAATGCCGTTTGTGAAAGTTTTTTCAGTTCTTTTAAAAGAGAATTAATTAATGGGAACAAACTCCTAGCCAGAAAACAGATGAGAGCTGATGTATATGAATATATTGAAAATTGGTATAATAAAGAAAGAAGGCATACATTTTTAGACTATAAAACAATCGAAGAATTTGATAGATTACATTTTATATAATCACATTGTATATTAATAATCTTTTGCATAGCCATAATATCTTATAACGATTATTATAAAAAAGGGCATTAAGCCCTTTCAATTAAATTTATTCCTAAAAAAGTTGTCGCGGGACAACGGCAAGTTGTGTTTTGAGATGCTTGAAATGAATTCAGCATCTCAAAACAACTTGCCCTGCGGGGCTGGAAAACGCCTCCGAAGTCGGCGTTTAATTAGAATTATGAATGGACATAGATTAGTTCGAAGTGCTCTTTTTATTTTCTTTTAAATATTTTCTGTAAAGCATGTCCAGTAAATCTGCCTCTTCCAATGGGATCAGCATTTCTATTATCCTCAGCAGACTGTAAACGTATCTTTCAACATGCCTCGGACTATTATTTGTACTGACTTCCATTCCGTCTAATGCAAGCATTCCTGCCTTAAGTAAATCCATAATCATACAAAACAGATCGGAATATCCCTGAACATTGATTTCGAGATTGTGTATATCGTTCCGCATTTTTGATGCAGGTTTAAGCATTATAAAGTAATGCTCCGGATTTTCAACCAGATCATTTAATTTGATTTTATTTTTTTTCATATCAATATATTTTATTAGTTAATCAAGCATCTCTGAAATTATACAGTAACTTCAGAATTCGGCATTCTCTTTGGATTCATTAACTTTTTTTATTTTTTCAAGCCCTCTTTCACGCATAAGCTCTCCTGCATCAAGCATTTTTATTAAATGGATATATGGAGTCGTAAGGTCAATATTCCCCTCTTCTTTGTATGGAGACAATGAAAGACTCACTATTTCAGAAAGGAAAAATTCAAACTCCTTAAGGCTTTTCTCTGCAAATGCCTTTCGAAATACTGTGAAAGGATTGTCATATTCCTGCTTTGTCAGTGAAGTGAGATGAAATACATTTTCGTTGCGGACTGACTCTTTCACTCTCCATTTACTGCTTTTTTTATGCAGGCAGTAGTATGTTTTCAAAAATGACCATATCGCTTTATAGAATATAAAAATCTCGCTTTGTCTATCATTACTGCAGATTTCTTCTTTAAAGCTGTATAGTACTGCCTGTGTTAAATTTCGCTTATAGTAGTCAAGATGTGCAAAATCAAAAAGGGCATCAGATGCTTCAAAAGGATTTCCCGCCTCAAATCCAGCCCAGAACTTGGTCTCAAAGTTTTTTTTCTTCTTTTTCATGATTTAAAAAATTAGTTATCCATTTGTTCACTTTTATTTTCGCTATTAATCTCTAAATAAAGCTTATGCAGTTTATCAAGCCCTTCCGCTTCACTGCACGGCAGGAGCTGTATTGCAATTTCCAAAATACTTGTAAGATGAAAAGCAGGATCTGCGATCTGGCTGGAATTCTCAAGATCTGAATTCTCTAGTGTGTGAAGTGCTATTTTCAGAAGATCCTGTACAGTGAACATCAGATTGATGTAGCTTGTAAATTTTATACTGGCATAATAAGTGCCTTCTTTATCTCTCTGCGGGGTCAATGTTCTAAAATAAAAACTGCTTTTCAGTTCTTTGATAAAATCATCCGCCTTTTTATTTTCATTGGTTTCCATATTCTTTAAATATTTGTTTGGTTTGCTCAGCATACTGCTGATACATTGTTTTTACTTCAGTCATCAGCCACTTCATTTTTTCATATGCTGAATCAACAATTTCTGCAGTTAACGGTTCAATTTCTTCTCCCCATTGGACAGCTTTTCGGGCAAGGTCAAGCTTTCTTAAAACTTCTTTCTCTTCTTTGTTATCTAAATCAAAAGTGTTGCCTAAGACACTATTAAACTTCGCAATGCGCTCCTGCTGGTCTGAAATTTTTCCATCCATCACCCATTCACCCGTTAGAACCCATGAGGCATTAATAAAAAGATATCGAAACTGCTCATGTATAACATATAATGCCATTAAATGATTCTCGTTTCCACGGTGGTATTTTAAGTCCCTTCCAATAGTATTGACCTCTAATATCCACATTTGATAATTTGCAACAGTCTTTTTCAAAAGCCGTTTCATATTTATTTTTTTTATATCCAGAACAGGTTTTCCTACAGTGTTTCTATAAACAAGATCCGTTTCTTTACAATTGAAAATAAAAAATAAATTTCCTTTTCCGACTTCTCTCTTTATACACTCCCTGTCAAAAAAACAAAATGAGAAATTATTGTAGTTTTCAACTACTTTCCATAAATGGAAGACAACATCGTCATAATAATTGGGGCTTTTATTGCTCACAACAATTGTCAGAATCCCTGTTTTTGATTCTACAGCAGAATCCGAAAAGTAAATACAATCAGCTTCTACAAACTCGACTAAGAGCTTCAATATTTTCTTGACTGCCTGATATTTAGGATGGTCTTTCTGTGTTAAAATATTATAATACATGATCTGTCTGTTTAAGGTTCAGCCGAAATCAGGTTCTCAGTACGTCTTAATTCATCTTGTACAACACCTGTGCAGAAACCAGCAAAGTCATTGTATCGATCCTGCAAAAGATTCATATCCACTTCAGAAAAAGTATCTGCACCGCTGTATCTTAGCTGAGCATATGATCTGCTTAAGATCGTAAACAAGTTTCTGTCCTGCTCTGTAACCCTCGGAAAGTAACTGCTTGTTTCAGGGTTAAAATGATCGCAGATTTCTAATAGATAGGAAAGGGAAAAATGATTTGGAGAATACCCCATAAACAAGCGAATCATTCCAAGACAGATCTGTTCTGCCATAGTATGGAGCATCAAACCTTTAAGAGGAGCATAACATGCCCATTCATAATCTTCCTGCCATTTTTCCATATTGTTCACCACAATATTTCTATAGCACAGGTATTCTTTTGATGATGTTAAACTGCGGACTGGAAGATCTCCAAATTCCACAACAGCAGATTCTTTTTTAAACAAAGCCTTTCCATTTTTTATAACATTCAAAAAGAAATATTTCTGATCACCTGTTGCGCTCGTAATCTCTGAAATATGATGAATCAAAAGTGTTGCCGTGCACTGCTCTTTGGTTCTGCTTTTAATAATATCAGCCAGATCATGCACTGCATTTGCTTTACTTTCTTTGACAAGTATTAATAGATAAAAGTGTTTAACCCTTTTTTCTGCTGTTCCAAAACAATAAACTGCCTCAGTCTTAAGATAAGACGTAACGGTATCACTTACAAGCTTCTCATAGTCTATTACTGGATCATTTAAAATTTCTGAATTCTGTTTTGGTTCAATAAAGAAAACGGATTTTTCCTCGCAGTAGGAAAGCTGGTCTTGGAAGATTTTTTTAGTTTCTTTTAAGATGCGATAAAGTTTCTTTTGTGCTTCTTTAACCCTGTATTTCTTAATCTTTGTTTTGCCCCCATAAGGAAATTCAATCCTTGCTCTATCAAGTAAATCAGTAATTTCTTTATCCGTATCATGATCAGTATTGAACACCTGCTTCAAAATAGGCGCATAGTCCTTTATCGTATTTAAGTGCTCTAGTGTATAATGATTCGAATGAGATTTTCCCATGACCAGTTCTCCGATTATACCAAAAAGAAGGTTTACCGCCTGATGGATTGTATAGAGTGCCATATAATGGTTATTTGTTCCTTCATAATGCTGGGAACCTCTTCTTAATGATTCTGCTTTGGATAAAAGCCCGCTGTTTTTCTTTACTGCTTTTTTAAGCAGAACAGATACAGTGGGAATATCTTTTTTAATCTTAAAATCAAACTCCTCGTTTTTAAACAGACTTATGTTTGATAAATACCACTTTAAATAATACAAGCTCCCATGCTTTAAGCGATGCAGTACATCCCATAGATTTATAATTACAAAAGGTACAGACGGATATTTTTTTAAAACCTTATCCGCCCAGTCATACATTTCCGATGCGATCTGCTGTGAATCTTCCCTTAAGATTATAGTAAGTATATAACCTCTTTTCCCTGCTGTCTCTGCCTCATGCAGGGTGACCGCTGTAATGTCCATAAATGATTGGAGCTCTCTAACGGCATTCTCCAATTCTTTCTGATCTTGAAATTGAATTGCACTACTCATAATTTTAATTTTTTTAATTAATACTTGTGTGAAAAATTGTATTTTTGTTTAACACACAGGCAAGTAAGTGATTAGTCGTACTGTACCGTATCAATTTGTATTGTACCGTACAAGACTATTTCTATATCATACAGGAGACTTACTTTTTTATTCTTAATTATTATCTTTGAGCTATGAGTACAGTTACAAAACCAAATCACATAGGACGAAAAATCAGTCGTATTCGTGAATTAAAAGACATGAAACAAGAAGCTTTAGCCCAGGCTATGGGAACAAACCAGCAGGCCATTTCTATTATGGAAAACAGCGAAACTATAGAAGAAGAAAAACTTATCGAAGTAGCAAAAGCGTTGGGAGTAAGCGTAGAGGCAATTAAGAATTTTTCAGAAGAAGGCGTGTTTAACTATTTCAACAATTTTTACGATAATAGTCAGGGAACTGTGGGGAATCATCATTGCACGTTTAATCCATTAGATAAACTAATGGAATCTGTAGAAGAAAATAGAAAACTTTACGAGCGACTATTGAAAGCAGAACAGGATAAAATCGAATATTTGGAAAAATTACTAAAAGCAAAATAGGCTTTTATAAAATGATATATATTAATTCCTAAAGAGACTTTCGAGTCTCTTTTTTGTTTTCAAACATTTATATATTTTAATAAAAAGCGGTGTCATAAAATAGTAATGTGCACAAAAAATATTTTTTATTTTGATTTCTTAAAAATATTACTACCTTCAATATTATTCACCTTATAATTAGTAACATATGACAGAAGAAAAAGGTTTTATTAGAGTTGTGACAGATGTATTTAGTGGTATTAAAGTAGTAGATTTTTCGAATGATAAAAATGTAGTAAGAAAAGTAGAAGAAGCAGAAGAACTTTTAAAGGAATTTGATAAACAAACAATAAATGTAATACAGATACTAGATGACCGTATTATGTTTGGACTAATTGATAAAGATGAAAGAAATCGACTTGTTAATGAAGTAATGAGAATAAAAAACGAATATTGGAACAATTAAACAATATGGAAAGTTCCTGAATAGCAACTTTCCATATTTTTTAGATATAAATATTTAAGTTCCTTATATGCCGTTTTTAATAATTTTAAATGTATAAAATTTTTTCTTTTGGCACTATGCGTTTTATTTATTGACATCTTTGACATTTTTTGTTTGGCGTATTTTTGGAAAATTATATGAGTAATTTCAACAATTATTTTTCCTCATTCATAGCTACTTTCCATTTATTATCCTCAACTGTTAGAAAAATTATATTGCTGTAGGTTTTACCATCCTCATAAATTAATGTTTCCTCGATGAAATACAAATCATTATCTATTTCACTTAATTCAGAAAATTGCCTTTTTACCATAGAAAAATCAGGAAACCCATTATTTAGAATATACTCAACAAGTGATAGCTCAAGTAATTTAGCAGTCAAATCAATAGTCTCTTCATTTAGCTCCACATTTGTTCTTTGCAAAACTATTTTTGCTTCAGCTTCAAAATTTTTAGAAGCGACCACATTTACAATATCCTTGTTAGAAAATGCATTTTCTAACGAAATTATTGCTTGTTCAGGTGTATTGTAGCTATAGCTCATAATTACATTGTCTAATATAATAATTTCGGCTTATAATATTTTTATTTCTACGTGAAATCTTATTAAACGGACTTCTAGAGTGAAAATCATATTCGGTTAATATATTCCTTTGGGTAATAACTGAAATATAAGTTCATGATTTATATGTACATTCTGTTTTTTCAGATACAAATCTTTTTTTATGTAAAAATGAAAAATGTTAATAATTACGTTTTTTAATTCAAAAAAAAGTTCGTCATTTCTTATATCATTAAAATATGGTTTTGCTGAAGAATTAAAGTCAACAAGAGTGTTGCCATGAACAATTTGATTTCTTAGATTGAAACTCTTTCTTATTATTTCTCTAAATTTTTTCATATCACTAATGTTGTCGGAAATAATTAACGGAATGACAAGAGAAACATAGTCGTTCGATACATTTTGTCCAAAAAAAGTTTCTAATGTAAACACCAGCTTAATAAAGTTATTTGAAGTAATATAGTTACTTTTTAACGCTTCCATGAAAAAGTGAATCGAATTTATATCCCTCGTCCAAAACTGTGAAGTCTTCCTCATTAATGAGTCAAGTTCATCAGTTTCTCTTTCATACTTTATATAATGTGAAAGCATTTCCATCCTATCTGTTTCATAAAAATAATTATTGTTTTTATTAATTAAGGAAAAGCCAGATGGATTTGGCTTATCTGTAAAACTAAACGAATATCGATGAGTTAAGAAATTGAGGTGTAAATTGAAAGTCAAAAACTGAATAAATTCGGAAATAATAGATTTTAGTTTGTTTGACTCCTCCCAAGATTCATGATTTTCATTATCTAATTGGTCTAATACTTTTTCATAATTTTTCTCTTCTAAATATTTTAAATTTCTACGTAGAATTTTTTTTGATTTGAATTGAGCTTCAATAACTGCAATGCGAGACGCATCTGAAATCCCAGAAGAAATTATTTTAAGTCGTTCAATTTTTTTTAGTGGGAAGTACTTTTCTAAAATTAATTCATATTCATGACAATTTGAATAAGGCGAAGCTTTTATGTGAAAATTAATTTTAATAGATTTTAAATTTTCTAAATTTTCTTTTTCAAATTCAAAATTATATTCAGTTCGATATCTTTTCTTTCTCCACAATTCTTTCTTGATGAAAACTTCTATATATGGTGTTAGATCAAAGGAAAAATCACTTCTTGCCGAGCAGTCGATATTAGTATGTGTAAACCACAAAAAATTTTTCATTTGGATCTTCATATATTTAAAATAGTCACCTTCTTTATTATAACCTTCCAAGACTTTGTGCAATCGAAAATTATTGCTAAGTTGTAAAGATACATATATTTCCAGTTGAGAATATAATACCAATCTTGACAAAAAAGATCTTATCTGGGGGTTTGATAATCTAGCATGTTTTTAACAACTGAATTATTTAAAACCTTCCAATTCTCATCATTTGCTAAAACAACCTTGATTATTTCATTACTTATATTTCCATATAATTTGTGGGCAGGCATACAATCATCTTCTTTTGTGTAGAAAAAAAGTGCATAATCTACGGTATAGATAGCATAGGCATTTGGAGCAAAATTATAGGCACTGAAAATTCCACGAGTATTATTTTTCGGTTTTATAAAACAAGTATGATAGATTGGAATTTTAGTTATCGTTTTTGCATTTAATAATAAATCTTTTTGCGTATCAAAAAGGTTCTCATTTAAAAATATTCGAAGTTCTTCTTGGACTTCAGTACCAATTTTAAAAGTGTCAAATAAAATATGTTTTGAAATAGAAGCCCTCCACAAGAGAGAGTAAAAGAATAAATGAAATAAGGATGGAGTTATGTCGTTGCAACTTAAAACATCTTGATTATCCGTCAATTCAATTTCATATTTTCTAACTGCATTTTGGAGTGAATTAATTTCAATTAATACCCGTGAAAAGTATGTTTCAAGCTTCTCAAATCGGTTTTCACATTGCTTACAAAAAATATTATTCTCTTTGGGAACATCTTGAAGTTTAAACTGTTTTCCGTCTTTTGATAGTTGAATAGAATGTCTTGGATTTGAATTCTCAAATAACCTTTTGCACATAAATTTTGGAATTATGTGCGAATTTAATTTATCAGCTATGCGTTCTTGACAAAGAGTACAGTTTTTCATAATTGTCTGCAAATAGCGGTTCAACTTTCTAAGGCTATGACACTGTCCTAAAAGTGTGTAAGTTCTAAAATAACTGGGTATGACTTTTTAATTAAGTTGAAACCTTTTTTTCAATTAAAAATGATTATAATGAAATTTAACTTACCTTAATTCTTCATTTTTAATTCTTTTTAATTGCATAATCAAATAATTCCCCTGCAATTTTTTGTAAAGGAACTTCCTTCCATATTTTTGCTTTATTTAGTGGAGAATTGATAAAATCTTCAAGTTCTTTATAAATTGTTATATTATGAAAGCCAAATTGTAAGTCGTAAATCTCTATGTATGCACATTGTTTTAATTTATCTATATAAAATTCAACATCTAGGTTTATCGTATTAATATCTAATATTGTCATTAAAAGCCCTGAAACTTTTGGTTTAAGCATGCCATAATGTATTTCATCCTTAAATTTTTTTGTTTTTATAGCCGCATTTATTAAGTTCATTGCACAAAGGATAAGAAATAAATGCTGTGATGATTCAGGTGCTTTTTTTATAATCTCTTTAGCTTGGAAAATCTGTTCATAGGTTATATCTGTTTTAAACTCCTTTATCTTTGTTAATTCAATAATCTCTAATAATTCATTAAACATCTTTAGTATAAGTTATAGTTATCATTTAATTGTATCCTTTTGATAATTTATTAGTGATTAAATTTTATTTCAGTCTTTGAGTTTTTTTATACTAATTCGATCTGATAAATAATGGCAAACGGCTGACAGAAGCTATTGTTTATGATTTTGAATTAAACTTTTTGTATTCCATAAACTTTTCCCAAAAACCTATAGCAGGCGATTCTGCAAATTTCGTTTCTGAATTCATTGAAATAATTTGAAAGCCACCATTATTCATAACTGGAGAATGCTGAACATAGTTTTCTCTGAATTCATCGTGCATTCCGTTTAAAACATATGCAATTTTTAGCAGAGTTTGTTTTATTAATTCAGATGAAGCGTAGGTGACACAGTAATTTAAGTCTTTGTCAATAATCTTTTTAAGATTAGTTTTAATTTTATCCGAGCATAGAAATTTGGTAATTACTTTACCAGAGTTTAATTGCCAAGAAACGTCAGCAAATGATGTCGACTTCTTTCTATGTATTAATTCTGCTCTATAATCATTAAACTTGCTTACAAAATCTGCATCAATCTGTTTAATATTCTCAACAAATTTTCTTTTCCCAAATTCACTTTCTCTATTGTGACAATGTTTAACTAAAGTAATCCACTGCAATTTTGTTTCGGGGTTTTTACCAAATATAAATTGCGTAAGCATTGCTAAATAGTCAAAGCAAGAAGAAAGATGAAATATTATACTATCATACAAAGCCATGATTTCATCACTTGCCATATCAAAATGAGGATTTCCCATAATAAAACCATTGAACACTGATGGCTTTTCTTTGAGCATATTTGCAAATCGATTTTCAATTTCAAGCTTTCTTACAAGTAATAGATAAAAATGTAAATTTGCACTTTTAATTCTATAGTTTATACTATCTCTTAATTCATAAATTTCGTGCTTTCCATCTTTTGATTGCCCAAAAACATTATTTATATGATAACCATAATCCATAGCAAGAGCCATAAAACCTTCATATACTATTCCTATTAGTTTTTGAATTTCATCTAAACTTTCTTGAGGCTTGTCTATATAAATAGTTTCTTCTTTCATTTATCTTATTAATTGAGTATTACTTTTCTGTTCTGTTAGAAATTACACTTTACGTCTTATGGCTATGCGACGTTCAGATGAGTTTTATTTAAATATTGATTTTGTCATAAAGAGCATAAATACAAAACCAACTTTAATCAAATCAAAAAAAATCAAATCTTTTAACTGATTTTCTTTACAGTTATTTCTCCTTAGTAATAAAACTATAATGAGAATGCTTTTCATCAATCATCAATTGAAGTATCGTTCTTTCATCCTGAGTCATAGCACGGCTTGGAGAATCACCTTTTCCATACATTCCAATTTTATTATCATGTTGTTCTTTTTCATAAAACTTTACAATATCACCAATTTTCTTTTCCATTAGGCTATAATCAATAGAAATTTCATAAACATCTTTTGTCGTTAAGTCACTAATTATATACCTATGAACCACTTTATTACGTTTATTATAAAGATTATGTAATTCATCGTGTAACTCTTTGGTAATTATCCCTTTTTCAAAAGTCATTTTATAAATACTTTTTTCCATCACAACCTTATCTTCATCTCTTTGTGAAATTAATTTTATATCTATTTCTTTTGTTTTAGTTTCAATTTGATTATGAAGTATTAAGCACAATCTTAATAAAGCATCAATTTGATTTGCTAGTAATATCACTAATTCAATTGGATTTGTCGATTTATATGCTCGAGATATTAAATCTCCGGCGCTAGCTAAAGAGAACATAAATTTGTCAAATTGATAATGAATGAGTATTTGTTCTCTAATCTCAGCTGGAACAAAAATTAACGATTTAAGAGATTCTTTTGCTTTTTCAATTTCAAGCTTTACTTTTTCATCATTTTTTCTTTCAACATCATATATGTATTTTGAAATAACAAAATTATCCTCAACTCTGACAAACCACATATACATTCCAAATTTATCCATTTCAATAAAACGTTCAACAATATCTAAATTAGATTTTCCGTATTCTTGATTTTGGATATTATTATTTTTTATTAAATCTGGTATTTTTCCTTTAGCTATATCTATTACATTAATTTGAAATGTACCGACTGATTCTTCTACTAATTCAAAACTGTTTGGGTCACTTTCTTTGGCATCATACAAAGCATTTTTATGAAACCAATCTTCTGGTAATTTAATAACATATTTTCCTTTTTTTTCGACGAATTTTCGCATTTCCTATATTTAATTGCAATAATTTATTTTTTATGAAAGCAATATAAGAATATTTAAAACATACCTAGATTTTTAATTGAAAAGATCTCGCACAATTCCCTAATTGAAATCTTTAAATAATACAGAAATATTTTCTAAACAGGGTCGTAAATACTTCTATTTTATTATATCTTTTCGTGGTGGATAAGCCGTTTGAATCAACTCACGACTTAATAAAATATTATTAGAGGATCCTTAAAAAACGTCAGGTTAAGTTTTATAATTAATTTGCATTATACCAATTACCTAAACCCCTTAAAATAAGTGTTAGCAGACATTATTTAATCTTCTTAATCTGTCTCTCTTTTGCATCCTTAAAGTAAATACCTTTTGTTCTACGGGAGTACATTTCAATACTAACAAATCAATTAAGTCCGTTAAAAAATTTAGTATCATAGGTAGTGTAAAATAGATATACTCCCATTGTGAATCGGTGTTTTGATAATCACTAAAAATAAAATTTAAATTCTGTTTTTCAGTTTTATTTTTCGGGTTTCGATCTGTAAATAAATGAATAGCATTATTGGTAATATTAAAAATACTTTCAATTTCGTCTTTATCAAAAATACATTCGAATAAATCCTCACAATTATATTTTTCAAAGAAGAATTTATTTGTATTTGCGATTAATCTTCTTTTTTGTTCAGGTGTCGTTTTTATTGGGTCAAAATTATCTTGATAATTAAATTTTTCAATAAAATCTGTTTCATTTAGCATTCGCATAAGTACTATTAGAATTTCAAGAAAAGGTTTTCTTAAAAGGGTAAAACTAACAGTCAGTCTCATTTTCAATGAGCAAAGTAAACTTTCTTGTATTGAGTAGCAAGTTTCTCTTATTAAAGCACTTAATAAATGACATCTGACAATATGGGTAAGTTCATCGTTGAACTTGTGTTTTTCAAGAAAATCGAATATATGATTTTGCTCATCATCAATATCTTGTAGAGCTTCCATGAATTCGTCTGGAAAAGTTATAGTTTGAGTATTTAAATCTTTAAACACTTTATTCAGTAATAAATCTTCAACTTGATTGATTAGAAACTCACAGTAATCGTGTTTTTTCCAATATTCTTGTGGTAAATAATAATAATTTATTCTTTTTTTCACGATTTTCTATTTCTAATAACGTTCTTGTACTACAGTGATTTAATTAAGCCCCCATTTTTAAGTTCTTTCAATTACCAAATACTAAACCACTTTCTTAAGTGAATTGCCTAAATCAGTTTGTTATAGCTCTTTTTAGCTAGTTCTTTTAAGTATTCTTTAAATCTTCGTCCTTCTCTATCATACGAAATAAACCCAGTTTTTTTCTCCATTATATTCCATAATCACTTCATTTTTAATAAACAAAAGTAGTCGCGAGTCAAAGCAGACAGAGTTCCCTATTCTAAAATAGAATTTCGTCGTGAAAATGAATCGTCAATTACAGAGACCTTCGCAATTGCGGTGACAGGCTGGTAAAAGTTGTCTTTTTACCAATCTTTATTCTTACTTGGAATTTGTTCACTCAGCAAAAAAACTTTTAAACTTAGATTTAAAGTATTGAAATAATTAATTACTTTCTCACATGTGGATTTATACCGACCTTTAATCTGTCCCTTTTTATCGACATACCTATTTGTATGGGTCATTTCAAAGTCTTTCCAAATTGGCTCTGAGCCACCAAGTAAGAAATTATCAAGCTCATTCCAAAATTGAATTTGTGTTATATCAAATTTATATTTTCCGTCTTTAAATGAGATTTCAATCTGATATTTTGTACCGCTACCAAGAAGGTCTTTGGCGGATCCTTCAATTCTTATATATTCATTTTCTATCTGAGCTTTTTGCACTGCCATTGGAGTATTATACGTTACCGCTATCCAATCAATTGTTTTCTTATATAGTTGAGATTGAGTTTTATTTTCACATTCTACCACTAAGAAATCTGTTAGTCCTTCTTCTGAAAATCTAAATTCGGTTTGTTGCGCAAACCCAAATTTAACAAAAATAATAAAAAACAAGAATACTAATTGCTTCATAATACAGCTTTAGATGGTTTCAAAATTACTGGTAACGTTCTTGTATTAAAACGGGTTTGTTTAAATTATGTCCATTTTAGGAATTGCCAATCATCCTAAATTCAAAACCAACTTTCCTTATATCTATTGCTCCAATCTGTTATAGTAGCAATTACCGGCTGGTTTTTTCTTTCTATAAAATCTAAAAGGGCAAATCGTCAGTTTCTTCTTTTATTTCTATCGGTTTAGGAAATTTTGTTTTAAAATATGAGTTTAGAAAAAGTCCAACAGTTGCGACTGAATTAATTACAAAATATGTAAAAACTGTATCATTTATTAAATAATCATCCGATGTTTTCCCATGGAAATTAGTTTTTTCGCTTCTTAATTTTTCAATTGATTGATTTATAGACAAAAGTGCACTCCCAATAGTTTTTAGTTCTACAGGATGATTATCGTCAAGAATATTAAATTCTTTTAAAACTATTGTAGTCAATTTATAAAGTGTTTCAGTTCCCTTGACTTTACTACTTATTCGCTCATCTTTTAAAATTTCCTTTATAATACTTTCTAACGCTGAATTTGCTAAACCAATTGCAAGACCTGGATCTATTTCGATTTGTTTAAAAGCTTTTGTAAAAGTATCATAAGCAATTTTGAAATCCGATTTCAATTCATTTTTGAATGTTGGAATTGATGGAATAAAATCTGGCGTCTCAACTCCCATATCAATAGCTATTTTTAATATGTCGCTTCCAATCATTGAGTGTAAAGTACTTAATAAGTCAATTTCCCCGTTGTCTTTTTGGTATATATGGAAGTTTTCCCAATTATTATTCCATTGATCTCCCTCGTACCATTTACTAATGTACAAACTAACTTCTTTGTATGATTTATATTCCTCCCAAATAGCATCGTGAACGGATTTCACAAGTTTCATTTGGTATTTTGGCGAAATTATTTCGTTCATTAAATTTACAGATATAAATTTTTAATTCTCCGTTTATTTTTATGCTTGATGGTAACGTTCCACTACTACAACGGGTTTGGGACTAAATTAAGCCCATTCTTCGGATTTACCAAATCATTCAAATACAAAACAAACTTTCTATTAAGCAAATTGCCCAAATCCGTTATAATAACTGCTACTAGCAGTTATTATTTTCAGTTTTCTACTTTACTAATTAATATATCGTCTTGAATTTTTATAAGAATTAATATCAAAATTTTCAAAAGTACATTATAATCATTTTCTTGAACATCTTTTGATTCAGAGTTTGAACCGTGAATATATTTATTTCGTAAATCTAAACCGTTGGAAAATTCTTTTTTGTTCAAATTATAGTTTAAATAGCGTATTTCTTCTCGAGTAAACAAACAATTTTCAAATATTACTTCATTCTGCTTTTCGAACTCAATTAAAATATTTCGCATTTCTAAAGGAAAATGCCAAAAACTTATAACCTCTTGATAATGAAATAAACTAAATATAAGAGACATAATTTGATCAACTCTAATAAAGTTATTGATATCAAAAAAGATGATTTTTTTCTCTAATAAATAATCAATTTCACGTTGTTGAAAACCTTCAAATAAATCATAAGTGATATTTTCTTTTAAAAGGAGTTCATACAGATGGCTATATTTATTCTTAAAGGGATCAATATAGGTTAAAGATGATTGTGTGGAAAACAAACCATTTTTTATGCGATAAATATTTTCGCCTTTTGGATATACATATTTAATCTCTACTTTGCTTTTTAGTTTGCTGAAATAGATAGGAGATGAGTTAAATCGTAATAATTCAAAATCTATCTTTCCGTCTTCAATAAATGCATTATATTGTTTTAATAGAAATTCTAATTCAGGTGCTAGAATACGTACCTTTTCAAAAAATTCAGTTTCTTTTGAGGGTAGTGAAATTTTTAGTTTTTCAATTCCATAGACTTTTTGTAGTGTTTCCACAACGACAAAAGAAATAACATCTTCAATGTCAACATTGTTATTTCTTAAGTAATGCTTATATATAGCAAATTGTCCATTAGAGAGAAGTTCTTTTTGATTAAATTTTATATATTTTAAAAATTCTCCTTTTGAACGCATAAAAATCTTATCCATAGTGCCCATCTCACAATTTCGTTGCACTAAATTCATACAACCTTGAAAGTTGGCATATTCAAATAAGAAAGTGAAGTTTTTGAATATCGAAAAAAAATCTCTTGCATTATCAAGATAATTTCTGCTATAGGTATAAATTAATCTATTGTTTACTTCATCGTGTTTTAATGTTTTAGGCTCTGATTGTTCTCCTGAAATTCCAATTTCAACACCATATGATATTCCATTATTCTCCTTGAAAAATGATTTTGTAATTTCACGTTCTTTTTTAGAAGCTCTAAATTTTGTCTTAAAATCAAGTTTTAAATTTTGAGAATTTACAATAAGATTAATGTAATTTAAATTTGGTTCCGGAAGTGAAATGTATCGGTTGATCAATGTTTCAATTTTATCAAAAGAAAAGATTTTAGGTATGTAAATTTTTTTCTTCTCACTAAAGGAAATTTCCTCAAAGTGAGATAAAATTATTTCAGCAGTTTCGGGATTTTTTTCGAAATGCTCCACAATTTCCTTTGAATAGTAATTTACTAATTCTTGATTATATAAAAGTTCTTGGAATATATACTTTTTAGAAACCAATAAAGCTGAAATTAAACTAGAATCAACTTTTTTAAATACATTTAATTTGTTGAATAATTCTAAAAAATTATGAGTATACTGGAAATTTATTTCTGTGAAAATTTGAGTGAAATTTGAGTTATCAATTGATAAAAAAAAGCTTTTTATTAACTCCCAAAAATTGCTTGTTATAGTTTTATATTTTTGATATTGTTCATCAGACCAAGTAGGTAAACGCAGATTGTTTTTAAAGTATAATTGAATGTTATATAATTCTAGTAAATCATTTATGGTAAAGGAGTTATTCTTATCGAATAATTGAATAATTTTTTCTGCATTCTCTAAATTTCTTCTACTGCCTAAATCATTATTTGAATAATAAACAACCCTTCTTATATCATCTGACATTTTCTACTGTTTAAATTATAATTTGTGTTATATTTCGGCTTTTGGTGATTGTTGGTAACGTGCTGGCACAGCTGGTTTGAAACTAAATCAAGCCCTTTTTTTTGGGATTTGCCAAATCTCCAAATACAAAACCAGCTTTCTATTAAGCCTATTGCGCAATCTATTTTAGGAGCTGTTGTATGCTGGGTTTTATGTTGCGATCTCTAAAAGTTTTTTTCTATAATCTGTAACTATTTTTTTGATTTCAAATAGGTTCCATTCATAATTAAGAATTTCTAAACCTTCAAAAATTGGAGAATCATCTATGACGTTCTCACTATTAATATCTAAATTAAATGATTTTAATATTTCAGCTGTTCCATTATGAAATTTTGCATCTTTATGCTTGTAGTAATTAGCAAGTCCAATTATTAATTCAATACGAGTTCTTTCAAAATCTTTATGCTTATTGTCTCTTTTATAATATTGCACTTTATTTTCAGGCTTGTCAAATAAATCATTTATACTGCCATTTATATAATTTTGAAAAGCAATAAAAGCGAGTCCATAAATTGGTTCGCTTTCTTCTCTCATCCAAATTCCATCATACCAATCAAATTCTTTATTTTTATTAACTATTGTTTGAATTGAATTTTCAAGTCCATTTATTATTAAAGTCAAACTTTCAACTCTATAATCCATTTCTAGCCAATTTGTCATATCATTTTTTTTGAGATTCAATTTTTCGTTGTTAACTTAGATTGTATAATGTTTATTATTCTATTGTAACATAGCATAACGTTTTGGGGGCTACAGCGGGTTTCGGACTAAATTAAGCTCGTTCTTGGGATTTACCAAATCATCCAAATACAAAACCACCTTCAAATTAACCCTAATGCGCAAAATTACTTGTAACGGTTGTTAGATGCTTTTAGCGATTGTCTATTTTGTCATCAACTAATATTAAAATCGACTTAACAGATTCTATTGAATAATTTATCATTTCACTTATTTCAATTATGTCTAATTTTAAATTTTCATTAATAGTTTCATTAGCTCTTTTACTTCTTGCTAAATATCTACTATCTATAATTCCGGCATTATGTACAATAATATGTCGACATATTTCGAGTTGTATTAATTTTACTTTTTCAAGAAATAATATTTCAGAATCATTAAGGTCAAATAAATCTTTATAGGCTTTTTTTATTCCTTCAACTCCTGTGAAATCATATTTGTTAGATAAGATTTCTCCTAAATGATTTGAAACATTATAATTATATTTTGATAATAAGTTTAGAGGAATCGTTTTACTACTTGCTCCGTTTTCACTATTACTTTTTGCATTAATAATTTTGTTATTTAGTAAGTCTGGTTTGTTGTTTAAGGTTTTTATCCAAATATCTTTCATATATGCTTCAAACAATGTCCAAGAATTTACGACAGCATTTAAGCCAATATTATTAAAGCAATTTCTAATCTCTTCACTTTTTTCGTAAAGTTTATTGGATTCCTTTTGAGCATCCTCAACATTATTCTCATTTTCTTTTTTTAATTCTTCTTCAAAAAAATCGACTAATTTTTTTGCTGTTTCTTTAGGGTCTTTTGGTGGATTGTTAACTAAAAAACCAAGTTTTACCGCGCTTTGAATGGATAAGTGGTCTTCTTTGACTTTAGCCATAGCAAATGTCATTAAAATTAACGGACTTGAAATCATCGTTAAGATTTGCTCCACAGAAGCGCAATATTTAGTATGTATAATTTTTAGATAGTCTGAATTTAATTGCTCTCCTATTTCTTTTACACAATCAATGTCGATATTTGCTTCTTCAAGTTTCATTTTAGCTCTATACTTTATTAAATAACTACTAATGTTTTGGTACTACAGCGGTTTAGGACTAAATTAAGCCAATTATTTGTGTTGTCGAATCTTCCCAAATACAAAACTATATTTCCATTATCTATCATCTTATCTTTAATTTTTAGAATAATTTTTTTTTATCAGCTTTGTTTTCAGATATAGTTTCAGAAATAATATAGAAGATTATCAAGATAAAAACCCAAAGACTAACCCAAAAAGAATAAAAACCTAATGAATCATCGTAATATTGATAGAATATAGTTTTCAACATTTGGTAAAAGAAATAAAAAGGTAATAATCCAAGAATTATTGTTGGTAATAAAATTATGAAGCCCATTATTGATTTTATTAAACTTGGTTTTTCATCAAGTAATGAGCTAATTACAACTGAAAATGAAAATGGGAGGTACAGTCTGGTTATAAATGTAGTTCTTATTTTTTTTAAATGTTCGGATGAATAATCTTGTTTATAAAATGTGTATGAATAGATCTTTATTGCATTGATTACATTAGCTTTATGTTTCTCAATAGCATACATATTAAACAAAACATAAGTAGTTAAAATTGGAAGAAGCTTCGGTATAATAGAAATATCTTTTATACTTATTGGGCCAATAGTGAAAGATTCTATACTGTCTTTACTAAAAATAATATGCAGAAAAATTAATAGCACCAAACCAATAGTAAATTTTTCCTCGCTTTTGTTTAAGTCTTTTAAATTTTCATAACATTTATCAAAATAAGCAGGAAGTAGCTCGTTGGTTTCATTTTCCGAAATGAATTTTATTATTAAATCATTTTTTCTTACCATAAATGTCTTTTAATCGTTCTTGAAATGGCTTATAACTTGTGTGACAAAATCACACAAAGCGATACAATTTGGGGCAGATATGTGTATTAAATTTCACATATTATTTACTTTCAAATATATATATATATTTTCACTATGAATTATCAAAAGACCTTTAATTTGATTGATGATTTTTGGCATTTATATGAGTGGCTATGCAAACAACATCATGAGAAAAATCAAGATGCGCATTTTAAAATATTATAATAATCCACGAAAATCTGGTTAGATAATTGAATGCTTCCCGCTACTAAGACCAAAGCTTCAGAGAAATCTGGAGCTTTTTTTATATTTGCTTTTTTCATTCCTATTCTAAAAATCTCTGTACAAGCATTACAAAACTGAAAATTCTAATGAAGCTAACAGATAATATCAAAATAACATCAACTAAAATATCTAATTTCAAAAATTATTCAATAATAAAGGATGCCTTCACGATTTTAGACTTAGAAGTATATTTAGAAAATAAAAAATACTTCTTTTTAAAAGATCATGTTCATTCAGATGATTTATTGATTATAGTTTCTTCTGAAAATTTGGGATATAAAAACTATATAGGAGCGACAAAATATCAATCCTCGTTCGACAAAATCTTTAGAATATTAGAAAAACATACTTTTCTCCAAAAAGAAAAAACATCTTATCTTGAATATTACATTATAATAAGTAAAGAGGATTTTATTAATAATGAACATACATTATATGAGTTATTCATTCTATTTAATTTCTCATTAATAATCGGTTTAAAGGAAAAATTTACAGAGAAAGATTTATTAAGGAAATTAAATAAATTCTCATTTCTAGATGTTTTTAATTCTAAAAGATGGTCAAAGATCGCAGATTGGCAACTTTTTTTCGATACTGATCATTTAAGTGGAAATATAAAATATGAAAAGAATATGAAAATTAGATCCTAACCAAATACATTACTATTAAACCAATTGCCAAAATCGTTTGCAATAATTGTGGTCTAAAATTTAATTTACGATTGATCTGAAGGTCGACCATCGATTATATTCAAATATTTCTGTTAATATATCATTTTCAATTTTATATATTTTTGAACTACCTTCTCCGTTACCTTTTTTATTTTCATAAATTGTAATTCTGAAATATTTTTTATTTTCTGAAAAAACAGGAACTGAAAAACTGAAATAAGATTTGTCTTCCATATTTTGTTCTTCCTTTTCTGCTTTTTCTACTGCTTTTTTTCTTTTCAATGCTGCCTTAGGTTCTCCCAATTTAGTTATTACAATAACTGTATTCGGAATATTTAGTTTTATGATGCTATCATATTCTAATTTATTTTTTACTTCGATAAAATATTTTGAATTTGTAACAATACGTTCACAATCTTTCTCAGGATATATTTTGCAATTATTCAATTTAAAAGTTTTCCAACTTATTCTATTTTTTTCTTTTTGAGGTGTCGTTATTAATTCAGTAGGAAAAAGCGAATCTTTACTTAACATTTCTCTTTTTTGATAATTCTGAATACTATAATCAAATTCTTTTTCAATTAAATTTTCCTCTACAAGATTTATATACTTAAAGTTATTCGGTGTAATTTCTGCGATTATTAAATTTATAGTTTTTTCTAAATCAGCATTTTGTCCATAAATTTGAAATGAATATAATAATATCGACAAAATGAGTTTTTTCATTGCAGTAGTTTTTTCGCTAAAATAAAACATTATTTATTTTCAAATATATAATATTTAAAACAAGTCAAAAGACATTCGTAAATCATCAAAAATAAACTTTTCGTAAAACGATTTTTCTCCCCCTCTCCTTTTTATTTTAAATTTTACCTTTTCTCTTAAGCCTATTAAGCACTGAATTACAACAACTTACCTTACAACTCAAAACCAACAAAAAAATATTTTAAAAAAAAATGCTTTTTTGAGGTAACAATTAATAGGGCACTGAATCAAAAGGATATAACTTTAAAAAATCAAACATTATGAAAACTAAATCTATTTTAATTATTGCATTTATCCTTTTGATTTCTAAACCTGTTTTTTCGCAAACTGCTTTTAAGGTTGAGGTAAAAGGAAAAGGAACTCCTGTTTTATTATTCCCTGGTTTTGGCTGTACTGGAGAAGTTTGGAATGAAACGGTAGCTGAAATTTCTAAAAATCACGAATGTCATATTTTTACTTTTGCAGGGTTTGGAAATGTTTCTCCAATTGAAGAACCTTGGTTGTCTACTATAAAAAATGAAGTGATCGCTTATGTGAAAACGAAAAAAATAAAGAAAGCGACTTTAATTGGTCATAGTTTAGGCGGAACTTTAAGTTTATGGCTGGCTTCTGAGGAACCCGATTTATTTAAAAATTTAATTATTGTTGATGCTTTACCGGCGAGCGCCGCTTTAATGATTCCGAACTACAAAGGAGAAAAGATTCCGTACGACAATCCGCAAAGTAAAATGATGCTGAGCATGGATAAAAAAGCGTTTAATGCAATGAATTCGCAGTCGACTTCTTATATGTGTTTGAACAAAGAAAAACAGAAAACAATAAACGAATGGATGAGTGTTGCTGATAGAAAAACTTATGTTTATGGTTATATTGATATGCTTAATCTGGATCTGCGAAAAGAAATTTCTAAAATTAAAATTCCGGTAGTAATTTTAGCTGCCACAAATCCAGATCTGAACACTGTACAAAACACTTATAAAGCGCAGTATGAAAACTTACCGTCTGTTAAAATTTATTATGCGGCAAACGCAGCTCATTTTGTGATGTACGATCAACCCGAATGGTTTATGGATAAAGTAAAACTTGAATTAAAATAAAGTGGCTGAAAAAGAACATTTTAACGACATCTACAATAGACATTACAATAAAGTATTTCGGTTGTGTAAAGGTTATTTTTGCGGAGATACAACGTTAGCATCAGATGCAACGCAGGAAATCTTCATAAAAGTATGGGAGAAACTAGATACTTTTCGAAATGACTCAAGTATCAGCACTTGGATTTACAGGATTACAGTAAACACTTGTCTTCTTTATTTGAGAAAGTCCTCTTCAAGAAAAGAAATCAGAACCGATATACTACCGCAAACTGTTTCAGAAACCTATTCGAGTCAAAAAGACGAACAGCTTCAACAAATGTATCAATGCATACAGAAACTTGAAGAAACAAACAAAATGATCATCTTGATGACTTTGGACGGAATAGAATATCAAGAAATAGCAGAAGTGATCGGGATAACCGAAGAAACGCTTCGTGTTAGAATCCATAGAATCAAAAAAAGTTTAACTCAATGTGTACAAAATGAAAACATTTGAAGATCTACAAAATATCTGGGATCAGCAGACAGAATCTGATACCAAACCCGCTGCTGTCGAAATTATAAAAAAAGCTGAGGCACACACTAAAAAAATTAAACGCAATCATTTTTGGACCAGAGCAATTTTAAGTCTGACTTCATTAATACTAATCTTGTATTATATTTGGGTTGGTGCTTATAAAAATACATTATTTAATGTAGGATTATGTATTATGATTACGATGCTCCTATTCCGTATAATTTTAGAATGGATTAGTATGGAAAAGCTGAAAAACCTAAAATCAGATGTTTCATTGATCGAATACAGCAAGCTGGCACAACAGTTTTATCAATGGAGAAAAAAAATTCATTATATTTTTACGCCAGTAGTTTATCTGATTTACATAGCAGGTTTTACTATTCTACTGCCTATTTTTAAAGAAAATTTCTCTAACGGATTTTATCTTTACATCGTAATAAGCGGATTCGGTTTTTTCCTGATTTTTGGCCTGTTAATGATCAAAATAATTAAAAAAGAAATACAGCTTTTAAGCTTTTTAAAAAATATCTCTTAAAGGATTAAATACCTTTTCGTTACAAAGAAATAAAGCTTCGGAGAAATCTGGAGCTTTATCATTATAACCAAAACACTGCAAATTATCATTTTAGTTAATCATTTCTTAATCCGTTAAGGAAATCATTCGCATTAACATAAATTCGTTCTGTTAATTCGTATGAAATACACTATGTTTTCCAGAATAACTTAATTGCCATAATAACCCAAAGCAAATCTTAAAAACAACTTTTATTTTTAAAAATTGATTTATACCACACTTTTAAATATTGCGATTTTTCAGGGAATAGTTTTAGGATTCGTTATTTTAAAGTCTTCTTTATTTAATAGTAAATCAAATAAATATCTGGCCTATTTACTATTTACACTTTCTATTGTTTTACTAAATTATGTTTTTGAAATTCAAGGTGTATTTAAGTCTTATCCTTTATTAAATTTTATAGAGGCTTTCGATTGGATATTTTTATTACCTGTTTTTACATTTTTGTTTATTATACACCGTATTGATGATGCGGTAAAAAACAGACAAAAAACGTATGTATATTACATTCCTTTTGCCTATAACAGTGTTCTTACTGTTGCCGTCTATCTTGACATTATAGCAGGAATTTATAAAATTCCAGAGTCCTACATGCACCTCATCAATATACTTAGGATGATTCAGCTCTTATTGGCCGTTATCATTATTCTGTTTTTACCTCTTTACTCTTATTTTATGATAAGGCATTTAAAGGATCCTAAAGAGAAAAAATGGGTCATTACTTTATTAACTAGTATGTCTCTGCTGTTAATTGTCTGGCTTACCACTTATTTGGTGGGCTGGTTTTTTAAATCAGATGTTTCTTCTGTCATGAGCGTTCTGGGTTTATCAGCCACATTTATAATGCACTGGACAGCTTATATAGGCATTTACAAATACAAACTGGCCAAAAACAAAGATGCCATCTATAATTTTCTAAACAACGATTTAGCAGTTTCGCCTGCCAGTCTGCAAATTATAGAAAACAACCTAATCGAAGAAAATAGTACACTAGAAGAATACAGAGAATCGATCACGGCAGATAATCTTTATTTTCAAAAACTAGAATTGCTTTGCAAAGAACAGCACATTTATACTGACAGCACATTAAACAGAGAAAAAGCAGCAGAACAGTTAGGAATAAGCGCGGGATATCTTTCGCAGATTATAAATACAATTACAGAAGATAATTTTGCCAATTACATTAATCAGTATCGAGTTGAAGCAGTTAAGAAAATGATTTCAAACTCTGAATATGAAAATTATAATCTCCTGGCAATGGGATTAGAATCTGGCTTTACCTCAAAAGCTACTTTTTACAAAGCCTTTAAAAAACATACTGGCCAGACACCTAATGAGTATAAAAACACCCGTAAATAGGTATCAATTTATCCATTTTTAAGGTTTTGAGACCTTTTCTAATTTTTCTTATATCAATTTTGGACTTCAATAATTCAAATCAATTTTTATGAAAAAAATTTTAGTACTAGCTGTTTTTACAGCTTTAGGTTTTGTAAATGTAAATGCTCAAGAAATTAAATTTGGTGTTAAAGCAGGTTTAAACTTTTCAACTGTCAGCGGAGATAATACCGAAATCGATTATGTAACATCGCAACATGTTGGTATTTTATCAGAAATTCCGCTTTCTGAGAAATTTTCATTTCAACCAGAGATAATGTATTCGCGTCAAGGATATAGTTTCGGCGATGATATTGTTGCGCTAAATTATCTCAACATTCCTTTAATGGGAAAATACTATATCACAAAAGGATTTAGTGTTGAAGCAGGACCGCAAGTAGGATTTTTACTTTCTGCCAAAAACGAAAAAACCAATGTAAAAGATTCGTTTAACACTGTTGATTTCGGCGTTAATTTTGGTTTAGGTTATAAACTTGAGAACGGGATTAATTTTGGCGTAAGATATAATCTCGGATTGACTAATATTAATAACGTCGATAATTCTTCTATTAAAAATAAAAACGGAGTATTTCAAGTATCTGTTGGTTATTTCTTTTTCTAAAACTTAATAAAATGAAAATCCTTACTCTTTATTGAATAAGGGTTTTCTTTTTGAAACGGCACATTAATGAAATCCATTTTATGAAAAAAAAATATTTACTACTTATTATTTTATTTGTCTTTTATGCTGCTAAAGCACAAAATGAAATTGATCCTTATCAGAAAAATAATGAAATTAAATTAAATGCACTTGCTCCAATATGGGCATCCTTTCAGGTGGGTTACGAAAGGCATTTAAATCATAATTCGTCACTAGGAATTTCTTTTTATTATGTGTTTGACAATACAAAGAATGAAAAAGATTTAAATTATTCAATTTCCCCATATTACAGAAGATATTTTGGTAAAAAATATGCATCAGGCTGGTTTGTTGAAGGATTTGGAATGCTCGCTTCAACAGATGGCAAAAAAATATACGCTTCGGAAGATCATTCCATATATACCGAAAATCCCGCCGTTATTAATTTTGCTCTCGGTGCCGGCGGAGGCTGGAAATGGGTCAGTAAAAGCGGCTTTCTTTTGGAAGCAAATGTTGGTTATGGCAGTATATTAGTTAATGCAGATAAAACAGATCATGATATTGTTGCCAAATTTGGACTAAGTGCTGGATATCGATTTTGAAAAACTTTATCTTTTCAATCTAAAAATAAGACAAAAGCTTCGGAGAAAATCTGGAGCTTTTTTTTATTAAATGGAATTAACTTAAAAAACTTAACTTTATAAAACATTAAAAATCAACGTTATCATGTATCTAAAAAAACAATACAATCTTGTTTTAGAATCTAGGAATGTTCTTTTTGATTATTGCAAAACAATTAAAAATGAAGACTTTATAAATGAAAATTCTTCTTTTGGAAGAGGTGGAAGCATGCGAAATTTATTAGTACATATTGCAAATACTTATGAATTTTGGATTGCAAATATCTCTTTGAAAAAAAGCATTGTTTTCAGTCCTTATGAAAATTATCAAAACATTGAGGATGTACTAAAATTGTTTCTATCCATAGATGAATTTATGGATGATTTTTTTGAATTAACAGAAAAATCAGATAATGAAATTCAGTATGAAAGAAATGGTCAAAAAACAAGAACCGAACCTTTCAAAATATTTACACATGTTATAACGCACGAATATCATCATAAAGGTCAGATTCTATCTCTTAGCAGACATTTGGGTTATATACCTGTTGATACAGATATTATAAGATAATTTTTAGTGAAAAACATTTAAAAGTTACATGATCGCATATTTTTTTATCTTTGAAATACGACTTTTTAATTGAAATGGCTTTTTCTTAGAGCCTTCAGAAAATCAGGAATTGTTTATTTAATAAAGAAGAAATTTTAAGCGCTTCAGAGAAATGCAAAATAAAAAAAAAGAGTTTTTAAAATTATTATCATTTTCAATAATTACAGCAATTGTCATTAGATACATTTCTATACACATTATTTGGAAAAATATGGAAGCGATAAAAATTGATTTCCACAAAAATCTAATAAATATAAATACCTATCAGCAAAAGACAATTGAAAATTTTTATCTCGAACTAGCCTGTTTATTGGTTTTGCCATACATTCTAGCGATATTGTTTTATTTTTTAACCAAAATTAATTTAAAGCCCAAAAACAACTTTCTAGTCTTTATACTTGCATTTACTGTATTGTTTTTCGCTTCGTATATTTTGTTTGGTTACGCTTGCAAATTTTTAGAATAAATAAAAAAAGGGACAAAATACCTAAAGAATATTCTTTCATAACAACAAAATTGAAATTTTATTCAAAATTATTTTTCAATTAAAAAAGTCAATTATATATTTTATAAAGACAAAACAACCAATTATTAATCAAATAAATACATTTTACTTAACTCAATTTATCGAAGGTTTATTAATTCCAAAATGCGATACTTTTAGTAAAATCGAAAAAAGTTTTTTCTAAAATCCTTTGTACATCTCAAAAATAGTTGCATCTTTGCACCCGCAATAACAAAGCAGGTCCGTTCGTCTATCGGTTAGGACGCCAGGTTTTCATCCTGGTAAGGGGGGTTCGATTCCCCCACGGACTACAAAAAAAAGCTTCAGAGAAATCTGAAGCTTTTTTGTTTTTATCACATTCACAGAGAAGATCATTTCTGGATCAATCCATTTCTCAAGATGCTGTTTGCAGTTTATTTTTTTCTTACTATTTGAGAAGTAATAGGTTCTCCCCTTTCTGTAAAAACATCATCTGCATAGTAATTTATAAATTGTATCGGAAGTCCGACGCCAGTTTCAACAGATGAGGTTGATTGTAAATGATAATGCAAATGCGGACCTGTAGAATAACCGCTGTTTCCGGCCAGACCAACTTTTTGACCTCTAATTACAGTATCTCCTAATGCTACTATAATGGAGTTCTTTTTTAAATGAAGCATAAACGAAAATTCTCCATTCAAGTGGTCAATTACAATATAATTCCCGAATGGCTTCTTTGTGTTTAAAACTCCAGGAACATTCTCATCAATACCATTTTCAAGAGCTATAATCTTTCCGTCGCCCGGAGCATTTAGAGGCTTTCCAAAACAATAATAATCTTCATTTTTAGTTCCGTCTCCAATCCCTCCTCTCCTGTTTATTACATGAAACATATCCAGCGCATATCTTTGATGGCGATTAGGAGCAAAATGATGATTTATCTCTAGAGATTTTCCTCCCGCAGCAATGTACCAATCGTCTTCAAAGGGTAATTCTAATACTGTTTTTGTTTTGTAATTCAAATATACATCTTCATCATACTTACCTTCATCTCCCATTAGCATATCAGCACAAGACGTTAATAAAAAAACTGTGACAACAACAAAAGTGTAAATTGTAAATTTGATATGTTTCATGATTAAAATTTATAGTTAATACCCAGATTTAGCTGATGCTGCAGTTCTCTGTAAGCACTTGGCACCTGAAGTCGGGAATAATTGAAGTTGTATATTGCCTTTACATCAAAATGATTTGAAAGTTTATAACCATACTCTAAATCCCAGAAAACACTCTGAAACTTATTTAAAGTGTAAAATTTACCTGCAGCATTGGTAGCTCTAAACAACGCAACAGGAACAACAAATTTTGATGATAAATATTGTTTGTCATTTAATTGATAACTCAACTTACCTGCAACACCAAATTCTTGATGAACAGTATAGTAATCCCCATTATTAAAAGTTACATTCTCATTATTGTAAATTGATATATTGGTTTGCGACTGCAATCCTAAATTTACAGTGAGTCTATCTTGGTTATAATTTTTTTTGAGATAAGAAAAACCTATTCCGAATTTTGAATAATCATTATTCAAATTGGATGATACGTTTGTTTTTAATTCCGATTTCAAATAATCGAGCTTAACTTCAAACAAATTTTCATTTTTACTCGTGTGGGTGTAGTTTAATTTATACACCAAACCTTCGTACTCATACATAGACACTGGAGCAAACTCGAGATTTTTTAAATAGCCGAAATTATTTCCCACAGAAAATTCCAGCTGATTCTTTTTTGGAGCAGTTTGCGATTGAACAGCCGCCACAGACAAAACTGCAGTCGTAAAAAGGAGTCGATTTAATTTCATATAAGATTGAGATAATTAAGTTGATTTTCATCGGTCAAAACTAAATGATTAAAAAAGTGAAAGGTTTCAAAACCTTAAAACTGCACAAATCCGAACTTATTTATCGTGTTCAGAAAACTCAAAAGCATTGATGGATGCGTCACCTTTAAGGATAAAAAATGTTTTAGTTAATCATTTCTTAATGATGTAAGAAAATTTTCGGAGTTCTTTTAAATTCGTCCCGCAATTCAGACAAACAGACTTTATGTTGCTGTTTTGTAAAACATCCAAAAACAAAACTTAAATAACTTTGATCTATCTAACACTTATAAATATTGCGATTTTTCAAGGAATAATTTTAGGATTAATTATTTTCAAATCGCCTTTATTCAATAGTAAATCAAATAGATATTTGGCTTGCGCGATATTCACTCTTTCAATATTGCTGCTAAATCTGGTTCTGGATATTGGAGGCGCATACGAATCACTGCCTTTTTTACGATTAATTGACGATGTCGAATGGGCATTTCTTTTACCGGTTTTTCTCTTTTTATTTATCATACAGCGCGTTGACCGGACTTTAAAAGATCAAAACAAAATCGGATTATTGTTTTTCCCTTTCGGATTTTCTGCCGTCATTAATATAACATCAGATCTTGATAACGTATTTGGTTTTTATAAAATTCCGCCATTAGGTCTCAAAATATTGGAGGTATTGAGTGAAATCGAAATTTTTCTAGCCTTAACATTCATTCCTTTACTGCTGCTCTACTCTTATCGTTTTTTGAAGTATTCTAAAAATCTGCAGGAAAAAAAATGGCTGACCACTTTATGGATTATCTTTTCTGTTTTATTATTTTCTTGGGTCATTGCATTAATCCTTGCATTATTTTTTCAATATGATGTTACTTATATTATGAGAAGTCTGGCATTATTTGGCACATTTTTAATTCATTGGACAACTTACATCGGAATCTTCAAATTTAAACTAGCCAATGATCAGCCAGGTATTTATAATTTTCTGAATAAAGAAATCGTAACTTCTGATAATAGTCTGCTCTTAAATGATTATACCATAAAAGAAGAAATCAAAGAATCTATTACTCCCGACAATCTTTATTTTCAAAAATTGGAATTTTTGTGCCGAGAACAACATATTTATACAGACAGTATGTTAACCCGCGAAGTAATTGCAGAAAAATTGGGCATAAGTGCAGGTTACGTTTCACAAATTGTAAATACTATTACTGAGGATAATTTTGCAAACTACATTAACAAATATCGAATAGAAGCTGTAAAAGAAATGATTTTAAATTCTGAATATGAAAACTACAATCTGCTGACGATTGGACTAGAAGCAGGATTTACCTCTAAAACTACTTTCTACAAAGCCTTTAAAAAGGTTACAGGTCTGACGCCTAATGAGTATCGAAATGCAAATAAATAAGCGCCGATTTTGTGCAATTTTAAGTTTATATATCTAAATATCTTTCTATATTACTACCATATTTCAACTGATATTTTATGGAAAAAGCCCCGAAAACTTGGCAGCAAAGACGAAAAGATTATTTAGCCGTATCCATAATTTGCTTAATTGCCGGAGCTTGTTTCTTCTATAATGTAATTAACGAAAGTTATGTTATAAAACCTGCTGATCTTACTACAATAGAAAAATTAGTCATTTCTAAAAACCCTGTTTTTAAAGAAAAGAAAGGAAAACACGGAAGAAAATGGATTGAGTTTAAATGCGCCGAAAATTACAGTACTTTTGAAATTGAAGGCTTTGATTATAAATGCGCGCTCCGTTCTGAAATAGTAGAAGAAATAAAGACTGGCGATACTATTTCTATTCAGGTTCTCAATAAAGAAATGGAAAATTTTGACGCCGAAACTTCTTGCGAAATTCATTCGCTTATTAAAAATGACAGGGATTATCTTGACATAGAATGCCGTAATTCAGCAGACAACAGTGATGGAAAAAGAGGATGCATCATGTTATTTGGAATCTCTTTAATGTGCTTTATTGTGTTTGCTTTCGAAAACAAACCCATTCTTTTCGATCAAATGGATCCAGCAGTAATAATTGGTCTTGTAGCGATAATTCTTTTTCTTGCTTTACTATCACTTAAATAAAGTTTTTTTTCTAAATCTATTATATTACTTTTCAATTGTTTAAAACTATAGCCGAATGATACCAACATTACCTGCAGAAAATAAAATTACTAAAGCAAAAAACTTCTTAATTGTTTTACAAGAAAACATAGCATCTGACTCTGAACTGAGTTACTTAATTGAAAATTTCTGCGGAACTGTTTTAAATAATCTGTCTGAAATTCAAACTACTTTAGAAAACAAAATTATTTATTGCTGCGGTGATATTGAAAAATTGGAACACAAAGGAAACAATATATTGGTCATAAAAGAGCTGTCAATCAATTTTGAAAATGCTGACTCAAACACTCACTTAATCGAACTCGGAAAAGTACCTCTTTTGATTAGTAAAGCTGGAGTTTATTTTAGAGAAATGTTTACTGAAGAAGATTATTTTAATAAAATAAAATCGGAACATGCTTTTCAAGAATTAACAGAATCCAACAAAGAATCTAAAGCTTTACGAAAAGGTATTTACTTAACCGAAGTTTCTAAAGAAAAAACAGAAAACGATGCCGAAGCATTCCATTATCGTTTGTTGAGGTGTTCCAGCAATTTTACAGGACCGACAGATAATTTTCGCACTGCCGATCATTTTATCATAAACACACTTAATGAAGCTATTAAATTTACTTTTGAAGAAGAAACAAAACTTAATCATGTCCTAGCGCAGATTTACGAAAACAAACTCAAAAGTGCTGAAAATGCTAAAGAAGTAAAATCTAAAATAAAAGCGCATTCGGATAAAACAAAAGATATGCCCAAAGACGGTCTTATTGCGTTTTGTACTTTTTATGACAAATCTAATTTTGAACAGCTTTTGCCTTCAAAAAAAGATCGTTACGATTGGTGTTATAAGCAAACAAGCGGATTGACAAGACTGCATTTCAAACTAAAAAATACGGTAACAAATCCCGATTTAGACAAAGAATTCAGCGTTACATTATATCCAAATTCTGCTTTCTTGATTCCCCTTTCTACCAACAGATTATATACGCACGAAATTAAACCGTCTGTATTAAACGCAGATCAAATTCCAGTTAGAATGGGCTATGTTGCGCGTTGTTCTAACTTAGAAGCCATTTTTATGAATAATCAGACTTATATTAAAGAAAACGGCGAATTAGTCAAATTAGAACAAATGACAGAAGAGACGATGATTAATTTAAGAGATTCTTATTACGAAGAAAATATTAGTGAAAAGAAAATGGAATACGGAAAAATTCATTTCAGTATGAATTCCGGCGATTACGAAAAACCAATATTTTAAACCTCAACAAAGTGAACAAACCTTTTTTTTATAAAATTACGCTTCCGTTTGAGCAGAATTTGTTTGACGAATTATTTGATTCTGCTGAGTTCGAATCTGTCACAAAAGGCAGAATCGGAAATCATTTGGTACGCGTGCAAAATGATGAGGTTCCGATTGTGAGAACAAGCACAATTTACAGCATACCTGCTTTTGATTTTTCTTCGGTTCATCATCAAATTATTGAAACTGTAAATGCTGCAATCGAAAATCATGCAAAAGAATATCTGCCAAAAGTGGATTTCAATAATGCTCTGATTGAAATTTACGACTGTAATTATTCGACTATGAAATACCATTCGGATCAAGATTTAGATTTAGAAAAAGATTCTTACATAGGACTTTTTACTTGTTATGAAAATCCAGAGACATTGACCGAAAAGAACATTCGAAAGTTAAAAGTCAAAAACAAAGAAAGCAATGAAGAATTTGATGTGCCGTTAACCCACAATTCGATTGTTTTGTTTGATTTAGAGACTAATTCAAAATATCTTCATAAAATTATTCTCGAGTCGCTTCCGAGTCTCAAGAAAATGGAAAAAGACAATAAATGGCTCGGACTGACTTTTAGAAAATCGAAAACCTTTATTCATTTTAAAGACAATCTTCCTTATTTTGCTAACGGAAATTTGTTAACCTTGGCCAACGAAGATCAGAAAAAAGAATTTTACCAATTAAGAGGATTGGAAAACAACAATATGAATTTTATCTATCCGAAATTAACTTATACTTTAAGCGAAGCGGATACTTTTATACCAAAACAAAAATGAGTGAAAAACCAGCCATTCTAGCCTTTGACACGTATTATTTTGACGGAAAAGCAAAAACAATCTGCATTGAATTTACTGAATGGAATCAAACGGAAAACTATAAAGTTCATACCGAAATTATCGAGAATGTAGAAGAATATATTCCAGGCGAATTCTATAGAAGAGAACTGCCTTGTATTTTAAGCCTTTTAAATAAAATTGAGAATAAGAATATTGAAGCTATAGTTGTAGATAGTTTTGTCTATTTGGACGATGATAAAAAGTTTGGCTTGGGAGGGCATTTATACGAAAATCTAAATCCGAAAATCCCTGTAATCGGTGTTGCCAAAACCAACTTTGCTTCTTTAAATAAAGACAAAAAAAGTTTATTTAGAGGCGACAGTCAAAAGCCGCTATATATTACTTCGATCGGAATTGATCTGGAAGATGCTTTTAAAAAAGTAGAAAGCATGGCTGGAGCGTTTCGATTTCCGACATTGCTGAAAGAATTAGACCGATTATCTAAAGAAGATACTATCTAAACCACTAAACGCAATTATTTCTAACACATAGAAACATAGTTTTTTAGAACTAAAAAGGCGTTTCACTTATATAAATTCACATAGCTATGTGTGAGAAACGAGTTTCTTTTAATTACCTTTTTCAGACAAGGCAAATCTATGTTTCTATGTGTTTTGAATTATTTTTTTAATAATTCTGAATGTTTTAATCATAAAAAAAGGCCATTCTAGAATGGCCTTTTTAAATACTATTTTTTGAGAAAATTATGCTCTAAACAAAGCATATTTATTGTAATTGAACAACACTCTATCATAAGGAACATAAAGCGAAACAATTTTTTCTGATGATTCGTCAAATTTGATTCCGTTGTATTTTCTAAACAAATAGATTTCTTTTAAGCAATTAGAAAGACTTTGATGGATTTCGCTTGTAAAAGTTGGTACTTTTTTATCGCCCACCAAAAGATCGATTTGGTAGTTTGAACTGCTTTTTGATAAGTTATTACCAATAATTCTTAAGGTAAAAGTAGTAGCTTTTCCGTGTTGTTCTCCTTGATATTGCAGTGTCATAATTTCTAGTTTATTAAAGATTAGTAATACCGCTGACGCAGCAGCTTTTGCTTGTTCGAATACTTATATTAAAGTTATAAAAAATTTAGACAAACATAAAAAATAGGTTCCAAATTAAATGTTATTTTTTGAAGAAAATTTACCTTCTAAAAAACATAAAACCGTAACAAGTTACGGTTTCAGCAATTAACTAAATATATTTAATCAACTTGTTAACGAGAGTAAAATTCATTCATAAGCACGATTAATTTTTGGGAATTATTGTAATTTATTTTCTTCATGTATTTCGAGCAAAAACGGATTCCCGCTTTTGTCCAGCATGGTCATATTTAAAGCATCTAAGAGCGCCAGATTTCGAGAAACTTGTCCGCTGAATTTATTATACGAAAGATTTATTTCTGACAAATCAGCTAACTTTTCAAGCTCTTTCGGAATTTCTCCTTCAAAATTATTATCAAACAAACTTAGATTCTGCAATACTGCAAAGTTTGCAATTTCGCTGTTTAGTGAACCTGATAATTTATTTCCGTTTAAAAGAAGCACCCGCAGATGATCCATTTTATAAATCGAAACAGGTAAAACACCTTGAATTTGATTATTAGACAGAACAAGAATTTCAAGCTGTTTCAATTTTCCAATTTGAGTCGGTAATTCGCCTGTAAAATCATTCTTAAAAAGCTCTAAATCTTTGAGTTTTATTAATTCTGAAATAGCAGTTGGAATTCTTCCTGATAATTTGTTTTGAGACAGATTTAAAACTTCCAGCTCTTTTAAATTCCCTACTGAAGACGCTAAATTTCCTTCTAACTTATTTTTATGAAGATCGATCGCTACCAAATTCGTTAAATCAAAAAAAGCTTCAGGAATTTGTCCGTTGAGGTTATTATCCGCTAAAGAAATTCCGATTATTTTTCCGTCTTCAATCTCAACTCCGTGCCAATTGGTTACGGGCTTTGATAAATCCCACTTTATTTTCCAGTCATTTCCGTTTGCAGCATAATAAAAAGCAAGCAACGCGTTTTTATCTTTTTCCGACACTGGCTTTGCACCAATTTGGATCGAAAAAAAACATATTAAAACAAAAGCGATTAGACTTTTCATGAGGGGGCTTACATCAAATTTCTCGACAAAAATAGAAAATTCATACATGAAAACAGGTATTTTGTCGATAAAGTGTTAACAAAAAATAAATTAACACTTTTGTGTAATGTTCAAAAAAATCATCTGTCTATTTGCTTTTTCATTACATTTGAATTAACTAACTCTAAAAACCTCATATTATGGAATTTAAATTTACCGCATTATTCGTTTCTGCAATTGTTACCCTGATAGTTGGCTTTGTTTGGTACAATCCAAAAGTGTTCGAAACCATCTGGATGAGAGAAAATAATCTAACCGAAGAAGATCTTAAAAAAGGAAATATGCTTAAAATCTTCGGATTAACGTATATTTTTTCGTTAATGATTACCGTTATTTTAATGTCGCTTACCATTCATCAATCTGGAGCTATCGGAATGGTTGGCGGACCGCCGAAGCTGGAGAGTGCAAAACCATCGTTTGCGGCTTTTATGGCTGATTACGGAATGGCTTATAGAACGTTTAAACATGGTGCGCTTCACGGCTTTATGTCTGGATTATTTTTTGCGTTTCCGCTAATTGGAATTAATGGTTTGTTTGAAAGAAAATCTTGGAAATATATTTTTGTAAACTCAGGTTACTGGCTTGTTACGCTTACGCTGATGGGCGGTATTATCTGTGCTTTTGCATAATCAAAATTCTTAAAACCCGTTTGAAGTTAAATCTTAAAACGGGTTTTTTCTTAATAATAACTTAAAGCCATTTCGTTATTATAAATATTATCTAATTTTGATGAAATTACATCGCACTTTTGACTACAACTTACTCTTTCCAGATTTACAAAAACACTTCTTCGCTGCCTTCTGAATGGAATCTGCTGGCTGTTGACAATATATTTCTTACGCGTGAATATCTCGAAGTTTTAGAAAATTCCTGCCCCGTAAACATGACGTGTCATTTTATCGGACTTTTTGAAGAAACAAAACTTGTTGGAATTGTTTTAACGCAATTTTTATTTGCAGAAAAACTAGAATCGTTTGGAGAACGCGATAAATGCCTGAAAACTTCGGTTCGAAATTTTGCACTTAAAAATTTTGCATCGCATGTATTATTTGTCGGAAATAATATGCTCACAGGTCAAAATGCATTTATTTTTGATAAAAACATCAAAGAATCTAAAGCCGTAAAAACACTTCATAAAGCGATTAATCAGCTTAAAAAAGAGTTGAAAGAAAGCGGTAAAAAAGTTCATATTACGAGCGTCAAAGATTTTACTGCAGAAGAAATCAAACCTTTGCAAGCTGAATTTAAAAACAACTATACTTTTTCGACGCAGCCAAATATGGTTTTTGAAATTCGAGAAAACTGGAAAAACGAACAGGATTATATCGACGCTTTGTCAAAAAAATACCGCGATCAATACAAACGCGCCCGAAAAAAATCGGAAGGAATTACGAAACAGCAATTGTCTTTGTCGGATATAAAACGATACGAAGATGTACTCTACGATTTGTATTTTCATGTAGCCAAAAATGCGCCGTTTAATACTTTTTTTCTAGCTCGAAATCATTTTAGCTTTTTCAAAGAAATTATGGGCGAAAACTTTTTGCTCTATGGTTATTTCGTTGACGAAAAACTAATTGGTTTTAATACGTTAATTAAAAACGGAGATACGATGGACACGTATTTTTTAGGTTATGATGAAAGTGTACAACGCGAAAAAATGTTGTATCTAAACATGTTGTACGACATGATCGCCTACTCTATCAAAAAAGGCTTTAAAGAAATTGTTTTCGCCAGAACGGCACTTGAAATTAAAAGTTCTGTGGGTGCAAAACCTGTAAAAATGTATGGTTTAATTACGCACAGTAATGCATTAATAAACCATAACATTTCTAGGTTTTTTAATTATTTGGAGCCAAAAACAGAATGGCAGGAACGAAATCCTTTTAAATAATCAAGGCACAGCCAATTTCATTTGTTTGTGCAGTATATGAATTTCTAAAGATTTCTGAGCGCCGCAATATTCGCCGTCAATTTGAAAATTAACAGGATAATCGGTTTCAATAGTTGCTTTATCTGTCGAAATAATTACAATATCGTCGGAATCAATCGGCATATTTCCTGTGATAATTTTTCCGATTAAAAGCAAATCGAGACTTTTTAAGATTACCAATTCAAACTTTCCATCGTTCATAGAGCCATTCGGATTGATAATTACACCTGTTCCGTATTTCTGCGAATTGGCCACTACAATCATTCTGGCAGTATGTTCTACCACTTTATTATTTGCCGAAATTGTTGCTACAAAAGGTTCTTCCGATTCTTTCAACGTTGTAAAAGCCTGCAATGCATATCCCCAAAAGCCTCTTACATCGCTATTTTCGTAGTTTTTAACCAAGTTTGCATTCAATCCCAAATCGCTTAAATGGATGCTTTTTTTGCCGTTTATGCAAATCATATCCATTTCGATATAGTGATTTAAAAAGGCAATTTTAAGGTTTTCTTCTATTCCGGCTGGCAGGTTTAAATCTACCGAAAGGCCGTTTGCAGAACCCGCTGGCAGAATCCCGATAATTACATCGTGTTCTTCCATTGCTTCGGCGACCATTTTGATTGTTCCGTCTCCGCCTGCAACAACTATTCGTTCAGGAATGTATTGATCGTATATTTTTTGAATTTCTTTTAAATCATTCTTTCCAGTTGTTTCATAAACTTCTAAATCAAAATGATTTGTCGCTGCAAATTCTTGAACAGCTTCTATTAAATCCGATTTGTCCAAATCTCCAGAGATGGGATTTACGACAAAGAGTACGTTCTTTTTCAAAATTTTATTTTTAAAACCAATTATATTAAGTAAATTACAGTTACATAAATATACGGAATTAATGAAACCAATTTTACAATTATATCGAGGTTATGCAAACGAACAAGAATTAATTGTAATGGGACATGTTTTAAAAAGGGAACATAATTATGATTTTGAGAAAAGGAAGCTAAAAAATGCTACTTCGATTCTAAAATTGTTCCGAATAAAAACGATCAAAAATTTTGACGTTTATCTTCATTACAATGGCCAAGTAATTCACACCAAAACATTGGATGATGGTTATTTTAAATTTTGTATTCCGCTTGAAAAGGAAACTCATTTTGGATGGATGCCTTATGAAGTGAGTTTAAAATACGGAACTGAAACCAAAATCTGTAATGGCAGCTTTATTAGACCTCACAAAGGCAAGCTTGGAATTATTTCGGATATTGATGATACCTTTTTAATTTCTCATACAAATAATTTCTTCCGAAAACTTTATATTCTTCTTTTTAAAAATGTGAACGACCGCAGGGTTTTTAAAGATGTTGTTGCGCATTATCAGGCTTTGAGTTCGGCAGGCAGAACCAATACGGAAGAGGTAAATGCATTTTTCTATATTTCGAGCAGTGAATGGAATTTGTATCGCTTTATTAGAAAATTTACGCGAATTCATAAATTGCCAAAAGCGGTTTTTCTTTTAAAAGATATTAAACGAGGAATCACTGATTTTTTTATGAGCGGAAGAGGAAATCACGATCATAAATTCGAAAAAATTAAACATGTTGTAGAGTTTTATCCAACTTTAAAATATGTTTTAATGGGCGACGATTCGCAACATGATCCGATGCTGTATGAAAGAATCTGCAAGATATTCCCGGTTACTGTGATTGCAGTTTATATTAGACAAACAGGCAGTTCGCCTAAAAAAGAAGTTCAAAAAATACTGCAGAATTTAGAAAGTCTTAATGTTTCGGTTTGCTATTTTAAAGAAAGCAGTCAAGCGATTGAACATTCTAAATCTATTGGGATTATTGGGTAGTTTTTTTGTTTCAAGTTTCAGGTTTCAAGTTACGTGCGAAAACTTGAAACCTGAAACTTGAAAGTTGAAACCTTAAAACAAAAAACTAAGCTTTAAAATTATCAATCTCTTCTTGAACGATTTCCCAATCCATTAATAATTGTTCTAAGTCTGCTTTCTTTTTGTTATAAGCTGTAAAAAAAGAGGCATCTTCGATATGTTTATCGTAATTACTTTCCAGCATTTTGTCATTGTGCTGAATGTCTTTTTCTAACTGCTGAATCTGACTTTCGATTTTGCTTAAACGGTTCTGAAGCGCTTTTGTTTTCTTCTGATCTTCGTACGAAACTTTGCTTGCTTCTTTTACCGGAGCAGCCGTTTTTACAACATCTTTTTTCTCAACCTCGCGCATATTTTCAAGATTACGCTGTTCTAAGAAGAAGTTGATGTCTCCAAGATATTCTTTTATTTTTTGATCTTTAAATTCGTAAACAATATTCGACATTCCTTGAAGAAAATCCCTGTCGTGAGAAACTAATAATAAAGTGCCACCGAATTTTTGAAGTGCCGCCTTCAGAACGTTTTTAGATTTAATGTCCAAGTGGTTCGTTGGCTCATCCATCAGCAATACATTGATTGGCTGTAATAACAATTTACAAAGCGCTAGACGGTTACGTTCTCCTCCAGAAAGTACTTTTACTTTTTTCTCTACATCGTCTCCGCGAAATAAAAACGAACCTAACATATCACGCACTTTCATACGGTTGGTGTCAGTTGCAGCATCTTCCATTGTTTGTAACAATGTGATTTCTCCGTCTAAATATTCGGCTTGATTTTGAGCAAAATATCCTAATTGTACATTATGTCCTAATTTGATATTTCCTTGGTATTCAAATTCGTTTACCAATGCTTTAATGAAAGTCGATTTTCCTTGTCCGTTTTGGCCGACAAAAGCAATTTTACTTCCTCTTTCTACTAATAAACTGATGTCTTTAAGAATCGTTTTATCGCCGTAAGCTTTTGTAACATGTTCTGCTTCGATTACTACTTTTCCTGGTTCTTTAGAAACTGGAAAAGAGATATTCATTACAGAATTATCGTCTTCGTCAACTTCGATTCTTTCTACTTTATCTAATTTTTTAATCAACGATTGCGCCATAGAAGCTTTTGAAGCTTTTGCACGGAATTTCTCGATTAATTTTTCTGTTTCTTCAATCTTTTTCTGCTGATTTTTTTGAGTCGCTAATTGCTTTTCGCGAATTTCATGACGCAATTCTAAATACTGAGAATAAGGTTTATTGAAGTCGTATGCTTTTCCTAAAGAGATTTCGATTGTTCTGTTGGTAACATTATCCAAGAACATTTTATCGTGCGAAACGATTACAACAACTCCAGGATAATTGCGAAGGAAGTTTTCTAACCAAATAATACTCTCGATATCTAAGTGGTTGGTTGGCTCATCCAGAAGCAATACATCGTTGGACTGTAATAATAATTTCGCCAATTCGATACGCATTCTCCATCCTCCAGAAAAGGTTTCGGTTTGGTTATTAAAAACTTCTCTTTTGAAACCTAAACCTAAAAGGATTTTCTCTGTATCTCCAACATAATTATACCCTCCAAGAAGTTCAAAACGGTGTGTATAATCCGAAAGATCTTCGATTATCTGTCCGTATTCTTCACTTTCATAATCGCTTCTGGTAACCAATTGATGATTGATTTGTTCTAGTTTTTTTTCTACAACTTTAATTTCTGTAAAAGCTTCATACGCTTCTTCCAAAACGGTTCTTCCCTGCTCAAAATCAATATCTTGACGCAAGAATCCCATTCTGATATCTTTCTCTTGAGAAATTACTCCAGAATCTGGTTTAAAATCTCCTGCTAACATTTTTAACATTGTAGATTTACCGGCTCCGTTTTTACCGACAAGACCCACGCGGTCGCCGGCTCCTAAACGAAAAGTAACTTCTTCAAATAAATAGGTTCCTCCAAAAGAAACAGAAAGATTGTGTATGTTAAGCATAACTTGATTGCTGTAAAATAGAATGGTTTACTAAACCATTGTTGTTTATTAAATTATCGCATGTAAAAGCTTTTTGAATATGCTTCTTTTTGAATTACGATTTTGAAAGTGCAAAAGTATAACTTTTAATTGAAGTTTCGCTCCTCAAAACCAATCGCTTTTGTATTTCTTAAACACAAAAAAACGGATTGATACTAAATATCAATCCGTTTATATAAACGCAGGAATTTGTTTTGCGCTAAATTTTGAATTAAGCTTCTTTTGGTTCAGGGAACATAATAGATGCTATTACTGAAATAATCAATACGCCTCCGATTACCAATAACGAATAAATTGAATCGATGTGGTAAAATGGAGAAATGATCATTTTGATTCCGATAAATGACAAGATAATTGCCAATCCGTATTGTAATTTACTGAACAGGTGAATGAAGTTGTCTAATAAGAAAAACAATGCTCTAAGTCCTAAAATTGCGAAGATGTTAGAGGTGTAAAGAATAAACGGATCGTTTGAAATTGCAAAAATTGCCGGGATAGAATCTACTGCAAATAACAAATCGGTAAACTCAATTACTGCCACAACTACTAAAAGCGGTGTTGCCAATTTTTTTCCGTTTTCGAATGTAAAGAATTTATCGCCGTCGTATTTATCGCTTACGCTAAAAAACTTTCTAATTAATCTTGCTCCTCTTGTGTTGTTGTAATCTTCATCGTCATCATCGTCACCAGAAGACCATGATTTGATTCCTGCATAAACCAAGAATAAACCAAAAGCAGTCATAATCAAGTTAATATCATACTTAAATCCTTCTATTCCTGCAAGGCTTAAAAGTTTGTTTAAATAAGTTAATTCTATTAAGAATGCTCCAGAGAATATAAATATCGCTCTTAAAACCAAGGCTCCAATAATTCCCCAAAACAATACTTTATGTTTGTTTTGATTGGCTACATCAAAAAACTTAAATACTAATATGAATACAAATAGGTTATCTACAGAAAGTGCTTTCTCTATCCAATAAGCTGATTGAAACTCATAGAACTTTGCTGCTCCGGCATAGTGATATACTAAACCACTAAAAATCATGGCTAAACTGATCCATACTAATGACCACGTAATCGCTTCTTTATTTGATACGACGTGGCTTTTTTTGTTGAAGATTCCTAAATCCAGTAAAAGCATAATGACTACTGCAATCGCGAAAACGACAATTAAACCGGGATGTTCCGAAAAGATTGGGTGTTGATTCATTTTAGATATTAATTAAGTTAATTTTTAAAGTTATGTATTGGCCATTGTTACTACGATTACTCTTCCTCCTTCTTCATTAGAAAGCAGTATTTTTTTCCCGTGTGTAAGTTCAACCATTGTTCCTATCGGAATTTCTTTGTTTTCTGTTAAATCTTTTAAAGATGTTAGTTTCTGATTCACCATTACCCACTTGTCTTTAAAGAACGTAAAATAACCTACCGGCACTTTTTGCAGCGGGGTTAATTTCTCATTTCTGGCAATATTACGATTAACATGCCATTGAAACAAATATTGATCGTTATAAACCATCAATCTATGATTCTCGGGTTTCCAAGTTGTTTCCTGAAACTGATAATACAGATCTAAAACTGGCAATGTTCCTTCATGAGGCGTACCGCAAAAAGGGCATTTTGGTCTGTTTGTATTATCAAAAACATACCATTTTTGCTCGCAGTAAGTATTATGGCATTTCTGCATTAAATCTGTAGTTTTCAAAAGTGCTGTTTCCCACTCTTCTGCAGTTGGTCTTAACATCGGATTATGAAGTCCGTCTATGAAAACTTTATCAAATAACGCTTTTAAGTAGGGTCCTGTAATAGTATATGGCAATTTACTGCTATCTGCCCAAGGTAAATCCCATTTTGAAACCTGATTGATTTTAGGTCTGTTAGTTGCATCTGTCGGGTGTTCTATAAAAATTGCCTTTTCTCCCATTGATAACAGATCATCTTTTTCGGTATCAAGATCATGAACCTTTCCGCCTTTTAAAGGATGTCTGTGCAATAAAAACATGTAAATTAAAATGGGCAGCGAATGCAGATCGGTTAATCTGTTTGGCAGTTTTCTTTCAGGATCTGTTTTATGTAAATGCTTTGTTGCAAGTACTTCTGGAGCTATAAAACCAGGAGTTCCGATTACCTCGGCAGGAAATAATCCGGGAACGACCAAACCATCGATATCAATAATACAGGCCGCTTTCTCAACCGGATCTACCAAAACATTATTATGTGATAAATCGGAATGCGACAAACCCATTGCGTGCATTTTTTTGACACCGCGCGTAAGGTTTACACAAATCTGAAAATAACTCAGCCAGTCTCCTAATTCTGAATTTGCAATACGCAAAGGATAATGCGGGTTTCTAAATTTTGAACTCGAAAACCATAATCCGTGTTTTTCTTTTCCTTGAATTAAATCGCTGGTTTGATATCCTTTTCTAAAGAAGAATTTAGGTTTATAAAGCGGTACAATAACTCCTGTCAAGCCTTTATACGTAATCACGTCTGTAGGCCATCTGAATATATCATTGATATAAAAATCACTGGCTTCTCCTTTTTGAATTTGATCAAAATATTTATTGGTTATTCGTTGTAGTCTTTCTTTTTGGTTATCATCGAGCTGTTCTCTAAAAATAGCAACAACGTATCTTTTGTCTGGACTAAAATAAACGTCTTTAACCCCGCCACGCATCGGTTCGCCATTATCTTCAAATTGATAAGACTTGCTGGTATCGTTAATGGATTGTACTGTAACTATATTCATGATTTAATAAATTATAACTAAAGTCCTGTCATCATGATTTCCAGGACTCCAAAAATCCATCCAAGTAGAAAGCTGCCTTGCTATATCTGAATCATTTTTAAAATCAACTTTGGCATTATCGTCATTATTTCCATTTAAATCGGACAAAAACGCCTGCCATTTTTCAATTTTTTCGAGATTAGCTTCCACAACAAACTTCGGATCGTAAATTCCGTCTGTCATTAACATCAAATATGAAAAATCATTCAATAATTTAAAACCAAAACGTGATGCATATTTTTCATTTTGAAAAATTTCCGGCATTGTAATAAATCGTGTTCCGCCGCCAAATTCACCAACATCTATCGTATTCATTAATGTGACTGACGTGAGATCTTTATTAACTAAAGTAATTGGACAATCGCCGACTCCAAAAGTCAAAACTACATAACCAAACTCATATTTTTTTACTAGAGCAAAAATTAAGGTAGCGTGAAATTTATTTATTTCTTCATCTATATTTTTAGCAAACTCTTCTATTTTTTGATTGACAAAATGAGCTGCTTTGGATAAAAGGTCATAAACCAAATGGTTTATTTTTGTTATCGATTCCTCGTCTGTTTTATTGTAATAATTATAAAGCAGTTCGTCAAATTCATTTAGATTTTCTTTTTCTAAATTTTCTTCAAAATATTGAACAACAGTTTCGCAAGCTAATTTTGAACCTTTTCTGGATAAAGAAGCAGAACCGGCTCCATCTGAAACGGCTATTAAACTCCAGCCGTTTGAGAAATTAGCAACGTTAAAATCGTCTTCTCTAAATCCGCCGACATTGGCGTGACTTCTTCCTCTTTTGGAAACGGCAACCATTTTTTTATCTAAAAATCTATCCGAAATCGCTTCAATATCTTTTTTACTGAATGGAGCTGCTGCATCACTTTCAATGCTTTTCCACAATGATTTGGGATCTGGATTAATAATCAGCGTGATGATTTTCTCGTTTAACGGAGATTCTTCAACGTCTTTATCTATCTTTATTTTGAAAAGGAATTTTATTTTTAAATCACCATTAACTTTAGGAATTCCGTGAATGATTTTTTTGTCTGTATCAAATATAAGTCCTGTATCTTCTAGGTTTTTAATTTCGTAAAAAACAACATCCTGCCATTCTAATTGCTCAAAATCAATTTTTGCTTCATATGTTTTATTGACAGTTCCGTTTGGTAGAAAAACAGACTGATTTAAAATGTCATCAATTCGATTTTTCAACTTCCAATTATTCATAATCATCTGCTGTTTTTCCTTAATTAATTTTACGGCATTAATATTTGATTCATTATGGATAAAATCCTCAAAAAGATGCTGTTTACTTTCTGGGATATCTACTTTATTTTGAGATAAAAAGGATTGAAGATATCTTTTGGTCTCTTCCATAATAAATATTATCCTTGTGTTCTATTTACATCAAAACCACCTTCACCGCAACCGTAAGAACCTTGATTGTTACACCAAGGACAAGTACTGATTTCTTCGTCTCCAATACAATGTATTTTTTCACAAATACAAACAGCAAATGCAATTTGATTACCGCAGCATGGGCAAGTCGGACCTCCAATAAGTTCTTCTGTATTAACTTTGGTATTGAAATTAGTAGTGTCTGCCAGTTCAAAATAAGAATTATCAACCTGATAAGCGCCTACTAATTTATAATTTTTTGAAGCCAGCTCTACACCTGCATAAATTGACGGCGCAAGAGTTTTGCGATACTTCATTAAATAGGGTCTTTTGGTATTTTGACATCTTCCGTTTAAAACCACATAATTATCATCAACATATTGTTTAATTGGTTCTGTCTTGGTCAAGTCTATTTTAGAAAGTGTTTCGCCGTCTAATTTTGCCAATTCAAAACCTGATGAATTATTTTCGACACTAATACTGCTGGTTTTTATAGAATCTGTAACCCATCTGAAAAACTCTTTGTAAGACTGTGCGTTAGTATTTTTAAAATGAAGTACGTTTTCTGTCAGCTCTCCAAGCAATTGATTGTCTGTTTCGTTTCCAAATGAAACTGCAATTAAATTTGCCGTTCGCTGCCAATTATTTTTCCACTCATTTATAGCTGCTTTTGTATCATCTGTTGGAGCACCGTCTGTAAATAAAAACACAATTGGTTTCCAATCTCCTTTTACTTCATAAGTTGTTTTTACAATATTATTTCTTAATTCGAACATTAAATGCCCTAAACCTTTACTCAAAGATGTACCACTTCCGATAGGGAATTTTGGAGGATAAAAACTAACTATTTCTTGTAACGGAACCAATGTTTTGGGCTGACCTGCAAAAACTATAATCGACACAAAAACAGTTTCTAAAGCATGCGGATCTGTTTTTAATGCCTGAATTATGGCTGCTAATCCTTCTTCAACCTGTTGAATTGGTTCGCCAACCATTGATTCTGAAATATCAATTAAAAAATATATAGGTAGTCTTCTCATTTTAAAGGAGTTTTAAAGAGCTTTTGAAAGAATGATAAAGAAGATTTTTATGAAATTGCGCTGATAATTTCTTCTGCAATTTCTTTAAAAACCAATTTTTCGTTCGCATTTTTTGTATCCAAGCCATATACTGCGACTCCATTATTTGGCTCCATGTAATTTATCGAAAAAGAAGTTCCGTAACATTTATTACTGCCGCTGAATGGAATACCGTGTATCACTTTTAAATACGCACAATTTTTACGCACAATGACATCCAGAATTTTAAAATCATTTTTAATATAATTTTGTTTTAAAACCTGCTCAATGTTTTTGATAGTAAAATTTTCGATCCCAGTACTTTTATAGCAAATCGTAAGATTGTCTATGTTCATGGTTTCTAATATTTGATCAGAAGTAAGTTCTATATTCTCAAGCTCATTTTCTTTTCCTTCGTAATAAGCTTCGTCGATTGCTGTCGCTACATGAATTAGTGCTTTTGAAAATGTATATAACATGTCAAGCATTTTTTAGATTAAATTACAACCGTTATTTCGCTTGGCGGCGGAGGCAGTGTGACGTTTTCTCCTGTTCCTTGGCTTTTGTTTCCTTGTTCGATTGTTTCAGAAACCCATTTAAAAAACTGCTTTAACGTAGAACTATCAGCAGAATCTAAATGTACCACATTATCTGTAAGTTCTTTAAGAATACTGTCGTTTGCCATATGACCAGCAGCACAGCCCACGACAGCACCAAAATCCTGCGCTTTTATTTCTACAATTTTCTCTCTATATAACTGAATATCCGAAGGTTTTCCGTCTGTAAAAACAAAAAGTAAGGGTTTCCAATCTCCTTTTTGAGTTGGAGAACTTTTTATTACCTCATTCTTAACTTTTTTAAGTACAAATTCTAATCCTGCACCAGTATTGGTCGGACCGCTCTGAGGACAGGTTATTTCTGGAAGTTGAAAATGAACCAATTCTGTCAAAGGCACAATTTCTTTTACTTCTCTGTCAAAAGTTATAATACTGATCCATAACGAATCTAAGGCTTGTGCATCTGAGCGTAATGTATTAATCATACCGCTCAGCGCATTATTAAGCGCTTGTATTGGTTCGCCGTACATGGAACCAGACGTGTCTAATAAAAAATATACTGGTAGTCTTCTCATATAACCTTGCAAAAATGATTGATAATAGAATTACAAAAATTTAAACGGTAACAATACAAACGCGAATTGCAATTATAGATACGATTCTACAATTTTGTGAATTGTTTGTCCTAAAAAAGTATCATTTGTTGGATCACCAATTGCACTAAATTTCCATTCTCCATTACGTTTGTATAATTTCCCCATAATGATAGAACGTTTGTTTACATATTGACGGTCTGCCGCTACATTATAAGAAGCAAATTCTGAATTTACTTTTGTCGGCGTTCCTTCGTACATTCTGATTTTAGCATACGGAATTTGAGAGAAATCTTCGTTTCCTGCATTATTCAAAAAGAAAAATATTTGGCTAACTTTGGCATCAACTCTAGATAAATCTACTGTAATAATTTCGTTATCAAGACCATCATCTCCTCCAGTATCTCCAGCAAGATCGTCTCCTGTATGTTTTAAAGCTCCGTCTACAGTTATGAGTTTTCCTTTTGGAAGTCCAAATTGCTGTAAAACTTCAATTCTGTATAAAGGCGAGTACAAATGATCACAGATTTTATTTTGATCGTCAATAAGTACACAGCTTAAGTCTAAGTCGATTTCTTTAACGTTTTTAGATAATCCTAAAAAGCCTTTTGTTTCGATTGCTCCCCAGTTTACTCCAACACAGAAGTTTGTTAACGTTTCTCCACTAGATTTTCTTAAATCAATTTTTTGTCCTTTGGTTAAGTTAATTGCCATTTTGAATAATAATTAATTAGTTATATTTATTTAAGTAATCCTGTAAACCGCCTTTCATTCCGATACCAACAGCTTCAAATTTCCATTCGTTATTTCTTTTGTAGATTCTTCCGAATTCTACTGCCGTCTCGATAGAAAAATCTTCGTCAAGTTCGTATTTTACCAATTCTGTATTTGACTGATCTAAAATTCTAATAAATGAATTTCTGATCTGTCCAAAATTTTGTCTTTTTGTATCTGCGTGATGTATGGTAACAACAAAAGAAATTTCATGAATTTCTGGAGAAATTGTAGACAAATCGATGTATATTTTTTCATCATCTCCGTCTCCGTCTCCCGTTAAATTATCACCAGCGTGAGTAACTGCACCATCTGGAGATTTTAAATTATTATAATAAACAAAATGATTATCGTTTGGGATTTTTCCATTTGCTCCAACTAAAAAAACTGAAGCATCCAAATCAAAACTTGTTCCAGTACTGCTAGAATTACTATCCCAACCTAATCCTACTGTAAATTTAGGAGCATCAATAATTTGTCTTTGTCCTTTCTCTAAGTTAATTGCCATTCTATTTTTTTAATTAATATTAATATTCAACATTGTTTTTAAAATATTTGTCTGTTCGTCAACATTCTGTAATTCATCCAGAAAATCTACAGACGAAATTTTCTCCAGATATTCGCTCAATACTTCCAAAACGCTTTCAGGAAGAGATGTTTTTATGGTACTGAGTTCACTTTTTAATGCTTCATTTTTATTCTTCAGATCTTTAACAATAACCTGTTTTGAAGAATCATTTTTAGAAATATCAATGTCTTTTACCGCTTCTTCATTCAAGAAATAGAATGATTTTTCGTTGGCTACAAAAACAAATTTGTCATTAGAATCTCTAAATTCATAAATTTCAATTATTTCATTATTGCAAACCAATCCGCACAAAAATTTGATTTTAAAGTTTAAAATATTCAATCGTCCTAAAAGCTTTCTTTCAAATCTTGCATATGCATTTTCGTAAACGCTTTTACTAAATTGCGAAAGTTTCTCATACTGTTCAATTGTGATTTCTCTATAATATTCGGCCTGAATACTTTTTGAAAACGACAGTACGTCATTCCAATTAAAAAAATCATCTTTTTCTGCAGCGAGCAATTGATAGAGTTCTTCTATCTTTCTGGACATATTCTGAGCGTGCAGCTGTAATTGTTTAGAAAGCTTCGTCTCCTCAATTTCTGACTTTAATTTTACTAAAATATCTTCATTAATATAAATCTCATCTGAAATCAAAACATACTGCTGCTCTTTTGATTTTTTTAGTTTTTGAAATAAATCAATCAAACTATTAGTATATTGAATATGAAAGAGTTCTAGTTTATTAATATCTAAAGTTCTATTTTTTTCAAAGAGTTTATGAATGATTTTTGTACGTACCAAAACTCCAACAAGATCCTTGTGATTAAAGAAATTGGACAACAATTCTAAAATCACAAGTTTTCTTTTACTCTCTTTTATTATTTCAAGATATCTCTCCTCTTCCTCCTGCATTATCTAATTTCAAACATTCAATTTTTATTAATCTTAGCTTACAACACCTTTTTTAAGTTCTTGTTCTAAGCTTTGTAAACCGGCATCCAGTTGTCTTCTTGTCTCGGTGCCTTGTTCGTGTATTTGTTTTACCTCTGTCAATGTATCGATCAAAGATTTTGTTGTCATCTTCAATGTTTCAAGTGATACAATTGTATTTTCGTTTTCTTTGGCAACTTCAATACTATTTTGTTTCAGCATTTCTGCGTTTTTCTGTAAAATGGTATTCGTTGTTTCAGAAACTTTTCTTTGTACTTCAATATTTTGTTTTTGTCTTTGAAGAGCAACAGCAAGTGTCAGCTGGTTTTTCCAAACTGGCATTGTTGTAGTCAGGATAGACTGTGCTTTTTCTGCAATAGAAGTATTGTTGTTTTGCACCACTCTAATTTGTGCCAAAGACTGAAGCATGATAAAACGTACAATTTTCATATCGGCAAGACGTTTGTCTAATCGATTAATGAAAGTTCTTTTGTCAGAAATTTGATAATCCTGATATTGTGCGCTGTTTGCTTCCATTACAGCAAGTTCTTCATTCAATTCTTTAAATCGAATTTGTCCTGCAATAATGTGTTTTTCCATTTCTTTGATGAGGTTCACATTCCCGTCAAACATTGTTTGAAGCGCGCTGTTATCCTTAACAGAATTGATCATTCCGGCTTTTACTTTATTACTGATTTTATCAATATTAACCGTAATTCTGTCGTATTCCTGAAATAATTTTTTAACGTCAATAATTAACTTGTTCAGCAATGGAATTTTAGAAACAAATCTTTTAAACGGACCTTGATTTAATTGGTCAACGTCTACATAGTTTAATTCTGTAAGCAGATCGTTAATCAAAGTTCCAACTTCGCCAGAATTATAAGTTCTAACATTTGTTAAGAAAGTATCACTTTGTTTCGCAATAGAGTTTTGAATTTCAGCACCATAATTCAAAATAGAATTGGCGTCGTTCTCATTCAATTGATTCGAAATAGATTTGTAATTGTTAACATCAGCTTCTGTGATGACAGCTAAGTTTACATTTCCATCTTTATCAATTAAAGCCGTATTCTCTTGGGTAACTAATTGATTTTCTGACATAATTATAAATGATTCTGTTGAATTGTAACAATTGTTTGTTCTAATTTTTTATCGTTTGTTGGTACTCCAACTGCGTTAAATTTCCATTCGTCGTTTCTTTTGTAAAAAACACCCAAAACCATAGAAACATTTCCTGCAAAAGAAGCATCATTTGCAATATCATAACGTGCAAATTCCTGGCTTACTCTTGTTGGAGTTCCTTCGTAGATTCTGATAGAAGCAAAAGGAATATCTTTAAAATCCTGACCTCTAAAGCTGTTTATAAAAAATGCAACATAACTTGCAGAAGGCGTTAACTGAGAAAAATCTAGTGTAATAACTTCATTATCCAGTCCGTCGTCACCATTTAAATCTCCTGTTAAATCATCTCCGCTGTGTTTAATAGCGCGGTCACTCGAAATTAATTTTCTAAAGTTTACCGAATCAATATGGTTTTTCTTGTCGTCGTAAACAGCACAGCTTGCATCTAAATCTACCGGCTCTTTTTTGGTACCAAAAAATCCTTTTTTCTCAATTGCACCCCAATTTACACCTACACAGATGTTTACCAGTTTAGTACCGTTACTTTTTTCAAGATTAATACGTTGTCCTTTTTCTAAATTAATTGCCATATCTTAGTTATATTTATTTAAATAATCTTGTAAACCACCTTTCATTCCAACACCCATTGCTTCAAATTTCCACTGTCCGTCTTTATTGTAAATTCTTCCAAATTCAACTGCAGTTTCGATAGAGAAATCTTCTTCCAATTCATATTTCACCATTTCTGTATTATTAGAATCGTCTACAATACGAATGAATGAATTACGCACTTGTCCAAAATTTTGTCTTCTAGCTTCGGCATCATGAATCGTAACTACAATACAAACCTCTTTAACAGCACTATCAATCTTAGTTAAATCAATTTTGATTTGTTCGTCATCTCCATCTCCATCTCCTGTTAAGTTATCACCAGTATGAATTACAGATTCATCTGGAGATTTTAGATTATTGTAAAATATAAAATGAGAATCAGATAATATTTTTCCGTTTGCACCAACAATAAAAGCCGAAGCATCCAAGTCAAAACTAGTCCCTGTACTGCTGTTGTTGGTATCCCATCCTAAACCAATTGTAAATTTTGGTGCGTTTATATTTTCTCTTTGTCCTTTCTGCAAATTAATAGCCATAATCTAATCTATTTTTATTACGTTAATGTTGTTTTGATATTCTAAAATCTGATGGTAATTATTGCTTATCGCAAGATGAAACAATTCGTTGCTTTTTTTTCTCGAAATATTCGAAACCAAATAGGCAAACTGCTTATCATCAAGACTTAATATATATTTTACAATTCTGGTATTGTATTGAAAATCTTCGCCGTTTACGATAGAAACAATATCTTCTACATTTTTGACAGCAAAGTAATTATAATGATTTTCTATTTTTGGATGAATCTCTTTGTTGGACAATTCTGCATAATAAACAAATAGGAAATCTCCTTTAACATTATACTGATTCAGAATTTTATTTACTGTATGCTCGTGGCTTCCAGTTATTTTAATATCATCTACAAAAATGCAGAGTTTACCCTCAATAAAATTACGATCGATATAATAGGTATCATTCGATATCAATTTTACTCTTTGTTCAAAATCCAAATTTCCGTAATCGGTCACATACGTTTGATTTCTATAAATTTTAGATTCGATACAGGCCTTTTTTCCATTTTTAAATAAATAGCTGTTAAGCTCTTTTTTAAAATAATAGCACAAAAAATTTGATGCTGTTGGAATAGACAAGTACGGACTTGGCAAAATAACAATATCCTTATCCGACAAAATTAAGTCCCTATGCTGCGCGACAAATCCATCAAAAAGGTCTTCTGCAAATTTTTCTGCATATAACTTATCTCCAAATTTAAATCGGCTGTATTCTGCTTCCTTAAAAGGGCAGGTCTCTTGTTCAACAATTTTATGTAGACTGTAGCTTATATTCACTTTTATATTTTTAAAAGATATGCGTTAAAACCAAATTTCAATGCTCCATTATGATCTGCGATGGCATTATCACCGATGTGTAAAACATCTTCTTTCTCTATTTTTTTATACTTACTAATTTCATCAAACACTAATTGATAAATTTCTTTGTTGGGTTTTGAAAATCCCACTTCATCAGAATAGATTTGAAATTTTAGGTGATCTGCAAGTCCATAATAATCCATTAATTTTCTTAATGTTTTACCTTTAATAAATCCAGTATTACTCAAAACATTAATCGATTTCCCTTTATTGGTAACATCAACAAACATTTTTTGTACGTCAGGATATAGTAAGACAGGCTTGTAATTTAAAAACAATTCTTCGGTATGATTGTAAAACTCAGAAAGCTTGTCAATTCCATATTTACTAAGATCAACGCCCAAACCGCCTAAAATTAAATAATATATTTCGTATGTATCTAAATTTAATCCTGTATTTTCGTTAATATTGTTACATAAGACATCATAATGTCTTACTACTTCATTCACCTTTTCAATTCCCTGTTCAACTTCAAAAAAATCTTTAAACAATAAATTCCTTTTTTGTTTAAACTCAGGATGAGATTTTATTAATGTAAGCCACAAATCAAAAGAAAGGTGGTGGTATTTTTCATAATCTATTTTCAACTTATCTTATTTAATTATTTCGCCAGAATAATATTTTTCTAGAAAGAAACTCAAGTCTGCTCTGTAACCAATACCCGATGCTTCAAATTTCCAATTACCGTTTCGTTTATATAATCTGCCAAACTCAATTCCGGTTTCAATAGAAAAATCTTCTCCTAATTCGTATTTTGCAATTTCCTGACCATTGGCATCATCCACAATTCTGATATATGAATTTCTTACCTGGCCAAAGTTTTGTTTTCTTCTTTCAAAATCTTCAATTGTAACCACAAAAAGGATTTCTTCAACACCAGCATCAATTTTACTTAAATCTACTTTAATTGCTTCATCATCATCTCCATCACTATTGCCGCCAGTAGGGTCATCTCCGGTATGTTCTAATGCACCATCTGGAGAAGTTAGATTATTATAAAAAACAAAATAACTTTCGCCCAAAAGCTTTCTATTTGCATTGATCATTATTGCAGACGCATCCAAATCAAAAGCATGTCCAGTACCTTCATTTGGATCCCAGCCAAGTCCAACCGTAATTTTAGATAAACCTATATCAATCTTTTGTCCCTTCTGTAAATTTATTGCCATTACAATATTTAAATTAAATTCTTAAACTATACAATGATACAAAAAAGCAGACCATGAAAGAATGAGGAATCACGTAAAAAGCAAAATATTTATCAACAAAATCGAAAAAAATACTACTAATTTTCTGCAATTTCGTATTTTATAGAAATGTTTATGAGTTTAAAAAAAGAGGACAGGAGATATTCAATATATAATTTAAAGAAAACAAGAAAAATAAAAAAAACAAACTTAATTCTTACCTTTGTATAGTCAGGAAAATTCAATAAAAATCAAGACATTTACTGAAATCACTGACAATTACTTAATTGTAATTTTCTTACATTCTAAACCACAATAAAAATGTTTCAAAAAGGATCAAAACTAAACAGCATTATAACCGGAAGTTGTCCAAAATGCCAAAAAGAAAGCATGTACGAAGACACAAATCCGCTTCATTTGGGTAAAGTTCTAAAAATGAACGAAAATTGCAGTCATTGCGGTTTTCGATACCAAATTGAACCTTCTTTTTTTTACGGCGCTATGTACGTGAGCTACGGATTGAATGTTGCTGTAGGAATTGCTGCGTTTATCGTTTCTTTTGTCTTTTTTGGAGCAACAATAGAACAGGCTTTCATTTCGATTATCGTGACTTTAATCGTTTTATTTCCTTTTGTGCTTCGCTTGTCTAGAAACCTATACATTAACATGTTTGTTTCTTATGATCCTACGGCCGGTCAGGAATAAGACTTTTAAGATATCTTTTATGAAATCTAGTAATATTGGCGTGAGAATCTAACGGAACTCCATTTTCTATATAATCAAATAATGCCTGAGCCATTGCCGGTCCCAGCATAACACCACGCGTACCTAATCCGTTAAGGATATGGATAGATTTGTAAACTTCGTGAGTTCCTAAAAGAGGTCTTCTGTCTGCCACAGTCGGGCGTACACCGCCAAAATGTTCTACAATTTCAAAATCGCAGGTAATAATTTCTTTAATTCTGTCCAAGAGTTCTTTTTTACCTTCTTCGGTTGGCGCATCTGTTTTGTCGTACCAATTATAAGTTGCTCCAACTTTAAACAAATTATCCTTCAAAGGCAATATAAAAACACTCGTATTTACAATTACATCAAGATTTAAATCAGGAGCTTTTATTATAAAAAGCTCCCCTTTTGTGCCATCTAACGGAAGGTAATTAAAAAACGGATTTTTATGCATTCCAAAACCTTCTGCAAAAATGATGTTTTTTGCCTGTATGTTTTTATATTGAATGCCGCCTTCAATGAATTCGATATAAGAACTATGAAAAGTTTCTTCTAATAATAAATTATTTTCTCTAAGATACTCTTTGTATTTATCGAGCAATAAACTGGTTTTTACATATCCAGTATGCAATACTTCGCCATAATCATATGGAGAATCTATACTTTCGTATTTTTTTAAAATCAATTTTGTAGATAAAAAAGGAGCGAGATTTATTTTATCCGAAGCTGCAAACCAATTATTCTGTTCTTCTATCGAAAAAAACTTTCTTAAAATCGGCAGTTTAAAATTAAATTTAGTCTGCAATTTAGCTTCTACACGATCATAAAAATCGTTCATTAAAGTCAATTGATGCTGTGCGTCCCAAACTTCACTAAAACGCTTTAAAATTACCGGATTATACAAACCGCCAGCTACTTTAGATGAATTCTGCGATTCATCACTAATAACTAAAAAAGATTTATTGTTTTTAAGGGCAACTTCGGCAAAAGAAATCCCTGCTAATCCCGATCCAACGATTAAATAATCTAACATGGTAATAAAATAAAAAACTCTTGCACAAAGGTAACAAGAGTTTTTGGTTATTATGCTGCGAAACCCGCTAGTAGTTCCACATATCCTCTTCAAAATTTCGAATCTTCTCTTTGACTCTTTCCGATTCTAACAACTGATTTTGTGCATTATCTTTCATGTAATCTTTAATTTCACGATCTCCGTAAACATTCTCTTCTTTATAAATTATAGAGTTAAAATACCTTGAATTTAAAATTTGATCAAATGAAATCGGCATTGCAGAATTTTTGTCATTAAAAGATTTTGCTTCGTGCAGCACTTCTCTTGAATTTGGAAAGAAAATCCAAAACAACTCGATGTAATCTTTCTCATCACTATTCATTGTATAAACATCAGGAGTTACAGGACAAATTCCAAGCAAACGATATTTTAATTCGCTTTGACGTTTATCGAAATACCAAAAACCTTTAATTTTATATTGACTAACATCTGCAGCAGTAAGATCTTGTTTCAGAATATATTCAGCAGGAACTGTTCTTGTTGGGCCTACAGTTTGGTCAATGTAGTTTACTTTTTTATTCTTGCCCGTTCCCGTCACCACCTTTTTCTTTATAACACGAGTTTTAAAATCATCTGGATATTGATTAATTAATTCTCGACCGGCATCTGTAGTGTCAATACGAGATAATGAACCTTGAATATCCTTTAAAGACTTCTTGGTATTAAAATAACTATCTGAATACACTTCGGTTATTTTACCATCTTTCATTGCTTTAGTCAATACATCATAAAGAGAACGTCTATCAGATCCAATATTCACAGTGTCGACTGGAAAATACAACGGAAAATTAATCTTTTCATTAAGGTCGATAATTTCCCAAACCATTTTTCCCATTAGAACATCTCTATCATCTACATAACCATAGGCCAATGGCTTATCATTATCCGAAATAAGCTGTGCCGGCGTTTTCAAACCAATCTCAGCTGGCGTTTTTGCATTGAGCAAATTAGATTGTGCAAAAGATGCTAATCCTCCAATCACAAAAAAAACAGTTACAAAAATTCTTCTTACTCTCATCTTAATAAAAATTTACAGATTATTAAACGCAAAATTATCTATTATATTGTAATATTCTTACAATAATTACAATAAAAAACAAAAACTGTATAATAATTAATGTTTTTTTCTTACTTTTTAAATCCCAAATCACACTAATTGCTTGAGAACATAAGAGTTTTTTTTCTAGATGAGGCAGAACTTTGATAATAGGAATAAAAAAAACTCTTACTACAAAGATAGTAAGAGTTTTTATATTATTTATTTATGTTTCAACTACTTAGTAGTTCCACATATCTTGTTCGAAGTTACGGATTTTCTCTTTCACTCTTTCAGACTCTAATAATTGATTCTGTGCATTGTCTTTCATGTATTCTTTGATCTCACGATCGCCGTACAAGTTTTCTTCTTTGTAAAGAACTGCATTGAATCTTCTAGAATTTAAAATCTGGTCAAAAGAAATCGGAAGCGCCGAGTTGTTGTCATTAAATGCTTTTGCTTCATGCAACACATCTCTTGAGTTCGGGAAGAATATCCAAAATAATTCGATATAATCTTTTTCGTCACTGTTCATTGTATAAACGTCTGGAGTAACTGGGCAGATTCCCAATAAACGGTACTTTAATTCACTTTGACGTTTGTCAAAATACCAGTATCCTTTAATTTTATACTGAGTAACATCAGCTGCTGTAAGATCTTGTTTCAAGATGTATTCTGCAGGAACCGTTCTTGTTGGCCCTACTGTTTCTTCTACATAAGAAACTTTTTTCTTTTTACCAGTACCAGTAACTACTTTTTTCTTCACTACACGTGATTTGTAATCATCTGGATATTGGTTAATTAATTCTCTACCAGCATCTGTAGTATCAATACGAGATAATGCACCTTGAATGTCTTTCAAAGATTTTTTGGTATTGAAATAACTATCAGCATACACCTCAGTTATTTTGCCGTTTTTAACAGCTTTCGTCAAAACGTCGTAAAGAGAACGTCTATTAGAACCAATATTAGCTGTATCTACTGGAAAATACAATGGAAAGTTGATTTTTTCATTTAAATCAATAATTTCCCAAGTAGTTTTTCCCATCAAAACATCTCTATCATCTACATAACCGTAAGCAAGAGGCTTATCGTTGTCTGAGATAAGTTGTGCAGGAGTTTTAAGTCCTATCTGATCTGGTGTTTTTGCATTTAGCAAATTAGATTGTGCATTAGAAGCAAAACCTCCAGCAATAGAAACAATGGCTAATAAAAAATTTCTTACTTTCATCGTGGTATCATTATAAGATATTGAACGTAGTTTTAAACTACTCTATTATTGTATTTCGTAAATTACTGGAGCAGTTCTTGGTAATAAATAACTACCTGCACCAACCAGTTTAGTTTTAATTTCAGAAATAGTAACTTGGTCTCCTTTACCTGCTCTTGAAAGTACTGATTTACATTGTGCATTCATTTTGTTACCAGAAACAACCACAGTTGGCTGTCCAGCAATCTTCATATTGAATCCAACAACATCTAAACCAACTTCAAAATCAAAATCAAGAAGTTTTGCACCAATAGTAGCAATCTCAAGGTTAGATTTAGGTCCTTTTACAACACCCATTTCACCTCTAATTGTTCCTGTTGGACCAGGAATACCTTTAATTCTGAATGTTTTCTTGTCTGTTACTTTATCACCGTTTGGCAATGTACCTGTTACAGAGATAGTAGCTTCTGTACCTGAACCTGGGTTCATGTTATATTTCCCTGGTTTCCCAGCAGAAGATAATCCAGGAGCACTTGCATTAATTTTGTTAGCATCAACACCTGCGAAAGATACAGAGATTGGGTTAACAACACCTCTATAAACTACATTCATTTTATCTGCAGAAATTGTAGCAGAGTTTGGTCTTGGTACTACAACGTATTTACCAGCAAATTTCAAAGGAATGTTTTTACCATCTTCTAAGAATGTAAATTGTCCATTGATGTTTTGTTCTCCAACTCCACCAGCAGTTAAAGAGATAACAGCTTGTCCGTTTACGATTTGTCCAGGACCTTGGAAAGAAGTTGGTTTTGTGTTTTCGTCATAACGACCTAAAACAACTTTACCAGTAACTTTTTCTCCTTGGAAATAAGCGTTTTTGTCTAAAACAACAATCGCTTGGTAGTTGCTGTAAGAAGCAGCTGCAACTGCAGCTTTTCCTAATGCACTGTTGTAAACGTCAGCTTCAGTTTTCTTAACGTCATTTTGCCAAGCTGAAAGTTTTGCAGCAGATGCAATAGCTGGGAATCCTTTAAAGTGGTAAGCTAAATATTTTTCTTTGATACCTTCTTTGTTTTTCACATCAGAAACATCAAATTTCTTTTCAACCTCAGAAATAATTCCAGCGTATTTTTTATCTGTTCCTAAAGCTGCTTTAATATCAGCTTTATATTTTTCGATTTTAGCGATAATTTCGTTACCTTTTTTAGTATAACCGTCTCCTGTAAACCAGTCGTCGATATTATCTCCTCTATCCATTGCTTCGTAAGGCAATTTTCCAGTTTCTTTTTCTACCTCGAAACCTTTAATAGATTGAGCTTTTAGAGTAGCGATATAATCATAAAAATCTTTTGAAATTGTTTCTACTTTGTGAGCTGTAACTGCTGCAGTAGCAAATTCTCCTTTTGCCTCAGCTGCTTTTTGATCTAAAGACTGTAATAAACTTGCATTTGTTTCTGTAGAACTAGTATTTGCACCTTCAAATTTTTCGTTCATCAAACCAAAAGCAGAAATCACTTCTTTTGATACGTTCATTGCTAACATTGCGATGAAAACCAGATACATCAGGTTGATCATCTTCTGTCTAGGGGTTAATTTTCCTCCTGCCATTTTTTTCTAATTAGTTCTTATTAATAAATGTAATATCTAGTTAAAAACTAATTATCCTTTGTTACTCATTGCAGAAAGCATACCGCCGTAAACACTGTTTAAAGAAGCAATGTTTGCTGTCATAGATGCCATTTGTTCTTTTAATTTAGAAGCGTTTTCAGCGATTTCACTGTTAGCTTGTGCATTTCTTGAAGCACTTTCTAATTGAACTTTATATAAACTGTTTAATGATTCCATTTGTGCAGCTGCCATAGACATTTCTTCAGCATATTTCTTTTGTCCAGCGATAGAGTCAACTGTTGGAGAAATTGCTTTTGCAGCTCCTTCGAAATTTTTGATAGAATTACCTAAGCTTGCCATTAACTCACCGTCAATTTTAGCATCTTTCAATAATGTATCTAATTTTTGAGACAATAATCCTTGGGCATCAGATGGAGTCTCAGCTTTAGCTTCTTTTTTTCTAGCTTGTCCGTTAGCTAATTCTGGGTAAACAAGAGTCCAGTCTAACTCGTCCTCCACTGGTTCAAAAGCAGATAACGCGAAAATTAATGCCTCAGTCAAAAGACCTACTGAAAGCATAACTGTTCCTGTCAATGGTCCAATTTCAAAGTGAGTAATTTTGAATAAAGCTCCAACGATTACCACTGCCGCTCCCATACCATAAGCGAAATTCATTGCTTTTTTACTTAATAATGCCATAATACTTTTTTTTTAGGTTTTAAAATAGATTTGTTGGATATTGAATTGATTTAATTATAAATTACTTTTTTCTGTTACCGGTTACTTGAGTTCCCATATAATCTTGTACCGTTCTGAATCCGATATAACTTCTTGCAGAATCTGCATATTCGTGATCACGAGTACTAACTTGTAAGAAGTAAGAAACGTCTTTCCAAGATCCTCCGCGAACCACTTTTCTTTGGTTTTTACCATCGATTACGTTTGGATTCATTGTTGAAACGTATTCGTAAGCATTTGGATTGTAAGCTGAGTCAGTCCATTCTGAAACGTTACCAGCCATGTTATATAATCCGTAACCATTTACTTCGTAAGATTTAGCTTCTACAGTATATAATGCTTCGTCTGCAGCATAATCTCCTCTACTTGGTTTAAAGTTTGCCATGAAGCAACCTCTATCACTCTTAGTATAAGGACCTCCCCAAGGGTAAGTAGCAGATTCCAGACCTCCTCTAGCAGCATATTCCCATTCTGCTTCAGTTGGTAATCTGAACGAGTTAACTAAGTCACGTCCTTTTTTCTTAGATTTAATATAACTGTTTTTGTTTAATGTTCTCCAAGCACAGAATGCTTTAGCTTGTTTCCAAGTTACACCAACAACTGGATAATCTCCATAAGCTTTGTGCCAGAAGTAATCGTTATGCATTGGCTCATTATATGAATAAGCGAAATCTTTAATCCAAACTGCAGTATCAGGATAAACCTTAATCTGCTCTGTTTTTACGAAGTCACTTCTTTTTCCAACTTTTGCTTTTGCAGCAGCTTGAATATCCATCCAAGAATAACGGAATTTCAATTTATTTACATCAACTGTTCTTAAACCATTGTATGATTCTTCAATTGGCAAATACATAGAGTCCATTACTTCAGCATAATACTCATCTGGATACGCTTTTGTATCTTTAATAAGTTTTACTTTTCTGTTTAATTTTCTTCCAGCATACGGATCATCTTTTGTACCAACACTATAATAGTTATCGTACATATACTTATCGTAAGCTGTCATTTTTTCTGGATCAGAATCATTAAATGCATAATCAGCAATGCTTCCGCCTTTTTTTCCTTTAGCGTCACCAGTAGCTTTTTGTCCAGTTTCGTCAGCTAAAATTGCTAAACGAACTCTCATTGTAGAGTCTCTAACCCACTCCACAAACTGGCGGTACTCACTATTAGTAATCTCAGTTTCATCCATATAAAATGAACGAACTGTTACTGTTTTAGTTGGAGCATCTTCTACATTAGCCAAATCAGCATCTGATTTACCCATAATAAAAGATCCACCTGGAACTAAAGTCATTCCATATGGTTTTTCAGGATGCCATTTCCCTCCTGTAACACCAACTAATTCACCTTTGTCACCTGACTTACCACAGCCGATTACTAGTGTTACCATTGTTGCAAATGCAATAAACTTCTTCATATAAATTTGGATTATCTATTCATTATTAAAAGTCCGTAAACGTATTTATTATTTATCTAAAAAACAATACTAGTTGCGAATTTTATTTTACCGTTCAAAAATAATGTTAAATAAAATAAAAAAAAAATATTTCATCGATAAACTGTATTAAAAACTCGATGTAAAACGTTAATTTTTATAGTATATATTAATTTTCTTACTAATTAATTTTAACTTTTTTCAAGAAATTTTAAAAATTTAAAATTTCGAGCAAATTTTGCAATTATAAAGCGTTTTTTCGCTGCGCTTTCCACCATCTTTCTGGCAATTCTTGATTGCAAGCCGACAAATATTCGTCGTAAGAACATGGTAATAACGTATTTCTTTTTAATTTATTGTTACCGCTAGATTGGTATGGAATTTCGATCCACCAACGATCGGTTTTGTCACTTTTATAGAAAATAAGTTCTTCATCTTCTAACGGAACTATATACTTTAAATAGTTAGCACGACTTCCGAATGGATATTCTTTTGAACGATAATGATACCCCTCAATAAAATACCAGACAATCTGAGCAATTATAACAGATTCTGCCATTGTACTATTGTGATTAAAAATCCCAAAAGCAGAGACTTTATCACTTATTCCAGCATATCTTGCTAAAGCACAAATCTCTTTTCCGTTAAAACCATTTGGCTCAAAAGAAACCGAATTTCCTGATGCTGAAGATTTTACCGAATTCAAATCGATACTTACTAAATCGGCATCTCTAAAAATAGGCTCTGCCAAAGCAATTTTATTTGAAATCTCTCCTAAACGATACGCATCAAAAAACAACTTTTCGATCAAATCGATTTCTTCTTGTGAATTATAATAGGTTTGATACCCAATATTACAATAGTTAAAAAGATTATTTGGCGCATCGATTATGATTTTTGTAAGATATGAATTAGCCGAAACTAATTCATTTTCTTTTCCAAAATCAAATTTATTATCTACAGCTACTAAATTTACCATTTGCTCTAAGTCGTCATAGGCACGGTATAAAGCATAAGTCAAATCCTGAGAACCTCCCACGACTATAGGAATCACTTTATTCTTAATTAAGGAAGCCGTAACTTTCTTCAAAGCATAGTAAGTATCCTCTATAGAATCTCCTGCAAGTATATCTCCCAAGTCTGCAATAGATGCATCCCAGTTACCAGGAAACATACTATATAGTTTTTTACGAACCGCAGTAAGATTCACTTCATTAACCATATTGATGTTTGTACGATCTTCTAAAACACCAATAATAGCAATATTTATTTTTTCGATATCAGGAAACTGATCTTGGGTATGAAATACAATTTTACTCCCAAGCTCTTGTGAAGACAGTGTACCAACGAATTTTACAATTGCGTCATTTACTGGTTCTAGAAAATCAAATTCCATCTATTATTTCTTTTTAGCAGCTGTTTTAGCTGGAGCTTTTTTAGCGGTTGTTGTTTTTTTGGTTGCGGTTGTCTTTTTAGCCGCTGTTTTTTTTGCTGGAGTTTTAGCTGCGATCATTTCCTGAACTTGTGCTAATGTCAATTTTGCAGCGTCAACATCTTTACTTAATTCAATTTTGATCTTTCCTTTTAGGATTACAGAACGTCCCCAACGTGCTTTCTCAACTACAATTCCTTCTTCTTCCCAATTATGAAGTACTTTATCAATATTTTTTTGCAGTTTATCTTCAATTAATTCTTCAACATCTGCTTGTGATAAATTATCAAAATTGTATTTTTTACTCACATTAACAAAAAGTCCGTTCCATTTAATGAATGGACCAAAACGTCCCACTCCTTTTTGAACCGCTTCTCCTTTATAAGTAGCAATCGGTGCATCAGCTAATGCTTTTTCATCGATTAGTTCCTGAGCTCTTTCTTTAGAAACATTCAACGGATCTTCTCCTCTTGGTAATGAAATAAAGACACTTCCGTGACGAACATAAGGACCGTAACGACCATTACTAACTTCTACTTCTTCTCCTTTATAGTCACCTAAACTTTTTGGAAGCAGGAATAAATTTAAAGCTTCTTCAAGTGTAATGTTTCCAATATTTTGATCTGCCATTAAGCTGGCAAATTTTTTATCTTCGTCGTCCGCTTCTCCAATTTGAGCCATTGGACCAAATTTTCCTAAACGAACAGAAACTTGTCTTCCGTCTGCATCTTTTCCTAAGATTCTTTCACCGCTTTCACGTTCAGCATTAGCCTCAACTTCTTTTACATTTGGGTGAAACTGATTGTAGAAATCCTGCATCATTTTTGCCCAATCGATATTTCCTTCGGCAATTTCGTCAAAATCCTGCTCTACTTTTGCAGTGAAATTATAATCTAAGATGTTTCCGAAATTCTTTACCAAGAAATCCGTTACAATTGTTCCGATATCTGTTGGAACTAATTTTCCTTTATCAGAACCTGTATTTTCTTTTAAAAGCTTCTCACCAACTTTGCTGTTTTGCAAAGTAAGTTGTGTATAATTACGCTCCTGACCTTCTAAAGTTCCTTTTTCAACATAATTTCTGTTGATAATAGTTGAAATAGTCGGTGCATAAGTAGAAGGACGTCCAATTCCAAGTTCCTCTAGTTTTTTAACCAAAGATGCCTCAGTGTAACGTGCAGGCGGTCTTGAATATCTTTCTGTAGCTGTAATATAGTTATTTGCTAATTTCTCGTTTACTTTTAAAGCCGGAAGCATCCCTTCTTGTTCTTCTTCATCATCATCGTGACCTTCTAAGTATACTTTTAAGAAACCTTCAAAAAGCAAAACTTCTCCAGAAGCTGTAAAAATTTCGCTGTGATTGTCTGCTTCAATTTTTACGTTTGTTCTCTCTAACTGCGCATCGCTCATTTGAGATGCCAAAGTTCTTTTCCAGATCAAATCGTACAAACGAGCCTGATCACGGTCAATGTTTACAGTATGACGCGACATGTCTGTCGGACGAATTGCTTCGTGCGCTTCTTGTGCTCCTTTGTTTTTGTTAGCAAAAACACGAGGTTTAGAATATTCTTTTCCGTAAGATTTGATGATTTCTGCTTCTGCAGCATTCATTGCTTCGTTAGAAAGATTTACTGAATCCGTTCTCATATATGTAATAAGTCCAGCTTCGTACAAACGCTGCGCAAGCTGCATGGTAATTCCAACTGGCAAGTATAATTTTCTCGCTGCTTCCTGTTGCAACGTAGAAGTTGTAAAAGGTGCTGTTGGAGATTTTTTGGTAGGTTTAGTTTCTAAATCTGCTACCTTATATTTAGAACCGATATTTTGATTTAAGAAATCTTCGGCTTCTTTTTTAGTATTAAAGTTTTTTGGAAGTTTTGCTTTGAAAGCTTTTCCGGCTTCGTTTACAAATTCTGCAACAATCGAATAGGTTGCAACAGCATTGAAATTTTGAATTTCGCGTTCTCTCTCTACAATTAATCGCACAGAAACCGACTGCACACGTCCAGCAGAAAGTCCACCTTTAATTTTTCTCCATAAAACTGGAGATAATTCGTAACCTACTAAACGGTCTAAAACTCTTCTCGCTTGTTGTGCATTTACTAAATTATAATCAATTTCTCTTGGATTGTCGATTGCTTTTAGAATCGCAGTTTTTGTAATCTCGTGAAAAACAATTCGTTTGGTCTTTTTTGTATCTAGTTTTAATTCTTCCGCCAAGTGCCATGAAATAGCCTCTCCCTCGCGGTCCTCATCGCTCGCTAACCAAACCGTTTCGGCATTCTTTGATAGTGATTTAAGTTTCGTTACCAAGGCTTTCTTATCCGGAGAAACTTCATATTTAGGTTTAAAACCATTCTCTACATCTACTCCTATTTCCTTTGATGGTAAGTCGGCTATGTGACCATAACTTGACTCCACCTGAAAATCACTTCCGAGAAATTTCTCTATCGTTTTCGCCTTTGCAGGTGACTCCACTATTACTAAATTCTTTGCCATTGCTCTTATTTTCTGCAACAAAAGTATTTATTTTTTTTAAATATTAACCTTAAGGATGCATTTTTGAAGTATTTTGATATTATGAAACTTAAAATTGCAGATTTATCTGTAATATTCTGTATTATATATATAGGTATAACTTTTACCCGAAAATGTCCTTTTATTCTAAATTTTAGATTTTGAATGTAGATTTTAGATTTTGCAATTATGAATGATTTAAATCCCGCTCAGTCTAAAATCTTTATTCAAAAAATATAGATTGCTGATTTTAGACTACTGACTAAGTCTATTATTTAGACTCTACAACAACCTAAAATCTAAAATCAGAAATCTAAAATTCTTTTTCTGCCATCTTGTCATATTTAGCACAATTACCCTATCTTTGCACTTTGAATTTTTACAATGGAAAAGATTATTGAAGAAAGCAAGCAGGGCGAAAGTCTTGTTTTAGAAAATAAACCTGAGAATACTAAAAAACTATTTATAGAAAGTTACGGCTGTGCGATGAATTTCTCGGACAGTGAAGTCGTAGCTTCGATTTTATCTGACGGAGGATACAACACAACTTCAGTTTTAGAAGAAGCCGATTTGGTTTTGGTAAACACTTGCTCTATCCGAGACAAAGCAGAACAAACTATTCGTAAACGTCTTGAAAAATACAATGCAGTAAAACGCACTAATCCGAAAATGAAAGTGGGCGTTTTGGGCTGTATGGCTGAACGTTTGAAAAGTCAGTTTTTGGAAGAAGAAAAAATTGTTGATCTTGTTGTTGGTCCAGATGCTTATAAAGATCTTCCGAATTTATTAGCTGAAGTTGAAGAAGGACGTGATGCGATCAATGTTATTTTATCAAAAGAAGAAACTTACGGAGACATTTCACCTGTCCGTTTGATGAGTAACGGAATTACCGCTTTGGTTTCTATAACTCGTGGTTGCGATAATATGTGTACGTTTTGTGTTGTGCCTTTCACCCGTGGACGTGAGCGTAGTCGTGAACCACAAAGTATTATGACTGAAATTCAAGATTTATGGAGTAAAGGTTATAAAGAAGTTACACTTTTAGGGCAAAACGTTGACAGTTACCTTTGGTACGGCGGCGGTTTGAAAAAGGATTTCGTAAACGCTTCTGAAATGCAAAAAGCAACTGCGGTTGATTTTGATCAATTATTGGAAATGGTTGCTGTTGGTTTCCCTAAAATGCGTATTCGATTTTCGACTTCTAATCCGCAGGATATGCACGAAAGTATTTTACACGTGATTGCAAAATATCCAAATATATGTAAACACATTCACTTACCGGTTCAGTCTGGAAGTAACCGAATTTTAAAAGAAATGAATCGTCTGCATTCTCGCGAAGAATATATGGCTTTGATTGATAAAATTAGAGCAATTGTTCCAGATGCTTCGATTTCCCAAGATATGATTGCTGGTTTCCCAACAGAAACTGAGCAAGATCACCAAGACACAATGAGTTTAATGGAATATGTAAAATATAATTTCGGTTATATGTATTCGTATTCTGAACGTCCTGGAACTCTTGCAGGAAGAAAAATGGAAGATGATGTCGAAGAAGAAACTAAAGCAAGAAGATTACAGGAAATTGTTGATTTACAACAAAAACACGCTTGGTTTAGAAGTGAAGAATTCGTTGGTAAAACGGTTGAAGTTTTAGTGGAGAAAGTTTCTAAAAAATCTAAAGATGAATTCTCAGGAAGAAACTCTCAAAGCATTACGGTAGTTTTCCCAAAAGAGAATTACAAAATCGGTGATTTCGTAAACGTAAAAATCACAAGCTGTACAAGTGGAACTCTTAAGGGTGAAGCTGTTGGGCTTAGTAGCATGAATTGATTTTTTTTAGCCACTAATTACACAAATTTACACGAATTTTCTCTCAAAAAATTCTATATCTTTGCCGAAAAACAAAATAATGGAATTGTATAGAAAAGAAGAATATTATAAAGTTGTTGGGATTTGCATGGAAGTTCATAGAATATTAGGTGGAGGCCTTTTAGAAATTGTTTATAAAGATGCCTTAGAATATGAATTTAGGAAACATAATATTCCTTATGAACGTGAAAAAGAATATGACATTCAATATAAAGAAATTGTTTTAGCACATAAGTTTTATGCTGATTTTGTGGTTTATGATGAAATCATATTAGAAGTGAAAGCATTAAAAGAAATTATTGACGAACATATCGCTCAAACAATAAATTATTTAAAATTAGCTGATAGTGATTTAGGAATTATCGTTAATTTTAATAAAAAGACATTACAACACAAAAGAGTTATTCATTGACACGATTTCAAAAATTAGTGAAATTCGAGAAATTCGTGGCAAACAAAAATTACAAGCCAAAGTTTTAGGCAAAACCTGAAACAATAAATACTTGAAACAAATCACACATGGAAACAGTTCAAGCAATAAAACAGCGATTTGAGATTATTGGTAATGATCCGAAATTAAATCGTGCTATCGAAAAAGCCATTCAGGTTGCTCCAACTGATATTTCGGTTATGGTAACTGGGGAAAGTGGTGTTGGTAAAGAAAACATTCCAAGAATTATACATTCGCTTTCGCACAGAAAGCATGGTAAATATATTGCCGTAAACTGCGGTGCAATTCCAGAAGGAACAATTGACAGTGAGCTTTTCGGTCACGAAAAAGGTGCTTTTACAGGTGCAACAAGCACACGTGAAGGTTATTTTGAAGTGGCTGACGGCGGAACAATATTCCTTGATGAGGTTGGAGAACTTCCGTTAACTACTCAAGTAAGATTATTACGTGTTTTAGAAAACGGAGAATTCATAAAAGTAGGTTCATCGCAAGTTCAAAAAACGAATGTTCGTATCGTTGCTGCAACCAATGTGAATTTATTTAACGCAATTGAAAAAGGTAAATTCCGTGAAGATTTGTACTATCGTTTAAGTACTGTAGAAATCACTTTACCACCTTTAAGAGAAAGAAACGACGACATTCATTTATTATTTAGAAAGTTTGTAGCCGATTTTGCTCATAAATATAAAATGCCTCCTTTAAGATTGGATGATGATGCGGTGCAGCTTTTGCAGAAATTTAGATGGAGCGGAAATATTCGTCAGCTGCGAAATGTGGCTGAGCAGATTTCTGTTTTAGAAACTAATCGCGACATTAGCCTGGCAACTTTAAAATCATATCTGCCTGCAGAGGGAAGCAATCTGCCTTCTGTTATCAGCGAAAATAAAAAAGAAAGCGATTTCAGTACCGAAAGAGACATTTTATACAAAGTGCTTTTTGATATGAAAAGCGATTTGAACGATTTGAAAAAACTGACTTTGGAGCTGATGAAAAACGGCACTTCAAAAGTACAAGACATAAATCCAAATCTTATTCAGAAAATATACGGCAACCAACAGAATGACAGCGAAATTGATTTTGAAGAAGAACCAAGAACTGCTGTTATGACTGCGCCTGCTGTTCGCGAAGAAAGCTATCAAATTCCAGAAGATAATTATCTTTTCGCAGAAACCATTGAAGAAGAAGAAATTCTGCGTTTGGAGCAAAAAGAAATCGAAATGATCAAAAAATCATTAGAAAAAAACAAAGGAAAACGTAAAGCCGCTGCAGACGAGTTAGGAATTTCAGAAAGAACTTTATACCGTAAAATCAAACAATTCGACCTATAATAAATCTCAATATTTAAATTCCAAATACCAAATTAGTATATTTGGCAAGATTTGGAATTTGGAGTTTCAAAATCCTTGGAATTTGATTAATAAACATTATGAAAAAAATATATTCTCTTTTCGCATTTCTAAGCCTTTTTATGTTGAGTGGTTGCGGCATATATAACTTTACCGGAGCAAAACCAATTGATGCAAAAACATTTCAGGTTAACTTTTTCCACAACAATGCCGATCTTGTTGAGCCTGGAATTGATAGAGATTTTACATTGACTTTGCAGGATTTGATTATGAATCAAACCAATTTAAACTTGGTAAGTAATGGCGGGGATTTGGTTTACGAAGGAGAAATCATCGATTACAGAACTACTCCAATGGAGGCAACTGCAAATCAAGAAGCAGCAAAAAACCGTTTGACAATTCGTATCAATGTAAGATTTACGAATAAAAAGAAAGAAACTGACGACTTTGAAAGAGCTTTTGAATTTTATTATGATTTTGACGGACAAGCACTTCCATCAGGTTCTGTCTTAAACGATGCCATAAAAACTATTTACGAAAGAATTACGCAGGACATCTTTAATGAAACTCTTGCAAAATGGTAATTGATTTAAAAAAAATAAATCATACCTATATATATAATAAATAAAACTCGACGATAAACTGTAAAAAATGAACGTTACCGATTATACCTACTTAATGAACAAACCTGATGTGATTACAGAAAAACAGGCAGATGCATTAAGCAGTGTTTTGAATGAATTTCCATATTTTCAGAGTGCACGCGCACTGCGCTTAAAAGGGCTTTACAATCAAAACAGCTTTAAGTATAATTATGCTTTAAAAGTAACAGCGGCACATACGGCAGATCGTTCGGTTTTATTCGACTTTATTACTTCTGAAACTTTTACGTCTATTCAGAATGACTTTTTTGAACAAAAACTGAGAGACCTTCTTGAAATTAAAGTTTTTGACAGCGAAATTATTTCGCCAGAACAAATTCAAAAAGCGATTGCGGTAAAAGTAGATCCAATTGAGCAATCTATTTTAAATTCAATAAAAGAAGCTGAAGCTAAAACTGTTGCTGAACCGATAAAAACAGAACAACCTAAAGTTCCAGAAACTACAACTATAATAATTGAAGAACCTGCGAAAGAAGAACCTGTAATTACTCCTGTAGTAAACGAAAGTTCTAATGCAGTTGAAGAAATTACAGCTGCAAGTTTTGAAGAGCCTACAAAAACAGAAGAACCAAAAAATCATCTTAACATAGATCCTTCTATTTTCTTAGCTATTAAAGAAGCGCAATCGGTTACTTATGAAAAAGTCGTAAAAAAAGAAGAGCCAAAAGAACTGCCTGCTATTGACGAATCTATTTTTGCTACATTAAAAGATGCTCATTCGGTTACTTATGAAAAACCGAATGCTGAACCAGAATCAACTACTAACACAAAAGAAGCTGTTGCTGAAGAAGAAGCAAAAGCAGACCCAATCGAACGTTCTATTTTAAATTCTATTAAAGCAGCTGAAAATGTTGATGTTGAAGAAAAAACAGAAGAGCCCAAAATTGACACCGCAATTGAGCAATCAATTATAAATTCTATTAAAGAGGCAGAATCTGTCGATACAGAAATTGAAAATTCTAAAACAGATTCTTTTGCAGAAGAAACTGTTTCAAATACTATAGAAGAGGAAGAGGATTCGGTTATCGAAGAAATGATAATTCCAGAATTTAAAATAAATCCAATTGAAAGATCTATTCTATCCTCGATAAAAGAAGCTGAAACTGTAAGAGAAACTGAAACACCTATTACAGCAGAAACCAAACAAGAAATCGAGACTGAAGTTGAAGAAGAAACAGTAAACGAAATTGAGGAGCAAACCGAAGAGGTAATTGAACAAGAAAATGAAGAAATAGAAGAATCTATCGAATCTCTAAACATTGCCGAAGAACATCTTGAGATTGAAAAACCATTAGATTTTTCATTTAACGAGAAACATTCGTTTCAAGAATGGCTTCAATTATCTAGAACAGAACCTATTGATCGTTCTAAAGATGCTTCAGAAGATTCAGAATCCGATGATGCTGTTGCTGAAACCAAAAATAAAGAACAGCCTGTGGTAGATGTAAGACAAAAAAAAGCAGAAATAATCGATAAGTTTATCGAAAACAACCCGAAAATTTCACCAATTAAATCTGGAAACATCTCACCGATTATTCAATTTGAGAGTAATGACGAGGACAATTCATATATAATGACCGAGACTCTGGCCAGAGTATATCTGGAACAAAAGAAATATACAAAGGCAATTCAGGCATATGAAATATTAATTTTGAAATATCCAGAAAAAATTACTTTCTTTGCAGACCGCATATCGGATATAAAGATTTTACAACAAAATAACAATAACAATAATTAAGTAATGAGCACATTTTCAATTTTTTTAGTTTTAATTACAATAGTTTGTTTTCTATTGATCGTAGTTATCATGGTACAAAATCCTAAAGGAGGCGGATTGTCTTCTACAATCAGTGGAACGCAGATGTTAGGTGGCGTACAGAAAACTACTGACTTCTTAGATAAAAGTACATGGACTTTAGCAACTATTTTAATTGTGTTAATTTTACTTTCTAGCTTAAGTTTCACAGGATCTTTAAGCGATACTGAATCTAAAATCATTGACAAAACTGAAGCTCCTGCGACTACACCTGCAGCTCCAGCACAAGGAACTACTCCTGCTCCTGCAGCACCAGCAACTAAATAATTTTAGTTTAATATAAAAATCTAATGCCAGCCTGTCAAAGCTGGCATTTTTTTTAAGAAATAATGTCAGTTTTACCAGCATGGCATAATTTCTGAAAGTTTATAGAACATAAAAAAAATGTATAACTTATAATAATATAAAATCATGGCTTTAAACATTAAACCGCTTTCAGACCGCGTACTTATTGAGCCTGTTGCAGCTGAAACCAAAACTGCCTCAGGTATTTTTATTCCTGATACTGCCAAAGAAAAACCACAAAAAGGAACTGTAGTTGCAGTAGGAAACGGATCTAAAGATCATACTATGACTGTAAAAGTTGGTGATACTGTTCTTTACGGAAAATATGCTGGTACTGAACTAAAATTAGAAGGTACTGATTATTTGATTATGCGTGAGGATGATATTCTTGCAATTATCTAAAAATATATTGTATTAAGTACGAAGTATTAAGAATCAAGAACTTCGCTAACTTGAAACAAATCAAACTTTAAACAAAAATTAAAATGGCAAAAGATATAAAATTTGATATTGAAGCACGTGACGGTTTAAAACGTGGTGTTGATGCATTGGCAAATGCTGTAAAAGTAACTCTTGGACCAAAAGGTCGTAACGTAATCATCGGAAAATCTTTCGGAGGACCTACAGTTACTAAAGATGGTGTTTCTGTTGCAAAAGAAATCGAATTAAAAGACGCTCTAGAAAACATGGGAGCGCAAATGGTTAAAGAAGTAGCTTCTAAAACTAATGATTTAGCTGGAGACGGAACTACAACTGCAACTGTATTAGCACAAGCTATCGTAAAAGAAGGTTTGAAAAACGTTGCGGCAGGTGCAAATCCAATGGACTTAAAACGTGGTATTGACAAAGCTGTTGAAACTATCGTTGCTGACTTAGCAAAACAAGCTAAAGTTGTTGGAAGTGACTCAGACAAAATCAAACAAATCGCTTCTATCTCTGCAAACAATGATGAAGTTATTGGTGAATTAATCGCTACAGCTTTCGCTAAAGTTGGAAAAGAAGGTGTTATCACTGTTGAAGAAGCTAAAGGAACTGACACTTTCGTTGACGTTGTTGAAGGAATGCAGTTTGACAGAGGATATCTTTCTCCTTACTTCGTAACTAATCCAGAGAAAATGGAAGTTGAATTAGATTCTCCTTACATTTTATTATATGACAAAAAAGTATCTTCTTTAAAAGAATTACTTCCAGTTTTAGAGCCAGTTGCTCAATCAGGAAAACCATTATTGATTATTGCTGAAGATGTTGACGGAGAAGCTCTTTCTACATTAGTAGTAAATAAATTAAGAGGTGCTCTTAAAATTGCTGCTGTAAAAGCTCCTGGTTTTGGAGACAGAAGAAAAGCAATGTTAGAAGATATTGCCATCTTAACTGGCGGAACTGTAATTTCTGAAGAAAGAGGATATACTCTTGAAAATACAACTATCGAAATGTTAGGAAACGCAAAAAGAGTTTCTATCGATAAAGACAATACAACTATCGTAAGCGGTGCTGGTGAAGCAGATATCATCAAAAACCGTGTGAACCAAATTAAAGGTCAGATGGAAACTACTACATCTGATTACGATAAAGAAAAATTACAAGAGCGTCTAGCTAAACTAGCTGGAGGTGTTGCAGTTCTTTACGTTGGTGCAGCTTCTGAAGTTGAAATGAAAGAGAAAAAAGACAGAGTTGACGATGCTTTACACGCTACTCGCGCTGCTGTTGAAGAAGGAATCGTTGCTGGTGGTGGTGTTGCTTTATTAAGAGCTAAACTTGCTTTAGCTGACTTAAAAGCGGACAACGCTGACGAAGCGACTGGAATTCAAATCGTTTCTCGCGCTGTAGAATCTCCATTGAGAACTATCGTTGAAAACGCTGGTCTTGAAGGTTCTGTTGTTGTTTCTAAAGTATCTGAAGGTTCAGGTGATTTTGGTTACAATGCAAAAACTGACGAATATGTAGACATGCTTTCTGCTGGAATTATCGATCCTAAAAAAGTAACTCGTGTAGCTCTTGAAAACGCTGCATCTGTTTCTGGAATGATCTTAACTACAGAATGTGCATTAATTGATATTAAAGAAGAAAATGCTGGAGGCGGAATGCCAATGGGCGGCAGTATGCCAGGAATGATGTAATTCATTCTCTTCTTAAAACTTAAAAGCGCTGGATTTTTATCTGGCGCTTTTTTTTTCGCCACTGCCAATAAATATTGGGATGATTAGAAGGTTTTTTTTGCCACAAATTACACAAATTTTCACAAATTGAATTGGCGGAAATTTGTGTAATTTGTGGTTAAAAATAATTGCAATAATTGCAATCGTTTTAATCTGTGGTAACTTTTTGCGTAAAAAATTAGTGGAAATTAGTGCAATTCGTGGCAAACTTTTTTATTTAACATTCTCTTTTTCTTTAAAAAATCTATTATGGATAACTTTGCATCTTCAATAAATTTTAAAAATGAAAAAGTATTTTACTCTTCTCCTATCATTAATTTTCTTTTCACTTTCATTCTTTTTACAAGCCCAAAATAATAAAGACAATTATGTTGTTTTAATTTCGATGGATGGATTTCGTTGGGATTTTCAGAAACAATTTGATCTTCCGAATTTAAAGCAGATTGAAAAAGAAGGCGTTCACGCAAAATCCATGAAACCTTCTTATCCAACTAAAACTTTTCCAAATCATTATTCGATTGTAACAGGACTTTATCCAGATCATCACGGAATCATTAATAATGTTTTTTATGATGCATCTCTAAATCAATCTTTCTCATTATCAAGCGATGCAAAGAATGATTCCCGTTTTTATGGTGGAAATCCTATTTGGAATCTGGCAGAACAGCAAGGAGTAAAAACAGCCTCTTTCTTTTGGCCGGGATCTGATATTGACAATAGAAATCCAAGTATCTATAAAAAGTACGATAATAAAATTCCGTACGGTGCACGAATCGACACGGTTTTAAAATGGTTACAGCTTCCCGAAAAACAGAGACCTCATCTAGTAACTTTATATTTTGACGAACCCGATCATACAGGACATAATTTTGGTCCGCTTTCTCCGGAAAACAAAAAAATGGTCATCAAAATGGATTCAATTATGGGTGAGATTTCTAGAAAATTAGATCAATTACCAATCGGAAAGAAAATCAATTTAATAATCGTTTCTGATCACGGAATGGCCGATATTTCTAATGATAAAAAAGTAGCTGTTTTAGATTATTTAAAACCAGAATGGCTGGGTTATAAAGACGTTGTTAATCCGATTATGAGTTTACAGGCAAAATCAGGTTATCAAGATTCCATTGCAAATGCTTTAAAACAAGTGCCGCATATCAAGTTTTGGAAAACTACTGAAGTTCCAGAAAGACTTCATTACGGAACAAATCCAAGAGTGCATGATTTTGTTATTGTAGCTGAAAAAGGATGGAGTTTAGTAAGCAAAGAAAGCACACATATTAAGGGCGGAACGCACGGATATGATAATAATGAAAAAGAGATGCACGCCATTTTTTATGCAAAAGGCCCAGCTTTTAAAGTCAATAAAAAAGTAAATACATTTCAAAATGTTTCAGTTTATCCGCTAATTGCTCATATTTTAGGTTTACAAATCGGCGAAATCGACGGTAAATTGAGTGATGTAAATTTAATGCTTCGATAATTTTTTAATTAGATAATGTGGCAATTTGATAATTAGATAATGTATCAATTAGATAATTAGATAATGCGATGATTTGATAATTATCTAAAAAAATCAATTGCCTTCAGCTTTAGCTGGAGGTTATAGAATGCGAAAACAAAAGGCTTTAGCCAAACTTTTTAGTTCGGATAAAGCCTTTTTCAATGGCATTTATTTTCCTTCAGCTAAAGCTAAAGGCAATTCATCTAAATATGCATTATGTTAGATTCTTGGTACGTATGCCTCTACAATAATTATAGATAAAATAATCTACTCAAACAATTATCCCATTGCCTAATTATCTAATTATCACATTATCAAATTGCCACATTTTCTAATTAAAAATTAGTCCCAACAGAAACCTCTTTCCATTTTCCTAATTCACTTTGGACACTTGCAATTTTCTGATTGGCCATATTGAATGCATCTTCACCCAAAAACAAATGCAACGGCGGATTTTGATCTTCGCTTACTTTAATTAAAGCTTCTGCTAATTTTACTGGATCTCCCGGCTGATTTTCGCTGATCTGATCTTTGTGGGCACTTTCCGATTGTCTTACTTCTTTGTAAGCTTCATTCGGATTTTCTGGCAATAATAATGAACTATCTTTTAAGAAGTCAGTTCTAAAATAACCTGGATATACAATCGTTGCATGAACTCCAAATGGTTTGATTTCTGCTGCTAATGATTCTGTTAAACCTGCAACTGCAAATTTTGTTGAACAGTAAATCCCCCAGCCCGGAAATTCTCCAAAATATCCTCCAACAGAAGAAATATTAAAAATATGTCCGGATTTGTTAGCACGTAGAATTGGCATTGTATTTCTGATTACATTAAGCAATCCAAAAACATTTACCTCGAAGTTTTTTCTCGATTCAGCATCTGTTAATTCTTCCAAAGCGCCTAACAATCCGTAACCTGCATTGTTTACCAAAACATCGATTGTTTTAAAATGTCCTACCGTTTTATCAATTGCATTTTTCACGCTTTTTTCATCAACCAAATCCATTTCCAATGGAAGGAAGTTTTCAGATGAATTTCCCAATACAGCAATTAACGAAGCTTCATTTCTTGATGTTGCTGCTACTCTATAACCTTGCGCTAATAATTTTTTAGCCAATTCTAATCCGATTCCTTTTGAGGCTCCTGTAATGAACCAAACTTTGTTATTTCCCATGATTTTAATTTTTTACGTTATAATTACAGGACAAAGGTATTGGCGAAGTGCTTCTCAAAAATTAAAGCAATCAAGCAAGAAGCTGCAAAAATCAAACAATTTCGGTTAATCGATAGTTTTTAGGCGAAACCTGAACATTTTTCTTGAAAAAATTAATGAAGTGAGACAACTCATCGAATCCTAAACACCAGGCAATTTCGCTAATATTCCAATTAGTTTGTTTGAGTAGAATCATCGCTTCCTGCACAATTCTTTCTGAAATAATCTGAGAAGTAGTCTTTCCAGTCGTTTCTTTTAAAGCTTTATTCAAATGATTTACATGCACATTTAACTGTTGCGAAAATTCTGAAGGAGAACGAAAATTAATCTGCTGCGAAATAGATTCAATCGGAAACTGGCGCTCTAGTAATTCTAAAAACAAGGAAGAAATTCGAATAGTCGCGTTTGATTTACTATATAATGAAGCAGTTACGGTTTGTGTTTTAAGCGCAAGATGAATTATCTCAAAAACCAAATTTCGAATAACATCATATTTAAAAGCGTAATCGGAATTAATTTCTTCTAACATTTTTAAATATACCGTTTTCAAAGATGCTGCCAATTCCTGCGAAACGGGAACAACCGGATTTCCGCCTGGCTGGAACAAAGGATATTCTTTTAAATTACCAAACTGACTAAAAAAAGCATCTGTAAAAATGCAGAAAAAACCGGTTTGATTTTCATCAATATGCTCCCAGCTGTATGGAATTTGGGGATTTGCAAAAAACAAAGCCTGATCTTCAATAGGAACAACTTTATCAGCATAATGCACTTTGTTTTTTCCGATGATTAGACTTATTTTATAAAAGTCTTTTCGAGTATAAGGCAAAGGACTGCAAGTACTTCCAATATATTCGTCCAATTTAAAAACATTAAAATGTCCGATTTCTTTTTTAAGATTCTCGGGCATTCCTTGTATTTTAACGGTGTAAAAATCTTCTAAGGTTTCTGTCATTTTCATTTTACAAAGTTACGAAAATCAAATTATTAATTAGATAATTTGAAAATGTGCCAATTAAAAAATGTGTCAATTAGATAATTAGACAATTAGATAATTATTAAAAAGGGCTTATAAAACAAACCCGACAGGTTTTAGAAACCTGTCGGGTTTAGCGTTATTAAAATCATCAATTATCTAATTACTAATTGTCACATTATCTAATTCTCAAGACACCACCTTATAATTCGGATCTTCAATAACATTCACCTTAATGACTGCATCTGCGTTTTTAAGTAATTGTCTGCAGTCTGGACTCAAATGTTCTAATTCGATTACTTTATCTAATTGATTGTATTTTTTAGTCAAATTATTAAGTGCTTCAATCGCTGACATATCTGAAACTCGGCTTTCTTTAAAATCAATAATGACATGATTTGGATCGTTCTGAATATCAAATTTTTCAGCAAAAGCGGTTACAGAGCCAAAGAATAACGGACCATAAATCTCGTAATGTTTTATTCCGTTTTCATCAATATAATTTCGCGCGCGGATACGTTTGGCACTTTCCCATGCAAAAACCAAAGCCGAAATAATTACACCTATTAAAACTGCCAAAGCCAGATTATGCAGTACAATTGTAACCACCGCTACCAGAACTCCAACAAAAATGTCGTGTTTCGGCATTTTGGTAATAATCCTGAAACTTGCCCATTCAAACGTGGTAATGGCAACCATCATCATTACGCCAACCAAAGCAGCCATTGGCAATTTTCCGATTAAGGGCGCTCCGAAAAGCACTATCATTAAAATAGTCAAAGAAGCAATAATTCCAGAAAGTCGTGCACGTGAACCCGCACCAAGATTAACTAACGTCTGTGCAATCATCGGACAGCCTCCCATTCCGAAGAAAAATCCATTTAAGATATTTGAACTTCCTTGCGCTATACATTCACGATTACTGTTTCCGCGAGTTCCTGTTATTTCGTCAACTAAATTTAATGTCAACAAACCTTCTGTTAAACCAACCGCTGCCACAATTACCGCATACGGAAATATCACTTGAAAAGTCTCCAAAGAAATTGGAATATTCGGAATATGAAACGGCGGAAAACCACCTTGTACAGACGCAATATCTTCTACCGTTTTGGTTTCGATATTAAAAACAATCACTAAAGCAAAAACTACCATAATAGCAACCAAAGAAGCCGGAACTGCTTTTGTGATTTTTGGAAAAACCAAAACAATTCCAACCGTCAAAAGCACCAAACCCAGCATAATATAAAGCGGTGTTCCCTGTAGCCAAGAAGTTTGTCCGTTGATCATGGTTTTAAATTGTTCCAATTGCGACATAAAAATCACAACCGCCAAACCATTTACAAAACCGTACATAACGGGTTGCGGCACTAACCTAATAAATTTTCCGAGTTTAAAAAGTCCGATCAAGATCTGAACGATACCGCCAAGAGCGACGGCAGCAAAAACATATTCTATTCCATGCGATTTCATTAAAGCGATCAAAACAATTACTGTCGCTCCTGCTCCGCCTGAAATCATTCCAGGTCTGCCTCCAAAAATGGCTGTTACCAAACCAGCAATAAAAGCTGCATATAAACCTGCAAGAGGCGGAAATCCAGCCAAAATAGCAAAAGACAATGATTCCGGAATCATCGTCATGGCGACAGTTAAACCTGCTAAAATTTCGTTTTTGTAATTGACTTTTTGAGTAAAGTCAAATAATTGGAGTGCTTTTTTCATACCGCGCAAAATTAGAAAATAATGCGCAGAAACCTTTCTCCAATAAAAACTAAAAAACTATTGTTTTAAAACTGCTCCAAAAGCAGTACAACACAAGTAATAATAAAACTTATCATAATCGTTTACTCTAATTTTACACAACTATACCCGAGACAATTTACATAATTAATGATGTTTTTCCATTGCAGATCAACACCCTCAACACGCAAGATTTTATCACAGTCTTCTAAGTCAAAATTTATTTTATATGCCGGAAACTGTCTTTTGATTACAGCAATAATATAATTTGTATCGGTTTCTTTTTGAACATTTGTTTTAAAAACTTCTACCATGATTACTTTTATTTATTGGACTAAACTTTAAATTAAAAACATTTTTAAATGCATTGTAATTCAGAATCTAAAATAACCTTGAGCTTCTTTTTGTGACTGTAAAACAATTAGACGCTTCTCTTTTATTTCTGTTACACGCAAACTGTAACTTTTTGAAAACAGTTTTAAATTTCAAAACAAAAATATATCTCAAGTACTTAATTATATAGCCTTTTTATACCAACGGCGTATGATTTATACGAATGGCGTTCGCATAATTTTAAACTGCAAAGTGCTATAAATTATATTATTGACTTATTTTTGCCGTTATGACGATTCTCAAAATTTATCAGAACTTTTTTCTTCGAAATCTCTTTATTAACACCCTTATTTATGTCATTATCATTGCGTGCGTTTATGATGAGGTAAAATTAGGCGGTCACAACTGGACCTATCTTCTCAGCATGGTTGCCATTGGTTATTTTCCGTGTATTGTCTGGATTACGAGTTTTAATGTTTTTATTATCAAGGAAGTTTTATTTCGAAAAAAAGTCAAGTTGTTCTTCTTGCTCTTCTTGATGTATTGGACAACTTTCTATTTTTTCATGAATTGGTTTTTTCCTCTTGTCGGACTTGGAGAATTAAAAACCCTGCAGATTTTATCGTTAATTGTAAACGGTATTTTATTCTTTTTTGTTCATATGGTAATTACCAAAAAAATTTCGCAGACCGACAAAGACATCATAAATTTTAAATCAGAGCTTTCGTTTTTAAAACAACAGCTTAATCCGCATTTTTTATTGAATGCTATGAATAATCTCTACGGAGAATCGCTGGCAGAACCAGACAAACTTCCCGACAGAATCCTGAACCTTTCTGATTTATTACGATATCAATTAGAAGCGACTAAAAAGGATTTTGTTTTTATTTCGGAAGAAATCAGCTTTATCAAAAAATATATCGAATATTATACGTTTCGAAATGAAAGACTTGCCGTAACTCAAAATTTTGAAGTGGAGTTTGAGCATCTCGAAATTCCGCCTTTGCTATTTTTTCCTTTGGTTGAAAATGCCGTTAAGTTTTCTGCCGAAATGCCAGAACCGTTTATTACCGCCGATTTAAAAATAAAATGCCGTAATCTGACTTTTACTTTAAAAAACAATTGTCTCGAATCGGGTTCGCGATTATCGAGTACGGGAATCGGAATGGAAAACCTCAAACGACGTCTTAAAGTCTACGGCCTTCGTCATGATTTGTCGTGCAAGAAAGAAAAAGATACCTTTATCGTAAAATTGAGTATATGGAATTTACCTACCGTTGCCTGATTATAGACGATGAATCGCCTGCACACAAGGCGCTCGCATCGCATATTGCCAAGTTTGACGATTTGGAACATTCTGGAAGCGCCTACAGCGGTATTGAAGCGCTTAAAATGCTTAACGAAAACAAATACGATATTATTTTTCTGGATATTAATATGCCTGTAATCTCTGGCGTAGAATTAATGGAATCCCAGCCCAACCGCCCCATCACGATTGTAACTACTGCGTATTCTGATTATGCGCTTTCGGCGTACCAAAACGATGCGATTGATTATTTGATGAAACCCATTTCGTTCGAAAAATTTTCTAAAGCAATCGAAAAAGCCCGAACGTATCATTCTGGAAACAATATTAAAAAAGAAAATAACAGCCACGAAAAAACCATTTCGTATCGTTCGAACGGCCAGATGATTGATATTATCTTAAGTGATATTTTGTATATCGAAAGTCTCGGAAACTACATGAAACTCTACAGCTGTAAACTTAAATCGCCAATTATTATTTACGGTTCGCTTTCGAGCATTAGCAGCGAAATTGATTGTGCTAATTTTATTCAAGTGCATCGCTCCTATATTGTAAACACCCGCGAAATCATTTCGGTTACTTTTAAATCTTTAACGATGTCGAATAATGATGTTATTCCTGTGGGACGGAAATACCAGATTTTGTTAGACAATTTGATAATTAGATAATGTTTGAATTAGATAATTTGAGAATTTGTCAATTAGATAATTTTTGAAAAGCTCAACTTTAAATAGTTGGGCTTTTTTTTGTAGTAAAAAACCGTATTTATACGCATTGTAAAAAGTTAAACAAGTGTTAATATTGCTTAAGATAACCCAAAATAAACTTAGCACTATGAAATCAGAAATTTATCAAGTAGAAAATAATGACACCCCTGTCTTTATTACTGTTACGGTTTTAACACCGGGAATTGCGGAAACCGAAGTAACCAAATATTTAACCAATGGAAGTTATATTGTTGTTGCAAATTCTCCTAATGCGACTGGCATTATTCCCAGAACTCTATTAGGCACTGGTAAAGAATTAGTTGGAAAATCTATCGAAATTGACACTGATATTTATTTGGATCATATTCCAAAAGACGACTGGCCTGTTTGCTATAAAAATTTACAGATTAAATATTACTTAGAAGGAGGAAAAGCAGATCAACAACAGCCTTTTCTTTGTCTGCCAGCAGACAAACATAAAAGTAAATCTGGAAAAACAATTGGAGCTGAAAAATTTATTGATATAACTCTTTAATCATGAAAAATTGTATTCAATCTATTATTCTTATTTTATTTATCATATTTAATGCAAATGCTCAACAAGACATAAGTATTGAAGACTTAAAAACACCTCATTCTCCTGGTTTTCAAATTCTCGATATTGCACCAACTTCTATTGAGCGCCCAGCAAATCCAAAAGCTTTGGGGGTGAGTTTACTTAGCTTAACAAGTAGTGGAACAGTTATACCAAAGAACTTCGCAATGGAAATTTCTCCCTACTGGTACACAAAATCTGATAACGCTAATGTTTATCAATATTTAAGTATTAATACTGAGAACAAAGAAACTTTTGATATAAAAGGAATTCTTAGAAAAATGAGTATTTCTATAGCTTCTGTATTTAACGATTCAACCTCAGGAAGTTTAATAAAAAACACTAACTATATTTCATTTGGTGTTCGTACTACTTTATTTACATATCGAGAGGCTTCTCAAAACGAGAAATTAAATCAATCCTTAAAAAATATTACAGATAAAATAAAAGAGATTAAAAGCAATGATATAGAAAAGAGAAAATTAATCGGTATGCGTGTTAAGTATAGAAGTGAATTAAATAATGAGACTGATCAAGACAAAAAGGCTGTAATAATATCCAAAATTGCTTCAATTGAAACTCAAATAGACAACTTAATAGAGGCTTCTCCTGAAGAGTTAGAAAAAAAACTAGATGCAGACGAAGAGGTTCAAAAAAATATAAAATTACTGAAGCAGCTCCCTTTATTTCAACTTGATGGTGCTTTTGCATATTCTGAAGCTATTCCTGGAAATAAATACGAAAACAACAGATTTAATAGAAGTGGCTTTTGGCTTAATGCTTCATTTAATGCTCTCAGCATAAATAAGGAAAAATTAAACGATTGTCTTTCAATATTAGGAACTTTAAGATTTATAACGGATAACACACTTGTAGAAAACACCCTCAATGAGTTTAAAAAAAATAAAGCTTTTGATTATGGTTTAAAAGCTGAATATACTGTTAATGATTTTTCAGTTTCAATTGAATATTTAAAAAGAGAATATTCTGATAATAGTGAATTGAATAGTGAAAGAACAGTTGGTCTTCTTGAATATAAGCTCAATGATAATTTATATTTTACAGGCACATATGGGAAAAATTTTGGTGCAGAAAACAATCTTTTTACATTATTTGGAATAAATTATGGTTTTGGAAAATCTTCCTTAAAAACTGAATAAAAATTCTCTTTATTTACGTGAGTGAGCATTTAGCTCATGTTTATTGGCTGTAAATTAATAAACCTATTAAACCCTAAAAAATGCTAAATATTAACTACTCTGAAACAGGCGATATAGCCTTAAAAAATCAAAATACATTACGTAGAATTGTTGGAGCTCTTGGAATGTTTCTGCCCTTGGCACTTTATCTTTTTATCGAGATTGATAGCAATTACTCTACAGTTTTACCTTCAATTAGTCATTATTATTACACTCGAGCAGCGGGAATATTTGTAATTATTGTTAGTATGCTTTCTGTTTTTCTTCTTATCTATAAAGGTGAAGACACCGCAGATTTTTACACTTCTACTATAGCAGGAATTTCGTCATTATTACTTTTATTATTTCCAACTGATAACCTATCGCAAAATTTTGATCCTGTATGCGTAACAGTACTTAAAACAAGTGATTTCAGAATGTACTTTCATTTTATATGTGCTGGGATTTTCTTGTTGTCATTAGCATATATGTCGGCTTTTTTATTTACAAAATCTAATTTACCAGCGCAAAGTCGTGGAAAGAAAAAAATAATTCGAAATAGAATTTATAGAATCTGTGCATTTTTAATAGTGGCAGCTATAGCTGCAATTATTATTTTTAGGCAATTTTTTCCATTAGTTTATGAGAAGTACCCTATAACCTTTTGGATGGAAGTAGTAGCTGTAGAAGCTTTTGGTTTTTCATGGCTCGTTAAAGGTAAATCTATTTTAGATGATAATTAACCTATAGGCTAAAACTAATTTAACCTTAAAATTACAAAAACAAAAAAGCTCCCCAAAAACGGAGCTTTTCCAATTTTTTAAAAAATAAATAAAAGCCTTAAACACCCTTCGCCTTCATCACATTATCACAAGCTTTTTGAATTTACTTGTCTTTAAAACTGAGACAAAACATTCACTAAATCCTGCTGGTTTTGAGACAGCTTAGCATTTTTTAACACTAAATCTTTCTTTTAATATAACCAATCGCTCCAGTACTCCACAAAGCCAGAAAAATCAAAACAGGTTGAAAAAACAATCGGATCAATCGGGCTTGATCGGTGTCGAGTCCGAATGCGGGAGTTTTGTTTAAATATTGTGCGATGTTGCCTGGGAAAATCAATATGTAAAATACCGCTAACGCAATACCTACATAAACTTTATATCGGGTAAGAAACAACATGCTGAGTCCTAAAGTTATTTCGACAATTCCAGAGAGAATCACGACAAGGTCTTTATCCATCGGAACCCAATTGGGAACCTGCGCCTGAAAATCGGCTCTTTGAAAAGTAAAATGGCCAAACGCAGCCATAATCATAAAAAGCCCTAATAGAATTCTAAAAAAGTTTTGCGTTTTGGTTGTTTGTATATTTTCCATCTTTAATGTTTATTGAGTAAAAATCTTCAAACAAATGTAAAACATTAAAGAATAAACTTCTTTCTATTGTTAATTGCAAATAGCTGCGAAATATCCATGTCAAAATAAAACAGTCGATGCTCTATCCTCTATTCTCTATTTTCTATTTTCTATTTTCTATTCTCTTAAAATCGTATTTTCGTTTTACCAAACCAATTCCAAAAATGAAAAAACTCTTCTTCCTATTTCTTTTACTGGCTCAAAACTCTGTTTCGCAAATTGAATTTCAGAACGGAAAATGCATTAGAAAAAATACTTTCTCAGAAAAAGAGCGGTCGAGTTTTTTTCCGTTTTCTGAAGCTTCGCAGATTAAGATTATTTCTTTTAAAGATAAAGTAAAAGATGTAATGCCCGGAACGGAATTAATACGTCATATAGAATCTATTAAAATAGGAAAAGAGGTTTTTAATGAAAAATTATATGACGAAACTGCGACTTTAACTCCCGAACAAACAAATCAATTATCAGACATTATTTTTAATTTTTCTTATACAAAACTACCGCTAGAAGACTCAGAAGTTTATTGTTATAATCCGCGAAACGCTATTTTCTTTCTCGATGCAGAAAATCATATTATGGCTTATATCGAAATCTGTTTTGGCTGTAATAAATACAGAACCAGTGATAAACAATTTAGTCTGGGTGATTTTTGTAATGAAAAGTACGACATGCTTAAAGCAATTTTCGAAAAAAGTGGTATCAAATATGGCATTTCTGTAATTGAGTAACTTTACTTTTAAACTTATTACAATTCGATTTTCGATTGTTAATTTTTCCTTAAAAAAAACTTTCTATAGGGTTAATTTTCTTACCTAAATAATTTAACTTCGCACAGCCTCAAATTGTTAACTTATTTAGAATCATGACTATTTTTAATTTTTTTACAAAATCAAATATAGAATGTCCGCGATGCCTCGGAAAAGGGTTTGTCGATTGGGAAGATATCCGTCGCTTAAACAAACAACTTAGATGGGTTCCTGCGCCTTGCGCTTATTGTAACGGCGAGGGAAAAGTAAATAAAGATCAGCTCTCTAAAGTAGCCGTAGACTGCGTTTATCTCACTATTGATCTGCCAGAATCTGAACTTGAAAAAATAAAAGAAGGCGATAAAGAAACCGTCGAAAAAGGCAGACAACTCGAACTTTTTGTAGATAATCTTATTGAATATGTAGAACATCAGCATCTTTCGCATGATAGGAATGCGGAAGATATTGCCAATTTATATCTCAGCACAGAAGATGAGAAAGCCGCTTTTTCTGTAGATAAAGAAAGCTTGGTGCTGTATATTCAGAAAATAATTGATTTTAAAAATCAAACCGAATCTTAAACATACATTTATCCCAAATCATAACCATATAATTAATGTACAAATTAAAGTTAATCGCATTTGCACTGGCTATTTTCTCATTTGTTGTTGCAATTGCCTTAACAGGAAGCAATTTGCAATTTTATTTTAAGAATAGAGAAATGTTTCATAATACGAAACAATACTCCAAAGAATATGTTTTGATGGATTCTATTTTCCACAAAACTGTAGGGCAAAAAACCAGAAGAGAACTTTATTATGGTTTCTCTAAAAAATTTGACAACTACAAAACTACTTTCGATCTCAATACTCCAGACGGAAGTGCTGTTATTGAAAACGACATTACAGTTGACGCCGTTCCTGATCCTCAAAACGAATCGATTTTCTATTATTATGCGTGGGTAAACAAACAAAAACAAATTGGATTTATTGCCAATTCTTATGAAGAAACGATCAATGACAATTGGAAATACTTAGATTTTCTTTTACAATTGAAACTTAATATTGGTCTGCTCGTTTTTTCGCTTATCGTTTTTTATTGGCTCAAAGTGCATTACATTTTTAAAAAATCAAAAAATACTGCTTCTTAAGCTTTTATTTCTTTGCAAGATTAGTTTTATAAAAAGAAAAAACAGTGTATTTATTATTGCTTTATCAGTTCAAAAATCAAGATTTTTTGCAAAAAACAGGTATAAATACGGGGTGTCAAAAATAAAATTAGACGTAAAATTGCAACAGATAATTTTTATTTAAGATTTTCCGCTGAGGTAAATTATAAATGCTGTCATTTTTTTTGGAACAATTTAGTGAGGTTTTAATCGATGCCAACGATTAAAACCTTATTTTTTTATGGGCAAAATTTTACCGCAAAGTTTAAATAAATCTTTGTGAAACTCTACGTCTTTTTTCTTTGCGAAACTTTGCGGTAAAATTTCAAAGTTCTTGTATTTTTGCATCTCATAAACGCCACATATCTAAATTCTTGAAAACAAACATGACACGAGAAAATTACATTCCATTTCATAAGGAATTCTTACTCGAGCAGCAAATAAACGCTTTTGGTGAAGACCAAAAAAAGATTGAAGATTTTAAAAAGTTATTCGACATTGTAGAACATTATTATCACTACGAAGCTTTTAATCTTAATCGAAATTTAAAACAAAATTACGCCTTATTTGATCCCGATTTAAGTCCGAAAGAACGTGAAAGTTTTATCGAAAAAAGCGATTTCAAAGTTTTCAAAGAAACTTTATTAGAGGTTTTAGAGCGTGGCAACTACATTCGCATTGATCAGGAAACGTTAGCTGCAGCATTTGAAAATTCAGATTTAATCGGTTTGAATCTTTCTATCGATTTTAATGCTTTTAAAGATTACGAAATATACGTTCGAGGTCATCATAAATCAACAGAAAAAATAACCAAATTCTGGTTTTGGAAAAAGGAAATCGAAATCGAATATTACGATCGCGTCTTGATTTACTTGAACTACAGCGATTCTGATGTTTTAAATGAAAAGAAAGTCAAACTCGGAAAAATGCCGATTGAACCTGGTTCTATTGGTTTAAAAATCTTTAAAAGAGTTCCGAAAAATGATATCGAAACGGTTTTTCCGAATGCTATACCGAGAATGTCAACAAAAGACAAATTACTGCTTTGGGTTCCAGGACTTTTTGGCGGACTTTCGTTATTGAGTGCCAAGGTTATTCCGGCTTTAATCAATATGTACGATGCTTATGAAACCCGCGAAGCAATCGATTTGTTAAACAGTAAAACGTCTTTAAATCAAGGTTTAATAGCGCTGGGAATTCTTTCTGCTTATTGCTTTAGACAATATAATAATTTTGTCAATAAAAAGATTCGATATTCTAAAATGCTGTCTGACAGTTTATATTTTAAGAATCTCGGAAACAACAGCGGTGCTTTTTATTCCTTATTAAATTCATCTGAAGAAGAAGTTTTAAAAGAAACCATTTTGGCTTATTCTTTTTTACATCAAAGTGAAAAACCATTAACGGCTGAAGAATTAGACAATCAAATCGAATCTTGGTTCGAAGATACACTAAATACTGTTTTAGATTTTGATGTCATTGATGCTTTATCTAAACTGAAAAATATTGGTCTTGGAATTGAAAACGACGGAAAATGGACGGTTATTTCGCTAGAACAATCGCTTATTAAAATTGATGAATTGTGGGATAATGTTTTTCAATATAATGTGGTATAATTCTTTAGAATTATTGGTTTCTTTCGTATTCTTCTAAAAGAAATTTGATTAGATTTACGTTAACTAACCTTAAAACCACAAACAATGAGAACATTAGACCAATGGTTTGCAGAATATGCTGTAAGTCATCAAAACCCAAAAAACAAAGCGATACATTACATTTGTGTTCCTGCAATTTTCTTTTCTATTGTGGGTTTATTAATGAGTATTCCGAGCGGGATTATTGCCAATACTTTGAAACTGAATTTACCCATTATCGAAAATTGGGCTTTTGTGACTTTGCTTTTTGTTCTTGTTTTTTACATCCGTTTATCGATTGCAATGGCGGTAAAAATTGCCATTTTTTCTGGAATTTGTCTGGTTGTTAATTACTACATCGGTCAGTTTGTGCCTTTATGGATTTTCTCAATCGGCGTTTTTGTGATTGCTTGGATCGGCCAGTTTTATGGTCATAATATCGAAGGTAAAAAACCTTCATTCTTAAAAGACTTACAATTCTTATTAATTGGTCCGGCATGGGTTGTAGAGAATTTGTTTTCTAAAAAATAGAAACTATAGTTTAATAAATTGCTGTTTGTGTGAAATGAATTCTAAGATAGCAGCAACTTTAAAAAAGCACAACAAACCAAATGTTGTGCTTTTTTGTTATATTTAATATCGGCATATCATTTGAATATCAACAACTTAAAACTATTAACTTTAAAAGAATATTTTATGAAAGTAACCTATTACGGTCATTCGTGTTTTTCTGTTTATGCGAATGGTAAAAATTTGTTGTTTGATCCCTTTATCACTCCAAACGAGTTAGCAAAACATATTGATGTTGATGCTATAAAAGCCGATTATATTTTTATTTCGCACGCGCATTACGATCATATTCTTGACGTTGAACGTATTGCCAAAAATACAGGCGCTAAAGTGCTCGGAAATTTTGAAATCTATAACTGGCTTTTGAAAAACGGAATCGAAAATTCGCATCCGATTAATCCAGGCGGTAAATTTGATTTTGATTTTGGAACCGTAAAGTGTGTTACAGCACAGCATTCAAGCAGTTTTATGGACGGAAGTTATGGCGGTATTGCCTCTGGTTTTGTGCTGACAACTGCCGACGGAAATTTCTATTACAGCGGTGACACGGCGCTTACTCTGGATATGCAGCTGATTACTAAATTTACCAAACTTGATTTTGCGGTTTTCCCAATCGGAGACGGACTTACAATGGGAATCGAAGAAGCTATAGAAGCCTCAAAACTGGTTGAAGTTAGCAAAATTCTGGGCGTGCATTACGATACTTTTGGTTTCATTAAAATGGATCATCAAAAGGCTTTGGATAGTTTTAAAGGAGCTGGATTGCATTTATTTCTTCCTGAAATTGGAGAAACAATCGAGATCTGATTCTTCTAAATATCGCTAAAATCACTTTCTATTAGCGAAATAAAAAAGATTAAAAAGCAGCTTCACTGGACAAAACCACGTTTAGCAAAATAATTTTCAAAAGGCATTAAAATTGTTTGATTTTGTTACGTAATAACCTAAAAACAATCTATTATTATGAGTGCTCAAAAAACAAATGCTTCAAATTCGCAAACTGAATTTGCCGACGTCTCCAACCGAAAAATAGCTTATCGAAGTATCGGCGAGGGAAATCCGATTATTTTAATCAACCGTTTCCGCGGAACTTTGGATACTTGGGATCCGCTTTTTCTAGATGTTCTTGCCGAAAAACATCAAGTAATTACCTTCGATTATTCTGGAATTGGATATTCGACCGGAGCTCTTCCAACAGACATTAAAGAAGTCGCAAAAGATGTTAAAGATCTGGCCGATTTTCTAAAAATCAAAAAAGCCGTTTTAATGGGCTGGTCCTATGGCGGATTGGTCACTCAGGCTGCCATGCATCAATTTCCTGAATTGGTGACTCATACAATATTACTGGGTACAGGCCCTATCGGAAAAAGGGCTGTGCCTTTGGAACAGTCTTTTCTAGATCACGCTTTAAAACCAATCAATGATTTTGAGGATGAGGTTATCCTGTTTTTTGAACCTGAATCTGAAGAAAGCAGGAAAGCGGCCAAAGCATCTCATGAACGAATTGCCAAAAGAATTGATGTTTCTAAAATTCCGTCGACAATGGAAGTTTTTCAACTGTATTTTGCAGGAGGCGAAGGCGCCGCCGAAGATAAAGAAGATTATCGTAATAAACTGAAAACAACTAAAACACCAATCTTAGCAATTTCTGGCGATCATGATACTAGTTTTGCTGTAGAAAACTGGTATCCGCTGACACGAGAATTACCAACAACACAGTTCATTGTTTTACCGCAGACAGGTCACGCACCACAGCATCAGAATGTACCTTTGGTGGTTAATTATATCGAAAATTTCCTCGAGAATACGAAATAAAAGAAAGCTTCTTATGAAAACGAATGCCTAGCCCAGACAGTAGCGGCATCCTTTTATGGTGGGGTTCACCATAAAAGATACAGCGGATGGCTGGAATATGCTCCTTAAAAAAGACAAATTAGATCTGGTTCTTCTTTGTCTTTTTTGTTTTTTTAAGAAATTGTATATTTCTGGATCAGTTAATTACTTTATTCCTGTTTTTATAGAAAATTGCACTGATAAACAAAAACAATATTCCTATAAAAAGTACAAAACCCAAACCAGAATAATTGCTTTCGCTACTGTTTTGGTTATAGCTTTCCAAAGTTAAATACGTATTATTTTGATCTTTTAACTCGACAATCTCTACTTCAAACGGATTCCAATATTTTTCTATAAAATTGAGATTTTGATTGGGCTGTAATTTTTTTTGAAAATCATCTTTTTTAATTTTAAAAGAAATAGAATTTCCTTTTTTATAATCTTGAAGCAATTGTTCGTAATCTGCCGCTAAAATGCTTTTTCTGATTTCGAAATTCATCTTTGGATAATTTTCTAAATAGAAATGCAGGGTTTCGCTTCTCCTATGCTTTTCTACATGAATATCTTCTGAAAGTACACCTTTAACTTCCTGAACCTGATTAACTTTAAGACTACTATATGTAAACAAATAGGATGCAATACCGAAAAATAGTATTGCTATACCAAACGTAACTGTGGCGTATTGTATAATTTCTTTACGGTCCAGTTCTTTTTTGAGCGCTTCATCTTTCTTTTTACCGTTTGTAAGATGTCTTTTTAGTCTTTCATAATCGCTATAATGATAGCTGTGCAGCTTATGTTTTTTTTGATCTTTGGTAATAATAATTAGATTTTCCCAGCTGCTGTTTTTGCTTTTTTTCTGCTGTGTCACCCAGCCTGTGATATCGGCAAGTAAAATTGTCTTTTTTGTTCTTCCAAAAATAGTTCGAAACTCTACTTTCATGGAATTATAGTACAATTGAGGCATTTTAATCAAAGCGTAAACAAATATTCCAGGACATATCAAAAAAAACGCAAACCCGATTAAGATAGAAATTCCTTCGTATTTTGCGTCCTGATATTTACTTCCTATCATAATTGTTAAAAACAGGAAAAATAAGATTCCGATAATGCAGGTTACAATGTATGAGGTCTTATTTTCGGCCTTAACGAGGTTTTCTTTCATTGTATAAATTTAGTTTTCTTGGAAGAATTTGCTGACGCTAATGTAAAAATAAAAAACAAAATAGGGTTATATTAGCTGCTGCCGAAAACGAATAATTACTTATGAGAAAATTCAAGATCTTAGTTTTAGCACTTTTATGTTTTGGTTGCGTTGATCGCAGTTCTAATAAAACGAATCAAGCAACAGATGAGGTTTCTTTAAGTCACACTGATATCAAATCTCTAGAAAAAGAAGAACAGACCGCAGAAAAGTATATTACGAATATTACAGATATCTCAAAAGATACGGTTATTGCTTGTAATTATATTTCAGGCTTAATGTTTTCTAGAAATGGTGGTAAAATTTGGAAACATTTTAAAACGTCATTAATGTTTAAAGATGTTACCTATACCGATAAAAAAAATCTTGTTGGAATTGATAGCTGGCAAGGCATTCATGAACCAAGTTATGCTAAGATGCATATTTCAAAAGATTTTGGAAATTCATGGGAAACCATAACTTTTGACACCGAGATTTTTTTTCCTGTAAAAATAGTTTCAGATCCAAAAGAACCACTCAGTATACTTACCGATGAAAACAAAATTTACAAACTTAAAGGAACAAATTACAAAAAAGACTGGGTTTATGTAAAAACCATTCCGGAACCTGAATTGACGAGAGATGAAATTGATTATCCTTATGGAGCGCACGAACGGTTTGAGAATGTGAAGCTTTATAAAATGGGACCTCATAAAACAGACACATTAGCGCATCTAAATTTATGTAGTGAAATTCGAGAAATAGCTCAAAAGGACAGTGTTGTACATATTGCTGGAACCGGCTATGATAAGAAATCTGGCAAAGAATATGGCTATTATGCTCAATTTATTAATGATAAAATATTGCGACAATATAAGTTTCCAGGCTGGTTTGTAAATATTCACAAAACAAAGTTTAATGTTTACATCGTCTCCGAAAATGGGCTGTACAAGGAAAAAAATGGAAAAATTGAACAGTTATACTAAAAGAAGAAAGTCTATTTCGTGATAAAATAGACTTTTTTCTTTTATGATTTACAACATTTCTAAAACAGTAATCAACACATTACATTGAACTTGGCAATCTATCAGCTTCAGTTTTGTTACGATTAAAACGATAAATTACAGTTACGTTTACATATCGTCCTTGCGACTTAAATTCTGATTCCAAATAATAGGACGAAGTTCTGGTTTCGCTTTTTCTGATTTGAGAATCAAAAAGGTTGTTTACATTTAAAGTCACCGACATTTTTTCTTGAAGAAAATCTTTACTCAAACCTAAATTCGCACTGTACTGTGGCTCTGTAAGCGTCTGCACGCCTTGATTTTTTCCGCGATATCTGAAACTAAAATCTCCTGAAATAATCTTAGGAAATTTAACCACCGAACGAAAACTCGACAACCAAGTCTGATCTTCGGCATTGTAACTTACACCTTTATATTCTCCGTTTTGTTTAAAGTGATAATAATTAAAATCTAACGACAATCGAAGCCATTTTGTTGGGTTATAAGTTGTAGAAACTTCTGCGCCATAGCGATTCTCTGTTCCAAGATTTACGGGAGTATTTATAAAATAATTTTCATCGGTGCGTTCGACTATGTATTCAAAAAAATTGGTTGTATGCTTGTAATAAACTGACGGATTGATACTAAATTTTCCTGGTTTTGCTAAAACAGTAAACTCAAATGAATCGGTGAACATTGGGTTAAGATCTGGATTTCCGACGGTTAAATTTCTTAAATCTGAAAGTCCAGAAAACGGATTCAACTGCCAAAATCTAGGTCGGTTTATTCTTTTGCTGTAACTCAATTGCAAATCTGTTTTTGATGTTAAGTTATAAACCAAATGTACAGTCGGAAACAAATTGATGTAGTTTTTACTGTTATTGAAAGTGTTTTTTCGATCGGAAATTTTGATGTCTGATAATTCAGAACGCAAACCTAATAGATAATTAAATCTCTTTATTTTGCTTCCAAACTGAAAATAAGCGCTGTATAAGTTTTCGTCGTATTTCAATTTATTTGTGAATTGCTCTTGGAGCATATCATCCAAAATAGTGTAATAATCACTTCTTATGGCTCTCAAATCACTTCTAATTCCCATTTCAATTTTTGAGTTTTCACTAATCGGATTCACAAAATCTGATTTTATAAAAATATCATTACTGCTTTCAATATCATTGGTATACAAATTAGAAACCGGCGATTGATCAGGAAATGTTCTTTGCTGGTCGATGTATTGATTTTCATTATCATTCCAAAAAACATATTGCAGACTTGAAGTCCATTTTTTGTCTTTTTTGTCAAATGTTTTCGCATAATTTAACTCTAAAACATTGTAAATCTGAGGCTCTACATATTTTTGAGATCTCGAAATAATACTATCCGCTGCATTGTTCGCATCAGAATAGTTATAATTGTATTTGGTATTTTCTCTATTGGTGTTTTTAGAACGGTAGTAACTTCCCGTCAACGTATTTTTATCATTGATGTAATAATCTCCTCCAAAATAAAGACTTACCGTACTATAATTTCGTTTATTATCATTGTACTGATTTAAAATAGTCGTAACGCCATTATCGTTGTTTCTTTGAAATTGTTTTTCATAACCATACACATTCAACTCACGATAACCTATATTCGAAAAAAGATTTATTTTTTCTGTTTTATAACTCACATTCGCATTCACATTATAATTTTCAGGATTTCCAATTCCAGCCTGAAGCGAACCATTAAAACCTTTTAAACTATTCTTTTTCAGAATAATATTAATGATACCGCCGCCACCTTGCGCTTCATAAGCGGCAGACGGATTGGTGATTACTTCTACTTTTTCAATATTAGCCGCCGAAATCTGCGATAAACCATTGTTGGCCGCCAAAATCGATGGTTTCCCGTTAATTAAAACCGTAACACTATTATTTCCTCTAAGACTTACAACGCCGGCAACGTCTACGTTTACCGAAGGAACGTTGTTTAAAATATCATTGGCAGAACCACCGCGAGACAAAATATCTTTCCCGACATTGAATACTTTTTTATCCAATTTAAGTTCTACAGCCGATTTTTCGGATACTACATTTACTTCTTCTAATTGATGAACTCCTTCATTCAGAGAAATATTTTGAGCCAAATCCTGATTCATTGTAAAACTTTCTGAAATAAAGGTCTTAAAAGACAGGAATTCTACCTTTAATTGGTAATTTCCAGCGGCACTTTTTAAAATGTAATTTCCGTTTTCATCCGAAGCAGTTTCTTTTACTTTTTGAGATGATGACAACAAAATAATTGTTACGTATGGCAAAGGCTGTTTTGTTTTAGCATCTACAACTTTTCCTTTGATTGTAAATTCTGGTGATTGCGCAAAAGCAGCGAATCCGAATAATAATGCAATTAGTAATTTGAATGGTTCCATTTTGATTGATTTTAGAATTTGAAGCAAAACTCTTTAATAAATCCAATCAAAATTCTCATGCATGATATAAGGGCAATTTTGAGCGATAAATAATCAAAAAACGGCTTTAAGTTGTGTTTATATGCAATTTTTATTTGTTCGTATCTTTTTTCTGCTTGTTCATCGACAATTAAATTCTCTTTGCAAATAAATCGTAATTTTGACTACATGACACCATTCGAGAAAATTATAAACTTCGCTACAGCCCACAGAATAACTACTCACGTTATTTTTTGGGTGTTTATTTTTATTATGTTTTTTAGTAAAAATACTTCTTCAGACCCCGAGGAATTATGGGTTGATGTATTATACACTGTATATTACGAAATCTTTTCGATGATTGGGGCTTATTTTTTATCCTACAGAATCCTGCCTCGTTTAATGACGCCGCAAAAATACAATTGGGTTTGGGCAGAACTTTTTTTAGGAGCCTACATTATTTCTGCCGCTGCAAGAATAACGATGGTTTATGGCGTTGAAACTATTACTCGCACACCGCCTTTTCCTCAGGAATCTATACAAGAGATTCTCACAGATTTGCCGACTCTATTTGTCTCCTATTCGCTGCACATACTTTCTTTATCCATATTTTTCATTTTTATAAAGTTGATAAAAGATCAATATATCATTCAAAAAAGATCTTTATTATTAGAAAAACAAAAAGCTGAAACGGAATTAAAAATTTTGAAAGCACAATTAAATCCACACTTTTTGTTCAATACACTTAATAATATTTATTCGCTTTCTGTTGTAAATTCTCCTATAACATCGCAGTCCATTGCGGTTTTATCCGAAATATTAGATTGTATTTTATACCGTTGCAGCAGTACATATGTGCCTCTTACGCAAGAAATCACATTGTTAGAAAATTATATTTCGCTGGAAAAATTGCGTTATGGCGATCGTTTAAGCGTGGTTTTCAATCATGAAATGGATCAAAATGGAATGATCGCACCTTTGATTTTACTTTCTTTGGTAGATAATGCCTTTAAACATGGAGCTGGAGAAGATATAGGAAGTGCACCAAAAATTGAAATTGACTTAAAATTAGTAAACAACAACTTTGAATTTACGATTCGAAATACAATCTGCAAAACAGAACTTGAAGCCGAAAGCGGTAAAATTGGATTGAATAATATTATCCAGCAGCTTGATAAAATTTATCCAGAAAATTATACTTTTAATGTCACCAAAACAGATGAGGATTTTACTGCAGTATTAAAAATAAATCTTACTTCCCAATATAATTTAGCATAGAGATGAAAATAAAGTGTTTATTAGTCGACGACGAACCGCTGGCAATCAGTTTACTGCAAAATCATATTAGTAAATTAGATTATTTAGAAGTTGTTGGCACATGCCCGAATGCGCTAAAGGCGGCTGAGGTTTTAAGAACTACTGCCGTTGACCTTATGTTTTTGGATATTAAGATGCCTCAAATTACCGGAATTGATTTCTTGAAGACTTTACGAAATCCGCCTTCTGTTATTTTTACTACCGCTTACCGCGAATATGCATTAGAAAGTTATGAGCTTGATATTGTCGATTATCTTTTAAAACCAATCACTTTTGACCGCTTTTTTAAGGCTACAGATCGTTATTTACGAATCAGCGGTCCTGTCAATACTAAAATTATTACACCAGATCAGGAAGACTTTATTTACATCAAAAACGGACCAAAGTTTAATAAAGTTAATGTCGATTCTATTTTATACATCGAAAGTGTAAAAGATTATATTATCGTACATCAAAAAGACGGCGTAAAACTGAATGCTAAATATAAAATCAGCGATATTGAAATGGAACTTCAAGATAAAAATTTCCTGCGCATACACCGCTCGTTTATCATCAATTTAAAAAACATTACTGCATTTACAGCTTACGATGTCGAAATCGGCCAGATCGAAATTCCGATTGGAGCTAGTTACAAAGAATATGTTTTTAAAATGCTTAAGAGTAATTAAGAATCATGAAAAAATTATTTTGGATTCTATTCTGTATCTATAACGCAATAAATATTTATTCTCAAAATAAAATAGTACATAATATCTTCATGCAAAAATTTAGTTATTCGGCTGATAATTGCTTTATAGATAAAAAAAGAAATTTAGTTTTTTTCACTAAAGTATATTCGGCTGAAGAATTAAAATCAGGTTTACTAGATATGAATGATTCATTGACTGTGAAAAGGATTTCTGTTTCAAAAAATAAATACAATTACTTCTTGAAAGAGACTTATGAAAAAGATACAATTGAAAACAATTTTAAACTTAATACTGCTGCGATCAATAAAATAAGAGATACAAAAGATTTAAATAAAATAGTTTTTAAAAAGATCCCTTCAGCAAAAACCATTTTTGATTGTAATGAAACTAAATATACAAATGTGCTTCTTTTAAAATCGTTCTATTTAACGCATTCTTTACTTTCTGAAGATACTGCATCAAAAAAATACACCATCAAATTGATTGATGAAAACTGCAATATTGCACTGGAAGAGGATTATGATCGTAATTTGCTTTTTTCTGAGAATAAAAGCTTTTTGATGTTTAAAAATAACGATAGTTTGATTTTAATATATGATAAGTACTTTTAATCTTTTTCAATGAAAACATTTTTCAATTTCACAGCTGTCTTTTTCCTTAGCTTTTTATTCCATTTTGGTTCAAATAATAATGATCCTCGAACTCTTACTAAACAAAAAATATTAAACAGCAGCTATAAAACGATGCTCAAATATGATTGGTTTAAAACCAAGAAATATATTGCCAATGATGAATATGACAAATGGCTGGTGTGTGAGTTTTTTTATTCTAAATCGGAAAAAATTATAGTTACTTATACTGACTTAGAAGGTTTTGCTCCTACTAATATTGAAACTAAAATGAATATATTTCAAGATGGTATGAAATTAAAAAACAATATTTCTCTTAAGGATATATCCTTAAATAAATATACTAAGTTGGAAAGAGATGATTATGGTGATTTTGTTATTGTCGAATTTGATATTAAAAATAACTTTAAATACTTTCATCAATACAAATTATCTTGTTCAAGTAAAATAGAACTGAATGCTGATAATATTAAATCAAAACTTACAAATAAAAAAAACAAAGAGTTATCGAAAGAGATACAGGATTGCAAGTTATTATCAAGTTTAATTATTAAAAATTTTGATTCAAACGGAAAACTTCTTCATAAACCTTTATAGAGTTTATAATATATTCATTTTCTACTAAATTGAAATATACTGGAACTTCTCTTTATAAAAAAGAATTTTCAAACGATATAAAAAAGCCTGAGAATCTACATTCTCAGGCTTTTGATTTATTTCGTGATCTTTGCAATCCAGAATTCGAACCAATATTTCCGAATTATTTATTGATTAGCTTTTCAAGTCTTGCCATCATTTCGTCTTTTTCTTTTAGCATTCGCTCGCAAAGAAAAAGGGACAAAGCAGAAATAATCTTCTTTGTCCCGTCAAATGCCTTGATGGGCAGAATTCGAACCTTTTATTGGGTCATTTAAAGATTTTAAGTGATGTTTAATCGTACTGATAAAAATTTAAATTCTCTATATAATCGCTTAGAAATACTTTATTGTAAAATTAAATTGAAAACCAGTTATAAAGGAAAATGAAAAAATAAATGAGAGTTTCATTACATTTAAATTTAGTTAGTTTTTATTTTTTGAAACTTCACAATTATCACAGTAATTTTATTGGTATATAAATATCTATTATGTGATGATTTTCAGGATGTAATTTAGGATCATTTAGATGACTCAAAAAGAAATTTCTATTATCAGGCTGATAACCGTTTTCTTCAAACCAAACTTCGTAAATATAATTCCATGTTTTAAAACATTCAGACATTGGTGCTTCTTTATGAAAAACAGCATATAATCCGCCACTTATTTTGGTATTGCCAATTATTCCCTCTCCTACTATATTATCAGGAACAGACAAACATACATCTGCCTGAAGCATTCCAGATAAATTAGCATTGCTTCTATACACCGTTAATGCTTTGGTTTCAGGAAAATTAACTAAATTTCGGGGAGCAGCCCAGCTAAAAAGCTGTTCAAACATCTTACCAAATGTTTCACTGTCGTGATTGTGGATACTGAGGTTTCTAATATAGATAACATTAAATTCCTCCATTTTTTTGATTTCAAAATCAAGTTTTACAATTTCACTCATTTCACTTTTTTTTAAATTATTTAATTTGAGTGCAAGGTAGTCTTCGATTTTTGACTGCATTTTTCCAATATTGCTATCAATTATACCAATATTGCTATTTTTATACTGTTTGCGCCATTCACTTGGTGTCAAATCTTTTGCCTCGCGAAAAGCTCTTGAGAAAGATGAAATACTTAAAAAACCACAATCGACTGCAATTTCACTAATCGTTTTTGATGGATTATTCATTAAGAAAAATAAAGCTCTTTCTATTTTTGCATTTTTAATAAATTCATTGATTGTTGTTCCTGTTACTGACTTAAAAATTCTATGAAAGTGAAATTTTGAAAAATTAGAATGACCAGCTAATTTTTCTAAAGAAAGTTCTTCCTGAAGGTTTTCTTTAATATAATCTATACTTCTATTGATTCTAAAGTAATACTCTTTAATAGACTCTTCCTTTGTCATACTTGTTGTTTCTTTGACTGATATTTAAAATAAGCACACGAATTTAAAGAGTAAAGTTAAAGATGTATTAGAAAAATCTTTTGTTTTAAAACGATTTTTCAAAGTAAAATATACTGTTTTCCGATAGCGCGGATTTGCAATCCGTGCCCGCAACAGTAAGACACAAAACGAATCATTAAAACAAAAATTACACAAATTAATGTGCTTTTTTATATTTGCAAAGAAAACTAATCAATCTTTGTGGGCACGCATTACAAATCCGCGCGATCGTTGCGGAGATAAATCTACGCGATCGGGATTTAATTTGAAAGATTTAACAAAAACGAAGAATGGAACCTAATTCTATCTAGAATCACTCCAGAATAAAAACATTGCGCGTCATTTTAGCCAAACAAAATGAAAACCAAAAATTTGAAAAAATTAATCAATTACTCTAACGAAAAAATATTTACTAGACTATTAGGTAATAAGTCTAATGCTAATTATTGGAATTATGTTAGTGAATTAAGAAAAAGGAAATCAAAAGATATTTTTGAAAAAAGTATTTTACTAATGGAGTCCAAAATAGCAAAAGAACGAATTATTGGAATTGATGTTTTGGCTCAATTTGGATATCCAAGATTACACAAAAAAATAATCTTAAAAAAGTTCTTTCATTTACTAAAAAACGAAACAGATAAAAACGCAATAAGTTCTTTATTTTATGGAATTGGTCACAACAATGAAGACTTAACTATTAAGCAAATCGATTTGATTTGTTCATTTAAGAAAAATAAAAACAGTAAAATTAGATCTAGTTTAGCTTTTGCATTGTTAACAAAAGAAGAACCTAACGCAATTGATACATTAATAGAATTAAGCAAAGATCAAGATTATGAAATAAGAGATTGGGCAACATTTGGTCTTGGAACTCAAATAGAAACTGATAATGAAGATATTAGAAATGCTCTTTGGAAAAGAATTAACGACAAATACGAAACTCCAAGATTTGAAGCAATATTTGGTTTGGCAAAACGAAAAGACAAAAGAATAAAAGAAATATTAGTAACTGAACTTGAAAATATTGATGAATTTGGTTCTTTAATTTTAGAAGCAATAGAGGAATTCAACGATAAAGAATTTATTTCGTTAATCGAAAAACAAATTGAGAAAAATAAAAAGTTGAAAAAAGTAGAAGAAAGTTGGTTATTGAAAACTATAGAAAAATTAAAAGAAACAGAATAAAAAATGAATGATCATTTCTCTCAACAACGACTTAGTAAAAAATAAAATGTTGAAGGATTCCATTCTCGAACCAAAAAAAGCCTGCAAAATATACACTTTGCAGGCTTTCAAAATTTATAGTGACCGCGGAGGGGTTCGAACCCCCAACCCTCAGAGCCGAAATCTGATATTCTATCCAGTTGAACTACGCGGTCAGTTTATTTTAGATTTATGATTTTAGAGTTCAGATTAAATCTAAAATCTGAACTCTAAAATCTAAAATTATATTTACGACAATAATTTCTTTACAATTGTAGAGATTGTTTTTCCTTCAGCAGTTCCGCCTAATTGAGCAGACGCTAATCCCATTACTTTACCCATAGAAGCGATTCCAGAAGCGCCTGTTTCTGCAATGATTTTTGCGATCACAGCTTCTACTTCTTCTTCGCTTAATTGCGCTGGCAAAAACTTCTCGATTACAGCAACTTGTGCCAATTCTGGCTCAGCTAAGTCTGGACGGTTTTGTTCTGTAAAGATTCTTGCGCTTTCTTTACGCGTTTTCACCAATCTTTGAAGCAGTTTAATTTCTTCGTCTTCAGATAAATCTTCGTTAGAGCCTGAAGCTGTTGAAGCTAATAATAATTCAGATTTAATTGCTCTTAAAGATTCTAAAGCTACAGTATCTTTTGCTTTCATGGCCGTTTTAATCTCGTCCATGATTTGTGTTTGTAAACTCATGTTTAATATTTTATTTAGATAAGCAATGCTCGCTTATATATTGATTATTTGATATTGAAAGTGTTTAGCAATTTGCTCAAACCGACAACAGAATTAACTTTAAAAGTTAAGTTAAGAAGTCAAATCTATAAATTCTGTGCGAAGATAAAAAAAATAACCCGAAAATTAAATCCAATTTTCGGGCTATCCTAATATTAAGATTTTTAAATTAATCTACATTATCATGCAAAAATGAATTGTTTGAACGTAACTGTAAATCATTATTACTATCTGTTCCTACAGAGATTCTAGAATTTGTATTATTGGATTGAGAATTAGACAAATCTATTCCTAATCTTTTGTAAGCTGGCTCTTTTTCCAACTCGTCAATTCTAGAAACGTTGTTGTGGAATTTATAGTTAAATTCTTTCAGTTTCTTTCTTCTTTCTTCAGCTCTTAAACGCAATGTTTCTTCAATAGTTAATTCTAATGGAGAAACTTCAGAAGTTGTAGAAAAATCTGGCTGGCTCGTAAAATCTACTCTTGGTTTTAGAGTGATATTCAATTCTGCCGGAATTGTTTCTTCTTTTGCTTTTTCAACTGGTTTAGAAGCTATTAAATCATTTTCAACCTCCATATACTCTTCTAGAGAATATTTGATAATTCCGTTGTCTGCTACCTCTGTAACTGGCACAAACTGTACAGGATCGTTTACTTTGATCTCACGAGTTTCGTTTGTTAATTCAAATAAAACTCTATTATCTTCAATAACTGGCTCTCTTTTTACCGGTTCTTGTTTGAACAAAGGAAGATCAAAAGAAAAAGTGGTCTGCTCTTCTCTTTCAAATGTTCTTTGCTGTTGTACTGGCTGTACTTCTTGAACTGGTGGTTGTGGAGTTGAAATTGTAAAATCGATATCTGTTATTGGCGAAACAATTTCGAAAGTTACATCAAGGTTTTTGATAAACTCAGACATAACCACCAACTCTTCCTGATTGATTGCTGGAGCAACAGCTTGGACCGGAGCCGAAGTCGGAGTAAATGTTTCATCATCATCCACTAATTCAAAAACAACTTTCTCTTCAACTTTTGCTGTAGGTGTATCTGTAGTTAAGTCAAAAGAAGTAAGCGGTCTATTTGTCAAATTATGAACACTTCTTTGCTCATCCTCTAATGTATGAATGATTTTCTTTGGTTCTGTATTTACAATTTCGTTTTGTTGTTCAACATCAAAACCTGTAGCAATAATAGTTACGGCAATAGCTTCACCAAGAGTTTCGTCTTCACCAACTCCCATGATAATATTAGCATTGTAACCAGCTTCGGCCTGAATGTGATCGTTGATTTCTCCAATCTCATCTAGAGTAATCTCATTTGTTCCAGAAACGATAAGCAACAATACGTTTTTGGCACCTGTAATTTTATTGTCGTTTAACAACGGAGAATCTAAAGCAGAAACGATCGCGTCTTTTGCTCTATTTTCACCTGTCGCCACAGAAGATCCCATGATCGCAGTTCCACTGTTTGCCAAAACAGTTTTTGCGTCACGTAAATCGATATTTTGAGTATAGTGGTGCGTAATTACTTCAGCAATACCTCTAGAGGCAGTTGCCAAAACTTCATCCGCTTTAGAGAATCCAGCTTTGAAACCTAGATTTCCATATACTTCTCTTAATTTGTTGTTGTTGATTACAATTAACGAATCGACTTGCTTACGCAATTTTTCGATTCCTAAAAGCGCTTGCTCCTGACGAACTTTCCCTTCAAACTGAAACGGAATCGTCACGATACCAACTGTTAATATTTCTCTTTCTTTGGCTAATTGTGCAATAACCGGAGCAGCGCCTGTTCCTGTTCCACCACCCATACCAGCAGTAATAAATACCATTTTAGTATTTCTATCCAACATTTTTTCAATATCAGAAATACTTTCTATAGCCGACTGCTGTCCAACATCTGGATTTGCTCCTGCTCCTAATCCTTCAGTTAAATTAAGTCCTAACTGAATTTTATTAGGAACTGAACTATTTTGAAGCGCTTGCGAATCGGTATTACAAACGATAAAATCTACGCCTTTAATCCCTTGTTTAAACATATGGTTGATGGCGTTACTTCCGCCTCCTCCAACACCTATTACTTTGATTACATTTGATTGATTTTTTGGTAAATCAAATGATATACTTCCAAATTCTGAGTTGCTCATCATCTTTTTGGTTTTTTGAAATTCTTATTAAGTACATTTTTTACTTCTTGACTTGGGGCAAAAAGTAATCTCCTTCTCTTTTTATTCTAAATTATTCTGCGTTGTCTAAAAATTCTTTGATTTTATCAACGTATCGATCAAAAAATGATCTTCTTATTTTGTTTTCAGTAGATTCTGAAGAAGCCTTAGTTGTTTTAACTTCTCTTGGCTCCTCTTGAATAGTTTCTACTTTCTCAACGTAGTTTTCTTCAACTTCGTATCGCTGCACTTGCGGAGTTGGTACTGTTCTGTAAACAACTTTTGGCTGTTCGTTAACCAATTCCATTCTCACAGCACTTTGTGAGTTGTTTTCGATACTGTTCATTACTAATCCAACTGCAGTAGCAAACAACGGACTTGAAATTTCTTCACTAGAATTTCCTGCCAAATGTTCGTTCGGATATCCAATTCTGGTATCCATTCCTGTAATATATTCTACCAATTGTTTAATGTGCTGTAACTGTGCGCCACCGCCCGTTAATACAATTCCTGCAATTAGTTTTTTACGAGGATCTTCATGACCATACGCTTTAATTTCAGCAAAAACCTGTTCTATAATCTCCACAACTCTCGCGTGAATAATTTTAGAAAGATTTTTTAACGAAATCTCTTTCGGCTCTCTTCCTCTTAAACCAGGAATAGAAACAATCTCGTTGTCTTTATTTTCTCCCGGCCAAGCAGATCCGAATTTTACTTTTAAAAGCTCTGCTTGTTTCTCGATAATCGAACAGCCTTCTTTGATATCATCTGTAATTACATTTCCACCAAACGGAATTACCGCTGTGTGACGAATGATACCATCTTTGAAAATTGCTAAATCTGTTGTTCCACCACCAATATCAATAAGTGCAACCCCAGCTTCTTTTTCTTCCTGACTTAAAACAGCATCTGCAGAAGCTAATGGTTCTAATGTTAATCCAGATAATTCGATTCCTGAACTCTGAATACATCTTCCCACGTTTCTGATTGAAGAAGCCTGGCCTACTACAACGTGAAAACTAGATTCCAATCTTCCGCCGTACATTCCGATTGGTTCTTTAATCTCAGACTGACCGTCAATTTTAAATTCTTGAGGAAGTACATGAATGATTTCTTCTCCTGGCAGCATTGCCAATTTGTTAACCTGATCGATCAACATTTGGATATCATTTTCACCAATTACCTCTTCTGGATTATTTCTACTGATATAATCTGTATGTTGAATACTTCTGATGTGTTGTCCGGCAATACCCACAACAACATCTTTGATTTTGTATCCTGAATTATTTTCTGCTTCGATTATCGCTTGCTGAATCGATTGTATCGTCTGCGTAATGTTGTTTACAACTCCTCTGGCAACACCCAAACTTTTGGATTTACCAATGCCCAAAATCTCTAACTTACCATACTCATTCTTCTTGCCAATCATGGCAACGATTTTGGTTGTTCCAATATCTAGACCTACTGCAATATTATCTTTTTCCATTTTCTATTATTTAGTGCAAACTACTTGTTCCGTAAACCTAAGGTCAATCTTACTGTATTTGTATAACGAACTATCTAAAACTGCTTTTTGAAAAAACGCTTTATAGTTTCTAAATTTTTTATCAACATTCATTGTTCTTCCAAAATCTATGAAGTAATCAAAGTTTCGATTAAACATTTTTAGGCTGCCATTCGGCATAATTTGTATAGCAATGATGTTTTTTTTCAAAAACGCATCGTCATAAATTGTGCGAAATAAAGCAGCTAAATCTTCGTTATTTTTTTCATTTATTGCCCCCGAAACAAGAGGAACGCGCGCAGTGAAATTGTCTGACAATGGCATTTTATTACCCTCGTAGTCAATATAAAAGGAAGCGCCGCCATCATAAACTCTTGCTATGGGCGTCTTCTGTTTTACTACTGCTTTTAGAACACCATCGATACTTACAAAAACGTCTGACTTTTCAATCATGTCTTGCGCATCAAGGATTTTCTCTATCTTATTCAAATCTACTTCATCTTTTCTAATAGTGGAAGCGTCGCGTTTATTTTCTATTAACAATTTATTAACCGATTCAGGCTTCACAAAAAGTGTATTCTCCCCTACAAAAACAACCATCGATTTCTTCAATTTTCTATCGCCATTTCGATGTTGTGCGAATGAATATAAAAAGACCGCAGCCCCTAAAATGAGAACCAAACGTATATTTGCCCAATTAAATATTTTCATTTAAAATCTTTTTAATTGAAGGAACCATTTCACCTAAATCACCAGCTCCTATTGTTACAATTATTGGTGCATCACTGGCTTTGATTTCACCTAATAAATTTTCTTTTGCAACAATTTTTTTGTTCGAATTTGTCATTTTTCCTAACAACCATTCAGAAGTAACTCCTTCCATTGGAAGTTCTCTCGCTGGATAAATATCCAATAAAAAAACTTCATCAAACTGAGACAAACTTGCAGCAAACCCGTCAACAAAATCTTTTGTTCTACTGAATAAATGCGGTTGAAAAACCGCCAATACTTTTTTACCCGGATAAAGCTCTCTAACCGCCTGATGAACAGCATTTATTTCTGTTGGATGATGCGCATAATCATCAATATAAACTAAGTTTTCACTTTTAATTTGATATGAAAAACGTCTTCTAATCCCGTTGAATGACGCAATTGCTTTTGCGATAGCATCGGTCGCAATGCCGTACGTTTTCGCCATTGCAATAGCCATTAATACATTCATTAAATTATGTCTGCCAGGCAGTCCAAAACGCAGCTCTTTCATAATTTCTGACGGCGTCTGCACATCAAAAACATAACTGCTATCTTCTATCCTAACATTAAACGCTTTATATACAGCATCTTCATTTACAGCACATTGAACACCATCTAATGGTAATTCGTTTGTAATGAAGAGTTTATTTCTATCTTCAACTTTCGAAGCAAATTCTCTAAAAGACTCTTCAATTGCATCACTTGTTCCATAAATATCCAAATGATCTGCATCCATAGAAGTCACACAGGCAATATCGGGACGTAAATGCAAAAACGATCTATCAAATTCATCCGCTTCAACAACTGTAACTGTTTTACCGCTTCCGATAAGATTTGAATTATAATTCTCTACAATTCCGCCAATAAAAGCTGTAACATCTGCACCGCTTTGAAACAAAATATGCCCAAGAATACTAGAAGTTGTTGTTTTTCCGTGCGTCCCCGCTACTGCAAAACAAAAAGTATCTTTGCTTATAATTCCAAGAACCTCTGCACGTTTTTTAACTTCGTAATTTCTTTCAATGAAATAATTCCACTCTGAATGTGTTTTAGGAACCGCCGGAGTAAAAATTACCAATGTATTTTCTACATAGTAATCTTTGGGAATTAAATTAATATCATCTTCAAAATGAATATCAATACCACTTTCGATTAATTCAGTGGTAAGCATAGAAGGCGTTTTATCGTAACCAGAAACCTGTTTCCCGATAAATTTGAAATAACGTGCCAGAGCACTCATTCCGATGCCGCCAATACCAATAAAGTAAACGTTTTGTATTTGATTTAAATTCATTTTTAATTCTTGTTTTTCAGACCTTTACTAATTCTTTATTTTTGTAAAAAACTAACTATTAAACCTTTATAATTTTTAGCTGGTTAGAGGCCTAAATTGCCTAAAATAGCGTTCAAATTTATTTTTGATGTTGTATAATTTCCTTTAAAAGTTATATTATAACAACTTTTTAATCTGTTCTACAATTTGCTTTGTTGCATCTGGACGAGCCAGTTTTTTAATATTATCGCTTAATTGTTTCTGTTTTCCGTGATCTTTCAGCAGCGCTTCAAAAACAATGCTAAACTCGGTTTCTAACTCAGATTCTTTCAACAAAATTGCACCTTTTGCTTCCACGATTGCCTGAGCATTTTTAGTTTGATGATCCTCAGCTACATTGGGTGACGGAATAAAAATCACTGGTTTCCCTACAATGCACAATTCTGATACTGACGATGCTCCTGCGCGTGAAATTATGACATCTGAAGCTGCGTAAACAAAATCCATTCTTTCAATAAAATCAACCACTTTTACATTTGGCTGATTGTATTTTTTATAATCTTCAAAATATAATTTTCCGCACTGCCAGATTACCTGAACGTTTTGCGAAAGAAAATTTTGTAATTCTTTTTCAATTAATTGATTGATTCTTCTTGCACCTAAACTGCCGCCTAAAATCAACAATGTTTTTTTATTCGGATCTAAACCGTAAAACGCAATTGCTTCGTCGCGCTTACTTTCAATATCAATCAAATCCTGACGAACCGGATTTCCTGTCAAAACAATTTTTTCTTTTGGAAAAAAGCGTTCTAAATTTTCGTAAGCCACACAAATTGCATTCGCTTTTTTGCTCAACAATTTGTTTGTAATTCCTGGAAAAGAATTCTGTTCCTGAACCACAGTCGGAATTCCTGCCGAACCTGCTGCTTGCAATAACGGTCCGCTAGCAAAACCTCCAGTTCCAATTACCACATTTGGCTTAAACTTTCGGATAATTCTTTTTGATTCCAATAAACTGCTTGCGAGTTTTAATGGAAACATCATATTTTGCAAAGTCAGTTTTCGCTGTAAACCTGCGATCCAAAGACCTTTTATTTCGTAACCTGCCTGAGGTACTTTCTGCATTTCCATTTTATCTTTGGCACCTACAAAAAGAAATTCTGCATCAGGAAATTGTAATTTTAATTCATTCGCAATCGCAATCGCAGGATAGATATGCCCTCCTGTTCCGCCGCCACTAAGTATGAATCTATAATTTTTCATTTTTCTAAAAATTACAATGTTTGTTTTTATTTATTTAAAACTGCATTCATAGGATTTCTTGAATTATCCTGAATAGAATACATCGCTTCTTCTTCGTAAATTTCTTCTCTTTCATCTACTGGCAAATCTTCTTCCGCCAGTTCTTTATCAATTAATCTTTGAAGCGCTTCTTTACGTTTTTCTTTTTCTACTTTCTCTTCAGCTATTTCTTCTTCTTTTCTCGTCACACTAATAATAATTCCCAAAGAGAAACAAGTCATCCAAATCGAACTACCTCCAGAACTTATCAGTGGAAGTGTTTGTCCCGTTACCGGCAATAATTCAACAGCAACCGCCATATTGATCATCGCCTGAAATATCATTGGAAAGCCAAGTGCGATTACCACGAGTTTTCCAAAAAGCGTATTGGCTTTATGCGAAGCAATCACAAATCGGAACAAAAGCAATAAATATAAAATCACAATCGAAACACCACCAATTAAGCCATATTCTTCTACAATAATGGCGTAAATAAAGTCGGAAGACGATTGCGGTAAAAAGTTCTTTTGAACACTTTTTCCTGGTCCCAATCCACCAAATTGTCCAGATGCAATGGCAATTTTTGCTTTTTCAATTTGATAATCATCTTCGTCTGGTTTATCTGTAGTAAAGTTTGCAATACGACTTTCCCATGTTGAAACCCTGCTAAAGAATCTTGATTCTGGAAATGCTTTTGCCACCAAAAGGAAAAATGCCAGCATCGCAATTCCTGAACCTATAATGAATCCAATATATTTTAATGGATATTTCCCAATGAACGTCAACATCATTACCATAGCAAAAATCAATGCCGTGGTTGAAAAGTTGGCTGGTAAAATCAAAATCAAAGTAATGAATACCGGAATCCAAAGCTGTATAAACGACGTTTGAAAAGGCTCATTCTCTTCTTTCTTTTTTGATAAATATCTCGCCACGTAAATAAACAGAACGCTTGCCGCTAAAGTCGAAGTCTGAAATGTAATTCCGATAAACGGAACCTGAATCCAACGACTCGCATTTGCACCTGCAATTACAGTTCCTTTCAGCAAAGTGTACAATAACAAAAGCCACACGACAGGAAGCGCAATTTTAGAAATTGCCCTAAAATAATGATACGGCACCTTGTGAACCCAGTAAATAATCAAAAATCCGATGCAGATATGCGCCAAATGTTTAACCAAATATCCAAGCGTATTTCCTGTTCCGTGTCCGATATAGGCCAAATTACTACTCGCACTAAAAACAGGCATAAACGAAAACAATGCTAATAAAGCCACGAATGACCATATTACTCTGTCTCCTTTTAGTTTATTTACGAGTTCTTTCATAATCTTTTGTTTCAGGTTTTTCTTGTTTCAGGTTTCAAGTTTCAGGAGTCAACTTGAAACCTGAAACTTGAAACTAATACATTACAAGTTGTGCACCGCTTGCTTGAATTGTTTTCCTCTGTCTTCGTAGTTTTCGAATAAATCGAAACTTGCGCAGGCTGGAGACAATAAAACTACATCACCTTTTTCTGTCAATCTTTGAGCTGTTTTTACAGCATCGTTCATATTATTAACTTCAACCATAATGTCGACAACATTTCCGAAAGCGTCAATTATTTTTCTATTGTCAACACCAAGACAAATAATTGCTTTTACTTTCTCGCGAACCAATGACATTAATTCGTTGTAATCGTTTCCTTTGTCAACACCTCCCACAATCCAAACTGTTGGCGCATTCATACTGTCTAAAGCAAAGAAAGTAGCGTTTACATTTGTTGCTTTTGAATCGTTGATATATTGAACGTTTTGTATTTTTAATACTTTTTCTAAACGGTGTTCAACACCTTGGAAATTAGATAAACTTTCGCGGATTGTTGCATTTCTAATCTGCATCAATTTTGCTACCGAGCTTGCTGCCATTGCGTTTTTCATATTATGTTTTCCTTCTAACGCAATGTGTTCTGTATCCATTGTAAACTCTTCTTGGTTGATCTTTATTTCCATTTTGTTGTTATTTATAGAAGCTCCTTCGTCAAAACTTTTCGTCAATGAAAAAGGAATTAATTTTGCTTTTGTTTTGTTGTTTTTTAACCATTCTGTACTAGCTTCATCATCTGCGTCGTAAATCAGATAATCGCTTTCGGTCTGGTTCATCGTGATCCTAAATTTCGAATTGATATAATTTTCATATTTATATTCATATCGATCTAAATGATCTGGACTTATGTTTGTAATTATGGCAATATCCGGCCGATAATCTATAATTCCGTCTAATTGAAAACTGCTTAATTCAAGAACGTAGGCATCGTATTTGTTTTCAGCTACCTGCCAGGCAAAACTCTTTCCGATATTACCCCCTAAACCCACATTTAATCCTGCAGATTTTAACAGATGATAGGTCAGCATTGTTGTAGTTGTTTTACCGTTACTTCCCGTAATTCCAACCGTTAAAGCTTCTGTGTAAGGTTTTGCAAATTCTATTTCAGAAATTACTTTTATTCCTTTCTCCACCAGTTTTTTTACAATTGGCGACTTTTCTGGAATTCCCGGGCTTTTCATTACAACATCAGCATTCAAGATTAAATCTTCTGTGTGCTGCTCTTCTTCCCAGGCAATTTTATTAATGATAAGAACTTCTTTATAACTCTCTTTTATCTTTCCGAAATCAGAAACAAAAACTTCATATCCTTGTTTCTTCCCTAGGATTGCGGTTCCTACACCACTTTCTCCTCCTCCTAAAACCACCAATCTCATTTATCTTAATTTTAAAGTAATGATTGATAAAATGGCTAACATTACGGCAACAATCCAGAAACGGGTTACGATTTTACTTTCGTGATATCCTTTTTTCTGATAGTGATGATGCAAAGGCGACATTAGAAATATTCTTCTTCCTTCGCCAAAACGTTTTTTGGTATATTTAAAATAAGTTACCTGAATAATTACTGAAGCACTTTCTGCTAAGAAAATTCCACAGAACAAAACAATTAATATTTCTTTACGCACTGCAATTGCCAAAACTGCGATGATTCCTCCAATTGTTAAACTTCCCGTATCTCCCATAAATACCGAGGCTGGAAATGAATTGTACCAAAGAAATCCGATCAACGCTCCTACAAAGGCTGAAATAAAGACGGTCATTTCTCCCGAATTAGGGATATACATAATGTTCAGATAATTCGAAAAAATGATATTACCCGAAACGAATGTAAAAATCCCGAGCGCGAGGACCGATATTGCCGAGGTTCCTGCGGCGAGTCCGTCGATTCCGTCTGTTAAATTAGCTCCGTTTGAAACTGCTGTGATGATAAAAATCACAACAGGAATAAAAATCAACCAAGCCCATTTCTCATATCCATCTCCCATAAATGACAATACTTCTGCGTAATCAAATTCGTTGTTTTTTACGAACGGAATTGTCGTTGCTGTAGATTTTTCTTCAATACCTGCTGGAACAATTACAGTTGAATTTACAGCTCCTCTAAAAACGTCTGTACGGCCCGTATCTGTTCTCACCGTAACAGCTGGATTAAAATACAAAACCGCTCCAACGATAATCCCTAAACCAACTTGACCAATAACTTTAAAAATACCTTTTAAACCTTGTTTATCTTTTTTGAATATTTTGATATAATCGTCAACAAAACCAATTGTTCCCATCCATAAAGTAGTTACAATAAGCAATACGATATAAATGTTATGCAAACGTGCAAATAACAAAACCGGCAGTAAGGTTGCGAAAATAATAATCAAACCTCCCATTGTTGGTGTACCTGCTTTTTCATTTTGACCTGCAAGACCTAATTCACGAACTGTTTCACCAACTTGCTGACGACGCAAAAAGTTGATAATTCTTTTACCGTAAATTGTTGACAAAAGCAACGAAAGCATAAATGCCAAAGCTGATCTAAATGTGATGTACTGGAAAACTCCTGTTCCAGGAAGATCCAATGTCTTGTCAAAATATTCGAATAAGTAGTACAGCATATTTTTCTATTTTTTAAATTCCGATTTCGAATTAAATTCCAATTTTTAAATTCCAACTTAAATTGGAACTTGGAATTTCCATTTTGTTATTTTGTTAGTTGCTCTAAAATTTCTTTAACCGTCTCCATATCATCAAAATGGTGGCGAACCCCTTTTATTTCTTGATAGGCTTCATGTCCTTTTCCTGCAATCAGGATAATATCTTTAGCTTCTGCTAACTGACAAGCTGTTTTAATTGCTTGTTTTCTATCAGTAATTCGAAGCATTTTTTTATAATTATGAGGCTCAACTCCCTGTTCCATTTCGTCCAAAATCACTTCTGGATCTTCATTTCTTGGATTGTCTGAAGTCAAAATTGCTTTAGTACTTAAATCTGAAGCAATTTTTGCCATTATTGGGCGCTTTGTTTTATCACGATTTCCTCCGCAGCCTACAACTGTAATCAATTGTTCGTTTTTAGTACGAATATCATTTATCGTTTTTAAAACATTTTCTAATGCATCCGGCGTATGTGCGTAATCTACAATCGCTGTGATGTTTCCATCTGAAACGATATATTGAAAACGACCCGAAACACTTTCTAAATCAGACAATAAGCGCAACGCTTCAAGGCTATCAATCCCAAGCTCTACTGCTGTTCCATAAATTGCTAAAACATTGTAAGCGTTGAATGTACCAATCAGCTTTACCCAAACTTCATTGTCGTTTATTTTCAATAACAAACCAGACAATTGGCTTTCTAAAATCTGTGCTCTATAATCAGCATATGATTTTAAAGCGTATGTCAATTTCTTTGCTGCAGTATTTTGAAGCACAACCGCTCCATTTTTATCGTCAATGTTCGTTAAAACGAAAGCAGTTTTTGGCAGCGAATCAAAAAATGACTTTTTAACGTCTCTATATTCTGCAAAAGTTGGATGATAATCCAAGTGATCGTGAGAAAGATTCGTAAAAATTCCGCCCACAAAATGCAAAGCTTCTGTACGTTTTTGGTGGATTCCATGCGAACTTACTTCCATAAAACAATGCGTAACTCCAGCTTCAACCATTTCATTTAAATAATGATTGATTGTCAAAGAATCTGGCGTTGTATGCGTTGCAGGATATTCTGTATCATTCACCATGATTTTTACAGTTGATAACAAACCAACTTTAAATCCTGCTTTTTCAAACATCTGAAACAACAATGACGCAATCGTCGTTTTACCATTTGTTCCTGTTACACCAACTAATTTTAGTTTTGAAGAAGGATCTTCAAAATAATTAGCTGCCACAAAAGCCAAAGCCGTATTAGTATCTTTTACCTGAATATAAGTCACATTTTCAGCAATAGCTGCTGGAAGCGTATCGCAAATAATTGCTTTTGCACCCAACTCAATAGCTTTTCCGATATAATCGTGGCCATCTGAAAGTGTTCCGCGAATAGCCACAAAAATGTCATTTGCTTCTACTTTACGTGAATCAAATTCAATTTTATGAACAGCAATATCTGTAGAACCTTTTACAGATTCTATTGCAACTTTATATAATATGTCTTTTAATACTTTCACGATAATTCTAATACAATTGTTGTGTTTTTGCTAATACTAGTTCCAGCCTGAATAGATTGATTCTTAACTTTTCCCATCCCATTTACCCTTACTTTCAAACCTAAATTTTCTAGTAAAGCAATTGCGTCCATTCCAGGCATTCCTTTTAAATCTGGAATCTGATTTGTTTTCTTTCTTGAATCCAAATCATACTTATCATAGCTCGTTTCTTGTTTTGCAATTTTAGAATCCAGCTGTTTTATTCTATTGGTTGAAGGCGCATCTGTAAAAATCTTTTGTGCGATTCTTTTAAAAACCGGTCCCGCAACGTCTGCTCCGTAATAATTATTTTTGGATGTATTTGGTTTATGAACCACTACAATACAAGAATATTTTGGATGATCTGCTGGAAAATACCCTACGAAAGATGACGCATAATACAAATCTGACTTCCCTTTTACACCACCGTAATTCATCTGAGCCGTTCCTGTTTTTCCAGCCATCGAGAAATCTTTCGAATACAACTTAGAACCTGTTCCTTTCTTCACCACATTTTGCAATACAGCTTTTACTTTTTTAAGTGTTTCAGGCGAACAAACTTTTGGGTTCATTACTTCTGTATCAAACTTTTTGATGGTTTTATTCCATTCTTTAATTTCTGACACGAATTGCGGTTTTACCATGACACCATTATTGGCTACAGAATTATATAATGTCAAAGTCTGCATCGGCGTAACCGAAACTTCATATCCAAAGGCCATCCACGGAAGTGAAATTCCTGACCAGCTTTTATCTCCCGGTTGTGGAATTCTTGGTCTTCCTTCTCCTTTAAAATGCAAACCCAAAGTTTTATTTAATCCCCAACTTTTGATATGATCTATAAACTTTGACGGGTTGCTTTTGTAATTTTCATAAACCGCCTGAACCATAACAGTATTTGACGAAAGTTCAAATCCGCGTGCTAAAGAAACTTTTCCGTAACCTCCATTATGCGAATCACGAACACTACGCCCATAATATTTTACTACTCCTCCATGAGTATCATAAACCTTACTTGTATCTGCCACTTTATCTTCTAGAATCGCCATTAAATCAACTAGTTTAAAAGTTGAACCTGGCTCATGAGATTCAGCAACAGCATAATTTGTAGTTTCATAATACGATCCGTCTTCTGCTCTTCCTAAATTCGAAATTGCTTTTACGTAACCCGTTTCTGTTTCCATTACTACCACACAACCGTGATCTGCTTCGTAATCTTCCAATTGTTTCAACAAAGCGTGGTGCGCAATATCCTGAATAAAAACATCTATAGTCGAAATTACATCGTAACCATCAATTGGATCTACTTCGTTTACATCACGAATTGGCTTCCATTGGCCTTTTGCAATTTTCTGTTTTAGAATTTTACCATCTTTTCCGTTCAAATAATTTTTAAACGCCCATTCAATTCCTTTTCCAACTTCCACTCCAGTTGCTGGATCAATTCGGTCGTATCCAATTGTTCTTTCAGCAATTTTTCCGATTGGGTGTTTTCTAACCGTTTCTTGTTCAACAATAATCCCACCTTTAAAAGCTCCTAAATTAAATAATGGAAAACCTTTAATTTTTACATATTCTGTGTAACTAAGATTACGGGCAATTAAATAATAACGGTTTTTATTTGCTCTCGCTTTTCTTAATTCTTTCTCATAATAACCCGCCGGTCTATCCAAAACAGTTGCCAGAGAATCTGATAATTGTTTTACATATTTTTCAAAAGTTTCTAATTTCGGCGCTTTTGCATCAAAACGAATCTCATAATTTGGGATTGATGTTGCCAGTAAACTTCCGTCAGCAGAATAAATATTTCCTTTATTGGCTGGAATTACAAAGTTTCTCACCGTACGCTGTTTTGCCAGCTGACGGTAATGATCACCCTGAACCCATTGAATATTGGTTAATTTAACGACAATAGCAATTGCCATCAAAAAGATGAAAACTGCTACTAGGTAAATTCTGTAGGATATATGTTTATCTTCTACTGCCATATTCTTTTAAAGAAACCTTTTTCTTCTTCTTTTTTAACTTCTATTTTTATTGGAGGAACTGTCGACGGAAAAATTTGCTTTTCCTGCATTTTATCCGAAATAGTCGACTCCATTTTTAATTTCATCAATTCTGAACGTCGATCTACAAATTCAGATCGCAATTCTTTCACTTCATTATTTAATTTCGCAATTTCAAAAACCTTCTGTTCGTATCGCTGCGTATTGGCAATCATCAAAATAGCCAGCAGAATTATGAAAACAATGAATCTCCAGTTTTTTACTGCATCTTCATGAATCAGAAATCTTGCTTTTAATATACTAAATACTCCACCTTTCATTTTCTACCTATATATATGTATTATATTTTTTCAGCAATTCTCAACTTCGCGCTTCTGGCTCTGTTATTAATTTTTATTTCTTCGTTATCTGGAACAATCAGTTTTCCTATTGTTTTAAATGGAACTGAAAAATTTCCGTAAAAATCTCTTTCTGGTTCTCCTTCAAACATTCCGTTTTTGATAAATCTTTTTACCAATCGATCTTCTAAAGAATGATAAGAGATAACAGAAAATCTTCCGCCCTGTTTCAAAATTTCTAATGACTGCTCAATAAATTCTTTTAAAACATCCATTTCTTGATTTACCTCGATTCGAATAGCTTGATAAATCTGAGCCAAAATTTTATTTCGAACTTTCTCCGGCAAATATTTTTTAAGAACTTCTTTTAATTCATCTGTCGTTTTAATCGGATGATCTTTTCTTGCTTCCACAATTGTCCTTGCCAGAACCGGTGCATTTTTCAACTCCCCATAATCAAAAAAAACACGACGTAAATCCTGTTCTTCATATTCGTTAACCACACGATAAGCATTTAAATCATTTTTCTGACTCATCCGCATATCTAACTCGGCATCAAATCGGGTTGAAAAACCTCTTTCGGGAACATCAAACTGATGAGAAGAAACTCCTAAATCAGCCAAAATTCCGTCAACTTGTTTAACACCATGAAAACGCAGAAACCTTTTTATGAATCTAAAGTTTTCATTTATTAAAGTAAACCTCTCGTCTGGCAGTGCATTTGCAAGCGCATCTTCATCTTGGTCAAATGCAAACAGCTTTCCGTTTGGTCCTAATCTTCTTAAAATCTCTTTTGAATGACCACCGCCTCCAAACGTAACATCTACATACACTCCGTCTGGTTTAATATCTAAACCATCAACTGTTGGATGAAGCAAAACCGGATTATGATATTCCATCTTCGTCGTCATTAATATTTCCCATTACTTCTTCGGCTAAATCTGCAAAATCCATATCTTCGCCGCTTATTGATTTTTCGTATAAATCCTTATCCCAAATCTCTACGATATTAACCGCCGATGAAAAAACAACATCTTTAGAAATACTCGCAAAAGTCACTAAGTCTTTTGGCACAAGTAATCTTCCTAATGCATCAACTTCAACCACTTTAACACCAGCCGTAAACCTTCTAATGAAATCGTTGTTCTTTTTTACAAAGCGATTAAGCTTGTTGATTTTTTTCATCATCGCATCCCACTCTACCATCGGATACAACTCTAAACACGGCTGAAAAACAGAACGCTTCAAAACGAAACCGTCTTGAAGAGATGCAGTCAATTGCTTTTTTAAAGGCGCAGGCATCATCAGCCTTCCTTTAGCATCAACTTTACACTCATATGTTCCAACAATTGTGTTCAAAAAAACTAGTTAACATGTTATACAGCAAAAATATAAAAAATTTTACCACATTCTACCACATTCTACCACTTTGTTAATAAGTTTAACCACTTTACTACCACTTCCGCTAATTAATACCTAATCAATACTTTGCATATTAATCAGCATCGAAATAGTTTCCTTTAACAATTATAAATTTTACATAGTAATTCTCTTAAAAAAATAATTATAACACAATAGATTTAACAATTTAGAAATATAACAAACCCCGCTTTAAGGACTGATTTTTAATCACTTATAAATTCTACTCAAATTATCTAGTTAAAAAATGGCAGCAAAAATTCATTTTTATTTAATTAACCCTATATTTGTCGAAATTGAAATTGGCATTAGATTAGATGGACAAACACTATAAAAAAGAAGGCAAATACAGCTATTTTGAAGCTGGAGAGGGAACTCCAATCGTTATTCTGCACGGATTAATGGGAGGACTTAGTAACTTTGATGGTGTAGCGCAATATTTCCCAACAAAAGGATATAAAGTTGTTATTCCAGATTTGCCAATATATACCCAGAGTATTTTAAAAACTAACGTAAAAAGCTTTGCCAAATACGTTAAAGATTTTATCACCTACAAAGGTTTTGACAAAGTAATTCTTCTAGGAAATTCTCTTGGAGGACATATCGCTCTTTACCACACAAAATTGTATCCTGAAAAAGTCGCAGGACTTGTAATAACCGGAAGTTCTGGACTTTACGAGAGCGCAATGGGAGACAGTTACCCAAGAAGAGGAGATTATGAATACATAAAAACAAAAGCGGAAGCTGTATTTTATGATCCAAAAATTGCCACTCCTGAACTTATTGATGAAGTCTACGCAACTGCGAATGACCGCATCAAATTAATCAAAACTCTTACGATTGCCAAAAGCGCAATTCGTCATAATATGGCTAAAGATTTACCAAAAATGGATGTAGAAACCTGCATTATTTGGGGTAAAAATGACTCTGTAACACCGCCAAATGTTGCGGAAGAATTTGATAAACTTTTACCAAATTCAACGCTTTACTGGATTGACAAATGCGGACACGCAGCGATGATGGAACACCCTCAGGAATTTAATGAAATTCTTGAAAAATGGCTTACCGAAAAGAATTTATAGCCATTAAAATCTATTTTTTTTAGGAGGTTTTAAAACTAAGAAACATGAAAATTAACACCGCCGAATTTATTGTCAGCAATTCTGACGCATCAAAATGTCCTCCGGAATTTTTGCCAGAATATGCTTTTATTGGAAGATCTAACGTAGGTAAGTCATCATTGATTAATATGATTACCAATAATAAAAACTTAGCTAAAACATCTGGAAAACCAGGAAAAACACAGCTAATTAATCACTTTAAGATTAACAGCAATTGGTTTTTGGTCGATTTACCAGGTTATGGTTATGCCAAAGTTTCAAAAAAGACAAAATCAATCTTTCAGCAATTTATTACCGATTATTTCGAAAACAGACAACAATTGGTATGCGCTTTTGTTTTAATCGATATTCGCCATGAAGCTCAAAATATTGACATTGAATTCATGTCTTATATGGGCGAAAGCGAGATTCCGTTTTGTATTATTTTTACAAAAGCAGATAAAATCAGTAAAGTAAAAGTCGATTCTCATATTGCCGCTTACAAAAAACAGATGTTTGCGAATAACTGGGCCGAAATGCCTCAGTATTTTGTAACTTCTTCTACAGAATCAATCGGAAAAGAAGAATTGCTTTCTTATATCGATGAAGTGAATCAGGAAGTTTTTAAAAACAACTCAGAATTTTAAGGATTAAGTTCCAAAATTTAAAATATTTAATAAAAAATCCCAAATTCCAATTTTACGATTAGAATTTGGGATTTTTTTATTGGAATTTTACTGCTTAGTCAATTCCAGTTTCTCTGCAAAATAATCACAGAAATCTTTCATTGTGTCTGACATTTTTTCGTCGTCTGTTGCTCTTTTAAAAGTATCTGACATTGCTACTAATGTCTGATGAAAGAAAATCTTCATTTCATCAACCGGCATATCTTTTGTCCATAAATCGATACGCATAGTTTCTTTTGCTTTACTGTCCCAGATAGAAAGCATAATTGCTTTTGCTTCTTCTGCTTTTACACCGCCATCCTGCGCGCTCCATGTTAACTTTTCAGGAACGCGGTTTTCATCTAATTCTATATTGAATTTAATCTCTGAGTTTATATTTGCCATTATTTCTTAGGTTTATATTTTGATTTTTCGAAAATCTCTTTGGCTTCGGTTTTAAATAATTCAGCCAAAGAAACAGTATTATTTTTCATGTAAGAACGTACTATCTGCCAGCCTATCCAAGCACCTGTTCGTCCTGGTGATTCGTTGTCTATTTCTAAGTAAAATTTAGAAAATGGAGCCGGCGTTATAAAACGTGTATTAAGTTTTGGATCTACGTTATACAACATTTCGTTTTCTAAGAAATAACGCCACATGTAAGCTTCATTCTCTTCGCACCATTTTAGTTGTTCTGGAGTATATCCCATTTTTTCTGCATCTGTATAATTTGGCAGTAATAAATCTTTTGCATACAATTGTTTTCCTTCAAAAATCATTTGAGAAAGCAATGTTTTATCTGATGAATTTGGAATATTTCTATAAGAAAAACTCGAAACCACGTCTGGCATTATTTGTCTTTCTTCGAAATTCTGTTTCAAATAACTTGGAAACTGATAAAATTCGTGTTCTTTACCCAAATACAATTCCAAAGCTACAATTACAAGACTATCTGCATAAATTGCTTTTGCGGTATAATCCATTTCACCAATCACCGTAATTACTTTAGGCGTTTTGGTTTTAGGAAAATAATATTTTACGTGCTGAAAAAGTGCATCAAACTCTTTATGAACTGGTTCAAAATTGCCGTATTTTTTCTGAACTTCTGCATAAACATCTTTCCAAATTGGAGCCTGCATTTTTTCAATCCATACTTTATCATCTGTTCCTGCAGGAAAAAAGAACGGATATTGTTTTTTAACTTTTGCAAGATCTTCTGGTTTTGCTTCAAAAAACACTTTATCAAAACGTTCTATTTTAACATCAACCGGAATTTCTTCTACTTCTTTTTCTACCTTAGATTTTTGATCACAAGACAAAAAAAACAGGCACAGAAGCACTGCAAAGCGATATATTTTCATTTTATTTTAATTAGATTTGTGTTACCAGAACTTAAAGTAAATGCATACTTCAAATAATTCTGCAAATATACATCCCTGCATCTTAAAACTTAAACAATTATGGCTAAAAAAAGCACAATTCAGACAGAAAAAGTAAATACACATATTGTAGAGTGGCTTAAAGATTATGCTGCGAATGCAAAAGTAAACGGATTTGTAATCGGAATCTCAGGCGGCGTAGATTCTGCTGTAACTTCAACTTTATGTGCGCAGACAGGACTGAAAGTTTTATGTGTTGAAATGCCTATTCATCAGGCAGAAAGTCAAGTCAACAGAGCAAAGGAACATATTGATCAATTAAAAAAACGTTTCCCAAATGTTGATAACGTTCAGACAGATTTAACTGCTGTTTTTGAATCTTTTAAAAGCGCAGTTCCTAAAACTGATGATGAAGCAAAAGTAAATTTAGCTTTAGCCAATACACGTGCACGTATCAGAATGACCTCTTTATATTATTTAGCAGGAATTCATGGTTTACTTGTTGCCGGAACCGGAAACAAAGTTGAAGATTTTGGAGTAGGTTTTTACACAAAATATGGCGACGGCGGCGTCGATTTGAGTCCAATTGCCGATCTTATGAAGTCAGATGTTTATGCTTTAGGAGCATTTTTATCGATTCCGGAGTCAATTTTAAGCGCTGCGCCGACAGATGGACTTTTTGGAGACAACCGAACAGATGAAGACCAATTAGGTGCAAGTTACGACGAATTAGAATGGGCCATGTTAGCGTCGGAGTCAGGAAATACGGTGGCTGACTTCGATGGGAGAGAAAAATCTGTCTTTGAAATTTATAAAAGATTAAACACCAGTAACAAGCATAAAATGGATCCAATTCCCGTTTGTTTGATCCCAAAAACGTTAAAATAATTTTTTTAACATTTGTCTGCAATTAATTACAGAATTTATTTATTAATTTTACAGTTCCAAAAACATGAACAATTCTAAAAAAGGTAAAAATTATGATTAAAGTATGTCTAGCAGACAATCATCCTGTTACGCACTTTGGTGTAAAGTCTTATTTTAAAGACCACGATCAAATTTCAATTGTTGCCAACGTAGGCAATTTTTCAATGGTTAGAGATATTCTTCAGACGAAGGAAATCGACATTTTAATTCTAGATCTAGAATTAGAAGGCCTTTCTAGTATCTTTGAAATCAAGTCAATCTTGAAAAATTTCCCAAAAACAAAAATTGTTATTTTTAGTGATCTTGCTGAGCAAATGTATGCTCCAAATGCAATTAAAGCAGGAGTTTCCGGGTATGTACACAAAACAGAAAAACTTGAAACATTAGGTCATTCTATTATTAAAGTACACGAAGGAAAAATTATCATCAACGAAACAGTACGCAAAAACATGGCACTTATTGCTAAACAAAGCAAAAGTGAACGTTTGTACAGAAAACTTTCTAACCGTGAAATCGAGGTTTTACGTTATTTAAGTGATGGTAAGAAAAATAATGAAATCTCTAAAATCTTAAACCTGAACGAGAAAACGATCAGTACTTACAAACTGAGATTATTAACTAAATTAAACGTTACTAACTTAGTTGACTTAGTAAATAAAGCTAAGACTTTAGAAATTATTTAATTACACATCGATTATCTTTTTTAAAATAATCGGAAGATTATAAAAATGCTGTCTAATTTGAGAAATCAAAAATAGACAGCGTTTTTTTTTATGCTATTTTTTTAATGATAAGGAACTACTACGCGTCCTAATTTCCTAGAAAAATTATTTAGTAGTTTAGAATAATCTATAACCATCATCATCACCTCAGAATTATCCTCCTGAGGATCAGTAATCAATGAATTTTTGAGTTCTGATATAATTTTAGAAACCAAAAACCACCTCATAGAAAATACGGTATCCGACACATTCTGCTCAATGGTTTCATTTTTATGTTTCGGAAAAATATTCTGACCTTCCCAATTATGAATAGTAAGTCTTTCGTCTTCCATCAAAATATTAGTTACTTCCTGCGCAAATTCAGGTTCTAAATGCATCAAATATTTATCAAGACTGAAAGTTTCATTCTGATTATAAAAGTTAATTATATTGGTAAAAATATTTTGAAACAAGGGGTTTGATAATTCTACCTCATCTTCTTGAAGACTCAGATATATTTTTTCGTACACTTTATATTGTCTCTTCTCAGAAACTTCTTTTACATTTCCTTCATCATCTGCCTTTAAGAAAACATCTTCAAAATTTTCTTCTACACTTCCGTACAGAAGCAATATTTCAATGATTTTTCTTTCAAAACCATCTAAAATATCTACTTTTTCTGCTTGCGCCGGCGGATAAAATCCTGGTTCTTCTGGATAATAACCATCTGGCGGTCCTGTTCTTGGATCTTCTGGATCTCCTCCAGAAAAACCTGCATTCTGTGGAGGCTGATTATTTCGAACAACCTCAAAAGGCTTTTGCTCCTGCTTTTGTTTTTTATTAGCATCAGCAATATCTTTTTGAATCAGCTGCGCGAGCGTACTTACCAAAACCTGCTCTGAAATATCCATAATTCGAGCACATTCCTGAATGTAAACTTCACGCTGAATACGGTCTGGAATTTTAGAAATACTCGTTACCATATCCCGAATCAAATCAGCTTTTTTTATAGGGTCATTTTTCGCTTCATCCATTAAGATTGAAGCTTTAAATTGTATAAAATCTTTGCTGTTTTCTTCTAAATAAGCAACTAAATCGTCGTGAGAATTTTTACGAGCAAAACTATCTGGGTCTTCTCCTTGCGGAAAAGAACAAACACGAACGTTCATTCCTTCTTCCAAAATCAAATCGATTCCTCGAATTGCTGCTCTTAAACCCGCTGCATCACCATCAAAAAGTACGGTAATATTTCGAGTCAAACGATTTATTAGACGAATCTGATCGGGTGTTAATGCAGTTCCTGAAGATGCCACAACGTTTTCGATTCCGGCTTGGTGAAACTGAATTACATCTGTATAACCTTCAACCAAATAACAGTTATTTTGTTTCGCTATAGATTGTTTGGCGTGATAAATTCCGTAAAGCACTTTACTTTTATGGTAAATTTCACTTTCAGGCGAATTCAGGTATTTTGCCGCTTTTTTATCATTCGTTAAAATACGTCCTCCAAATCCTAAAACTCGTCCCGACATACTTTGAATTGGGAACATTACACGTCCTTTAAAGCGGTCGAACGGACGGTCTTCTCTGGCAATTGTTAAACCAGTACTTTCTAAAAACTCTAATTTATAACCTTTTCCTAAAGCTTCTTTAGTTAAAGCATCCCACGTTTCGGGAGAATATCCTAAATTAAATTTTTTAATCGTTTCTGTAGTAAATCCTCTTTCTTTAAAATAAGAGAGTCCAATTGCTTTTCCTTCTTCAGAATTTAAAAGAATATTTTCAAAATACTTTGCTGCAAATTCCGAAACCAAATACATACTTTCTCGAACATCTGTCATTGCTTTTTCAGCATCAGTTTGTTCGGTTTCTTCGATTTCGATATTGTATTTTTTTGCCAGATAACGAATAGCTTCGGGATAAGTAAACTGGGAATGCTCCATCAAGAACTTAATCGAATTTCCTCCTTTTCCGGTACTAAAATCCTTCCAAATTCCTTTTGCGGGCGAAACCATGAACGATGGTGAACGCTCGTCTGAGAACGGACTTAACCCCTTAAAATTACTTCCTGCACGTTTTAAATTCACAAAATCACCGATAACCTCCTCTACTCGAGCAGTTTCGAAAACAGAATCTATGGTACTTTGTGAAATCAAAATGTAAAATATTTTTTAGCGTTGAGAGCTTGCAAAAATACGCAAATCCTATTGGAATTTTAATGATTTTTTAAAACAAAAAAGCATCTCTTTCGAAATGCTTTTTTCACTAACTAAACGACCAGTACTTAATTCAAATCTAATCGAAGTCCTAACGATATATTGTTCTCTTTGACTAAATTATTCTGAAATAATGGGTTTAAATCGTATTTGAAGTACAAACTCAAATCTCTGTATCCGATATAAGAGCTCAATCCGTAAATAAAGTTATTTACATTATAATCCCCTTTTATAGTAGTTTTATATTTTAAATCTTCTTCTTCAAACTTTAAAATCTGTTTTGATTTAACGTTGATTCCCGCATAACCTCCAATTCCGAAACGGAAACTTTTATGGGTTTTAAAATACGTTTTTCCATTTTTTTCAATTGGTCTTGTAAAATCAAATTCTAAATGCACTGGCGCCACCAAATACACATTTCTAAAACGAGATTCGTTTAAATTGATCGTATTTTCTACCAAATTGGTCTGATCTCCGTCTACTACAAAACTTCTGTTATTTGTCGGACGAATATTATTATACATTAACGAAAGTCCGTATTTTGCATGAAGCAAATTGTCATTTTTCATTAATCTTGAATTATAGGTAAAACCCCATTCGTAAAAATGCGATCCCATAAAACGATAATTAGCATCCTGAAGTTTTCCGTCTGCCAGCATATTGTTCAAACCCATTGCAAAGACAAACTGTGAGGTGGTTCTTTTTTCGCCGCGAATCGAATCTTTATGATGTTTTATATCTTTCCATCGAATCATGTACACGCGAGACGAATCTTCTTTTATTTTTCCGTCTACTTTTTTCTGCACCAGATCATTTAATTCATTTTGAGCCAAAGTCACTTTTTCTTCAATAATAACCGCTCTAGCTTCTGCTAATTCTTTTTTGCGCTTGTCAGCTTGTTCCTGCGTAATTTTTCCTTCAGACAACTGCACATTTACAGCTTCAATTTCTTGTTTTAAAGTTTCTTTTTCTTCTTTAGTGATTTTCTCAATCTTATTGGCAATTCGTTTTGCCTCAGACTCAAAGGTTTCCTGACCCATTACTTTACTTACTAATAGAAAGAAGAAAATAATAAGGTGAATGGTAAAATTTCTCATGATTGATTGTTTAAAATTTGATTGATTTTGATTGATGATTATGATAATTAAAAATGTTATTCCTGTTTATTCCTGTTCGTTACAGCGACCTTAACTTCTTGAAAGTTCTTATTGACTTTTGTGATCATTTTTTCTCTAAAAGAAAGCTCAAGTTCACCATCGACTTGATTTAATAAATCTGATGCATTGACTCTAACTTTTGCTTTTTTTGTTGGACTTTCAGCTAAAACTTTATTTTCGGCTGTTTGCAGCAATTGATCGACATTTTCTTTTTTAGACGTTTCTGCTATTGCTGGTGAATTGTTTGCTACTTGATTTGATTGATTGTTTTTGATGATGATTGAAGACTCCGCTATTTGATTTAATTCATTTTTACGATTTTTATTTAAAGTTTGATTATTGATTCTTTCTTGTTTAATTATATTTTTCTCAACGTTTTTTTCAGAACTCACAATTTGAGTTTTCATAGAATCACTATCATTTACAACTGATTCATTAACCGATTCTTGCTGCATTTCTTTTTCTACAATAACCGTTTTTGGAGCTTCAATTGTGTTTTTGTTTTGATTGAAAAAGAAAGTTCCAACTAACAAAAAACCGACAAAGCTGGCCGCGATATACAACCATTTTCTATTTTTCTTTTTAGTTTTTTGTTCTTCGGCAACGCTCAACATCGCATCGAGTCTGTCCCAGCCTTTATTGCTTGGTTCAATCTGACGGTTGTTTAGTTTTTCACGGAAATCCTTTTCAAAATTATTCGGTTCCATTATCTTGTTTTTTTAAAATAGTAATTTGTGTTTGCAGCATTTTTCTAGCGTGCGATAACTGCGATTTTGATGTTCCTTCATTTATTCCTAACATCTTGGCAATTTCATTATGTTTGTAACCTTCTATCGCATATAAATTGAAAACCATTTTATAGCCGTCCGGCAAAGCATCAATTAAAAACTGAATCTGTTCTACTGTAAACTGACTGTCGATTTCGTTAAAGCTTTCTTCTGTAAAAAACTCATCTTCGGCAAATTTTACTTTTTTCTGAACTCTTAAATACGAAATACATTCATTAACCATAATTCTGCGAATCCAGCCTTCAAAACTTCCTTTGTGTTCAAAGTTTTTTAGATTCGTAAACACTTTCATAAAAGCGGTTATCATTACATCTTCTGCCAATTGAATGTCCTTTATATATTGACGACATACACTTAACATTTTTGAAGAAAACCTGCTATAAATCTGTTGCTGCGCCTGACGATTGTTTTCGACAGCGAGCTTTATGATTTTAGCTTCTTCTTGATGTAATTGAATAATTTTCATTAATAAGCTTCGGTTTTGCTTTGGTTTTGGTTTTAGAAACAGACTTCTATTAGCATAGACGATTGTCGATTTGAAATGGTTGCATGAGGTTGGAAAAATTTCAAAAAAAAATTCCAAATTCCAATACTGGCTTGTTTTCTAATTTTGCAAAACAAACTTATACTAATTATATTTGATTAGAAATCTAACAACGTGATATTATCTCAGACTACATTTCCGAAAATAAAAATAATCAGAATCATAATAGCTATGATTCTGGTTTGGTTTTCAAAAGATTTATTTTGGTTTTATAATTTTAAAAACCTTTACGCAGAAAAAAGAGAAGGTATTATCATTAATATAAGGCAAGGCAGAGGAGGTACTGAAATAAGCACTGCTACTAAGAAATATTTTAATGTGTATTGTAACAATGAAGAGAAACTAAAAATTGGTGATTCAATTTCAAAAAGACCAAATTCAGACGAATTCAAAATTTACACAAACTACAATAAAAAATGGAATTACAGTAATAGCATTTTTATTAGAACAGATTTAGATTTCTATTCTTTAATTGTAAAAAAATAAAATAAAATTATTTTTTTCTCTCAATAACATAATTCACCATCAAAGTCAAGGCGTCTTTGTATTCTGAATCATCGAAGTTTTGAAGTAATGCAAGTGCTTCCTGCTGGAATTGCACCATTTTATTTTCGGCGTAAGCCAAACCATTATTATTTTTTACAAAAGCAATAACTTCTTTTACACGTTTTTTGTCTTTGTTGTGGTTTTTGATGGAGTTTATCAACCACTTTTTTTCTTGCGGCGTACAAGTATTTAGAACATGAATTAAAGGCAATGTCATTTTTTGCTCTTTAATATCGATTCCTGTTGGTTTTCCGATTGCTTCTTCGCTATAGTCGAATAAATCGTCTTTGATTTGAAAAGCCATTCCGATCAACTCTCCAAACTTTCGCATATTTTCTACCTGAATGTCGTCTTCGATTACGGCTTTCGCGCCAAGCGCACAACATGCTGCAATAAGAGTTGCTGTTTTCTTTCTGATGATTTCGTAATAAACGTCTTCGGTAATGTCTAATCTGCGGGCTTTTTCGATTTGAAGTAATTCTCCTTCGCTCATTTCGCGAACGGCAACTGAAATGATTCTCAATAAATCGAAATCACCATTATCGATCGACAGCAATAAACCTTTTGACAATAAATAATCTCCAACTAAAACGGCAATTTTATTCTTCCAAAGTGCATTGATCGAGAAAAATCCGCGGCGGCGATTACTGTCGTCAACCACATCATCGTGTACTAATGTTGCGGTATGAATAAGCTCAATTACTGAAGCACCACGATATGTTCTTTCGTTTACAATACCACCAGAAACCATTTTTGCAGTCAGAAAAACAAACATCGGACGCATTTGTTTTCCTTTACGGTTTACGATATAATAAGTAATACGGTTTAGTAACGCAACCTTTGAAGTCATCGATTCATGGAACTTTTTTTCGAAAAGTTCCATTTCGTTAAAAATAGGTTGTTTTATTTGAGAGGTAATATTCATTTAGACTCCAAATATACTATTTTAAATAAAAATACGTTGTGTATTTTAGGTTAGGATTTCAATAATTTATAGACTACCCTAAAAATAACCACCAAAAATAGCTCTAACTAATACTGATTTGAATTCATTAATTAAGAACCCAAAATTATTTATTTATGAAAACAAAATTTTTATTAATTGGAACATGTATTATTACATTGTCTTTTTTCATCAGCTGTAATTCTGATGAAAAAACAAATGACGGCTCTAGTGCAAAGATTACAAATGAAGAAATTATCACAAATTCTAAAATCGACGCCTCTGTAGAAGATGTTACTAATATTGCCGAAGATCAATTTAGTACACAATTAAATATTAACGCAAAGGCCGGCGGACCTATAAAAAATTTCCTTCCGAGCTGCGCTACAATAACAACAGTTTTAACCAATAATACCTGGACTAAAACAGTAGATTTTGGTGTTGAAGGCTGTACTTTAAACAATGGAAATACAGTAAAAGGAAAAATGGTAGTTTCTTTTTCTAATAATTTCAACACTTCTACACAGACTATCAGTTATACTTTTGAAGGATTTTATCATAATGGAAGAAAATTGCAGGGAAGTAAAAGTATTGTGAGAACTGTTAAAGAGACTAATATTTTAGTGACACCGCATCCGGTTTCTACTGCTTCTATAGATTTAACGATTACTTTTGATGACGGAAAAGTGTATGCAAGAAAAGGTTCTTTGGTTAAAGAAATGACTTCTGGATACGATACTTGGTTTGACTGGGATGATAATGCTTTTGTTGTAACAGGAAGCGGTACAACAACTTTCCCTAACGGAGATACTTTTTCGGCAGAAATTACAACTCCTCTAGAGTTTAAAGCTTCTTGCAGAAAATCTTTTGCTGTTAAAGGTATTGTTTCTGTAACTAAAAACGGTGCTTCGGCAGTTATTGATTATGGAACTGGAGAGTGTGATACGCTTGCAACGGTAACAAAAGATGGGGTTACAGAAGAAATAGATTTGAAAAAATAATATCCTTTTTGCCCAAAAAAAAGCATTAAAGACAAGATTTCTCTCGTTTTTAATGCTTTTTTGTTTACATCAATCAAAATGTCCCGATGGGAAATAATTCAATTATCTCTATTTTTTTCTGCCTATGAGATAATCCTAGCGGATTATTTTACGCTTCTTTGTTGGCTAATTGTCCGCAAGCGGCGTCGATGTCTTTTCCTCGACTGCGTCGAACTTTTACTACTACACCAATATTCTCCAAGGCTTTTATATACGCCATAATCGATTCTTCTGAGGCTTGCTGAAATTCCCCGTCGTCAATCGGATTATATTCAATTAAATTGACTTTGCACGGCACATATTTACAGAATTTCACCAAAGCATCAACCGAGGCTTTATCATCGTTGATTCCTTTCCAAACTACATATTCGTATGAAATCTTGCTTTTGGTTTTTCTATACCAATATTCTAAGGCTTCTCTTAAATCTTTTAGCGGGAAGTTTTTACTAAAAGGCATAATGCGCGCACGGGTTTCGTCTATTGCAGAATGTAATGAAACCGCCAGCTTAAACTTCACATCATCATCTGCCATTTTTTTGATCATTTTCGGAATTCCCGAAGTTGAGACCATAATTCGTTTTGGCGACATTCCTAAACCTTCTTCCGACGTAATCATGTCGATAGCTTTAATGAGATTGTTATAATTCATTAAAGGCTCTCCCATTCCCATAAAAACAATATTCGAAAGCGGATGATTGTAATACAAACGGCTTTCTTTATCAATCGCCAAAACCTGATCGTAGATTTCGCCAGGCTCCAGATTACGCATTCTTTTTAATCTTGCTGTTGCGCAGAAATTACAATCTAAACTGCAGCCAACTTGGCTAGATACGCAAGCCGTTGTTCTAGTTTCGGTCGGAATTAAAACAGACTCTACCACAAGGCCATCATGCAGACGAACAGCATTTTTTACAGTTCCGTCAGCACTTTTCTGCATGGTATCTACTTTAATATGATTGATTACAAAACTGTTTTCAAGCATAGATCTCGTGGTTTTGGCCACATTTGTCATATCTTCAAAACTGTGAGCACCTTTGCTCCATAACCATTCGTAAACCTGATTTCCGCGGAAAGCTTTATCTCCATTTTCAACAAAAAAATCGCGAAGCTGCTCTTTTGATAACGCTCGTATGTCTTTTTTCTCCATTTGCATGCTGCAAAGTTAAGCACTTTTGTTATTTTTTTCTGTTTTTTAAATTCATTCTTACTGAAATTCAGAAAAATTGAAAAATATTTTGATGAAAATTTCAATCGTTTTATTACCGCTTACAGCGCATTAACACTGACTTTTAGGGTACGTCTAAAATCTTCTCATATACTTTTTAATTTTTCATAAAATAATCATTCTTAAAACAGAAAAACCTGATTATTCAAAACATTGATTTTCAAAACCTTATTCCAAAAATAAGTTTCATAATTATAAACATCTCATTCATAAAAATATACCTCTCCTTTCATTATAGGTCTTTAATAAAATTTTAACAATGATTTTTATCATGTGTAATGGTATGCATACATAATACATTTGATACAACAAAAAGATACAAGTTGATTCTTCAAATAGGAGAACAACAAAAAGGTCTTAAATGAATAACTAAATACCGCACCAAAAATGGAAACGATTAAAGCAATTTTTCTGACAGTACTTATTAGCACATTAACATTTCAAGTAAATGCTCAAAAAAAATATACAGTAGATTCTAAATCAACTTTTGAGGTTGCTGGAACTTCTACAGTTCATGATTGGACAATGAGATCTACTGAAGGAACTGGTAATGCTATATTAATAATTAAAGATTCTAAACTATCTGGAATCAACAGCTTAAAAGTTATTCTCTTAGCAGAAAGCTTAAAAAGCAGTAAAACCAGTATGGATGATGTAGCTTATGAGGCTTTGGACACAAAAACCAATAAATACATTGAATACGTTTTAAAATCTGCTCAAAAAGTAAACGAAAATATTTGGGAATTAGTTGGAACATATACCATTGCCGGCGTAAGCAGAGAATACAAAACGCAGGTTAATATAACTGTAAACAATGGCGCTTTTAAAATTCAGGGCTCTAATCAAATCACTTTTGCTGATTTTGAAATGGCTCCTCCAAAAGCAGCTCTTGGAGTTGTTAAAGCTGGTAAAGATTTAACTGTCTTTTTTAATCTCTATTTGATTGATTACGCAAAAAATGAAAATGTACTGGTTATCAATTAATAATCAATTATAAAAAACAGGATTTTCTTCTGGCGACTTACAATTAGACGCTTGAGAAATCATAACAATATTCTTAGTACTAAAAATAGAAAACCAAATTATCAATTTATTAAAACATGACGATATGAAAATTAATATAGCAAAATTATTCGCACTTGTAATTACATTTTTAGGAATGACATCATTTATGAATGCACAGAAATCTTATGCTTTAGATGGTAAATCAACTTTTTCTGTTGCCGGAACTTCTACACTGCACGATTGGGAAATGAAATCGGCATCTGGAACCGGAACAGCCAGCTTTACAATTGCTAACGCTAAACTCACAGAGATAGAATCATTATCTGTAACTCTTTTGGCAGAAAGCGTAAAAAGTGAGAAAAAAAGCATGGATAAAGTGGCTTACGAGACTTTAAAAACAGATAAAAATAAAAACATTAAATACGTTTTGAAATCTGCCGAAAAAGTAAACGACAATACTTGGGAATTGACAGGAACTTACACCATTGCCGGAGTTAGTAAAGTATACAAGACGACTGTAAAAACAACTGTTACAAAAGACGGATTGAACCTACAGGGATCTAACAAAATCACTTTTACAGAATTTGGTATGAAGTCTCCAACTGCAATGCTGGGAACTATCAAAACAGGCCAGGACCTTACCATAAAATTTAATTTAACCTTTAATTTATAACAGCCATGAAGAAGATTTATGTTCTATTTGTAACTTTGATTACTACGTTTGCTGTCAATGCACAAAACGGTTTTGGACATATCCAAAATCAAATTCCAAGGGATAAAAACGGAATCAACAAATTTGATGTTGTAAAAGATAATGCAGAATACAAAGGACTCAGCGTTGATGTGGGAGCTGCATTTGCGCTGCAATTTCAAGGTGTGGATTCTTTTAACGGACAGGAAAATTTACCTGCACCAATTTCAGGATATCGCTTAAACAATCTAGAAAACAATTTTAACCTGCCAACTGCCAACTTCACTATCGGCGCTCAACTCTTTGACGGTGTTCGTGTAAACTTAGATGTTTATTTGGCTTCTCGTCACCATAACGAAACTTGGGTAAAAGGCGGTTACTTGCAAATCGACAAATTGGATTTCATTAAAAAAGATTTCTTAGCAGGTTTCATGAAATATGCTACGATTAAAATCGGACAAATGGAAAACAACTATGGTGATGCTCACTTTAGAAGATCTGATAACGGAAATGCTCTAAACAATCCTTTTATTGGTAACAATATTATGGACGCATTTATTACAGAAATGGGTGCTGAGCTTTACTACAACAGAAGCGGTTTTGTAAGTATGATCGGGGTGACAAACTCTAAACTAAACCAAAATGTTCAAGAAATTGTACAAACAACGCCTACTCAAAACACTACCATCAGCCCGACAATATTGGCTAAGTTAGGTTTTGACAAACAAATCGATGAAGATTTAAGAATTAGAATTACCGGATCTTTGTATCACACAGCAAATTCTAGCGGTAATTTATATGCCTCTGATAGAGCCGGAAGCCGTTTTTATGGTGTAATGAGCCACTCTGCTTACACAGGAATTGACGGAAATACAGTGGCAAACAATTTTGATCCTACTGCGAATAAAGACACGGGAAACTTTAATCCAAATTATGGAAATTGGGCAACTTCTTATATGGTCAATCCATTTATCAAATATAAAGGATTAGAATTCTTTGGAACTTTAGAGTTTACTTCTGGAGGAGATGCAAAAGGTGTCGAAGATACTCGTACAGTAAATCAATATGTGGGAGATTTGGTTTACCGTTTCGGAAATAACGAAAACTTATTTGTAGGCGCTAAATACAATGTTGTAAACGGAAAACTAAGAAATTCAGATGCAGAAGCTGTAAACATAAATCGATTTGAAACGAGTGCAGGTTGGTTTATGACGAAAAACATCTTAGCAAAACTTGGTTACATTGACCAGCAATACAAAAATTACAGTCAGTTTACTGCGGGTAATCCGAACGATTTATATAAAGGGGAATTCAAAGGTCTAATGTTTGAAGCTGTGATCACTTTCTAATTTTTACCATGAAAAACTTAGGCATAATTGGATTCTTGGGATTGGTACTTTTCTGCTGCTTAGGAAGTACCACCCCACCCTTTAACAATGACGACGTAATTTTGGTTATCAATAAAATTGAAATTAAAATTAAAGGAAAATCAACTGTTGGGGATTACAATTGTGACAATTCATTGATAAAAAATGATAGTATTTTTTTGAACTTAAATAAAAAGAACAGCATCTCTGCTCAGATTCCGATGGCAGCATTTGACTGCAAAAACAGAATCATGACCAAAGATTTACAATCTACTGTAAAAGTCAAAAAATACCCAAACAGCTTTGTTACAATTTCTGAAATTAAGCCCTGTGCTAAAAACTATAGATGCAACCTTACGTTTGCAATAACAGATAAAACTCTTAAATACAAAGACTTCATTTTAAAAACTTCAGACAACAAAATTCAAGGAAGCTTTAATCTTAATTTTTCAGATATCGGGCTAGAACCTCCTGTAAAAATGGGCGGTTTAATAAAAGTGAAAGACGAAATAGTTATAGACTTTACCTTGTATAAAAATTAAAATTCGTGTTTGCAAAAAAATTGAACATTCAATTATGAAAATGAAAAATTTTGGCACAAGAATTGTTTTGCTCTCAAAAGAAAAGTAATCTTACAAAGAGCTCAATCATTTTAAAATTTGTATTTTTATTTTTCGGCCATTAACCTTTAGATTTTATCAACCTAAAAAAAGTGTAATCATGAAAAAACAAATTTTAAGTTTAGCAATTATTGCTTTATTAGCTTTCGGTGTTCAATCTTGCGAGAAGAAAGAGCCAAAACCAGCAGAAGATGAATTAACTCTTGGAAACAAAGTTGACTCGCTTACAACTGACATTGAAGAAGTAAAAGATAGTGCTGTAAGCAAAGCCGAAAGTGCTACTGCAAAAGCTAAAGACGCTACAGAAAACGCAGCAAATGACGTAAAAGATGCGACTAAAAAAGCAGCAAATGATGTTGAAGAAGCTGCAAAAAAAACAGCTACTGATGTAAAAGATGCTACTAAAAAAGGAGCTCAAAAAGTTGAAAATGCTGCGAAAGTTGCGAAAGACGGAACTGTAAAAACTGCCAAAGAAGTAAATGAAGCTTTGAAAAAATAACATTTTAAAAGCTAATAAACGAAAGCCATTCCAATTGAATGGCTTTTTTTATGCCCGAAATCCAGTATCTTTTTTTGTATTTTTGCAATCTAAATTTGAATAAACTACAAATGCATTTTATCTCTCAAGAATTAGAAGATTATATCGAACAACATTCTGAAAACGAACCAGAATTGCTTGCCAAATTAAATAAAGAAACCTACCAGAAAATTCTTTTACCAAGAATGCTCAGCGGTCATTTTCAAGGTCGCGTCTTAAGTATGCTTTCTAAATTAATTCGTCCCGTAAACATTCTTGAAATAGGAACTTATACAGGTTACGCTGCTTTATGTTTGTGCGAAGGAATGCAGGATAACGGACAGTTACATACAATCGATATTAAAGAAGAATTAGTCGATTTTCAGCGTAAATATTTTGATGCATCACCTTGGGGGAAACAGATTTTTCAGCATTTGGGTGAAGCAGTCGACATTATTCCTGATCTTGACGTAAAGTTTGATTTGGTTTTTATTGATGCGGATAAAGAAAATTATTTGAACTACTGGGAAATGATTGTTCCTAAAATGAATAAAGGCGGTATTATTTTGTCTGATAATGTTTTATGGAGCGGTAAAATACTTGATCCTGTACATCCAAATGATGTGAGTACAAAAGTGCTTTTAGAATACAACAAACTTTTAAAAGAAGATCCAAGAGTTGAAACGGTTTTACTGCCAATCCGCGATGGATTAACGGTTTCTAGAGTTCTTTAATTGAAACACTAAGATCTAAAAGACTACAATTCTGAGATTTCTTTTTCATACTTAAAACTAATTTTACAATGCCCTATTTAAACGAGATAGACAAAGAAGGTTTTTCGATAATAAATAATGTTTTTACAGAAAATGAAATTGAAAATATCGTTTCGTTAATTGAAAATAAAACTGCAAATAATCAAGCAAACACTACTTTCAGAAAATCAGAAGATTTATTTGCAATCAGGCAATTTCATAAAGAAGTGCCGGAAACACTTGATTTTATCTTTAATGAAAATTTACAGAATATTATAAAATCTACTTTTGGAGAAGGCTTTTTTATAAAGAAGGCTATCTATTTTGATAAACCAGAAAAATCAAATTGGTTTGTAGCTTATCATCAAGATTTAACGATTTCTGTTGACAAAAAGATTGAAGTTAACAACTTTCAAAATTGGACTGTAAAACAAAATCAATTTGCTGTTCAACCATCTGCAGAAATCTTAGAAGACAATTTTACTATCAGAATTCATATTGATAAAACGACAAAAGACAACGGAGCTTTAAAAGTGATCAATAACTCCCATTCAAAAGGAATTTTGAGAATCGAAAATCTTGATTTTAAAAATAACAAAGAAACCATCTGCGAAGTTGACAAAGGCGGTATCATGATTATGAAACCTTTGTTATTTCATGCATCAAATAAAACTACAAACAACGAAAGAAGAAGAGTCATTCATATTGAATTTAGCAGACAAGAACTTCCGATGGGAATTGAATGGAGCGAAAAAATGGAATTCTCTATGTCGTAGTAGAAAGCTTTTTTTATAAGCTTCAGCGATTAAAGTAAGTCAAAATAAAAAGACTCTAGCAAAACATTAGTGTTTTTAGCTAGAGCCTTTTTTATATGTTTTTAAGTAAACTTAATTCTTAGTTTCTCAGAAACTTAGTAACTTAAAAAAGTTATACTTTGTCTGGAAAATACTGAGGCTTTAATTTTCGATAAACTAAATAAAGCAGTGAACCGAAAAGTGCACCGAAGAAATATCCAGCTAGAATATCGCCTGGATAATGCAAGCCTAAATAAATACGGCTGTAAGCAAAAATTAGAGGCCAAAAGAATATGAATCCGAAATATTTAAAATAACGTCTTAAAATCCAGAATAAGAAAGTAGCGACTGCCATTGTGTTGGCAGCGTGTCCAGAAAAGAAACTGTAAGAAGTTCTAACTTGAACAATACGTATAATTGATTTAAGATCCGGATTATTACAAGGACGCAGACGCTGGAAAGTATGTTTAAACAAATTACAAGTCTGATCTGTAAAAGCAATCAAAATCGCTATAAAAAGTAATATATACAGCGTTTGTTTTGTTCCTATTTTTTTATGAATAAGATAAAAAAGAAGCAAGAAAAAAGGCGTCCAATAAAGCTGCTGGGTAATAATAAGCCAAAACTTATCGTATGTTTCAGAACCTAATCCGTTAAGATACACCAAAAGATTGATGTCAAATTCTTTTATTTTTTCCAGCATTATCTTTGGCGTTTAATAGGTCCGGGAATCAAATCGATATCTTCTTTTATTTTCTCAATCTCCTTACCCGTCTCCCCTAATAAATTTGAATTATCGCCTAACAAATTTGTTTTTGCATTGTTAATTTCTGCGTTGATATTTCCTGTAATGTCATTCAATGATTTGGCATCAAGACCGTTAGCCTCAGCACCTTTCTGAATTTCACTTTTAATATCATTAGTTGCATTTTTTAACTGAGCCATTGCTTTACCCATTGTACGTGCAATTTCCGGCACTTTGTCTGAACCAAAAAGCATTAGCACTATAAATAGTATAAAAACTAATTCTCCTCCTCCTATACCAAACATAATTTTAGATTTTGTGTGTCGCAAAGATATTAAATTTTGCAGCGTAGAGTTTTAAAATTAACTTAAAAAGTCCTTTAAAATGCATTTTATACAAAAGAAAAAAGTTCATCAAGCTTTTGTAAACCTGATGAACTTTTCTTTTCAATTTATTTTATTTAGTCAAATTTCGACTTTGTCTCTACTTTCGGCCAAGAATTGTTTGTCACATCGATATCTGCTGTTAACAATTTTGGATCAACCTGAATACTTTTAATAGCTTTAGTTGTAGCATAAACTTTTCTAGCAGTATCATTATTCTTTCTCCAGATTTGAGCTGGATATTGATAATTATCTTTGGTGCCGTCTTCGTAAGTAATCTCAACTAAAATTGGCATGATCATCCCGCCTGGTTTACCAAATTCAACTTCATAGAAATATTTCGGAGATTTGATATTTGCTTTATCTTCTGCAGAAAAAGTTTGATCTACATAATCCGCTAAAGGTTTTACATCAGCTATTTTTAATGGTTTTTTAGTAGATGCACTTATTTCATTACTATCCCCAGAAACCAAATATACAAATGGTCCTTTTTCTAATCCGAAACGTCCTTTTCTAACTTTTACATCTTTCAAATCAGCTGTTGGTGTTTCAGAAACGTAGTATTGCTTCACATTATTGATAGAAATATCTACAAAATCTGTTGAGTAAAACCAACCTCTAATAAACCAATCTAAATCTACTGCAGATGCGTCTTCCATTGTTCTAAAGAAATCTTCCGGGGTTGGATGCTTAAATTTCCATCTGTTTGCATACGTTCTAAATGCATGATCAAACAGCTCTCTTCCCATTACCACTTCTCTCATAATGTTTAAACCCGTTGCTGGCTTTCCGTAAGCATTATTTCCGAATTGGTGAATCGTTTCTGAATTAGACATAATTGGCTCCAAAAATTTCTGGTCACCACTCATATAAGGAACAATATTTTTAGCTGGTCCTCTTCTTGATGGAAAAGTCGGATCTAACTCCTGCTCTGCCAAATATTCTAAAAATGAGTTTAAACCTTCATCCATCCAAGTCCATTGACGCTCATCTGAGTTTACAATCATCGGAAAAAAATTATGTCCAACTTCGTGGATAACAACCCCAATCATTCCGTTTTTAACTTCTTTGCTCGTTACGCCTTTTTCGTCTGGACGTCCATAATTCCAGCAAATCATCGGATATTCCATTCCCTGATCTTCTGCCGAAACAGAAACTGCTTTTGGATAAGGGTAATCAAATGTATGTGATGAATAACTTTTTAAAGTATGTGCAACAGTCATCGTTGAAGTTTCTCCCCAAAGCGGATTGGCTTCTTTTGGATAAACAGATTCTGCCATTACTACTTTATTATTCAATTTCACAGCCATTGCATCGTAAATGAATTTTCTTGAAGTAGCAATTCCAAAATCACGAACGTTTTTAGCGCTGAATTTCCAAGTTTTTTTCTTGTCAGAGAAACCTTTTTCAGCAGCTTCAGCTTCAGCCTGCGTTACAATCACGACGGGTTTATCAAATGATTTTTGAGCCTGTTCATAACGTTTTACCTGCTCTGCTGTAAAGACTTCACTTCTATTTGTTAATTCTCCTGTAGCATCGATTACGTGATCTGCAGGAACTGTAATATTTACATCAAAATTTCCGAAAGGAAGTGCAAACTCCCCGCTTCCCCAGAACTGCATATTCTGCCAGCCTTCTACATCATTGTAAACCGCCATTCTTGGGTAAAACTGTGCAATTACATATAATTTATTACCGTCTTTTTCGAATAATTCATATCCAGAACGACCGCCTTCTTTTCTATAATTGTTGATATTATACCACCATTTTACTGAAAAAGAGATTTTTTCTCCTGGTTTTAAAGGCGAAGTCAAATTGATACGCATCATCGTTTCATTGATTGTATACGACAACGGACTTCCTTTAGCATCTTTTACCTGCTCGATATTAAAACCACGCTCTAAATCTTTTTTAAGATATTTTGTTGAAAAACCTTCTAATGGTAAAACCTGATTAATCTTATCACTTTCAGCCAATGAAGTTTGGGTATTGGCCTTAGCCTGATTTTGATCTAACTGCACCCATAAATACTCCAGACTGTCTGGAGAATTGTTTGTATAGGTGATAGTTTCAAAACCACTTAATTTTGAGTTTTTATCATCTAGCTCAACATCAATTTTATAATCTGCCTGTTGTTGGTAGTAAGCTGGACCTGGAGCACCAGAAGCAGTACGAAACATATTTGGTGTAGCCAAAAGATCGTACATCTGGCTAAATTTGTTTGTATCGTATTTCCCTTGCTGTCTAGGTGTTTGATTGGTCGCATTTTTTTCCTGCGCAACCAGCATAGCAGGAAAAAGCAGCAATAATGAAAGTTTTTTCATAAAAATTTAATGGTAATTTTATCTGGGTGTGAAAATAGTAATTAAAATAATAATTTTAACTAATTAATTAATACTTTAACAATTCTTTCCTTGATGATTCTGTAAAAAGAACACTCTTTTTAGTGTCAAATGCTGAAATATGTGTAATGTTTTGCTGTTCAGCATTCCAGTCGACTAAAATTGAATTTGAGATTTCTAAAGTTTTAAATTTATCTACATCTTTTATTCTGGAATAACAAACCAAAACATCTCCAGCTTCTTCTTCTTTAGACAAAAAAGTAATTGTTTTGGATTGCCCATTAACTTTAATTGAAAAATGTTCTGAAAGGTATTTTTTCAACAAATCTACATCTGTTGGAGTTTCTTTACTTGTTCCCACAAAAGTCTTTTTATGGTATTTTTTCTCCATCGCATTATTCAGGTCATCAATAAAAATTCGGGAAGTAATTTGAAGCATTTTTTTTTCAGCAGCATAATTCACCTGAAAAACACCTACATAAAATTTGTGGAAAGCAAAAGACGACGATAAAAAAAACACCGCCGTCAATACGCAATAAACTAATTTATTTTTCATTTTTTAACAGAAGCCGCTTTCTTAAATTCTTTGTTCTTGTTAATCATAAAATCCATTAACTGAAACTTCTCTTCCGGCTCTAAATATTGTCGAGATGATGCATCATTTGAGCAGTACATTAAAAACAACTCTATTTCATCGTCTTTAAGTCCTAATGTTTTGTTGTAAAAATCTTTGGTAAAATTATCTTTAGCATATTCTACAAAAGCAATATCTGTAATTTCTTCTTCTTTAACCTCTTCTTTTTTACTTAAAAGCTTTTTAACATCTTTAAAAATTCGCACAAAATCGGTTCCGTATTTAATAGTCTGATCAGACAGCATTGCTTTATTTTCAGGAGAAGATAGTTTATCATCTTCAAACTGCATATCTACTATTCCTTGTGATCCTCCTTGAAGAGACTTCACTTTTAATTCTTTATGAACAACTACTTCTTTCAGCTGATTGTTTACCAAATCTAATTTTGCAACAAACAATACTTCTGCACAATTCTTTTCAGTCAAAACAATCTTTTTAGATTGAAATGCCAAGCCCGAAAACAACAATGTATCTTTTGGCCGAGCCATAATATCAAATAAACCGCCAGAACCTATAAAAGTTCTCACATTTGCATTAATATTCATTACATAACCGCTTTCTATCGCTAGAAAATCATTTTTTACCTGACCGTGCAGAGGTTTTCGCGAACCGTTTTGCCCTATTACAATTTGACAAAATAAGCATACAACGAGTACTACTAAATTATTTTTCATTTTCGAGAATTGTTAGATATTTCCTTGCTAAATCTGTGATCAAAAACATACTCATTGTTTTGTTCTTTGTATTCAAAGATACGGCAAATTCAGCATCATCTACACAAAATAACTGAAATCCTTTTATATAATCCACAGGTATTTTTAAACGATCAGTATAATAATTCTCTTCAAAAAGGTATTCAAGTTTTCTAAAAAGCGCTTCTTTTTTCTCCACATTTACTTCTTTTTTCAACATCGCAGTACGTCCCGAAATTGAATTCAGAATCTTGTCAACTGATGTTGAAGTTGCAGTGTAAACTTTTCGCTCTGCTGGAGTATATTTTTTTTGTCCGTGCGGTATAATTCCTAAGTTTTCTGCCGTTATATGCGCATTTTCATTCACAATAACTTCTTTCAATTCCACTTCTTTTGCAGTCATTTTAAAAACAATGAGACTCAAAGTCAAATCTTCGGCAGTAATTCGATGTTTTAAAGGCTCAAGATTAACAGAAGAAAAAACCAAAACATCACCTTCACGAACTGCAATTGAAAAATTTCCGTCAGCATCAGAAATCGTAGCCACTTGCGTAGTATTATTAATAATATTAACACCCTCAACAACCGACGACTGCTCTAAAACCCTGCCCAACAATTCTTTTGCCACTGTCTTTTGCCCAAAACTTATCTGAACAAAAAGCACTAAAAGCACAATTATGATTCTATTACTTAATTTCACCTGCAATTAATTCTTTGTATTTAACTGCCAGTTCTCCCAGCAAAAATTCTGTTGATGTTTTATTCTTTGTATTTAAAATCTTGGTAAACTTATCATTCTCAACTGCGTAATATTCAAAACCTTTAACATATTCAGCAGGAATTTTTAAACGTTCTACAAAATGCTCCCAAGTAAACATTTTTTCTAAAAGCTTCATAAAAAACTCTTTCTTTTCTACCTCAACTTCTTTTTTAAGCATTGCTGTTCTTCCTGAGAAAAAATTCAATAACGGATCTGCCGAAATAGAACCGCCAACCATACCACCCGCATTTGCTGTCGGATTTAAAGCGGTTGCAGTATGCAATTTTCGTTCTGCCTCGGTATAATGTTTTTGCCCCGCAGGAACGATCCCTAACGAAACCGCATTAATATTGTCATATCTTTTCACAATAACTTCTTCCAACTGATGCATAACCATACTTAACTTTACACTAAAATTAAGATCTGAGAAATTCTCTGAAACAAGTGTAATTCGTTTTTCCTTAAAACCAACCGAAGAAAACACCAAAACATCTTCTGGCTTTGCCATTATAGAAAAAGCACCAGATGCATCTGTAGTTGTAGTCGCTTCTGTCTGAGCATTAATCACATAAACTCCATCTAAATCTGAAGTATTTGAGGTAATTTTTCCGTTTATGACTGAACGTTCCTCCGTTTGACACCAAACAGATTGGACAGCTGTAATAACCAAAAAACAAGCAAATTTCTTAATCAAAGCAAAACAATTTAAAAGAATTCCTAAAACGGTAAAAATATCTTAATGTCCTGCCAATATAGTATTAAGGACATGGTAAAAATATGTTAATTAAAATAATAAGAAACATACCAAAGAGAGAGTTTTTAATATCTTTAGCTCATTAAAATTTTGAGATAAAAATCATGAAAAGCATCATTATTGCCAGTACTTCGACACTGCATGGCGGCAGTTATCTAGAATATATAATTCCTACTTTACAGGAACATTTTAAAAACTGTAAAAGCTTACTTTTTATACCTTATGCAAGGCCAGGAGGAATTTCACATGATGAATACACTCAAAAAGCGGCGCAGGTTTTCACTACAATTGGAATTAAAGTAAAAGGTATTCACGAATTTGAAAATCCTCAGGATGCTGTAAAAGACGCCGAGGGAATATTTACTGGCGGCGGTAATACCTTTTTATTGGTAACACAACTATACAAAAACAACATAATGCAGTTACTTTCCGAGACTGTAAAAAACGGAACACCTTATTTAGGTTCAAGCGCCGGAAGTAATATCTGCGGTTTATCAATGCAGACCACAAACGACATGCCTATCATTTACCCGCCAAGTTTTCAGACTTTAGGTCTAATTCCTTTCAATCTTAATCCGCATTATTTAGATGCAGATCTTCAGTCAAAACATATGGGAGAAACTCGCGAAACGAGAATTAAAGAATTTCACGCTTTTAATTCGATTCCTGTTTTAGGATTAAGAGAAGGAAGCTGGCTGGAAGTAAAAGGCGACAAGATTACTTTAAAAGGAAATCTATCTGCAAGACTTTTTACTCAAAATCAAGAACCGCAAGAACTACCAGCAGAAAGCGACTTAAGCACTTTAAAATAATTTTCTTTTTTGAACCATATAAGTTATATAAGTTCATTTAAAATTTAAGTCAAAGCAAAACTTAAAATCACTTATATAACTTATATGGTTCAAAAAGGATATAAAAACAAAAAAGCCTCAAACAATGTTTGAGGCTTTTGAAGAGCGAAAGACGAGGCTCGAACTCGCGACAACCAGCTTGGAAGGCTGGAGCTCTACCAACTGAGCTACTTTCGCATTAACAGGGTGCAAATATAAACAATTTTTTATTATTAAAAAATAAAAATCAAAAATTATTTACTTTTGACTAAAAAACTAAACTTTTAAGTTTTTGTTTTCTTAGAGCGAAAGACGAGGCTCGAACTCGCGACAACCAGCTTGGAAGGCTGGAGCTCTACCAACTGAGCTACTTTCGCATTGGTGGTGCAAATATAAAGAGAAAGTTAAGTTCAAAACAAGTATTTTTGCAAAAAAATTCAATTAAAATCAACAATTATTTATAACTGATTTAAAATTAAAAAGTTATAATTTCATTTATTTTACAAATTTTATGAATACAATTAAAGAAATCCCGTCTCAAGAAACTTATGCCGTACGCCAACCTGTACTTCGACAAGGAAAACCTATAGAAAGTTGCATCTTTGAAGGCGATGATTTACCAACAACACATCACTTCGGATTATTTGAAAATGAAAAATTAATAGGAATTATTTCGTTATTCAAACAAATCAATACTATATTTGCCGCCGAAAACCAAGCACAGATTCGCGGTATGGCCGTTCTCGAAAATCATCAGAAAAAAGGTTTTGGAGAAGCCCTGGTAAAACATTGCGAAAACTATTGCGAGAGTCAAAATGTTGATTTAATTTGGTTTAACGCTAGAACTGCCGCTGTTGGGTTTTATAAAAAAATGAATTATCAAGTAGCAGGAGAACCTTTTGACATTAAAGATGTCGGAGAACATTATTTAATGTTTAAGCAATTATAGAATTTATGAAGAAACTTTACCTTTTGTCATTATTATTATTGATTGTTATTGGATGCAAAAAAGAAGCTCCAAAAACCAAACCTGTTACAGTAAAAAAAACTGTACCAGCCATTATACTTACTGACGAAAGAACGGTAGAGATCGATACGGGCGCAATTGGCCGATATAAAAGCGAAACGCTGAAACAGTTTTATTTGGCCTCTGAAAACAAAACTGTCTGGGGAAATTTAAAAAAAAGAACTTATGTTTTATCTCAATTTGAAAAAGCAGAAGCGTTAGGATTAGAACCTGAAGATTACAAATTTTCGCAGTTGAAAAAATTCGAACAAAGAATCAGTTCTTTGAGCGATACAGATCTTGCTACTTATGACATTTTACTGACTTATAATTTCGAAAAATACCTTAATCATTTATATAAAGGAAAACTAGACCCTAAAAAACTGTATGGTAATTGGGATTTAGAAGAAAAGACTTTTGATGTAAATACTGTTTTAGTAAAAGCTTTTAATAGAAATAAATTAGACAGCATTGTCGAAAACATACAGCCAAAAGCAGAAACTTACAAAGAGCTTTTAAAATCATTAGAAATCATTAAAGATTTTCCTGACGATAAAGATATTCCGTCTATAGAAGGTGTTGTAAAGTTAAATTTAAAAGATACCAGTAATGCCTTAATTGCTATCAAAAAAAGACTATTATTCTGGAAAGATATGTCTGGAAAAGACAGTTTAACTCAGATATACGATCAAAAAACTTTTGAGGCTGTGAAGAGATTCCAAGAAAGACATGGTTTAGAACCTGACGGAGTTATTGGTGCTGGAACAATTAAAGCTTTAAATTATTCTAAAGAACATCGCAGACAGCAGATTATTGTTAATTTAGAAAGATGGAGATGGTTTTCTACAGAATTTGCAGAAAATTACTTTATCATTAATATTGCCAATTACAGTCTAAATGTTGTTGAGAATAAAGACACAACTTTGGTTCGAAATATTGCCGTTGGAACAAATAAAAGGAAAACACCTGTATTAACTTCAAAACTGAGAACTGTTGTTTTTAATCCTACGTGGACGGTACCGCCTACTATTTTAAAAGAAGATGTGGTTCCTGCCATGAAACGAAACCGCAATTACTTGGCTAAAAAGAATATCACTATTTACGATTCTTCTGGAAACATTGTGGAGCCTTCAGCCTGGAACGAAAACAAACCGAATAGATATCGTTATGTTCAAAGTCCAGGTTACAATAATTCTTTAGGTTTAATGAAAATCATGTTTCCGAATCATTACAGCGTATATCTTCACGATACCAATCATCGTAATATTTTTGGAAGAAACAACAGGTCTTTGAGTTCTGGATGTGTTCGTGTGGAAAATCCACTGGAATTGGCACAACATATTTTGGACGATGAAGGTACTTGGCCACAAGATAGAATTGACACTATTATTGCTTCTAAAAAAACAACAAGTGTCAAAATCACTAAAAACTATGCTTTATACCAATGGTACTGGACAGCTTGGAGCAAAAAAAATCAGCTCTTATTCAGAGCTGATATTTATGATTTAGATGCTGATTTGTATTCTAAATTAAGAGATTAATCTCTCCTCCATCGCAAAGCTTCTTGACGGATGATAGATGTACAAACACGATTTGTCTTTTATTAATTGAATGATTTCATCCGTCAATTCTACTGGAACTGCTGGACAACCTTGGCTTCTGCCTAATCTTTTATGATCTCTGATAAAAGATTCAGAAACATAATCTGCTCCATGCATAACAACACCTCTTTCGCGTGCATTGTCGTTAACACCGTTTTCCAATCCATCTAAACGAAGAGAAGCACCGTGCTTTCCTTGGTAAATTTCTCCTGTAGCATAAAAACCTAAACTGCTTTTGAAAGAAGAATTAAGATTTGAAAATGCCGTAGCAAATTCTTCTCCAGTGTTTCTTCCGTGCGCCACAAGCGAATTGAATAAAATGGTATTGGTTGTTAAATCAATAACCCACAAACGTTTAGAGTTTGAAGACAAACTAAAATCAATTAGAGTTAAAATGTTCTTTTTAATAACTCCTTTGTCTTTCAATAAATAAAATCCTTTCAAAGCTTCAGAGAACGTTTTAAGCTCAGGCATTTTATAATTGTTCGGATTTAAAGCATTGTAAACGCTTTCAATTTTAGCGTCAACTGCAACTTTTTCAACTTTAGCAATTGTTTTTACAGTTGCTTCTTTTTTAAGATCAGTAGTGTTTTTAGACTCTTTTCCAAAAGACAATAACAAAAACACAAACAACGGATAAATTTTGTAAATCATTGAATTTCTTTAGGTTAAACAAAAAATTTGGGTAGGGCAAAAGTATAAAAAATTCACCCTTGACAAAATACAATGCTGATTTTCAGGCCTTTTTTGTTGAAATTTTAACATTATTAACATAAAAATGTTGTTTCTGTAAGATTTTTTCTTCTGCTAACAATCATAAGAAAAAGAAGGATTTTCTTAAAAAAAAGAAAAAAAAGTGGGAATTTTGAAACTTCAAGTGTAACAAGTAAAACAAAATGCTGTCTATTATTTTTATATTAAAGGCGTTTTGCAATTATTCGTATTCAAAAATTCAATGAAAAACATCATTTTCTTCGGCTTTCTTTTTTCCTGCTTGTGTAGTTATGCCCAGAATCAAAAAAAAACAATTCAGGCGCAGGTAACTTCACAGTCTATATCTATTGACGGAAAGCTAGATGAACCTGCTTGGGAAAATGCATTTCCCGCTTCTGATTTTTTAATGTTCGAACCCGATAACGGAAAACTTATTCCAGAAAACAGAAGAACCGAAGTAAAAGTTCTATATAATAACGACGCCATTTATATAGGCGCGATGATGTATGACGATGAACCGAATAAGATTTTAAAGGAAATCTCGCAGCGTGATAATTTTGGAACTGCAGATATTTTTGGCGTATTTATAAATGGCTTTAATGACGGTCAGCAAAACTTTGAGTTTTTCGTTTCTGCGGCAGATGTTCAGGGCGATTGTATTATGACCGATGCCTACGGAGAAGATTATTCATGGGATGCTGTCTGGATCAGCAAAGCGGTTTTGAATGAAAAAGGCTGGGCGGTAGAAATTAAAATTCCGTATGCTGCTTTGCGTTTTTCTAGTGAAAATAAACAAACGTGGGGAATCAATTTTTTTAGGGAAATTAAACGCGAGCGTAAAAAATATACCTGGAATCTGATTGATACCAAAATTGGAACTTTTACCCAACAAAATGGTCTTCTTGAAGGAATTGAAAACATCAAACCTCCTACTCGATTATTCTTGATGCCTTATGCTTCTTATTATTTGAATGCAGCAGACGGACAAAAAACATACGGAACAATTAAAGGCGGAATGGATATTAAATACGGAATTACAGATGCTTTTACGCTTGACGCAATTTTAATTCCCGATTTCGGACAGACAAAATACGATGATCAGATTTTGAATCTTGGTCCGTTTGAGCAGCAGTTTAATGAAAATAGGGCTTTTTTTACTGAAGGTACCGATTTGTTTAGTAAAGGAAACATGTTCTATTCACGAAGAATCGGCGGGCGCCCTTCAACAGATCCTGAACTAAAAGATAATGAAGAAGTAACCGAATTTCCACAAGCCGTAAATCTTGTAAATGCCTTAAAAGTTTCTGGAAGAACCAAAAACGGTTTAGGTGTTGGAATCTTAAATGCTGTTACCGAAAAAACTTTTGCTTCTATAAAAGATACTATTACTGGAGAAACCAGACGTGTAGTGGTAGAACCATTAACCAATTATAATGTTTTGGTTTTGGATCAGCGCTTTCGCAAAAATTCATCGGTTACTTTAATTAATACAAATGTAATTCGAAACGGCGGTTTTAGAGATGCAAACGTAACGGGGCTGGCTTGGGATTTAAATACAAAAGCAAATACTTACAGCTTGTTCGGAAATGTAAAATACAGCACAATAAACGATACCGAAGATAAGAAAGGTGTTTATTCTACTGTTACTTTTGCCGAAACAAGTGGTAACTATCGTTACAGTTTTGGAACTGATTATGTAAGTAAAGATTTTGATCCGAATGATTTGGGAATTAACTTCTATACCAATTATTACAACTTTTACGGAAACGCTAATTATAGAATCCTGAATCCGACTAAGAAATTCAATAAGTTTAGTATTAATTATAATATGTATTCAGAATTCAACAAAGAATCTGGAAAATTGCAGGATAATAATATCAATGCAAATGTTAACTTAACAACCGTAAAAAATAATTACTACGGTGGAGGAATCACTTTTTATCCGTTGGAAATTTACGATTATTACGAACCGCGTGTAGACGGGAGATATGTTGCAATTCCACGAAGAATAGAATCTTGGGGAAGCATTTCGACTAATTACAACCATAAATTTGCGATTGATTTAAACGGAACTTTTAATGTTTTTGATGAAACCGAACGAATATCATACGGTTTTGATATTGGTCCGAGATACCGTTTCAGCGATAAATTACTGCTGACTTATTTCTTTAGCTATTTTAGAAGAAACAACAACAAAGGGTATATTGACAGCGTAGATGACGATGATAACGAAAGCTCACCAAATACCATCGTTTTTGCCAACAGAAATGTGATTACCTATTCTAATACTTTGAGTGGAAAATACGCTGTAAACAGCGCCATAACGATTAATCTTGCAGTTCGCCAGTATTGGTCTTATGCCGATAATAAAAACATTCTGGAGTTAGAGCCAGACGGGACTCTTACGCCTTATCCGCAGTTTACAACCAACAAAAATTCCAGTTTTTATTCTTGGAATACCGATTTGTCATTTTCTTGGTGGTTTGCTCCAGGAAGTCAGCTTTCTGCTTTGTACCGAAACAATGCTTCCAACTTTGAGCGCGTAATTGACAAAGATTTCAGGCATAATGTTGCTGGATTACTGAATAATGATGCTCTAAAACACATCTTTTCTGTCAGCGTAAAATACTTTATTGACTACAATGCTGTCAAAAATAAAGTTAGAAAGAGAGCGTAGCGTGAAATAATTTTAAAAAATTCAGACTTCTGCAATTAAATTAGTATTTTTTTACTTGCTTCATTTTATTAAACATAATTGTATCGACGACTTTCTTGAACATTTTAGAAATCACTTATCTTTGTAGAAAACAAAAAGTAATGAACAAAAAAGTTATCCTTATGATTTTAGACGGTTGGGGAAAATCTCCTGACCCTAAAGTATCTGCAATCGACAATGCAAATGTTCCTTTTATAAACAGCCTTTACAAAAATTACCCAAATGCACAGCTTAGAACCGACGGTTTAAATGTTGGTTTACCAGAAGGTCAAATGGGAAACAGCGAGGTTGGACACATGAATCTTGGTGCAGGAAGAATTGTTTATCAAGATTTAGCCAAAATTAATTTAGCTGTAGAGCACAAAACTTTAGCAAAAGAGCAAGTTCTTATCGATGCTTTTACGTATGCTAAAGACAACAATAAAAAAGTACACTTTTTAGGATTAGTTTCAGATGGTGGTGTTCACTCACATACTTCACACCTTCGCGGACTAATTGATGCTTCTCAAGAATATGGTTTGGATCAGGTTTATGTTCACGCCTTTACAGACGGTCGTGATGTTGATCCAAAATCGGGAGCAAAATACATTCATGATTTAGAAGATTACATTAAAGATACTCCAGTAAAAATCGCTTCTATTGTTGGCCGTTATTATGCAATGGATCGCGACAAACGTTGGGAACGCGTAAAATTGGCTTACGATTTAGTGGTAAATGGAGTTGGAATTCCGTCTACAAACCCTGTAAAAAGCGTTTTAGAAAGTTACGAACATGACGTAACAGACGAGTTTATCGCTCCGGTTGTTATCGTTGATGAAGAGCAAAAACCTCTTGCAACTATTGTGGAAGGTGATGTTGTGATTTTCTTCAATTTCAGAACTGACCGCGGACGTGAACTTACAGAAGCGCTTTCGCAGCAAGATTTCCACGAGCAAAACATGCACAAATTAAACTTGTATTATGTTACGCTTACAAACTATGACGAAACATACCAAAACGTAAAAGTAGTTTACAATAAAGATAATATTACTGAAACACTTGGTGAAGTTTTAGAACAAGCGGGTAAAAAACAAATTCGTATTGCAGAGACAGAGAAATATCCTCACGTGACTTTCTTCTTCTCTGGCGGACGCGAAGTTCCGTTTGAAGGTGAATCTCGTATTTTAAGAAATTCTCCAAAAGTGGCCACTTACGATTTAAAACCAGAAATGAGTGCTTACGAACTTACAGATGCTCTTGTTCCTGAATTAAACAAAGGAGAAGTGGATTTCGTTTGTTTAAATTTTGCAAACGGAGATATGGTTGGACACACAGGAATTATGGAAGCAGCTATTAAAGCCTGCGAAGCGGTTGATGCTTGTGCAAAACAAGTTATAGAAGCGGCTCTTGCCAATGATTATACTACAATTGTAATTGCAGATCACGGAAACTGCGAAACAATGATCAACCCTGATGGAAGCCCGAATACAGCTCACACAACAAACCCGGTGCCGATCATTTTGGTTGACAAAGATTTGAAAAACATAAACAATGGTGTTTTAGGCGACATCGCTCCTACTATTTTAGAATTGATGGGCGTACAACAGCCAAACGCAATGACTTGTCATTCGCTTTTGTAATGTTTTTTAACCATATAAGTGATATAAGTTCATTTAAAACATAACTCATAAAAGAGGCGAATTCAAGAGAATTCGCCTCTTTTTTTTTACCTATCAATACTCCTTCGGAGTATAATATTTGTAGCTAAACAAAATTCCCTCGAAAAAAAGCTCCAGCGGAGCTACACATTTTACGAGAAAATATTTAGCCCCGCTGGGGCTGATAACGATGTATCATCTTTTTCTACAAATATGTCGTCCCTATGGGACTTTTTTATTAAAGAATCAAATGATACAATTGCTCAACAGCATAAATTACAAGTCCGATAAATCCGCCAACTAAAGTTCCGTTTATTCGGATATATTGAAGATCTTTTCCTATTTCTAATTCCAGTTTTTCCGAAACCTCTTTACCATCCCAACTTTTTACTGTTGATGAAATCAAATCTCCTATTACTTTTTTATTATTCAGAAGAACCGATAATAAATCGTTTTTAATAAAACTGTTTATTTTTTCAAACATTACTCTATCTTCTTTCAATCCATTTCCAAAAGTTTGAATTAACCCTGCAATGCTGTTTTTGATGGATGAATCGTCGCCTTTTTCTAAATCAGTTGTTATCGAAAGTTTTATTTCATCCCAAATTCCGTTAATATAATCTTGAACTTCTTTTTTTCCGACGAAACCTAAAATCATATCGTTAATTTTGATTCTCATTTCTTCTGAGTTTTTTACTTTTTCTAAGAAATTAAAAATGTATTCGTCAATTTTTAGACGTACTTCGCTTTCAGGTCTTTTAGCTTCATTCAAAAAATCCTGCAAACCATTAAAAACGCCTTCTGTAATGCTTTTATCTGCAAGACCAAAACTCAAAAACGGTGTTGAAGCTTTTACTTTTTGTCGAATTAAATCTTTATTATTGGTCAATTCGCTGCTCATTACCTCTAGAAGATTTGTCAGCATTTGGTTTTTCAAATCTCCTTTTTGCAAAGGTTCTAATGCAACTGCAACCCAATCTCCAAAATTTACGCCTTCGAGTTTTTCTTTAAATTGAACTTGAATGAATCGTTTTATATCTTCATCTTTTATCGCTTTTAAGATTCCAGGAATAATATTTACAGCTACAACATTGGCCACTTTATTGGCATTTTCTTCCTGCGAAAGCCAATCTGATGCTTTACTGGCAAAGTTGAATTCGTCCAATTTAATTTCTAATTTTTCTCGATTTAGAAATTCTTCCGAAACGAAATTTCCGAGATTTTCTCCAATCTCATTTTTCTTGGTCGGAATAATAGCTGTATGCCAAATCGGAATTCCCATCGGGTGACGAAATAATGCCACAACTGCAAACCAGTCTGCAATTCCGCCTACCATTGCCGCTTCACTAAAAGCTTGAAGTATTGGGATTTTAAAATAAATCGCAACAATAAAAAGAAGCACTGCAATTCCTAAAAGCGCCAAAGCATTTTGCTTCATTTTTCTTAAAGCCTTTACTTTTATTATATCTTGATCTGTTATAGTTTCCATGATTGTAAACGTTTTTACTACTAATTTAAGGCTTTTTGATGAAAAAATTAAGTTAAAAAAGGAGTTGCTACGAATTACACGAATTGCACTAATTTTTCCTTTCTAAATTCCGAAATAGCAATTCGTGTAAATTTGTGAAATTCGAGGCGAAAAAAATCACATGAAAATCACATGAAAAGTTGTACTTTTGCGAACTGAAAATGGGAAAAATATGATTATCCAAAAAACTAGAGAAGAAATTGAATTAATGCGCGAAAGTGCCTTAATCGTATCAAAAACATTAGGAATGATTGCTTCTGAAATTAAAGAAGGAGTTACTACATTATATCTTGACAAATTAGCGGAAGAATTTATCCGTGATCACGGTGCGATTCCAAGTTTTCTTGGATTGTACGATTTCCCAAATTCACTTTGCATGAGTCCGAACGCGCAGGTTGTTCATGGAATCCCAAATAATGTTCCGCTTAAAAACGGTGATGTTATTTCGGTGGATTGCGGTGCTTTTAAAAATGGTTTCCACGGAGATCATGCGTATAGTTTTGAAATCGGCGAAGTAGCTCCAGAAGTAAAAAAACTTCTTAGAGTTACTAAAGAATCTCTTTATGTTGGTATCCGCGAATTTAAAGCTGGAAACCGCGTTGAGGACGTTGGAAATGCAATTCAGAAATATACTGAAGCTCACGGTTACGGCGTTGTTCGCGAATTGGTCGGACATGGTGTTGGTCAAAAAATGCACGAAGAACCAGAAATGCCAAATTATGGTAAAAAAGGCCGAGGAAAACTTTTTGTTGAAGGAATGGTGGTTGCTATCGAACCTATGATCAACATGGGAACAAGAAACATCAAACAATTAAAAGACGGCTGGACAATCTTAACGGCTGACGGAAAACCAAGCGCGCATTTCGAACATGATGTAGCTTTAATTGACGGAAAACCAGAGCTATTGTCCACTTTCAAATATATCTACAAAGCTTTAGGAATCGAAAGCAATGAAGAAGACGAATTCAGACAAATACCACTTATTTTATAACACTAATTTCACGAATTATCACGGATTAGTGTTGTCCTAAAAATTACACTAAAACGAAATAAATGAGTGAATTATATTTAAGAGAGGAATCCTATAAAATTATTGGGATTTGTATGGAAGTCCATAAAATTTTAGGGAAAGGGCACAATGAAAAGGTTTATGGCGATGCTTTAGAATATGAGTTTCAAAGAAATGAGATTCCGTATAACAGAGAATTAAGATATAATATCGTTTACAAAGACATTATATTACCGAGTTATTATTTTGCTGACTTTGTTATTTTTGATGAAATTATTTTAGAATTAAAAGCAATTACAGCACTTTCAACAAGTGAAATTAAACAAACATTAAATTACTTGGCTGCTTCAAAAAACAAACTTGGTTTGTTAGTCAATTTTGGAGAAGACAGCCTTAAATACAAAAGAATAATACTTTAACCCAAATCAAGGTTCGTGAAATTTCACCGCAACGGTAATTCGTGTCAATTAGTGAAATTCGTGTTCAAATTTATTTAACAGTGAAAAAACTTTTTAAATTAGTTTTAAATACAATACCCCGCCCATTATTAATTCGTTTGAGTTATGTGGCCCGTCCGATTTTAGCATTTTCATTAAAAGGAGATAAATTTACGGATCCTATTGATGGAAGAAGTTTTAAATCATTCTTGCCTTACGGATACGGAAAGCAACGTAATAATGTGCTTTCGCCAAGTACACTTTCTTTAGAAAGACACCGTTTACTTTGGCTGTATTTAAATGATCAGACTGATTTTTTTACGGCACCAAAAAAAGTATTACATTTTGCGCCAGAACAAGCTTTTTACAAGTTATTCCGCAAGCAGAAAAATCTGGATTATACTACAACCGATTTGTTTTCGCCTTTGGCAGATGTAAAAGCAGATATTTGTAATCTTCCTTTTAAAGACAACGAATATGATGTGATTTTATGTAATCACGTTTTAGAACATATTCCAGATGATACAAAAGCGATGCAGGAATTATTCCGCGTTTTGAAACCAGGCGGAATGGCGGTTCTTCAAATACCACAGGATTTAAATAGGGACGTTACTTTTGCAGATGATTCTATTACAGATCAAAAAGAACGCGCTAGAATCTTTGGTCAGTACGATCACGTTCGTATCTACGGAAGAGATTATTTTGACAAACTAAGAAGCATTGGTTTTATCGTAATCGAAGAAGATTATACCAATAAAATCACACCAGAATTAGTTGAAAAATATTGTTTAGCGAAAGGCGAAATTATACCGCTTTGCTTTAAGCCTGAAAACTAGATTTTTCCGAACCATATTAAGATATAAGTTCATTTAAAAAGCATTTTAAGTACTAATCATTAGATAGAATTTTTCTTTTTAATGATTAGTATTTTATTTTTTAACCAAACAGAATTCCCCAAAATTCTACCAAAACCAAACCATTAATCTTGGAAAACTTATTTCAATTCTGCTTTGACATCAGTTTTGATAAAAATCTGAATGTCTATCTTCCAACGGCCTACATTGTCGAAGGAATCGACGAAATCAAATATTTAAATAAAAAAGCAAGCAACGACGTTCTTGAAAGTTTCGGTCTTGTTTTTGAAAATTTAAATCCGAATACAAAAAAGATTTTAACGGCATGTGATTCTTTAAAACCTGAATTCATCTTCAAGAAATTCAGTGCGAAAATCAAATCGGCTAAATCTATTGCGGATCTGCAAAAAGATTCTAAAATTGAATTTGCAATTCGCCAGCATTTAAAATTTCATCTGACTTCTTTTTACAGTTTAATTGTGCAGAAACAATTTCCGTTGTCTTTGAATATCGGACCAGAAAAAGATTTCTATCGTTCAAAAGTCAGCGTAGAAGCGCTTGAATTTGAACCGCAGATTCATTTTGATAAACATGCTGAAGGAATTACTTATACCCTTTCTTTAAAAGAAAACGAAACTACATTTCTGCCAATGAACAAAAATGTAGAAATTCTTTTAGACGAACCCGGCTGGCTGATTATCGACAAAAAATTAGGAAAGTTAAAGGAACTCAATGCAAAAAAACTGACGCCATTTTTAAAGAAAAAATCAATTGAAATTCCATCGAAATTAGTCGATAATTATTTCAAAAGTTTTATTCCCGAAATTGCTAAAAAGATTGACATTGAAGCGGATGGTTTTGAGATTGAACTTCGAGACCAAATCATTTCGTGTACGATTCAACCCGTTTATGATTTCTTTAAAAACTGTTATTATCTCAATCTTTATTTTGATTATGATGGTTATTCTTTTGATGTTTCTAAAACCAAAAAAACACATTCATTTGTAGATTTTGCGATAGCGAACGAGCCTAAAATAATTCAGTTTAAGCGAAGTGCAGTTGAGGTTTTATACACCAAAAAATTAGAAGAAATTGGTTTAATAAAAATCAAAAACGAATTATTTGGTTTGAATCCAGAAACAGAAATTGAAGATCCGTATCTCAATATTCAATTAATTATTGATCACAAAGAAGATCTGGAAAATTTAGGTTTTACCATTGAAAATCTAAAACTAGAAAGCAAAGAAATTGTAGCCGAAAACCATATTGTTACAGCTTCACAATCTACGAGAGAAGATTGGTTTGACATTAAAATTATTATTACGATTGGAAATTACACAATTAATTTCAGTGAAATTATTCCAAACATCAAAAGCAAAGAAAGATTGTTTTTACTGCCAGATGGAAACTACTTTTTGATTCCGTTAGAATGGTTTAGTAAATACAGTTCGCTGGCAAAATTTGCCAAAACAGAAAACGGCAATCTTCTTTTGCGTAAAAGTAATTTTACTGCTTTAGATACCATTCCAGAACTCAAAAACGATGCAAATCCTGTTCAAGAAGCAGAATATGTGGCTTCTGATTTGGTAAAAGCAACTTTAAGACCGTATCAAGTTGAAGGTGTAAAATGGCTTTTAGGTCATTTTAATTCTAATCTGGGCGCTTGCCTTGCCGATGATATGGGATTGGGAAAAACGCTTCAGACTTTATCGGTTCTGGTTGCCGTTCAGGAACAATTGGGTTTTAAAACCAAAACTACCAATTTTGATTTGTTTGCGAATGAAACCACTATCGAAAGAGAACCGCTAAAAACGTTAATTGTTTTACCTTCTTCGTTGATTTTTAACTGGTATAATGAAGCTGGAAAATTTACGCCGCATTTTTCGAGAATTCAATATGTGGGGAACGACAGAAAACAATTGACGAGCAGATTAGAATCGTCTGATTTGATTTTTACGAGTTACAGTATTATTCACCGAGATATTTCAATTTTAGAAAAATACAATTTCCGCTATTTGATTTTAGACGAAAGTCAATACATTAAAAATAAAAATTCTAAGATTTTTAAAGCGATTAACAAAATCAATACGATTCATAAAATTGCTTTGAGCGGAACGCCGATCGAAAATTCGCTTGATGATTTATGGTCACAAATGGAATTTATCAATCCGGATATTTTAGGCAGTTATAATTTTTTCGCAGAAAACTTTAAAATTCCGATTGAGAAAAAACAGAATGAAGAGGTTTTAAACGAATTAAAAAATCTAATACAGCCTTATATTTTAAGGCGAACAAAAGAACAGGTTTTAAAGGATTTACCAGAATTAACAGAACAGATTTATTACTGCGAAATGGATCCTGAACAGGAAAAATTATACGAGCAGGAAAAATCCAAAGCCCGTAACTTTTTATTGAAAACTGACGGTTCACCAGATAAAATCAGCATTATTAATACGCTGATGAAGTTGCGTCAATTAAGTAATCACCCGAAAATGGTCGATCAGGATTCTGACATTGATTCTGGAAAATATATTGCGGTTACCAATTATTTGGAAAGTTTGGTTAAAGGAAAGCAGAAAGCTATTATTTTCAGTTCGTTTGTAACCAATTTGAGTTTTTATACCAATTGGTGTAAAGAAAATAAAATAAGCTATTGCGAAATTACCGGAGAAACGCCAGCCAATAAAAGAGAGCAAGAAGTAAAACGTTTTCAGGAAAAAGAAGAACCTTTGTTATTTTTTATTTCGCTGAAAGCCGGAGGTGTTGGTTTGAATATTACAAAAGCTTCTTATGTTTTATTTCTGGATCCTTGGTGGAATCCTTTCGCAGAAAAACAAGGCGTCGGGCGTGCACATAGAATCGGACAAATGAATAAGGTAAATGTGATTCGTTTTATTTCGAAAAATACAGTTGAAGAAAAAATCATCAATCTGCAGGAAAACAAAAAACTTTTATCCGATTCGCTTTTAGAAGAAAGTTTTATAAATGAAGAAATCGAAAGTAATTTGGAATACATTTTAGGTTCTTAAGAAAATGCTTTCAATAAATGACATCTTATTACGTTAGATAAATTGTATATTTACAATCTTACAACGTAATAAGATGTCAAAATTTTTATATCAGAGTCTGCTGTTTTTTTTCGTATATACTTCAATAACTGCGCAACAAGTACAAACTGAAGTTGAACCTCCTTATAACATTAAAACGGTTTCGTTTGTTCAAAATGGAAGTAATGTCGTTCCTATTTTCGAATTGGGTTCTTCTTTCAGTTTTCAGTTTGATGACTTATTTGCTAACGAAGCCAATTATTATTTCGAAGTCATTCATTGCGATTACAACTGGAAACAAACTGAAATTCCGAAAACAGATTATATTTCTGGTTTAGATAATCAAAGAATTATGGATTATTCTAATTCTTTTAATACGCTTCAGATTTATTCGCATTATAGACTTTCATTTCCAAACCAGTTTACAACGCAGCTGCGTCTTTCTGGAAATTATATGCTGCGAATTTTAAATGAAGATAAAGAAGTTGTGGTTTCGAGAAAATTTATTTTATATGAAGATCACGCAACGGTTACGGCGCAGGTAAAAAGAAGCCGAAATTTGACTAATATTGATTACAAACAAAATCTAGATTTTGCGATTTTGTCTAATGATATTGTTTTTCAAACGCCATTGCAAAATGTAAAAGTCCTTTTATTACAAAACGGAAATTTTAATACTGCCATCAAAAATATTGTGCCGCAATATACTATCGGGAATCAACTGGTTTATAAATATGATAAGGAAACACAGTTCTGGGGCGGTAATGAATTTTTATATTTTGAAAATAAAGATATTCGCGCTGCAAATAACAATGTAGGACGTATAGGTTCTAACAACGATATTTACAATGCTTATTTATACACCAACGCTGCAAGAGGAAATCAGATTTATACTTTGTATCAAGATGTAAACGGAAATTTTGTCGTGAAGAATATCAATGGTTCTAACAATGATATAGAAGCCGATTATGCTTGGGTATATTTTACGCTTTCTGCTCCCGCTTTTAGATTAAACAAAGATATTTATATTACGGGAATGTTCAATAATTACAGCCTTTCGCCAGAATACAAAATGGATTATAACAGCGACAAAGGTGTTTTTGAAAAAGCCGTTATGATTAAGCAGGGATTTACGAATTTTCAATATACTGTTGCTGATAAAAAAGGCGTGATCGACTACGAAAATGCGATTGACGGGAACTTCTATCAGACCGAAAATGAGTATACTATTTTGGTTTATTATAAAGAGGCAACCGATCGATATCAGCGTGTTATCGGAAAAGGAAATGCAAACTCTATCAATATAGTCAATTAAAACAATGTTAAGGTTCTAGATTACAAGATTTTTTTTTGTAGCTTTGCCACTATAACACACACATATATACTGCGTTAGTATGGTTTCTCAAATTACAAGAGGCATAAAAATATCTGTTTTAACAAGTTTTGAAGGTACTTACTTCAAGAACTATAAGATTCACTTTGCTTTTAGTTACGTAGTTACCATTGAAAATCACAGCAAAGATTCTGTACAGTTAACCTCACGTCACTGGGAGATTTTTGATTCTCTAAACGACTTGGAGGTTGTTGACGGCGAAGGTGTAATTGGTAAAAAACCAGTTTTAAAACCAGGAGAAAATCATACTTATAGTTCTGGCTGTTTGTTATCGTCTCCTTATGGCGCTATGAAAGGTCATTTTAATATGATCAACTTTACTACGACAAAAACATTCAAAGTAATTGTTCCTACTTTTAGAATGTGTGCTCCTTTTGCATTAAATTAAGACATAGTTTAAAACTATTGCCTTTATCGTTATCTTAATCATAAAATTGTCAATTTATTAATTTATCCTTTGTACTTTTGTGCAGCGTTAGATTATTCGTAACAAAATGAATGGTCGAACTTTAAATTGTCTAATTCACTAATTTTAAATAAGATGCTTAAAGGATTCTTTCATGTACCAAAAGCGGTAAACGAGCCAGTAAAAGGTTACGCACCAAATTCACCAGAAAGAGCAGCGGTTCAGGCTGCTTATACTACAATGTGGAACTCTCAAATTGATGTTCCTTTATACATTGGTAGTGAAGAAATCAAAACTGGAAATACTAAAAACATTACAGCTCCTCACGATCACAAACATGTGGTTGGAAAGTATCACTTAGCTGAAAAACAACATATCGAAAAAGCTATTGCAAATGCACTTGAATCAAGAAAAGCATGGGCAAATATGGCTTGGGAACAAAGAGCTGCAATTTTCTTAAAAGCTGCTGAACTTATTGCTGGTCCGTACAGAGCGCGTATCAATGCTGCTACAATGATCGGACAATCTAAAAATATTCACCAAGCAGAAATTGATGCTTCTTGTGAATTAATTGACTTTTTACGTTACAACGTAGAATTCATGACACAAATCTACAACGATCAGCCAAAATCTGATTCTACAGTTTGGAACCGTTTAGAGTACAGACCTCTAGAAGGATTTGTTTACGCAATTACTCCTTTTAACTTTACTGCTATCGCTGCAAATCTTCCTGCAAGTGCTGCAATGATGGGTAACGTTGTGGTTTGGAAACCAAGTGACAGCCAAGTTTTTTCTACAAAAATTATTCTTGAAGTTTTCAAAGAAGCTGGTGTTCCTGATGGTGTTATCAACGTGGTTTTCGGAGATGCTTTAATGATCACTGATACAGTTTTAGCAAGTCGTGATTTTGCTGGTGTTCACTTTACAGGATCTACTCATGTATTTAAAGATATCTGGGCTAAAATTGGAGCAAACATTCACAATTATAAAACATACCCAAGAATCGTTGGCGAAACTGGCGGTAAAGATTTTATCATCGCCCACCCAAGCGCGAACGTAAAACAAGTAGTTACTGGAATTACTCGTGGTGCATTTGAATTCCAAGGACAAAAATGTTCTGCAGCTTCTAGAGCTTATATCCCGCAAAGTTTATGGCCAGCTGTAAAAGAGCAATTAACTGCAGATGTAAAATCGATGAAAATGGGTTCTCCAGAAGATTTTGGAAACTTCATTACAGCAGTTATTCACGAAGGTTCTTTTGACAAATTAGCAAGTTATATTGACCAAGCTAAAAAAGATGCTGATGCTGAAATCATCATTGGAGGAAATTACGATAAATCTGTGGGTTATTTTATTGAACCAACGGTTATTGTAACTACAAATCCAAAATATACTACAATGGAAACCGAGTTGTTCGGACCAGTTATTACCATCTATGTTTACGAAGATGCTAAATGGGAAGAAACTTTAGAATTAGTTGATACTACTTCTGAGTACGCCTTAACAGGAGCTGTTTTCAGCCAAGATCGTTATGCAATTGAAGTAGCAACTACTAAATTACAAAACGCTGCTGGTAACTTCTATATTAATGATAAACCAACTGGAGCGGTTGTAGGTATGCAGCCATTTGGTGGAGCAAGAGCTTCTGGAACTAACGATAAAGCGGGTTCTGCATTGAACTTATTACGTTGGGCTTCTCCAAGAACTATCAAAGAAACTTTTGTAACTCCAGAAGATTACAGATATCCTTTCTTAGGTTAATATTTTGTTTCAGGTTTAAAGTTTCAGTTTTTGAAACTTTGTCTATGTAACAAAGCCGATTCTTTTTGAGTCGGCTTTTTGTTATTTTGCAGTTAAGACTTTAAAGAAATTTGTTTTGATTGCAAGTTTTTTTCTCGAATTATTCTTTATTTTTCTTTTTTTTAGACACAAACACTCCCAAATAATAACAAAATCACGATCACATTTTTTTGCTGCTTTTTTGTTTTTCAATGTTTTTTAGGGTGCTTCTAAAATCATTTAATCTTTTTTAAAATCTTTTAAATTTGAACAAATAAACAACTCAAAAACAAAAAGTTACAATACTATTTCAATAAAAAAAAGACACAAAAATCATTAATATACCCGATTTTTTTCCACTTTTCAACAATAAGCAAATTTGTAATACTTTTCTTATTTTATTGATTTCCAGATATATACATTTCCAAAATACCCTATTTTAATACTTTTAAATCTTTTTAGGCAATTTACACTTCCTTTCTACTGCTACTTTTGAAAAATCTTATAAACTATTTTCTAACCAAAATTTATCAAAAGAAAAATTTATAGAGCCTATCATAAATTTAAAAAACAATAGAATGGAAAATTTAAAAAATACCCCTGAAATAATTCTAAAAGCCAAAAGCTTTGGACATGTTTTAAATTACAAATGGACAAAAAAAACAATTGAAAATATAATTGATCCTTTAGAAAAAAATGATGAATTAGAAAATCTTCTTAACAGCATTGGCCATAAAGCTGCTATGGGGCTTACTGCAGCCCTTCTGGAGTGGATTTATTGGAGATTTAAAGGTTTTGGGACTTGCAACGAAGAAATTAAGCAGCGCATAGAAGCAATTTGGAGTTCTATTGAAAATCCAAAAAATACAAAACCATTGGTTTTTGACGAGAATTTAGATTTCCCAGCTTTAGGTTTTGTAAATGGTCCAATTTGGGCAGCATTAATGAATGTACGTATGATCGACACTTTTTACAAACAAGGCTCCAATTTTCTTCAGAGCGAGTTGGTCGGACTTGTTTTATTGGCAAGACATATAACTCCTAAAAAGAAATATTTTGATGCGTGGTTTGATCATGTTATGGAAGGTTTGATTGAAACATTTCCGAATCAAAATCTTAATAAAGCCGTAGAAATTGAAAATTCATTTTATGACTTCTCTAATGAACCTTCTATTTGCCGAGAATTCTTTTTTGATGCAGCGTTTAAGTATGATGAAGTAAAATCCAAAGAAGCCTTACATAATTTTATTTCTAGAATCGACTGCAGTTCAAATCTATTTTGTTTTGATCAAAAAATAAATAAAAGACAGTAAATCAGTCTTAGATTAAGTAGGTTAAATAATTCTGAAAAAAAACCACGGTCACTTTAGTAACCGTGGTTTTACATTTTATAGATATCTTAAATTTAAGATTTAAACTTCAAAGGCAGATGCACAACTTTTTTAGTTTCAAAAAACTCATCTTCAAAAATTGAAGTCAAATCATACAAAGTTGCTTTCGGAAAATCTTTTAATTCTTCTGTTAAATCACCACCTTTTAAATACAGGATTCCATTTTTTAAAGTGTGTTTATGCTGTTTTTTAATTTTGTCTTTTATCCAAGAAACAAAATCCGGCATATTGGTTACAGCGCGACTTACTATAAAATCGAAATCACCTTTTACCGTTTCTGCACGTTTCTGTTCTGCTTTTACATTCTTTAATTCTAATGCATCAACAACTCCTTGAACTACTTTTATTTTTTTAGCAATAACATCAATTAAATAAAAACGAGTTTCAGGAAAAAGAATTGCCAATGGAATTCCCGGAAAACCACCTCCAGTTCCAACGTCCAAAACAGTTGCTCCAGGTTCGAACTTCATCACTTTGGCAATTCCCAAAGAATGCAAAATATGTTTTGTATATAAGGAATCAATGTCTTTACGCGAAATAACATTGATTTTTTCATTCCAATCGTGGTATAAAAAGTCTAATTTTTGAAATTGTTCGATTTGCAAGTCGGTCAAATCAGGAAAATATTTCAATATCTCATCCATTGCTATAAATTTTTAACAAAAGTACTACTTTACGATTGAAATATTTAACTCAATTTTGCAAATTGAAAATTTATAATAATTACCTTTGAAAACTATTTAAAATAATTATGAATAACAGCGCACCTACATTTGCAAGGCAAGATAACATGAAGTTTTTCAGAACCCTTAACTCAAGGGTAAACAATTACTTTAAAGAAAATAACATCAAAAAAACAGGTAACTGGAAATTACATCTTAAAGCTGTAATTCTTTTTGCTGTGTTTTTAACACCATACTTTTTGATCCTTACACTTGACATGCCGTTTTGGGTAATGCTTCTTTTATCTATTGTAATCGGAATCGGAATGGCAGGAGTTGGAATGAATGTAATGCATGACGGAAATCATGGATCTTATTCGACCAAAAACTGGATCAATAAATTCATGGGAGGAACTATTTATGTTCTGGCAGGAAACGTTTACAACTGGCAGGTACAGCATAATGTTCTACATCATACTTATACAAATATTCCTGGGCATGATGAAGATTTAGATGCAGGAAGAATTATTCGTTTTACAGAACATGCAGAGTGGCATAGTTTTCACCGTTTTCAACATTATTATTCTGTTTTCTTATACGGTTTATTAACCTTCAACTGGGCTATTACAACCGATTTTAAACAAATGCGTAATTACCTAAAAAGAAAATTATCTTACGGAGAACCTAAAAGTCCTAAAATTCTTTGGACAACTTTAGTAATTACAAAACTAATTTACATTTCTATCTGGATTGTATTACCAATGGCAATTGGAATTACATGGTGGAAAGTTCTTTTAGGCTTTTTTGTAATGCATTATACTGCGGGATTAATCTTAAGTGTTGTATTTCAATTAGCGCACGTGGTAGATCATACAGAAAACCCAACTCCAAACGACTTAGGCGAAATGGATAATACATGGGCGATTCACCAATTGTTTACTACAACTAATTTTGCTCCTAAAAATGCCATTGTAAACTGGTACACTGGTGGATTAAATCACCAAATCGAACATCATATTTTCCCAAATATTAGTCATATCCATTACGGTAAAATTGCTAAAATTGTAAAAGAAACTGCAAAAGAATGCAACTTGCCATATTACGAATACAAAACAATGCGAAGTGCCATTATTGCTCACTTTAAACATTTACGTGATTTGGGTATGAAACCAGAATTATCAGTATAAAACTAAAAAAATCTATTAATAATTAACCTTCCTTAAACAACACAGCAAATTTAAGGACATTCAAAAATTTTATAATGAATCATATTCTTTCGGACAGAATCAACAACTTAGCGACTTCGCAAACATTGGCAATGGCTGCTTTAGCACGCGAATTAAAAGCACAAGGAAAAGACATTATTAGTTTAAGCTTAGGAGAGCCTGACTTTAATACTCCAGACTTTATTAAAGAGGCAGTTAAAAAAGCTGTAGACGAAAATTTCAGCACCTATTCTCCAGTTGAAGGATATTTAGAATTAAGAGAAGTAATTTGCAGAAAATTCAAAAGAGATAACGGATTAGAGTACAAACCAACTCAAATCGTAGTTTCTACAGGAGCAAAACAATCATTATACAACATTGCACAAGTAATGTTAAACGACGGTGACGAGGTTATTTTGCCTGCACCTTACTGGGTTTCTTACTTTGAAATCGTAAAACTTTCTGGCGGAGTTCCTGTTGAAGTTCCTACATCTGTAGATACAGATTTCAAAATTACACCAGCACAATTAGAAGCTGCAATTACACCAAAAACAAAAATGATGTGGTTCTCTTCTCCTTGTAACCCATCTGGATCTGTTTACAGCAGAGAAGAATTAACAGCTTTAGCAAAAGTATTAGAAAAACACCCAAATATTTATGTAGTTGCAGATGAGATTTATGAGCACATCAATTTCTCAGGAACTTTCTGCAGTATTGGTTCAATCCCAGGAATGTTAGAAAGAACAATTACCGTAAACGGAGTTGCAAAAGCATTTGCAATGACAGGATACAGAATTGGTTACATCGGAGCACCAGAATTTATCGCAAAAGCGTGCACAAAAATTCAAGGGCAAGTAACTTCTGGCGCAAACTCTGTAGCACAACGCGCAACTATTACAGCTGTAGATGCAGACCCAAGCGTATTAAACCACATGGTTCAGGCATTCCACACACGTAGAGATTTAGTTGTTGGATTATTAAAAGAAATTCCAGGAATCAAAATCAATGTTCCAGAAGGAGCATTTTACGTTTTCCCAGACGTTTCTTCTTTCTTCGGAAAAACATTAAAAGGACACGAAATTAAAGATGCAAACGATGTTTCGATGTATCTTTTAGCAGAAGCTAATGTAGCAACAGTAACTGGAGATGCTTTCGGAAATCCAAACTGTATTCGTTTCTCTTACGCAACAAGCGACGATATTTTAAAAGAAGCTTTACGCAGAATTAAAGAAGCTTTAGCAGCTTAATTCAAAAAATTATATAGCAAATAAAAGGTGTGTTTTAGAAAACACACCTTTTTTGTTTTTAGTTAATTAGCAATGAAGCAATAGCTGTAGTAATAGCTGTTGGCGAATTACAATCGCAGTTACTCAAACCAATTACATACAAATCTTCTTCGGGTTCATAGACTCCCATCGATTTAAAACCAAAAATACTGCCGCCATGACTGCGAACTACTTTATTCTTTATTTTTTCGATGTGCCAGCCATAACCATAATCTATTTTTGATCCATCATTTAATCCATAATTTGTAAATACTTTTTCAGTAAATAACGGATTTAACAGCGTGTTTTTCGTAATTGCATTTTGCCATTCCAGCATATCATCGACATTAGACATAATTGATCCCGAAGCATACGGTATCGAAAAACTGATATAATTTGTATTCACATATCCATCGCGATCACGATAGCCAGAAACCCTATTTTTTATGATCTTTTCATGATTAGCATAAAAAGTATTCTTCATTCCCGCCTTCTCAAAAATCTGATGTGTAATAAAATCTTCATAACGTTGACCTGAAACCTTTTCAATAATATATCCTAAAAGAACATATCCTGAATTACAATATTTATATTTTTCGCCAGGTTTAAAATCAATTGGTTCATTCTTAAAAAAATCAATCATTTCCTTAGGCGACAAATCATTTCTCGCAATATCTTTAATGGATTTCATACTGGTAAAATCTTTAATTCCCGAAGTATGCGTAAGTAAATGATGTATCGTGATCTTGTTTCCGTTTGTTGGATAATCGGGAATATATTTCGTTATCTCGTCATTCAAATTAAGTTTTCCTTGCTCTGCCAAAATCAGAATAGAAACTGCTGTAAACTGTTTTGTCATCGACCCAATTTCAAAAACAAATTCAGGTTTCATTTTAACGTTCCATTCCAAATCTGCCATTCCAAAAGCTTTTCTATAAATCACTTTCCTATTCTTTGCAACCAAAAAAACAGCTCCCGGATTTTCAGATTTAAACTTTGGCGGAATTAGACTGTCTATTTTTGCTTCCAAATTTTGAGAAAATGAATTCTGAAAAACCAAAAGCGCAATAATTAAGAATTTTGAAATTGTTTTCATAAAGTGATTGATTAATGATTGATGCTTACTTTGACGATACAAGACAACCTTGGGTTACATCCAGAAACATCACTTTCAAAATTCCCATTCTAAAATATTATAAAACACCGATTGTAATCCTATAAGACAAAACAACTTATAAAGTGCCAACTTTGTAATATATTAATTTCAAAAAATTATTTGTCATGATACATACAGATGAAACCACAAAAGAAGCAGTTAAAACCTTAGAAGGATTAATTTCAATTCTTGAAGACGGAAAACTAGGATATACTAACGCAGCAGAGCATGTAGAAAATCCAGCAATGAAAACAGATTTCTTAGAATACGCACGCGAAAGAGCTTTATTTATTGTTGAATTACAAGACGAAATCAACAAACTAGGAAAATCAACAGATACTGCCGGCGGAGGACCATTAGGAGCTTTACACCGAACTTGGATTGATATTAAATCATCTTTTACAGGCGGTGACACAGAAGCAATCATTAATGCCTGTGTAACAGGAGAAGAAGCTGCTATCGAAAAATATAAAAATGCACTCGAAGAAAACCACTTAGAACACAGCCAAGTTTCTATAGTTTCAAAACAATTGAATAGTATTGAAAATACTTTATCACAAATTAAAATGAGAGCTAATTAGTCGATCGATCGATTCATGCTTTTTTTTGAGAAACCACTTTAACCTTCGGGTTGGGTGGTTTTTTTGTTTTATAAAAAAGCAAAAAAAATCTTATATTACAGGCATAATACTATTTCTAATTCTTTAACAATGTCAGTTATGATCAGAACTATTTTGTACTCTTTACTGTTTATTCTTTCATTTACCACAATTGCCCAGCAAAAAGTACCTGTAAAACCTCGAATTCTTATTAGCAGTGATATTGGCGGTACTGATCCAGATGACAATCAATCCTTCACACATTTGTTCATGTATAGTGAACAATTCAACATTGAAGGACTTGTTTCGTCACCTTCTTTTGGAGATGGAAACAAAGAAGAGATTCTGCGTATGATAAATCTTTATGAAAAAGATCTGCCGAAATTACAAAAACATCAAAAAAGATTACTTTCTCCAGATTATTTACGTTCTATTACAAAGCAGGGACGTCACGGCGGAGCTCCATACAAAGGCTACACAACAGCAACAGAAGGTTCTGAGTGGATTATAAAATGTGCTAAAAAAGAAAGTAAAGAACCTTTATGGATTTTGGTTTGGGGTGGATTAGAAGATTTAGCTCAAGCTCTACATGATTCGCCTGAAATTCAAAACAAAATACGAGTGGTTTGGATTGGCGGTCCAAACAAAAAATGGAGTGCAAACAGTTATGCCTACATCGTTGAACATTTTCCAAACCTTTGGTTTATTGAAAACAACTCTTCTTATTATGGTTTTTTCTCCAATAATAACGAACCCGATAGTGTAAAAACTACCGATTACTACGATAAATACATGAAGAATGCAGGCAATCTCGGCGCGGATTTTAAAAACTATTATGATGGAAATGTCAAAATGGGAGACACTCCAACACTTCTTTATATGATGGATGGAAATCCTAACGATCCAACACGTGAAAGCTGGGGAGGCAGTTATGAAAAATTCACTCAAAGTCCAAGAGTGGTTTTCAACGGAATTACAACGATTAAAGATACGGTCGCATATTGTACTGTTACAGAATTTCACTTAAAAGGTCCAGTTAAAAACATACCTGCTGATTCTTCCTGCTTCTGGATGGAAACCAGCCTTAAAGGCAAAGTCCAAAAATGGCCGGGATATTATTTGAGTAATGGAGAATATGCCATAAAATACGTTCCAAAACAAGCTGAAATTTTGCATTATAAATTTGTTTCAAATATGCCCGACTTCCCAACACAGGAAGGAGTATTGGTTGTAGATAACTTATGGCCAGGCAAAAAACACAGCACTGATTATAAGTTAGGCGACAATTGGTATACTGATAAAGCAGATCCGAATTTATATGACGGAAAAATACAAGGCGGTAAAACGATTTTAAAATGGAGAAAAGCTATTTTAATGGATTGGGCAAAACGCTGGAATTGGTTGTCGGAAAATAAATAAAAGACACAACTTTGAATACAGCAAGATTTTTTTGACATCTATTTGATCTTCGGAATGGTAGTTTTTTGTTTTATTAAAATTTAAAAATAAATCTTACATTCGTCGCGATCAAATTTCAACCAAAAAGCCTTATTAAATGAAACTAACTTTAAACCATTTTTTTATTCTTTTTATAATTTTCTCTTCAAGTCTTACTCAAGCTCAAAAAACAGGTAACTTTATAAAAGCATCTATAGGTTATGGCTCTAGCAGTTCCTACTACATAGAAGATTACGGAAGTCAAGAAGAAGTCGATGTTATGGGTGGCGGACTTTATCTTCAAGGTGAATATATTATAGGATTAAAATCATGGTTTAGCGTAAGACCATACGCAGGCGCTATTTTTGAATCTGTTGATAAAGATCAAAATATTCAGAATCAACCTCAGTATAAAGTAACAACTAATGCTTTTTTAGTGGGAGGGAAAATTCGTATTTGCGCCCCAATACCATGGGTTGCACCATTTATTGAAAGTGGTATTGGAGCATCAATAGGTAAATTTGAAACATTTACACCCAGCGTTAATTTTAATAAAAGCGATGCTTTATTACATATTCCATTTAACTTTGGATTGGCTCTAGGTAGAAAGAACAGCTTTGAAATAGGTTTTTCTGGCTATTTTCATCCAGCTGCAAAACAATCAACCGGGGTATTTGCTGTCGGTTATACTTTCCCTCTAGATTAGTATAAGCTTCATTTTCGTTTATCATCATTCCATATTAAGTTAACAATTTCAAAAAAATCGCTTCATCTCTAGCAAACTCAAATAATTTATTAGACCTTTGCACACTTTTTTTCGTGAATACCACAAAAGGCTAAAGTTTTAGAAATGAAGAAGAAGATAGAAATATTAGCTCCAGCAAGAGATTTAATTGGCGGAATGGCAGCTATTAATAGCGGTGCAGATGCCGTATATATTGGTGCGCCACAATTTGGTGCCCGTTCTAATGCCAACAACTCAATTGAAGATGTTGCGGCTTTAGTAAAATATGCACATTTATTTAATGCTCAGGTTTTTGTGGTAATGAATACCATTTTATACGACAATGAATTAGATACGTGTCGTGCCATGATTTGGGAATTATACGGTATTGGTGTTGATGCATTGATCATTCAAGATATGGCGATTATGGAAATGGACTTGCCTCCTATCGTACTTCACGCCAGCACACAAGCCAATAACCGTGATGCAGATAAAATTAAATTCTTGAAAGATGCCGGAATCAAACGTGTCGTTTTAGCACGTGAGTTAAACTTGCATCAAATTAAAACAATCTACGACGAAGCTGACGTTGAATTAGAGTTTTTCGTAACAGGAGCACTTTGCGTTTCTTTCAGCGGAAACTGTTATATGAGTGTGGCCAATGGAGAACGTAGCGCCAATCGTGGGTCTTGTGCTCAAAACTGCCGTTTACCTTATAACTTAATCGACGGAAACGGAGATACTTTAATCAGAAACAGTCACTTACTTTCGATTAAAGATTTAGACGTTTCAGATCAGATTCCGAATTTAATTGAAGCCGGAATCGTTTCTTTCAAAATCGAAGGTCGATTAAAAGATGTGGCTTACGTTAAAAACAACGTTTCTTATCTACGTCAAAAATTAGACAGTTATTTAGAAGGAAGCGATAAATACATCAAAGCTTCTTCTGGAAAATGTACCTATACTTTCGATTCTACTTTAAACAGAACCTTCAACCGCGGTTATACCGATTATTTCGTAAACGAAAGACACGCTAGTATTGGTTCTTGGGAAAGCCCAAAATCAAAAGGACAATATATTGGTAAATTAATCCGAACTATTGGAGACGCTTACGAAATCGAAAACGGCGAATTGCTAAACAACGGTGACGGACTTTGCTTCATCAACGAAAACAACGAAGCCGATGGAATCTATGTAAACAAAGCTGAAAACGGAAAAGTATATCCAAACGTACTTAAAGAAATCAAAGACGGAACTTTTATTTACCGTAACAACGATATTGCTTTCATCAAAATTGTTGAAAGAGAAGACAGTGCCATCCGTAAAATCGGAACTACTTTATTGCTCACCGAAAACGAAAATGGTTTCGAATTAATCGCAACCGACGAAGACGGAAACGTGAGCACAGTAAAATTAGAGCACGCAAAAGAGCAGACAAAAACCGGTGAATCAATAGAAGAAAACATTAAAGTACAATTGGCTAAAACAGGTTTTACACCTTACAGCGCCGATGAAATTGATGTCGTATTTTCTCAAAACTGGTTCCTTCCTATTTCAAAAATCAACGAAATGAGAAGAAATGTTTTCGAACAATTATCAGAAATTCGTCTGGCAAATTACAAACGTGAAGAACACCAATTGGTAAAAACGTCACATCCTTATCCAGAAACCAAACTGGATTTCATGTACAACGTTTCCAACAAAACCGCTCGTAAATTCTACGAACGCCACGGTGTTACCGAAATCGAAAAAGCATTCGAATTACAATGGGATCCTGGAAAATCTCGTGTAATGACGACCAAATATTGCATTAAATACGAATTAAAAAAATGCCCAATCCACCAAAAAGATATTGTGGGTGTTAAGGTCAAAGAACCTTTGGTTTTAAAACAGGGCGAGTTAGAATACAAACTAAAATTCAACTGCAAACCCTGCGAAATGGAAATTTGGGAAAAAGATGCCGAATTTGAGATTGAAGAAGATCATTTTCATTAATTTTTTTTAACCGCAAAGGCACAAAGAATACGCAAAGTTCGCAAAGATTGTTTTATAATCTTTTGCGAACTTTTTCTTTATATTTACTATAAAAAAATCAATGGAATCAAAAACCAATATTCAAAAACATGCAATCATTGCAGGACTTTTTGTGAGTTCATTTTTTCCACTTCTAATTTTTTCAAAAAGTCTTTTCATAGATTTATGTATTCAAATATGTGACTTTGGTCTGTTTTGGAATCCGATTTTCTGGGGTATTTTATTTCCTTTATTTATTATTTTTCTTTTTTGGAATACCGCGAAAAAAATCAGCTTTTCATTAAATCAAATCTCTTATTTTAAAGCTTGCTCGCAATTCTCTTTTGGAGTAAGTTCAAAAATTATAATTGCACTTTTTACAATTTATACAATTGCACTATTTACCAATGGAATCTCTGTTGTGCTAAGATCACAAATTCCATATGTTATTTTATATTCTCTACTAATGATTTTGTTTCTATCATTTGTATTAATGTTTTTAACTTTTTTAAGCAGTTTAATAATTGTGAAAGCAAGTCAAAATAGACAATCCTAAATTGAATTGCCTCCAGCTTTAGCTGGAGGTTAAATAATGATAATCAATAAGGCTTTAGCCAAAAACTAAGTTTTGCTAAAGCACTTAAGATTATTACCTCAATACCTCCAGCTAAAACTGGAGGCAATTCAATAAAAAAAATAAATCTGCCGAATCTCCAAAATCTGCGAGAGAATTCTTTGCGTCCTTTTCTTTTAACTTAAAAAACAAAAAACTTAGCGAACTTTGCGGTTAAATTATAGATTACGTACAAGCAATGCAGTACGCCTCTACATTCAATACATCCAAATAGAACTTTGCGGTTAAAAACATTTTTCCCTACTTTTACTTCTCCAACAATACACTACTCCAAAATGAAAATATTACTCCTAGGTTCAGGCGAATTAGGCAAAGAATTTGTCATCGCCGCACAACGAATCGGACAAACTATAATCGCAGTTGACAGTTACGAAAATGCTCCGGCAATGCAGGTCGCACACGGTTTTGAAGTCATCAATATGCTTGACGGCGAAGCGCTTGACCGAATCGTAGCCAAACACAAACCAGATTTCATCGTTCCCGAAATAGAAGCCATTCGCACCGAACGTTTTTACGATTACGAAAAGCAGGGCATTACCGTAGTTCCTTCAGCGAAAGCGGCCAACTTTACCATGAACCGTAAAGCAATCCGTGATTTAGCTTCAAAAGAATTAGGATTAAAAACCGCTAAATACCAATACGCAACATCGGCAGAAGAGCTTCAAAAAGCAGTTCAAGAAGTTGGAATTCCATGTGTGGTAAAACCCTTAATGTCTTCTTCTGGAAAAGGACAATCGACAATTAAATCTGAAGGTGATATCGAAAAAGCTTGGCAATATGCCGTTGCGGGTTCACGTGGCGATGTTATCGAAGTAATTGTAGAAGCTTTTGTTGATTTCCATTCAGAAATCACACTTTTAACAATTACTCAAAACGGCAATCCAACTTTGTTTTGTGCTCCAATTGGACACAGACAAGAAAGAGGCGATTATCAAGAAAGCTGGCAGCCGGCTTTGGTTTCAGAAAAAGATTTGTACGAAGCACAGGATATGGCCGAAAAAATTACCGAAGCGCTTGGCGGTGCTGGACTTTTTGGTGTTGAATTTTTCCTAACTAGCGAAGGTGTTTATTTCTCTGAACTTTCGCCACGTCCGCACGATACCGGAATGGTAACTTTGGCTGGAACTCAGAACTTCAACGAATTCGAATTACATTTACGAGCTATTTTAAGTCTTCCGATTTTCGAAATTACTTTAGAAAAAGCGGGAGCAAGTGCTGTAATTTTAGCATCAGAAGATTCAACAAATCCAACTTTTACTGGAATCGAAAAAGTAGCGGCTTTACCTAAAACTGATTTCAGAATTTTTGGTAAACCAACTTCAAGACCGTACCGAAGAATGGGAGTCGTTTTAAGCCACGATTCACTTTCGACTCCAATTGACGAAGTAACAGAACGCGCCAAAGAAACGGCAAAATTAATAACTGTAAATTCTTAAAAAATGAAAAAACTTATATTCATGATTTTCCTATTTATTGGAATTTCAACACAAGCACAAGACAAAAAGAAATTTGATAAACCAACAATCGTTGAAGCTTCTTGCGGAGAATGTCAATTCGGAATGAAAGGTAAAAGCTGTGATTTAGCCGTTCGCATCGACGGAAAAAGTTATTTTGTGGACGGAACAACGATTCACGATCACGGAGATGCTCACGCTGAAAAAGGTTTTTGCAATGCCATCAGCAAAGCTTTGGTTACAGGAGAAATTAAAGGAAACAGATTTAAAGCAACTTCATTTACCTTAATAGACGATAAAAAATAATGGCATTAATTCTTGAAAACATTGCCAAACACGTTTCTCTGACTCCAGAAGAACAGGCGCTTTTTTTATCTAAATTAGAAACCAACACTTATAAAGCTAAAACACTTTTGCTAAACGCTGGCGAAGTTTGTAAACATTCGTATTTTGTAAATTCTGGTATTTTAAGAAGTTTCAATATCAACGATAATATTGTAGAACATGTACTTTCTTTCGCATGCGAAGGTTGGTGGATGAGCGATATGTACAGCTTTTTTTCGCAGAAACCGGGACAGCTTTTTATTGAAGTTTTAGAAGAAGCAGAAGTTGTTTCTTTATCCAAAGAAAATCAAGAGCAATTGTATCTTGAAATCCCAAAACTGGAACGCTTTTTCAGAATTTTGATTGAAAATTCATTAGTTGCGAATCAACAAAGATTAATGGACAACTTAAGTTTACCCGCGGAAGAACGTTTTGAAAAATTCACTAAAAAATACGGAACATTAGTTCACAAAGTTCCTCAAAAACAAATCGCTTCTTTCATTGGAGTAACGCCTGAATTTTTCAGCAAAATGAAAGCTCGCCTTTTGAAAAAATAAATTACAGCCACAGATTACACAGATTAAAAGGATTTTTTTGCCACAAATTTCACAAATTTCCACTAATTAAAATTGAATAAAAATTCGTGCGAATTCGTGAAATTCGTGGCAACATTTTTTTTAAATCATTTTAATCCTTTAAATCTGTGACAAAAAAACACGGCTCCATTAGAAACCGTGTTTATTTGAATTAAAATTGCTCAACCTCAGTAGAATGTTTCATCGCCGTTATTGCTGATTTTCCTAACATTACGGTGTTTTGAACGGCGTCGAAATAAGAAGTTCCAACAAAAGCCTGATGTTTTACAGCTCTGAATCCGTTTTTTTGTAGCGCGAATTCTCTTTCCTGCAATTCAGAATAGCCTGCCATGCCACGTTCTTTGTACGCTTTAGACAATTCGAACATACTCGTGTTCAAAGCGTGGAATCCTGCCAAAGTGATGAATTGGAAACTATATCCCATTGTAGCTAAATCTTCTCTGAACGTTTCCATTTCAGCAACCGTTAATTTTGCCGCCCAGTTGAAAGATGGCGAACAATTGTATGCCAGCATTTTGTCTGGGAATTCTTTTTTCATGGCTTTTGCAAATTTTCTAGCGTAATCTAAATCGGGATTGCTAGTTTCCATCCAAATCAAATCGGCGTATGGAGCGTAACTCAAACCTCTTGCAATTCCCTGATCAATTCCGTTATTTACATAGAAAAAACCTTCGGCCGTTTTTTCGCCTGTTAAAAATTTTCGATCTCTTGGGTCAGCATCGCTGGTTAATAAATTAGCCGCATCGGCATCTGTTCGGGCAACAATTAAAGTTGGAACTCCCATAACATCTGAAGCCAGTCGCGCAGCAATCAGTTTGTTAATTGCTTCTTGTGTTGGTACCAAAACCTTTCCGCCCAAGTGTCCGCATTTTTTAGCAGAACTCAATTGATCTTCAAAATGAACACCAGAAGCTCCGGCCTCAATCATTGATTTCATCAATTCGAATGCATTTAAGTTTCCTCCAAAACCTGCTTCGGCATCAGCTACAATCGGAACCAAATAATCTTTTTTATCTTCAATATTATTCACGGTCTGAATCTGATCAGCGCGCAACAAAGCATTGTTTATTTTTTTTACTACCATCGGAACGCTGTTTACAGGATAAAGTGATTGGTCTGGATACATTTCGCCAGCCAGATTCGCGTCGGCCGCAACCTGCCATCCGCTTAAATAAATTGCTTCTAAACCAGCATCCACTTCCTGAATCGCCTGATTTCCAGTCAACGCTCCCAAACCCGCAACATAATCCTGACTTTTTAACTTTCTCCATAATTTCTCAGCTCCTATTTTTGCAATAGAATGCTCAATTTTATACGATCCCTGAAGCGTCACTACTTCACTCGCAGTGTAAGGACGCTCTACTCCTTTCCATCTCGGGTTCGTAATCCAATCGTTAATCAATTCCTGAATTCTGTCTTCTGTTGTTTTCATAAATGTTATAGTTAAAGTGTGGTTAGTAAGTAATAGTGTTCAGTTCTCAGTTTTTAGTGTTCCGTTTTTTTCTGAAACTTGAAATACTGCGCGTGTTAAGTTTTAACACATAGAATCATAGTTCTGCTTTGTGGTTAAAGGCGTTTCACTTGTTTCAATGCACATAGCTATGTGTGAAAACTAGTTTTTTCTTTTTCCTTTTTACTAGACCTAAATCCTATATTTCTATGTGTTTAAAAATTAGTTTCATCTGCCTAATCTGCTAAATCTGCGAGAGAATTTTTTTTGCTCGCAGATTCCGCAGATTGAGCAGATTTTTATTTTTAATTATAAGTACTTGTAGCAAGGAATCGTCAAGAAATCTACAAAATCAGCATTTACAACCAATCTTTCCAATACTTTTTCAGCTAATGGAAATTGTTGTTTTTCGTGATTTTCTTCACCTAATTCCGTTTTGATTTTCTGGAATTCATCTAATGCCAATTCGTGATAATACGCCAAATCTAATTTTCGGCCGTTATCCAAAACCACTTTATTCTGAAGCCACTGCCACAATTGCGATCTTGAAATTTCGGCCGTTGCGGCGTCTTCCATTAAATTATGTAAAGCTGCAGCGCCTTGTCCGTTCAGCCATGAAGCCAAGTATAAAACTCCGACATTGATATTTTTTCGAACACCATTTTCAGTGATTAATCCAATTGGTGGTTCAATTAGATCAGCTTCACTTATTTTGCGGTGTTCTCTTTTAATATGAATTTGGTTTGGCGTTGGCATTCCTTTATCAAAAATTTCTTTTGCCAAAAGAACCAAATCAGGATGTGCAACCCAAGTTCCGTCGTGTCCGTTTCGAACTTCTCGTTCTTTATCCGCTTTTACTTTAGTGAAAGCCAGTGCATTTGCTTCGTCATTATTTCGAATCGGAATCTGCGCTGCCATTCCGCCAATTGCATGAATTCCTCTTTTATGACATCTTTGGATAACCAAATTGGAATACGCATTCATAAAAGGCGAAGTCATATTTACCTGATCGCGGTCTGGAACAATGAATTTTGGATTTTTTCTGAACTTTTTAATGTAAGAGAAAATATAATCCCAGCGTCCGCAATTCAAGCCAACGATATGTTCTTTTAATTCGTAAATGATTTCGTCCAGCTGAAAACTTGCTGTAATCGTTTCTATTAAAACCGTCACTTTTATCGTTCCTCGATCCAGTTTCAAATAATCTTCGGTAAAATCAATTACGCTATTCCACCATCTTGCTTCTAGATAATGTTCCAATTTCGGAATGTAGAAATACGGACCAGAATTGTTTTCTAAAAGCCTTTTATGATTGTGAAAAACGTATAAACCAAAATCTAACAAAGAACCAGAAACTTCATTTCCATCAATTAAAATGTGTTTTTCTGGAAGATGCAAACCTCTTGGGCGCACAATTAATGTGGCTGTTTTTTCATTTAAATGATAGGACTTCTGTTTTACCAAATCAGTATACGTAATGGTTTTGTTTACCGCATCAATTAAATTCAGCTGACCTTCCATTAAATTTTGCCAGGTTGGTGATGTGCTGTCTTCAAAATCGGCCATAAAAGTTTTTGCACCCGAATTCAAAGCGTTAATAATCATTTTGCGGTCAACCGGTCCGGTAATCTCTACTCTTCGATCCAATAAATCTTTCGGAATTTCTCCAGCCGTCCAATTACCTTCTCTGACGTTTTTTGTTTCCGGCGTAAAAACCGGCATGACACCTTGATCAAAAGCGGTTTGTTTTTGCTCTCGCTGCAAAAGCAATAATTTTCGCTGTGATTCGAATTTTTTGTGCAATTCGGTAATAAATGCAATCGCTTCTTCGGTCCAGATTTTTGGATACCTAAGCTTCTTGTCGGCCAGAATTTCTAAAGCCATTTCAGGAATCTCTAATTGGTTTTTCATAGCTGCAGATTTTAATTTTTATTTGATCAAAAAGTTTTCTTTCTCAATCATTTTTCATTTCATCAAAACAAAAAATTATAACTAACTCATAATTAATTTGTTTCGACAGTACAATGTTATAAAAAAGTTTTTTACAAAACAAGCGAACGTTCGCTAAATTTAAAAAATAATTATTTTGCGATTGTTTTTATAATACCTATATTTGACATTATGGATATCGAAAAAGACTATATAAAACTGATTTTTGGGCTAAAACTCAAGCAAATTCGCACTCAAAAAAACCTGTCACTTTTTGGCTTAGCCAAATTGACTAATCTTTCAAAATCGTATTTAAACGAGATTGAAAAGGGAAAAAAATATCCAAAAACAGATAAAATTTTACTTTTATGCGAACATTTGGACGTGACTTACGATCAAATGGTGTCTTTAAAACTAGATAATAACCTCGCTCCGATTGGCGAAATTTTAAAATCCGGAATCTTAAAAGAGATTCCGCTGGAGCTTTTCGGAATTCAGGAAGCAGATTTAATTGATATTATTGCTAATGCACCGGCGAAAGTCAATGCTTTTATCAGTACCATTATCGAAATCGCACAGCATTATAATTTAAGCCGAGAAAGTTTTTTCCTTGCTGCATTGCGTTCGTATCAGGAAGCGCACAGCAACTATTTTGAAGATTTAGAAGAAAAAGTAATTGCGTTTTCGAAATCCTTTCAAATTAATTTGGATTCGAAAATCAGCATTGAAGAACTGGAAGCCATTCTCAAAGAAGAATATGATTATAAAATTGAAGAAATCGTTTTTAAAGACCAAGAAGCTTTAGAAGATTTACGTTCGATTTATGTTCCTAAAAGCAAAACTTTGCTCCTTTCAACCGAATTAGATGATCCGCAGAAAGCTTTTATTTTAGCTAAAGAAATTGCTTATAATTTCCTTAAAATATCAGATCGGTTACTGACTTTCAGTTGGATTAAGTTTGAAAATTTTGATCAGGTTCTGCATAATTTTTACGCTTCATATTTTGCCGGTGCTTTGCTTTTGCCGAGAAAATTAGTTGTAGACAAGATTAATCTTTTTCTGGAAAATGAAAATCCAAAACCAGAAGAATTTGTTTCGTTAATTGAAAGCTTTCAGGTTTCGCCAGAATCTTTTTATCAGCGATTGACTAATTTATTACCAAAAGATTTTCAGTTAAAAAACCTTTTCTTCCTGAGATTGTCACACAGAATCGGTTCTGATTTTTATCAAATCAATAAAGAGTTACACATTACACATCAGCAAGAACCGCATGCCAACGAAACCAACGAACATTATTGCCGAAGATGGGTTTCTGTAAAAACAATTGACGAAGCCATCAGACAAAATAAACCTCATTTTTTTGATGCGCAGATTTCGAGTTATGCCAACAGCGGAAACGAATATTTGGTTTTTTCATCGGCTACAAAAGATCCTTTTGCCGAAAATGTGGTGAGAAGTATTTCGGTTGGAATTTTGATTAATCCTGCAATGAAAAAGAAATTCAAATTTATTGACGGAAAGCCTTTGGTAAAAAGAATTGTCGGCGTTACCTGCGAAACCTGTGCAGTAGAAAATTGCCTAGAAAGAGCTGCCCCGCCAATTGTTCTGGAGAAAAAGAAACGTCATGAAAATACAGATATGGTTGTACAACAATTTATTAATCAGTACAGTTAGAGTTTTATGCATTATTTATCTTTACTAATAGTTCTGCTTTCTGTAAACTTCAATCAGAAAACGGAGAAGCTCAATGGTCGCTATAATTATTTGATAGAAGACGAAAATCAATATATCCAAAAAGATAAAATTACTTTTAAGGATAGTGTTTTTGTTTTTGATAACAAGTATCTCCCGAAAGGAAAAGTTTCTTATGGAAATGTAATATTGTTGGATCATTTCATTAATACGGATTTGGTTATAACTATTTCGAAAGATCAAATTGAAAAAGACACTATTGAATTTTATATGCATGATAAGCAGAGTTCTTCTGCTAATTACCTTAATGAAGTGACTGGAAAAGGGAGATTGATTAGGATAAAATAGTTGTTTTTAGTCTCGCAAAGTCGCTAAGACGCAAAGGTTAATTTTCACTTTGAACATAATTTCTCAATGCAATCTTGTCGTGCCGAGAAACAAACGTTACGATTAATTTTCTCGCAGATTCTGCAGATGTTGCTGATTCTTCATTTTTGTCATCTCGACGAAGGAGAGATCACACAAGTAGCTCGACAAAGATTGGCGATTGTTGGATCGGGGTTTCGTGTGTGATCTCTCCTTCGTCGAGATGACAAACGGTGTGGTTACTTTACTTTAATATTTCTTCTGAAAACAAAAACTTCTAATTTAGCCCCGATAGAAGTGGAAATCCTTTTGTGTCTCGTTTCTTTAACGAGACACAAAAGATTGAAACGAATAGCGGGACTAGACGTCTTTTGAAAACCAAAATTTCTGCTTCAAAAAATCAATTAGATAATTTGGGAATGTGTCAATTAGATAATTTTACTAAATCATGAAAACCGCAGAAAGAATAACTCTCTCAGCAACTTAGAACCTTAGAATCTTTCTTAACCTAGATTAAGTGCCTTTCATAGATGTTGACCGTATCTTTGTACTATAAAAATAACAAAACGACAAAGTCATGGAAAATATAGTATTACATAAAGCAGAATCAAGAGGAAATGCAAATCACGGATGGTTAAACGCTTATCACAGTTTTAGCTTTGCAAGCTGGTACAATCCAGACAAAATTCAGTTTGGAGCGTTGAGAGTTTTGAACGACGATACAATTGCTGCCGGAATGGGTTTTGGAACACATCCGCACGATAACATGGAAATTATTACGATTCCACTTGAAGGAGATTTGGCTCACAAAGACAGTATGGGAAATACTGAAGTAATTAAAAACGGAGACATTCAGGTAATGAGTGCGGGAACTGGAATTCAGCATAGTGAGTTTAATCCGAATGCTGATCAACAGACTAAATTGTTGCAGATTTGGTTGTTTCCAAACAAAAGAAATGTTACGCCACGTTATCAGCAAATTACTTTAGATGTTGCGGATAGACACAATAAATTGTCTCAGGTTTTATCTCCAAATGCAGAGGATGAAGGTGTTTGGATTCATCAGGATGCTTGGTTCAATATGGGAAATTTTGATTCTGGAGTTTTTACAGAGTATAAAATCAAAAAAGAAGGAAACGGAGTTTATGCTTTCATCTTAAAAGGAAATGTAACTATCAACGGTCAGGAATTAAACAGCCGTGATGCAGTTGGAATTTCAGGAACTGATACTTTAAACATTCTTGCTAATACTGATGCTGAATTTTTATTAATGGATGTTCCGATGAATTATTAATTCAAACAAAAAACAATTAATACCTGAATGCCGAAACGATAATAAATCTGTAAACCAGATTATTATCGTTTCTTTTTTTTGTAACTTGAATAATAGGAAGCTTTTAAAAATCTCTCGCAGATTTGCTTCGCCTGTTCGCTGTAGCTCGGGTTGCAGATAAAGCAGATTTTTATTTTTTTAATCTCCTAAGTCTGCAACCCGAGCTACAGCGAACAGGCGAAGCAAATCTGCGGGAAACAAAATATCACAATCTCGATTCACATTATTCATTTCTTAATCTAGGTTAAGTGCTTCAGGACAACTGTCACCGTAACTTTGTCCTATCAAAATGAAACAAATTAATTATTTAAAAAATAAAATTATGGCAACTACAAAATGGTCAATTGACCCAACTCACTCAGAAATTGGTTTTAAAGTTAAACACATGATGTTTACTAATGTTTCAGGAAAATTTGGAACTTACGACGCTACAATTACTACAGAAGGAAATGATTTCGAAAATGCAGCAATCGAATTTTCTGGCGATATCGCTTCTATCGATACTGCGAATGCAGACAGAGATGGACACTTAAGAAGTGCTGATTTCTTTGATGCAGAAAACAATCCAAAATTAACTTTCAAAGCTTCTTCTTTCAAAAAAGTTGATGACGGAGATTATGAATTAACTGGCGATTTATCTATCAAAGGTGTTTCTAAATCTGTTAAATTTCCTGTAGAATTCAGCGGAATCATGACTGATCCTTGGGGAAATACTAAAGTTGGTTTAAGTATAGAAGGAAAAATCAATCGTAAAGATTGGGGCTTAAATTGGAACTCTGCTCTTGAAACTGGTGGTGTTTTGGTTGGCGAAGAAGTAAAATTGAACATCGAGTTACAATTCGTAAAACAAGCTTAATCTTTTGGTTTAAGATTAGATTTAATTGGTTGGTTATGAAGCCTTGCATTTTTTGCAGGGCTTTTTTGTTTTGCCACAAATTACACAAATTTTCACAAATTTTTTTTCTCAAAAAACGCTAAATATTTTGCCACAGATTAAAAGATTTTCACAGATTTTAATAATCCTTTAATCTGTGGCAAAAAATTAATTTGTGGAAATTTGTGAAATTTGTGGCTAAAAAAAAAACTCAACGCACCGTATTTCTAAATTCTGTTGGTGAAACTCCAGTTTGTTTTTTGAAAAATCGGGAGAAGTATGAGTAATCTTCGTAACCGACTTTGAAAGCAACTTCGTTTACGGCTAATTGTTTATCAATGAGCATTCTTTTTATTTCTAAAATCACGCGGTCTGTAATTACTTCTGTTGCTGTTTTTTGGAGGATTTCGTTGCAGATTCTATTTAGATGTTTTAATGTAATATTTAGTTTTTCTGCGTAGAATGATGGGAGTTTTTCCGTTCTAAAAAATTCTTCCAACAAAATTTCAAACTTATCTATTTTGATGTTGTATGAATGGGCTTGATGTGAATACGTTTCGCTGTATTTTCGAGAAACTTCAATGTGGATACAGTCCAATAAATTCAATAATTTGTCTAATTGATATTTGTTATCCTGACTATTTTCCTCAATCAGTAAATCAAAATACGGAAGGATTTTCGGAATTTCATTTTCTTCAAAAACCATTTCAGGCCTGTTGTGAATGGAATGATAAAAATTATAATCGTTGATTTTTTTCTGTCCGAAATACAAATTGTACAATTCCTGCGAAAAGATAATTACAAAACCTTGGATGTCTTCAGATAAATTCCAATGATGCATTTGTCCAGGCTGAAGCACAAAAAGACTTCCTCTTTTGATTCCAAACTGATCAAAATCAACTTCATGCAATCCTGATCCTTTCGTAAAAAAAACCATTAAATACGAATCATGTCTGTGCGGTTCTTCGACAAAACTGTGACTCTTTAAATGTTCCTTAAAAGTATTCACATAAAAATCACGGTGAATGTCGTTACAACTAAAATTTTGAACACTATAAATTGGATACTTCTTCATACACAAATATTTATTGTTTTCAGATTACAGAATACTATTGTTCGATTTGGAATTTAGAATTTAGATTTTGAAATTTTAGCCAAAAATGTCTTTTTTGTGCTATAATAAGCGAAGATATAAAAAAGACTTTTAACTCATTACAAATTACCTTTGTATAAACAAAAATCAACAAAGTCATGTCAAGCGCATTAACACATATTTTAAAAAACGAATGTCCTGTTTGTCACAAAGGAAAAGTCTTTACCGACAAGAATATTTTTCTGAATTTCAGTTTTCCTAAAATGAACGAATACTGCAGTCACTGCCATTACAAATTTCAAAAAGAGCCGGGTTATTTCTTTGGCGCTATGTACGTAAACTATGGACTAACAGTCGCTCAGGGAATTGCAACGTATTGTATTGCACAATCTTTTTTTGAGACAAATTTCGATTTAAGAATCCTTCCTATTATTGCGGTTGTGATTACTTTACTGACTCCTTTCAATCTCAGATTTTCAAGATTAGCATGGATTTATATGTTTAAAGATTATACGAGCTAAAAAAATAGTACTTTTGCCGTCCAATTGAAACTACTTTTCAATTTCAAAAAAAGTAAAAATAAAATTAGACAGATGAAAGCATACGTATTTCCAGGTCAGGGCGCGCAATTCACAGGAATGGGTAAAGACCTTTATGAAAATTCGGCTTTAGCCAAAGAATTATTCGAAAAAGCAAATGAAATTTTAGGTTTTAGAATTACAGATATCATGTTCGAAGGTACTGCCGAAGAACTAAAAGAAACTAAAGTTACACAGCCAGCTGTATTTTTACACTCTGTTATTTTGGCTAAAACTATTGAAGATTTCAAACCAGAAATGGTTGCAGGTCACTCTTTAGGAGAATTCTCTGCTTTGGTTGCTAACGGAACTTTATCTTTTGAAGACGGATTAAAATTAGTTTCGCAACGTGCTTTGGCAATGCAAAAAGCCTGCGAAATCACGCCTTCTACAATGGCAGCGGTTTTAGGTTTAGCTGACAATGTTGTGGAGGAAGTCTGTGCTTCTATTGACGGCGTTGTAGTAGCTGCAAACTACAACTGCCCAGGTCAATTGGTTATTTCTGGCGAAACTACTGCTGTTGAAAAAGCTTGTGAGGCAATGAAAGCTGCTGGAGCAAAACGTGCTTTAATTTTACCTGTTGGAGGTGCTTTTCACTCACCAATGATGGAACCTGCAAGAGAAGAATTAGCTGCTGCAATTGAAGCAACTACTTTCTCTACTCCAATCTGCCCAGTGTATCAAAATGTTACGGCAAACGCGGTTTCTGATGCTAACGAAATTAAAAAGAATTTAATCATTCAATTAACTGCTCCTGTAAAATGGACTCAGTCTGTACAACAAATGATCGCTGACGGCGCAACTTTGTTTACTGAAGTTGGTCCTGGAAAAGTTTTAACGGGTTTGATTAATAAAATTGATAAAGAGGTGGCTACTGCTAATGCTTAATTTTTAAGTGTTCAGTATTCAGTTTTTAGTGTTCACAGACTAAACTGTATAAATAAAAAATCCTCATCGACTTTAATCAGTTTATGAGGATTTGTTTTATCTGTACTAAATTATTTTTTCTAAGAATAAGCTTTGATTCGTTTAGACATTTCAGCCTTAAATTTCTCTGGTGTCAAACCTTTTGCAAACTCAGTATCAAAATCAAAAGTCTCAGGATCAATACCTTGACGTTTTAGTTTTTGAATTTCATATTCTGTTGCAGAAACTTGAACCCTATTATTTTTTTTATTATCCGTATCCGAGCCCATAATTCCTACTTTTTATTCTTACAAATTTACAAAATAAATCAAACAAAAAATCATCCTTTTTATATAACTGTCTTTTCTTTCTTTTTGTAATTAATAATAAAAACTCCTAAAATAATCAGAATGGTTGCAATTATAAAATCCATTGTAATTTTCTCATTCAACAATAACCATCCTAAAAATACCGCAATAATAGTATTGATGTATGATAAAATTGAAACTTGAACTGCTGTAACATGTTTCAGAGCATAATTATAACTAAAAAAAGCAATCACTGATCCGAAAATTGACAAATACAAAGCTGCGCCTATACTCGTCAGACTCCATGAACTTACATCTGGATTTGGCGAAAAAATAGATGCTAAAACCAACTGAATACAAGATGCTATCGTAAACTGATAAAATAAATTAAGTACAATATTAGTGGATTTAGCCGCATGTGTTTTAGCATAAATTGTTCCGGCTGCCCAAGCCAAAATCGCAAAACCCATAAACATAATACCTTGTCTGTAATCGGCATCCAAAAATGACCCCAGTCCATCTTTGAATATTAGGACGACTCCAGAAAATCCAATAATGACTCCGATAAAGCCTTTTAAACTCATTTTTTGCAATCCAAACAAAATACTCCCCAAAAAGATCAATATTGGTGATAATGCGCTAATTACCGAAGCTAATCCACTTGGCAAAGTTTGTTCTGCAATAGTAGTAAACCCATTTGCAATTACAAGCATCGAAACTGAAGCAACAAGCTGGTGTTTAAAATTTCCCCAGCCAATCCATTTCAACTCTTTTTTAGACAGCAAAATAATCATCATTATCACTCCTGCTAATCCTTGACGGATAGAAGTTACAAACCAAGGCGGAATAGTTTCAACTGCAACTCTGATCCCTAAAAAGGTAGTTCCCCAAATAATTCCAACGGCCGATAAGGCAAATATTAATTTATAATCTAAAGTTTGTTTCATGATAATCAATACGCTAAAAAAAATCCCAAACTATACTACTATAATTTGGGATCTTAAAATTTTATAATTTTAATCGAAAGAAATTTATTTATTCCTCACTTTTTGTTCCCATTTCCAGGCGCTTGCCATTGCTTCGTCTAAACTTAATTCAGCCTTCCATCCCAAAACATTGTTTGCCTTATCTGTATTCGCATACGCTTCCGTAATATCTCCTTCACGACGGGGCATCATTTTGTATGGCAGCTTTTTATTGCTGACTTTTTCAAAACTTTGAATGACTTCAAGTACAGAACTTCCTTTTCCTGTTCCTAAATTGAAAGTTTCAACTTTTGCTAAATTTTTCTTGTTTAATAATCGCTGCAAAGCAATAACGTGCGCTTTTGCTAAATCTACTACGTGAATATAATCACGCACTGCGGTTCCGTCTGGCGTTGGGTAATCATTTCCGAAAACCGATAATTCCTGACGCAGTCCTACTCCTGTTTGTGTAATAAATGGAACTAGGTTTTGAGGAACTCCTAATGGTAATTCTCCTATTTCTGTAGAGGAATGCGCTCCAACCGGATTAAAATAACGCAATAAAATAGCGCTGATATTGGTAACTTTAGCTGTATCGTTAATAATTTCTTCTCCAATCTGCTTTGTGTTTCCGTAAGGAGACATCGCTGTCTGAACGGGTGCATCTTCGGTAATCGGCATTTTTTCGGCTTGACCGTAAACTGTACAAGACGAACTAAAAATAAAACTTGCCTCAGGTTTTTGCTGTAATTCTTGCAAAAGATATACTAAACTCCCAATATTGTTTTCATAGTACAATAACGGATTCTCAACACTTTCGCCTACCGCTTTTGAAGCTGCAAAATGAATTACACCTGTTACATTCGAATGTTTTAAAAAGAAATCTTGAACTGCTTTCTTTTCTCTTAAATCGATTTGCTCAAAAACAGGCATTTTTCCTGTAATCTTTTCAATTCCTTTTAAAACATCTATCGAAGAATTAGACAAATCATCAATCACTACTACTTCAAAGCCTTCATTTTGCAATTCGACTACAGTATGAGATCCGATGAATCCTAACCCTCCTGTTACTAATACTTTCATTTTGTGGTTGTTTGTGGTTATATTTTGGCTAATAATAAGCTTATTTTAAAAATTCGATTACGCTGTCTGTTATAAATTTAATCTGTTCGTCATCCAATTCTGTATGCATCGGTAAAGCAATAACTTCCTGAACTAATTGATTGGTTACTGGAAACTGTTCTTCTTTGTAACGAGGATCTAAATATGCTTTTTGAGAGTGAAGCGGAATTGGATAGTAAATTGCACACGGAATCCCTTTATCCAATAAATGCTGCATTAAAGCATTACGATCTGCATCAATAATTCTTAAAACATATTGATGAAAAACGTGATCATTTTGATCTGCATCAAATTTAGGTGTAACAATTTTTGCATTGCCTGCAAAAGCCTCGTTATATTTAGTTGCCGCTCTACGACGTGCTTTATTATATTCGTCTAGCAAAGGAAGTTTTGCATTCAAAACTCCTGCCTGAATACTATCCAAACGAGAATTTACACCAACTACATCATGGTGGTAACGCTCATACATTCCGTGATTTACAACTCCTCGGATGATGTGCGCTAATTTATCATCATTTGTAAAAATGGCTCCACCATCTCCATAACAACCTAGGTTTTTAGACGGAAAGAAAGAAGTTGCCGCAACGTGACCAATAACTCCAACTTTAGTTTTTGTTCCCGATTTAGAAATATAATCCGCTCCAATTGCCTGCGCATTATCTTCGATTACATACAAATTATGTTCTGCCGCAATTTCCATAATAGCATCCATATTAGCAGCACGGCCAAATAAATGAACTGGAACAATCGCTTTTGTTTTTGGTGTAATTGCTTTTTTAAGCGCTTCGATGTCGATATTCATATTTTCCATATCAACATCTACTAAAACCGGCGTTAATTGCAATAACGCAATAACCTCAACTGTGGCCGCAAAAGTAAAATCTGCAGTAATAACTTCGTCTCCAGGCTTAAGATCTAAACCCATCATTGCAATCTGCAACGCATCTGTTCCGTTTGCACAAGGAATAACGTGTTTTGCACCTAAATACTCTTCAAGATTTTTTTGAAATTGATGAACTAAAGGTCCGTTGATGTAAGTATTGGTATCTAAAACTTCTTGAATAGAAGCATCTACAGTAGATTTTATTTTTTCATATTGACTTTTTAAGTCAACCATTTGTATTTTTTTCATTTTGAATAGTATTAAAAATTAAAGACTTCATTTTTAACAGAAATCTCTAAAAGGTGGAACAAAAATAGTTATTTAATACCTTCAAACAATGAAAATAGTAGAAAGAAACGTAATTTAGCCACAAAATTTTATACATGCTTTTTTTATACAATTTAGTAATTTCTATTGCAGGCTTTTTTCTTAAAATCGTCGCACTCTTTAGTCCGAAAATTAAGCTTTTTGTAGAAGGCCGAAAAAATGTTTTCGCAATTCTGGAAGAAAAAATAAAAACCGATGATAAAACCATTTGGTTTCATTCTGCTTCATTGGGAGAATACGAACAAGGTTTGCCTGTTATCGAAAAAATAAAAGAAAAATACCCTTCGCATAAAATTATTGTAACCTTTTTTTCCCCTTCTGGATACGAAGTGCGTAAAAATAACACAGTTGCCGACGTAACTGTTTACCTGCCTTTGGACACAAAAAGTAATGCTAAAAGATTTTTAAAACTAGTGCATCCAGAATTAGCCTTCTTTATTAAATATGAATTTTGGCTCAATTATTTAAAAGAATTAGAAAGAAGCAAAACTCCCACTTATTTGATTTCAGGAATTTTTAGAGACAATCAAATGTTCTTTAAATGGTATGGAGGATTTTACAGAAAAGCCCTAAATGCATTTACCTATTTTTTTGTTCAGAACGAGAAATCCAAACAAAAAGTTGAAAGTATGGGTTTTAAAAATGTAATTGTTTCGGGAGACACGAGATTCGATCGCGTAAATACTATTTTAGAACGAGATAATTCATTAGATTTTATTGAAAATTTTAAAAACAACCAATCCGTTATAGTTATTGGAAGTTCGTGGCCAAAGGACGAAGCTATTGTAGCAGAATATATTAATCAAGCGTCCGAAGATGTCAAATTTATAATTGCTCCTCACAATATAAAGATCGATCAGATTGAAAGCCTAAAATCTCAGATTACAAAATCAACTATTCTATTTTCAGAAAAAGAGAATATTGACCTTTCAAAATACAATGTTTTAATTGTAGACACTGTTGGTTTATTGACAAAAATTTACAGCTATGGAACTATTGCATACGTGGGAGGCGGATTTGGAAATCCTGGAATACACAATATTCTGGAGCCAGCCACTTTTGGAATACCGATTGTAATTGGACCAAATTACTCAAACTTTGCAGAAGCTGTTTCGCTTGTCGAACTTAATGGATGCATTGTCATCTCAAATATCTCTGAATTAAAAAACAATTTTGACCAATTGCTTTACAACGAATCATTTTATAATGAAAAAAGCAAAATCTGTGGCTCTTTTATCCAAAACAACAAAGGTGCGACTGAAACCATTATGAAAATCGTTTCTTAAGGCTCAAAAAACACAATTAAGGGGTATTTTTCTCTTTTTTTATAACAATAAGCTTTTGTAAACCCTCTTTTTTGCTTTTGAAGAAAACAGAATTATCCTTAAAAAACAAAATAAACTACAAGAAAGAGAACTAAAAGAACCAAAACACCGATAGAATTTTCAACAAAAAATAATTTACACAAAATATCCAATAATAAAAATAATTTTGTTAATTTGGCATATTATTTGATAACTAAGATAATCGTGAGTAAGGAAAATATTTTAAAAAAAAAGTGAAAAAATATTTTACATATTAAAAAATTTATATCTTTGCCACGAATTAATAATTAACCTTTTATAATAAAGTAAGATGAAAAAAGTATTTTTAAGTTTAGCTGTTGTTGCTGTTTTAACTGTTGTATCTTGTAAAAAAGCTGACGCTGCTGCTGAAGCTCCTGCTGTAGATTCTACTGCTGTTGCTGTTGATTCAGCTGCTGCTGTAGTTGATTCTGCTGCTGCAACTGTTGATTCTGCTGCTGCTAAAGTTGACTCTGCTGCTGCTAAAGTAGAAGAAGTAAAAAAATAATTAGAACCTAAGTTCTAACGATTTTAAAACCATCTTTAAAAGATGGTTTTTTTTTGTGACTTATTTTAAAAAATAAGCCGCAAAAAAAAAGCGCCCACTTTAAAAGTGAGCGCTTTTTTTATTCCGCCGCTTCATCATCTTCACCAAACTCATCTTCATCTCCAAAAATCAATTCACTAGAAGAAAAATCCAAAATCTCCGACCTTGAAGAATACGTTATAATTTCTTTTATTCCTTTTTGCAAAAGCAATTCAGTACTGTATTTACGACTCGTAGCAAAATGAAGTTCCCCAAGCATCAATTTAAAAAAATACTTTCCTCCAGAGCCTTTAAATTTCAAAAACTTCGCAAGTTCAATATTCGCTTTAAACTTCTCAATATCCTCCTCACATTCAAACCTCAACTCATAACTCAAACTAGTAAAAATCACCTTCCCTTTTCTCGAAGTAAAAGTGAACTTATATTCATCATTAAACCGCTTGCTGATTACAAAAGCACCCATTTATAAATTTTAGATTGTTGATTTTTTTTTAAGACACCAAGACACTAAGTTCTCAGACATTAAGTTTTCCCGCTCAATCGATAAAAAACTTAAATTTCATCCATAAAAAAAGCCTCTTCAAAAGAAGAGGCCTTGTACTCAGAGCGGGACTTGAACCCGCACGAACATTGCTGTTCACTGGATTTTAAGTCCAGCGTGTCTACCAATTTCACCATCCGAGCATTGTATGGTTTTTGAGCGAAAAACGGGGCTCGAACCCGCGACCTCGACCTTGGCAAGGTCGCGCTCTACCAACTGAGCTATTTTCGCATTTCAAATTTTTCAAGAACCGCAACACTTACATTGTTTCGTATTGCGAGTGCAAATTTAGGACATTTATTCAATTAAACAAGCCTTTTTTGAAAAAAAATCAAGCTTATTTTATAACTTTCTGATAACCTAAACTTTAAATTTGAAAATTTTTTAAAATTTATTTCTTAACCAGCATTCTTTTAATCTCATTTAGCTTCATCAAAGCTTCAACTGGCGTAATTGCGTTGATATCTAAACTTAAAATTTCTTCTTTTATCTCTTCCAACAAAGGATCGTCCAAATTAAAGAAACTCATCTGCATTTCATCATTTGCCGACTTAATTCCGTTTAAAGCATCGCTGGAATGGTTTTTCTCTAGTTTCTTCAAAAGCTTTTGCGCTTTCGAAATAACCAATTGAGGCATTCCCGCCATTTTAGCTACATGAATTCCAAAACTGTGAGCACTTCCTCCTTTTACCAGCTTACGAACAAAAAGAACAGTATCTTTTAACTCTTTTACCGCCACATTAAAATTCTGGATTCTCGGCATTGATTCTGTCATTTCATTAAGCTCATGATAATGCGTTGCAAAAAGCGTTTTTGCTCTCCCTGGATGTTCGTGCAGGAATTCAGCAATTGCCCACGCAATCGAAATACCATCATAAGTACTGGTTCCTCTTCCGATTTCATCCAATAAAACCAAGCTGCGATCTGAAATATTATTCAAAATCGAAGCCGTTTCATTCATTTCAACCATAAAAGTAGATTCACCCATCGAAATATTATCCGAAGCTCCTACCCTTGTAAATATCTTATCTACGATTCCCATTCTCACGCTGTCTGCCGGTACAAAACTTCCCATTTGAGCCAGAAGCACAACCAAAGCAGTCTGCCTTAAAATGGCCGACTTACCCGACATGTTGGGACCGGTAATCATAATTATTTGCTGCGTTTCGCGATCTAAAAAAACATCGTTTGCAATATATGGAGTTCCAACTGGCAACTGTTTTTCGATTACAGGGTGACGCCCGTTTTTGATGTCTAATTCGAAAGTATCATCAATTTCTGGACACACATAATTGTTTTCAACTGCCATTTGTGTAAACGAACACAAACAATCTAATTGCGCAACTAAATACGCATTCATTTGAACGGGTTTAATATAAGTCGCAATCCACGCTACCAATTGCTCAAAAAGCTCTGTCTCGATCTTATAAATCTTTTCTTCTGCACCTAGAATTTTTGTTTCGTATTCTTTTAATTCTTCTGTAATATAACGCTCCGCATTTACAAGAGTTTGTTTACGAATCCATTCTTCAGGAACTTTGTCTTTGTGTGTATTTCGAACTTCGATATAATATCCAAAAACATTATTAAAGGAGATTTTCAGTGAAGAAATTCCTGTTCTTTCTGATTCCCTTCTTTCAATACCTTCTAAAAATTCTTTTCCAGAAGTAGAAATTGCACGTAATTCGTCTAATTCTGCATTTATACCGCTAGCAATTGCATTTCCTTTTGAGATGGCAACTGGAGCATCTTGATTTAAAGTCGTTTTAATTTTCTCGCGAAGCAGATCACATGCATGAAGACTGTCACCAATTACCTTAACGGCTTCCTGCGGGCTTTCGAGCGCCAAAGTTTTAATTGGAATAATAGCATCTAAAGATTCTCTCAAATAAACGATTTCACGAGGCGAAATTTTTCCTGCCGCGATTTTAGAAATCAAACGCTCTAGATCTGAAATCTGTTTGATTTGATATTGAATACTCTGTAGAATTTCAGTATTCTCTTTTAAATAGGAAACAACTTCATGTCTTCCTTTAATTTTATTTGCGTCTTTTAACGGAAGTGCCAGCCAGCGCTTTAACAATCTTCCTCCCATTGGAGAAAGTGTTTTATCAATAACATCTAAAAGCGTTACTGCATTTGGGTTATAACTATGATATAACTCTAAATTTCGAATCGTAAAACGATCCATCCAAACGTAAGCATCTTCTGCAATACGCTGAATCGCTGTAATATGTTGTACGCGGTTATGCTGTGTTTCTGATAAATAATAAAGAATTGCTCCAGACGAAATAATTCCTTCTTTTAATTCTTCAACACCAAAACCTTTTAATGAATTGGTTTGAAAATGTTTCGTCAGCGTCTCTAAAGCATAATCTTCTTTATAGATCCAATCTTCTAAGTAAAAACTATGAAAATCCTCACCAAACGCCGCTTTAAAATCGCCTTTATTATTCTTCGGAACTAAAACTTCACTTGGGTTAAAATTCTGCAATAATTTATCAATATATTCTGCATTTCCTTGCGCCGTCAAGAATTCTCCTGTAGAAACATCTAAGAAAGAAATTCCGATATTTTTATTGGCAAAATAAACAGAAGCTAAAAAATTATTCGATTTAGATTGTAAAACTTCGTCGTTTAAAGAAACTCCCGGTGTTACCAATTCTGTAACGCCTCGTTTTACAATAGTTTTGGTCATTTTCGGATCTTCCAACTGATCACAGATAGCAACACGAAGACCTGCTTTTACTAATTTTGGCAAGTATGTATTTATAGAATGATGCGGAAAACCTGCAAGTGCCGTTTCTGTTTCAGAACCTGCCCCTCTTTTGGTTAACGTGATTCCTAAAATTTTAGAAGATCTAATGGCGTCTTCTCCAAAGGTTTCATAAAAATCCCCTACTCTGAAAAGCAGACAGGCATCAGGATATTTTCTCTTGATTTCGTTGTACTGTTTCATTAAGGGTGTTTCTTTCACCACTTTTTCTTTAGCTGCCAAATTATTGTGTTTTTAAATGAAAAATTAAGACAGCGAATTTATGATTTTTTAGCGGCATATCGAAGAGTAGAAAAATTAAAATATTTTATGAATTTTTTAAGTTCACATTTAAGAATTTTCTATAGATTTGTTCATAATTAAAACAAAGACCCTTAAAGATGAAAAAAATAATTTTATTCGCTATGTTAGCTGTAGCTGGTATTACGGCTACAAACGCACAAACTACTAAAAAAGCTAAAGCTGCAAAGGTGGCAAAAGTAGAAGGTGCTGGTATGCTTTTCGAAACAGAAACTATCGATTACGGAACTGTTGCACACAATGCTGACGGAAAACGTGAGTTCGTTTTTGTTAACAATGGTACAAAACCGTTAATTATTACTAACACTCAAGGATCTTGCGGATGTACTGTTCCAACTACTCCAAAAGAACCAATTGCTCCAGGAGCTAAAGGTGTTATTGGTGTAAAATATGCTACTGACAGAGTTGGTGCTTTTACAAAAACGGTAACTGTTACTTCTAACGCAGAAGGACAACCAACAAAAGTACTTACAATTAAAGGTACAGTTTTACCAGATCCAGTAAAAAGCTAATCTGAAAAACATTTAAAATAATCGAAAAAGCTTCCTTATCTTTGGAAGCTTTTTTTTATGACCTGAATTTACAACAATGAGAAAACTTGAGAATAGCGAATTAGAACGAAAATCTATTGAAGATTTTAAAAAATCAGAGAAAACCCCTTTAATAATCGTTTTGGATGATATTCGCAGTTTGCATAATATAGGATCTGTTTTTAGAACTTCGGATGCTTTTTTGGTAGAGAAGATTATTTTGTGTGGTATTACTGCAACTCCTCCAAACAAAGAAATTCATAAAACTGCTCTTGGTGCAACTGAAACGGTTGCATGGGAACATCATGAAAATGTTTTGGAAGTTATTGAAAATCTAAAGAAAGAAAATGTGCTGACATTAGCCATTGAACAAGTGGAAAGTTCCATTTTTCTTCAAGACTTTAAAATTGAAAAAGATCAAAAATATGCATTGGTTTTCGGGAATGAAGTCTACGGCGTATCTCAGGAAGCAGTTGCCATTTGTGACGGATGTATTGAAATTCCTCAACTAGGTACAAAACATTCTCTAAATATTGCAGTTAGTGCAGGAATTGTAGTTTGGGATTTATTTCAAAAAATAAACTGGCCGAACAAACACTAAATGCTTTTTATGTTAAAAAAATGTGATTTTACAATATTTTCAAACCTTAAATTGCTACAAATGTAAATATATTTTTTTATTATTATAAAAGTGATACTTTTATAAAATGAAAAATAATTACACTCTAAGGACTTTATTTTTATTCATTTTACTTCTATCCAATTTTATTGGATCTGCACAACAATATACTTCAATTCCTGATCCTAATTTTGAACAAGCTTTAATCAATTTAAATATTGACAGCGGTTCTATTGATGGTCAAGTTCTTACTGCAAATATTGCCAATCTAACAATATTAGCAATACCTGGCAGAAACATTTCTAATTTAACAGGAATTGAAGCTTTTACAAAACTTGAACAATTAGATTTAGGATTATCAGATAATAACAATCCATATATCAAAAACAGAATCACTTCTTTAAATATTTCAAACAATTTATTGCTTAGACATTTAGATTGCGGTTACAATGAATTAACAACTCTTGATATTTCAAAAAATACAGCTTTAGAAACCTTATATGTAGATAATAATAAATTGAGCAGTTTAGATGTATCCAAAAACATACTTTTAGAAACTTTTTCTTGTCCCAACAATAGCATAACCTCTTTAGACATTAGCGCAAACTTAGATTTATTATATTTAAATTGCACTGGAACTCAGATAAGTTCTTTAGATTTATCTAAACACATTTTACTACGAAATTTAAATTGCTCTTCTACCAATTTATCAAATATTGATATTTCTTCTAATGTTGATCTTACTTATTTAGATCTAAGTGCAAATCGATTGACATCACTAAATGTTACAAAAAACACAAAGTTATCACTTCTAAACTGCAACTTAAATCAATTAACAACTCTAGACCTTTCTAAAAATAGTAATTTAATTAATTTTTGGTGTGATAATAACCAATTGACTTATGTGAACTTAAAAAATGGTCAAAATCAAAAATTTACATTTATTGATTTTAAAACTAATCCCGTTCTGACGTGCATCCAAGTAGATAACGAAAATTATTCTAATGCCAACTGGTCTTCTTATAAAGACAATACCGCCAGATATTCTGAGGATTGCAGTAAAATAGTTATTGCACCTCCTGCGATCAAAGCCAAAGGAGATCAATTGTATTGTCCTCAAACTTCTATTAATATTGTTACGGATTTCTCGATAACTCACGATCTCGCTGAAAACGGAACTCAAGCTATTTATATTCAGATATCTTCTGGTTACAGCAGTTTTGATATATTAGAATTAGCAAATGCTGCTTCTCATCCCAATATAACATCTTCATGGGATCCTTCTACTGGAAAATTACGATTAGGAGGAGCGAATCCAACGGATGAAATTCCATATAGTGATTTAATCAATGCTGTGAAAGATGTTGTTTTTTCTAACTCTTCTGCAAGTGCATCTGGATCGAGAACATTTTCTATTACGATAGGTCAAGCCAATTACCTTCCTTCTACTGGGCATTATTACCTATTTGTTCCCAATGTTGGAGTTACTTGGACAAACGCGAGAGATTTAGCTGCTTCAAGTACATACTATGGGTTAAAAGGTTATTTGGCAACCGTTCTATCTTCTGATGAAGCAAAACTAATTGGCGAACAAGCTTCTGGAACCGGCTGGATCGGTGGAAGCGATGCCGAAACGGAAGGTGTTTGGAAATGGGTTACAGGACCTGAAGCTGGAACTATTTTCTGGAACGGAACACAAAATGGCTCTACTCCAAATTTTGCTTTTTGGAATTCTGGAGAACCCAATCAACTAGGAGATGAAGATTATGCCCACATTACGCAGCCAGGCGTCGGAATACGAGGCTCTTGGAATGATTTGTCTAATACAGGTTCTCTCAATCCTGGAGATAATTATCAGCCGAAAGGATATGTTGTAGAATATGGAGGCATGCCGGGCGAGTCTCCACTAGAAATTGCAGCGAGTACAAAAATTACTATTCCAGTTGCAACAGTCCTTACCCCAAATCCGATTTGTGATTCTGGAAGTATTACTTTAACTGCTTCGACCGTAAACGGCACTATCAGATGGTATGACGCAGCAACAGGAGGAAATTTATTAGGAACCGGAAATACTTACAGTACTCCCATAATCAATACTACAACGACTTATTATGCAGATGCAGGATGCAAAACAAATCGTAAAAGTGTCACCGCCACTGTAAGTGTAACTCCAAATTCGCCAACTTCAACCAAGTCTTTCTTTTCTTTATGCGGGCCAGGAAGAGTGACACTTGAAGTTACAATCAATGTCGGAATTATAAATTGGTTCGCTGATGCTTCGGGAGGTTCTAGTCTTTATACTGGACTAAATTTTATTACTCCGCCTATTACCACAAATACGACTTTTTATGCAGAAGCTTCAAATAACGGATGTGTTAATCCTACGCGAACTGCTGTAAATGCAGTAATTTACACTCCTCCTGCAGTTCAAGATGAGACTGTAATTTTATGTGAATCTGAAACTATAACTTTAGACGCAGGAATCGCAGGAATGGATTATGAATGGTCTAATAACGATACGGGACAAACTACAGAAGTTACTACCGCTGGTACTTACACTGTAAAAGTAACTAGTCCCGCACCTGAAAGCTGCAGCAGTACTAAAACAATTACAGTGGTAGAACATTTTGCGCCAAAAATAAGCCGAATTGATGTTGAAGGCACAAAAGCCGTAATACACACAACAAAAGAAGCTTCTTATTTTGAATACTCTGTAGATGGCATACATTTTTATGATTCCAATGTTTTTTATGATATTCCAGGCGGATTGCAAACTGCTTTTGTAAAAGAAAAATCAGGATGTGGTTATGATCAAAAACAGTTTGTTGTGCTTGTTTTCCCTCCTTTCTTTACACCAAATAATGACAGTTTTAATGATGTTTGGGAAGTAACCGGAATGGAGAATTACCCTCAGGCACAAGTCACGATTTTTGATCGATACGGAAAATTGATTGCACAGTTAAGTCGTAACAAAATGAGCTGGGACGGGAATTTCAATCAAATTCAGATGCCGGCTTCAGATTATTGGTATGTTTTAAAAGTAGATGATAATACTCCGATTTTTAACGGTCATTTTTCCCTAAAGAGATAGTTTTTAATTAGATAATTTGGATAATTAGTCCATTAGATAATTTAAAATGTTATGCAATTATTTTAATTATCTAATTATCAAATTGGCACATTATCTCATTACCCAATTTTCTTCTGAATTTCCTCAAGTATATAGATATAATCTTCGTGTTTTTTAACGAAGTCGCGATCAGAAACGTCGATTATTAAAACATTTAAATCGGATTGGGATTTAATATATTCTAGATAACCATTATTGATTTTTTCTAAATAAACCGCTTCGATATTCTGCTCGTAATTGCGGCCGCGTTTTTTTATGTTTTGAAGAAGACGATCTGTATTTTGATACAAATAAATATACAAATCGGGTTTTGGCATTTCTTTGTAGATAATATCAAATAAGTTTCGATACAAGCGATATTCGTCTTCTGCTAAAGTAATTTTAGCAAAAATCAATGATTTAAAAATATGATAATCGGCAACAATAAAATCTTTAAACAAATCAAACTGCGCCAAATCATCTGCTAATTGCTGATAACGGTCGGCTAGAAAAGACATTTCTAACGGGAAAGCATATCGGTTCTGATCTTTGTAAAATTTTGGAAGAAACGGATTGTCAGCAAATCGTTCTAAAACGGTTTTGGCATTAAAATCTGATGCAATTTTATGAACTAATGTCGTTTTTCCAGCTCCAATATTTCCTTCGAAAGAAATGTAATTAAACTTCTCCAGAGGAATATCTTGTAAAGGGCTTTTTAAATCCTGAACAACTTTACAAACACTTTCGTCTGGCGAAATCGCAATTAATTCTGGAACTGTTTTATTCAATTCAGGATGTTTCCAATCTAATTTTAAATCCTGCATCGGCAGTAAAACAAAATTACGATTCTGCATTAAAGGATGCGGAATTTGAAGTTTTTCTGAAATTATGATTTCATCATCAAAAGTAATAAGATCAATATCGATAATTCTAGCTTGATATCCTTCTTGATTTAAGCGAATTCTCCCCAGTTGTTTTTCAACTTTAAGAACCTGATTTAGAATTTTCTGAGCACTAGAATCAGAATGCAGCAATAAAGCACAATTATAAAAAGCATCGCTCTCAAAACCCCAAGCAGGCGTTTCATAAAGCTTAGAAACCTTAACTACTGTTCCTATTTCTTCATGAATTAATTGAATACATTTTTGGATATTTTCTAATCTGCTGCCCTCGTTGCTGCCTATCGATAAAACGATTTGATGCTGTAATTTCATAATTAATGCAAATTAACTAAAAGTATTTTAGAATCAACCCTTTTTATTGCATCAAAACCTAGAAGTTTCCGATTACATCGTATTCTTTTTTTCGTTCTTTATTTGCCGAAACACGACTTAAAAACTCTTTCAGATTATTAGTCAGTGGAAGTTGATTTTGATTTGCCCAAAATTGATCTGAGTAGGCAAATTTTACTTTAAAAATATCTTTATCCATCGAAAGATTTGAAGCTGTTTTTGAAGAAATAAAACTATTGGTTACAAAATAATCTGATGTGAAATCATAATATGCTTTCGGATTTTTTTCGCTTTCAAGTATTTCAACTCTTACAACAGAGTTTGCATTGCTTAAATAATATTTATTAAATGCATCGTCTCTTTTATAATTTGAAATACGCCTAAAACTAGTCGTCCTGTACATTACTTTGCCATCTTTACTGTAAGGAACTTCTTCTGGATTATCATAAAAATCAAAACAAGTTTGAACAAAGGCGTAATCTGTTTTTTTGATAATAAAATGACCTTTTATTTTTTGTTTTCTACTATTGATTTCCTTTTGAACAAAGCTTATTTTCCAATAATCAGAAGCGATATCTTTTTCCTGCTGCAGTTCATATTCATCAACATTTATCTGAATCAGACTGTTTAGATCAAATAAATTCTCAAAACTTTGAAATTTAAAATAAACCAAATCACTTTTTTCTGTAATTCCGATTTTTCTCATGTTCAAAATTTCAACTTCACATTTATTATCTGGCTGCGTTTTGGTTTTAAAAAAAGATTTTCTGGAAACTTTGCCATAAATATCCTGAAGTCGCGAAATTTCATCATTTCGTTTCAAAACACATCTTAAAAAGAAATTCTCATTATATGGGTTTGTTGAATAATTCTCTTTCAAATTAGAAAATGCTTTCTTTAAAATCGAAAGTTCATTTCCAATTATCACCTCATCAAGTTCAATCATTTTTCTTTTCAGAAAGATTGTATCCTTCTTTTTTATTTCATCAAAAGAAAGTTTCAGATCTTCATAACCAATAAGAGCAAAATTTAGGATTTCAATATCCGAAACAAAAGAAAAAACACCTTCTGTATTAGTTAAAGAAATGTCTTTTTCATTAAAAACAATAACCTTTTCAAGAGGTGTTTTTACTATTTCATCTGCTACTATTTTTGTAATGTTTACTTTCTGTGCTGATGCCAAAAAACAAAAAAATAAAAACAGGTTTAAGAAAATAGATTTTTGCTTCATATCGGTAAAATTTATTCACTTCAAATATAGAATAATAAACTTTGAAACAATATTTATCTTACAAAAACAAGGTCGTTATTTTTAAGTTTTTTCGACATAATTTTAATACTATTTCACATTTTACATGTTAGAATTAAAATCTAATTCGACTATATTTGTAACAAAGCGACTCTTTTTGCTACTTATTAAAAAAAAATATACTTATGAAGTTTTTAGGAAATGTACTTGCCACAGTAATTGGTATTTTTGTCTTTATCATGATCTTCTTTTTTGGAGTAATCCTGATTGGGGCTATTTTTGGAGGAGATGACATTGTTGCTGCAAAATCGGATTCGGTTATTGAACTCAATTTAAAAGAAATCAAAAATGACTATGCCGGAAAATACAAAGATCCTTGGGTAACTAAATTTTCAGGCGGAAAAGAAATTGGTTTAACAGATGTTATCAATGCAATCGAAGCAGCGAAAACGGATGATAACATCAAAGGAATTTCGATATTAAACGACGAATCTTCGCTTGGTCTTGCACAATACAAAGATTTGAGAAATGCATTAGAAAGCTTTAAAAAATCAGGAAAATTTGTCTGGGCATATGCCAATACTTATTCGCAGAAAGAATATTATCTAAATTCTGTAGCCAATACTGTTTATTTAAATCCAGCTGGAGATTTAGATTTTAAAGGTCTTTCTTCTGAAGTAATGTTCTTTAAGGATTTTCAGGACAAATCTGGAATCCATATGGAAGTTATTCGTCACGGAAAATACAAAAGTGCCGTTGAGCCTTTCTTAGAAAATAAAATGAGTGATGCTAATAGAGAGCAGATTACAGCTCTTTTAAACTCACTTTGGACAACAATTTCTACAGATATTTCTAAAAGCAGAAACATTCCACTACCAAAACTAAACGAAATCGCAAATGGTCTCTTGGCAAGAACTCCAGAAATGGCAAAAGAACAGCATTTAGTTGATATTGTTGCTTATGAAGATGTATATCATAATGCCATCAAAAAAGCATTAAAAGTAAAAGAAGACGAGGATTATAATAAAATTTCGATTGCAGATTATACTCAAAATAATATCACGACTGCTTTGGCAAACACCTCAAGCGATCAAATTGCAATTATTTACGCTCAAGGCGAAATCACAGGCGGAGAAGGCGATGTAAATACAATTGGTGAAGGATCAATGCGTCGTTCTTTACAAGAAGCAAGAAAAAATGACGATGTAAAAGCAATCGTTCTTAGAATTGACAGTCCAGGCGGAAGCGCATTAACTTCTGACTTGATTTGGAGAGAGATAGAAATCACTAAAAAAGTAAAACCTGTTGTTGTTTCTATGGGTAATTATGCCGCTTCAGGTGGTTATTATATTGCTTGCAACGCAAATAAAATTTTTGCCGAAAACAATACTATTACTGGTTCTATTGGAGTATTTGGCGTTTTACCAAACTTCTCTCCTCTTGCCAACAAGTTAGGAATTAATTCTGAACAGGTTAAAACGCACGAAAACGCTCCAAATTATAGTCCGTTTGTACCCGTTGACGAAAAGTTCAAAGCATTTACATTAGAAGGTGTAGAAAAAATCTACAACACATTTGTTAGTCATGTGGCTCAAGGCCGAAAAATGACTTTTGAACAAGTAGACGCTATCGCGCAAGGGAGGGTTTGGTCTGGAACTGAAGCTTTAAAATTAGGATTAGTGGATAAAATAGGCGGCTTGAATGACGCGATTACTGAAGCTGCGAAAATTGCTAAGATCAAAGAATACAGCACTCAGAATTTTCCTGAATACGATAAATCGCTTAATGATTTGTTTTCGGGTTTACCATTTGCACAATCTAAAGAAGCTTTTATAAAAGAAGAAATCGGAGAAGAAAACTATAAACTTTTAGAACAAGTGAAGAGATTTCAAAAACTAAAAGGAGTTCAAACTATTCTTCCTTACGGACTTAATATTTATTAATTAAATCGAAATGAATAAGATAATTTTCTTCTTGACGGTTTTGTTTTTGAGCGCTTTAAATGCTCAGAATAAAAAAGACATTACATTTAAAGAAACTCCAATTGTCCTTAAAATAAATGTCGATCAGCTTTTCGGAACCTTAACGACTCCTGATCTTACCAAGAAATATCCGGTTGCTTTAATTATTGCTGGTTCTGGACCTACGGACCGAAACGGAAATAATCCGATGATGAAAAACAATTCTTTGAAAATGCTGGCTGAGGCGCTTGCTAAAAACGGAATTGCTTCTTTACGTTATGACAAAAGAGGAATTGGAGAAAGCAAAAGTTCTGCTATTTCTGAAGGCAGTTTGGTATTCGAAAATTATATTGAAGACGCCAAAAGCTGGATTAATTTATTAAAACAGGACAAACGCTTTTCTAAAGTTATCATTATTGGTCACAGCGAAGGATCTTTGATCGGAATGATTGCCGCTGCTAAAGCAGATAAATTTGTTTCGATTGCAGGGGCTGGCGATTCTGCCGATAAAATCATTAAATCACAGATTGCTTTAAAATCTATGAAGCCACTTGAGGACATGACTTTCCCAATTATTGACAGTTTGAAAAGTGGAAATACGGTAAAAAAAGTTGACCCAATGCTGAATTCACTTTTTAGGCCAAGTATTCAGCCTTATTTGATTTCTTGGTTTAAATACAATCCGCAGAATGAGATTAAAAAATTAACAATTCCGGTTTTAATTTTACAAGGAAATAAAGATTTACAAGTTACCGTTAAAGATGCCGAAAATTTAGCACAAGCAGATACAAAGGCAGAAATGCTGATTGTAGACAAAATGAATCATGTTATGAAAATTATAGAAGGCGACCAACAGGCCAATATGGAAAGCTACAATAATGAAACATTACCGATTTCTGAAGCGCTTGTCTCAAAAATAATTTCATTTATTGAAAAATAAACTAAAATAAAACACTTTAAAAATCCGTTTGATACTTATGATCAAACGGATTTTTTATTTTAACAAAAATTAAAACAATTCCTACATAATTAGTAAAACTTTATCTTTGAACTCTTGTAAAAAAAACTACTTTTGCAAGGTCGATTTTATGTGAAACCTCAAATCTAAATTTATATGCTAAAGAAAGTTCTAAAAATAAGCGCCATTGTTCTTGTGGTGTTTATAGCTGCATTATTTGCCATTCCGTATTTCTTTAAAGATCAAATTAAAGCTAAAATTACAGAAGCTATCAACGAAAGTGTCGATGCAAAAGTAAGCTTTAACGATGCTGATCTAAGCTTGTTTAAAAATTTCCCGAATGCTACAGTGGGAATTGAAAAACTAGTTATTATTAACAAAGCGCCTTTTGAAGGAGATACCTTGGTGTCTTTGGGAGAATTAAATTTAAAAATGAGTATTAAAGAACTTTTCAAAGGAAAAGATGAACCTTTAAATATTCAAGGAGTTAGCTCTACCAACGGATTAATCAATATTATTTTTAATAAAGATGGTGTCGGAAACTTTGACATTGCCCTTAAAGATAAAAAAGAAGAAACAAAAACGGAGGAAAGCAAGCCGTTGTCTTTAAAAATTCAAAACTACAAAATTGAGAATTTCACCTTTAGATATATCGATCAAGGTTCAAAAATCAAAATGGTTATTGATAGTTTAAATCACGAAGGAACTGGAGATTTTACCAACTCAAAATTGGATTTAACTACAAAAACAACAGCTAAAGTTTCATTAGACATGGACAAAATGAATTACATGAAAAATGTAAAATTGACTTTGGATGCTGTTCTTGGAATTGATTTAGATAAAAGCAAATATACTTTTAAAGAAAATAAAGCTTTGATTAACCAATTGCCTTTAGAATTTGACGGATTTATTCAAATGGCAGAAAAAGCACAGATTTATGATTTGAAGTTTAAAACTCCAACTTCATCATTTACTAATTTCTTAGGCTTAATTCCTTCTGCTTACGCATCAAGTTTAGACGGCGTAAAAACTACGGGAGACTTTACTGTAAATGGTTTTGCGAAAGGAGAATTAACAGAAACTACAATCCCGAAATTCAATATTGCGATTGCATCTAATAATGGATCTTTTCAATATCCTAATCTTCCAAAATCAGTTCAGAATATTGTGATTGATACAAAAATTATCAATGAAACTGGAATCTTAAATGATACTTACGTTAACTTGGATAAACTTTCTTTCAAAATTGATCAAGACGTTTTTAGTGCCAAAGCAAATATCAAAAACATATCTGTAAACCCAATTGTTGATGCTGCTTTAAAAGGAACTATCAATTTAGCAAACCTTTCAAAAGCGTATCCAATCAAAATGGACAAACCATTGGCAGGTATTTTAAAAGCCGATGTTACTACTAATTTTGATATGGCTTCTGTTGAAAAAAGCCAATATCAAAACATCAAAAATGCTGGAACAATGAGCTTATCAGGATTTAAATACACTGATGAGAATAATAAATCAATGAATATCAGCACTGCGTTAGTTCAGTTTAATACCAGCACTATTAACTTAAAACAATTTGATGCAACAACTGGAAAAAGTGATATAAGCATTAATGGAGTTTTGGAGAATTTCTACGGATTTATGTTTAAAAAACAAGAATTGAAAGGAAACTTCAATATGAGCTCTAATCAGCTTGCTGTTGATGATTTTATGACTTCTGGCGAGCCTGCTAAAAAAGAAGCAGAAACAAAAACTCCGGCGAAACCTGCTGAAGCAATGAAAATTCCAGCGTTCTTAAATTGTACTTTAAATGCAAAAGCAACTACAGTTTTATACGATAATTTAAAACTTAAAGATGTTTCTGGAAAACTGATTATTAAAGATGAAAAAGCAACTTTAGAAAACTTTAAAACTTCTATTTTCGGCGGAACAATTGGTTTAACTGGTGCGGTTTCTACAAAAGAAAAAGTTCCTACTTTTGATGTGAATTTAGGTTTTAATCAAGTTGATATTGCGCAGACTTTTACGCAATTGGACATGATGAAAAAAATTGCTCCGATTGCAGGAATCATCAACGGTAAATTGAATTCGACTATTAAATTAAACGGAAATCTTGATGCTAAAGAATTGACTCCGGATTTAAAATCGCTTTCGGGAGATTTATTAGGGCAATTGTTATCTACAACTGTTACTCCTAAAAATTCTACGCTTTTAAATTCTTTAAGCTCAAACGTTAAATTCTTGGATTTAAACAAATTGAATTTGAATGATTTGAAAATGGCGCTTACTTTTGATGATGGTAAAGTAAACGTAAAACCTTTCGACATTAAATATCAGGATATAAAAGCTACTATTGGAGGTACACATGGTTTTGATCAGAATATGAATTATACGATCAAATTTGATGTTCCTGCAAAATATCTTGGAACAGAAGCTAATAATTTAATCGCGAAATTATCTCCTTCTGATGCTGCAAAACTGGATAATATTCCAATTACGGCTTTGATGACTGGAAACTTTTCTAGTCCAAAAATCAGCACAGATATGAAAGCTGCTGTAACTAATTTAACAACACAATTGGTAAATCAGCAAAAAGAGAAATTGACTCAAAAAGGAACTTCTGCCCTAACTGATTTAATTAACAAAAACACTAAAGCTAAAGACACGACACAAGCGGCTAAAACCGAAAAAGAGCAAAAAACTCAAGAAGTGACGAAAAAGGCAAGTGACCTATTAAATGGTATTTTTAAGAAAAAGAATTAACCTTTTAAAGTTACTAAGTTGCTAAGCAATTTAGATACTGAGTTTAAATAAAAAAACCTGTTCTGGATTTATTCTCGAACAGGTTTTTATTTTTTATGTCTTAAAAATTTATCTTTTCAAAATCGTATTAATTGCTTTAACAAAGTCTGGGACGTCTAAAACATTCGTATCTAAACCGATACTTCCGTTTCCATAAGGTTCATATTTTTTCAAATTAGAAATAGAAAACAAACCAGCAGTCGGGGCTTTTGACGCACTCGCCAAATGCATAATACCGCTGTCTGCACCTACAAAAACATCAACATTTGCCAGAACAGAACCTATCTCACGAACATCTTTACTATAAAAAGTAGGCGCTTCAAAATTGATTTGTGAAACATTTTCTACAGGCAGCACTTCAAAAATATTATAATCTGTATACTCTTCTTTTAAAGCTTTATAAAATGCTTCCCACCAAGAAACGCAGTAACATTTTTCGCCTGTTGCATAAGTAAAAATGGCAATTGTTTTTTTGGACGGATCGATGATTTGATCTAATATTTTTTTTCCGTTTGCAATTTCGTTTTCCGAAAGTCTTAAATCTAAAAGTGCAACAGGTTCATTTGTCATTTCAATTCCTGCCTGATTTAAAAAATAACGAAAATTATAAACAGGATATTTAGCAATATGATCGTAATCGGAATATTCTAATGTTACATTTTCTGGAAGGTCTCCAAAAAACTTATATTTTGCACTAGAAAATTGAACGGCAAGACGTCCAGAAGAAGAGTTTTGATCTACATTAATTACGATATCGTATTGCTGCTTTTTGATCAGTGTCCAAACCTTTAAATACTTTATAAGTTCCTTAAAAGGCTTTTTGGGTAAATCGATTATTTTGTCAACGTTATTATATTTTTCAAAAACAATAGGCGCAAGAGTGCCTTTTACAAATAAATCTATTGTACAACCTGGAAATGTTTTGGTTACTTCTTGAATAAGCGGTGTAATTAAAAGCAAATTTCCTAATCGCCCGTTGGGTCTGCAGATTAGGACTTTTTTAATTTTGTTTTTGTCAATTGGTCCTCTTTTACTGACCGAATTTCCAATGTTTTTGGTCAAATTACGCATTAACTTACGCCTGACCACGTTAACTTTTTTTAAGTTACCCATTCATTAAATTGTTTTTAGAATTAAAAGTTTTAACTAATATTTGATCGTGTGTATTGTATAAACCTTCTCAAATATAAGTTAAATATTTCCTAAAATTAAAATCTTTGAATAAGCATATATTACAAAATTGTAAAATAATTTATCAAAATTCGCATCATCTATTTTTAGAAGATGTTAAAATACAAGGATAAATGCACATTGGCATCAATCTTTATACGGTATCCTGCTAAAAATAGACGAGTGAGTCAAATCGTTAGACGTTTATGGTAACAATGTATCCTTCTGATCCACGGATATTAAAAACGGTTCCGTCTTCAAACAATAAATATTGTCCCTTAATCCCCGTTAGTTTGCCCGCGTATGATGGCGTTTTGTCTAAGTTTAAGCTGTTTACTTTTGCAGGATAACTCAAAACTGGGTATTGTAACTCGTACAAATCATTTTTTTGAGCATAAAAATATTCTTTCACTTCTGCTGGAATAAGACTTTCAATTTTTGCTTTTTCTGCAATTAAATCAAAAATCTGATTATTTTGCTGGAGCATTTTTCTCCAATTTGTTTTGTCTGTATAATGATCTTTTAAAGCGACCTCGGTAATTCCAGCCAAATAACGATTCGGAACTTCGACAACAGCAATGGCCTGCACCGCGCCTTGATCTATCCAACGTGTCGGCACCTGTGTTTTTCGGGTAACACCTACTTTAATTTCGCTCGCCACTGCCAGATACACCACGTGAGGCTGTAACTGTACTTTAGATTCATATTCTAAATCACGATCTTCAATTCCTAAATGTGCCGTACTTAATTCTGGACGCATAATCCAGTCTCCTACTGCTGGGCTTGAATAAAAACAGTCATAACAAAATCCCTGACGAAAAATCTTTTTCTTTTTATTACAATTTAGACATTGATATCCAGCAAAATTAATTTCAATTTCTTTATTTAATAATTGATTTACGTTTAGAAAACTGTCTTCAAAAACCAAATAATATTGAATCGGATTTCCTAATTCAGTTTGCATTTTACTGAGTACACCTTGGTATGTCATTATATTTTAGATTGTTATTTTTAGTTTTTTGATTTATTTGCTCTGAGGCAAATTCAAATTTTATAATTCAATAGAATCAGAATCTTTACTATAAATAGAATGGTTTTTTTTACAAAAAAACACTATTTTTGATACAGTGACAAAGTTACTATTTGTCTGTTGATATTCAAATTTTAAATTTTCTGCTTTTACAATAATGGTAAAATCGGTAATCTAAAATCAACAATTTTAAATACAAAATTCACACATGCCGTTATCCATAATTAATTCGTTTGCATCTTGGGTTCTCAAACAGAGAATTCATCAAATCGAGCTTTTTTTAAAATACCCAAATGAGGTTCAGGAAGAATTATTGCATAACTTATTGACAGCATCAGAAAATACGGTTATTGGCAAAAAATACGACTTTTCGAGCATCAATTCTTATCAGACATTTGCAGAAAGAGTTCCAATTGCTACTTACGAAGAATTACAGCCGCTTATTGAGCGAACGCGTCAAGGAGAACAAAATGTTTTCTGGGAAACACCGATAAAATGGTTTGCCAAATCAAGCGGTACTACAAATGCAAAAAGCAAATTTATACCTGTAAGTAACGAAGCTCTTGAAGATTGCCATTACAAAGGCAGCAAAGATCTTCTTTGTTTGTACTTAAACAATAATGAGGATTCTGAATTGTTTCTTGGAAAAAGTCTTCGCTTAGGCGGAAGCTCTCAGATTTACGAAAACAATAATACTTTCTTCGGAGATTTATCGGCAATTTTGATTGAAAACATGCCTATTTGGGCGGAATTCAGCAGTACGCCAAGCAGCAAAACTTCGTTGATGAGCGAATGGGAAGCGAAGATGGCAGCCATTATAAACGAAACAAAAAATGAAAATGTAACCAGTTTTGCGGGAGTTCCTTCTTGGATGCTGGTTTTAATGAATAGAGTTTTAGAAAATACCGGCAATCAAAATTTATTGGAGCTGTGGCCTAATCTTGAAGTGTATTTTCATGGAGGCGTAAGTTTTTCTCCATACCGAGAACAATACAAGAAAATTTTGCCAAGCAAGGATTTTAAATACTACGAAATCTACAATGCATCAGAAGGATTTTTTGCCATTCAGGATTTGAATAATTCTAGTGATTTATTACTAATGCTGGATTACGGAATTTTCTACGAGTTTATTCCGATGGATACTTTTGGCACGCTAAACCAAAAAGTGGTTCGTCTGGCTGATGTTGAATTGAATAAAAACTACGCCATTGTTATCACGACCAATTCTGGTTTATGGCGTTATTTAATTGGCGATACCGTTCGTTTTACCTCTTTAAATCCGTACAGAATTCGAGTTACAGGAAGAACAAAACATCATATTAATGTTTTTGGAGAGGAATTGATGGTAGAAAATACCGATCAAGCGATTGCTAAAGCATGTCAGGTTACTCAGACCGAAGTAATTGATTATACAGTTGCTCCTATCTTTATGCAGGATAAAGAAAAAGGTGCTCACGAATGGATGATTGAATTTAAGAAACATCCTGCTGATGTTGGACTTTTCCAAAAAGTTCTGGATGAAACCCTGCAGACTTTAAACTCAGATTACGAAGCGAAACGCTATAATAATATGACCTTAAATCCTTTGGTAATTAATGTTGCGCGAGAGAATTTATTTTATGATTGGTTGAAAGAAAGAGATAAATTGGGCGGACAGCATAAGATTCCGAGACTTTCTAATCAGAGAGATTATTTGGAGCAGTTGAAGGAAATGTGTGTAAAAGATAATTCTATTTAATTAAGATGAAAAATACCAAATTCAGCGAAATGACCATAGAAGAACTGATTAAAAATCAGAAAACTTTGAAAACAGTGAATACTATTTTTGCTGTTGTATTGTTTATGTTATTTGCTCTTAACTTATTTATTGTTTTTATGAAAGGGTTCAGCGCCATGAATGTTGTTCCGATTGCCTTACTGCCTATTCTTTTTTTGAATTTAAATAATTTGAAGGAAATTAAGAAAGAACTGGAATCACGAAAGTAAAAACAACTTTGTAAAAATAAAAAACCTCAGCACTTTATTGAAAAGACTGAGGTTTTCTTTTTTTATTTTGATTGTCGAGCTGCTTGTGGAGATCCCTCGTTCCTCGGGATGACAAGCTTACCGACAACGATTATGATAAATGATATTACATCATATCGATATATCTATCATGATAACCTAAAAGGTATAAAACTCCATCAAGACCTAGACTTGAAATTGACGTAGAAGCGCTTTCTTTTACTTTTGGTTTGGCGTGGAAAGCGATTCCTAAACCTGCTAAATTCAGCATTGGTAAATCGTTTGCTCCGTCGCCTACTGCAATGGTTTGGTTGATATGAATTCCTTCTTTTTCTGCGATTGCTTTTAAATGTTCGGCTTTCTTTTGTCCGTCAACAATATCACCAATATATTTTCCGGTTAGTTTTCCATCTTTTATTTCTAACTGATTGGCGTGCACATAATCGATTCCTAATTCTTTTTGAAGATATTCTCCAAAATAGGTAAATCCTCCTGAAAGAATTGCGGTTTTGTAACCGTAATATTTTAAAGCTTTCATCAATCGATGTGCGCCTTGTGTAATTGGCAGATTGATAGCTACGTTTTGCAAAACTTCTTCGCTCAAACCTTCCAGCAATGCCATACGTTGTTTGAAACTTTCGTTAAAATCAATTTCACCATTCATCGCAGATTCTGTAATCGCACGCACTTGCTCTCCTACTCCATTAAGTTCTGCCAATTCATCGATTACTTCGGTTTGGATTAAAGTTGAATCCATATCGAAACACACTAAGCGACGGTTTCTTCTATAAATATTATCTTCTTGAAATGAAATATCGACATTCAACGTTCTTGAAATCTCCATAAAACTTGCTGTCATGATAATCTTGTTTACAATTTCGCCCGTTACAGACAATTGAATACAAGAACGAGGATATTGTTCTTTTTCGACAATTGAAGTTCTTCCTGTTAATCGGATAATAGAATCGATATTCAGGTTTTGGTCTGACATTATTTTGGTTACAGCTGCCAATTGCGAAGCGGCTAGTTTTTCGCCCAAAATATTAATGATATAGCGCTGTTTTGACTGCGATTTTACCCAAGTTTCGTAATCTTCTATAGAAATCGGAATAAATTTTACTTTGATTTCTAATTCATAAGCTTTGAAAAGAAGGTCTTTTAAAACGGGTGCAGAACTTGACCCAGCAGCGATTTCGAATAAAATCCCTAAAGAAAGTGTATCGTGAATATCAGCCTGGCCAATATCTAAAATATTAGCATCATATGCTGCTAATACGGCTGTTAAACCTGCTGTTACTCCAATTTTATCGTGTCCTGAAACTTTTAATAAAATGATCTCTTTATCTTCTGCTGCCATTTTGTGTTGTGAATTTGAAGCGACAAAAATCGACAATCTATTGTTGATAAAAAAGAATATTGTTTGTTTTTTTAAACACAAAAAGCACATAATAATGTGCTTTTTGAAATAATTTAACAATTCTATTTCAGTATTAGAATATCGTAACTTTTATCTTATTTGTTTGGCTGATTTTCGTCAAAATTTACCATCCAGTTAATTCCAAACTTGTCTTTGAACATTCCGAAATAAGCACCCCAGAAAGTTTTGTTCATTGGCATTTCTACTTTTCCCCCAGCAGACAATCCGTTAAAAATACGGTCAGCTTCTTCTGTACTTTCTGTATTGATCGAAATAGAGAAATTTTCGCCAAACGGAAGATCGCCAAATCTTGTAGAACTATCGCTTCCCATTAAAATAGTTTCACCAATAGGAAGAGAAACGTGCATGATTCTGTCTGCGTCTGCATCAGAAACCTCGTCACATCCTTCTTCTTTTGGCATGTCTTTAAATTTACCGATATACGGAAATTCTCCTCCAAAAACCGATTTGTAAAATAGAAACGCTTCTTCGCAGTTTCCGTTAAATAATAAATAAGGATTTACTGTTGCCATGATACTTTTATTAATGTTAATTTGTTTGTTGTTTTTAAAAAAATAATCTTTAATCTTTTTTAAAAAACTACTCCTCCGAAAGTTCTTTGATCGTCTCCACCGCTTTTGGAAAAGCTTCTTTAAAATAATCAATGTGCTGATCGATGACGTCAACTTCTACCTGAAGATCGATCTTGTCTCCATTTTGAGTCAGACGATACGTTTCCATTGCTCCGCTCCATTTTTGAGTTTCTTCATTTGGCGGTACTTCTTTAAAATCTTTGACTTCTCCAAGATGCTTAAAAGCCATATATTCGTTCGGAATTTTAGTTTCAATAACGCTATTCATTCCCATTCCATTTGGCCCAAGAAAATAAATTTTATCTCCTTCATTCCAATCCGATTGTGCATAACTTCCTTCACAGAAAGCACCTGTCCATTTTCGGTACGTTTCGTCGTCCCATAAGACTTTCCAGATTTTTTCTCTAGAAGCCTTGATACTGGTATTAAATTTAAGTTTTTCCATATCAATGAGGTAATTTATTAAAGTCCATATATAAAACATTCCATCGATGACCATCCAAATCGGCAAACCCGCAGCCATACATCCAGCCTTGACTTTCAGCAGGAGGTGAGAAAACTATTCCGCCTGCTTCTGCTGCTTTTTTAGCTAATTCATCAACTTCTTCTCGGCTTTCTGCATCAATCGAAATCAGAATTTCTGAACTTGATTTCGTATCTGTAATTCCGTTTTGCGAAAAGCTTGAAAAAAGCATTTCTTCAAAAAGCATTACTACAAAATGCCCTTCGCCCACAACCATACAAGTAGAACTTGGAGTATCGTGCTGTTCGTTAAACGAAAAACCAATTTTCCAGAAAAAGTCTTTTGCTTTTGCTACATCCTTTACAGGAAGATTTAACCATATTTGTTTTGTCATTTTTTTTGTTTTTTGTGTTAGATATTTTTTAAACCATATAAGTTATGTAAGTCATTTTAAGTTTGTAATCTTTGAACCTTTGTTGCTTTGAGTCTTTACTGCTAATTCGACTCCACATAAATCTTAAAATTATTCAAAATCGCCTGCCAGCCGCCTTTCTGCATTTCTTCTGGATTTTCGCTTTCTGGATCAAAGCTTTCAATAATTTCAACACCATTTGGAGTTTCTTTAAATGTTATTTCGGTCTTTCTGCCATCACCCATTGTGTAGTTTATGGCTTCATTTTGTTTTACTAAAGTATATTCTCCCCAAAAATCAAAACTCATGCTGCCGTCTTTTGCTGCCATTGTCGTTGAGAATTTACCGCCTTCTTTCAAATCATTTTCTGCTTTTGGTGCGTGCCATTCTGGAGAAGCAAAAGCCCATTTTGTAATGTGTTCTGGTTCGTTCCAAAATTTCCATACTTTGTCTAGAGATGCCTTTACGGTTGTTTGTACTGTTATCATTCTTATTTTTTTTATTTAATAATAATTCTGATTTGTTTCGGCATAGGTTTTAAAATGATCAATTACAGCCTGACACCATCCTCTCTGCATATCTTCTGAGTCTTCAACATTGGGTTCAAATATCTCAGTAAGTTTTACAGCATCATTATTTTCTTCAAAACGAATGGTTCCCGTTCGGTTATCAAAAAGTTTATATTCTATCAATGAAAAAGCTTTTACATCTGTATAAATTCCTTCAAAATCAAATCCTGCACTTTTATCTTTTGTCTGCATCGAATACTTAAATTTCCCATTGATTTTTAAATCATTTTCTGCATCCGTTGTCTGCCAATCTTCAGACGGATAATTCCATTTTACAATATGCTTTGGCAAAGTCCATAATTCCCAAACTTTTGCGATCGGCGCATTAATTATAGTTTGTACCGAAATCATCTTACATACTTGGAATTTGACTTTCATCCATATAAAAAACTTCCCAATGATGTCCGTCTATATCAAGAAAATTTCTTTGATACATCCAGCCATAATCTTTTGCTTCCAAATATTCACTTCCTCCAGCATTTGGCACTTTCTCAATCATTTCATCTACTTTTTCACGAGATTCTAAAGAAATAGAAATAAGAACTTCGCTGGTTGTAGCAGTATCGCAAATTTGCTTTTTAGTAAAGGTTTGATAAAACTCTTCAACCAAAAGCATGACATTTATATTCTCTCCGATTACTAAGCAAGTTCCTTTATCATTTGTAAATTTTTCATTGAATGAAAAACCCAGTTTTGTAAAAAAGGCAATAGACTTATTTAAATCTTTTACAGCAAGATTTAAGAAGATTTTTGTTTTCATCTTTATAAAATTACGAATTAATTAAAACAAATTTAAAATATTAAGATTAGTTTAAAATGTCAATTAAAGTCATTTTTAGGGGCAAATGAGACAAAATGATTATTTTTGTGTAGAAGTGGAATCTCCAAAAAACACAAAATCATGAGCAGGAAATTAGGATTGATCGTACCTCACGACTATAAATTGTTAAGTATTGCCGCCATTTTAGAAGTATTCGAAACAGCCAACAAACTTACTTCTGGAAACGAAAAACCATTCGAAATCATGCTTTTTCAATCGGAGAATCAAATTGATCAGGGAAATCTTTTTGGTTACAAAGTCAATTGGATAGAAAACTCTGAAACCATTCTCGACCTGATTTTGATCCCAGCGTTTACGACTGACAATATGAGCGAGATGATTAAAAAGAATAGAAGTTTTATTCCGTGGCTTCAAAAACAACATCAAGCTGGAGCCGAATTAGCAAGCTTTTGTACTGGAGCTTTTCTCTTTGCTGCTTCTGGTTTACTGAATGAAAAATTAGCCACAACACATGTTGACGCCTGCAGTGCTTTTACCAAAACTTTTCCGATGGTAAATCTAAAACCCGAAGAAACTTTGACTGCCGACGGAAGTTTGTACACCAGCGGAGGCTCAACCTCAACTTTTCATTTATTAATATTATTAGTTCAGAAATTCTGCGGAAACGAAATGGCGGTAAAAATTGCCAAAATCTTTTCGATAGATTTAAATCGATACAAACAAAGTTATTTCAGCACTTTTAGACCGAATCATTTGCACAATGACACGTTGGTTGCCATGTTACAGCAAAAAATTGAAAGCCAATATCATTCCATAGAAAAGCTCGAAGAAATCACTAAAGATATTCCGACGAGTGCTCGAAACATGACACGTCGATTTAAGCAGGTAACAGGAATTCCGCCAATTGAATATTTACAGAATATAAGAGTCGAAAGCTCTAAAAAATACTTGGAGCAGACACAACTTTCGATTTCAGAAATTATAGAAAAAACAGGCTATAACGATCCGAAAGCATTTAGAAAAGTATTTTATAAAATGGTAGGAATGAAACCTATTGAATATAGAGAGAAATTTAGGGTTCAATAATTTTTTGGCAGCAGAAAATTCGGTTTCAAAAACACCTCTAGTCCTGCTCTACGCTATATCTTTTACTGCGAACCCCGCAGTAAAAGGATGCCGCTTCGATCAGGGCTGACGAGTACTTTTTATTTTCAAAATTTCTAAAAAAGCTTAAGAAGACTTGATAATCCACATTAAAACTCTTTTGTTGACTTTAAGCATTTCATCGATTTCCTTCATGCTTTCATTAGAAACTGCGGGACAGCCCCAGCCTTCTGGAGTTCCGTTAGGGTAAATTTCATCGTCAGGAATGGCGTTCCAGGAATGAAGTACAATTGCACGGCTCAAAGCATTCGAATTGGTTTTATCTTTTCCCATAAGCAAATAATTAACCTTGATTCCCCATTGACTTACGCCGCGACTGGAAATCATATATTTCCCAATCGATGAACAATGCGAATCTGCTACATTACTAATTGGAGCATTTTCTTTATTCATTTCACCGCCCCACGCCGCATCGCCGCAACCGTGACTAACCATATATGATTTTACAATTTTATTTTTCTTAAAATCATAAACGAAAAACCTTTTTAAACCAGAATGCTTCCCTAAATCAATCAAGAAAAAGAAATCTTGATTGTAGTTATTGGCTTTGGTAAAAAGCTGCGCCTGTTTAAAATAAGAGTCGTAGTCTATCTCTTTTGGTTTTACTGCTGCATTCGAACTTTTGTTCGTTTCTTTTTGAGAAACCAACAGCGATTTATCTTCTGCTCTTGTCAAGCAGGAACAGAATAAAAACAAACCAATTAAGGTATAGAGTACTTTCATAAATTATTTTTTAATTTTTTCTCAACACTTTTATAATCAGATATAAAACATAAAGAAAAACAATAAAAAATGAAAAGATTACAATCTGCCACAAAAACAATCCAATATCAAAACTGTTGATCAACTTATTCATAATTTTAATTTAAATAACCTCATCAAATATAGGAAACAACTGTAGAATTTCAAGCATAAAAAAAACCTGTTCAAATAAATGAACAGGTTTTAAAGATAAACTTTTTAAATATTTAAGAAGCAATTTCCATACGCTTCAATAAATTTTTATTTAATGTATGTTCTGCATATTCTTTGTCAATTACAAGACTTGTATCTTGTGAACTTGGTAATTCGTACATTGCATCTGTTAAGATTGCTTCACATAACGAACGTAATCCACGAGCTCCTAATTTGTACTCTAAAGCTTTGTCTACAATAAAATCTAAAGCTTCGTCTGTAATAGTAAACTCAACTTCATCCATTAAAAATAATTTCTGATATTGTTTTACCAAAGCATTTTTAGGCTGTGTCAAGATGGCACGCAATGTTTCGCGATCTAACGGATCCATGTGTGTTAATACCGGAAGACGACCAATAATTTCAGGAATCAATCCAAAGTCTTTAATGTCTTTTGGAACAATATATTGCAGTAAATTATTTTTATCTATATTATCTACATTTTTAGAAGTTGAATACCCAACTGCCTGACGGTTTAAACGTTTAGAAATGATACGTTCCACTCCATCAAAAGCTCCTCCTGCAATAAACAAGATGTTTTGTGTATTTACTTCAACAAATTTTTGGTCTGGGTGTTTACGTCCTCCTTTTGGCGGTACGTTTACAACTGTTCCTTCTAATAATTTTAATAATGCCTGCTGTACACCTTCTCCAGAAACGTCTCGCGTAATTGATGGATTATCGCTCTTACGTGCAATCTTGTCAATTTCGTCAATAAATACGATTCCTCTTTCGGCTTTAGTTACATCATAATCGGCTGCTTGAAGTAAACGTGTCAAAATACTTTCAACGTCTTCTCCAACATAACCTGCTTCTGTTAATACTGTTGCATCAACAATTGCTAACGGAACGTCTAACATTTTTGCGATGGTTTTAGCCACCAATGTCTTTCCTGTTCCGGTTTGACCAACCATAATAATGTTGCTTTTTTCAATCTCAACTTCATCGTCTAATTGCTGCTGCATTAAACGTTTGTAGTGATTGTAAACGGCAACTGACATTACTTTTTTAGTCTGGTCTTGACCAATTACATATTGATCTAAGAAAGCTCTAATTTCTTTTGGTTTCTTTAAAATTAAGTCGCCAACTAGTTTTGCGCTTCCGCTAGATTTTAATTCTTCTAATACAATTCCGTGTGCCTGCTCAATACACTTATCACAAATATGTGCATTAATTCCAGCGATTAATAAATTAGTTTCTGGCTTTTTTCTTCCACAAAACGAACATTCTAATACTACTTTTGCCATTCTTTATTTAAGTTACTAAGCTGCAAAGATACTAAGTTTTTAAGCTTTTACAGTTTAAAAATCAAAAACTTAACTCCTTACAGCTTAATATTTTTGTTTTTTTGTTTTTTTGTTTCAAGTTTCAGGTTCACTAAAAGCAACTTCAAACTTCAAACTTGTAACAAACTAAAATTATCCTCTTCTTAAGACTTCGTCTATCATTCCGTACTCTTTCGCTTCGTCAGCTTTCATCCAGTAATCGCGTTCACTGTCTTTATGAACTCTTTCAAAAGACTGGCCAGAGTGTTGTGAAATAATGTGGTACAATTCATCTTTCAATTTCAACATTTCACGTAAGTTGATTTCCATATCTGTTGCAACACCTTGTGCACCTCCAGACGGCTGGTGAATCATTACTCTTGAATGTGGTAATGCAGAACGTTTTCCTGCTGCTCCTGCACATAATAAAACTGCTCCCATAGAAGCTGCCATTCCAGTACAAATTGTAGCTACGTCTGGTTTGATGAACTGCATTGTATCGTAAATCCCTAAACCTGCATAGACACTTCCTCCTGGAGAGTTTAAGTAAATTTGAATATCTTTTGAAGCATCAGCACTTTCTAAAAATAATAACTGAGCCTGAACGATATTAGCGATTTGATCGTCGATACCTGTTCCTAAAAAGATAATTCTGTCCATCATTAACCTTGAGAAAACATCTAATTGAGAAATATTCAACTGACGCTCTTCAATAATATATGGAGTCATGTTTGTTGGAGTCATTGCAGCAACGATTTTATCGTAATACATTGCATTTACTCCTTGGTGCTTTGTAGCAAATTTTTTAAATTCTTTACCGTAGTTCATATGTATCTGTTCTAAGTTTATGTTATAATGATATAATTTTCTCATCAAAGGTTGTACCTCTTTCAAAAGAATGTCAATTTGTCTTATTTTTAAGTTTCTGATATTCTAAGATACAAAGGTTCAAAGTTTTTTCAAATTGAACATATTGCAAAACTTGAAATCTAGAACTTGAAACAAAAAAAACGTCGATAGAAATAACTTCTATCGACGCTAATATAATTAATTTTCAGAAATTATTCTCCGTAAGACGCAGCAATAAATTCTTCGTAAGTAACTTCTTTTGTTGTTGGATTTGCTTTTTCTTTGAATAAATCTAACAATTTAGCTGCTACAACTTGCTCAGAAAGTCTTTTTACTTCTTCTTGGTTAGATAAAACTCTAGCAACAATTCCTTCTACTTCTTCGTCAGTTGGATTTGTTTGACCAAATTGAGCCATTTGTTGTCTGATAGCTCCTGAAGTAAATGATTTCAAATCTTCAAATGTAATTTGGATATTACTTTGAGCCATTGCTTTTCCTTCAATTAATTGGAAACGTAAACCTTTTTCAGATCTTGCGTATTCAATTTCAGCTTCTTCTGCAGAAAGTTTTTTCTCTCCTACAGTTTGCAGCCATTTTTTCAAGAATTCTGCTGGTAAATCAAATTTAGTGTTCTCGATCAAGAAATCTTGAACGTCTAACAATAATTTTTGGTCCGCTTGCTGTGCAAATTGTGCTTCAGCATCTTCTTTAATTTTTGATTTTAACTCGTCTAAAGAAGCAACTTTTCCTTCTCCAAAAAGTTTATCAAATAATTCTTGGTTTAATTCTGCTGGCTCAGATCCGTTGATAGCGCTGATAGTAAAATCTACTTCAACATCTAAACCGTGAACACCTTCGTGACCCACTTTTAAGTAATCCATTAATTGGTGATCGTCATCAAATAAACCTTTTGTGCTCACTTTGACAACATCTCCAACTTGTTTTCCTACGAATTGCTCTCCAGCTTTTTTACTAAATGCGCTGATAGCGATTGTAGTTGTATTGTTAATTCCTTCTGCTTCATTTGAGAAAGTTCCAGTTAAGTCTGAGTTTGCATCAGATACTTCTTGTGGAATTGCTTTTCCAAATTGTTTTTGGATACGCTCTACTTGTCCGTCGATTAATTTGTCGTCAGCAGTAACGATGTATTTTACGATATTGTTTTTAGCTTCAAGATCAATTTCGAAGTTTGGCACTAAACCGATTTCATATTCGAAAGTTAATTCCTCAGCATCCCAGTTAATATCTTCACCAAATTTAGGAAGTGGAGTTCCTAAAAGATTTAATCTTTCAGATTGGATATAACGCTCTAAAGCCAAATCAACTACTTTTTTGATCTCTTCCTGCTTGATAGCTTTTCCGTATTGCTTTTCAACAAGATCTTTAGGCACTGCACCTTTTCTAAATCCTTTTACCTGCGCTAAAGGCATTTTTTCGTTAATTCTTTTTGCAACTTGACCTTTATAATCCATGTGAACCACATTCATTACAATTGTCTCATTTACTGCGTCTATTGCTACTCTTTTAATATCCATCTTCTTCTTTAATTTACATAATAAAATTGGGTTGCAAAATTATAAAATTTTTGCAACCCAACCAAGTTTTTAATTTATTGTCTTTGAAGCGTTTTAATGCTCTTCGATTTTGTTCTATTTATCGTCTCCTAATATTTTATAAGTAATAGACTGTAGGACCGATAAAATAACACTAAATATCAATGCAGTCAAGAATGAATCGACCGCAAAACCGCCTACTATATAAGTACATAATATAATTATTAAAGCATTTATGACCAATAAAAACAGCCCTAAAGTCACTATCGTTACAGGAAGTGTAAACAGAACTAGAATCGGCTTAATAAATACATTTAGCAAACCTAAAACTACTGCTACAATTACAGCGGTACCAAAACTAGCAACGTGCACTCCCGTTAAAAGATTAGACAATAGCAAAACTAAAGCGGCAGTGACTAGAAGTCTAAGTAATAATTTCATAGTTTTTTTTATTTTAAAAGTTTAAATAAAAGTAGTCATTTTTTTAATGAAATAATTACTGCTTCAAAAACTCGCTTGTTATTTCAAAAAACATTTTAGGATTTTCGGCATGAAGCCAATGTCCTGCGTTCGGAATCGTTTCTAATTTCAAATTTGGAAAATGTCTATGAATATCTTCTAAATCTTCATCTTGAATGTAGCCTGAATTTCCACCACGAATAAATAATGTTGGTTTATCGAAAGTTAAGTTTTCTGGCAAAGGTTTTCCGATAGCATCCAAATTATTATTAAAAGCTTCTAAGTTGAATCTGAACGCTAATTGTCCTGGCTCCTTCCAATATAGATTTTTCAGCAAAAACTGTCTCGTTCCAAAATCAGAAACATATTTTGATACGATTTCTTCAACATCAGCTCTACTTGGTTTAACAGAAAAATTGACTGCATTTAAACCAGCCAAAATATCCTGATGATGTTGTTTGTAGAATTTCGGACCTATATCTGCCACAATTAGTTTATCTACAATTTCTGGATGTGTTGTTGCAAAAAGCATTGCCACTTTCCCACCCATTGAGTGTCCTAAAATATCAATATTTGATAATTGATTAGTCTGACAGTATTCAAACACATCCTGAACCATTGCTTCGTAACTCCACTCGTCTGAATGAAAGCTGCGGCCGTGATTTCTTAAATCTAAAATATGAACCTGAAATCCAGCTTCTACATATTGACCTGCCAAAGTTTTCCAATTATCAGACATTCCAAGAAATCCATGCATAATGACAAAAGGTTTCCCTTCGCCTTCTATTTTTGAGTAAAGCATTCTTATTTTTTTTTAATTGCATCACAAATTTAAAAAAACTTCTCTATTAATCTGTAAGAGAATATGTTTGTCGGCTATTTTAATTAGTGTAAAAATTAACAAAAAAAGTTCCCATGTTTACGGTTTCCCGTAAGGATTAAAAAAGTAAATAATATACCTTGCGCCCCAAATAAAAATTTATAAATCATTTAATTTTTAACACCAAATCATGATCAAAAAATTCCTTTTATTATCATTAGTCGCATCGCAGCTTATGGTTTCTTGTTCAAGTGATGATAGTGACAACACTAAGCCAGAAACAGAATTATCTTTGGAAGAGCAAATTGCAGAACTTACAAAAAAATCGTATTCTGAATTAACTCCAGACCAGCAAAAAGTAAAACTAGAAGCAGAAGCTAATGAAATGCTTACGCAGCTTGACAAAACAAAAAGTTCTGGTGCTATTGAGGCATTAGAAAATTTAAGCAGACTTTTAGATTTAAGTTCTGTAGATATTTTCAATGGTAAAAATGACAACGAAGCAGAAGATATTTTGAATGTATCTGGCGTTTACGGAATTTATACTTGGAATAATGCAGGACAAAAATGGGATAAAACAGCTTCTTCAACTGAATTGAAATTTGTTTTTCCTGCAAAAAGATCTCAAACAGCAAACAATGCTTCTTTTTCTTCAAAAAGTACTTCTTCTGATATTAAAATAGAAATAACAGATAGTTATGACTGGGAATCTGGTGTTGAAACCAATGATCACATTTTCTTGCCTTTAACTGCTGATGCAATCCTGACAATTGACTCAAAAGAAGCAGCAAGCTTCAATCAAACTGCAAAATATTCTAACGGAAAACAAGCACCTGAAGAATTTGCTTACAAAATGGTTTTGAATGATGGATACACATGGGAAATGAGTTCTAAAAAAGGAGCTTCTAATACAGGAAAAGCCTCTCTTACTTATAATGGTAAAACTCTAATTAATTTTAACGCTGGAAGCTCTGCTAATATCGATGCATTGATTGACAATGACGAACTTGTTCAATACAGAGGTAAAGCAAACGGATTATTCCAATTAATGGACAATTTCGTTGTTGTTGCGGACACAGATTTAGCAACTGCTGCTGCAGAAAAAGCTACTTTAGACAAAACTGTAACTTACCCAACTGAATATGATTCACCAAATTTTTACACGGATTTAAATGCATATCACAAAAAATTAACGGACGGAAGAGTAGCCAATTTCAATAAAAACACGAAATTAATCTTAGTTTCTAAAAAAGACGGAACTAAAATCGCTGATATTGTTCAACGTTCTGAAAAAGGTTACAGCTATACAACTACACCAAGTGTATGGGTTGCTGATCCAAAAAATCCAAATGGAGGTTACTACCAAGAAGGTAAAGAAGTTACAGTCCAATATTATGATGCTGTAGATTATTTAAAATTTAATGATAAAACAGAAGTTTCTATGGAAACTTATTTCTCAGCTGGATTCAGTAAATTTGAAACTAAATTTGAAGATTTTATTGCTGCTTTCGAAAAATAACAGCTTTTAAAATATAGCATAAAGCCGATTTGAATATTCAAATCGGCTTTTATTTTTTTGGAGGTGTTTTAACTATAACAGTACTTTGACCATATCCTGCCCAAATACCAATTCCTCCTTTTATATTAGATTTTAAACTGGTGTTTGATGGATAAATAGGATTTTTGGCATTTACAATTTCATTCTGCCAACTGTTCCAGAAATCTAAAGCGTCTTTGTTTTGAGTTCGTAATTTCACATGAATCAAATCTCCATCGGCAAAATAAGGCGTAAATTTTGTTTTCGGAAACAATATAACTCCCCTATTGATCTGCACAGAAACAGCGGTAGTTTCGAAATTTTTATCATCTAAGTTGCCATAAAAAGAAGGAACAAAAATAGGTTCTTCACCATCAATTTTAGTTGCGATTTGATAATAGTTTTTTTCAGCTATTGGATCGTCAAACTTCACAAAAACATAACCTGTTGTATCTGTTTCTTTCTTCTTTATGTATTCGGCACTTTTTAATGGCACCGATTTAGGAATTGAAGTCACAGCTTCGACTACGCGATTTAAATATTCGATTTTAAGTGTATATTCTTTGCCTGCTTCTCCCATTAAAGTCGAACCAAAATACACAAACGGTGGGACTCTGTTTTTATCGTTTTTAACTCTTAAAACTTCAGAATTCTGACCATCAGAAATTGTAATTTTTGCAGATCGAATAACATGGTTTAGGACATTGGTCGAATCAATTACATCGGTAACCGGAATACTGCTTGATAATAAAACGTTTGCAAAATCACCTTCTTCAATCCAGCCTTCAACCACTATTTTGGATTCGGTACTTTTTTGCTCACTGAAATTATCATTAGAACAACTTGTTATTACTAAACCAAAAAGAAACAATAGATACTTTTTCATATTCCTTAAAATTTAAATCTCCAGCTGACTGAAGGAAGAATTCGATACAAAACTTTCTTTTCCTGCTTTACTACCACCTTATCTTTGTTTTCATTTACCTGTACATCTAAAACCACATAAATCGGATTTTCTACATTAAATGTATTGTAGATCGAAAAATTTAAAGCACTTTCTTTCTTAGCCGTTTTTACAAAATAATAATTTGCCGAAATATCTGTTCTGATGTAATTTGGCATTTGTGCATTATTATATCCAGAGTATTCTTTAACTGGATTATTATTGATAAAATACCATGAAGTCGGCATTGTAAATCGATTTCCAGAACCAAATAGCTGCGTGATGCCAAAATTCCATTTCGCATTCAAATCATACATTCCAACCACAGAAAGATTATGGCGTCTATCGTATTTTGCAAAATAGGTTTTTCCGTTATTCAATTCATCAAAATTTCGGTCAGACCAGCTTAAGGTATAACTTAACCAGCCAGTAAATTTTCCGTTGCTTTTTTTGAGCATCATTTCAAATCCGTATGCTTTTCCTTCGCCAACATACAGATCATTTTTTAACGTTGTAATTTCATTAAACTGTGTAATTCCATATGGATATTCCAGCAGGTTTTTCATCGATCTGTAAAAGCCTCCAAAAGAAGAAGAAAAATTTCTGGTAATATTCTGATTAGAACCAATCGAAAACTCATTAGACGATTGTGGTTTTATTCCGTCAGAACTTGCAATCCAAAAATCCGTTGGAATACCAACACTTGAAGTTGTAATTAAACTTAAATACTGATATTGCCTGTTGTAAGAAGCGTAGAACGAATATTTTTCATTTGCATGATAATTCAGAACTGCACGAGGCTGAAAATGCAAATAGGAATCTGATCCAGAAGTATAATAATTGATTCTAAATCCTAAATCTGCTGTTAGATTTTTAAACAATTTAGGATTAGCGCTCACAAATACTACTGCTTCATTTGCATTTATTGTTCTTTGAGAATAATTATCTACAGTTGTCAGGTTTTCTACATTTACCTTTTGAGGCTGGAGATCGTGGTAAACATATTGCAGTCCTGACTTAAACGGAATTTTTCCAATTAAAAATTTCACTGCATTATTAAAACCAAAATCTTTTACATACGAAGAAACCCCAAATTCAATTGTTGCCTGCTCCATATTTAGTTCATTTGAATATTGACTAAAATAAAGCGAATTTGACATCCTCACTTTAGGTGAAAAGACTGTGTTTAAAGAGGGCGAAACGGCAAAATTGCTCCATTTCAAATTTGTCTGCAATGCCAGATTTTCATCTTTTACTTTAAGCTCATCTCCACTTACAAAAGCACTTAAAGAGAATAAATTGTTTTTCGAAATCTGCGATAAAAAAGTAAGATTTGCATCAGAAAAACCATATTTCATATCCTTAACATCATTATTGGAACCTGATTTTAATAAAGGTCCCATAATTTCATCAATATACGTTTTTCGTCCTGAAATATAAAATCCATTCTTTTCATTTAAAGGAACTGTCAATGTTAACTGCGAAGCTAAAACCCCAGCATTTCCTTGAATAGAAAAATCTGAAGGTATTTTTTTATTGGTATTTAAAAGTGTAGTTGAACTTAAACGCCCTCCATATTTTGGATTTGAAGTCGATTTGTCAAATTCCACCTCTTTAATATGATCGGTGTTATAGAAAGGAAATATTCCCAGCAAATGAGACATTCCATATATTGGAGTTTCATTATACAAGATTGCATTATGTCCTGGGTCACCGCCTCGGACATACAAATAACCGTTTGCATCTCCAGAATTCTGAACTCCCGGCGTGAGTTGTAAAAGTTTGATAACATCTGTAGTTCCTAAAAGTGTCGGAACGGTGCTCAATTCTTTTAGATTGAAAGAAAGTTTTCCGGCATCTAAATTTTTGATCCCGCTTTTTTTATCATTTGAAATAACGACTTCCTTTAATTGCGAAACATCTTTTTCTAACACAATTGAGATTGCAGTATCTTTTTCAATAATACAATAAATGTTTTTTGGCGTAAAATCTAAATGATTAATTGTTATTATTAAGTTCCCTAAAGGAATATTTTCTGAAAAATCCCCCAGACTATCTGAAACAGTATAAAGTTGTTTCTTATTTATTTCTAAAGAAATTTTAACTCCATTGAGCTTTTGGTTATCAGAAGAGACGATATTTCCTGTTATCCTCACATTTGACTGAGCAATAATGTTAGAAAAACAAAATAAAAAAAAGAAAATAGCAGATTTTGACACGTAATTTTAATAAGAAAAGTGCGAAAATAAACAATTATAACCCAATTACATCAAGTTATAATTGTTTAATTTTAATCTTACTTCAATTTACTTAAATACATATTTACCGTATTATCTAATCCAAGATAAAGTGCCTCGGCAATCAAAGCGTGTCCAATAGAAACTTCTAATAAACCTGGGATATTTTGTTTGAAAAACTGAATGTTATCAAGACTTAAATCGTGTCCTGCATTAATTCCTAAACCTAAATCGTTTGCCAATTCTGCCGCTTTTACGTAAGGATCAATTCCGTTTTTATTTCCTAAATCGTACTCATGTGCAAAAGCTTCTGTATACAATTCGATTCTATCAGTTCCTGTTTTTTTTGCTCCCTCGATCATCTCTAAAACAGGATCCACAAAAATCGAAGTTCTGATTCCGTTTCTTTGAAATTCTTGAATGACTTCTTTCAAATAATCTTGATTTTTAATAGTATCCCAGCCAGCGGAAGAAGTTATTGCTCCAATTGCATCTGGAACCAGTGTTACCTGATCAGGCTTGCATTCTAAAACCAAATCTATAAAATTATGCTGCGGATTTCCTTCAATATTATATTCGGTTGTAACAATTGCTTTCAAGTCTCTTGCATCTTGATAACGAATATGTCTCTCGTCTGGACGCGGGTGAATGGTGATTCCCTGTCCGCCAAATTTCTGAATATCGGCTGCAACTTTTAATAAATCAGGAACATTTCCGCCGCGAGCATTTCGAAGCGTTGCAATTTTATTGATATTTACACTTAACTTTGTCATATAAATAGATAATTTAATTCTAGTAACACTATATTTGTTACGACAAAAATACAAAGTAAAACGCAGCTGTTTTTGGTATTTTTTGATTATTTTGCATGACATATCTTCAATTGACTTATGACGGAAATTATAAACTATATCAATAACGATTTCAGAGCGATTGACAGCCAAGAAACTATTGCATTGGTTCAAGACTTTTTTGCTGACTTAAATTTTTCGCATTTCCCTGTTTTAGAGAATGGAATTTTTATCGGAAGTATTGCCTCAGACGATGTCGAGACTTTTGATATTGATAAAAATGCTAGTGATTATAAATATGCATTAGAACGCTTCTTCGCCAGAAGTTCTATGATCTGGCTTGACGTTTTAGAGGTTTTTGCTAAAAATCACACAAATACAGTTCCTGTCTTAGACGAGAATAATAACTATGTTGGTTATTATGAAATGGAAGATATCATGCGCTTTTTTCAAGAAACTCCTTTCTTAAAAGAACAAGGAGGAATTATTATTGTTCAAAAAGGGCTTTTGGATTATTCTATGAGCGAAGTAACTCAGATTGTTGAAAGTAATAACGGAAAAATCTTAGGTTGTTTTGTTTCTCAAGCTGATTCAGAAAATGTTCAAATTACAATAAAACTAAGTCTTGGAGCAATGAATGAAATTATCCAGACGTTTAGAAGATATGAATATGAAATTATCTCTGAACATCAGGAAGACAATTATATTAACAGCCTTAAAGAACGTTCTGATTATTTAGACAAATACCTTAATATTTAAATTCTTAATGTGCCAATGAGAAAATTAGTTAGATAATTTTCGCATTTCCCGATTATCTAATTGACACATTGACAAATTATCTAATTACAATGAAAATAGCCATTTACGGACAATATTATCAGAACAGTACAGAGCCAATTATAAAAGACATATTCTCGTTTTTCAATTCCAATAATGTTGAAATGGTAATTGAAGAAAATTTTCTGAATATGCTTTATGAAAAGCAGCTTATAAAAAAAGAATACAAAACTTTTTCTCCAAATACTGCTTTAGATAATAGCTTTGAAATGCTGATTAGTATTGGCGGCGACGGAACTATTTTAAGAGCAGCCGCTTTTGTTCGTAATTCTGGTGTTCCATTATTAGGTATCAATGCAGGAAGATTAGGTTTTTTGGCTAAAGTTCAAAAAGAAAATATTGATGATTTATTACAATTTGTGATTGATAGAAATTACACTACTTCAGAAAGAACATTATTAGGTTTAACTGCTGATCCTGAAAACGAAGCTTTTGAAGAACTTAATTTTGCTATGAACGAAGTTACCGTGAGCCGTAAAGACACAACTTCGATGATCACAGTTGAAACTTATTTAAACAACGAATATCTAAATTCTTATTGGGCAGACGGATTAATAATTTCTACGCCAACCGGTTCTACAGGATATTCTCTTAGTTGTGGCGGACCTATTTTAACGCCAGATGTAAAAAGTTTAGTAATCACGCCTATTGCCCCGCATAATTTAACCGCCAGACCACTTGTTATCCCTGATGATACCGAAATTACTTTACGCGTAACAGGAAGAGAAGATCAATATCTAGTTTCGTTAGATTCAAGAATTTCATCTGTAAAAAATGAATCTATTCTGAAAATCAAAAAAACAGATTATAAAATAAAAATGGTCGAAATACCAGGTGAAACTTTCTTAAAAACTCTTAGAAATAAGCTGCTTTGGGGAGAAGACAAAAGAAATTAAGTTCTTTTATCCGTTATCACTATACGAATACCATACTTTTTCTCGTTCTGCATGTAGCGAATCTCTATTAAATTGCTCAAAATCATACATTAAATTGAAAAAAAAGCACATTTATATAAAGGAACGTTGATTCGTATTGATAATTATTATATTTGCACGCAATTTTGAATTAAATGAAGAAAATTTTTAATTTATTGTTATGTTTTTTCCCCTTTATTACACTAAATGCTCAAATAAACGAGCTTGGTGTTTTTTTAGGCGGAAGCAACTTTGTTGGAGACGTCGGAAGAACAACCTATATTTCTCCTGAGAAACCTGCTTTTGGTATATTGTATAAATGGAACAGAAGCCCGAGACACTCTTACAGATTTTCTTATACTCAGTCGAGAGTTGCTGGTTTTGATAATCAATCTGATGAAACAGGAAGAAATCAAAGAGGGTACAGCTTTAAAAATAACATAAAAGAATTCTCTGCCGGACTAGAATTCAATTTCTTTGATTTTAACCTGCACGATTATCATACTAAAGTTACACCTTATGTATTCTCAGGTCTAAACTTTTTTCTGTATGATAATTTATACCGATATACTACAAGCCCAAACACTATTTATTCTAACAATGCAAGCTCTCTTGCTATACCTATTATATTAGGTATAAAATCAAACGTAACTCCTCATTTCGTTTTAGGAATTGAAGCTGGGGTGCGTTATACATTTACTGATAATATTGACGGAAGTAATCCCGACACCACTAATTCGAATATTTTAAAATTCGGAAACTTAAATAATAATGACTGGTATGTTTTTTCAGGTATTACTTTAACGTATACCTTTGGACAAAAACCTTGCTATTGCGCAGATTAAAATGAATTTACTAGAATCAATAGATCACACAAACTTACCCAAACATCTTGCTATTATCATGGATGGCAATGGACGTTGGGCCAAACAACAAGGTTTTTTACGTGCATTCGGACATGAAAACGGAACAAAATCCGTAAAAGAGACTATTAAAACTTGTGCCAAATTGGGCATTGAGTTTTTAACCTTATACGCTTTTTCTACAGAAAATTGGAATCGTCCAAAATTAGAAGTGGAAGCATTAATGAAGATATTGATCAATTCTCTAAAAAAAGAGCTTGTTACCCTGCAAGAAAACAATATTAAACTAAATGCAATTGGCAATCTTGAAAAATTACCAAAATCGGCTCAAAAGGAACTTTTAGATGTAATTGAAAAAACAAAAAACAATACGCGTCTTACTTTAACCCTTGCTTTAAGTTATGGTTCTAGAGAGGAACTGGTCAGCGCTGTAAAGTCTATTAGTGATAAAGTTAAAAATAATATAATTTCAATAGACACTATTGACGATTTAATTATAAATGAGCATCTTTACACGCAAAATTTACCAGACGTAGATTTATTAATACGAACAAGTGGAGAACATAGAATAAGTAATTTCTTGCTGTGGCAGATCGCTTACGCAGAATTGTATTTTACTAATGTCTTGTGGCCAGACTTTAAAGACCAAGATTTATATGAGGCTATTATTAGTTATCAAAAAAGAGAACGTAGATTTGGAAAAACCAGTGAACAAATTAAATAAGCTTTTAGTGTTACAAAAAAGAATACCAAAAATAATCTGTACCCTTTTGTTATTGGGTAGTTTCTCACAAGTTAAAGCACAAGAAAGAGTCCCTTTTGATCAAGGGAAAAAATACATTCTAGCTAAAGTTTCTGTCGTTGGTAAAATCAGCTTTAATGAACAGACTGTTGTTACCTTTTCTGGTCTTCAAAAAGGTCAGGAAATAACAGTTCCCGGAGAAGAAATCAGTAGTGCAATTAAGAAATTGGGCAAACTTGGCCTATTTGACGAAATTGCATTCTATGTAAATAAAGTAGAAAATGACAGTATCTATCTGGATTTAGATATCGTTGAATTACCTAAATTAAACGAAGTAAAATTTGTTGGAATTAAGAAAAGTAAGGTCGAAGGTCTAATAAAAGATAACAACCTAACTAAGAATAAAATCGTAAACGAAAACTTAATTACGACGACTAAAAACTACATCGAAAACAAGTATAAAAAAGATGGTTTTTATAACACAAAAGTTATAATTACCACTACAAAAGACACTACTGCGGGTAACTTGGTAAACATGCTCGTTCGGGTAGATAAAGGAGATAAAGTAAAAATCAGCAAAATAGAATTCATTGGCAACAAGCAACTTAGCGGAAGCCAATTGCGTTCTGCTATGAAAGATACGAAACAAAAAAATATCCTTCGTGTTTTTAAAGCTTCGAAATTTATACCTGAAAAATACAAAGCTGACTTAGAAAAAGTTATTGCAGCGTACAAAGAAAAAGGATACCGTGACGCACGTATTATTTATGATTCTGTTAAGTATAACAAGGACAGAAATATGCTTGCTATAAAAATTAATGTAGAAGAAGGAAACAAATACTACTTCGGAAACATTAAGTTCTTAGGAAATACAGTTTATTCAGATCAGTTGTTAAACCGTTATTTAGGAATCAAAAAAGGGGAAGTTTATAACGGAGTTTTATTAGAAAAAAGAATTGCTGATAAAACAAAACCAGACGCAGAAGACATTACCAACTTATACCAAAACAATGGTTATTTATTCTCTAACATCAATGCTGTTGAGGTTAAAACTGTAAATGACACTATTGATTTTGAAATTAGAGTTACAGAAGGTCCAATTGCTTATTTCAACAAAATTACTGTTGTTGGAAATGATAAAACCAATGACCACGTTATTTACCGAGAATTAAGAACAAAACCAGGAGAAAAATATAGTAAAGAACAATTAGTAAGAACAATTCGTGAGATCGGACAATTAGGTTTCTTTGATCCTGAGGCTATTGATCCTAAATTCAAAAATGTGGATGCAGGAGCTGGAACTGTAGATATTGAATATAATGTAGTCGAAAAAGGTTCTAGCCAGGTTGAGCTTCAAGGAGGTTACGGCGGTGGAGGTTTCATCGGAACTTTAGGGCTTTCGTTCAATAACTTCTCGGCGAGAAACATCTTTAATAAAGAATCATACAAACCGCTTCCAATGGGAGATGGTCAAAAAGTAGCCTTGCGTTTACAAGGAAGTACATACTTCCAGACGTATAGTTTATCGTTCTCTGAACCTTGGTTTGGAGGAAAAAAACCAGTACAATTTAGCTCATCTATTTCATATAGTAAGCAGTTTCTTAATAATTACATTACAAGAACTGTTGACAGAAGCAAAAGTTTTAATATTTTTACAGTACAAGTTGGTTTAGCAAAAAGGTTAACAGTGCCAGATGATTACTTTGTATTATCACAATCGATAAGTTATCAGCACTACGATTTAAATAATTACAACACTGGTTTATTTACTTTTGGTAATGGAGCATCAAGAAACTTGGCTTATACAATCGGACTTTCAAGAAGTAATAAAGGGGTTAACCCAATATTCCCAACTTATGGTTCAGAGTTTAGTATTTCTGCCAAATTATCACCTCCATACTCTTTATTTAATGGAGTAGATTACAAAACTTTAGGTGAAAAAGAAGAATACAAATTGAAAGCGACAGCAAGTTATACAGACAGTAATGGACTTGTTGTAAGTCCTGGTGATTATGTTGACGCAAGCAATAATAAAGTAAGTACTTACCAAGAAGCTGCTGCAGATCCTGCAAAAGTGGACCAGAAAAAATACAACTGGCTAGAGTACTACAAAATTAAATTCAAAGGAGACTGGTATACCAAAGTATATGGTAAATTAGTATTAAGAACATTGACAGAATTTGGTTTCTTAGGAGCTTATAATCAAGATAGAGGTGTTATTCCGTTTGAACGTTTTTATTTAGGAGGAGATGGTATGGCCAATTACTCTATGGATGGTAGAGAAACAATCCAGTTGAGAGGTTATCCAAACAACTCGTTGACACCTGTAAATGCTAATGGAGAACAAATTGGTGCAACGATTTATAACAAATTCTCTATGGAGTTACGTTACCCGATTACATTAAAAGCATCGGCATCTATTTTTGCATTAACGTTTTTAGAGGCAGGTTCATCTTATCCGACGTTTAAAGATTATAACCCGTTTGACTTAAATCGTTCTGCTGGAGCTGGATTACGTGTATTCATGCCTGCATTTGGATTATTAGGAATTGATTTTGGTTATGGATTTGATGCACTTCCAGGTCAAAATAAAGCAAACGGCTGGGAAACACACTTTATCATTGGACAACAATTTTAGACAAATTGCGTTTGGTTAAAAATCATCAAATAAAGTTATGTTATGAGAAAACAGTTTTTATTTATATTTTTAGCCTTGATTGTAGCTAATACAAGTCAGGCACAGGGAAAAACGACTAGGATTGGTTACATTGATATGGAATACATTCTAGAAAATGTTTCCGATTATAAAGAAGCAAAAGCGCAGCTAGAGCTAAAAGCGCAAAAATGGAAACAAGAAGTTGAAGCCAAAAAATTAAATATCAACACGCTCAAAGAAAGTTTAAAAGCTGAAAAAGCTTTGCTGACAAAAGAACTTATTGAAGAAAGAGAAACTGAAATTAAGTTTCTTGAACAAGAGATGATGGATTATCAGCAAAAACAATTTGGAGTTGATGGTAACTTAATGCGTCAAAAAGCTGCATTAGCAAAACCAATTCAAGATCAAGTTTTTACTGCTGTTCAAGATATTGCTGAAGCTAAAAATTATGATTTTATCTTTGATAAATCATCAGATTTGACAATGCTTTTCAGTAATACTAGATTTAATATAAGTGATCAAGTATTGCGTGTTCTTAATCGAACTGAAAAACGTGAACAGCTGACTAAAAAACAATTAAAAGATCAAGAGGCTAAAGAAAATCTTGAAAACGCAATTGATGATAATCCGGCAATGGCAGATCGCCAAAAAGCCCTGGATGAAAAAAGAGTAGCGAGAGAGAAACTTATTCAAGATAGAAAACTAGAACAGGAAGCTAAGAAAAAAGAATACGAAGACAGAAGAAATGCAATAGCTGCCGAAAGAGAAGCTAAAAAAAATGGCACGGTTTCTGGAACAGCTAAAACAACGACTAGTACACCTGCCACGACAGAAACTGCAAAACCTGCAACAACTGGAAATGTAGCAACTACGGGAAATACAACCTCAACTGCAAAGCCTGCTGCTACAGAAACAAGTACAGAACAGCCAGCAATGACAAAAGCAGAAGAACGACAATTATTGTACGAGCAGCGTAAAAAAGAATTAGAAGAAAGAAGAAAGAAAATTTTAGAAGAAAGAGAAGCAGCCAAAAAGGCGAAGGAGGCTGAGACACAAAAACCTAATACGACCAATAATTAATTAATATTTTTAAAAATGATGAAACAAATCAAAACTTTACTAATTGCTGCAATACTTATTTTAGGAGCAAGTAACACAATGAATGCGCAAGCGAAGGTAGCTCATGTTGATGTAAGCGAGATCATGTCGAAAATGCCAGCTATGCTGGATGCTCAAAACCAACTGCAAAAATTAAGTGGTACATATGATGCTGAATACAAAAAAATGGTTGATGAATATCAAGTAAAAATTAAAAAGTACGAAGCTGAAGCTGCAACTGTTACTGATGCTGTAAACGGAGAGCGTTCTAAAGAAGTTCAAGACATGCAGAAAAGAATTGTTGATTACAGAGACAATGCTCAAAAAGAATTACAACAAAAAGAAACTGATATCGTAAAACCTTTAATGGAAAAAGTAAGAACTTCTATCCAAAAAGTTGGAAAAGCTAAAGGTTTCCAATACGTTTTAGACGGTTCTACTTTATTATTAGCTGATGGTCCAAACATCACTGCTGATGTAAAAAAAGATTTAGGTTTCTAAGAAACACAACAACTTATTTTAAAAACTGTTCAGATGCATAAAGCATTTTGAACAGTTTTTTTTTACGATAATTTAAAATAAATTTCGCAATATTATTCCCGAATTTGGGTTAAATTAGAACATCAAATTAGATTAAAAAATATTAAATTTGCTTTATGACAAACAACAATCCTATAGGCGTTTTTGATTCTGGAATTGGGGGAACTTCCATTTGGAATGCCATTCACGAATTACTTCCAAACGAAAAAACGATTTATTTAGCAGATAGTAAAAATGCTCCTTATGGTCAAAGAACCAAGGAAGAGATTGTTGCATTGAGTAAAAAAAATGTTGATTTTTTGCTGGAGCAAAACTGCAAATTAATTGTTGTTGCCTGTAATACTGCAACAACAAATGCGATAAGAGAACTTCGTGCAGAGTATGACATTCCTTTTATTGGAATTGAACCAGCTATTAAACCGGCAGCTAATAATTCTAAAACACAAGTAATAGGAATTTTGGCAACAAAAGGAACACTGAACAGCGAGCTTTTTAATAAAACTGCCGAAATGTTCCAAAACACAAAAATCATTGAGCAAGTCGGACATGGACTTGTGCAGCTTATTGAGGATGGAAATTTATATTCTCCAGAAATGACTCAATTATTAGAGTCATATCTAAAGCCTATGATTGAAGAAAACATTGACTATCTGGTTTTAGGCTGCAGCCACTATCCGTACTTAATTCCACAGATCAAAAAGATACTTCCAGATCATATTCAAATTATTGATTCGGGTGAAGCTGTTGCGCGACAAACACAAAATGTTCTTCGAGAAAAAGTAGGATTCACTGAGCTGCCGCAAAGCGAACCTGTTTTTTATGTCAATTCTAATCCTGCGGTTTTAGAATCTATTTTAGAAAACAAATATCCGGTAATAGAAAAAGATTTCTAGATTACTCTATTTTTCGTTTCAGGAACCAGATTCCGTCCAAAGACAAATTCAATGAGATTTTATGATAATTTTCCTTGATTAAATCATCAGCAATTCTTCCCTTTTGTCCGTACGAATACGAAATATTAAGCGCTGAAAATGTATTCTCAATTGGTAACGAAAGTCCGATAGTAAAAGCAGCATTATTCACTCTTTTACCATCAATTTCCAGATAGCCTGTATCAAAATTTACACCGGCAGCGTATTGAATGCGATCCCAGTATTTTCTAACATTTTTCTTTGTAGAATAAGTGAACCCAAGCGCATATCGGTCTTGATTAACAAAATCTCCATAAATATCGGATTGGTTGGTCTGATTCCAAAAACTTTTTTCATAATCTACAGTCATGTTTACGTTGTTTTTGAATCGTTTACTAATTCCAAAACCAATTTCCAGAGGCATATAATAATCATCTACATCTGAAGCTTGATCTGTTTCAATAGAAGTAGTTACCTCATCTGCAATAACAGCAACAGACTGCACTTTTGAAGCTTTAATTTGCGAAGGCACTTTAAACGTAGTTCCAATTGTCAGCGTTGAGTCAATTTTAAATTGCGCTCCTAGAGTCGCTCTTAATCCGTTGTAATCTGTTTTTTTATGAACAGTTGTTATGGCTGTATTTACCAAAAAGGCTCTATCCTCTACCGTATTCCCAAACAAAACAGTTCCAGAAGCTCCAACGGTCAATTTCTTTCCAAATCGATACCCGTACGAGAAACTCAAATTATTTAATCCTCCAGATCCCGCTGCTGTCAAATAATACGATTCCTGACTATCTGAAATAGGAAGTTTTAGGTTCGAAATTTTAAAAGCCGAACTCGAGTAAGGCTGCAGTGAAACGCTAAAACCTGAGTTCTTTGTAACAGGAAATGCAAAAGCTAAATGTGAAAACTGAAAATTATTTCGCTTCTCTGTTTTCGAACTGCTTTGATATGTTGTTGCAAGTGCTGTGCCTCCAATATCAAATAGAAAATGGTTTTGAGCCATAGAACCTAAAGATGCTGGATTAAGATTATTTATAAAAGTAGTCGACGGAAGTGCTATTCCCGCTGATCCTATAGAAGGTAATACCCCAAAATTAGAATCATATAAACTTCCCACTCCATACAACGAATAAGGAGAACTCGAAATACTTTGAGCAAATGCACCAACTGACATGCAAATGAAACAGCTTAAAAAAAATATTTTATTTTTCATTTAGTAAGAGAGGTAATAAATTTTCAATTGGATTTTATTGTTAACATGCTTCTGGTTTCCTAAAACAATTCTATTAACCGTTTTTGAGATTGCCGGCATCGTCAAAATCAGTGAAGACCTTGAGTCTGCTTTTTTCAGCATTTCTTTTTGGAGAAAAGTACCAACGGGAATACTGTAGCCAACATTCTCATTAAATTCATCACTTTTTTTATTTAATAAACCATAAACAGTTGTCCCTGCAGAATTCAACATAACACCGCTTATTCGATTTAAATTATCTCCAACATAAACTTGTAGTGAATCTGCAAGCGGATATTTTTCTGAATAAGAATTATTAACGGGTTTCAGAATCAATTCGGCATCGATTATGGCTCCGTTGTCCGAAATATATCTGAGCTGTTTGATGTTAGGAAAATCAATTTTACAGGCCACTCCTGTACCCGACTGAATAAATCCTTGATTATTAGTTAAAATACTTGATAAGTTACTGCTTGAAATTGGCAGATTCTGGAGCAGCGTTCCTGTTTTATCTAATGAAATAGAATTAAATTGTTTTGCTAAATCTTTAATAGTAAAATCAATATAATAAGGTTCCTCATCTGTATCTGCTTGATATTTTGAATAATACAAACGAACTTTACTATTTCCGACACTAAAACCGATTGCACTAGCCGAGTTTGAAGTATCGGGAACAAGAACAAGCCCTTTAAAATATTCTGTAAAACTGTCAAAATCTGTGATTTCTCTTTTTTTAATTTTTTGAAAAAGCTCCGAACCAAATACATCACTCATCCGAATATTAATAGAGTCTTTTTGAGTAGGACGTGGTTTGTATGAAATTGTTCCGAGACTTTCACTTCCGTAACTTAAAGTAGAGTTGTTATAAAAATTATTATCGTCGGTATTTGGTTTTACTTTTTGTGTCAAACGATGAACATTAAAAGTCTGTACTTTTGTGGTATCTCCGTAGTAATAATTATCATATTTTAAAATCATCGAAATAGAATCAAACACATAATTTACAGCCTGAGTATCAGAACCAGAATTTACCAAAGCATATGTATCTGTAGAAAGCTGAAAATAACTGTCTGATTTTACTTTTCCGAAAATAGGATCATCGTAATTACCAACTAAAATTCTGTTTTTACTTGATGTCACCAAAGAATCAAAATTTATGGTCGACATATCTACCGTAACAGTATCAATCATAATTACTTTATTATTTACGGCCAGATAATCTGAGCCAACTACAAACTCTCCCGCATCTGTATCTGTTCCGCAGGAAACTATCGCAGCAATACAAAACAAAACCAATAATAACTTATGCATAATTCATTTTTTGCACAAATATAAAAGGGTGTGTTCTGCGCGACCTAATAACATATACTACCCCGCCTTTTAAGACTATAAATAGGACAAAAACATCTACAACAGCATAATGATACCAAAGATTTAATTCGACCTTAAAAAGAGCTGTTTTGTCTATCAAAAATCCTCATACATATATATTCTTTTTTTGTAAACAGCTGTCCTCCTACTTTTGAGCCAATAATATAAGTAATGAGAGTAAGGTTTTTAATTTGTTCTGTTTTTTCGATTTCGCTTTTTGGTCTTCATGCGCAGGAAAATTTTTCGGCGAGTGTAGACATTAAGACAGAACCGACTGATAAGATAGATTTTACTGAAACCAATATCGGATTGACTTATAACAAGAAGATAAACGATAATAGTCAGTTTACAAACAAATTAGATTATTCGAGTTTAAAAATGAATTACGATTCAAATGAATATGAATTTGTTACCGATTTAAACCGACTGAATTTGATTCAAAACAAAATCGAATTTTCGCACGAGATGTCTAATCAGTTTAAATGGACTTTATCTGTAACGCCAACAGCGGGTTTTGAACAGCATTTAGATTGGAAAGATGTCTATGTTTTAGGAAGCATTGCTGCAAAAAAGCAAATTAATTCCTCAATCGCTTTAGAAGTTGGAGCCGCCCGAACAACCATTTTTGGTGCTCCACAATTTACGCCGATTGTTTCTTTGGATTATACGATAAATGAAAATGCAGGTTTAAAAATTGGGTTTCCGAATTCGAAGATATCCTATTCTAACAACCCAAGAAATGCTTTTAGTTTAACAAATCAATTTAATGGAAGCTATTATCATTTGGACAGCAATAAAGATCTAAGCGTATCAGCTTCAAAAGCCGTTTTATCACAAATGACAACTGCAATTGAATATGAACGAAATGTGGATAAAAACTGGTTTCTAAATTTTAAAGCCGGATACGATTTTAATAAAAAGTACAAACTCTTAAACGACAGTAATAATAACGTCTACGATTTTAAAACTGGCAACGGTTATGTTTTAGGAATTGGCATCAAATACAAACAATAAATAAATTTAATACACTATGATTAATCTAAAAAAAGGAATATTATTCACGGTACTTTTTTCGAGCCTCTTTTTTGTAAGCTGCAGTAATGATGATGACGATGATGAATTAGTTGGAAACTGGGTTAAAAAATCGGCGTTTGACGGGCCAGCAAGATCTAGTGCTACCAGCTTTGTTATTGGAGATTATGCGTATGTAGCCACTGGTTATACTGGTGATGTTTATTTAAAAGATTTATGGGCTTACAACTCAAACGGAGATTATTGGGAACAAAAAGCAGATTTTACAGGTGTTGGAAGAAGTTCTGCTTCTAGTTTTGCTTTAAACGAAAAAGGATATGTAGGCTTAGGTTATGATGGAACCAATAAACTAAAAGATTTCTTTCAGTACGATCCAACAAGTAACAGCTGGACTCAAAAAACTGATTTCGCTGGAACGGCTCGTTACGCAGCAGTTGGTTTTCAAGCTGGCGGAAAAGCATATTTCGGAACTGGTTATGATGGAAATTATCTAAAAGATTTTTATCAATACGATGATGCAGCTAATACTTGGACACTTGTAAATGGTTTCAGCGGTAACAAAAGACGTAATGCAACTGTTTTTGTAATTGCAGACAAAGCATATTTGGTAACTGGAACTAACAACGGTGTATACCAAGAAGATTTCTGGGAATTTGATCCATCTACTGACAGCTGGACAAGAAAACGTGATGTTGACAAAGATACTGACGATGATTACTCTTATAATGACGACTATGCTATTGTACGTTCTAATGCTTCTAGTTTTTCTATGAATGGTTTAGGATATATTGTGGGAGGAGAAAGCATAAAAACAGTTTGGGAGTATAATCCAAGTACTGATTTATGGGTAGAAAAAACAGCTATGGAAGGTGCAACAAGAACAGATGCAGTAGGATTTACGATTAACAATAGAGGTTTTTATATGTTAGGAAGAATTGGATCTACTTATTTTGATGATGCTTGGGAATTTAAACCACAAGATGAACAAAGTGACGACGATAATTAAAAATAAAAAAATCTTCTGGAGCAATATCCAGAAGATTTTAGTCTTTCTGGTTTTTATTTTATTTCTGAATGCCTGTCATAAAAAAGAAGTTTTAGAAACGGCTTCATTTAAAACAGAAACCGGATGGGGATATACGATTTCATACAAAAATAAAATCATTATAAAACAATCTATAATTCCTGTCATAAGTGACAATAAGAGTTTTGCATCAGAAGAAGACGCTTTAAAAACCGCTGATCTGGTAAAACAAAAAATCAAAAAAAACACATCGCCTACGGTAACCAAAAAAGATTTAATTTTATTAAAAATAAAATTTTAAAATGCAGATAGATACCTTAAAAAATGCCGGCTATAACAAAATATTGTTCCATTGTGCTATATGGGTTTTCTTTATACTGACTTCTTTAATTCAGTTTTACGAAAGTCCGTTTAAAATTAATAATGATTTCTATATACAATGGATTACAGGAATTGTCTTGTTTTACCTTAACTATTTTTATTTGGTACCTGCCTTTTTACTGCAGAAAAAATACTGGCTTTATTTTACTTTCGTTTTTATTCTTATCGCAGTTTTCATGGTCATTCGAATAAATTATTTTATTCCTGAGTTTAGGCATTTAAGACCCGAAAATGTAGTTCCAGCACGAATGATGCCGCATGATCCGCATTTTTTTCCAAGAGGAGAAAGAATGCCTCGAAGAATCGAAATGAGACAACCTCTTTTCTTTAAACTCGGTCCTTCATTTTTCTACATTTTAGTTATCACGATTAGTGCGATTATTAGAACCCTAACAGAGTTCTATAACAATCAGCAAAACAAATTAATAGCCGAAACGCATCGAACAAATACTGAATTAATTTATCTGCGTAAACAAACCAATCCGCATTTTTTATTCAATTCTTTAAACAGTATTTATTCTTTGGCACATAAAAAATCTGATTTGGTTCCTGATGCCATCGTGACTTTATCTGAACTCATGCGCTATATGCTGTATGAAACAGATAATAAAACGGTGGCTTTAGAGAAGGAAATCAATTACATCCAAAATTATATAGAATTACAAAAACTTCGATTAAACAATATCGAAGACATTGTGATTAATGTACATGGCGATACTAGAAACAAACATATCGAACCTTTACTGCTGATTTCGTTTGTCGAAAATGCATTTAAATACGGAACAGATTATAAAGGCGCCGCTCATGTTAAAATCAAAATTATAATCTCGGACAACGATCTTGATTTTTGGATCGAAAATACGATCGAAAATTATGTCAAAGATCCAGAAAATTCTGGAATCGGCTTAGTAAATATTCAAAGCCGTCTGGACTTACTTTATCCCAACGCACACGAACTAAACATTACCCAAGATAATCAATATTACCGCGTTCATTTAAATTTAAAATTAGACGAAATTAAAACCGCAATTCATTAAACAATTGATTATGGACAGAAAGAAATTTATTCGAAATGGTATTTTAGGCATTGCTTCGCTAGCAACAGCTGCAAAGTTTTTAGAGTCTTGTTCTAAAAGTGATAATGACGAGACTGATTCAGAGAACTCTGGTGACGGAAGCTGTACTGTTTCTCCGTCAGAAACTAAAGGTCCGTTTCCTATTAAAACACCAAGCCAATTGGTTTTAGAGAATATTAAATCTGACCGTGTTGGGATTGCTTTATTGATTAATTTAAAGATCGAAAACACAAAAACAGATTGTTCTCCATTGGCAAATGTTTTGGTTGATGTATGGCATTGCGACAAAGACGGAAATTATTCTGAATACGGCGGTACACAAATGCAGCAGACAGATTACACTTCTGTACATTTTTTAAGAGGAAGACAAACTACAAACGCTAACGGAGAAGTTTCATTTATCTCGATTTATCCTGGATGGTATCAAGGCAGAGCGCCGCATGTTCATGTTGAAGTTTTAAGCGCAAGCGGCACTTCTCTATTAGTGACACAAATTGCCTTTCCAGAAACGATTTCAAACCAGGTTTATTCAAGTACCAATTATGCAGCACACGGTCAGGCAGATACTTCTAACACAAGTGATAATGTTTTCTCTGATAGTTTGTCTGAGGAATTGGCAACCATGACAGGGAATTTAACCGACGGATATACTTTAAGCAAAACTATTACAGTTAGCGCATAAAGAACTTAATCAGTATTTTATGAAAATTTTAAAACTTAATTTACTGGTTTAAAACTATTTTTGACTGCCAAAACAAATTGTACAAAATTTAATCCTTAACAGATGAAATGTGTTATCATTGACGACGAACCTTTAGCGGTCGAATTATTAGAAGATTTTGTCAAAAAAGTAGATTCACTAGAATTGGTAAATACTTTTAATAATGCCATTGACGCCGTTTCATTTATCAATCAGAATAATATTGATTTGATTTTTCTGGACATTCAAATGCCGCATTTCTCTGGAATTGACTTTTTGAATACTATTGAGAAAAAACCTTTGGTCATTTTTACAACCGCTTATTCTGATTATGCTGTTGAAGGTTTTAATCTTGGCGCCGTCGATTATTTAGTAAAACCAATACCTTTTCATCGTTTTTTAAAAGCAGTTGTAAGAGCGCAACAGGCATTTAATCCGTCTGGATCTGTTAATCAAATTCCGGCAGAAACTGCGCCAGCGCCAGAAATCGATCAGGATTTTATGTTTGTAAGAGCAGAATACGAAAATGTAAAATTAAATTTTGCTGATATTCTTTTTATTGAAGGATTAAAAGATTATGTGAAAATTTATACTACAGACAATAAATTTACTTTAACCTTAATCAGTTTAATAAAATTAGAAAACTTGCTTTCCAGCAAAGGTTTTTCAAGAATTCACAGATCTTACATCATCAACATTAAACACGTAAAATCAATTCAGAAAAATAAGGTTTTGATTAGCGACAAAAGAATTCCTATCAGCGAAAGCTACAAAAGTTCTTTCTTCGAAAAAATAAACTTATAATTAAATTTCAAATAAAAAATTCCAAATTCCAAGTTAGCATATTGGAATTTGGAATTTTTTATTTGAAATTTCGTATGTTATTCTTCTTCTTTAAACCAACTTGAATACATTACATAATTGTTCGAAATACGTTCTATTTCGCCCACAAAATTAGATTGATCAATGTCTTTTACTTTTTTAGCAGGAACGCCGGCAAAAATAGTTCCTGACGGGACAATTGTGTTTTGAGTTAAAACAGCTCCGGCTGCAATAATCGAATTACTTTCTACAACGCAATTATCCATTACGATAGCTCCCATTCCGATTAGCACATTATCATGTATGGTACAACCGTGTACAATGGCATTGTGACCTATTGAAACATTATTACCAATAATTGTTGGATGTTTTTGATACGTACAATGAACAACTGCACCGTCTTGAATATTGACTTTATTTCCGATTTTAATAAAATGAACATCTCCGCGTATTACTGCGTTAAACCATACACTGCATGAATCACCAAAAGTAACATCTCCAACTATAGTAGCATTTTCGGCTACATAACAATCCTCTGGAATTTGAGGTGATTTTCCGTTTACAGATTTTATCAGCATAATAAATGATTTTTAATTAACCGCTGGACAAAGACAGTCGTAGCGTTCTTTTTTACAGAACAAATTAAGTCCTAAAGTAATTTGGTGATAAGCTCCGTTATCAAATTTAACGTCGCCCATTACTTGTGAGTACGTGTAAGCGAACATAAATTTTTTAAAATTTACACCGATAATTGGAGTGATGTACTGCAGTTTTTGAGATGCAACACCGCTTCCAGAAACATATTCAGCACCATCAAAACTTCTTCTATAAGACAATGCCGCCCATAAACTTCCAAAATCCATGTTTTTATAAGCTTTTAGGTTGATGTCTAAAGTCTTCTCTTTCGTTTTCTCAAAAAGCTGAAACAAAATAGAAGGTTCCCAGGTAATATTTTGATTTTTACCAAAAACATATCCGGCACTCAATAAAAATTTTCTAAGATTATCATATTCATAATCCGAATATAATTCTCTTCTTGTTTCTAACAATCCCTGAACTGTTGCGTGTGCATAGAAATCCATAAAATTATAAGAAGCGCCAACATCCATATTAAAATAGGTGTCGCTCTGAATTCCTCCAAAAATAACCGGATCAAGAGTAGATCCAAATTTTGTTTCATCAAGTTGATTTTGAATCACACCGCCGCTAATACCAAATGACAACTGATTCAAATCTATTTCATCTCTAGAAAACATGATATGGTGTGCATAAGTAAGTTTTACACCTTTTTGAGAATGATACCCATTTTTATCATTAAACAAAATAATTCCCGCTCCAGATCGCTCTCCTACTCGACCGTTAAAACTTAAAGTTTGTAACGATGGCGCATCATCTTGGCCAAACCATTGTTTTCTGGCTGTCAATCTAATTTTGGCGCAATTGGCTGCTCCAGCCATCGAAGGATGCAGTAAATAATAATTATCTGACAAATAATCAGAGTAAACAGGAATTCCTTCTTGAGAATAAGAAAAAAAAGAAGTGATCAAAAAGATCGTTAAAACCCTGATTCTAAATTTCATAAAGATAATTTTATTTTCATTTAATTCTTACTCTGCAAATTTAATACGATTTTTTTTAAAAGAGTCTTAATTATTTTATTAAAAAATCAAATATAGCCATTAGTAGAAAATAACTTTATTAAATTTGCAAAAAATATACTACCATGACAAAAATCACTATAAAAGAGACTCAAAACCCGACGATTCTAAAGTTCGAATTTGAGGACTTTATCACTCAGAATCAAAATTTTGAATTCAAAAATATAGACGAGGCACAATCTTCTCCTTTAGCACAGCAGTTGTTTTATCTTCCGTTTGTAAAAACCGTTTATATCTCAGGAAATTTTATTGCAATTGAGCGTTACAGCATTGTTGATTGGGACGATGTAAAAGATGCTGTTGCAGAACAAATTGTTTCGTTTGTTGACAAAGGCGGCGTAATTATCAAAGTGGAGGAAAACGCAGCAAAAAAACAGCCTATTACAGTTTACGGAGAAACAACTCCAAACCCATCTGCTTTAAAATTTGTTGTAAGCAGAATGCTGACTAGAAATGCTGTTGAATACAAAAATATCGACCAGACAGCTTCTTCTCCTTTAGCACAGGAATTATTTAAATTTCCTTATGTAAAAGAAGTTTTCATTGACGAAAATTATATTTCGGTAACAAAATATGAAATTAATGATTGGTCTGAAATCACTCTTGAATTAAGAACTTTCATCAAAAAATTCATTGAAAGCGGCGGTACTGTTCTTGACGAGAGTCTAATTCAGACTACTGCAAAAAATGATGTAACAAAAGACGAGGCTTTTGATAAACTAGATGTGACATCGCAGCAGATTATTAATATTCTAGAAGAATACGTAAAACCAGCAGTTGCGGCTGATGGTGGAAATATTGCTTTCGAATCTTATAACGAAGATGATAAAACGGTAAAAGTATTACTTCAAGGTGCTTGCAGCGGTTGTCCTTCTTCAACATTTACTTTAAAAAGCGGTATCGAAAATATGCTGAAAAGTATGTTGAATGATGAAGCTATTAAAGTGGAAGCGGTAAATGCTTAAAACAAAATAAAAAATACTATAAAGCGTCTGATTTATCAGGCGCTTTTTTTGTTACTCATAGAAAATCAATTATTTATCATTAAAAAAATATACTAATCCTATAAATTAATTAATATTGTATTCGTAACCAATTAACCTAAAACCAATGGGATTATCTTCATTTTTTAAAAATGTATTCGGCTCAACAAAAGAGTCGGTAACAGAATTGGCAGAAAATGCCGAAAGCACTTTTGAACAAGCTAAAGAAGCTGCTGCTCCTTACCTCGAAAAAGCAGAAATTTTTGCAGAAGAAACAATCGAAAAAGTAAAAGAAGCCTCAGAACCAATAATAGATAAAGCTGTTGAATATGCAGAAAAAGCATCTGATGTAATTAATGATGTTGTAGATGCCGTTACAACAGCGGTTAAAAATGAGGAGCCAAAAGAAACAATCTTAGAAACTGTTGTTGATGTCAGCGAAGAACCTATAGATAAAGACTAAACTATTTTTTTTGATATGTAAATATCTTTTATATTTGCAGCGTTTAATACCACCTTCTCTATCTATTGAGAAGGTTTTTTTATTTTAAAATATGATGAACCTCGATCCAGAACAAGTAAGTAGATACATTACTAGATTTGTAGATATTTTGGTAGATTATTCTCCAAAATTAATTTCGGCATTTTTAATATTATTTGTTGGTTTATATGCCATCAGACTTATTAACAGAGTGATTAGAAGAATAATGGTCAAGAGAAATCTAGACCCGACGCTGACTAAATTTTTAGCCGATATTTTATTATGGGCTTTGCGAATTTTATTATTTGTAACCTTTATTTCTAAATTAGGAATCGAGACGTCATCGTTTGTTGCTATTTTAGGAGCAATGGGACTTGCAGTTGGTTTATCTTTACAAGGATCACTTTCTAACTTTGCGGGAGGAATGTTGATTATTGTTTTTAAGCCTTTTAAAGTTGGCGACACAATCGAGGCGCAAGGCGTAATTGCAACGGTTCTTGAAATCCAGATTTTTGTAACTAAAATGCTGACTGGAAACAATCAAACGGTTTTTGTACCCAATGGCGCTTTATCAAACGGGAATATCATTAATTATTCGATGCAGGGAGAAAGAAGAGCCGATTTGACTTTTTCAATTTCGTATGATTCGGATATTAAAAAAGCTAAAGAAATTTTATTGGATGTTTTAACTAAAAATCCAAAAGTGCTGCAAAGTCCAGCTCCGGAGGTTTTTGTTAAAAATCTATCTGCAAGTTCTATTGATTTTGCTGTTCGTCCGTGGGCAATAAATGCCAATTATGGAGCTGTATTTTCTGAAACATTAGAAAATTGCAAAGTTGCATTAGATCAAGCTGGCATTGATGTTCAGCCTTATACGATACAAAAATAAAAAAGGATTATGCTTTTTTTGAAGGAGCAGTAATTATAAAATCTTTTAAATAATAAGGTTCAAAATAAGCGACATCTACAGTGTCGCTTTTTTGATACTTATCAAAACTAATTTTACTCATTGCCTGTGCAGAAGGATATTTTATATCTTCTAAAAACACAAAATTTTCTGCAGTTAAAACCGTCTTGCATTTCTCGGCACAATCGCCAACAAAGTAAATTTTTCCTGTATATTCTTTAAACGAGTTTTCGTCTATAATTTGCGCTTCAGTTGCTCTTTGAATTGTCAAATCTGAGTTAAAAACGGCGCTGTACACTTCCATACGGCGCGCATCTAACATCGGAATTATTTTTCCATCAGAAACGTTTGCCTGCGAAGCGAGAGTCTGTAAAGTATCAACTGCAATTAACGGAATATTTAAAGCAAAACACAAGCCTTTAGCCGCCGAAACGCCAATTCGAAGCCCTGTATAAGAACCTGGACCTTGACTCACTGCAATTGCAGCTAAATCCTGAACTGTAATACCTGCTTTTGCAATTACTTCTTCTATAAAAACATGCAGTTTTTCAGCATGAGAATAACCCTCTTCTGCCAATTCGCTGCATACCATAGTTTTGCCTTTTTCAGCGATTGATACAGAACAATTTTTAGTAGCAGTTTCGATGTTTAAGATAAAAGACAAAATAGATATTTTTTAATTAAAAGTTTATTTGAAAATCAGTGCTGCAAAAATAAAGGTTAATAACCAAAATAATATAAATACCACACATAAATTTGCTAATAAAAAGCCTGAATATATAATCACCTTTTTTTGTATTGCAAAATATCTAAATTCATCGTTATAATATTTTGTTTTATATACACTATAATGTACCCAAATCAAGTATATTATCACGCTTATAAAAGCACCAAACAAACTAAAAATTATTTCTGCTGAAACTCCATGCAGTGCAATAAACATATTATGACCTATTTTTTTGCCGCTTCCGCTTTTTTAAGCTTTACTTTATCTCCTGAATTTAAATCTTTAGAAACCGTTGTATAAGGCCCTGTAATTACCACATCGCCTGCTTTTAAGCCAGAAGTAACTTCGATGTTCGTATCATCCTGAATTCCGGTTTTAATCACTCTGATTTTAGCTTTATCTCCAGACTTCACAAATACACATTCAAATTTCTTATCATTTTTCGGAGCGACTTTCTTCTCATTAGGATCTTCAACTTTAAAATCTTTAACAGCTGTTGTATCCGATTTTACTACTACAGAACTAATCGGCACTGCCAAAACATTTGTTTTTGTTGTTGTAATAATATCAACTGTTGCAGTCATTCCTGGTCTAAAAGGAGAATACGCAGCTGGTTTTCCTTCTAATAAATCTTGATACGATTCTTTTAAAATTCTAACTTTTACTTTAAAATTGGTAACCTGATCTGAAGTCAAAGTAGTACTTGCAGAATTAGAAATGCTGGTTACAATACCTTTAAACTTCTTTTTCAAATAAGCATCAACTTCAACATTTGCTTCGTCTCCAATTTTAATTTTTACAATGTCATTTTCGTTTACATCAACTTCAACTTCCATATTGTTAAGGTTAGCTACACGAAGAAGTTCTGTACCAGCCATTTGCTGAGTTCCTAAAACACGTTCTCCCAATTCAACATTCAAAACAGAAATTGTTCCATCTGCAGGAGAATAAATAGTTGTACGCCCTAAATTGTCTCTGGCTTCTGTAACCGATGCCGAAGCACTTTGTACATTAAAATAAGCACTTTGTTTGGTTGCTTTTGCTACTTCATACGCTGAAATTGCCTTATCCCAATCCGATTTAGAAATAACACCTTTATCGTATAAAGTTTTGTTTCGATCATAATTGGCTTTAGCTTCTTTGAAACTTGCATCAGATTGTGTTAAGCCAGCCTTCGTTCCAGCCAAATTTGCGACAGAACGTTCTAAACCAGAAGTATATAAATCTGGATTTATTTTTACCAAAAGATCTCCTTTTTTAACAACTTGTCCTTCCTTTACATTCAAAGCGATAATTTCTCCCGAAACCATTGAAGCAATTTTCACTTCAATTTCTGGCTGAATTTTTCCTGTTGCCGAAACGGTTTCTACTATCGTAGATGCGGTAACTTTTGCGATTTCGACCTCTTTGCCTTCATCATTATTTCCTAATACATTGTTTTTTTTAAGAAGCACCAAAACTAATATAAGTGCTACTACGCTACCTACTAAGAAATAAACTGTTTTTTTTGACATAATAAATTATTTTGTAATAATTGGAACAATTGGAATTCCAAAATAGAATTCAAGTATTTTGATTTTGAACATGTAATCGTATTTTGTTCTAATAACATCAGACTGTGCATTTGTTAATAAGGTTTGAGCTTGTGTAAAATCAAATGAATTCATTAAGCCAACATCATATTTTTCTTTAGCATAATTGTACGCCTGTTGTCTTGCTTCTAAAGTTACTGTAGATGCTTCATAAGTGTTTAAAGCGGCTTTAGCATCTGTAAAAGCAGTATAAACGTTACGTTGCAAATCTAAACTTTTTTGTTCTAAATCTATTTTAGATTTTTCTAAACTTACTTTGCTTCTTTCTACATTATTTCTAGTTGCAAATCCATTAAAAATCGGAACTGTCAACTGCAGTCCGAAAGATTGTCCTTTATTATCATTGAATTGATCGAATATTGGCGCCGCACCTCCTAAAACTGGAGAATAATTATTTTGCAGTACCGCTTGATTTGTCCCTTGAACAAAACCAATTTGAGAAGTTGGATTTGCTGTATTTAAAGTCGATCCCGTTATAACATCAGAATAACTTGCTCTTGTATTGAAATTGTAAAAAGCACTTAAAGTAGGCTGATAAGCTCCTTTTGCTATTGTAACATTTTTCTCTGCAATTTCAAGATTTGTCTGAGCTAATTTTAACTCTGTTCTTGTTTCTCTTGCTTTATTGTAAATTTCGACAGGCGACTGTGCCAAAATATTATTTTCATCTTTGACATTGGTATCGTCAACCACATCAAAATCAGCAAATTCTTTTAATTGCAAAAGCTGTGCTAAGCTTAATTTTGAAATCAATAAATTGTTCTCAGAAACGGCTATATTTTGTTTATCAGTAGCAACAGTAGCTTTTAAATCGTACAAATCACCGCGGGGAATTGTTCCAGCACTTACCATTTCCTCAGAACGTGCTAATCGTTTTTCATCTATGGCTAATTGCTCTTTTTTTACTTTTAAATCTTCCTTATTAGATAAAATCTGCAAAAATGCACTCGCAACATTCAGCGAAACATCTTCTTGCATTTTAAGCAATTGGTATTGGCTCGATATAATAGAAAGTTTTGCTTTACGCATTGTATTCTGATTTTGTAAACCTCTATAAATATCTACACCTACAGAAGCACCAATAGAAGAATATTGAGTCGTTTGATTTTCTAACAAACCGGTTGTAATATTCTGATTCAGACCAACGTTCCATGAGTGAGAAGCGTTTGCATTTACAGAAGGCAGAAAATTACCCAAAGCGCCTTTCTTATCAATAGCTGCATTTTTTAAATCCAGCTCAGATTGTTTTATTGTGATGTTGTTTTCTAATGCATAACGAACGCATTCCTCAAGAGTCCATTGTTTTGACTGTGCATTACTTGATAGTCCAAAGCCAAATAACATGGCAAAGAGAAAACTATTATATTTATTTATTTTCATATCTTTTGAATGATGGCACAGTAACGAAACTGTACAAATTTAACATTTTTAAAACCTAAAAAACCTCTATAATTTCAAATTACTTCTTGTCTTTTTCATCGATCAAACCTTGATTCCAGATTTTAATTTTATCTGTGTTTTTGATCCCGCTTTTAATTTGAACATAAATTCCGTCGCTGACTCCAAGAACTAAATCTCTTCTTTGAAATTTCTGTGGAGCTGTTTCAACTTCAACATATGGTTTTTGTGTTTTTTTGTCAAATTGAACTAACGATTCTTTAATTGCCAGAACCTTATCTGCTTTTTCTAAAATAATAGAAGCATTGGCACTTAAACCAGCTCTAATAAAAGTATCATCTCTGTTTTCCAAAGATGCCTTAATTTCAAACTGAATCGCTCCATTTTCTGTAACTCCTTTTGGCGCAATGTAAGTTAGCACTGCAATAAATTTTTTGTTTTCGATAGCACCAACCGTAATTTCGATTGGCATTTTTTCTTTAATCTTCCCAACTTCAGATTCATCGATTTTTCCAACAAAAATCATTCTGCCAACATCGGCAACACTTGCAATTGTTGTTCCTTCATTAAAATTATTACTTTCAATTACTTGGTTTCCAACTTTTACAGGAACATCAAGAACCATCCCGTTTACAGTTGAACGAATTAAAGTATTAGCATAATTTCCTAAAGAAGAGGTTGTTCCTGTTTTTACAATATCTAAACTTTGCTTTGCTGCTAAATAAGTCTGTTTTGCCTGATTATAAGCTACTTCTGCAGCATCAAAATCATTTGCAGAAATTACATCTTTTTCAAACAAAGTTTTCTGTCTTTTATACAATCTTTCTTGATTGTCTAATGCAATTTTTGCTGTCTGAACCTGATTTTGTGTACTGCTCACGTTAGAAACGTTTGCAACTACTCTAATCTTAGCAATCATATCGCCTGCTTTGATTTTTTCTCCAGCTTTAATGTACACCTGTTCTATAATTCCTGAAATGTTTGGTTTGATTAAGACCTCTTCATCAGGTTGAATATTCCCTGTCGCAATGGTATTTTTTACGATAGTTTTAATTTCAGCTTTCTCCGTTTTAAAAACAATTGGCGATTGTTGATTTTTAGCGTACAAATAATAAAGTGCGCCAAAAAAAACGATCGCAATAAAAATTAAAATGGTTATGGTTATTCCTTTTTTCATTTGTTTTTTGGGTTTAATCGATTATTTTGATTGATAATTTATTCTGTTCTTAAAGCATCTACAGGCTTTACACTTATTGCGGTCTGCGCCGGAATAAAACCTGCCAGCAAACCTGATCCTACTAATATTAATAAAGCAACAAATACAACTCTTAAATCTACACTCGGATTAGCAAACATCGTATTGCTGTTAGGAGGCATTGAATCTAGAACCATATTTAAAATTGCAATAATTCCCGTGGCGACTGCAATTCCTAACATTCCAGAAATGATCGTTAAAAATATGGATTCTAACAATATCTGACCTCGAATTGCTGCTGGGGTTGCCCCTAATGCTCTTCTAATTCCAATTTCTTTGGTACGTTCTTTTACTACAATCAGCATAATATTAGAAATTCCGATAACGCCAGAAATCAAAACCAAAGTTCCTACGAAATAAGCAATGACTTGCAAGATATTAAACAAACTCTGTACTTTGTTAAACTGTTCGTATAAATCAAAATTTCCAACTGCTCTTTCATCTGCAGGATTTACAGAATGCAGTGCTTTTATGGTTTCTAAAATTTTTGGTTTTAATTCTGTGATAGAAGCATCGTCTGTCGCTGTGATGGCCATCCATCCTACTTTATCGCCGTAATTAAATGCCTGCTGAAAAGTGGTAAATGGGATAAAAATATTTTTTTGTTCCTGTTCTGCATTTCCACCTTGCTGTTTTGAAGAATACACTCCAACAACCATAAAATTAATTCCATTTATTTTTATGTAAGTACCAACTGCCTCTTCTGCTTTTCCGTATAATTCGCTGATTACTCCTTTTCCAATTACACAAACTTTTCGTCTTCCTTCAATATCCTGATGATTTACAAAACGGCCTTTTATAATATCCATTGGCTGCTGTTTAATCAATTCCGGATAATCTCCATAAATCGTAAAAGCAGAAGTTTTGGTACCGCGAACTACGTTATTTGTTCCGTTAAAATCCCCTAATTGATTTCTAGGAGAAACATATAATAAGTTTGGAACTGCTTGTCTCAAAGCAGCAACATCACTATTTCTAAAATCGTATCTTCTTGTTTTTGGAAGTCCTTTATAAGCTTTTGAAGTCGTTTGACTCCACATAAACATAGTATTTGTAGCAATACCATCAAAACCTTTTTTAACACCGTTTTCAAGTCCTTTTCCCGCAGCCAATAAAATGACTAAAATAAAAATTCCCCAAAACACACCAAAAGCCGTCAGAATCGTCCTGAAAACATTGGCTGTTAAAGCCTGTAAAATCTCGTCCCAATTATCTTTACTAAACATATATTATTCGTCTCTAAGTGCTACAATAGGTTTAATTTTAGCCGCTCTGTAAGCTGGAAAAAATCCCGCCATTGCACCGGCAAATACCAGTAATATTAAAGTGGTTAATGCCACACTGAAATCGACTTCTGGATTTCTAAAAAACTCACTCTGCACCATCGGTCCAACAAATTCTAACAAAAGTAAACTTGCCAAAAGCCCAATAAAACCGGCAATTGTGGTTATGAAGATAGATTCGTGAAGAATCATCGAAATAATTGAAAAAGGCGAAGCTCCTAATGCTTTTCTAATTCCGATTTCTTTGGTTCTTTCTTTTACAATAATCAACATAATATTACTTACCCCAACCACACCGGCAATAATGGTACAAATACCAACCCACCAAAAGAACAATCTTATATATAAATTAAGATCATAAAACTGTTTAGCATCTTTAACCGAATTATAAACTCCAACACCACTGTCATCTTCTGGAGCTACCATATTTTTGCTTTTCAGCAGGTTTTTTAAATCTTGTGTAAATTTTTCTGACTGCGCCAAAGCTTCATCATAATCAGCTGTCTTTTTTAAAGTAAAAAACAAATTGCTGATTTTATCACCTCCTCCAAACGTTTTTTGAACTGTTGTCAACGGCAGATAAGCACGGGTTTCTTCTCTTTCTCCTCCTGGATCTGTAAAAACGCCGACAACCTTAAAACTAATTTTGTTAATTAAGATTTCCTCTCCTATTGCGTATTTATCTTTAAGCAGATCATTTTTTAATTTCATACCAATGACTGCCACTTTGGTATTGTTTTCTATGTCTTTCGCATTTACGTATCGACCTTGAACTATCGTTAGATTTTCTATTCCGCCATAATCTGGATTAACACCTCTAAATTGATAGCTTCCTGATTCTTTTCCGTAAGAAAAAGCCTGCCCCCAATAATTATTTGTCGAAGCGCGAAGATCTAATTTATCTTCAAATTTCTGAACAGATTGATTGTAATCACTATTTCGAAACTGAATCTGTCTTCCAGGATTAAGACCTTTATATTCTTTTGTAGTTGTTCCCGACCAAACTTCAACAATTCCTGCTGCATCGCGCTCAAACTGTTTCTCAATTCCATTTTGGAGACCTTTACCCGCGCCAAGTAAAATCACCAAAATAAAAATTCCAGAAGCAACCGAAACTCCGGTCAGAAAAGTTCTGAGACGGTTTTTCGAAATGGCTTCAAATATTTCCTGCCAGCGTTCAATATTAAACATAAGACGAAGCTCTAACTTGTTCTACCTTTTTATCATCTATAATTAATCCATCTTTCAGGACTACATTTCTTTTGCACATTGCAGCAATATCAGGTTCATGAGTTACAATCAAAATTGTTTTTCCTTCATCGTTAATTCCCTGAATAAGTTCCATAACCTCATAAGAAGTTTTTGTATCCAAAGCTCCAGTCGGCTCATCGGCCAATAAAACCTTAGGATTTGATGCTAACGCTCTGGCAATAGCAACACGTTGTTTCTGACCTCCAGAAAGCTCATTTGGAAGATGATGAGAATGAGAACCAAGTCCTACTTTCTCCAAATATTTCATGGCAATAGCATAACGTTCTTTTCTCTTAATCCCTTGATAATACAAAGGCATGGCAACGTTATCCAAAGCTGATTTGTAATTAATTAAATTGAAAGATTGAAATACAAAACCTAAAAATTTGTTTCGATATCTTGAAGCAATGGTTTCGTTCAACTTTTTAATAGGCGTTTTATCCAAAATATAACTTCCAGAATCTGCTTCATCCAAAATTCCTAAAATGTTCAGCAATGTCGATTTTCCAGAACCAGATGACCCCATGATCGCAACTAATTCTCCTTCTTCAATATTAAAATTAATGCCTTTCAACACATGTAATTCAGAACTACCCATTTTATAGGATTTATGTAAATCTTTGATTTCGATCATGGTATTGTTAAATTTTAAAACAATAATAACATTTTTATTAAGTAAATTATGATAACAAAACGTTAATAATTTTTCCTACTTATTTCAATAAGACTACTTTCTTTTTCAAATGTTACACTTTTTTAAGAAAATATAAATGTTTTTGTAATTTTACCGCATCTTAAAAATTTTCTTATTAATGAAACTCTTTTATTCTATTTCATTTTTAACCGTATTTGCGGTTTTATCCAGTTGTTCTTCAACACAAAAAATCGAAACTTTAAAGCCAGAACCAGACGACGCAACACCGCTCGTATATGACAGCAGTCCTTCTTTTATCAATCTTCCGATAACAGTAAAGCTAAGTGATATTGAAAATCAAACGAATGCTTTGTTAAATGGATTAATTTACGAAGACAAAAATATCGAAGATGATGATATTGAAATGAAAATCTGGAAACAAGGTCCAATCAAGATTCAAAATGACCCTGCTAATCCAAATAAAAAAATAAAAACAATACTGCCTTTAAAAGCAAATATTAAATACCGAATCGGTACCAAAAAATTAGGTGTCGAACTTTACGACGTAAGAGAGTTTAATCTGAACGGAACTATTACTTTGTCCAGCGAAACAATACTTTCAAATTGGAAACTAACGACTAAAACCCAATTCAAATCATTGGATTGGAATGAAAGTCCAACAATGACTGTTTTTGGAAAAAACATGCCGATTACCTATTTGATTAATCCTGCAGTTTCTATTTTTAAAAATGAAATAGAAAAGACAATTGACGAAACGATTGAAAAATCTATGGATTTTAAACCAAATGTGATGCAGGCGGTTGAAAAAATATCTACTCCTTTTCAAATGAGTGACACTTATGAAAGCTGGCTTCGTATTGTTCCTATTGAAATTTACTCTACGAATGCCAAACTTAAAAATGATTCATTTCTATTAGATATGGGAATGAAATGTAACATGGAAACTATTGTAGGTAAAAAACCAGAATCAAAATTCAACTCTAATAAAATAGTTTTAAAACCTGTTGCTAAAATTCCGAATCAAATTTCTGCAAATATTGCTGCCATTTCAAGTTATGTTGACGCTTCTAAAATTATGACTCAAAATTTTGCTGGTCAGGAATTTGGATCTGGAAACAAAAAAATAACCGTAAAAAATGTGGCTATCTGGCATAAAGAAGGAAAAATGGTAATTGCGCTGGATGTTTTAGGATATATAAACGGAACGTTATATTTAAACGGATTTCCGAAATATAATCCCCAAACCAAAGAAATATTTTTTGATCAACTAGATTATGTTTTAGATACTAAAAGCAGGTTGATGAGAACAGCCAGCTGGCTTGCGCAAGGATATATTATAAAAAAAATGGAAGAGAGCTGCCGTTATTCTATTCAGCCAAATTTAGAAGAGGGAAAGAAAAGCATGGCGTCTTATCTTAAAAACTATTCGCCAATGCCAGGAGTTTTTGTAAATGGAAAAATGGAGGATATACAGTTTGATAAAATTCAGCTCACGAATCAAGCAATCATCGCTTTCATCAAAATAAACGGAACGGTAAATGTCGCAGTAAACGGACTTAAATAAAAAAATAAAGCAGTGTAAATTACACTGCTTTATTTTTTTTGCTTTTATACATTCTGTAAATAATGTAGCCTATAATAACAACCAATAAATATGGTATTACCATCAGGTAAACAATTCCATCATTTACTGCTTCAGCTTTTTTAGTGTTAGAATCTCCAGACAATGCCGCACGACACATCGCGCATTGAGCATTCGCTGCAATTCCGATAAAGAAAAAACAAATACCAAAAAGAATTGTTCGTAATTTGGAATTTGGACTTTTAAAACTTTCTATTTTTTTATTAGTGTGCATAATAAGGAGAAATCATTAAAAATACTATCACTCCAGTAACAGCTACATACAGCCAAATTGGAAAAGTGATTTTAGCAATCTTTCTGTGTTTATCAAATCGCTGTGCAAGAGCTCTTACATAGGTAAATAAAACAAGCGGGATAATTGCAATTGAAAGTATAATGTGAGTAATTAAAATAACAAAATATATTAAACGTAAAGATCCTACTTTGGCACTTTCTACTGCATCAAGAATACCATCATGATTGGAGTCTCCAAATTTTGTAGAATCTGCAGTCATATGATAGGCAACATACATCACTAAAAAAGCAAGTGAAAGTGCAATTGCAAAAGTCATTAATCGTTCGTGTACTTTTTGGTTTCCCTTTTTTATTGCTATTACAGCCGCAACAAGAACAACAGCAGTTATACCGTTTGTAGTTGCATAAATTGGAGGAAGAATTGATAATGGTTCAACATCAAAACCAAAGTCTTTTAATTTAACTCCGAATAAAATTGCAACCACAACTGGAATTACAATTGAAACCGCAATAATAAGTTTGTTATATTTTTTTTCTAATGAATGATCTTCCATTGTTATTCTTCTAATAAAATTTTAATGTCTTGCTGAATGTCGCGAACTCCTTTTTTATCCAAACCATCATAGTAAATATTTGGATTCCCGAATTCGTCTTTTCTGCAGCGAATGTTTCCGTCTTTATCAATCAAAGCAAATAATCCAGAATGTTCAAATCCGCCGCTTACTTTGTCATTTTCGCCTGCATACAGATTAAATCCTTTATTCGATAAATCCATAATCACGTTTTTATCTCCAGTTAAGAAATTCCAATTTGAAGATTTAACACCCAATAATTTTGCATGATCTTTTAAAACCTGTGGTGTATCGTGTTTTGGATCAATTGTTATCGAAACAATTCCAAAATTAGGATTTCCAAAGAATGTTTTTTCGATTTCGAGCATACTCATATTCATTTTTGGACAGATTGACGGGCAAGTTGTAAAGAAGAATTCTAAAACATATACTTTTCCTTTGTAAGTCTCGTTCGAAACTTTTACGTTATCTTGATTTGTCAATTCAAATTTTGGAGCTGGACCAATTGTCATCAATTTAGCTTCTTTAGAAGTTTTTGCTCCAACATTATCCAAACGATTCCCTTTTACTACGCTGTCATTTTTTATTCTATCTACGATTTTAGGAACCGCATAGATTCCAAAAATCAAAATAACAAAAGAGATTCCGATATATGATTTATTTTTAAACATGATGAGTGGTATTAAAGTTGTTTTGTCGCATTATGATTTTTCTTTAATGCTGCGCGGTATTCGTAAAGAATGATTTTAAAATCATCCAGCATTTCATTACTCAACTCAGACGGATGAAAAGTATCATAACCTTCTTTATAATCTTTTTGATCTTTTCTGCCTCGTAGATTTCTTTCTTTATCTATGATATAAACATTAGACGTTCCAAGGTTTTCATCCAATTTTCCTTTTAAATGTAAACCATCATAAAATTTCTGAATTTCTTCTTTTGAAGCAAAAACAAAATTCCAGTTTTTGACATCGGTAAAAGGAGATAAAGCGTCAACTATTTTTTGAGCTTCTTTTTCTGTACCAACTGGGCACAAAACAACAAACTGCAGGTCTTCAAAACCGTTATATCGTTTGTATATTTTTTCGTTTAGATTAAAGTAGTTACCACGATTGTCCAGAATATTTGAACCGGCAAAACCTAGTACGGTAATCTTTTTATTTAAAGAAATTTTCTTTCCGTTTAGAGATTCCCAATTTCCGAAATCAGCAACTTTTGGTGTTATTACGGGAAGTGTTGTAAAACTATTTACACCAGAAGCAAAAAATAAATACGCTACAATTGGAAGGACAAAAAGTACAAAGAGAACTATATTTTTTTTCATTGTATTAATGGAAGTAATTGAGGTACAAAAATAAAAAAATCCCGATGTTATCGGGACTCTTTTTGAATTAATATCATGTTAAAAATTCCATTTAATAGTAGAATCTTTAAAAACCCCATAAATATAGTGTCCTTCTGTTAACAGAATAAACAATAAATATAATACTAGGAAAATAACAGGAGAAACTACAGACCATCTAAGGCTGCTTTTTTCACCTTCCATGTGCATAAATGCCCATACAATATAATATGCTTTGAAAATTGTTAGGATATAGAAAATCCAGTTTAACAAATTCAAACCGATAAAGTGTGTGAATTCTAATGAGTGAGGTTTGTAGATACCTAAAATAACTTCTACTGTAGTTACTACTGAAAGTAATGCGAAAACAAACCAGATTCTTTTTGTATTTGATACGTGCTCGTGTGACATAATAATTAGATTGTAAAAATTAAACTAGGTAGAATACTGTAAATACAAATACCCAAACTAAATCTACGAAGTGCCAGTATAAACCAACTTTCTCAACCATTTCGTAGCTTCTTCTTTTCTCATAAGTACCTAAAAGTACATTAAAGAAAATGATGATATTGATGATAACTCCAGAGAATACGTGGAATCCGTGGAAACCTGTAATGAAGAAGAAGAAATCAGCAAATAATTTATTTCCGTATTCGTTTCTAATCAAGTTAGCTCCTTCTACAACATATTTAGCAGAAGCTAAATGTTTTTCAGAATCCTCTCTTGTTAAAATAGTTTTTTTCTTGTTTGCATCAAGTTTTTCAGTTCTGATTAAAACCTCAGGATGTGCTTTAAAACCAGCTTGAATTTCAGCAACAGTGTAAGTTGGCTGTGATTGAGCATCTTCCATGAACCAAGTTGAGTGGCTTCTTGTTAAAGCTTCTCTTTGCTCTGGCAATTTAACAGCAAAATCAGCAAGAGCTACTCTTTTACCATCTTTATCCACAAATTGAAGTAAACTTCCTCCAACTGTTTCAACTGCACCATATTCTCCTTTAATGAAGTTTTTCCACTCCCAAGCTTGAGAACCAACGAAAATGAAACCTCCAATAATAGTTAAGAACATATAAATAGCAACTTTTGTCTTTTTCAATTGATGACCTGCATCAACAGCTAATACCATTGTTACAGATGAGAAAATCAAAATAAAAGTCATTAATGCTACATAATACATAGGAGCCGCAACACCATGCATAAATGGGAAGTGAGTAAACACTTCGTCGGCCAATGGCCAAGTTTCGATAAATTTAAATCTAGAAAAACCATAAGCTCCTAGAAATCCAGAGAATGTTAAGGCATCTGATACGATAAAAAACCACATCATCATTTTACCATAACTTGATCCTAGTGGCTGAATCTCATGACCGCCTCCCCAAGTTTTTTCGTCGTTGTTTGCAGTAGTAACTGTCGCTCCCATAAAAGATATTCGTTAAAAAGTTCCCAAATTTACGTTTTTTTCTTATTTAAAGAAAAATAAAAATAAAAATAAATACACCCACAATAAATCCAAAAAGTGCCAATACATCGCACCTAGCTCTATCCCAAGAGTTTGAGTCGAATTGTATTTTTGTTTAAAATGATTATAAATTATAATTAAAAGTGAAATTATCCCACCTGCAAGGTGCAATAAGTGTGTAACCGTTACTACATATAGAAAAGTTGTAGTAATTGAACTACCTTCTCCTGTAAAATAATAGCCTTGAGCAACAATCTGCCCAAATCCTTTGAATTGTAGAAAAACGAACAAAACTCCAAGCGCCAAAGTTCCTAAAAGCAAACCTGTAACGGCACTTCTGTTGTCTTTCTGCATTGCCTTTTTCGCCAAGTAAAAAGTAACACTGCATCCAATAATAACTGCGGTACTCCAATAAAATGCTGAAGGAAGTTCAAAATTCTTCAACCAGTCAGCTCTTGATTTACTTACTACAAACGCACTCGTTAATCCAGCGAACATCATGGTCATACTTACCATTGCAAAAAGCAGAATCAGTTTTGCTGATTTTGACTTTCTAACTTGTTCTTCATTTGTTTTCAATGTCATTTCCATAACTATCTTAAAAATTTATCTACAATAAATACAATCTGTAAAAGGGAGATATAAGATACACTAACCAACATTAATGTTCTCGCTGCTTTTGCAGTTCTTATTTGATACAATTTAACCGCATAAAAAAGCATCCAAATCCCTAAAAAGAAAACTAAAACTGCTGCAATTGGAGAAATAAACAATTGTCCAGTAAAACCTAGCACAGGCAGTAAAGACGCTATTATTAACCAAATTGTATATAATATAATCTGCAATGCAGTTCCGTTGTCTTTTTTTCCTGTTGGCAGCATAAAGATTCCTGCTTTTTCATAGTCTTCATACAAAAACCAACCGATAGACCAGAAATGAGGAAACTGCCAGAAAAACTGAATCAAAAATAAAGTTCCGGCTTCGATACCAAATTCTCCTGTTGCCGCAACCCATCCTAACATAAACGGAATAGCGCCAGGAAATGCCCCAACAAAAACCGATAATGAAGTTACTGTTTTTAAAGGCGTATAAACACTTGTATATAAAAATATCGAAATTGCTGCAAACATTGCCGACTTAGCATTTATCGTATAAAGCAATGCAATACCAATAATAGTAAGAAGGCTTGCCACAACCAAAGCTGTTTTTGGAGACATACGCCCTGAAGGAACTGGACGATTTTTGGTACGATCCATTAAAGAATCGATATCTTTCTCGATTACCTGATTGTAGGCATTTGATGCCCCAACCATACAATAGCCTCCTATTGACAAAATTACCAAAACACTCCATTTAAATGGATGTTCAGAATCCACTCCCAATAAATATCCAGCTATAGAAGAAAACAAAACACTGATCGCTAGACCAGCTTTAGTAATCTCTTTAAAATCTAAAAATATTGATTTGAGTGATAATGTATTTCTTGAAGCGTTCAATACCGTTATTATTTGTGTATTTTTTTGAGTGCTGCAAATGTACAAATTAGATTGTAGAATTTAGAGCATTAAAAATAGATTTTTTTCAATAAAACCTCCGCAAAATAAGAACTTACAATTCTTTAACAGTATTATTTCGAAAAATCTTATTAAATCCTAGTAATCAAAATACCAATTAAAAATATCCGAACGAAGTCCGATACTAAACCAGCTTGTATTTTGCTTAAATGTTGTCGCTGTTTCTTGCGTTGGATCAAAATTTCTATAAATAAAACTTCCGAATAATTTCAAGTTTGTCATTGGATTAATCAAATAACCTCCTTGAACATCAGCAATGAAAACACTTGTTTTATTTCCCTGACCAATTTTTACACCTGTATCATACGGGCGTTTTTCATCATAACTCTTATAAATATTTCCTCCATAATTAAAAGAATCCTGTGCCGTATCAAAATCTAAACCTCTTGTTCCTACTGTAAATTTTGCATCTGCAAATAAACGTCCTTTATGGTAACGGCCAATTAGGATTAACTCTTTAAAGTTACCTCCCCACTGGTGTCCAACACTTTGATTATTATGTCCGTAATTCGTAATAACAGCACTATGCGAATACACGTAAGGACGAACACGGTTCATTTCAACCTGAATTAATAAATCTTTTACATTAAATGCATTGAAATATTTTGCTCCTAACTGAAAACCAAATTTATTTTTCCAGCTTTGGTTTCCTGCTCCAACATCAGAAACAGAAAACTCATCAATCAAGAATTGCGTATACAAGTTGATACTGTTATTCCATTTATATTTACCAGTAAGCCCTAAAAGTGCATTTCCGCTTTTAGAAGAAGAACCAAATTCTACTGCACGATAAAAAATAATTGGGTTTACAAAGTTGATATCAAATCCTCTATTATTAGAATTTGTCCAAACTACAGACTCAAAAAATCCTAAGTTTAATCTATTCGAAACATTCCAGCTTAAATAATGGTTGGCCATAAATTTGGTCGCATATGTTCTTTCTTCTGTAACATCTGGACGAACATCTTTTAGCCACATATACGTATTAGTATATTTTATCTTCCAAAATTTAGTGTTGATTTTGAAATATGGATATGGACTTGCTCCGTCACCTTCTAATAAAGAACGATAACCATCTCCAATAAAATTTCTTCCATAACCTAACTGCAAGTCAAAAATCTTGCTTGGCGCAAAAGTAATATTAGCATCTGCTAAAGGAAAATCGTAAGCATCGGTTTTAAATCTTTTTGCAATTCCGATTCCTGGAACAATCGCCGGATTTCCTCCTGATGGCTTCAAAGATTCTGCATAATCATTAAAATAACCTGCAAATCTTCCTTGACTTTCAAAAAATGTAGTTGTAAAGTTGATTTGTTTTCCTAAACCTCCTCTAAAATTCAATGCTCTTGTATTCACATAAGTATAAGAAGCATCAAGATCTGAAGCTTTACCCATTTGCAGATCTACTATCGGGTTTAACGAAAACCAATAATCTTCTCCCTGAATCTGCACCATATTCTCGTTCCACCATTTTCTTCCGAGCCAGCTTGAAACATTTTTCTGCAAAGACTGATTTACCGCTTTTAGATTGTAATATTTTGAAACCTCTTCATAAGTATAAGGTTTAGAAGCCGTATGATTATTGCTTCCGACTTGATTCATCGCGCCGTCAAACTGTGCGTAGTAACTGTGAGAAAAAGGAATATTTAAATGACTTTCGAATTCTGGATTATTGTATTTTTTGTACACAATACTATCCAATTCTGTCATTGGTTTTTCAGTTGGTTTTAAAATTTCAGATGCCGCCAAAGCTTCTGCTGCTAATTGTTCTGAACTTTTTAAAGGTAGATCTATAGCGATAGTATATTTAGAATACGTTGGTTTTCCGTTAAAAGTTGACGGTTTGATTTTTGGAAATTTCCCAAATACTCGTTTTGCTTCTTCAGACAATTCGTCGTTTGATGCCGAAACGTAAATTATTTTAAATTCTCCATCTACATTTACTTCAAAAAGCACTTTTACAACACCTTTGTAATTGTTTTGCTTTAAATTTTCCGGCACTTGAAAATTATTAAAAACAAAATCCTGAACTTCTTTATAAAAACAACTTTCAAGTTTTTTACCTTCTAAATTTTCGCAATTAGGAAAAACAGGAAACATCTCTGAAGCAAAACCTGGCTGTACTGATGAATTTCCATATTGCTGCGAAAAAACAGTTAAGAACGAAAAAATAAAAACAAGGGATAAAAAAAACTTATTCACTTAGATTTGGGTATTTATTTAATATTGATTTGGGGAATTTTCTCCGTTTGCAATTGCTTTTGCGGCCGAAGTTCCGATGCGTTTAACTCCTAAACGAATCATTTCGAGCGCATCTTCAAAAGAGCGGACACCTCCAGCTGCTTTTACAGAAAGCGGAGAGGCATTTTCTAACATTATTATAATAGTTGGAATTGTAGCGCCATTTGGAAGATTGTTTTCTGTTTTATAAAAACCTGTTGAAGATTTTACAAAAACTGAAGCAAAGTCATCTTCTTTAAAATTAGAGATTATAACATTTTTGATTAAGACACAAAGTTGTATAATTTCTTTATCAGTCAATGCGGCTACTTCTATAATCCATTTTACAGTTTTGTTATTGGCAAGACCTATTTGGGTTCCGATTAAGATTTCTTGTTTAACTAAATCTATTTCGCCATTTTTAAAGGCTTCATAATTACAAACAAAGTCAAGATCGTCGGCTCCGTTTTCAATAGCATCGTTTGCTTCTTTCAATTTGGTTTCTAGAGAAGATTTCCCTTCTGGAAAATCAATTACAGTTCCTACCAGTAAAACTGAATTTGCCTCGACAATCATTTTTTTTGCCATTGAAACGTACTCGGGACGAATCATGATCAGCTTAAAACCTTCTTGAATGGCTTCGCTAATTGCATTTTGAACCACAACAGTATTTTCTGCTTCGCTAAGTCCAGCTTGCGAGGCAGTTTTTAAATAAGTTGAATCCAAATATTGCTTTATGTTCATCGCGATTGAAGTTGCAGAAAACCAGCACAAAAGTACATTTTATATTGAAAAAAACAGCTTTTTCTAAAGTTTGATTTTCCTGTAATAAAAAACCCACCTAAGTGGGTTTAAAATATTATATTTTATCGATTTGCTTTTTAAAACCTATGGCCGAAAAGACTGCCACAACTGCACCTAATGCATTTGCCAAAATATCCGTTACATCTGCCGCTCTTGTGGTCGTAAAAATGCTTTGCAGTATTTCTATCGTAATTCCGAAAAAGACAGAAAATATAAACGAGATCAAATAGGCTTTAAAATCATCTGCTTCTTTTCCTTTTAATTCTTTTTTGAAGAATAAAATCCACGAAACCGTAAATCCGAAATGAAAACAGAAATGAACAATTTTATCTATACTCGGAAAATTAATTACTGGGATATTACTTGAATCTGTAAGACAGAAATAAGTAATAATTCCGGAGCAGATAATTGCCCAAATAAGCAGTAATTGTTTAGGCACCGATTAATTCTTTATACGCTTGGTCAGACAATAAAGTGTCAATTTCTGAAGCATCAGCAATTTTAATTTTAATCATCCATCCATCTCCGTAAGGATCAGAATTTACTGTTTCTGGAGCACTTTCTAAATCTTCATTAAAAGCAATGATTTCACCTGTTAATGGTAAAAATAAATCAGAAACTGTTTTTACAGCCTCAACAGTTCCAAAAACCTCATCTTTTGAAAGTGTTTGATCTAAAGTTTCTACCTCAACATACACGATATCTCCTAACTCTTTTTGTGCAAAATGAGTAATTCCTACAGTCGCAACATCTCCTTCGATGCTAACCCATTCGTGATCTTTTGTGTACTTTAAATTTGCTGGTATGCTCATAATAGTATGTTTGAAAATTGATTATTTAAAATTATAGCCACAAATGTAATAATCTTCTAATGAAATCTTGTTTAGAATTCTAAATTTAATTTCCGAAATTATAACGAAGTGTAAAGCCTGATCTAATATTTGTTAATGGGAATGATGTCGAAATAACTGCTTTAGAGAACGAATGATCATAGTAAAATATTGCAGTCAGGTTTTTACTGAAAGCATAATCTGCCGTTAATTTTAAAGTCCAGATATTCTGACCCGCTGCCAGCTGGTTATTATCGTAATCTAAATATCTTACCAAAGTTTCGTTATTTCTAAAAGAAAAATCAGCTTTAATATTAATATCACTTTTTATAATTCCTGTCGGACTATCTGCCAGTCTAGAAGAGAAAATTACATCTTTAAATCTATAACCTAAACCAACTACATATTCTACCCCTTTTACTTCGGTAAGCAGATTGTTATCAAAACTCATCGAAAGCGCGCGGTCTTTTTTGATTTCTGTCAACAATCGCAGCGAACTCTTAAACTCAAAATCAACTCTAATAAGCGGACTAAACTGCTCTACTAAATTGACATTCGACATAACCGTTTTATTATAGAAATTGTTATTAACGTCCTGCCCGTTTGGATTTTCTGTATAATCAAAATTAGATCTAAATTGGTTAATCGTGTACGACGCTTTGTAATTATGCTGTAAAGAAAAACGTTTAAATTTGTCTTTAAAGAATTTATAGCGCATCAATCCGTTATACTTAATACTCCAGTTTGGAATCGGAAAACTTCTAAAAATACTTGTTGAAGCACCTGAGGCATCCTTCCCTGTGTAAGCCGCTAAGAACGATGGTAGCAGTACTGCTTGATTGCTTTTCGTATAACCTATCGGATAACCATCGTTTGATTGGATTAACTTTCTTTGCGTATTATTTGGATTTGCAAGATCTTCAATAGGTGCAGTAGTGTCTTCATTTGGAAGCGCTGCCGCATCGTATCTAGGAATCGGCCCTCCTCCATAACGTTCCTCTGCCAAACGATTTGCTATTACCAAACGATTACTTCTAAAATCATCAAAAGCAGCAGATTCTGTCGCGTTACTTGTAGAAAAAGAAGTTTTGATCAATACAGTCGAAATCGAAAACATTCCGTAAGTATAAGGAGACAATTGCTTATAATGCAAACTGCCAATAGAATCTCTAACCGTATATTGTTCCGAAGAATTTTCAGAGTAAGAACGATCCATTGCCAAATCAATTTTCAAATCTGGAAACAAATCAACGTTAGCTGTTACTTTTAAAATTTTATTAGATACTTGTGTATAATTCTGGTTGAATTCCTGATAATTGGTTAACCATCCATTTTTAGCCGCTTCATAACGAATATCGTCCTGACTACCAAAAACGAATCCCAAAGAAGGTTTTGACGACCCGAAGAAACCAACTCCTGGCAAATAACCCGGTAAAACTGTTCCGCTGTTTTTAGTATAGTTAACCTGTATGTTTTTAACACTCGTTAAAACACCAATTAAACCATCATAAAACGGACTACTGCTTACGGTTGGTTTTGCCGTATTTACAATTTTCTCCCCTGGTTTTGGCGGTCCAGCTGGTTTCGCTTTAGCTGTTTTTTTAGCTCCTGGCACCAATCCTAAATACTTATACAATGTATTCATATTCAAAGTAGAAGTAAATGTATTCGAGTTAGCATTTTGAACTGTGTTACCTAAGTTCCAAGTTACTCCATCTACATCAACAAACTCAGACAATGCTGTTGATGAACGCTGCCAATTGTAATCTGCCGTATACGAATAACTTGCTTTTATAAAGCCTAAAACCGGAATTTTATAAAGCGGAATTTCATAGTTTAAAACCAATTGCTGCAAATGCTGATTTGGTGTACCAATATTCAAATAATCATCCCAGATATTAAAATCTTCTTTTGGCGTATTATCATCATTCATGAAATTTCTCACGATATTATTTGATGCTGCGCTGTAGTTTAATTTTAATGATTTTGTCAGATTAAATCCGAAACCATATTGGTAATTAAACGCAAAGTTTCTACGATAGAGAGGATCAATTTCTATTCCCGGTACATTATCAACTTGTCTATACTGCTGACGATTGCTTTGTCTAATAATATTTGAATTAAATGAAATATTAGAAGGAAGATAATTAAAATTAATATCGCTCAGAATTTTCCAATACTCACTTGTTTTCATGAATTTGGTTTTCTTAAACGGAACTACCTCTTTTGGCTGAAATGTATAAGCATAGTTTACAGAAGTATTCGATTGCTCGTCTTCGTAATCTTCAACTTCATAATCATGGCGTTCGACTTGGTTATAAGATTGAGAAAAAGTAAAATTCTCAACATCATAAACATGAGGTTTCTGTTCTGGCGCTCTATCTTTTCTAACCCCGATAAAGTTGATACTTTTACGTTTTGTATAATCTACCGCACGAGTTCTGATATTTTCTCTTTCATTAGCATCTGTCGTTTCTCTCAACAATTGATCTAATTTAATATCTTGATTAAACGGATCGTATTCTGGTGTGATTACTTCTTCTCCAATCGCATAATTAAATGGCAGATTGATACCCCATTTCTGCGGAAGCAATTTTCCTAAATTCAAGTTTGTCACAATGTTATATTGCTGAATATCTTCACGATCTCTTTCGTTGGCACCTTGCTCTAGAGATCCGAAACCAATCGTACTCTTTTTCCCTGATGCAGAAAGTGTCGCAAAATCGGCCATATTGGTATCAACATTTAACAATGCAGCCATACCGCCTTTATTTTCCAGATCAGACATACGAAGCTCATTAAACCAAACTTCCCCGACTAGACCTTTATGCAATGTCGTGCTTTTTACACCCACCATTAAGTTTCGAACCAATCCAAAATTTGGATTACCTTTTATACCTAATCGGAGTCTTTCACTTCCGTCACCCCCTTCTGCTTCAGGATCAAGATCGGGATAGTAAATTCCGTTAATATCACGTTTATCCGATGTAGGATCTATTGGCATCGCTTTAATTTTCATCTTGGTCAATAACTCCAGAGCAACCTCTATATTGTTATCTTCCATCCAAACCTGATCTGGACTAATAGTACAGGATCCTCCTGTTGGAGTTACTTTTAATGGTATCTCAATTTGATAAAAGTTCTGCGTAAAATCGTTACCAAAACGAATAAAACCAATCATTTCATCATCTGCAAGAGCAACTTCTCTTGGAAGTGATTCTGCGTGAAGGAACATTTTTAATTTTTTGTACTGACGCATGTCAACACTTACACTTTTAAAAACGGCTCTCGAATCTTGGTACTCCAAACCATTACCGCCAATTCTTAACGCTAATGATTGTTCATTTTGATTGATGATTGTGTTATTATTGTAAAGCTGCTCTCTTTGAACTCCTGGAGGAATTACATAGTTAACCGGACATTTAGTTCCATTTTCTTGAATATTAACTGCTGCAACATCAAATTCAGTTCCGTCATCATCAGGATTTACATCATTTGCATCAAGAGTTCCTGTATACTTTCTCCATTCTCCTCTTACTAAATCTAAAGCCCCAAAACGAACAGTCATTTGATCATTAAAACCAGTCATAAACATACGCATGAAACGAATCGATTTAAAATCGGTAATGTTTCCAATTGTATTTTTTGGCTGCGAAACTGGAATTTTAAACTGAATCCATCTTGCGCGTGTTGTAGTTCCGTTTGGCAATTCTACATTTCCAACATCTTCTGGCTCACGAATATCTGTAATATAGTTTTCTCCAACCTGCATTCCCGGCCTTAAATCAATACTATATTCATAATAAGCATTAATCGTACTCATAGTATTGTCACGATTAATATCTTCAACATCTGGAAGTGTCGTTGAACCACGATTTGGATCATCAACGCTTACCGCTGAGTTTCCTTCTGTTCCGTTATATTTTTTGTAACGATTCAAAACACTGCCATCAGTATTCAAATAATAGGTATAATTATCTGCTGCAGGATCTGCTTCACCAGCATAATTATTATAAACTACAGCTTCTTTAGAATCTGGTAAACCATCTAAACCGACGTCTTGGTTTTTACGATTTTCAGGATTTGTATCAAAGGCATAAATTAAAGATTGCGACGCAGGAACGTCTCCCCAAAGTGGCTGTGGATTAACCATAACCTGATCTGGACCTAATCCATTTTCATATTGTTTTCTACCGTCTTTTAAAACATCCTCAGAAACTTCACCTAAATTGAAATAAATTTTTCCACTATTACTTGCTGCTGCTTCTCCATTTCCAACATACGGATCTAATACCCAAAACTGAATATATTCGACATTTCCTTGTTCAAAATTTGTCGAGTTTAAAGCACGCATAATTCCTCCAAAATTTGTTGCCGGATTACTTGAAGCAAAACTTGGATTATTATTGTATGGCCCTCTATCTGATGGAAAATAGGTCAAATCTAATGTATTAATCACCTGAAGCTGCCCTTGTGCAATATCCGTATTTGGATACAACTCTCTACTGTAAATTCTTCTCGTAGTATTCAAGGACAAATCGTCGTTTGTAATACCAGATGGTTTTGAGGTATAGAAAATAGGATCAATCGTATACCAAGCCAATTTTGCACGTTTAAAACCGTATTCTAAAGTACTTGAACCAGCATTAAATGTATTGTCGTTTGCCGAATTTATAAACGGTGTTGAAGACAAACTCCAAGCATACGCCGATCTCATATCGATTGTGGTCTGGGTACCTTCGAAGTCATCAATGTAAATAGTTGCTTCACCTTCAAAATCACTTGCCTTTGGTGCATCTGGTTTTAAAAATGCTACCTCTCCTCTTATCGAAAGATTTGAAGGAACATCTGTATCTATATTTGGAAGTTTATTTGCTAATCTTGTTAAAAACGGAACTTCTGTTGAATAATTTCCGTTGAAACCAAATATGGTATTATTAACAGATTCTTGTCCGTAACTCGATTTTTGAGTAAAAGGACGTTCTGTCATTTTTAAATACGTTCCGCCCACAACAAACTTGTCCGAAAATTTATGTTCTATATTAAAGCCCATAAATCTTCTGGTCTGTTGTCCGAAGATAGAATTGTTTTCTAATGATACTTCGATTGGTGTGTTTGACGCTTGAAGTGACGGATCTAAAATCTGTACTCTTCCTAATTGGTAATCGACACTATAATCTATTCCTTCTACCAATCTTCTTCCGGCCGCCATTACAACCACTGATCCTTGCGGTACATTAAATGCTCCGATCGGAATTCCGTTGGAGCCCGACGATTTGTATTTTCCTCTCAGCAAGAACTTATTTTTATCACTGTCTTGTAATGATACTGCCTGTGTATTTCGATACATGGTACGGAATACATATTTTCTCTGATTGGCATTATAAGTTGTTGGATCATTATAATTTTCTCCTGGGCTTGCTTTTAATTTTTCAAAAAGACGTTCTCCAAAAGGTTCTTTTCTGGTAAAAATAATTCGGGCATTTTGAACGTCTACCGTAATCCCTGGAACGTAATCAAAGAATCCGTCTCCTCCTGTTTGAGGATCGTTATTATAATTCAATCTATCAATATCAAATACATTCAATAAAGGTGTATCTGTCACTTTCATATCGGGAGCTGGGTTTGGCGGGAATGTAGACCCTTGAACCGGCGTGATATAATTTATTGGTGATGGATCTGTGTAAAGAATATTTAATCTAAAATCTTCTTGCTTGATTTGATAAGCCTGCGGAATTTGATAAACGTTTTTCATCATCAGATTCCAAACCGGATTCTGTACGTTTGTTAAACTGCTTTTAAGCATTTTTAAAATCAAACTTTGAGTAATAATCGCCTGATTAGCGTTGTTGTTTCCTGTTACTACAGTAGCGTCAACACCATCACTTCCGAATTCTCCAACTTGATAAACTTGTCCACCCTCTGTATATTCATAAGCCACAGCCAGAATCTCGTCATTTGCCAGACGCTGCTGTAAAGAGATATATCCTAATTGTGGATTGTAAGTAAATTCAGTTGATGTTAACTTTCTAGCATTTTCAAGAACAGAATAATCGGTTGCTTCACTTACGTTGGCATTATTAAATCCAGATTTTACAGTAACAATCTCTCTAATATTAGAATTTAAAAAAGAACCGGCCTGCCCAATTTCTTTAGGATTGTATTTATTATTCTTATTGTCTGTTGGAGAATCTATAGCCTGACCATTAAAAAATCCCGCTGTTGAACTGATTACTACCACTTCATTATCTGGAACTCTGGTAAGCTGCCCTTCACCTAAATCCTGAAGTGCAATAATATTTCTTAAGTTATTATTGTTAGTTGTAACTCTATTTTGTTTGTTGGTTACCCAAACTTCTATCCTTGTAATTTGAGCGCGGCTTTGAATTACAGGGTAACTAGCTAAAGAAGCATCATATTTATCTCTAAAATATTGAGACAAGAAGAAATGTCGGTCATTATCGTAATCTAATGCAAATAAATCGAAGTTCTGCACTGTGCCTCCACCTTCTGCGACTATACTTTTGGTTTGAGACTTTTGTTCTGAGAAAACTCCCGTAACTGTTGTTCGGCCAAATTGCAGTTGTGTTTTAACACCAAATAAACTTTGCGCACCTCTTATCAAAGTACTATTTAAAGGCATGCTGACATTACCGACTTCTACTTTCTGAATAATATCATCTTCAGTAGGAGTGTACGCTAATTTAAAAAGGTTTTGAAAAGCAAAAGTTGATTGTGTGTCATAATTGGCATTTACTTCTAAACGGGTTCCAATTTTACCCATCAAACTCATACTGATTCTCTGATCGAAGTCAAAAGTAAGACTCGATCTATTTCTTGGAGAAAAAGCAGGATTATCTTGTTTGGTGTAACGCAAACCTAAGTCCATTTCTACGGAACCTGTTGGTTTTACGTCGATTGTATTACTTCCAAAGATGCTTTCGAAAAGACTGGAATTGATATAATATCGAGGAAGAAGATCTTTCTTCGCCGCTTCTGCGCCTTGCTTTTTACCATCTATGGCATCAGATTTTTTTCTGAAATAATCTCTTCTGGATTCTTTCAAAAGTAAATCTTCGTATTCTTGCGGTGTTAAAATTAAAGGATAATTGATAGAAAATCCATCTACAGAGCTAGAATAAATATAGCGATCTGTAATAGGGTCATATCTGTAAGCAGACAAAATACTTGGAGGATCATCGATCTCAATTTTACCTTTAGAAAATTGAGTTTTCGTTGTATCTTGAGTCGCGGGATTTACCTGCGAACGCAAAACATTACCGCAGAGTAAGACCAGCAACAAAATACAAATTTTACGCATAGAATTCTTTTATATAAAATGAATTTATAAGTTTTTTAAAGCTCTTTTGATAATGGTTTCAACAGTAGCTTCGGGATCGTCTTTGACAATTTTTTCGACAACTTTTTCAGAAGCTTTACGGACAAATCCTAAAACTTCTAAAGCAGATAACGCTTCATCTCTGTTTCTATTGTTTTGTACAACGGAAACTTCGTCTAAATCGTATAATTTAAGAACTTTTTCTTTTAAATCAAGTATAACTCTCTGAGCTGTTTTGTTTCCAATCCCTTTGATAGACTGGATTACAGCCACATCTCCAGAAGCTATTGCGTTGATAATTTGTTTTGGTTCTATAGAAGAAAGCATCGTTCTTGCTATTCCTGCGCCTATACCAGAAACAGAAAGCAGCATTCTAAAAATTTCTCTTTCTGATTTTTCTGCAAAACCATATAAAGTATGCGCATCTTCTTTGATTTGAAGATGCGTATACAATTTTATAAAATCGGAATTTGGAATTAAAGAGAAGGTGTGCAAAGATATATTTACCTGATAACCAACACCTCCACAATCAATCACTACCTCCGTAGGATTTTTTTCAACTAGTTTTCCTTGCAAATGTGCTATCATAACTATTATGTATTCGAATCAAATATAACAAAAATGCAATAAAAATAGCACAATTTAATCCAATCCGTTTTGGGAATATTATTGTGCTAATTTATTTTTTTTAATTTCTTTTTCCTGAGCATCAATAACTGCGATCGCCGCCATATTCACCATTTCTTCTACACTTGCCCCTAATTGGAAAATGTGAACTGGTTTACCCATACCCATCATGATTGGTCCAATAGAATTCACTTTGTACAATTCTTTCAATAATTTGTAAGTGATATTAGCCGATTCTAAGTTAGGGAAAATCAAAGTATTTACTTTTTTACCTGCTAATTTAGAGAATGGAAATTTTTCTTGAAGCATTTCTGGATTCAAAGCAAAATCTGCCTGAATTTCTCCATCAACAATCATTTCTGGATGATTTTTATGTAAATAAGCAACCGCTTCTCTTACTTTTGAAGCGCTTTCGCTTGTCGAAGATCCAAAATTTGAGAATGAAACCATTGCAATAACTGGCTCAACTCCAAACATTTTAGCTGTTTTTGAAGTCATTACAGCAATATTTACCAAATCCTGTGCAGATGGATTAATATTGATTGCAGTATCTGATAAGAACATCGGACCACGTGATGTCAACATCATGTTTGCTGTAGCAATTAAAGAAGCATTTTGCGCCTTTGGAATCAATTGCATCATTGGTTTTACCACAGATGGATAACTTCTAGAATGTCCTGTAACTAAAGCATCTGCTTCGCCTTCATTTACCATCATTGCTGCGAAATAGTTTCTCTCGCGCATGAATTTTTGTGCATCTAATTTTGAAACACCTCTGCGTTCTCTGGACTCCCAGAATGAATTAGCAAAACGATTGCGTCTTTCTTCTTCTTCATCAGTTTTAGGGTCAATGATTTCAAGATCAGCATCAAAGCCTAATTCTGCTTTTAATTCTAAAATAACTTCTTTGTTTCCTAATAAAATCGGGAAACCGATTCCGTCTTCATAAACAATCTGCGCTGCTTTTAATACATTTAATTGATCTGCCTCAGCAAAAACAATACGTTTAGGATCTAATTTAGCACGGTTTGTAATTAAACGCACCATTTTGTTGTCGTTACCCATACGTTCGCGAAGCACATCTTCATAAGCTGCCCAGTCGGTAATAGGATTTTTGGCTACGCCAGACTCCATTGCTGCTCTTGCTACTGCCGGCGCAACAACTGTAATCAAACGAGGATCAAATGGTTTAGGAATAATATATTCTTGTCCGAATCCTAATTTTGTTGCTCCATAAGCCACGTTTACCTGCTCAGGAACTGGTTCTTTTGCCAAAATAGCTAAAGCTTTTACAGCCGCCATTTTCATTGCTTCGTTAATTTTTGTAGCTCTTACGTCAAGTGCTCCTCTAAAAATATAAGGGAAACCAAGAACGTTATTTACCTGATTAGGAAAATCAGAACGTCCCGTAGCCATAATAACGTCTTTTCTTGTTTCTACAGCAAGATTATAATCGATTTCTGGATTTGGATTTGCCATTGCAAAAACAATAGGATTTTTTGCCATTGACAATAACATTGCCGGTGATAAAATATCTCCTGAAGATAATCCGATGAAAACGTCTGCATCTTTTACAGCTTCTGCTAATTCAATTTTAGCGCCGTCAATTGCATATTTTAATTGTAAATCTGAAAGTGAAGGGTTGTCTTTTGTTAAAAGTCCTTTACTGTTGTACATTAAAATATTCTCTACTTTTACACCCAAAGAAACATATAAATCGGTACAAGCGATTGCAGCCGAACCTGCTCCCGAAACTACCATTTTTACGTCTTCAGCTTTTTTTCCTGCTAATTCTAGTGCGTTGATTAAAGCCGCAGAAGAGATAATTGCTGTTCCGTGCTGGTCATCGTGCATTACCGGAATGTCTAATTCTTCTATTAATCTTCTTTCAATTTCGAAAGATTCTGGCGCTTTAATATCTTCTAGATTGATTCCTCCAAAAGTTGGAGCAATATTTTTTACGGTCTGAATAAATTCTTCAACATTTTTAGTATCTACTTCGATATCAAAAACGTCAATATCAGAGAATATTTTAAACAAAAGACCTTTTCCTTCCATAACTGGTTTTCCAGCTTCTGGACCAATATCTCCAAGACCTAAAACCGCTGTACCGTTTGAGATTACGGCAACTAAATTTCCTTTTGCTGTATACTTGTAAACGTCTTCTTTGTTTGCTGCAATTTCTAAACACGGCTCTGCAACTCCTGGCGAATAAGCCAAAGATAAATCTCTCTGGGTTGCGTATTTTTTTGTTGGAACTACTTGAATTTTTCCTGGAGTCGGCTCTGCGTGATACTGAAGCGCTTCTCTTCTTTTACTCTCTTTGTTCATTATTTTTAGCTTTTATTCTAGCTTACAAAGATATAAGTCTTGTTTTAAAAAGGCACCTTTTTAGCGTTTTCTTTTTTTTAATTACATTCCGAATAATTCAAAAAAATAGTCCAATATACCTTGGACTATTATTAAAAAGTTATTTTTTGAATTTCTTTTATTGTGAAATATAAGAATTTAAATGATGAATGGTATCTTTCTGAATCTCGATAATTGCCTTAACTACATCGCTGATTGAGATGATTCCGACTACGACTCCGTCATCTACGACAGGGAGATGTCTGATTCTTTTTGAGCTCATCAATTCCATGCAGTCTTCAATATTATTGCATAAACTGACCGTAAAAACATTGCTTTCCATAATTTCATGCACAAAAGTTTCTTTTGACGATCTGTCTTTTAATATTACTTTTCTTGCGTAGTCTCTTTCAGACAATATTCCTTTAAGGTTATTTTCGTCTATAACGAGGATTGCACCAATGTTTTTTTCTCCCATTACTTTCAAAGCTTCATAAACTGTTGTTGTTGAAAGTACCGAAAATACATTTCTTCCTTTTGCGTTTAATATTTGATTTACAGTCATATCCGAAAAATTTTAGAAACATAAAGTTAAAACAAAAAAAGACACGATTGACTGAGAACTTGCTTTTTTAAAATTATAACACATTCATTTTAAACAAAATACAATGTATTTTAGATTTCGAAAAACATACGACAACGAAGGAAATATTTTAAAAGGCTTTTTTGTGAAAAATGAGGTTTTTTAACTTTTCCCTTTTTCTATTTATAAAAAAACTAAACCCGACATATATGTCTACCTCTATTCAATAAACATTTAGTAGGTTTGACTTTTAAAATTTAACAAGTTTTGAACTACCAAATATTATCCTATTTCGATCGTTAAAATTGAAAGTTGGAACTTGTCTGAAAGAAAAAATATCTTATTTACCAATGAAAAATGAATATGGAAACCAATGAAATCAAAAATTTAGAACAACTCAAAAGATTAACGTCTCTTTATTTCAAAACATTAAAACCAAAAAATGATCAATCAAAAACCAATATTGCAGCGCTTAATTTTATGAATTATTCTGAACTGGGATATGTTATTGTTGATATGCTTCGGTTGTGTATTCTCGCACTCAATCAAGAAGCGAATAAGATTTCTCAAACCAATAAAAATGCTATAGATGTAGCACTTATTTTAGAGATAATAGTACAACTGATTCCCCTTCATGAAATGGAGTTTTTAAGTGAATTTGATCTTTTGTGTAATGAAGATTCTTATATTGTAAATGATTAAAACAGCTTTGAATATGTCGCTCCGCTGGAGCTTTATCTCTCTGCTTCTATTCTAATTCTATAAACATTTCGCTCTTCCAGAGCTTTACAGGCTTTATTTTTATGGTTTTATTCCATTTCTATAAATATTTGGCTCTTCCAGAGCTTTATGCAGAAAATCCCAGAGGGATGATATATTTATAGAGATGCAACAAATGTCCACAGAAATTTAGCCCCAGCGGGGCGGAATATTTATAGATAAAAAAAGGGTTGCCATTGAGACAACCCTTATAATATCAATATTTGAATATCTTATAAAGTAGTTATAATAAACTCACTTCTTCTATTCTGCATGTGTTGTTTTTCGGTGCACTTTACTCCATCTGCACATTTATTTACTAATTGTGTTTCGCCATAACCTTTTGCTGATAATCTGCTTTCATCTATTCCTTTAGAAACGAGCCAGCTTTTGGTTGATTGTGCTCTTTTTTCAGAAAGAATTTGATTGCTTTCTGAAGACGAACGGCTGTCGGTATGCGAACGAATATCTAACTTAACGGTTGGATATTGATTTAAAAGATCGACAACTTTCTGTAATTGCGGTTCTGATGTTTTTTTGATTGTTGCTTTTCCTAAATCAAAAAAGTTCATTGGCAGATTCAATAATTTAGCTAAATCTGCACCTACTTTTATTGCTCCCAATTTTACAGGACTTATTGCTACTTTTTTAATTTCAATCGCTTTTGTCGCAAGCGGTATAAATACTTTATGCAGTGAAATCTGTAGTGAAGTGTCTCCGTTTTCTTTTTTAAGGTTTACCGAAACTTCTTTCGCATTATAATCTGTTTTGGATGTTCTAATGGTATATTTTTTTCCACATTTTATATTTGGGAAAGTATAATTTCCATATTCATTTGAAACAACTGTTCCAACAACGTCAAATTTATCATTGAACAAAGTTAAAGAGGTATTGGCTAAAACCTCTCTTGACTCTTCATCAGTTACTTTTCCAGATAAATTCTGCTCGCAGTACAATCTTTTTGTTTCTGTAAATCGGTAAATATCGTCTAAACCATGTCCGTTTTCTCTGTTTGAAGAAAAGAAACCATTTCTGTTTTTGGTATCGATTGTAAAAGCAAAATCGTCTTGTTTACTGTTTACAGGTTCTCCGATATTTAGAACTTCATCAAAAACATTTTCGCCTTTTATTCTGGTAACAAAAATATCCAGTCCGCCAAGACCTGGGCGCCCGTCTGAAGCAAAATACAATTCGTTTTCGCCCGAAACAAACGGGAATGTTTCTCTTCCTTCGGTGTTAATTGAAGGCCCTAAATTTTCTGGAGTTCCAAAACTTCCGTCTCCATTAATTTTAACTTTATAAATATCCGACTGCCCTAAAGTTCCCGGCATATCTGAAGCAAAATACAATGTTTTTTCGTCTATGCTCAAAGCTGGATGCGCCGTACTGTATTGATCACTGTTGAAAGGAAGTTCTTTTACGTTTTTCCATTCCTCATCAATAAGTTCTGCTTTATACAATTTTAAAAGCGTAACATTTTTATCATTTCTTCCTCTTTTACCGTCTGTAAAATTATTTCGGGTAAAATACATTGTTCTTCCATCTTTTGTAAAAACGGGTGTCGAAACATTGAATTTTTCGTTTTTCTTTTTTTCAAAAGGAATTACTTTTCCAACACTTCCATCAGATTTTAAATCGGAAGCGTATAATTTTGAAAAAGATGTATTGGTCCATTTAAAATTAGATCTTGCAATGCCGCCTGTGTCTCTTGCAGAAGTAAAGACAATTTTATTGTTGTAGATCACACTTCCGTAATCCGAAAGACTCGAATTGATTCCAGCATCTGCGACTTCATATCTTCCTGAATTTTCTTTTATTCCCTCCAGATAGTTTTTGTCGTTTCGAATCAAATCGGCTCTTTTTTCTAAAACCGCTTTTTGATTGAATTTTTGCAGTACTTCATCTGCTTTACGATAATTTCCAGCCGATTTTAAACATTGCGCATAACGGTACAATGTTTCTGTATCTTGATCTTCTTTTATTTTAAAAAGTTCGTCGTACCATTTTAAAGCGCCCGTTAAGTCGCCGTTAAAATAATAAGAATTGGCAAGACGCTGTACTATTTTGTCGTCATTTTTTGAAGCGTTTACTAAGCTTTCGTATGCTTTTATGGCATCTGCATAAGCATATTCTTCATACTTTTTATCGGCATCTTTTATGCTAAGACCTGTAAACGGATTTTGAGCATTTACTGTCGAAAAAATACTCCATAACAAAAAGACCAGACTTATTTTTTTTACTTCCATAGGTTTTATTAAAAGAATCTTGGAGATATCATTTTATTATAATTTTTTAAAAACTCAAATCTTAAGAAAACTTCATGCGAACCTGAATTGTATTTTCTCAATTGTGTTGTTTCATGATCGTAACCATATCCTAAATACAATCCGTCGGTGATTTGAAATCCTGCCATTGCACTCACAGATGCACTCCAGCGATAAGCAACTCCAAGAACAAATTTGTCGTTAAACATAAAGTTTCCTGAAACATCTACCTGCAAAGGCGCTCCTTCTACCATTTTGGTCATTAAGGCTGGTTTGAATTTGATGTATTCTAAACGATCCAGATTAAATACATAACCTGCAATTAAATAATAGTTGATTTTTTCTTTAAAGATGGCCGTATCATTATCATCGTAACGATTGGTTTCAATAAAATTAGGAACCGATAATCCGATATAAGCACGGTCTGAATGGTAGTAAATACCAGCTCCAATATTTGGCGAAAATTTATTTTTCAAATCCTGAAATTGAGGATCGTCTTGGTCTTCATAACTCAGCTTACTTGCATCTAGATTGAACATATTTGCCGTTCCTTTTATTCCGAAAGACAATTTAAAATTTTCTGACGTTGGTACTGTATACGAGAAATCTGCAGACAAAGTATTTTCAGTTGTTGGTCCGATTTTATCATTAACCAAAGAAAGCCCAAGTCCAAGTTTATTATTATTAAGCGGTGTATTTATAGAAAAAGTCCCCGTTTTTGGAGCTCCATCCAGCCCAACCCATTGTGTACGGTACAAACCAAAGACACTCAAAACTCCTCTCGAACCAGCATAAGCAGGATTGATTTCTATTGTATTGTACATATATTGTGTGAACTGAGCGTCTTGCTGAGCCGAACACACAACTGTAAAAAACATAAAAACTAAAATTAATTTTTTCATTTATCAAGTTTTAAAAAAACGGCTTAGCCGGAAACTAAGCCGAAATTTATTTTATTTATTAATGTATAAGTATCCTGATTGTTCGTGCGGGTTTGAATCGTTGTCTTTGTATTTCAGGATATAGAAATAAGTTCCGACCGGAAGACCTTCTGATTGTTTAACAGTTGAACGTCCGTCTGAATATCCAACAAAAACTCGATCTTGATTGTTGTACTGATCTATACTGAAAACCAGAACTCCCCATCGGTTGTAAATCTCAACCGTATTGTTAGGATAACATTCTAAACCTTGAATGTAGAATCTTGCATTTTTAGCATCTCCGTTTGGAGAGAAAGCATTGAATACTTTAATCACACATCCGTTTACATCTAGAACAGTTGGATTGTCACCGCTATTACTCATGTCATCTGACAAGTCTTCTACTACAACTCCTCTTTGACTCTGACCTTGAACGCTTGCTTGATTGCTCACTTTTCCTCGGTTAATGTCTTCTTGTGTTATTTTATAAACAGCTGAGAAATTAGTATTATTCGATTCGTTTACAGCAAGACTAATTGGTTGTCCAGAAACTACTACTCCAGTTAATGGGTCAGTAATTTTAATGTTTGTTAATGGAACATTACCTGTGTTTGTAACTGTAAATGTGTATGTAATGGTCTCACCAGCATTTGCGTAACCACTTTGATTTTCGTCATTAAATACTGCTGTTTTGATTACTGCAATCGCAGGAACTTCAACAAAAACATTTAAAACTGCTGTCGCACAATTTGTTGTACTTCCTTTTACACACACTTGATATGTTAAAGCATAATTACCTCCAGGTGTATTTGGTTTTACATTAACGGTTCCGTCAGCATTCCATTCAAAATTCGAATTGATTGTTACTGGCGAAACAGTAACATCGGCAGGATTGATTGGTTGTCCGTTCAGTAAATCATTGTCTAAAACATTTACAAACTCTAATGAACCGTTGATTCCGTCAACACTTATATTAGTATCGTTTGTCAGAGCTAGCTGAGGCTCTGCTGGTGTAATTGGCTCTACACTATTTACGACCATAACTGTAACTACTGCCTGACTACAGTTTGACGTATTTGCTGCTTCACAAATTTGATACGTTAATTTATATTCTCCATTTGGCGTGTCTTGTAAAACGCTGATTGAACCATTTGGATTTAAAATCAAGTTTGCGTTTGGAATCACCGTTGTTAAAACTACATCTGATACGTTTGGTTTTATTCCGTTCAAAATATCGTTCGTGAAAATGTTAACCATTGCATTCACATCTTTTTTCACGTCAAGCGGTCCAGCGTTATCGTCATTTGCTTTGATCGAGAATGGTGGACGTGCGTTACATCCTGTCTGATTATCTGGATATGTTACCGAAACATTTACCGTTGGATTCAATACAAATTGCATTGTAACTCCAGGTCTTGTTAATTCAAATCCGTCAGCACCTTCTGTCCATTGATCGTTATTTAAAACCCAGCCTGGCCAGTCTTCTCCGTTTCCTCTGCCATCAACAGTTGCACCTGGCCATAAAACAGATCCACTTAATGGTAAGTTGGTTTGAGTTGCCACAACATTATTCGCACTGTCTATCCAATTTATGGTTAATAAATTAGTTGTTGTAAAATTATCTGGAGTAACGCTGTAGTTAACATACGGAACATTATTCGCGCAATAACTATCTGCTATTACTGTCATTTTTGGTTCTGTAACCGTTACTTTTACATTATTTGAACTGCAATTTGATGGATTCAATTTCTCGCAGATCGTATAAGTAAGCTCGTAAGTTCCTGCTGGTGCATTCGGATTAAGTGTTACTGTTCCGTCTGGATTCAATACCAAATATCCTTTTGGATCTGCCGTTGTAACTGTCAGATTTACATCTGAAGGAACTAAAGACTGTCCATTTTTAGTATCATTTGTAAAAATATTAATAAGTGTCTGCGGTATATTAATGCCAACTGCAGTTGTTACAATATCTTCGTTTGCAACTAGAGTTCCAGCATTAACAACTACTACCGAAATCACAGAATCGCAATTTGTTGGATTTGAAACCTCACAGATGCTGTATTCAACATTGTAATTTCCTGCTGGTGTATTTGGTGCAACCGTAACGGTTCCATCAGTATTTAATGTTAAGCCACTAGGAAGTGTTCCAACTAAAGTCAACTTAACTTCACCCGCATTTGTTCCTATTATTACAGGATTACCGTTTAAAGTATCATTTGTCGTCAACGAAATCGTTGTGCCTCCAATGTTTCCGTTTATTGATGTTGTTGTTTCTGTAATGGCATCGATAACCGGTAAACCAACTGTAACTTCTACAGTATTTGAACTGCAGTTAGTAGGATTTAATTTCTCACAGATTGTATATGTCAATTCATAATTTCCTGCCGGTGCGTTAGCGCCTAAAACCACATTTCCATTTGAATCTAAACTTAAATATCCTTTTGGATCTGCTGTTGTAACTGTCAGATTTACATCTGATGGATTTAGCGGCAATCCGTTTTTAGTGTCATTATCAAAAACATTTGTTCCTAAAGTCTGAGCTGTATTTGAAGCTGTAACCGATGGAATTGTGTCTGTGTTTGCCACTAAATTTCCTGCTGTAACCGCAACTTTTGAAATCACAGTATCACAGTTTGATGGATTTGTGATCTCGCAGATGCTGTATTCTACATCATAAGTTCCTGCAGGCGTGTTTGGCGCTACAGTTACTGTTCCGTCTGCGTTTAAGGTTAATCCGCTGGCAAGAGTTCCAACTAAAGTCAGTTTAACCTGTCCTGCGCCAGTTCCTATTACAACCGGATTTCCGTTTAATGTATCGTTTACTATAAGGGATGTTGTTGTGCCTCCTGTGTTTCCGTTTATTGATGTTGTTGTTTCTGTAACGGCATCGATTACTGGTAAACCAACTGTAACTTCTACAGTATTTGAACTGCAGTTAGAAGGGTTTAATTTCTCACAGATTGTATATGTCAATTCATAATTTCCTGCCGGTGCGTTGGCTCCTAAAACTACATTTCCGTTTGAATCTAAACTTAGATATCCTTTTGGATCTGCTGTTGTAACTGTCAGATTTACATCTGATGGATTTAGCGGGAATCCGTTTTTAGTGTCATTATCAAAAACATTTGTTCCTAAAGTCTGAGCTGTATTTGAAGCTGTAACCGATGGAATTGTGTCTGCATTTGCCACCAAGTTTCCTGCTGTAACGACAACTTTAGAAATCACTGTATCACAGTTTGATGGATTTGTGATCTCGCAGATGCTGTATTCTACATCGTAAGTTCCTGCCGGCGTATTTGATGCAACAGTTACTGTTCCGTCTGCGTTTAAGGTTAGTCCGCTGACAAGAGTTCCGACTAAAGTCAGCTTAACTTGTCCTGCTCCCGTTCCTATTACAACTGGGTTTCCGTTTAAAGTATCGTTTGCTGTAAGTGAGGCTGTTGTTCCTCCGATGTTTCCATTTATTGAAGTTGTTGTTTCTGTAACCGCATTGATAACTGGCAGACCAACTGTAACCTCTACAGTATTTGAACTGCAGTTTGTAGGATTTAATTTCTCACAGATTGTGTAAGTCAATTCATAATTTCCTGCGGGTGCATTGGCTCCTAAAACCACGTTTCCGTTTGTGTCTAAACTTAAATATCCTTTTGGATCTGCTGTTGTAACTGTCAGATTTACATCTGATGGATTTAGCGGAGATCCGTTTTTAGTATCATTATCAAAAACATTTGTTCCTAAAGTCTGGGCTGTATTCGAAGCTGTAACCGATGGAATTGTGTCTGCATTTGCCACCAAGTTTCCTGCTGTAACCACAACTTTAGAAATCACTGTATCACAGTTTGATGGATTTGTGATCTCGCAGATGCTGTATTCTACATCGTAAGTTCCTGCAGGCGTATTTGGCGCTACAGTTACCGTTCCGTCTGCGTTTAATGTTAGTCCGCTGGCAAGAGTTCCGACTAAAGTCTGTTTAACTTGTCCTGCTCCCGTTCCAATTACAACCGCGTTTCCGTTTAAAGTATCGTTTGCTGTAAGTGAGGCTGTTGTTCCTCCAATGTTTCCGTTTATTGATGTTGTTGTTTCTGTAACGGCATCGATAACTGATAATCCAACCACAACTTTAGAAATCACAGTATCACAGTTTGATGGATTCGTGATTTCGCAGATGCTGTATTCTACATCGTAAGTTCCTGCCTGAGTGTTTGGTGCTACGGTTACTGTTCCGTCAGCATTTAATGTTAATCCGCTGGCAAGAGTTCCGACTAAAGTCACTTTGACCTGTCCTGCTCCTGTTCCAATCACAACCGGGTTTCCGTTTAAAGTATCGTTTGCTGTAAGCGACGCTGTTGTGCCTCCTGTGTTTCCGTTTATTGATGTTGTTGTTTCTGTAACGGCATCGATAACCGATAAACCAACGACAACTTTAGAAAGTGCAGTATCACAGTTTGATGGATTCGTGATTTCGCAGATGCTGTATTCCACATCATAAGTTCCTGCCGGCGTGTTTGACGCGACAGTTACCGTTCCGTCTGCGTTTAATGTTAATCCGCTGGCAAGAGTTCCAACTAAAGTCAGTTTAACTTGTCCTGCGCCAGTTCCTATTACAACCGGGTTTCCGTTTAAAGTATCGTTTGCTGTAAGCGACGCTGTTGTGCCTCCTGTGTTTCCATTTATTGATGCTGTTGTTTCTGTAACTGCATCAATCACTGGTAAACCAACTGTAACTTCTACAGTATTTGAACTGCAGTTTGAAGGGTTTAATTTCTCACAGATTGTATATGTCAATTCATAATTTCCTGCTGGTGCGTTAGCTCCTAAAACTACATTTCCGTTTGAATCTAAACTTAGATATCCTTTTGGATCTGCTGTTGTAACTGTCAGGTTTACATCTGATGGATTTAACGGAGATCCGTTTTTAGTGTCATTATCAAAAACATTTGTTCCTAAAGTCTGAGCTGTATTTGAAGCCGTAACCGATGGAATTGTGTCTGCATTTGCCACTAGATTTCCTGCTGTTACCACAACTTTTGAAATCACTGTATCACAGTTTGATGGATTTGTGATCTCGCAGATGCTGTATTCTACGTCATAAGTTCCTGCCGGCGTATTTGGCGCTACAGTTACTGTTCCGTCTGCATTTAATGTTAATCCGCTGGAAAGAGTTCCGACTAAAGTCAGTTTAACTTGACCTGCGCCAGTTCCTATTACAACTGGATTTCCGTTTAAAGTATCGTTTGCTGTAAGCGACGCTGTTGTCCCTCCTGTGTTTCCGTTTATTGATATTGTTGTTTCTGTAACTGCGTCAATAACCGGTAAACCAACCACAACTTTAGAAATCACAGTATCACAGTTTGATGGATTCGTGATTTCGCAGATGCTGTATTCTACGTCATAAGTTCCTGCCGGCGTATTTGGCGCTACAGTTACTGTTGCGTCTGCGTTTAAGGTTAATCCGCTGGCAAGAGTTCCGACTAAAGTCAGTTTAACCTGTCCTGCGCCAGTTCCTATTACTACAGGATTTCCGTTTAAAGTATCGTTTGCTGTAAGCGATGCTGTTGTGCCTCCTGTGTTTCCATTTATTGATGTTGTTGTTTCTGAAACGGCATCAATCACTGATAATCCAACCACAACTTTAGAAATTACAGTATCACAGTTTGATGGATTAGTGATCTCGCAGATGCTGTATTCTACATCATACGTTCCTGCCGGCGTATTTGGCGCTACAGTTACTGTTGCGTCTGCGTTTAAGGTTAATCCGCTGGAAAGAGTTCCGACTAAAGTCAGTTTAACCTGTCCTGCGCCAGCTCCGATTACAACTGGATTTCCATTTAAAGTATCGTTTGCAGTAAGGGATGCTGTTGTGCCTCCAGTGTTTCCGTTTATTGATGTTGTTGTTTCTGTAACTGCATCAATCACCGGTAAACCAACCACAACTTTTGAAATCACTGTATCACAGTTTGATAGATTCGTGATTTCGCAGATGCTGTATTCTACGTCATAAGTTTCTGCCGGCGTATTTGGCGCTACAGTTACTGTTCCGTCTGCATTTAATGTTAATCCGCCAGGAAGAGTTCCGACTAAAGTCAGTTTAACCTGTCCTGCTCCCGTTCCTATTACAACTGGATTTCCGTTTAAAGTATCGTTTGCTGTAAGGGATGCTGTTATGCCTCCTGCATTTCCGTTTATTGATATTGTTGTTTCTGTCACGGCATCGATAACTGATAAACCAACTACAACTTTTGAAATCACTGTATCACAGTTTGATGGATTTGTGATTTCGCAGATGCTGTATTCAACATCATAAGTTCCTGCCGGCGTATTTGGCGCCACAGTTACTGTTCCGTCTGCGTTTAATGTTAATCCGCTGGAAAGAGTTCCGACTAAAGTCAGTTTAACTTCGCCTGCATTTGTTCCTATTACAAACGGATTTCCGTTTAAAGTATCGTTTGCTGTAAGCGATGCTGTTGTGCCTCCTGTGTTTCCATTTATTGATGTTGTTGTTTCTGTAACCGCATCAATTACTGGTAAACCAACCACAACTTTTGAAATCACTGTATCACAGTTTGATGGATTTGTGATTTCGCAGATGCTGTATTCTACGTCATAAGTTCCTGCCGGCGTGTTTGGTGCTACAGTTACCGTTCCGTCTGCGTTTAATGTTAATCCGCTGGAAAGAGTCCCGACTAAAGTCAGTTTAACTTGTCCTGCACCAGTTCCTATTACAACCGGATTACCGTTTAAAGTATCATTTGCTGTAAGTGACGCTGTTGTGCCTCCTGCATTTCCGTTTATTGATGTTGTTGTTTCTGTCACGGCATCGATTACTGATAAACCAACCACAACTTTAGAAATTACAGTATCACAGTTTGATGGGTTTGTGATTTCGCAGATGCTGTATTCCACATCATACGTTCCTGCCGGCGTGTTTGGCGCTACAGTTACCGTTCCGTCTGCATTTAATGTTAATCCGCTGGAAAGAGTCCCGACCAAAGTTAGTTTAACTTGTCCTGCTCCAGTTCCTATTATAACCGGGTTTCCATTTAAAGTATCGTTCGTAGTAAGTGAAATTGTTGTACCTCCGATGTTTCCATTTATTGAAGCTGTTGTTTCTGTAACTGCATCGATAACTGATAAACCAACTACAACTTTTGAAATTACTGTATCACAGTTTGATGGATTCGTGATCTCGCAGATGCTGTATTCTACATCATAAGTTCCTGCCGGCGTGTTTGGCGCTACAGTTACAGTTCCGTCTGCATTTAATGTTAATCCGCTGGAAAGAGTTCCAACTAAAGTCAGTTTAACCTGTCCTGCTCCCGTTCCTATTACAACCGGATTTCCATTTAAAGTATCGTTTGCTGTAAGCGACGCTGTTGTGCCTCCCGTATTTCCATTTATTGATATTGTTGTTTCTGTAACGGCATCGATTACTGATAATCCAACCACAACTTTAGAAATCACTGTATCACAGTTTGATGGATTTGTGATCTCGCAGATACTGTATTCTACGTCATAAGTTCCTGCCGGCGTGTTTGGCGCTACAGTTACAGTTCCGTCTGCATTTAATGTTAATCCGCTGGAAAGAGTTCCAACTAAAGTCAGTTTAACCTGTCCTGCTCCCGTTCCTATTACAACCGGATTTCCATTTAAAGTATCGTTTGCTGTAAGCGACGCTGTTGTGCCTCCCGTATTTCCATTTATTGATATTGTTGTTTCTGTAACGGCATCGATTACTGATAATCCAACCACAACTTTAGAAATCACTGTATCACAGTTTGATGGATTTGTGATCTCGCAGATACTGTATTCTACGTCATAAGTTCCTGCCAGTGTATTTGGTGCTACAGTTACTGTTCCGTCTGCATTTAAGGTTAATCCGCTAGGAATAGTTCCGACTAAAGTCAGTTTAACCTGTCCTGCTCCCGTTCCTATTACAACCAGGTTTCCGTTTAACGTATCGTTTGCTGTAAGCGATGCTGTTGTTCCGCCAATGTTTCCATTTATTGATGTTGTTGTTTCTGTAACTGCGTCAATAACCGGTAAACCAACTGTAACTTCTACAGTATTTGAACTGCAGTTAGAAGGGTTTAATTTCTCACAGATTGTATATGTCAATTCATAATTTCCTGCTGGTGCATTGGCTCCTAAAACTACATTTCCGTTTGTGTCTAAACTTAAGTATCCTTTTGGGTCTGCTGTTGTAACTGTAAGCGTTACATCAGATGGATTTAACGGAGATCCGTTTTTAGTATCATTATCAAAAACATTTGTCCCAAAAGTCTGAGCTGTATTTGAAGCCGTAACCGATGGAATTGTGTCTGCATTTGCTACTAGAACACCTGCCGTTACTGGAACTATTGAAGTTACAGTGTCACAGTTTGAAGGGTTGTTATTTTCGCAGATACGGTATTGAACGTTATAATTTCCTGCAGGTGTATTTGATGCTACAGTAATGGTTCTGTCTGCGTTTAATGTTAAGCCTGTCGGAAGTGTGCTAATCAAAGTAAAAGTAACCTCACCAGGATTTGTTCCAATTACTACAGGGTTTCCGTTTAAAGTATCATTCGTAGTAAGTGAAATTGTTGTACCTCCGATATTTCCATTTATTGCAGCAATGGTATCAACAACTGCATCAATAACTGGAGCTGTTACCTGAACAATAGAAACTGCTGTTGAGCAATTAGACGGGTTACTTACTTCGCAGATGCTGTATTCAATATTATAATTTCCAGCTTTTGTATTAGCAGGAACTTTTACTGTACCATCACTATTAATCAAAAATCCCGCTGGAATACTAACTGGACTGATTATTACCTGCCCTGCACTGCTTCCTATTACTGCTTGAGAATTATTTAATTTATCTCCTGCAATAAGTGATGCTGTAGTGTCTCCTCCTGTTAATCCATTAATGGCAGGCGTCAATGTCTCAGAAACTGCACAAATTTGAGAATAAACTACTGCATTTGTTCCTGTTGATTCACAACCACTAAGCGAAGCTTTAACTACATAACTTCCTGATGGAGCTGAAATTGTATTACCTGTAATTGTTACTCCTGCTGATGGGCTAACCAAATAAGTATAATTTGAGTTATAATTCGTAATCGTAAAACTTCCAGTTGCCGTAGAACAAGTAGGCTGAGTAATAGTACCTACTGTCGGTGATGCCGGTGTTACTGGCTGCGCATAAATTGTAAATGATGCATTTCCAGATGTACATCCGTTTGCTGATGCAGAAATCGTGTAATTTCCTTCTGGTGCTGTTACAACTCCTGCATTGCGGGTAACACCTGCTGATGGAGTAATTGTATAAGTATTCGATGCACTGTAGTTCCCAATTGTAAAACTTCCAGTTGCCGTAGAACAAGTAGGCTGAGTAATGGTACCTACTGTCGGTGATGCCGGTGTTACTGGCTGCGCATTAATTGTAAATGATGCATTTGCTGAAGTACATCCGTTTGCTGATGCAGAAATCGTGTAGCTTCCTTCTTGTGCTGTTACAACACCTGCATTGCGGGTAACTCCTGCTGATGGAGTAATTGTATAAGTATTTGATGCACTGTAATTACCAATTGTAAAACTTCCAGTTACCGTAGAACAGGTCGGCTGAGTAATAGTTCCTACTGTCGGTACTGCTGGTGTTACTGGTTGCGCATTAATTGTAAATGATGCATTTGCTGAAGTACATCCGTTTGCTGATGCAGAAATCGTGTAATTTCCTTCTGGCGCTGTTACAACTCCTGCATTGCGGGTAACTCCTGCTGATGGAGTAATTGTATAAGTATTTGATGCGTTATAATTTCCAATTGTAAAACTTCCAGTTGCCGTAGAACAAGTAGGCTGGGTTATAGTTCCTACTGTCGGTGATGCCGGTGTTACTGGCTGCGCATTAATTGCAAATGAAGCATTTGCTGAAGTACATCCGTTTGCTGATGCAGAAATCGTGTAATTTCCTTCTGGTGCTGTTACAACACCTGCATTGCGGGTAACTCCTGCTGATGGAGTAATTGTATAAGTATTTGATGCGTTATAATTTCCAATTGTAAAACTTCCAGTTGCCGTAGAACAAGTCGGCTGATTAATAGTTCCTACTGTTGGCACAGCCGGCGTTGTATTTACCGTTACTGTTACTGCAGTTCTTGAGCTTTCACATCCGTTTGTCGTCTGACTTACATAGTAAGTTCCTGTAGCAAGTGTTTCTGTTCCTGCATATAATGTTCCAGCGCTTGAAGCACTGTACCATTTGTATGATGCTCCTGATGGTACTAAATCACTAACTTTTTTAGAATCAGCTGAACAGAAAACCTGTGCTGAAGCAGAAGGTGCTGACGGCGTCGTATTAACCGTTACCGTTACCGCGGTTCTTGAACTTTCGCATCCGTTTGATGTCTGGCTTACATAATATGTTCCTGTAGCAAGTGTTTCTGTTCCTGTATATAATGTTCCAGCGCTTGAAGCATTGTACCATTTGTATGATGCTCCTGATGGTACTAAATCACTAACTTTTTTAGCATCAACAGAACAGAAAGTTTGTGCTGAAGCTGACGGTGCAGAAGGAGTTGCATTTACAGTAATCAAAACAGATCCTGAAAATGCTGCAGAACAAACTCCATTCTGAACGATAGCTCTAAAATAAGTATTTGCAGCTAAGTTCCCAATAGTAGCTTTTGCCAATGTTGTTGAAGTTGATGCAATGTCAGTCGGACTTGTAAATGCTACATCAGAAGCTTTTTGCCATTTAGTAACAGTTCCTGTGTTTCCACTCAAAACCAAGTCTGCTGGAGATGTTCCTGAACAAATCGTTTGAGCAGAAGCTATACTTCCTCCAACTGATGATGCGTTAACATTCAGTGTAACATCTTTATTAACCGAACTAGTACAGTTTGGTGTCGTACTTGTCGTTGTTACTGCTGTTATCTTTAGTATTTTTCCATTGTTAGCAGCTGTTAAAACTGCAGAATCAAATGCTCCCGCACCAACTGCATCCGCAGTTATTCCTGCAACAGGGGTTTGAGCAACGCCATCAATAGAATAAGAAATTGTTGAGGTACTATTAGCCAGTAATCCTGTTAAATTTATTCTTGCCGTAGAACCATCACAAACTGCTGCCGATTGTGCCGCTGTTCCTAAAACAGGAACTGGGCTTACAGTGATTAAAACTGAAGAAGTATTTGCAGATGAGCATGAACCACTTGTAACCACAGCTCTATAATATCTGTTAGCCGTTAATGTTCCCATTTGAGAACTTGTTAAAACAGCACTTGTTGCACCTGAAATACCTGTAAAAGTACTATTGTCAGCAGAAGACTGCCATTGAATTGTTCCTGTATAACCTGTCAAAGTCAAATCTGCAGGAGACGTACCAGAACAAATAGTTTGTGTTGCTGATGCAGTTCCTGCCACTGAGCCATTTCCTACTGTTACTGTAATTACATTAGATGAAGTATCACCAACTCCACAGCTGTTATAAGACCAAACTTTGAAATAATAAGTCTGTCCTGAAGTTAAACCTGTAACCGTATACGAATTTGAAGACGTAAGATCTCTTCCATCGAAATTGGCTACATGGCTGCTGAAAGTAGAGTTTGTTGAAACAGATAAACCATATGATGTCGCATTTGGCACTGTATTCCAATTAGCTGTAAAACTGTTACAAGTTGTTGCAGTCGCTGCTGTCGCTGTTGTAGCACTTGCTTTTCCTATAATAATGGCAACAACATTACTCGTATTTTTACAAGTTCCAGAAGTAACAATTCTTCTGTAGTAAGTTGAAGCACTTACTGATGAAGGATTATAATTCACATTTGTTGCTCCACTAATCGGATTAAACGTAACATTATCAGAACTGCTTTCCCATTGATATGCCAACGTAGTTGTTCCCCCTGACGCATTAGAACCATTAATATTACCTGGATTTTGCGGACCTGTACAAAAAGTTGAAGTCGATGGAGCCGTTATGGTATTATTTGTTATTGCCGTATAAGTATTGTACGTTATTGTAGAAGCACTAGATGTTTTGTTATAAGTATCATTAAAAGTATAATTAATAGAAACAGGTCCAACTATTGTATTGTTTAGCGGAGTAAAAGTTACATTACCTGTAGCCGAATCGTATGTAAATGTACCTTTTCCTGCAACAGTATTTGAGGTTTGAATTCCCGCAGTCGCAGTATCCAAATCGACTGTAGATTTATTAACCGTTGCTAAAGTATTAACAGATCCATTATCGTTTGCTGTAATGTCTCCCGAAGTTGCAGCAACACCTACACAGCCTGTAAAACTGTCTGCATTTGCTACTGGTGTCAAAAGAGTTGACTGGTCTACGGTAATATTTAAATTACGAATTTCGTGAAAGTTATTCGAACCTCCTGTAGAAGATGAAATAGCAAATTTCAAATTTGAAGGTGCGGCATCAGTATAGGCAAAATTATTAATAATTAAATCACGCACACTTCCATGTGTTAGATAAACATCAATAAAAAATCCGCCTGTTGAACGAGGTCTTAAAATGACTTCCATTTTTCTATAACCTGCTTTTGTATTATCAACAGCTGTCCTGTCATTTCCTGCAACATTAAAAGGACTTGCTAATGCTGTAGTCTGTGAAGATATTAAGTGTCTGTAGCCAGTTGTTCCTGTTCCGGCTCCTCTTAAAGTAACATTACTTGATAATACACCTGCTCCACCTGTTTTACCTTCATTCGCAGCAGAAAAATTTCCAAATTCATCGATACCAACACCCAAATACCCCTTGGAAAAACCTGTTTCAGTATTTCTTTGTGCATATCCTAATGAACCACCAAAAGCTCCAACCTCTACAGGAGATGCAGTTGCGTCGAATAATATAAACGCGATTCCATCCGCTCCGCTTCCGCTGGTTTTACTATGTGTGAAATACTCAAATGTAATAGTCATTCCATAAGCAGATGGAAATGTATAAGCATCAGAATAAACAATCCCTTTCTGATTTCCTTGATTATTGGTCAATCTTAAGTAACCTGAACCATTCGCATCTGTGTAACCATCTCTAGCACCAACACCTCCCGTTAAGAATGCTGTAGGCGATCCTCCAAATAAAACACCTGGAGCTGTTGAATTTTTAAATGATTGTGAATAAGGAAACTGAGCTCTTGTTTTAGAAGAAACAAAAAATAGTACAACAAGAAAAGTTAGTTTAAATAAATTAAACTTTTTAAATGTAAAGTTTGGCATAGACAACTTGAATTTGTGGAACAGAAATATTATATGAACAAAAACCTGCAAAGATTTTTGACATATTGGTGAAATACGAAAAATTTAAATGATTGGATTTTTTAACTGTAAAAATTTTCTCTATAAACTTTTTACAAAAAATACGAAGCGTTTGGACCATAGTCATGTTAGGTTCAAGACACAATGTTGTCTCAAGGTTAAATTAATGTAGTTTTGGAGCAGCGAAAATATGCAAAGCCCTCATTACTAAATACATTAACTCGACAAACTACACAGAAAAACGTTAAACAACATAATTTAACTATTGTTAAAGAAATACGAATAGTTAAAATTTTGAATAATAAACAACGAAATAGTAAGAAATAGCTTAAATATTAGTCAAAAAACAAAAAACAAGGTATTTAGCTACAAATACGATAAGAAAAAGAGTGATTTAAACAACGTAATTTCTTATACAAATAAGACAACATACTGACAATCAATTTTATAAAAACCTATTTTAAGAATGCAATATTTCTTTTAAGCCCTTCAAATTTTGTTCTTTTTATTGGTGAATTTTTAAAAACAACTTTAAAAGTTTCTTCCGTAATTTCATTCCAATCCTTTTTAGAAAAAGACAGTAATTCAGAATTAGGACTAAACAATGGTTCTGAATGTGGTTTAGAAAATCGATTCCAAGGACAAACATCTTGGCAAGTATCACAGCCAAACATCCATTCGTCAAACTTACCACGCATTTCTGACGGAATATTCTCTTTCAATTCAATTGTGTAATAAGATATACACTTACTTCCGTCAACAACATACGGAGCTACAATTGCTTGTGTGGGACAAGCATCTATGCAGGCTGTACAGGAACCACAATGATCTGTAACTGCATAATCATATTCTAAATCCAAATCGATGATTAATTCGGCTATAAAATAAAACGAACCTACTTTTTGAGTTATTAAGTTACTGTTTTTTCCTATCCATCCTAAACCGCTTTTTGCAGCCCAGGCTTTGTCCAAAACAGGCGCTGAATCGACAAAAGCACGACCCGAAACTTCTCCTATATTTTCTTGAATCGAGTGTAATAATTCTTTTAATTTATCCTTAATCACAAAATGATAATCCTGTCCGTAAGCATATTTAGAAATCTTAAAACTCTCTTCATTCTGCAGTGAGTCTGGATAATAATTTAATAAAAGTGACACTACACTTTTACCATCTTCAACCAATATAGTCGGATCTAGCCGTTTATCAAAATGGTTCTCCATATAAGCCATTTGACCATTACGATTATCCTTCAGCCACTTTTCCAAACGAGGCGCTTCTTGTTCCAAAAAACCAGCTTTAGAAATACCACAAGACAAAAAACCAAGTCTTTTAGCTTCTTCTTTTATAAATTTTGAATATATTTCTTTTGAATTAATGCTCATCTTTTAGAAAATGACACTTCAACATTCACAGGTTTTAAAGTAACCAACGGATTGAATTCAATTGCTGCCTTCTCAGCTTTTATTTCATATTTTTTTACAATCTGAGTAATCGCCAAACACATTTCGTACATAGCAAAACCAGCTCCAATACACATTCTAGGTCCAGCGCCAAAAGGATAAAAATAAGGCATTGAAAGTTTCTTTTGATCGCCTAAAAATCGCTCAGGAATAAATTCATCCGGATTATTCCAGTACTTTGGGTTTCTATGTAATTCAAAAAATGAAATCCCGATTAATGTCCCTTTTTTTATATTAAATTGAGCCAACGAATCGTCTTCAACATTTTGCCTGTCTGTAATCCATGCCGGAGGATATAAACGCATTGATTCGTTCAAAACAGCAGTCGTATATACCATCTTTTGAAGCTGTTCTATAATATTATCAGTTTCTGACTCTATTGCAGTTATTTCATCAAATATTTTTTGTTGTACTTCTGGATTTCTGCCTAAAAGATGAAGAGTAAAAGTCAATGCATTTGCGGTAGTTTCATGTCCGGCAATAAACAAAACTTTAATCTCATCTATTAATTGTTTCATTGACATACCCTCACCCGTATCTTCATAACGAGTCTCCATGAGCATATTTAATAAATCATTAAACGCTGCTTTTGATGAATTTCTATCTTCAATTATTCCTTGAATGATTTTATCATTTTCTTCAGCTAATTTTAGATGTTTCTTCACCTGACCACTCAATGAAAACCAAAATGCTTTATGCGGAAGTCTGATTTCTTTAACCAAAAATTTTTGAACTTCTTCTATAATAAATTTGATCCTAACTAATTTGTCTTCAGAAATAGAAAGTTCAAATAAAGATTTTGCAACCACATTAAAAGCCAGCTGGCTCATAACAGGAAAAATATCAATAGTCTTTCCTTCTTCTAAATGATCAATTTCAAGTGAAATCGTTTTATTGATATTAGCCACCAGCAGATTCATTTTTTGTTTATGAAATGCCGGTTGAATAAGACGTCTTTGTTTAAGCCAAAAATCTCCGTCACTAGTCAAAAGACCATTTCCTAAATATTTGGAAAGATAAACCGATTGAAACTTAGACTTATTGTAATTCTTTTGATTTTTAACTAAAATATATTCTGCAATTTCATTATCACGAGATAAAACAATGTATTTTGAATAACCAATCCGAATAGAAAAAGAATCGCCAAATCTTTCAAAATACTTTTTATGGAAAGGAATAGGGTTTCTTCGAACACCTTCAGCATCCAAAAAAAATCTCAAAATTGATAATTTTGCAGGGTAATTATATTTTACTTCAGAAGACATAAAATTTAAAATAACCCTCCCTGAATATTAGTGTTTATTTTTCCTAGATGTTTATACGCTTTATCGGTAACTTCACGTCCTCTTGGAGTACGCATAATAAACCCTTCCTGAATTAAAAATGGTTCATAAACTTCTTCAATTGTTTCGCTGCTTTCAGAAACTGCGGTCGCTAAAGTCGATAAACCAACAGGCCCACCTTTAAACTTATTGATAATTGTAAGTAAGATTTTATTATCCATTTCATCCAAACCATGCGCATCAACATTTAATGCTTTCAAGGCATATCTAGAAATTTCCAAATCAATTCTTCCATTCCCTTTAATTTGAGCAAAATCACGAACTCTTCTCAATAACGCATTTGCAATACGCGGCGTACCGCGGCTTCTTCCTGCGATTTCGATTGCTGCTTCTAAATCAATAGGCATTTTTAGAATTGAAGCACTTCGCTCGACAATTGTAGTCAAAAGTTCGGTTGTATAATATTGTAATCTTGAAGAGATTCCAAAACGTGCTCGCATAGGAGCGGTCAAAAGTCCTGAACGAGTTGTTGCTCCGATCAAAGTAAAAGGATTTAAATTGATTTGAACTGTTCTAGCATTGGGACCAGATTCAATCATAATATCAATTTTAAAATCTTCCATCGCCGAATATAAATATTCTTCAACAACAGGACTTAAACGATGAATTTCGTCAATGAATAAAACATCTCTTTCATCAAGATTGGTAAGCAATCCAGCCAAATCACCAGGTTTATCCAAAACAGGACCAGAAGTAATTTTAATCCCTACCTCAAGTTCATTCGCTAAAATATTAGCAAGTGTTGTTTTTCCAAGACCAGGAGGCCCATGAAACAAAGCATGATCAAGAGCTTCACCTCTTTGATTAGCTGCAGCAACAAATACTTTTAAATTTTCTAAAACCTGATCTTGTCCGGCAAAATCATCAAATGACAGCGGACGTAATTTTTTCTCAAGATCTAACTCTTCAGAATTATAACCTTTTGTAGTGGGATCTAAATTCTCATTCATTTTACAAAGATAGGCAAAGTTATTAGTTTGTAAAAAGTAATGATGCATTCAAAAATTGATTTTGAAGCAAATAAAAAAAGCCGCTTAGAAAAGCGGCTTTTTAAAATATTTTTAGTGGTGTAAAACTTGTTCACCTTCTTTCATTGGTACATTTTGCGGTACAAAATCTACATCATGATTTGGGTTACTGTAGTCATACGGCCAACGGTATACATGAGGAATTTCTCCTGGCCAGTTTCCGTGAATATGCTCTACAGGAGTTGTCCATTCTAAAGTTGTAGATCTCCAAGGATTCTGAACTGCTTTTTTACCGTAGAAAATACTACTAAAGAAGTTGTATAAGAATACTAATTGGAACGCACCTCCAACAAGAGCGAATGTTGTAATTAAAACATTCACATTTTGTAAATCATCAAATAATGGGAAGTTTGTATTTGTATAATAACGTCTTGGTAAACCAGCTAATCCTATAAAGTGCATTGGGAAGAAAACTCCATAAGCACAAACCGCCGTAATCCAGAAGTGAATATAACCTAAGTTTTTGTTCAACATTCTTCCGTACATTTTAGGGAACCAGTGGTAAATACCAGCAAACATACCGTAAAGTGCAGAAATACCCATTACTAAGTGGAAGTGAGCAATTACGAAGTATGTATCGTGAACGTTAATATCTAAAGTACTATCTCCTAAAATGATTCCTGTTAAACCTCCAGTGATGAAAGTAGAAACCATTCCGATTGAGAACAACATAGCAGGGTTAAACTGTAAGTTACCTTTCCATAAAGTTGTAATCCAGTTAAATGCTTTTACAGCAGATGGAATTGCAATCAATAAAGTAGTAAATGTAAATACAGATCCTAAGAAAGGATTCATACCTGAAATAAACATGTGGTGACCCCAAACGATTGTAGATAAAAATGCAATTGCAAGAACTGACATAATCATCGCTCTGTATCCAAAGATTGGTTTACGAGAGTTTGTAGCCATAATTTCAGATACAAGACCCATTGCTGGTAAGATTACGATGTAAACCTCAGGGTGACCTAAGAACCAGAATAAGTGCTCAAACAATACAGGAGAACCACCTTGATAGTGAAGAACCTCTCCAGCAATGTAAATATCTGATAAGAAGAATGAAGTACCAAAACTTCTATCAAAAATCAATAATAAAGCCGCAGATAATAATACTGGAAATGAAATAACACCAATAATAGCTGTTACAAAGAAAGTCCAAATTGTAAGAGGAAGTCTAGTCATAGACATACCTTTAGTTCTCAAGTTAAGAACAGTAACAATGTAATTTAAAGATCCCATTAAAGAAGATGCAATAAAGATAGCCATTGAAACTAACCATAAAGTCATACCAGTTCCAGATCCTGGGATCGCTTGTGGCAAAGCACTTAATGGAGGGTAAATTGTCCATCCAGCAGAAGCAGGACCTGCTTCAACAAATAAAGAACATAACATTACAACTGCAGATAAGAAGAACAACCAGTATGAAATCATATTCATAAATCCAGAAGCCATATCTCTTGCTCCAATTTGAAGTGGAATAAGTAAGTTACTAAAAGTTCCACTTAAACCAGCTGTTAGTACAAAAAATACCATGATAGTACCGTGAATTGTAACTAAAGCCAGATAAATATCGTTAGCCATTACACCATCAGGTGCAAATTTATCTCCTAATAAAACATTAAATATCTTGAAAGACTCTTCCGGCCACGCTAATTGCATTCTAAATAATAAAGACATCGCAATACCAATGATTCCCATAATAATACCAGTAATCAAGTATTGTTTAGCAATCATTTTGTGGTCTATACTAAAAATATATTTAGTAATAAACGTGTCTTTATGATGATGTTCGTGCTCGTGATCGTGTCCGTGATCGTGATCGTGCGCTTCTGCTGACATATATGTGTACTTTAAATTTTCTAAATTAATTATTTCATCGCAACTTTAGCTACAGCCGCTTTTACAGTATCAACAACTGCTTTTACAGTATCGACAACTTTTGCAGCAGAATCTGTAGTTGGAGCAACTCCTTCAGCTGGTTTCTCAGCAGCTTTAGCCGCTTTGATATCCTGAGATAAAGTAGTTTTTTCACTTAACCATTTTTTATAATCTTCTGGAGTATCAACAACCACTTTCATTTGCATGTTGTAGTGAGAAGCTCCACAGATTTTATTACATAACAATAAGTAATCAAATGTGTAAGGATCTAAAGCTGTACCTCCTTTTGCAAGTAATTCAGCACTTTTTTCTGCTCTTAGTTTATTGATGTGTGCAACCTTTTCAATCATAAAAGGTAATTCTCTATATTCTGCTGTTGTATATGTTGGTACAAAAGCAAACTCAGTAACCATACCAGGAACACAGTTCATTTGTGCTCTAAAGTGAGGAAAATATGCAGAGTGCAAAACATCTTGAGAACGCATCTTGAAATGTACTTTTTTACCTTTTGGAATATGAAGCTCAGTTACTACGATATCATCCTGAGAGTTTTTATCAGACATATCAACACCTAAAGTGTTAATACCTTCAATTAAACGTACATTCGCTTTACCTAAAGTATTATCAGCTCCTGCGTATCTTGCAGTCCATTTAAACTGCTGTGCGTATAATTCAATTTCAATTACATCTTCATCTTTATCAACAAACATGATATTGTTCCAAGCGTACAATCCATAAAGAATTAAACAAGCCAAAACAACAGAAGGAATAATACTCCAGATAGCCTCTAATTTATTACTATCTGCAAAAAATAAAGCTTTTCTATCTTTGTGTCCTCTATTTTTAAAAGAAAACCAATACAATAAACCTTGAGTAATAACTTGAACAGTAAAGATTAATACCCATGTAATGTTCATTAAGTTATCGACTAAAAGACCGTGCTCAGAAGCTGGTGTATGAAGAGCTAAATTTCCCCATTTAAGCAAACCATAAATTGTAAATATATAAATGAAGGCTAAAAAGCCAAACATAATATATCCTTGAACATTATTATCATTATCTGATGCAACTTGAGAATCGTCAGAAGATGTCCCTACCTGAGTAAGATCAAATATCTTCGTCAATTGCCACAATGCAATTGCTAATAAAACTAAAACTATAATTACCAACAAACTTGTCATCTGTTTACTTCTTTAAATATTAATAATGAAAATGTTTACTTTCTTCAATGAAAGGATTTCTTTTTGCTAACAGAGGTACTTTAGTAAGTGCAGTAAATACAACAAATATAAATAAACCTAAGAAGAAAAGAATAGATGCAATTTCAGGAACTCCAATAAACCATTTATCTCCAACCGTAGCAGGCATAATCATATTAAAGAAATCTACATAATGACCTAATAAAATTACTATACCAGCCATTCCTACTACCCAGTTAAGACGTTTGAAATCTGTATTAATTAAAATCAATAATGGGAAAACAAAGTTCATAACTACAGCTCCAAAGAAAGGTAAATTATATAACTGAATTCTTGTAACAAAATAAGTTACCTCCTCAGGAATATTAGCATACCAAATCAACATGAATTGAGAGAACCATAAATAAGTCCAGAAAACACTAATACCAAACATAAATTTAGCTAAATCATGAATGTGACTTGTATTAACATATTCTAAATAACCTTTTGATTTTAGGTAAATAGTTACCAAAGCAATAGTTGTAATACCACTTACAAAGAAAGAAGCAAAAACATACCATGCAAACAAAGTACTGAACCAGTGAGGATCGAAAGACATAATCCAGTCCCAAGCCATAATAGATTCAGAAACAATAAAGAAAACTAAGAATCCAGCAGATGCTTTAAAGTTCTTTTTGTAGAAAAGATCATCATTTGCTTCATCTTGAGCTAAACAGTTTTTTCTAGAAAAATGACGGTATACGTTCCATCCTAATAAAAAGATAGCTGCTCTTACAATCCAGAAAGGGAAATTTAAATATCCTGATTTACCAGCAATAATTGCATCATAATTTGCATGTTTAGGGTCAGTAACACCTTCTGCCAACCAAACAAAAATATGATTAAAATGTAATCCGCATAATACTAAAAGAATGAAAAAGATAACAGAACCTACTGGTAAATAAGCTGTTATTCCTTGCATAACTCTAAATAAAACTGGAGACCATCCTGCTTGAGCCACTTGTTGAATAGCGTAGAACGCTAAAACTCCCATAGAAAGAAGTAAAAAGAAAATACAAGCAACATATACTGCTGACCAAGGTTTATTTTGCAATTGGTGCAACACGTGCTCTAAATGTTTTTCATGCTCATCAGCACCAGAAACTTTTGCATGCTCACCACCTTCGTGTGAATCATGTGAAGCTTCAGCAGCTGCTTCGTGATGACCTGCTTCTTTGTGAGATGCCTCCGCTTTTTCTTCATGTGCAGTACCATGAGAACCATGTGCATCTGCAGCTAGTATTTTTTCAACTTCTTGAATATCTTTTGGTGCACTTAAAAAACCATACCCAATTCCTAATAACCCAACGGCCATTAAGATGATAGAAAAAGTTTTTAATTTACTTGAAAATGTATACATATCTATTACGATCAGTTTGTTCAACAATTATAATTGGCTTTTTAGTTTCAGAACATAGTCAGCAACTAACCAACGTTCGTGAGCACTTAATTGATTTGCATGTGAACCCATTGCATTTAAACCATAAGTCTCAACATGAAAGATACTTCCTTCTGTGATAACTCTGTCTTTATAGCTAGGTACTCCAAGAAATTTTTCTCTTTCAACCAATTTACCTTTACCGTTTCCAGTAGCGCCATGGCAACTGATACAGTAAATTTCGAAAAGTTCTTTTCCTTTTCCAGAGTTTTTCTCTTCTTCAGTCAAAGGCGATTTTAAATTAGCTTTCGCTGCTTCATACCCCGCTGTCGAATTCTCATATTCGTAAGGTTCAAAACCTCTATTGATAGTTCCTGCAACAGGAAGCTGTCCTTCTTTTCCTCCTTTAAATATTTTTGCTTCTGTGTAAGGCTCGTAAGCAACAGATTCATACATATTAGGGAAATACTGATAGTTTGGTGCCGAATTATTGTGGCAAGATGAAACTAAAATAGTTATACCAACTAAAAGTGTTATTTTATATATCCTTTTCATAGCTACAATTAATTCTTATCAATTACTTTAACTTCAACAGCTCCAGTTCCCTCAAAGAAAGATACTAATTCTGCTTCGTTATCATTTACTGCAACTTCCATTAAGAAATGGTCATCAGTAGTTCTAACATCTGGGTTTTCAGCTTCTTTAAATGGCCATAATCTACTTCTCATATAAAAAGTGATTACCATTAAGTGAGCAGCAAAAAATACTGTCATCTCAAACATAATTGGCACAAAAGATGGCATATTTTGAATGAAACTGAAACTTGGCTTACCACCAATATCTTGAGGCCAGTCATGAATCATGATATAACTCATCATTGTTGTAGCAACAGAAATACCAACACATCCGTATAAGAAAGCACATATTGCTAATCTAGTTGGCGCTAATCCCATGGCTTTATCCAATCCGTGAACTGGGAATGGAGTAAAAACCTCTTCAATATGATGATGTGCAGCTCTAGTTTTCTTTACTGCATCCATCAAAACGTCATCGTCATTATAAATGGCGTATATTACTTTATTACTCATGATGTGAATCTTTACTATTTGCTCTTTCTCTAATGTAATTATCTCCAGTTCCTTTCAAAATTGTTTTAACCTCTGCCTGAGCAATTACAGGGAAAGTTCTTGAATACAATAAAAACAATACGAAGAAGAAACCAATTGTTCCGATGAAAATTCCAATATCAACAAATGTTGGTGAGAACATTGTCCAAGAAGATGGAAGGTAATCTCTATGTAAAGAAGTAACAATAATTACGAATCTTTCAAACCACATACCGATGTTTACTACAATCGAAATAATGAATGAGAACATGATACTAGTTCTTAATTTTTTGAACCACATGAACTGAGGAGAGAATACGTTACAAGTCATCATAGACCAGTAAGCCCACCAGTAAGGTCCAGTTGCTCTATTTAAGAATGCATATTGCTCATATTCCACACCTGAATACCAAGCTACAAATAACTCAGTGATGTACGCTACACCTACAATCGAACCTGTAATCATGATAATGATATTCATCAATTCGATATGCTGTAATGTGATATATGCTTCAAGATTAGAAACTTTTCTCATAACGATCAACAATGTGTTTACCATCGCGAATCCAGAGAAAACCGCCCCAGCAACGAAGTATGGAGGGAAAATTGTTGTATGCCATCCAGGAATTACCGAAGTAGCAAAGTCCATAGATACAATAGTGTGTACAGAAAGTACAAGAGGAGTAGCTAAACCAGCTAATACTAAAGATACCTCTTCAAAACGCTGCCAGTCTTTTGCTCTACCACTCCATCCAAAACTTAAGATAGAATAAACTCTTTTGTTAAATGGAGTTATAGCTCTATCACGAAGCATTGCAAAGTCAGGCAATAAACCAGTCCACCAGAAAACTAATGATACTGAAAGATACGTTGAAATCGCGAATACGTCCCAAAGTAATGGTGAGTTAAAGTTAACCCATAGTGATCCAAATTGGTTTGGAATAGGTAATACCCAGTATGCTAACCATGGACGACCCATGTGGATAATTGGGAATAAACCTGCTTGTACTACAGAGAAAATGGTCATAGCTTCCGCAGAACGGTTAATAGCCATTCTCCAACGCTGACGGAAAAGTAATAATACCGCAGAAATTAATGTTCCGGCGTGACCAATACCTACCCACCAAACGAAGTTAGTGATATCCCAAGCCCAACCAACTGTTTTATTTAATCCCCATGTTCCGATACCGGTAGATACGGTGTAAATTATACAACCTAACCCCCAAAGGAAGGCTACTAATGCGATTGTAAATACAATCCACCATTGTTTATTTGCAGGTCCTTCAACAGGCGCTGCCACATCTACAGTTACATCGTGATAAGTTTTATCACCTATAACTAAAGGTTTTCTAATGGGTGCTTCGTAATGAGACGACATAATCCTTTATATTGTTTCTTAATTAATAATTTTACTAAGTATTTCTAACTTTTACATGATAGAAAACGTTTGGTTTTGTACCAACATGCTCTAATAAGTGATAAGCTCTTTCGCTTTCAGCTAATTTAGCAACTGCGCTTTCTTTATCATTTACATCTCCAAATACCATTGCTCCAGAAGAACAAGCAGCAGAACAAGCACAAGCATTGTTAAACTCATCTTTAGCTACTACTCTACCTTCGCGTTTAGCTTGAAGGATTACAGCTTGAGTACTTTGGATACAGAAAGAACATTTTTCCATAACTCCACGAGAACGAACGTTTACGTCTGGGTTTAATACCATACGACCTAAATCGTCATTCATATGATAATCGAATTCACTGTTTTTGTTATACAAGAACCAGTTGAAACGACGAACTTTATAAGGACAGTTATTTGCACAGTAACGAGTACCAACACATCTGTTATAAGCCATGTGGTTTTGACCTTGACGACCGTGAGATGTTGCCGCAACTGGACAAACTGTCTCACACGGTGCGTGATTACAGTGCTGACACATTACTGGTTGGAAAGCTACTTGTGGATTATCACCTGGTTTTTCCATTTCATTAAATGTAGATAATGAACTTGATAAACCTGCAATTCCTTCTTTTCTTTCGTTATCACCTTCAAAAGTGCTTTCAGAAGAATAATATCTATCGATACGCAACCAGTGCATATCACGACTTCTTCTTACCTCTGCTTTACCAACAACAGGAACGTTGTTTTCAGCGTGACAAGCGATAACACAAGCTCCACATCCTGTACAAGCATTTAAGTCGATTGAAAGGTTGAAGTGGTGACCAGTTGTACGATCAAATGATTCCCATAAATCTACAGTTGTAGCTTCAACTTCTTGGTGATCTAAAGATACCATTGGTTTTTCATTCCAATGTTCAGCATCTTTAGTATTGAATATTTCTAAAGAAGTTTCTTTGATAATATCACCTCTACCCATTAACGTTTTCTGACCTTGAACACAAGCAAACTCATGCTCTCCTCCAGCTTTCGCTATAGAAACAGATTGAACTCCATTGAAACCTTTATATAAAGCGTAAGCATTTAAACCTACTTGCATTTCTTCTTTCAAAGACTCTTTACGACCGTAACCAACTGCTAAACCAACAGTTCCAACAGCTTGACCTGGCTGAACGATAACTGGAACATTCTCCAATTTAGTACCATCAGCGATAGTCAATGTAGCATAACTACCATTTAAACCTCCGTTAGCAACAATTTCGTTAGATAAACCAAGTTTCTTAGCATCAGCATTTGAAACAGTAACATAGTTATCCCAAGAAACTCTTGTAATTGGATCTGGAAACTCTTGCAACCAAGGGTTATTTGCTTGCTGTCCATCTCCCATACCCGTCTTAGTATACAATACTAATTCGAATTCTCCTGAAGACTTAGACTTTGAAACTGAATTTGCAGCAGCAGCAACGTCTATAGAACCACCAGCTAATGCAGTAGATCCAACAACATACACACCATCATGTAATACTTTGTTCCAAGAAGATCCCGCTGTAAATACAGCTGAATTTGCTTTTAAATAATCGTAGAAAGTACCAGCGACACCATTTAACGACAATAAAACATCTTGAAATTGTTTTGTATTAAAAATTGGGCGAATAGTTGGCTGTGTTAAACTATAAGTACCTTTAGTAATTTCTACATCTCCCCAAGACTCTAAATAGTGAGGAGCTGGAGCAGCAACAGTAGAAATAGAAGCCGTTTCGTCATCTTTCAATGCGAAAGTAACAGAAGTCTTAACTTTTTTCAATCCAGAAACGAAAGCAGTAGAATCTGCTAAAGTATATACTGGATTAACACCGCTCATAATTAAAGTATGAACTTTTCCTGCTTCCAAGTCTTTAATTAATTGAGAAACGACAGCATTAGAACCTTTTCTAATTTGTCTTGTTCCTGCAGTACTAAAAGCTTCACTAACCAACGCTTGGTTGATAGCTAAAACTAATAACTGAGCATTTTTATCTTCAATTCCAGATACTAAAACTCCTTTTGAACCAGCAGCTTTAAGTTGTTGAGCAGCTTTCACTACTTCAGCTTTAAACTTACCATCCAAAGCAACAGGAACAGAAGCACCTACAACAATATTATAAATTTGAACTAAAGCTTGTTTTTGATCAGCTGTAGTCATTGGAACACGCTTATCAGCAGCAGCTCCAGATAATGTCATATTAGATTCAAATTGGAAATGACGAGACATTTTTCCATTTTGAGGAATACGTCCTTGTGCATATCCAGAATCGTATCCACCACCTTGCCAGTCTCCTAAGAAATCAGCACCAACAGATACAATTAAAGAAGATTTAGAAAAATCATAATCCACTAAAGCTCTTTCACCGTAAGCTGCTTCAAAAGCATCTAAAGCATCAGATGAAGAAACTGCATCATAAACAACGTGTTTAGCATTTGGATTTTTAGCAATAAATTCTGCTATTAATTTTTCTGTAGATGGGCTAGCCAAAGTATTTGTTAACAATACTACTTGACCACCTTTAGCTTTTGCTTCTGCCAAACTTGATTTGATTTTCAAATCAACAGCTGACCAGCTGCTGTTTTTCCCATCAACTCTTGGCTCTTTTAAACGACCGCTATCATATAATCCTAAAATAGATGCATGAATTCTAGCGTTCGCAGAAAATTTAGCTCCAGCGATTGTATTGTTTTCAATTTTAATTGGACGACCCTCACGAGTTTTAACCAAAAGATTAGCAAAATCAAAACCATCAAATACTGTAGTTGCATAATAATCTGCAACACCAGGAATGATTTGTTCTGGTTGTAATACATAAGGGATAGACTTGTGAACAGGACCTTCGCAAGCAGCTAAAGTAACAGCTGCAGTACTAAACCCTACGTACTTTAAAAAGTCACGACGTGAAGTTCCAGATGTAGATAAAGCCTCAGCGTTACCTAAAAACTCATCAGTTGGAATTTCTTCAACAAATTCGTTATTTCTAAGCGCCTCAACAATAGAGCTATTTTCTAGCTCCTCAACACTTTTCCAGTATTTTTTGTTTGATGACATTGTATATAAATATTAAAATCTTAATAATTCGATTAATAGTGGCATTTACCGCATTCTAAACCTCCCATTTGCGCTGCAGTTAATTTCTCTACACCGTATTTTTTAGAAAGTTCAGCATGAATTTTGTCATAGTAAGCATTACCTTCCATCTTAACGTCAGTTTTTCTATGGCAATCAACACACCATCCCATTGTTAATTTAGAGTATTGCTTCATGATTTCAAATTCCTGCACCGGACCGTGACAAGTTTGACATTCAATTCCAGCAACAGAAACGTGTTGTGAGTGATTGAAGTAAACAAAGTCAGGTAAGTTATGAATACGAACCCATTTTACAGGCTGTGTTTTTCCAGTATAAGCTTGTTTAGTCTTATCCCATCCAACAGCATCATATAATTTTTGAATCTGCGCATCGTAGAACGCTTTGCTGTATTCAGCAGTAGCAGTAGTTTCAGCAACCTCTGAGATATTTTTATGACAGTTCATACAAACATTTAAAGAAGGAATACCAGCTGTTTTACTTACACGTGCAGCAGAGTGGCAATATTTACAATTGATTTCGTTATCACCAGCGTGAATCTTGTGAGAGTAGTGAATTGGCTGAATTGGCTCATAATTCTGATCTACTCCTACTTGCATTAAGTATCCGTATACAAAATAACCACTTGCCAAAAGCAAAAATATTGCAGTAACTAAAACTAAAAATTGATTTCTAGCAAAAGCTTTCCAGATAGGAAGTCTAGCTTCTTTTGGAGCTACTTCAATACCATTTTTGTTTGCCACTTTAGTTAATACTTTGTTCACCATGAACAACATAACAACTAATATAGCCATTACAAGAGCAAGAGCTCCTAAAATAATATTATTTGAAATTCCACCACCTTGAACATCTGTCCCTGGAGGCGTAGCTGCCCCAGCAACCTTAGTTGGCTCTGGTTTTGGCTCAGAAGTATAAGCTATAATATTATCAATATCTCCTTCAGACAATTGAGGAAACGAAGTCATAACAGCTTTGTTATTTTCCTCAAAAAGTTTAACAGCAACAGCATCACCTGACTTAATCATGTCAGAACTGTTATGCACCCACTTGTAAATCCAAGCAATATCATGCTTACCAGCAACACCCCTTAAAGCAGGACCAGTTGATTTAGCATCTAATTTGTGACATGCAGCGCAATTTGCATTAAAAAGTTCCTTCCCTTTTACTGGATCACCGCCTCCCGTAGCTGGAGCCGCTGCCGCAGCTTCAGGTGCCGCCGGAGCAGCAGCAGGATCTTGAGCAAATGAAGTTAGGGAGAAAATTAACGTCAGCGATAAGCCAAACAGCAATTTTCTTGAGATCGAATTATGGTTACCCACCTTTTTCATATAGTATAAATAATTGTCTACTAATTTTTGGTATGATTTTTTCTGTGTTAAATCAGGAAAAATCTATACCCTCTTTTAAAACTTGCACAAAAATACGACTTATGAACTATTCTCAAAACCTTAAAATAGTCTTAAATATCAATTTATATCAATTCTAAATAATATTAAAATTTTACACTCAAACTTTAAATAGTATTTTTGCATAAAAACCATCACATTATGAGAATTTTAAGCCCATCAAAAAGTCTTTTTTTAACAATTACAACGATTGCTTTCGCGCACAACGTTAACGCACAAGATCAAAATTTAACATTAAATCAAGACCCTAAATTTGAGCAGTTACTTAACGAGAAACGTAAAATTAACACGTCAATAAGCACAAACGATACTTATAGAATTCAAATCTTCAGCGGTAAAAGTGATGAAGCAAAAAAAACGTTGTCTGATTTTAAACGCGAATATTCGACCGTAGATGGAACAATCATTTTCAGCACGCCCAACTACAAGGTAATTGTTGGGAATTTTAAGACCCGAATTGAAGCTGAGCGAAATCTAACTGAAATCAGAAAAAAATACAAAAGTGTTTTCCTTTTGAAGCCAGGGAGATAATGGCCTAAAAATTATTAGAAAGCGAGATAATTGTCTCGCTTTTTTTTATCTCTAAAATCAACTTATCAAATAACAACGAACAAAAAACATCTGCAATAATTAAATGAATCAAAAAACCAGACTCTTTATTTTTGCATTAAAAAAACAATTCATTTTAAAAAACACTATTTTGAATCGCATCCAAAAAAGAAAAAGTCCCGACAAAAATCGAGACTTTTACACATATCATACTAATTAAACTTCTTCAGTATAATTAATTTACCACTTTAATACCACTTGCTAAAAAGCGTATTTCTTCTTTTGGAGTTTTAATAGCTTCAATTTCAGCTTTCGATTTTTTCGCATCTTTAGCATAGTGCTTCAATTCTTCCACAGAAGTTACTTTCTTTTCTGCTGTACCCTCTAAAACAACATTTTTTCCTTTTAATGCTGTGGGAACAAAAAATGCATAATCTTTCATCTTAACAAAAAAAGAAGCGCCATCTTCTGTTTTCAAACTTATCCAACAACCTCTTTTTGGACAAACACCCGTTACTTCTCCTTTAACGGCAACATTTTCTATTTTACTACCTGACTTTAGTTTTTTTTCTAACTTTTCGACAGAAACAGCAGTATTAACTGAAGAACCAGAAACATCTGCACCATAAAAATCCCCAACTAATGCATTACCAGCTGGAGGTGCGGGTTTCTCAACATCTTCTTGAGAAAAGCATATTGAAGAAAAACTTAAAAACAAAACAAGTGAGTATATTCCTATTTTCATATTGCATTAATTTAATTTTATCAAAAATAAGATTTATAGTCGAAATATTTTAAAACAAAATGATTAAACATAAAAAAAGTCCCAATTTTCATTGGGACTTAAAATATAGTTATTGAAAATTATTTCAATTTCTTCTTAATTGCAACTTCGTGGTACGCTTCGATCACATCGCTAATTTCGATATCATTAAAGCCTTTTATTTGAATACCACAATCGTAACCTTTAGTAACTTCTTTTACATCATCTTTGAATCGTTTTAATGCCACTAGATCACCCGTATGCACCACTACTCCATCTCTAATAACTCTAATTTTAGAAGTACGTAATATTTTACCATCTGTTACCATACAACCAGCGATTGAACCCACTTTAGAAATTTTGAAAATCTCACGAATTTCGGCAGTTCCTAAAACTTCTTCTTTCATCTCTGGCGCTAACATTCCTTCCATCGCATCTTTCAAGTCATCGATAGCAGCATAGATAATAGAATAGTAACGGATATCGATTTCTTCTTTATCAGCAAGCTGCCTAGCATTTCCTGCAGGACGAACGTTAAATCCGATAATAATTGCATCTGATGCAGAAGCCAACATAACATCTGTTTCTGTAATAGCTCCAACTCCTTTATGAATAATATTGATTTGAACTTCTTCCGTAGAAAGTTTAGAGAACGAATCTGATAATGCCTCAACAGATCCATCAACGTCTCCTTTAAGAATTACATTTAATTCTTTAAACTGCCCAAGAGCAATACGACGACCAATCTCATCAAGAGTAATATGTCTTTGTGTACGTACAGATTGTTCACGCATTAATTGAGAACGTTTAGATGCAATTTGCTTAGCCTCTTTTTCGTCTTCAAATACATTAAACTTATCACCCGCAGTGGCAGCACCATCCAAACCTAAAACAGATACTGGAGTCGAAGGACCAGCTTCAAGAACTACATGTCCTCTTTCGTCATGCATTGCTTTTACTTTTCCATGGTGTTTACCAGCCAACATATAATCTCCAATTTTCAAAGTACCTTGCTGTACTAAAATTGTAGACACATATCCTTTTCCTTTATCTAAGAATGCCTCAACAACAGTTCCTTGAGCCGCTTTATTTGGATTTGCTTTTAAATCTAAGATTTCTGCTTCTAATAAAACTTTTTCAAGTAATTCTTTTACACCTGTTCCAACTTTTGCAGAAATATCATGTGACTGAATTTTTCCACCCCAATCTTCAACAAGTAAATTCATACCCGCCAAACGCTCTTTGATTTTATCAACATTCGCGTTTGGTTTATCAATTTTATTGATTGCGAAAATAATTGGAACCCCCGCAGCTTGTGCGTGAGAAATTGCTTCTTTTGTTTGTGGCATGATATCATCATCCGCCGCAACCACAATAATAGCAATATCTGTAACTTGAGCTCCACGTGCACGCATTGCTGTAAACGCCTCGTGACCCGGAGTATCTAAGAAAGCAATTTTTTGCCCGTTATCTAGTGTAACTCCATATGCTCCAATGTGCTGTGTAATACCTCCAGACTCACCTGCGATAACATTTTCTTTACGAATATAATCCAGTAAAGATGTTTTACCGTGGTCAACGTGTCCCATTACTGTCACAATTGGCGCTCTTGTTACTAAATCTTCTTCTTTATCTTCTACAACTTCTATTGCTTCTTCAATATCTACTGTAATAAATTCAACATCGTAACCAAATTCATCTGCTACAATAGTTAATGTTTCAGCATCTAGACGCTGGTTCATGGTTACCATGATACCAAGAGACATACAAGTTCCAATTACTTTAGTAATCGGCACATCCATCATGATCGCAATTTCACCAACTGTAACGAATTCTGTAACCTTAATAGTTTTACTTCCTTCGTCAAGAGCTCTTTGTTCATCATCAGATTTCTGACGGTGTGTTTCTCTTTTATCTCTTCTATATTTTGCCGCTTTAGATTTACCTCCTTTACCTTGCAGTTTCTCAAGAGTTTCTCTAATTTGGTTTTTTACTTCTTCTTCTGTAGGCTCAACTTTTGCTACAATTGCAGGACGATTTCCTTTTACAAAACCTGGTCTTGCGCTTCTGTTAGCATTAAATCCTCCTCCAGCATTTTGAGGTCTATTCTGATTCGGACCCCCTTGTGCGTTATTACCTTGAGCTGGTTTTATAGCCGCGCCTCCTGCACCAGGAGTTCCAGGCTTAGGAGCGATTCTTTTACGCTTGTTTTTATTAGCGTTATTGTTATTTCCAGTTCCAGGAGTACCCGGTTTATTCTGAGCTTGTTTAGGATCTTCTTTTTTCTTTTTAGGTTTATTAAATTGAGATAAATCAATTGTCTGCCCCGTAAGAGTCGTTCCCGTTAATTTTTGATACTGAGTTGTAATTGTTTCTTCTGAAGTTGCAGGATCCAATGAAACTATTGGCTCTTGCGCAGTTTTAGAAACTTCAGCTTTAACCTCCGGTGTTTTCACCTCAGGCTTTTCGGCAATAACTTTTTCAACTTTCTTTTCCTCAACCTTTTCTGCAGCTGGAGCTGTTGTTGTTGGAGTGTTTTCTTGTTGAACAGGTTTCTCTGCTTGAACTGGAGCCACTTTAGGCTCTTCTTTTTTCGCAGGCTCCTCAGTTTGAGTAGGAACAATTGCAGGCTTTTTTGGATTTAGATCAATTTTTCCAACTTGAACAGGACCACTTACAACCGCTCTTGCTTTTATAATCTCCTGCTGTTTTTGACGTTCCTCTTCTTGTCTGCGTTTGTCTTCAATCTCTTTCTCACGCTCAACACGTAACGCTTCTTTCTCTTTTCTTTTTTCTTCTCCAACCTCTTTAGAAGCCTCTTTATTCCCCTTATCGCCCGCAAATTGGCTTTGTAGGATATTAAATTCCGCATCAGAAATTTTAGCATTTGGATTTGCATCAATAGCAATTCCCTTATCTTTTAGATAATCAACAGCTCTTTCTAATGAAATATTTAATTCCCTTAAAACCTTGTTTATTCTTATTACTCTCTCTTCAGACATATAACCTTTTTATTATTACCTTTTTCGTTGTGTTGTTAGAGCCAGATATTAATTATCAAACTCCTCTTTTAGTATTTTCATAACATCCAGAATAGTCTCTTCTTCTAGGTCTGTTCTTCTTACTAAATCTTCTACCTCTTGTCTTAAAATACTTTTTGCAGTATCTAGACCAATTTTTGCAAATTCTTCAATTACCCATTCTTCGATCTCATCTGAGAATTCTGTTAACTCAACATCATCCTCATCTGCAATAGCACCGGCAACATCACCTTCTCTAATTACATCAAGCTCATATCCTGTAAGCTGACCTGCTAATTTAATATTGTGACCTCCTCTACCAATCGCTTTAGAAACCTCTTCTAACTTCAAGAACACTTCAGCTCTTTTATTATCTTCATCAATTTTGATTGAAGAAACTTTTGCTGGACTTAATGCTCTTGTAATAAACAATTGAATATTATTTGTATAGTTTATTACGTCGATATTTTCGTTTCCTAACTCACGAACAATTCCGTGAATACGAGATCCTTTCATACCAACACAAGCTCCAACTGGGTCAATTCTATCATCATAAGAATCAACTGCCACTTTTGCTTTTTCTCCAGGAATACGAACTACATTTTTAACTGTAATAAGTCCGTCGAAAACCTCTGGAATTTCTTGTTCAAATAATTTTTCTAAAAACTTCTCAGAAGTTCTAGACATAATAATTTGAGGTTTATTTCCTTTTAATTCAACGCTTTCAATAATTCCACGTACATTATCTCCTTTACGGAAAAAGTCAGATGGAATTTGTTTTTCTTTTGGAAGCACAATTTCATTTCCTTCATCATCCACCAAAATTACAACTCTTGGTCTTACGTGGTGCACTTCTGCTGTATAAATATCACCAATAATATCTTTAAATTGTTTATAAAGATTCGTATTATCGTGTTCGTGTATTTTAGAAATTAAGTTCTGACGAAGCGCTAAGATAGCTCTTCTTCCTAAATCAATCAACTTTACCTCTTCAGAAACCTCTTCACCAATTTCAAAATCCGCTTCAATTTTTCTTGCTTCAGTAAGCGTAATTTCCTCATTTTCAAAATCAAGATCCTCATCAGCAACAATTACTCTTCGTCTCCATATCTCCATATCACCTTTATCAGGATTAATAATGATATCGAAATTATCATCTGAACCGTATTTTTTCTTCAATGCATTTCTAAACACGTCCTCTAAAATTGCCATAAGCGTTACACGATCAATAAGTTTATTATCTTTAAACTCTGAGAATGAATCGATTAATGCTAAATTTTCCATGCGAATTCTTTAAATTAAAATGTTACTGTAACAATTGCCTCTTTAATTTCTGTATAAGGTATTTGTTGCTCTTTTTGAACTGTTTCTTTTCCTTTTCCTACTTTTTTTGGTTCTCTTGCTTTCCACGACAAAATTATGAAAACATCGTTAGCTTCAATCAATTCTGCTTCAATTTTTTCAGTATTTGTAGTAACAATCAATGTTCTACCAATATTTTTCTTGTATTGTCTTGTTATTTTTAACGGAGATCCTACTCCAACTGACGCAACTTCTAAAGAAAAATCTTGTTCTTCACGATCCAAATTATTCTCTATTGCACGGCTGATATCAATACAATCCTGCAGTGCTACACCATTATCTCCATCTAAACCTACACTAATTTTGAAAGAATCTGAAACATGCAGATCAATCAAAAAAACAGAAGGCTTTTCTAAAAGAGCCTCATTAATTAGTTCGTTTACTTTTTCTTTGAATGTCATAATTTTATAAAAAGAGGGGACACTTAGTCCCCTCATTATTTAGATTTTAATAAATAACGATGCAAATATAGTGATTTTTTTGTAAATCAAAAAATTACACCACTCTAAAAAAAATTCGCTATCTTTATATAGCATTAAATTGCAAGTCAACCCTTATCACTTAACCTTAAAAACATGAAACGAATTTTAGTCCCAACTGACTTTTCAGAACACGCCGAAGATGCCTTAAAAGTTGCCGCGCAAATTGCAAAAAAGAATAATGCTGAAATTATTCTTTTACACATGCTTGAACTTCCTCATCAAATGAGCGATGCTATTACTGGAGGCGCAAGCATCCCAGAAACCATGCTTTTTATGAAAAAGGCTAACGAAACTCTTGACGAAATTTCAAACAGGCCTTATCTAGATGATATTGAAGTTTTGGAAATTGTAAAAATGGACAAACCTATTCACGGAATTACGCAAATAAGCCAAGAATACGGCGTTGATTTAATTGTTATGGGGTCTCATGGCTCTTCTGGAATTGACGAATTATTAATTGGATCTAACACCGAAAAAGTAGTACGAAATTCTGAAACCCCAATTTTAGTTATCAAAAAAGATATTTCAAACTTCAGCGCTTCTAATATCGTTTTTGCTTCTGATTTTTCTGAAGAAACCAAACAGCCATTTGAAAAACTATTAAAATTCTCTAAATTATTTGATTCAAAACTACACTTAGTAAACATCTGCACTCCAAATAGCTTCAAACCAACTCACGAAGCAGAACATACCATTAAAAAATTTGTTTCTGAATTCGGCCTTACGAATTATGAAACTTATATATATAATGATACTAATATCGAGAAAGGAATCATTAACTTCTCCAACAGTATTAATGCCGATGTAATCGCAATGTGCACGCACGGAAGAACTGGCTTTGCTCATTTCTTTAACGGAAGCATCAGCGAAGGATTGGTAAATCACGCTGTAAAACCTGTTTTGACTTTTAAAATTTAAAAAATAAAAATAAAAATTTAGAAGCCTTTCTTCGGAAAGGCTTTTTTATTGAAAAACATATTTTATTATGAGCTTTTAAACAAAGTTAACTTGAGCTTTTCAACAAAGTTAACTTTCTGCTTAATCCTGAACTTTGTCAAATAAATTCATAATTAAAACAACATGAAAACAATTGACAAAGTTTACATTAATGGAGAATTTGTAACTCCAAAAGGAACTGAATATTTCGATTTAATAAATCCGACTACAAACCAAAAATCAGGACAGGTTCGCTTAGGAAATACCGAAGATGCTATTGACGCCATTGAAGCTGCAACTGAAGCATTTAAAAGTTTTTCTTTATCAACAAAAGAAGAAAGAATTACGTATTTGCAAAATCTAAAATCTTCTATTGAAAAAAGAAAACAAGAATTTATCGATGTTATGATTGAAGAATATGGCGGCACACTTTTGTTCGCAACTGTAAGCTTTGATTATATGCTTAAAAGTTTCGATTCTGCAATTGAATTACTTAATACTTACTCTTTTACGAAAACAATGGGAGTTTCTGAAGTTCAAATGGCACCAATTGGCGTTGTCGGAATTATAATTCCGTGGAATTCCAGCAACGGATTTATCTGCGGAAAATTATCTACTGCTATAGCCGCAGGATGTACAGTAGTTATCAAACCGAGCGAAATGAGCGCACAGCAAACGCAACTCATTACAGAATGCTTTCATGAAGCAGGACTTCCAAAAGGAGTTTTTAATATTGTAAATGGACTTGGCAATGTAGTTGGAGCAGAAATCAGCAATAATAACAATATCTCCAAAATTTCTTTTACCGGTTCTACTCCTGTTGGAAAAATGATTGCAAAACAGGCTGTTGACACCCTAAAAAGAGTCACTCTCGAACTGGGCGGAAAATCGCCAAACATCATTCTTGACGATGCCGATTTATCAAAAGCGATTCCGATGGCACTTGGCGCAGCATTTATGAACAACGGACAAGCCTGTATTGCTGGAACAAGACTATTGATTCCTGAAAATAAATTGGAAGAAATAAAAAAACTAATTTTAGATATTGCTCCGAATTTTATTGTCGGCGATCCAAAAAACAAAAATACCGCCGTCGGTCCTTTGGTTAGTCAAAAACAATACGAGCGAGTTCAAAATTACATTCAATCCGGAATTGATGAAGGCGCATCAATTCTAGTTGGCGGATTAGGAAAACCTGAAGGTTTAGAAAACGGAAATTTTGTAAAACCTACTATTTTCACTAATGTAAATAATCACATGAAGATTGCTCGCGAAGAAATATTCGGCCCTGTTTTAAGCATTATCACTTATAAAACTGAAGAAGAAGCTGTAGCAATTGCAAACGACACAACGTACGGACTTCAAGCCTATATAAGTTCTGCAGACGAAGAGAGAGCACACAAAATTGCTTCACAAATTAATGTCGGGCGTGTTCAGATCAACACAATCAGCCACGATCCTTTAGCTCCATTTGGAGGTTTTAAACAATCTGGAATCGGACGTGAATTTGGAGTTATAGGCCTTGAAGCTTATCTAGAACCGCGAGTACTTATTACACAATAAAAACACATATGCAGAAAGTTTCAGCATCAAACTTTCTGCATCTTTTTGTAATTTTACAGCTATGCCAGCAACACAAACAAAACCTAAAATACTTTACTCGTGTTATTACACCAAAAGCCGCGAAGGAGAAAATTTTATTCCCGAACACGTTTTCAGCTATCAAATAGCCGGCGAAATGATTGTCTCTGATGGAAAAATCACAAAAACCCTAACAGCAGGAGAATTTCGTTTCAGCAGAAGAAATCATTTGGCAAAATTTGTAAAAATTCCACCCGAGGGAGGCGAATTCAAAACCATTTCTTTATTTCTGGATCAGGAAATTTTACGAGAAATCAGTAAAGAATACAATATTGTAAGCGAAAAGAAAATTCTGGGAGATGCTATGTTCAGCTTAAAACCGCATCCTTTATATCATTCTTTTATGACTTCTCTGCAGTCTTATCTTGAAGTTGAGCAAGAAGAAAATGAAGCTTTATTCCATTTAAAAATAAAAGAAGCCGTTCATTTATTATTAAAAGTAAATCCAGAATTAAAAGATATTTTATTTGATTTTAACGATCCTGGTAAAATTGATTTAGAAGCTTTTATGAATAAAAACTTTCACTTTAATGTGCATCTTAACCGTTTTGCTTATTTAACAGGGAGAAGTCTTGCGACATTTAAAAGAGATTTTCAGAAAGTTTTTCAGGAATCGCCTGGACATTGGCTTTTAAATAAAAGACTTCAGGAAGCTTATTATTTAATGAAAGAAAAAGGAAAAACTCCGTCTGAAGTTTATATCGATGTTGGTTTTGAAGATTTATCGCACTTCTCATTTTCATTTAAAAAGAAATTCGGAATTGTTCCTTCTTCGATTTAAATTCCAAAATTATAAAACGCAGAAAGAAAATTCCAAATTCTAAGCTTAAAAAAAAGCTCAATTCGAAATAAATGAATTGAGCTTTTTTATGTAAAATCTTTTCTTTTTAATCAAATCGTTCTTTGTATTTTTTAAACAAAGTATTCATCACCAAAAGAACAACTCCAACTCCTAATAAAACCATAGCTCTGATTAAGAAATCGGCATTTGATAAATCGAAGAACATTAATCGTACTACACAAATACCAACTAAAGAAAGCGAAACATAACGGAAATATTTTTCTTTGAGAATAATCCCAAGCACCAATAAGGCCAACGATTCTAATATCCAGAAAAAGGTTAAAATCCCTTTGTCAAACGAAAGGTACAAAAACAGTCCTATACTGAAAGTTGCTGGGTAAATAATCAAACTATTTTTAAACTTGAAATCTTCGATATATTTGTAAATGATAAAAATATATAAAGCCAGCAAGGCAAATATGATTAGATAAACAAACTCAAACTTAGACTCATAATAACTGAAACTAATAAAAGCTAAATGAAAGTTTGCCAGTAAATAATAAACAATACTGATTTCTTTTTTGTTTCCGATTTTTTTATAATAAAGACACAGGTTTATAATTGCCGTTACCGCCCAAAATACAGGCAGCCATTTATGCTCTAATTGCGAAAACATAATGACAGAAAGCCAAATATTTATGACAATTTGATAATCAATACTTATAGATTTAATAAACTCTTTTTTGTTTACAAGAAGAACCAAAACAATCAATAGCGCTATGCTTGAAAGTTCTAAAACCCAGTCTAGAACAGCAAAATGATTCATAACTTTTATACTGTAAAAAACAGAAGTTAAAATAGAAAGAAGGCTGATTACTAATACAGATTCTTCAGGCAATTCTATTTTCTTATACAAAATCAAAACAAAATTAAGTATCGCCAAAAGCATGAATATTGGCGCCAAATAAGCCAATTCGACTTGAATAAACAACAAAACAATACCCCATAAGTTTTGATTGACTGGCAAAACTGTAATAAACATTTTCCCTTCTTCTCTTTTACTTCTTCTTTGCAAATAACCGTAAGCAACAGACAATAAAATACTCAATACCTGCGTGATATAAAGCACTTTGCTATTCTCTGCATTTAGTCTATAAATAGCAAGATAAATGCTTAAAACCACAGCTCCCATCAACAACACAAAAGAATAAATGTTGTAACGTTTGATTTTTTCGATTTTTTCGAAAACCCAAAAAGTTACTAACGCCAAAACCCCTAAATAAATTGGAATATATTCGATTGAAATACAAGAAAGTCCGAAAACCAAAGCATTAAATAGAATGAACTCAGAATTTAAAACACTAAAATTGCTCCATCCAGAAATAGCTTCATTTGATCTGTTTCTGATTTTATCTGCGAATAAAATATACGTTTCGATTACAGAAATCCCAAGAGCTACTAGACCTATTTCGGTATTATTTAAAAATTGGGTATTGTATAAAAACAAAAAGCTTCCGAATAATGAGAATGCCAAACAAAAAACATAAAGCAAAATCTGGTTATCTACAGAAAGTGTTTTTCGTTTAAATTGAATCCATAAAAATTCATGATTAAATAAAGCAATAGCAAATAATCCGAAAATCTCAATATTATCATACGGAGCCAAATATTTATAAGCAAGAGATACAAACAAAGCATTTACACCAACAATACCAATCGTTTTAGCGACAGAATCATTTGTATAAAATAATTTTACAAACCAGTTTAATGCAATCACAGAAACAATTCCAACAGTAAAAGCAATATCCAAATTAGATTCTGGCTCTGTAAAAATCAAGATTACTCCGGTTATAATAGTTATGATCAAGAAAACAAATCTTCCAAAATCAAAAGTATTTATTTTGAAACCAAATCGTAAAGAACACCACAATAAACCAAAAAACACAAGAGGGAAATAAAACGAAATCGTGATTGTATGATACCAGCTTACAAAAAATAATATCGTAAACAGTACAGAGAAAATTCCGTTTAAGCTCAGATCTTTTTTGATGATTAAAGAATCAATCGTTAAAAACTCTTTTTTGACAGAACAAAAAACTGGAATCAACAATGTCGTGAACACCATTACAAGTAAAGTCGCAAAAGAATTTGTTATATAAGACTGCTCAAAAGAAGGATTGATGTGTGAAGCAAAAAAGATAAAAGCAAACACAGACGCAATATGATTAAGACCTAAGAATATTTTATAGAGAAGTGTTTCGTTGCTTTTGTAAACAATAAACAAACAAACTACAATCAAAAAATATAATGCACAAACAATAACATCATACCCTACTTTCCAATCATTAAGCATAATAATACTTAGCCCAAAAAGCAGAAACGAAACCATTCCGTCTAGATTATAAAGCCAGAAAATCTTTTTCTTTCTCGCAAAAAGAGCTGCAAAAAGACAAAGAATTCCCGCCGCAAACAAAACAAATATTTTGATTCTGCTTCCCGTAGAATGCAGAATTAAACCTGACGCAAATAAAATCCAGTTGATAAGATGTGTTATAAAAGCAATTCGGTCAAAATGAGTATTTGCATAAATGTTTCTATACTGCATAACCATGCAACTTAACGAAACCAAAACAATACCAAGAATAGCAAAAATATTTTGAGCCGGACTCAAGATGCTATTTCCTTGTGTAAACCAAATGTCAAATACGATAAAACTCGAAATAACGATCATTAAATGATATTCCCATTTTTCTTTATAAGACAAAATAATTCCAGCTGTTGCAGTCAGCGATGCAAGTAAAAATGTGATTAAGAGCTTTTCTGGAATCACGCACAAGATCAAGAAACTCAAAATAACATGAAGCGACAAAAAGGTTTGCTGTTTTATAATGTAACCCACATATAAATTGATCGCAATTCCGACCCCGATAAGCGAATAAGCTGCAGAAATATTAGTGATAAAGGTTAGCGCAGGGATTTGTGAAGCGCCAAAACAGCCAAACAAAAACAAACTCGCTCCCGCACTGCGCAGCCAAAGCCCGGTTTTAAACCATTTCTCTTTTTTCTTTAAGAAGAAATAAGAACCTCCTAAAATTCCAGCATAAAGCCAAAGAATCAATATTCTGAACATTGGCGAAACCTTCAAAGCGGTATAGATACTTAAATATCCTATTCCTAAAACCATAATAGCGGTTCCTAAAATTCCAGTCCAATTTTCAATAAACTGCTGTTCTAGTTTTTTCATTAAAACAGAAAAAGCACTTTCTACATAAACTTCTTCTTCCTGAATTTTAGGTTCAGGATTGGATACCGCTTGATAAACGGGTTCTGTTTCGATATTTTCTATTAACTCAGGACTTTCTTTTTCTTCAGGAATTTGTTTGTCTAGCACAGGATTTGTTTGTGCTTCAAAACTAAAGACAGGTTTTTCTACAGATTCTTCAATCTCAATTTTTTCCTCTTGCAAAGAATCCTCAACAACAGGTGGAACAACTTGAGAAACTTCTTTCGTATGTTCTGAAACTAATCCAATTTCATCAATTTTAGAAATAATGTTTTCTTCTACAAAATCGGTTTTTGCAATTTGTTTTTTAATTTCATCTATTTCTTTTTTCAAAGAATTGAAATCTTCTTTATTCCTTTTAAAAAGAGAGTCTAGATGTTCATTTTGCTCTTTTAAGTTGGTAAACTTATTATATAAAACAACAACACATATTAGTAAAACAAAAAGAAAAAAGTTCTCCATAGCTTATTTTTAAGAACGGCTAATGTAAGAATTATGAGTTAATAAAAAAGAAAAGAAAAACAATTCTTGCCTGGGGAGACAAAACAGCTTAAATCTGTCTGAACTTAAAAAAGGAACTCTAAATCTCAAATTCCAATTCCTATTTGAGATTTGGAATTTAAAAAATTGAGATTTTATGCTTCTTAAATTTATCGCATAAAAAAAGCCTCTCATTTCTGAGAGGCTTTGTGTTGGTCTACTAGGACTCGAACCTAGAAAGACGGCACCAAAAACCGTAGTGTTACCATTACACCATAGACCAGCAGTGCGGTTAAGCGGGTGCAAAATTAGAACTTTATTTAATTTATGCAAATTTTTGAGTAAACTTTTTTTTGCATAAAAAAAGCCTCTCATTTCTGAGAGGCTTTACGTTGGTCTACTAGGACTCGAACCTAGAAAGACGGCACCAAAAACCGTAGTGTTACCATTACACCATAGACCAGCAGTGCGATTAAGCGAGTGCAAATTTAAGTCTTTATTTAGTTTATGCAAACTTTTTGGTCAAAAAAAATCATTTTTTTTTGATTTTTTAACTTCGAAACTTCCAGAAGCAACCGAAGCACCTCATAAACAAGACATTACTTTTTAAAGATAGTTTTATAGAATTTTATGTTAATGCTCGTTTCTTTACATAAAAAAACATTTTCTTTGTAGGACAGAAAATATTTAAATTTTTAACACCTAAATATGGCACAATTCAATTTCAATAAATGGAATACAATTATTGGTTGGTTTGCATTTGCAATCGCTTTAATTACTTACACACTAACTGTTGAACCTACAATGAGCTTTTGGGATTGTGGTGAATATATCGCTACAGCCGCTAAACTTGAAGTAGGACACCCGCCGGGAGCTCCGCTTTTCCAAATGATGGGTGCCTTTTTTGCAATGTTTGCAATAGACGCACAGCACGTAGCCCTAATGGTAAACATGATGTCTGTTTTTTCTAGCGCTTTCACCATATTATTTATGTTCTGGTCTTCGTCTATGATTTTGAAAAAAATCGTAGCTCGTTTTGCAGAAATCGATCAAAATAATTCGATTGTAATTTTAGGAAGTTCTTTTGTCGGTGCGTTAGCTTACACATTTTCTGATAGTTTTTGGTTTAATGCTGTTGAAGCCGAAGTTTATGCGATGGCTTCGTTATTAATTGCCTTGCTTTTATGGCTTGGACTTCGCTGGGAACAAGACATGGACAAACCAAAAGGAAACAAATGGCTTTTGATCATTTCTTTGGTTACAGGTCTTTCTTTTGGAGTTCACTTTATGGCCCTTTTAACTATTCCTTCTATCGGATTTTTATACTATTTCAAACATTACGAAAAAGTTACTATCAAAAACTTCATTATTGCCAATCTTGTAGTTGTTAGTATTCTTCTATTTATTTTCATACTGTTATTACCATTAACGATGGCGTTCTTTGGTAAAACCGAAATTTTTATGGTAAACAATATGGGACTTCCTTTTAACTCAGGAACTATATTTGTTGCTTTATTATTTGTTGCTTTTTTCTATTTCGGATTAAAATACACAAAACAAAAAGGCTTAATTTTTTACAACACTATTATTCTTTGCATTTTATTTATCCTAATTGGTTTTTCTACATGGATGATGCTTCCAGTACGTGCAAATGCAAATACAGTTATTAATGAAAATAAACCTTCTGATGCAACTGAGGTTCTGGCTTATTATAATCGTGAACAATACGGATCAAATCCTTTATTTTACGGCCCTCAATACACAGAAGTTTTTGCTGGATTAGATGCAAAAAAACCGTATCTAGACAAAAAACCAAACTACGAAAGAGATTATAAAACAGGTAAATACATTATTACCAATAATTATAAAAATGCAGAACAAAATTCTGATGACAATCAGAAAGCATTTTTACCAAGAATGTGGAGTACAGAAACTGCTCATATTCAAAATTATATCAACTTTACAAATCCTCCAAAATTCAGAATTAATCCGAATTATGATTATGAGGATGATTTGGCTAAATACGGAATTGATACAAGCCAATTAAACGAAGAAGAGTACAACAATGCTACAGCACAATTGCGTAATGAAGTTGAAAAAACAGTTTCTGAATTTAGAAAAGCCTATGCTCAAAAACAAATTGACAACGAAGGTTATGTTAAATTCTTAAAAAGTTACGGTGATTATTTGATTATCGAAAAACCTACTAGTGGAGATAACTTCGGTTTTATGTTCGAATATCAATTTGGATATATGTATTGGAGATATTTGATGTGGAATTTTGTTGGACGCCAAAGTGATGTTCAAGGAAAATATGACAATCTTGATGGAAACTGGATCAGCGGTATTAAACCTTTAGATTCTCTTCATTTAGGATCTCAAGACAATTTGCCTTCTGATGTTTTAAATAATAAAGGCAGAAATGCTTATTACTTCCTTCCTTTTATTTTAGGTTTAATCGGAATAATGTATCATGCAAATAAAGATTTAAAGAGTTTTTATGTTCTTTTAGCGCTATTCTTATTTACTGGAATTGCATTAAAAATTTATTTGAACGAAAGACCATTCGAACCTCGTGAAAGGGATTATGCGCTTGTTGGGTCGTTTTATGTTTTTGCAATCTGGATTGGTTTTGGAGTTTATTCATTATATGAAAGTTTCCAAAAGTATGTTGCTCCAAAAATTGCCGGACCAGTTATTATTGCCGGAAGTTTATTAGCTGCTCCTGTCTTAATGGCATCTCAAAACTGGGACGATCATGATAGATCTGGAAGATATACTGCAGTTGCAATGGCAAAAGCTTATTTAAGTTCTTGTGACAAAGATGCTATTTTATTTACCATTGGAGATAACGATACGTTTCCGCTCTGGTATGCGCAGGAAATTGAGCACTTTAGAACAGATGTCAAGATCGTAAATACGAGTTTATTTATGACAGATTGGTATATTGATCAAATGAAAGCAAAAGCATACGAATCTAACCCGCTTCCGATTTCTTTTAAACATAGTGAATATGTGGGAGACAACAGAGATTATGTAGCTTATATCCAGAAGATAGATACGCGTTGGAATATTAATGACTTTATCGAATTCATTAAAAACCCTAAATCTACTGTTGGATTACAAAACGGGCAGACTATTCACTTCTATCCAACAAATAAAATCAGAGTGAATGTTGACAAAAATGTTATCATCAAAAATAAAGTTGTAAATCCTAAATATTACGATTCTATTGTTCCTTATTTAGATATTGATATCAAAGGAAGCGCATTATACAAAAACCGTTTAATGATGCTTGATATCTTAGCGAATAACAATTGGAAAAGACCAATTTACTTTAGCGGTGGTGCTTTTGACGACGAAGATTATTTATGGTTAAAAGATTATCTGCAGTTAGACGGAATGGTTTACAAATTGGTTCCTGTTAAAAATGTTCCTTCTAAAGATGGAGGTCCAATGGATATGGGGCAAATTGATGCCGATAAAATGTACAATATTGTAATGAAATGGGATTGGGGCAACAGCGAAAGCGACAAGATCTACCACGATCCAGAAACAAGAAGAAACAGTATTACATACCGTACTAATCTTTCTAGATTAATGGATCAGTTAATTGCTGAAGGTAAAATTGACAAAGCAAAAAATGTGATTAATCTCGCTATGACTAAAATGCCTTTAGACAAGTTTGGTTATTATTCTTTGGTTGAACCTTTTGCAAATGGATATTACAAAGTAGGAGAAACTGCCAAAGCACAAGATTTATTGAACAAATTGGTTGAGAAGTACAAAGAAAACTTAAACTACTACAGTACGCTTCCTCCAACTGATCAAACTGATTTGGCAATGGATATTATTACAGATATTGAGCGCTACAGAAGTTTATTGCAGGTAATGCAGAAAAATAACGATAAAGCGTTTTATGAAAAACACAAAACGACATTCAATACTTATGTAAATGTTTTTGAACGTTTTGGACGTGAAAAAGAATAATATACGAAATTTTTAATCATTAAAAAAATGCGGCGCTGTTTGATAAATAGCGCCGCATTTTTTAATTTTACGTAAGCAAGATAAATCTATTTAAAATGGGCTTTTATTGGGTAAAAACAAATTCATTTATAAAAAGGGTATTTTCTAAATATTGCTGGGACATTCCCAACAATGAAAAGAAAATATACCTGACTTTTGATGACGGCCCAACTCCAGAAATTACAGACTGGGTTTTAAGCGAACTTAAAAAATTTGATGCTAAGGCTACTTTTTTCTGTATCGGAAAAAACATTAAAGCCAACCTCGCTTTATTTGAAAAATTAATTACCGACGGACATTCTATTGGAAACCACACGATGAATCATGTAAACGGATGGAAAATTCATACCAATGATTATATCGAAAATGTGAAAAATTGTGCTGAAGTTCTAGACGAACAAGAAAAAGCTCCTCGTCGTTTATTATTTCGTCCGCCTTATGGAAAAATCAAAAAAGCACAATCTAAAGTGCTTAGAAAGTTAGGCTATAAAATTGTAATGTGGGACGTTTTAAGCGCAGACTTTGATCAAAGTATTACTCCCGAAAAGTGTCTCGAAAACGTAACAAAGAATGTAAAATCAGGAAGTGTAATTGTTTTTCATGACAGTATAAAAGCTTCTCCAAACCTGAGATTTGCTTTACCTAGAACACTGCACTTTTTAAAAGAAAATGGGTATCAATTTGACATTATTCATTAAATAACATCGAGAAAAAGAAGTTATTTAAACGCTGAATTGATCCTGAACAATTCCTATTATAGTATTGGCATCAAGCTCTCCTGACTGCCTCCAAATCATCTGCCCGTCTTTATAAATCATTAAAGTAGGAAGTCCTTTTATGCGAAGTGCTTCTGCCAGTTCCTGATTCTTATCTACATCAATTTTAATTACTTTGGCTTTATCGCCCAGCGCTGCTGCAACATCCTTAATAACAGGATGCATAGACACTGAGGATTCATTCCAGTCTGTATAAAAATCAATTAAAACAGGGACTTGGGCATTTATTAGTTCTCCAAATTTTGACATAAAACCAAAAATTTTAAGTTTTTTAAATCTATAAAAAGAAATAAATATAATACAAATTTAGCATTTTTAACGAATTAAGCGACATTACGGCCTTTTTTTAGTTCGATAACCGTTATTTCGGGCATAATTCCAACTCGTCCTGGATAGGCATGAAAACCAAATCCACGGTTAACATAAACGTATCTACCGAGATTTTCGTATAATCCTGCCCATTGTTTGTAAATATATTGCGCTAAACTCCATTTAAAATATCCTGGAATCTCAATTCCAAACTGCATTCCGTGCGTGTGACCTGCAAACGTTAAATGAAAGTTTTTAGGATGATCTTTAATCTCTGCATCCCAATGACTTGGATCGTGGCTCATTAAGATTTTAAAATCCTTTGGATCTACGTTTTCAGATGCTTTATTTAAATCTCCAGCTTTTTTAAAATTTACTCCCCAGTTTTCAACACCAATCAAAGCTATTTTATCATCGCCTTTTTGAATGTACGTATGCTCATTCAACATTAAATCAAAACCAATCTGACCGTACAATTTTTTAATCTGCTGGAAGTTTTCGTTCTTTTCTTTTTCAGAAGGCCACGTTACATATTCACCGTAATCATGATTTCCTAAAACAGCAAATTTTCCGTATTTATAATCTTTGATGCGATTAAATGTTTCCAGCCACGGATGCATTTCTTTTGCATGTGTATTTACAATATCTCCTGTAAACAAAATCAAATCTGATTCTTGTTCATTAATTAAATCAATCGCGTAATTTATCTTTTCGTGATTATCAAAACTACCGCTGTGAACGTCTGAGATCTGTGTGATTTTAAAACCGTTAAAAGCATCTGGAAGATCTGGAAAATAAATAGTCTGCTTAAAAACTTTGAAATTATATTTCCCTTCAAAAATTCCGTAAATCAAAGACAAAAACGGAACTGCAGCCAAACCTAAAGCAATTTGACTGATGAACTTTCGTCTGTCCGGCATCATTTCTTTGCGAGGCGTATTATAAACACAATAATTTAAAATACTTGCACCAACTCTGATTATGTCTTCGCCAAACATGATTAAGGTTAAAACAATTTTTGGCACATAAACCAACAGCATTAAGCCTGTGGTAAACATAAATTGCTTAGTCTGCCCTACCGAACGATCTACTTGCGAGAATGAATAAATAATAAATACTAAAACAAAAAGACTGATTACCTGATAAGCCGTTAAAACCCATTTTAGTTTAATTAAAGTGCGAAAGGCTTGATAGGAATAGAACTCAATAAATAGTAAAAGAGCGCATAGAATTGCAAAACGAAGGATCATTTGTTTATAGTTTTGAACAAAGTAACAAAGAATGGAAATTCTATTGCTTTTTATTATAAAAAATTTAACGCTCTTAATGTAAAAAGCTGAAAGATGACTCTTTCAGCTCTAACTACCAATTTTTTTTAAACTATCTAAGTATTCAACTTTTTAAGGTTGTTTTATTTTGCTTTTGCTGCTTCTGGTTTTGCAGCATCAGCTTTTTTCTCACCTTTTGCTTTTTTGTGTTTTTTCTCGTGTTTAGTTGCTTTAGCTTCTTTTGTTGTTGGAGTCGCTGCTGGAGTTGTTTGAGCGTTTACCATTGAAAATGTTCCTAAAACTGCTACTGCTAAGATTGCTAATTTTTTCATGACTTTTAAATTTTATGATTATTATTATTTCATTATTTATAAGTCAAAATTACAATCACAACATGAAGACAAAATGAAGAAAAAGTCCTACAAGAAACTTTAACTTTTAATTGGCTTTTTCAAACCATAAAGTAAAAATTGTCCCTTCATTTACTATCGATTTTACCTTAATTTGAATATGATGAAAAGAAGCAATACTCTCTGCAATTGCAAGCCCTAATCCCTGCCCTTCTTGGTCTGAACTAATACGTGCAAATCTGCTGAATATTTTTTCTGTCTGTGATTCATCCATTCCGATTCCGGAATCTTTTATTGAAATAAAATAATGATCATCAACAAAACCATCTTCTGCCAGAATAATACCTTTTGGTTTATTGTATTTTATTGCATTTGTAACCAGATTATAGATCAAAATATGTATTAAAGTCTTATTTCCCGTAAAAACAAAATCATGATTGATAGTATTGGTAAACACAATTTCTCTGTCTTCAATACGATCCTGAAGATCTTCCTGCAGATCACAAACAATTTCTTTTACATTAATTTCTTCATTGGCTTGATATTGGTTATTATCGATTCTGGAAATCAGCAATAAATTGTTTATGATTTTTTTGAGCATATCCAAAGTCTTTAATGAACCTGCAATTTTATCAACCGCATTATCATCTAAAGATTCGTTTTGCAAAAGATTTTCGAGTTTATTTTTAAGAAGTGCAATTGGCGTAAGAAGCTCGTGCGAAACGTTAGAAATAAATTGTTTTTCTTTTTTAAAAAGCTCTGCAATACGATCCATCATTTGATTTAAAACAAAATCAAGTTCTCTAAAATCTCTAGAAGCGGCTTTTATCGGAGTATGATCAAAAGCTTCAGGTTCGTTAACACGCCTTATTTTGGTGTCGATTATTTTATAAAAAGGTTTTAAAAGATATTCGATATAAAAAGTATCGGCAAGAAAAGTAATGAAGAGGATAACAACAAAAACAATGATAATAAAGAATCGGATAACAAAAGTCAAATCTTTAATTTCATTTAAACTGCTTCCGATTTCCAGCTGATAATCTTCTCCTTCAAAGGAAAAATGATGCTGCAAAATGCGATATTCATTTTCTTCTCCTTCAATTTTTCTGTATTCGTTGCTAAAAGTAGTTTTGTTATGACGCGCTTTCATTGGGACTTTAGATAGTACCAAAAACTCACTGTGAAGTGTAGAGAACTGCGAATAGGTTTCGGTAGAATCGTCTGCATTTTCTATAAAATCATTTATTTCTTCTTTATTTAAATGATCTATAAACTTTTTCTTTTTTTCTAATAATCCATTATTGATGTGATGATAAACTACATTTTGCACCAAGACAGGAAGCATTAACCACAAAATTACAATTACAAGCAGTCTTGTTAGCGCATTAAAAATAGAAAGTTGATGTTTTATCTTCACTATACTCTTTTTATTCGTTTATACGATAACCCACATTTCGAACGGTTTCAAACCAATCAATTGGAGCGTGTTTATCCAATTTTTTTCTAAGATTTCGAACATGTACATCAATAAAATTAGAATCAGAATTGACTTCGAGAATATCTCCCCAAATATGTTCTGTAAGTTGTAAACGCGTTATTACCCGATTTTTATTCAAAACCAAATACTGAAAAATATCAAATTCTTTTTTAGTCAAATTAATCGGAATCTCATTAAAAGAAACTTTATAATCCTGAAGCTGCAATACAAAATTATGAATCGTAAGATTGTTCAACGTAAAACCATGAATTCTTCTGATAACCGCAAACAATCTTGCGCTGAGTTCTGTTAAAGCAAAAGGTTTTGTCAAATAATCATCAGCACCAAGATGAAGTCCGTTAATTCTGTCGTCGAGTTCTCCCCTTGCCGTCAGCACAATTACAGCCATTTTGGATTTGGTTTTTCTAATGGTTTTCAACACATCAAACCCATCGCCGTCCGGCAGACCAAGATCAAGCAGCATCGCATCATAATCATTACTTTCTGCTTCTTCGAGTGCGTCATTACAATTATTCGCGATTTTACAAATGTAACCAGCATTGCACAAAAAGTCGTAAACTTCTACAGCTAGTTCTTTATTATCTTCAACAATCAAAATATTCATAAACTATGTGTTTAAGCGCAATTAAAATTAATCAATTCTAAAAAACTGACTGCGCATTATTAAAACATTAACGAAAAAAGCTGACAAATTTCTTCATCAGCTTTTCACCATCTGCAATCCCAAAAATTTCCTTCTGGTTTGTTTCCTAATATCCACCGAAAACAAAACAAAAGGTTACTTATTTTTTCGCTTTTGCAGTTTCTGTTTTAGGAGCTTCTTTTTTAGAAGTTTCAGTTTTTGCAGTTTCTTTTTTCTCAGTTTTTGCTTTTTTATCTGCTTTAGCTGGTTTTCCAGGACCTTTTACTTCTTTTGCAGGTTCTGTTTTTGTTTTAGCTGGAAAAGCATGAACCATTGCGCTTGTTCCTAAAACTGCTACTAACAACATCAATAAATTTCTCATGATTTCTAAGTATTTGAATTAATATCTTTTATTTTACAGTTCAAAATTACTTTCAGAAAGTGAAGAAAAAATGAAGAAATGTCTTCATAAAAAGATTTTAACTTGATATTAACGCTTGGTGGATTTTTCTAAACCTATGAATAAAGGAAATTTATTTTGTGTTAATGTTCGTCACTTGGTATCTTTTACAAGATTAATTTAATCCTTGGCATTTTAAATGAACTTATATCACTTATATGGTTCAAACCAAAATTAATTTCAAGAACTGAATCGTTTTTTAAAACCCAATTGATTATTTTTACAGACTAAATTTTTATTTATGTCGACTCAAAAACGCCTTTTTCTTTTAGATGCTTATGCACTTATATTTCGTGGTTATTATGCTTTTATAAAAAACCCGAGAATCAATTCTAAAGGAATGGACACTTCTGCAATTATGGGTTTTATGAACTCTCTTTTGGATGTTATTAAAAGAGAAAAACCGGATCATTTAGCAGTTGCTTTTGACAAAGAAGGAAGTCATGCAAGAACAGAAATGTATTCTGATTATAAAGCGAATCGAGACGAAACTCCAGAAGCAATAAAAATTGCTGTTCCTTATATTCAGGAATTATTAAGAGCCATGCATATTCCGATTATTGAACTTGCTGGATGTGAAGCTGATGATTTAATTGGAACTATTGCCAAACAAGCCGAAAAACAGAATTACAAAGTCTATATGGTAACTCCAGATAAGGATTTTGCACAATTAGTTTCTGAAAATATCTTTATGTACAAACCTGCCCGTATGGGTAACGGAATTGAAATTTGGGGAATTCCTGAAGTTTTGGCAAAATTTGAAATCGAAAGACCAGAACAGGTTATTGATTTTCTTGGAATGATGGGTGATGCTGTCGATAATATCCCAGGATTACCAGGCGTTGGTGAAGTAACCGCTAAAAAATTCTTAAAAGAGTTTGGTTCAATGGAAAATCTTTTGGCTAATACCGATAAGCTAAAAGGTAAAATGAAAGAAAACATCGAAGCTAATAAAGATAAAGGTATTTTATCTAAAAAGCTGGCCGCAATTATGTGTGATTGTGATGTTACTTTTAATGAAGAAGATTATGAACTTTCTCGTCCAGATATCGAAAAAACGGATGCTATTTTTCAGGAATTGGAGTTTAGAAGAATGGCTGAGCAGTTTGACAATCTTTTTAAAGTGGGCGGCGGAAATGAATTGGCGGGCTCAAATCCAGCTCAAGATGCTAAATTGTACAAAAAACCACAGCCAAAGAACGAAGATCAGTTTGACCTTTTTGGAGGCGGCGGAACAACTCTTGATGAAAGTGCCGAAGCTGCTAGAAATTCATTCTATAATACTTTAGAAAATACAGAACATTCATATCAGACCATTCAGGGTGATTTAGGAATTAAACTGCTTTTACAAAATCTAGAAAAACAAACTTCGGTATGTTTTGACACCGAAACAACTGGAATTGATGCTTTGCACGCAGAATTGGTCGGAATGTCTTTTGCTTACGAAAAAGGAAAAGCATTTTATGTTCCGTTTCCAGAAAGTCAGGAAGAAGCTCAGGTTTTGGTTGATAAATTTGTTCCGTTTTTTGAAAATGAAAACATTGAAAAAATCGGACAAAACTTAAAATACGATTTAAAAATCCTTTCTAATTACGGCGTGACTGTAAAAGGAAAACTTTTTGATACGATGATCGCGCATTATCTGATAAATCCAGATATGCGTCATAATATGGATATTTTGGCGGAAACGTATTTGAAATATTCTCCAAAATCTATTGAAACTTTGATTGGCAAAAAAGGAAAAAATCAGCTTAATATGCGCGATGTTCCTTTAGAGGATATTAAAGAATATGCTGCCGAAGATGCTGATATTACTTTACAATTAAAAGAAATCTTCACAACCGAATTAGACAAAACCGAGACTAAAAAGCTTTTTGATGCTATCGAAATTCCGTTAGTAGGCGTTTTAGCTGATATGGAAACAGAAGGAATTCGTTTGGATGTTGAGTTCTTAAAAGCAATGTCTGGCGAAATGGATGTTGAAATCAAATCTTTAGAACAAAAAATCTACGAAACTGCTGGAGAAACTTTCAATTTGGCTTCTCCAAAACAATTAGGAGATATTTTATTTGAGAAATTAAAAATCGGTGGTGCCAAACAAAAGAAAACTAAAACGGGTCAATACGCAACTGGCGAAGAAGTTTTGACTTATTTGGCGAATGACAATCCAATTGTAAAACAAATTTTAGACTGGCGCCAGATGGTAAAATTGCAAAGTACTTATATTTTGGCTTTACCAGAACAAGTTGACAAAAAGACTTTACGTGTTCATACCGATTATATGCAGACTGTTGCTGCAACGGGTCGTTTAAGTTCTAATAATCCGAATTTACAGAACATTCCAATTCGTACCGAAAGAGGACGCCAGATTCGTAAAGCTTTTGTGGCCCGCGATGAAAGCCATACTTTAATCTCTGCCGATTATTCGCAGATTGAACTTAGAATTATTGCCGCTTTAAGTGGAGAAGAAAATATGATTGCCGCTTTCCAAAACGGAGAAGATATTCACAGAGCAACTGCAGCAAAAGTTTTTGATGTGGCGTTAGAAGAAGTTTCACGCGAACAAAGAAGCAATGCCAAAACGGTAAACTTCGGAATCATATATGGTGTTTCTGCTTTTGGTTTGAGTAATCAAACTTCATTATCTAGAAGTGAAAGCGCTGCTTTGATCGATGCCTATTATAAAACGTATCCAAGATTACGTTCTTATATTAATGAACAAGTTGAATTTGCACGCGAAAATGGCTATGTACAAACTATTTTAGGACGTCGTCGCTATCTTAAAGACATTAATTCAGCAAATGCTGTTGTGAGAAGTGCTGCCGAACGAAATGCAGTAAACGCGCCAATTCAAGGAAGTGCTGCCGATGTGATTAAAATCGCCATGATTAACATTCATAAAAAATTAAAAGAAGAAAACTGGAAATCAAGAATGCTGCTTCAGGTGCATGATGAGCTTGTGTTCGATGTTCACAATGATGAACTCGAAAAAATTCAGCCAATGATCAAACATGAAATGGAAAATGCTTTTAAAATGTCGGTTCCTTTGGAAGTTGAAATTGGGTTAGGAAAAGATTGGCTGGAAGCGCATTGATAATTTTAGATTTCAGATTGTAGATTTTTAGATTTTATGCATTTATGATAGATGATTTTAAGCCGCCTATTAAAACTCGGACAACAAAAGAGTTATTAGCAATAGCAGGAGCTCCAAAAAAATGGAATCAAAGAGCTTATAAATTGGCAATAGATGAACTTTACAATCGAAAAGTTGATTCAAAATTAATTGACAAAGCTAAATATATTGAAAAGAAGAAGGAGAATCTTGAAGTTTTAAAAAAGGCAAAAGAAAGCTATAGTATCCTCGACTTTCTATTTAATTTTGGAGGAACACTTATTGAAATTATATTCTCATGGAATTTAGAAAAAGAAGGATATCTGCGAAAAGCTGAACAGCAAAAGAAATTTAGAATAATATTATTGTTTGTAATTGCATCTGTTTTGCTTTTCATCTAAAAACAAAAAACCATCAGTTTCAGCTGATGGTTTTTTATTTATTATTTTTTTCGAGTCGATTCTCTTTCTTTCAATTTTGTTTTGATGACAATCGTTTCGTATTCTGAAACCGTTCCTTCTGGCTCTTCCAATCTCTCGATTAATCTTTTTGCTGCCACTTCTCCAATTTCAACTCCGTGCTGACTTACTGTTGTCAAACTTGGCGACAAACGTCTTGATGCTAAAATTCCGTCTGCAAAACCAATGATTGAAATATCTTCTGGAACTCTAAATCCTTTCTTCAAACTTACTCGTAAAGCGGCTACTGAATCATTTTCATCCAAAGCAAAAATTCCATCAATTTTATGATCAAAAATCCCTTCAATTTTGGCTTTCATAACTTCTTCAGAATCGGTACGAAGAATAATTTTTTCGTTAACTGGAATATTATTGTCTTTCAAAGCTTTCAAATATCCTTCTGTTCTCAGTCTTCCAACACTTATATTATCTACAGAAGAAATCAAAGCAATATTTTTACATCCTAAATCAATCAAATGCTGTGTAGAGTTTAATGCTGAGTCAAAATCATCAACTACAACTTTGTCGCAATCTACTTCGTCAGCAATACGATCAAACATTACAATTGGAGTTCCGTCATTAATTATTTCAGAGAAATGATTATAGTCTTGAAGTTTTTGGGCTTCTTGTGAAACAGATAATATAAATCCGTCAATTGTTCCGTTGCTTAGCATTTCAAGTGTGTGAACTTCTTTTTCTAGAGATTCATTCGAAATACACGTAATTACATTATACCCTTTTTTATCGGCTACTTTCTCAATACCACTAAAAACTTTTGCAAAGAAAGAATTTAGAATATTAGGTATAATAACTCCAATCGTTTTTGTTTTACGATTCTTTAAATTTAGACCAATAACATTCGGCTTATAATTTTTGAGTTTGGCATACTCCTTAATCTTCACCTTCGTTTGTTCACTAATTTCTGGACTGTCGTTCAATGCTTTAGAGACAGTTGACACAGAAACACCTAGTTCTTTCGCAATTTGTTTTAGAGTTGCTTTAGCTTTCATTCAGTAAAAGTTTAAGTAATTAATACAAATATAGTAGAATTACCGAAAATAAAACAAAAACGACTATCGGATTTTAAAATTATAAAGCCTTTTCGAAATAATTATTAAATAAACCCATATTCTAAAACCGCTCTTACAAAAATTTCGTTAATAATTAAATACCAAATGACTAGAGACCAATTGTTGTTAACTATTAAAAAACTTGATTATGAAAAACGAAGTTAAAATTCATGAAGTAGAAACTTCATTGAATAGTAGAAGGAGCTTTCTGAAGCTCAGCGGATTAACCTTGGCAACGACAGGTTTAATTCTAGCTGGCTGCAGCGACAATGATAATGACGACAATATGGAAGACACTTCTCTGCCTGGCGTAAGAAATGGTGTTTTCGACTTAGGCTCTGGAGATTTTGGCGTGTTAACTTACGCATATGCCTTAGAACAATTAGAAGCAGACTTTTATACTAAAGTAGTAAATGCAAGCAGCTTTAATTCTGTTTTCAGCTCAGTAGAACGTCAGGTATTAACTGATTTGTACCACCATGAAGTTGTTCACAGAGATTTTTTTAAAGCCACATTAAACGCATTACTTCCAAATCCGAGTGCTCAATTACTTCCTTCATTAGCCTTTACTTATGGCTCTCTTAATTTTAACAGCCGCACAGAAGTTCTTGCTACTGCAAAAGCACTAGAAGACACAGGAGTTGCCGCGTATAATGGTGCTGGGAAATTAATCAAAACTGCCGACTATTTATTGTTAGCAGGAAAAATTGTTTCGGTCGAAGCGCGTCATGCTTCTGCTATTAGAAGTTTGATAAATCCAAATTCGAAAGATTTTGCCGGAGATGATATCGTAAACATGTCAACAGGATTGGACGATGCTAAAGATCCGTCTAAAATTCTGCCAATTGCTGCTAATTTTATCACTACAAAATTCACAGCTAAATACTTACCTTAATCTAACCAGCTAAAACTTAGAAATTATGAATATTTTAAAATTTATAGAATCCTTTACTGATGACAATCTAATGAATAGTACTGGTTCTCGCAGAGACAGTTTTACACAGTTTGGGAATATTGGAAAAACTATAGCACTTGCTTCAATTCCATTTGGATTATCCACTTTTGCGAATAAAGCATTTGCAAAAGATATTACAGCTACACCCGCTACACCAATCGGAGCATTACAGTTTGCATTGACATTAGAATACTTAGAAAATGAATTTTATGCAATGGCATTAGATTCTGGAGTAATACCAGCTTCTGAAAATGGCGGACGTGACTTAAAGGTATTCCAGCAGATTGCTGCTCACGAATCTGATCACGTTAAATTTTTAATAGCAGGATTGGGCGGAACAGCAAGTGCGAACTTTGTACCAAAACCCACTTTTGACTTTACAGTTGGAGGTGCATTTAATCCTTTTGGAGATTATCCGACATTTCTGGCCTTGGCGCAAGCATTTGAAGATACGGGCGTAAGAGCATATAAAGGACAAGCGGCTAATTTGATCACAACACCCGATTTGTTAACTGCCGCTTTGCAGATTCACTCTGTAGAAGCACGTCACGCATCTGAAGTGCGACGATTAAGAGGCCTAAAAGGATGGATTTCTAATGCCGAAAGAGGCGCAGGAATGCCAGCAGCTACTCAAGCGGTTTATGACGGTGAAGGAGTAACGGTGCAGGCAGGCTTTAATACCGCTACTGCATTTGGTGCCGCCGCAGGCTCAGAGGCTTATGATGAGCCGCTTACAACACAGCAAGTAGTTGATATTGCCAATATATTTATAGTATAACTTAATTTTTTTATTAATTTTGAACCGTCTCTGCTCTATCGCAGAGACGGTTTTTTTATGCCCATTTAATTCAAAAACTGAATGCCTGATTTTCAGACAATAAAATATTCTTTAAGGTATTTGGTTTTAAAATAATTAATTGTACTTTTGCATCCCCTTTATTGGGGATGGAATGTTTAATTAAAATAATATTATGGACGCATTAAGCTACAAAACAGTTTCAGCAAACAAAGGCACTGTAACTAAAGAGTGGATTGTTGTTGACGCTGAAGGTCATAACTTAGGACGTCTTGCTTCAAAGGTCGCTATGATCTTAAGAGGTAAGTACAAACCAAGTTACACACCGCACGTTGACTGTGGAGATAACGTAATTGTTATCAACTCAGAGAAAATTAACCTTACAGGTACAAAAATGAATGACAAAATTTACATGCGTCATACAGGTTACCCAGGAGGACAAAGAACTTTAACTGCTAAAGTATTGCAATCTAAAAATCCTGCATTATTAGTAGAAAAAGCGGTAAAAGGTATGTTACCTAAAAACAAATTAGGAGCAGAACTTTTCAGAAATCTAAATGTTGTTGTAGGATCTGAGCATACTCACGGAGCTCAAAAACCTAGAACTGTTAACCTAAATGATCTTAAGTAATGGGAGTTATTCACAAAATCGGTAGAAGAAAAACCGCTGTTGCACGTGTATACGTTTCTGAAGGAACTGGAAACATCACTGTAAACAAAAAAGAATTCGCAACTTACTTTCCAACTGCAACTTTACAATACAAAGTATTACAACCGCTTTCTATGACAGAAAACGCTAGTAACTTTGACGTAAAAGTAAACGTTTACGGAGGTGGTACAACTGGTCAAGCAGAAGCTGTAAGAATGGCATTAGCACGCGTAATGTGTGAAGTTAACGCTGAAAACAGAGCTATTCTTAAGCCAGAAGGTTTATTAACAAGAGACCCAAGAATGGTTGAACGTAAGAAATTCGGTCAGAAGAAAGCTCGTAAGAGATTCCAGTTCTCTAAACGTTAATATTACCTGTCTTGTTCAGATGGGACAAGACATTATCAATTATTTATTGAAATTAAAAAACACAGTTATTGTTGCTCTCCTATCGAGGTAGGATATAGTTTAGCATCTAAATGTATAAAGCCTGGGAAACCGCCATTTATACATTGCTAATCAACAGAACGTAAACTAGTACAAAAATGGCAAACAAAATAGAAGTAAAAGAATTACTAGAAGCAGGTGTTCACTTCGGACACATGACTAGAAAATGGGATCCAAATATGGCTCCTTACATTTATATGGAGCGTAATGGTATTCACATTATCAATCTATATAAAACTGCAGCTAAAATTGAAGAAGCTAACGAAGCTTTGAAAAAAATCGCTGCATCAGGTAGAAAAATCTTATTCGTAGCTACCAAAAAACAAGCAAAAGACATCGTTGCTGATAAAGCAAAAGCTGCAAACATGCCTTACATCACTGAAAGATGGCCAGGTGGAATGCTAACTAACTTCGTAACTATCAGAAAGGCAGTTAAAAAAATGTCTTCTATCGATAAAATGAAGAAAGATGGTACTTTCAACACACTTTCTAAAAAAGAGCGTTTACAAGTTGATCGTCTACGTGCTAAATTAGAGAAAAACTTAGGTTCAATTGCTGATATGTCTAGACTACCTGCAGCATTGTTCGTAGTAGATATCAAAGCTGAACACATCGCAATAAAAGAAGCTCAAAAATTAAACATTCCAGTTTTCGCAATGGTTGATACGAATTCTGACCCAAGAGAGGTTGATTACGTGATTCCTGCAAATGATGATGCTTCTAAATCAATTGACAAAATTTTATCTTTAGTGACTACTGCAGTAATCGAAGGTCTTTCTGACAGAGGTGCTGAAAAAGAAGTTGAAGCTGCTGATGAAGCTCCTGCTGTTGAAGCTGAAGCTGCTCCTGCAACTGAAGAATAAATCAAATTTTAAATTCCAAATTTTAAATTCCAAATTCCAAATAAAAAATTAAAAACGTTATGTTGATAATTTAATAAAATTGGAGTTTGGGATTTAGAAGATGGAATTTTTACTTTTAACATTAAAATTCAAAATATTATGGCAACAATTACTGCTGCAGACGTAAATAAATTAAGACAATCTACAGGTGCCGGAATGATGGACTGTAAAAAAGCTTTAGTTGAAGCTGAAGGAGATTTCGATAAAGCTATACAAATCCTTAGAGAAAAAGGACAAAAAGTTGCTGCTAACCGTTCTGACCGTGAGTCTTCTGAAGGAGCTGCTGTTTCTTTTATCAATGCAGACAACACTAAAGGAGCTATCATCACTTTAAACTGTGAAACTGACTTCGTAGGTAAAAATGAAGCTTTCGTAACTTTAGCTAAAGATTTAGTTGAAAAAGCGATCAACTTCTCTACTAAAGAAGAATTTTTAGCTTCTGATTTCAACGGAATTACAGTTGCTGAGAAATTAATCGAGCAAACTGGAGTTATCGGTGAGAAAATCGAAATCGGTGGTTTCGAAATTTTAGAAGGTGCTTTCGTTGGATCTTATGTTCACGTTAACAAAATTGCTGCTTTAACAGCTATTTCTTCTCCAATCGCTAATGCTGAAACTTTAACAAAAGACGTTTCTATGCAAGTTGCTTCTATGGGAGCTGACACATTATCTTACAAAGATTTTGATCCTGCTTTCGTTGAATCTGAACTTGCTGCTCGTATTGCTGTAATTGAAAAAGAAAATGAAGAAGCTGCACGTTTAGGAAAAACTTTAAAAAATGTTCCTAAATACATCTCTTTCTCTCAATTAACTCCTGAAGTTATCAAACAAGCTGAAGAAGATGCTAAAGCTGAATTAAAAGCTGAAGGTAAACCAGAGCAAATCTGGGACAAAATTCTTCCAGGAAAAGTTCAACGTTTCATTTCTGACAACACTACTTTAGATCAAGAAAAAGCTTTACTTGATCAAAACTTCATCAAAGATGACAGTAAAAAAGTTGGTGATTATGTTAAAGGATTCAATGTTGAAATCACTGGTTTCAAAAGAGTTTCTTTAGGTTAATATATTATTTTTTCAATATTAAAAATCCCCGAATATTTAGTTATTCGGGGATTTTTTAATTGATATAACTTAAGAATTCTTAATTATATTCCAATAAAACAAAAGCCCGAATATTGACTATTCGGGCTTTTCTAATTCTAATTATCTAATTACTTTTTAGACGTAATAGGAAAATTTCTTGCTCTCATTAAAGCATCAGACTTCGGAGCTCTTCCTCTAAAGTTTTCATATGCTTTTTCTTGATCAATAGTATTCCCTACGCTAAATACGTTATCATAAAGTCTTTTTGCTACTGCTTTATCATAAGGTCCTTTTCCTTCTAAGAAAGCTTCCCAAGCATCTGCATTGATAACATCTGCCCACAAATAGCTATAATATCCTGCTGCATAACCATCGCTTGAAAAAATATGTCCAAACTGTGGAATTCTATGTCTCATAACAATTTCAGAAGGCATATGAAGCGCATCTAAAGTTTCTTTCTCAAATTTCTTAGGATCAATTTTAGTCGTTTCTAAATGCAGTTTCATATCTACTAAAGAACTTGAAATTGTTTCTACAGTTGAGAATCCTTCGCCAAAATTAGCTGCTCTTTCAATTCTATCTACCATAGCTTTTGGAAGCGGCTCTCCCGTTTTGTAATGTAAAGCAAACTTGTTTAATACTTCTGGAGTACCAAGCCAGTGCTCTAACAATTGTGATGGGAATTCAACGTAGTCTCTAGCAACAGAAGTTCCTGCAAGACTTGGATAAGTTACATTTGAACATAGACCGTGTAATGCATGTCCGAATTCATGAAACAAAGTGCTTGCATCTTCCCAAGAAATTAAAATCGGCTCATCTGTTGCTCCTTTAATAAAATTACAGTTGTTAGACACAATTGTCAACACCTCTTTATCCATTCTTTCTTGATTACGATAAGCATTCATCCAAGCTCCAGAACGTTTGCCTGCGCGTGCATAAGGATCAAAATACCACAATCCAACTACTTTTCCAGTCACTTTATTACTTACCTCCCAAACACGAACATCTGCATGATAAACCGGAACATTTGTAATTTGTTTGAACTGAAGATTGAATAACTCACCCGCAACCCAAAACATTCCTTCACGTAACTTTTCTAATTGCAAATAAGGTTTAACCTCATTTTGATCTAAATCATATTTTGCTTTTCTAACTTTTTCTGCATAAAAACGATAATCCCAAGGTGCGATTTTAAACTTTCCTCCTTCTGCATCTACTATTTTCTGCATTTCAGCCACATCTTGATTTACCTTTCCTACAGCAGGTTCCCAAACAGAAAGCATTAAATCTAAAGTTTTTTGTGGGTCTTTGGCCATTTTGTTAGACAAACTCCAATGTGCAAATGTTGGAAAACCAAGTAATTTTGCTTTTTGAGTTCTTAACTCTAAAATAGTAACTAAAGTCGAATTGTTGTCGTTCGCATTTCCGTTATCTCCTCTTCTCACGAAAATATCAAATGCTTTTTCTCTTAAATCTCTTCTAATTGAGAACGTTAAAAAAGGTTCAATAGACGAACGTGTATTAGCAATACAGCCTAAAACATTTAGTTTTCTTTCTTTTGCTTCTGCTATAGCCGCATTTTTCACTTCTAAAGGCAGACCTTCAAAATCACTTTCTGTTTTTAATTCCACATATTGATTGTGTTCTTCTGCTAATAAATTCTGGCTGAAAGTTGTAAACAATGTCGCAAGCTGTTTGTTTATAGCCGCAACTTTTGCTTTGTCAGCATCATTTAATTTCGCTCCTTGACGAACAAAATTTGTATAGTATAACCAAATTAAACGTTGTTGTTCACTCGTTAATTTTTTACTTTCTTTAGAATTATAAAGTGTCTCAATTCGAGTAAACAATTTTTTATTCTGATTGATTTTATCGCTGAATTCAGAAAATTTTGGAGACATTTCTCTATCAACCACATTAAATTCTGGACTGCTTAGATTGGATCTATAAATTCCGTAAACAGTAGAAATTCTATCCATAGTTTCACCAGAACGCTCTAAAGCAGCAATAGTATTATCAAAAGTCGGTGCTTTTGGATTGTTAGCGATTGCCTCTACTTCATTCAATTTTTCTTGAATTGCAAAGTCAATTGCTGGTTTAAAATCTGCAACCTTATACTCATTAAAAGCAGGAACACCTCCATAAGGGCCTGACCATGGCTTAAGCAAAGGATTACTCTGATTTGTTTGCGCGTTGGCTGCAAAAAAGGATGTACCCATGAGAAAAAATGTTAGTATTTTTTTCATTACTATAAATTTAATTAAAAAACATATTATTGTTTCAAAAATAGCTAAATCAAACCCAAGGACGAAATTTTTAACTTTTAACTTCAAAATCAATTTAACCGATCTGAAAGAAGCGTTTACAATTCGGTATAAAAAGTTTAAATTTGAAAGATAAATTACCAAATCAAATATGTTTAAAACTAGAAAAGAAATTGTTTTTGTTGTCCTTTCCGGAATTTTTATCACCAATGCTGTAGTTGCAGAACTTATAGGCGGAAAATTGATTCAAATAGGACCATTTGTAATGAGTATCGGAATCCTGCCTTGGCCTGTTGTTTTTTTGACTACCGATTTAATCAATGAATATTTCGGAGAAAAAGGCGTTAAAAAACTTTCTTTTATAACAGCCTGTTTAATTGCATATGCTTTTTTATTATTATTTATGGCTATTGTAATTCCCGCCGCAAAAGGCATCAGCCCTGTAAACGATGAGCAATTTCAAGCCGTTTTTGGACAAAGTATGTGGATTATTTTTGGTAGTTTAATTGCTTTCATGATCTCACAACTTATTGATGTATGGATATTTTGGTTTTTTAAAAGAAGAACGGGCGAGAAAAAAATATGGCTTAGAGCAACTGGATCTACCGTGATTTCGCAATTATTTGATTCGTTTATTGTATTAGGAATTGCTTTCTGGCTTCCTGGAAAAATTGATTTTAAAACCTACATAACTTCTGGATTAACCGGTTATGTTGTCAAATTAACTCTTGCTATTGTATTAACCCCTTTAATTTATGCTGGGCATCATTTGATAAAGAATTACTTAGAAGATGACAATCTTGAGAAGAACGAAACAGACCAGAAATAATGAGTAATTACAAAACATGTTTGACGGCAATTATGATCTGCATTATGGCAAGTTGTTCGAAAAACGCAAAAAAACATATCGAAGAAGTAACTAACGGAATTTCGAACAAAATAGAAACGATTTCAGAAAAAACTATCGAGACTGTCAAAGATTACAAAACTTCAATAATAGAGAATATTATTCCAGCAACTGTTTCTGAAAATGTAGAAACGTCCAAAGATAGTATTGTAGAACAGGAAATTGCGAATGATAAATTTTTAGGAATTACTTATTTCAAAAAATTTCTTGCTGAATGCAAAACGGGAGAAACTTTAACACAAAAAGAACTTATAGAAAACCATAATATTCCTGCTGAAGGAATTAAACTAATAAAAAGCATCACAAAAACTGCTGACGACGAAATTGATATAAAATGGAAATCGACTTGGCTTGTCGAAAGAATTTCGGACGCAAAATTTACAGATGCCAAAATGAAAGTAAAATTTGAGGCCAATAAAATGTACACGACAGGAAAAGCAATTGGAATAAAATACAATAAGAAAATCTATAACGATTTAATAATTATTGGATCAAAAGCCTATATACCGAATGTTAAAGGATATCACTGGAAAATTGGAAAATAATGGAAACAGACAATAAAATTAGATGCGGCTGGTGTACTTCTAGCGATTTATACAAAAAATACCATGACGAAGAATGGGGCTTTCCTGTGTATGATGATCGTACTTTATTCGAATTTTTGATATTAGAAACTTTTCAGGCAGGCTTAAGCTGGATTACGATTTTAAATAAAAGAGAGAACTTTCGAGCTGCATTCGATCATTTTGACTATAAAAAAGTAGCAAACTATTCTGAAGACGAGATCGAAGAGCTAATGCAGAATACAGGAATCATCCGTAATAAATTAAAAATTAAAGCCGCCGTTTCAAATGCCCAGGCTTTCATGAAGGTTCAGGAAGAATTTGGTTCATTCTCCGATTATATTTGGAAATATACCGATGGGAAACCAATCATAAACAACCTAAAAACATCAAAAGATGCTCCCGCAACTACACCACTTTCAGACGAAATCAGTAAAGATTTGAAGAAGAGAGGTTTCAAATTTGTCGGTTCAACCGTAATCTATGCCCACATGCAGGCAACCGGAATGGTCAACGACCATACGGAAGACTGCTGGACAAGAACAACTTAAAATGCTTGTTTCAGGTTTCAAGTTTTGGCTCCGTTTAGGAACTTGAAACCTAAAACTTGAAACTTTAAAACAAAATTTATATATTTGCTTCACACTTTAGGGGTGTCTGCATCATGCAGGCTGAGATTTTACCCTCTGAACCTGATCTAGTTCATACTAGCGTAGGGAAAAGTAAGATGACTTCTATGCGCGCGCCTGCGTGTATTTTGCAGCCATTCCTAACGTGTAACTATACACTAAACTTACAAGGAATGGAACTAAAAATCAATCAACAAATCAAACAATTCAATGTTGAATCGCTCAGCGTTCAGTCATTGCTCGATCTCGAAATTCCGCACAAACAAAACGGAATCGCCGTTGCGATAAATAATACCGTTGTTCCAAAAACCAAATGGAACGAATATCTCCTACACGAAACTGACGATATTTTGATTATTTCTGCTACACAGGGAGGATAAATTGCAATTTAAAATTCCAATATAATCCCGATATCTATCGGGACCAAATTCCAATTTTCATACTGTCCGTAGACGCACTGCAGTGCGTCTCTACAGAAAAACATTGTGAATAAACACAATCAGAATCAACTTGAAACTTCAAACTTGAAACAAAATCAACAAAAATGAAAGAAGAACAAATATCCAGAACCCCGTTTCCGAATTCTAAAAAAGTATATATCGACGGAGAAATTCATCCGATAAAAGTAGCCATGCGCGAAATTGCATTGAGTGATACCAAACTTTCAAATGGCGGCATTGAGAAAAATCCACCTGTAACTGTTTATGATACTTCTGGACCATACACAGATCCGAATATTGAAATAGATATTCGAAAAGGATTACCTCGCTTACGCGAAAGTTGGATTCTAGACCGAAATGATGTAGAAGTCCTAGATGAAATAACTTCTGATTATGGCTTAAGCCGATTAAATGATGAAAGCCTAAATCATCTTCGTTTTGAATATCTGCATCAGCCAAAACGTGCTAAAAAAGGTGCCAACGTAACACAATTGTATTACGCCAAACAAGGTATTATAACTCCAGAAATGGAATACATTGCGATTCGTGAAAACCAGCGTATCGAACTTTTAAACGAGCAGACTAAAGCCATGCAATGCCAGCACAGCGGACACAGTTTTGGCGCCAATACTCCAAAAAGTAAAATCACTCCAGAATTTGTTCGTTCTGAAGTCGCTTGTGGAAGGGCAATTATTCCAAATAACATTAACCATCCCGAAAGTGAACCGATGATTGTGGGGCGTAATTTCCTTGTAAAAATAAATGCCAATATAGGAAACAGCGCTGTGACTTCAAGCATCGAAGAAGAAGTTGAAAAAGCCGTTTGGGCTTGTCGCTGGGGTGCCGACACAATTATGGATCTTTCTACAGGAAAAAACATTCACGAAACCAGAGAATGGATAATCCGCAACTCTCCTGTTCCAATTGGGACTGTTCCTATCTATCAAGCATTAGAGAAAGTAAAAGGAATTGCTGAAGATTTAACTTGGGAAATTTTCCGAGATACGTTAATTGAACAGGCAGAACAAGGAGTTTCGTATTTCACGATTCATGCTGGAGTTTTACTTCGTTACATTCATTTAACAGCGAATCGTGTTACTGGAATTGTTTCTCGAGGCGGATCGATCATGGCAAAATGGTGTTTATTTCATCATAAAGAAAACTTCTTATATACACATTTTGAAGAAATCTGCGAAATCATGAAACAATACGACGTTGCTTTTTCGCTTGGAGACGGCTTACGTCCAGGTTCGATTGCAGATGCGAATGATGCCGCGCAATTTGCCGAATTAGAAACTCTGGGCGAATTGACAAAAATTGCTTGGAAACACGATGTTCAGGTTTTCATTGAAGGTCCAGGACACGTTCCGATGCACATGATTAAAGAAAACATGGACAAACAATTAGAACATTGTCACGAAGCTCCATTTTATACTTTAGGCCCTCTTACAACAGATATTGCCCCAGGTTACGATCATATTACTTCGGCAATTGGTGCAGCAATGATTGGCTGGTACGGATGCGCCATGTTGTGCTACGTGACACCGAAAGAACATTTAGGTCTCCCAAATAAAAAAGACGTAAAAGACGGCGTGATTACGTATAAAATTTCTGCTCATGCTGCCGACTTAGCAAAAGGACATCCAGGAGCACAATATCGTGATAATGCTTTGAGTAAAGCCCGTTTTGAGTTCCGCTGGGAAGATCAGTTTAATTTGGCTTTAGATCCAGATACGGCAAGAGAATTCCATGATGAAACACTTCCTGCTGATGGTGCAAAAGTAGCGCATTTCTGTTCGATGTGCGGACCTAAATTTTGCTCTATGAAAATATCTCAAGAGATTCGAGATGTCGCCGCTGCAGAAAAAGGAATGCAGGAGAAATCAGAGGAATTCATTGAACAGGGGAAAGAGATTTATATTTAAGAGGAAAGAAAAAAGAATAAAGAATATAGATATGGTTGTAATTACAAATCCTTTTTCTGTTGAAGATGAAATAGACATTCTTCATTCTTTATTGGAAGAAGGATTGTCTTTGCTTCATATCAGAAAACCAGATTTTTCAGAATTAGAAATGGCGCAGTTTATTCATCACATAAAACTAGAATTTCGGGCTAATTTGGTTTTGCATAATCATCATCAATTAGCCGAAGATTTTGGTATTGAACGATTTCATTTTTCTGAAAAAGAAAGGACAGATCCTCAATCCTCTCCTGCAAGGTTTCCAAAACCTTGTAGGTCTATATCAACATCAACACATTCAATTGACGATTTTAATTCACTAGAAAATTTTGATTATGCTTTTCTGAGTCCAGTTTTTAAAAGTATTTCTAAAGAAAATTATTTTCCTGAAAAAGATCTTTTTACAGCAATAAAATCACGAACAAATCATAAAACAAAAATGATCGCTTTGGGCGGCATTGATTCGAAAAACATTCAAAGAGCCTTGGAAAATGGCTTTGATAATGTCGCGCTTTTAGGAAGTATTTGGAAGAATGAAAATCCATTAAAACAATTTAAATTATGTCAAAAAATCGCCCTTTCGTACTCACAATCGCAGGTTTAGATCCTTCGGGAGGAGCTGGAATTTTGGCTGACATCAAGACTTTTGAACAGCACAAAGTCACTGGTTTTGCTATTTCTACGACGAATACTATTCAAACTGAAAATAAATTTTATGAGATTCAGTGGACCGATTTGAGTTTTGTAATTCGATCTATAGAAACGTTGTTTTTAAACTATAAAATCAGTGCTGTAAAAATAGGAATTGTGTCTTCTTTGCATGATTTAAGCCGAATTATTTCGACCATAAAATTACATTCACAATCCACTCAAATTGTTTGGGATCCCGTTTTAAAATCAACAACAAAATTTGATTTTCTAAAAATCGAAAATCGTTCTGATTTAAACAAGATACTCTCAAAAATTGATTTAATTACACCCAATTACCCCGAAATGGAAATCCTTTTTCCTGACTTTATTTTAAAGGAAAATCAATTCCCAACGAATGTTTTTCTGAAAGGCGGTCATAATGAAAAAGCGGTTGGAATGGATCAATTGTTTCTAAAAAATGAAATTTTAGATTTTCACCCATCAAATAAAAAATGCTATGAAAAACACGGTTCTGGCTGTGTGCTTTCATCGGCCATTACTTCTAATTTAGCTTCACATCAAACTCTAAAAGAAGCTTGTAAAAACGCTAAAATCTATATCGAAAATTACTTGAGTTCAACACCAACTTTAATCGGATATCACTATGTATAGCAAACTTCAATATATCTCGCAGGGTGAAACTATCGAAAAACAATTGTACAATATTCATCAGGCACTCGATGCAGGCTGTAATTGGCTACAAATGCGATTTAAAAATCAAAAACCGAAAGATGCCTTTTCTTTAGCGGAAGCTGTAAAACCTTTATGCGAACAATATCATGCCCTTTTTATTGTAAACGACGATTTACATCTTACTAAAGAAATTAATGCAGACGGAGTTCATTTAGGTTTAACCGATACCACAATTGATGAAGCAAGAGCATTTTTAGGAACTTCTAAGGTTATTGGCGGAACGGCCAATACTTTTGAAAACATTCAAAACCACGTCAAAAACGGCTGTGATTATATCGGTTTAGGTCCTTTCAGATTTACTGCTACAAAAGAAAAATTAAGTCCGATTTTGGGCTTGTCTGGTTATTTTGACATTCTTCAAAAGCTGAAAAAGGCTAAAATAGAAATTCCTGTTTATGCCATTGGAGGTATCACATTACGCGATGTAAGTCCGTTAATGGAGACTGGAATTCATGGAATTGCCGTTTCTGGAATTATCACCGAAAGTGATGAGAAAGAAAAATTAATTCAACAATTAAACGAAAAATTATATGCAAACGTCATTGTTTAATATAGGAGATAAAAGCTTTAAATCCCGTTTGTTTCTGGGAACTGGAAAATTTGGCTCGAATGAAGAAATGGAACAAGCGATTTTAGCTTCAGAAAGCGAATTGGTTACTGTTGCCCTAAAACGCATTGATCTTGAAACGGATACGGATGCTATTTTATCACATTTAAAACATCCGAATATTAATTTATTGCCTAATACTTCGGGAGCGAGAAATGCCAAAGAAGCTGTTTTTGCCGCACAATTGGCCCGCGAAGCCTTAGAAACCAACTGGGTAAAATTGGAAATTCATCCTGATCCCAAATATTTAATGCCGGATCCGATTGAAACTTTAAAAGCGACAGAAGAACTAGCGAAATTGGGTTTTATCGTTCTGCCGTATATTCACGCCGATCCTGTTTTGTGCAAACATTTAGAAAGTGCTGGAACTTCGGCTGTAATGCCTTTGGGTTCGCCAATTGGAAGTAATAAAGGTTTAAAAACGATTGATTTCTTAGAGATTATTATCGAGCAAAGCACGGTTCCTGTTATTGTAGATGCAGGAATCGGTGCGCCTTCTGATGCGGCAAAAGCTATGGAAATTGGTGCCGATGCTGTTTTGGTAAACACCGCTATTGCTGTAGCTGGAAATCCAAAATTAATGGCGGAGGCTTTTAAGGAAGCGATTATTGCAGGAAGAAAGGCTTTTGAAGCTCGTATTGGTAATCAGCAAAATTATGCTTCGGCTTCTAGTCCTTTGACTTCTTTTCTTTATGAATAATTTTTTTCAACCGCAAAGTTCGCAAAGACAAGCGCTAAGAACGCAAAGCTTTGCGAACCTTGCGTAAAACTTTGCGCTCTTTGCGGTTAAGCATTATGACAACATTCAAATCCATTTTCGAGCAATATAATTGGGATGAAATCCAATCCAGAATATACAAAACAACTTCAAAAGAGGTTGAGCAGTCTTTGACTAAAACCAAACGAAATCTCGATGATTTTTTGATCTTGATCTCTCCTATTGCCCAAAATTATTTAGAGCAAATGGCACAAAAATGCCACGAAATCACCAAGAAACGTTTTGGAAAAACCATTCAAATGTATGCACCGCTTTATTTGAGCAATGAATGCCAGAACATTTGCACTTATTGCGGATTTAGTCTAGACAATAAAATAAAACGAAAAACCCTTTCTGATGACGAAATAAAACTCGAAGTCGAAGCATTAAAAGAAACAGGCTTTGATCATGTTTTATTAGTTACAGGCGAAGCAAATTACACTGTAAACATTAATTATTTTTTGAATGCAATCAATTTAATCAAAGAAGATTTCTCTATTATTTCTGTTGAAGTACAGCCGCTTTCGACAGAAGATTATGAACGTTTGCATGACGCGGGAGTATATTCGGTTTTGGTTTATCAGGAAACGTATCATCAGGAAGTTTACAAAAAGTATCATACCAAAGGCAAGAAATCAAACTTTGATTATAGACTGGAAACTCCCGACAGAATTGGAACGGCAGGAATTCACAAAATTGGTTTGGGCGTTCTTCTAGGTTTGGAAGATTGGAGAACAGACAGTTTCTTTAACGCTTTGCATTTGGATTATCTTCAGAAGAAATATTGGCAGACTAAATATTCTGTTTCTTTTCCGCGTTTACGTCCTGCTGAAGGAATTATCGAACCGAATTTTATTATGGATGATAAAGATTTGACGCAATTAATTTGTGCTTATCGTTTATGGAATGAAGATCTGGAAATCTCCATTTCAACTCGCGAAAACGAAAAATTCAGAAACAATATCATTCCAATTGGTGTTACGAGTATGAGTGCAGGATCTAAAACAAATCCGGGTGGTTATGTAGTTGATCCGCAGTCTTTGGAGCAATTCGAAATCAGCGATGAACGTTCTGCCGAAGAAATTTCAAAAATCATCAAAAATGCAGGCTATGAACCGGTTTGGAAAGATTGGACGAAAGCATTTGTTTAAATTCCAAAAAAAATAAAATCCCAAATTCCAATTCAATTACAATATCAAAAATCAATTTTTAGAGAATCTAAAATCTAAAATCAGAAATCTAAAATTTAAAAATGAGTATCATACAAGAATTCCTCCGCTATAACAGACAAACCATTCTTCCTGAAATTGGTGATGACGGTCAGGAAAAATTAAAAAAAGCACGGGTTTTAGTCATTGGTGCGGGCGGTTTAGGTTGTCCAATTTTACAGTACATTGCGACGGCTGGCGTTGGTTTTATCGGGATTATGGATTTTGATACGATTGAAATTCATAATCTTCACCGACAAATTTTGTATACTGAAATTGAAATTGGTCAATACAAAGCTGTTGTGGCAAAAGATGTTGTTTCTAAATTGAATCCGTTGATTGAAGCTATTTCGATTAATGAAAAATTAACTGCTGAAAATGCATCAAAAATCATTGAGCAATATGATGTTATTGTTGATGGTTCTGATAATTTTTCGACTCGATATTTGGTCAATGATACGTGCGTGGAATTAGAAAAGCCTTTGGTTTATGGAAGTATTTTAAAATTTGAAGGGCAAGTTGCAGTTTTCAATCATAACGGAAGTAAAAATCTTCGCGATTTGTTTCCAAAAATGCCTGATCCAAAAGATGTTCCAAATTGTAATTTAAATGGTGTTTTAGGAACACTTCCTGGAATTATTGGCAATATGATGGCGCATGAAACTTTGAAATTGATTTTAGAATTGCCAACTTTAAATAATGAATTAGTACTTTTTAATACTTTAAACTGGAATTTTACAAAGCTTAATTTCTAGAAAACAACCTCATCGCCAACACTGATAATTCCCGAATTCAGACTCACGATATTAGTTCCGAATAATACAGAATTATTTACATTTCTGTATTTGCTTAATGTTTTCAAAGGTTCTTTTTTTATAATTCCTTTTTGCGGATCATTGTTTACCATAATACATCTTCCGCAGGGTTTTATATTTTCAAATTGAACTTCTCCAATTTTAAAACTCTTAAAATCATCTTCTTCATGAGCGCTTTTTGTGCTAACCACAATATTTGGACGAAATCTTTTAATGGTGATTTTTTCCTCTAATTTTTCATTTAAAAAATCAAGGCTTTCTGTTCCAATAAGCAAATACGGATAAGCGTCGGCAAAACTTACGTTGTAAGTTTCTTTTGTTTTGGAACTTTCGTGTTTTCTAGCTCCAATCTTATTGATTTTAACCAGTTTGCATTCAAAACCTAATTTATCGCTAAACCATTTTGACGTGTTTTGATTTACTTCGAAAACTTCACTTTTGTCTTCCCAAACAGCAGATTCGATCGAAACATTCAGGTGTTCATCAATAGAAAATTCATGCTTATCGTTTTCAAAAGAAATAGTAATTTTTCCGTTAGAAATTTCGGGATAAAACTGACTCATTATTGGATATTCTCTTTGCGTAACGTGCACATTATCAACATCGATCAACATCCATCTCCTGTCATTTTCAAACCCCATTTCTTCAGCTTTTGCACGGTTTAAGCTAATACCGGCAAGACTTTTTATCGGATAAATGTAAATTTCTTTTACACAGTAAACTGCACTCATTTTATTTATTTTTTAAAATAGACATAAAATCCTCTCGATCAATTTCACGGCATCCTAAACTATCCAAATGCGGATTATAAACCTGACAATCTAAAAGTTTATAATTTTCTTTTCTTAAATGTTCGACCAAAGCAATAAAAGCAACTTTAGAAGCATTTGAAACTTTCGAAAACATACTTTCGCCACAAAAAACATGTCCTAAATCTATTCCGTATAAACCGCCAACCAAAACATCATCCTGCCAAACCTCAACAGATTTTGCAAAACCCTGTCGGTTAAGTTCACAATACGAAGCCACAATATCATCCGAAATCCAAGTTCCATCCTGACCGTCGCGCTGAATGTTCTGGCAATTTAAAATCACCTCTTTAAAACTTTCATTAAAGGTAACGGTAAACAGCTTTCTATTCAATACATTACGCATACTTTTAGAAACAACCAGCTCGTCTAGAAACAAAACCATTCTAGGATCTGGCGCCCACCAAAGTATCGGTTCTCCTTCATTAAACCAAGGAAAAATACCTCGCTCATAAGCCAGTTTTAATCGCTCCGGACTCAAATCTCCTCCAACTGCCAGAATTCCTTCTTGATCGGCTTCTGAAACCGGAGGAAAATATAAATTATCAAATAAGAAATACATTTTTTAAATAATCAAATTTTAAATTGCTTAGCCTGTTCGCGAACGCTCGAGTCCAAATTCCAATTTTCTGTAATTTGTCCATTTATGACAAAACTAACTCAAAAACAAAATTCCAAATCCCAAACTCAGGTGAATGATTTGGAATTTGGAATTTTTAAAATTTGGAAATTTACCTAATTAGAAAGGCAAATCGTCTGGTTCGTCATCGTTAACATTTGTTGCTGGAGCAAATGTTTCTGCTGTTGGCATTGGCGCTGCTTGTGAAGCTCCTTCAGCCGCTAATCTTTCGATTCTCCAACCTTGAATACTATTAAAATAACGAGTTTCTCCTTGTGGATTAACCCATTCTCTTCCTCTTAAATTGATAGAAACTTTTACTGCCTCTCCTTGTTTATAGCTACTCAACAAATCGCATTTATCTTGTGTAAATTCGATTAAAATATGTTGTGGATATTGCTCCTCAGTTGTAACAACTAATTCTCTTTTTTTGAATGAGGCGCTAACTTGCTGCTCTGGGTTTACCACTTTTACTTTTCCTGTAACTTCCATCTTCTTTCTTTATTTATTATTGTTTCTATTTCTTATTTTTTCGCCAAAAGCACTTTCCAAGCCGATTCTACATCATTTTTATCCAAATACTTTTTTGCTTCTAAGTGTACTTTTTGCTGGTCGTCTGAGCTCAAAACTCCTTTGACTGCGAAATTTTCTTTCACAAATATACTAACTTCTTCTTTTGTAGGCAAGGCTTCAATGTTTCCTAATTTGCCTAAATCATTTCCGTCAAAAACAGGACTTTCTTTTACAAAATTTGGAATCGCATCTACTCCTACTCCTAATGTTGTCAAGGGTTTTGCAACTTCAAAAAGGCCTTGGTTTGATCTTGAATACCAATTATTTCCCAATCTCGAAACTAAGTCAATTTTGTGCTGGTCTATTGCTCCATTTTCATCTAAAATTGAATCGTGAATGTGAATTTTTACCACTTCACATAAAATCAAATTTCCTGCTCCGCCTTCTTCTCCTAACGGAATTATCTGAGTTACTTTGCACTCAAATTGTACCGGAGATTCTTTTACTCGATAGGGTTTTACTAAATCTGACGGAATCTGTGTTAATCCAGCTTTTATAAATTCGTTTACTCCGTCTCCGTATTCTGTGCTTGCTAATGAAGTCTGTTGTACTAAATCGTAATTTACCACATTAATGACAACTTCTTTTGTTGCTTCTGCATTAATCAAAGTATGTTTTATAGTGTTGTCACGAACACGACGAGAAGGTGAAAAAACTAAAATCGGCGGATTGGCACTAAATACATTAAAGAAACTAAAAGGCGATAAATTCGGAATCCCTTTTTCGCTGATTGTACTAGCAAAAGCAATTGGTCTAGGGCCAATCGAACTCTGAAGATAGCCTTGCAATTTGGCGGTTGTAATCTCTTTTGGGTTAATGCTTATCATATTTTTTGATTTAAACCGAAGCTGATTTAGTACCTGCAAAAGTAGAGAAATGGTTTAATTCGAAAAAATACTTTGGCACATAAAAACCAAAAATCTTTAGTCTTCTACAAAATATAAAATGTGTATATTTCGTTATATTTATACCTCAAAAAACTTGATATGTCTTTTTCTGAAAGAACAAATACAATTCGTTGGATTATTATTTCTGTCTGCTTTATAATCATTTCTCTAATTCTTTGGAATACTTACACTTTCTTCCAAATCTTTAAAAATGAAGAACGTTTAAAAATGAATCTTTTTGTTAATGCTCAAATTAATATTGTAAACGCCGACGAAAATACTGATGTAGAACTGCCTCTCCAGATTATCAATAACAACACTTCAATTCCTGCTTTGGTAATATTATATGATAAAGTAGTGAGTTCAAAAAATATTCCAGATGAAATTCTTAATAACAAGAATAAAAGGGATCGTTTCTTAAAGATTTTAAGAAGTGAAAACGAGCCTATCACTTTTGAATATGCTCAAGGTAAATATCAAACTTTGTATTACGGAAATTCGGCATTGCTTAATAAACTTAAATATTATCCTATTGCCTTACTTTTGATCGTGTTTTTGTGCATTGCTCTGATTTATAATTTCTACAAAAGCACCAAAATGGCGACCCAAAATAAACTTTGGGCCGGAATGGCAAAAGAAACCGCGCACCAGATCGGAACGCCTTTGTCTTCATTGATTGGATGGGTTGAGATTCTGAAAACAGAAGAAATAGATCAATCCATCACAATTGAAATAGAAAAAGACATTGAGCGCTTGCAGACTATTACAGATCGTTTTTCTAAAATTGGATCGGTCCCTGTTTTAGAACTTCGTGACATTGTACAAGAGACAAAAGCAACTTACGAATATCTTCAATCGCGCTTTTCTGCTCAGGTTATTTTTTCATATAAAGCACCTCAAGAACCTATTTTCGGTATGATAAACCCAACATTGCACAGTTGGACTATCGAAAATTTGGTAAAAAATGCCATTGATGCCATGAAAGGAAAAGGAACTTTAGATCTAAAAATTGAACAGGACGCACAGCATGTCAAAATTAATGTAAAAGATTCTGGAACCGGAATTCCTAAAAAGCAATTTAAAACCATTTTTGAACCTGGTTTTACGACCAAAAAACGCGGCTGGGGACTTGGGCTTTCTTTAACTAAAAGAATTGTGGAAGAATACCACAGCGGTAAAATAAAGGTTTTACAATCTGAAATTGGAAAAGGAACTACTTTTCAGATTTCATTAAATAAAAAAATGCGATAACGTTAATTATCGCATTTTTTGAATATTGTTTTTTCTGTTAAAGATTTCCTTGAATATCTTTTGCTAAAGCTTCGAATTCTTCTTTTGTCAATGAAACTTTATCAATGAAACGCATTTCATCCATTTCGTTTAACGGAATCAAGTGTACGTGTGCATGAGGTACTTCTAAACCTACAACCGCTATTCCGACTCTTTTGCAAGGAACGGTTTTTTCTAAAGCCACTGCTACTTTTTTCGCAAATTTCATTAAACCTAAATACAACTCTTCTTCCATATCAAAAATCTTGTCGATTTCTTGTTTCGGAATACAAAGTGTGTGTCCTTTAGCATTTGGATTTACATCTAAAAAGGCTAAATAATTTTCGTCTTCAGCAATTTTGTAGCAAGGAATTTCTCCGTTTACTATTTTGGTAAATATACTGCTCATCTTTAAATCTTAAATAAAATTAGTCTCTTGAAATTTCAAGAATTTCAAATTTCAAAACACCATTTGGAACTGTAATTTCAGCAACTTCTCCAACCGATTTCCCTAGTAAACCTTTACCAATTGGCGAAGTAACAGAGATTTTTCCTGTTTTAAGATCGGCTTCACTTTCTGCAACCAATGTATATTTCATCTCCATTCCGTTGCTTTGGTTTTTGATTTTTACATTCGATAAAACCAAAACTTTAGAAACATCCAATTGAGATTCGTCAATTAATCTAGCGTTTGCATAAACTTCTTCAAGTTTAGCAATTCTCATTTCTAATAAACCCTGTGCTTCTTTTGCTGCATCATATTCTGCATTTTCAGACAAATCTCCTTTATCTCTCGCGTCTGCAATATCTTGAGATGCCTTTGGACGCATAACACTTTTTAAATGCTCCAATTCATCTTTTAATTTTTTTAATCCTTCTGCTGTATAATAAGATACTTTACTCATAACTTCATCGTTTATATAAATACAAAAAATCCCATCGCGACGGGATTTTCTTACCACAAATATACTATAATTTTTAATAGTACATAATTATATGTTAATCATATGTAAAATTCAAATCTAAATAAATTATTTTTGTTTCACTAATCTTTATTCAAATAATGAAAAAAATCTGGTTCTTTATCATTTTTACTGCGGTTTTACTTTCCTGCAGTGACAATAACAGGAGTAATAACAATCCTAATATTCCTAATTACAGCATAAGTGCTTATTTAGACTATAATCTTCCGACGTACAATAACCTCAGATATGTAAGCAATCCGGTTTTTGTGGCCAATTATGGCGCTAAAGGAATTATAGTGATGAAAACTGGTGAAGGAACTTATACTGCTTTTGATGCAGCCTGCCCAAATCAAGCTTTTAATTCTTGTACCGCTATGACAATTGACGGAATTTATGCTGTGTGTTCCTGCGACAAAAGCAAGTACAATTTATACACAGGATTGGGTGATAAAGAATATCCGATGAAACAATATCGTGTCGAAGTTTCGGGAACTGTGGTTCATGTATATAATTAAAATTAAAAAGCCTGAAAATTTAGATTTCAGGCTTTTTAATTTATTAGAATTTCAAATTAAGTCCAATCAGGAAATTGGTTCCTGCCTGCGGATAGTAATACGGATAAATGTCCCACATCGCTCCATTTGAAACATATTTTTTATCGAAAATGTTATTTACTAAAGCTGTAATCGTAATCGATTTAAAAATAGTATTTGGTTTAATTTCGTAAGAAGCATTAAAATCATTTACAAAATAATCTGCCAGTTTTGCTGACGGAAGCTCGATATTATTCATGTATTGTTCTCCAACATATTTCTGCAATAACGAAAGATATAGTCCTTGAACAGGTTTGTAAACAAAAATATTTCCTGCTACAACTTGTGGTGAATAAGCAATATCGGTTGTTCCGTAATTTTGGCCTGCTACTGCTAAATCAACATTTTTATTACTGCTCAAAGTAAAATTGGGTCTAAAGATAAACTTTTCTGAAAGTGCAACTGTCGCATCAAACTCAAAACCTAAACGATAACTTTTTTCAGTATTCGAACGAATTGGATTTCCAACATCATCTAATGTTCCTGTTAGGATCAATTGATCTTTGTATCCCATATAATAGAAATTAGAGTTCAATTGAAAATTCTCCGAATTGAATCTCCATCCTAATTCAAAATCATTAAGCTTTTCTGGTTTTACATTACCGCCTTCATAATCTGTTCTGTTTGGCTCACGATTGGCGCGGGCATACGAAAAGTATAAAGTATTGTTTTGATTGATTTCAAAATTCAAACCTGCCTTTGGGTTAAAGAAATTAAAGTCATCGTCTACCAAACCAGTATCAGCACTATTGGCCTTATAAGTAACTCTTCTGTATTGCAAATCACCATAGAAACTTAATTTTTCTGTGAATTGATAATTGGCTTTCGCGAAAATGTTTCCATCTGTCTTTGTTGAAAAATCATCGTAATAATTATCTCCTAATTCTGACTGTGAAGCGTATCTTGCCCAAATCACTTTTCCGTAATGATCACCTTCGTATTTGTTCCATCCGCCGCCTAAAATTACATCTAGTTTTTCTGTTTTATATTTCGCAGAAAACGTGGTTCCGTAGAAATCATTATCCAACCATTTCTGACGCACTAAATCAGTTGTTGTAATTGCACCAACCGCATTCAGATTGTACTCAGCCATGTCGGCATCTTCTTTGTAATTTTCGTAATAACCTTTTCCTTTTGTATAATGAAGTGCAAAATTGGTACTCCATTTATCCGAAAGAGATTCGCTCCAATGCAGTTGATAATGGTCTTGTTTGTAATTATCGGTTTCGTTATCATAAAAACGAACATTTCCGTTTTCATCCGTAAACTTCCCTGCTGAATTATATCTGCGGTTTTCGTTTAATGTTACAGCATCAATTCCGTTCCAAGATTGGTACGTTTGCTGATTTCCGCCAAAAACTAAAGCTTTAATCAAAGTTGTTTTTCCGACATAAGTCCCTTGAAGGAAATACGATTTTAAATCCGAACTTGCACGATCTACGTAACCATCCGATTTCATTGCAGACAAACGTCCCGCAATTTCGAAATGATCATTTAATAAACCTGTACTGAATTTTACGGTATTTTTTAAACTATTAAATGATCCAGCAGAGCTCGAAATCTCTCCTGTAGCTTTATTGGCATAACTATCTGTCAGCATGTTTAAACTCGCTCCAAAAGCTCCAGCTCCATTTGTCGAAGTTCCAACACCGCGCTGTAATTGAAGACTCTCTACAGACGAAGCAAAGTCGGGCATATTAACCCAAAAAGTACCTTGACTTTCGGCATCATTGTATGGAATTCCGTTTATGGTTACGTTTACACGTGTTGCATCGCTTCCTCGGACGCGTATTCCTGTATAACCAAAACCATTTCCTGCATCTGAAGTTGTTACAACCGACGGAAGATAATTCATTAAAACCGGAATGTCCTGACCTAGATTTCTGTATTTAATTTCTTTCTTGTCCATATTACTAAAACTCACTGGTGTTTTGGAAGTAACACGAACCGCAGAAACTAAAACCTCATCAAGAGAATTTACTTTGGTTGAATCTTGCTTTTGCGCAAAAGAAAATAGAGTAAATAAAGTGGAAAATAGAGTAAAGAAAATTGATTTGGTTCCAATAAGATTCTTAACCTTTGAACCTTTGTACCTTAGCACCTTAGCGCCTAAAAAAAACTTTTTCATTCGTAAATAAATACGAATAAAAGGGGGAATTATTCTTTTGTTAAATTAATAAATGTGTTTCTCGACAAAATATAGTGTGCACGCTAACAAATTGTCGTTTTTCCCTTAGCAACATTACTCGCTCAGGTTCTTTGGGTATGATCTCAGCTCGTTATTTGGAGCACCCCTTTGAGACAGTGCAAATGTAATGTTAAAATAATTAAAACTCCAAAAAGAAATTCCAAATTCCAAAAGCAGTTCTAAAATGCTTTTTTTTGGAATTTGGAATTTAAAAAATTGGGATTTATTCTAAGTCAGGCTTCTTACGAGATTGTTTTAAATCAGAAACATTCTTTTTGTCTTTGATTCTCTTCTTAATTACTGCTTTCGGAACTTTGGTTGCTTTTCGAACTTTAGGTACATACAGTCCTTTTTTGATAATTTCTAAAAACCGTTTTATAACAATGTCTTTATTTTTAAGCTGACTTCTATCTTCATCACAATTTAAAATCAGGATATTTTCAGAAGTTAAGCGCGGGGCCAAATTATTTTGAAGAAGCACTTTTTCATCATCAAATAAAGCTTCCGAAGCATTCAAATCAAAAGACAAAACTACTTTTGAAGAAACTTTATTTACATTTTGTCCGCCAGAACCACTGCTTCTAACTGCTTTAAAATTTAATTCGGATATGATTTTTGCTGCATCCATAATTATTGCGGTTGATGTGCAGGTTTCAATAAATCGTTAACCGTTTTTACAGGATTAAAAGTAATTAACGGAACCGCTACAAAAAGGGTAAGCCAATTTGCCATCGATCCATTCCATAAACCTGGCAATTCGTAACTTTTTACTATTTTTCCATCTACACTTTTTTCGACAATAAAACCCGCTTTTTCGTCTACAAATCGTTGTAAGTCGAATCTTTCGCCTTTATAATTTTTAATACCGCAAACCAAATCTACAGGATTAAAATGCGTTGCTTCAGCTAAAATTTCCTGTTGCTTTTTATTTGATAAATCAACCTGAGAACTTTCTACAATCTGAAGCGAAGTAACTCCTTTATCATTCATTACCCAAAACGGTCCTCCGCCAGGTTCTCCTTCATTTTTTACCATCCCGCAAACGCGAATTGGTCGATCTAATAGTTCTTTTATTTTCTCAATCTGATTCTCAAAAGTGAATTTATCAAAATCACTCGACAAATCAGAATTTAATTTTTCTTTTAAAAACAAAGCAATTTCTGCAATCTCTTCTTGCTTAAATTCGTTTTTTTCGATTGCTCTTAAGTAATTAAAAACTTTTTCTTGAACTTTAATTAAAATACCAGCTAATGCTTTTTTATACAATGTAATTTCATCAATATGATTTTGAATCACATTATCAATGTTTTTTATAAAAATAACATCGGCATCTAATTCATTCAAATTCTCAATTAAAGCTCCATGCCCGCCTGGTCTAAAAACTAATTTGTCGTTTTTATCTCTAACTAATTTGTTTTTTAGATCAACATTTATCGAATCTGTTCTTTTACTTTGGTAAGAATAGGAAACATTGATTTTTGTTTTTGATAACTTCTCAATGTTATTTTTCAATGCAGCAGTTGCATTTTCAAACCAACTCTGATGCGCAGCTGAAACTGTAAAATGCAGATTAGAAATCTCGCCGGAAGTTGCATAGTGAACACATTCATTCAAGTGTTCTTCTATCGGAATCGCAATGTGTGTTTTATATTCGTGAAATGGCAGAACAGCCTTTGGTTTATTTGCAAAATCAAAATAATCTGTAGACAATAAGAGTTTTATAAAATAGTAATTCTTATGATCTCTGTCTAAAGATTCAAAATCTGGATATAGTTCTCTAAGCTTTTTGTCAACTTCTTTAAAGAAAGGGAACTTCTCCATTGCCACAATAAAAATTGGAAGTTCGCTGTCTTTATGCCTATTGATATAAGCATTTATTGTCTCTTTATTAATATCAAAATCATTTAGAAAAGCCGTTAGAAATTTAAACATTCTACTCGCTGCACCAGAGGCAGGAACAAATTTTTTAAGTTTAAATCTAGATTTTTCAGCATCATAAAAAGAAGCTTTTTCCTGAAACTGTGCTTCCGAAAGACTTAATATCCCATTACCGATTGTTGCTGGACTTATTAAATTGCTTTTTGGAATTCCGTCTTTAAAAATCTCTAATTGTTTAAAAACATTTTCAAAATCGGTTCCATGATTATAAATCTCTACAAAATCATTTGATGAAAAACCTTTTTCTTTTGCTAAAGTCAAATTTTTAATAATATCAACAGCTTTCGCTAATCGACATTCTTTATCTCCAGATAAAGTAACGAAAGGTTTTTTAGTATCGATCAAAGTTTGTTTGAAAGCAGAAAAAACAGTCTCACGTCCGTTTGGAGTATCTCTAATATCGTCTTTTTCCCAAGGAACATCAATATCAGTCAAAAAGAATAAATCGTATTCGTGCTTTAAAGCCGCTTCGTGAAGCAACGGATCGCAAAAGCCATAATACATTTCTGAGAAAACCTTTGTAACCATCAAATTGGTATCACAAAACAAATATTTTTTTGCTGTGGCAAGCTTTTCGTTTTCTAATGCTGTTTGCCCATACGCAATTGGCATCATATCATCGGCATCACAAATATGCTGATTTTCTTCCCACTTTTCCTGCAGGTAATCGCGTGCAAATTCTGGAACCCATTCGGTCTCAAAATAGGCAGCAAGCTGTTTTGCTAAAGTTGTTTTACCTGTACTTTCAGGCCCAAACAAAGCAATTTTTATGATATTTGTTTTTTGCTGTCTAAGATTTTTCTCCATTCTATATAAGCTGAAATAGCCAAAATTGTAAAAATTACGTATTGAAGTGACAACATCCCTAAATTGCGATAAGCATAAAGAGGCACAACAATAATATCACCAATAATCCAAAGTGTCCAGTTTTCTATTTTTTTTCTGGCCATGTACCACATTCCTGCGAAGAATATTCCCGACGAAATCATATCAACATAATTATCTGGTTCAATTTTTCGTCCGAAATATTTATAAATGCCGAAAACTACAAAAACGGTTACAATAAATAGTAAGATTCCGATTATTTTTTCATTAAAAGTAGTGCGGGTTATAGGCAGATTATCTTCGGCAGTTCCTCCTTTTGCCCATACATACCAGCCGTAAATACTCATTATTGAAAAATAAAAATTAATGATCATATCACCCATATAACCCGCTATATAAAGCAGATAAACCGATATTCCCGTAGCTATTAATCCGGTAGGATACACCCAGATATTTTCTTTTTTTGCAAACCAAACACTTAAAATACCGAAGACAAAAGTTATAAACTCTAAGGCAATATGCCATAAGGGTATATCTTTATAATAGTCAAGAAAAAAATCTATCATTTGGAAGGTTTTGGTTTTTAATTATAACTCAAAAAAGCGACTGTTATTTTCAAAGGCTGTTCCTATGACAACCAAATCTGCACCCGCTTTATATGCATTCTGAATTCCGTGCAAATCTACAATTCCTCCACCAACAATTACAGGAATTTCAACATTTTGAGAAATCGTTTCAATCATTTTTAAAGGAACAGGTTTATGGGCTCCGCTTCCCGCTTCCAGATATATTAATCTATTGCCCAGCATTTCTCCTGCCAGAGCAGTTGCTAAGACCAAATCAAGATTTTCACGACTTAAAGGCTTTGTTTTACTTACGCGTGCAACCGCAGTTTCGTTTCCGCTTTCAATCAAAATATAACCTGTCGAAATAACTTCTAAATTTGTTTTTTTAAGAATTGGTGCCGACTGAACCTGATATTCTATAAGATAATCTGGATTTCGACCAGACAATAACGATAAGAATAAAATACCATCGGCTTGAGGTGAAATCTGAGAAGGATCTCCAGGAAATAAAACAACAGGAAGATTTGTTTTTTGTTTTAATGCACTAATTAATTCTTCTAAAATAGTATTCTGAACAATACTTCCTCCAACAAAAATATGAGTAGCAGGCGACTGATTAATTTTATCAATTAAATGATCTAAATTTTCTAGTACAATTTTATCGGGGTCTAATAATACTGCCAACAATTTTTGGCCTTTACTTTTAGCCTCTAAAATTTGTTGTAAAATCGTAGGTATTTGTTCTTGCATAATGGCTGTAAAAGTAAAAGTTTTTTTATGCAGAAGAACTATTTGTAATGAATTATATTTGTCTAATGGCTATTGATAACCTAAACAATACATTATGATTGCAGTCGAATTATTAGAAAAATATGGCGCCGTAAAAAAATCGTTCGATAAAAATGATATTATTTTTGAAGAAGGAAATTTACCATTAAACTATTATCAAATCATTTCGGGCGAAGTGAAAATGAGTAATTATAATGATGATGGACGTGAATTTATTCAAGGGATTTTTTATAATGAACAATCTTTTGGTGAACCGCCTTTATTTCTAAATCAAAAATATCCTGCAAATGCTATTGCTGTAGAAAACGCAAAGATTTTTATTCTTCTAAAAGAAAACTTTATGAAGCTTTTAGAAGAAAACCCCAAAATCAGCATTAAAATAATCGAAAATCTTGCACAGCGATTGTATTATAAATCGGTTATGGCAGCCGAAATATCAACACACGAACCCGAACATAGAGTTTTAAAATTAATCGATCACGGAATTGCCTATTTTAATTTTCAAAAAGACTCAAACGGTTTTCTAATTAATTTTACGAGACAGCAAATTGGAGATTTAACCGGTTTACGTGTAGAAACTGTTATAAGGGCGATTAAGGCACTGGAAAAAAAAGGTGAATTGAAGATTATTAATCGAAAAGTATACAGATAAAATAATTCTCGTTTTATGATTTTAATCATAAAACGAACATGGAATGTGGGGGTATCTTTGTCTTATAAAAATCTGAATATCATGACACTATATCAAACAACATTCGACATTTTCAATAGAAATTATATGGGTTCTGCAGCAATGGCTGTAATTGGACAAAGCTGTTTAGGAGGCGCTGCAGCAATGTACGTTTTATCAAACGGAACTTCTATTCTTCAAATGGTACAACTTGCTGTTATTGTTTTAGCTTGTATCTTTGTAAACACTTCAATTTTAGCACAAATGAAACATAAAGTGGTTTTTAACCTATTGCTTCTAAGCTCAATTTTAAGTGTAGCATTTATTTTGATAAACACATTATTACTGTGAAAAAACAAATAGAAAATAGAGCTGATGTAAATTTTTTAGTCCATCATTTCTATGATAAAATAAGAGCCGATGAAGAAATCGGCTTTTATTTTAATGAAATGATTACGGATTGGGACGCGCATCTAGAAAAACTAACTGATTTTTGGGAAACGAATTTATTTGGCATCCGAAAATACAAAGGAAATCCGCACGCTGTGCATAATGAGATTGACGCTCATTTTGACGAAAAAATCACTGCAAATGAATTCGGTATTTGGTTAAACCATTGGTTTCAAACAATTGATGAATATTTTGAAGGCGAAAATGCCGATACTTTAAAAAGACGCGCCAGAAAAATGAGTACTTTTTTGTTTATGAGTATGTTTCAGCACAGACAAAAAGAAAGCGAGGTTTAAATTGGAATTTTTACAATTTAGAATTTCACTTTTCAAAAGCATAAACCAAAGTAAAATTCTCTATTTCGAGATAATGTACATCAAAGTCTTTTACTAAATCATCAAAATACAGACTCGCTGAAGTCTGTTTTTCGTTTAAAGAAAAGTCCTCAACTCGAATATGGTCTTTAAAACTGATTCCTTTTTCGTTTCTGATTTTAAAAATAGCTTCTTTTGCACCCCAGATTACGGTTAGTTTTTTAATATATTCTTCATTAAAATCTGGTTCTAAATAACTGCATTCATAATCCGTAAATTTATCAGCAATTCTAATGATTTTGTCACGTTGTAATTCCATGTCAATTCCAACAGTTTCTTCGCTTATAATTATAGCCGCATAATTGTATGAATGCGTAATCGAAATATAGTTATGACAGTCAAAATACGGTTTTCCGAATTCATCGTAATGCAAATCTTTATCGGTAAAACCCATTTCCTGAATCAGCATACGAACGCTTAGAAAAGCACGCTGATGGAGTTCCGATTTCATTCCGTCCAATCTTCGCTGTGTTTTTTCTTTTAAAGTCACCTGACTGTACAATTCGTCAAAAGATTCAGTAATCTTCCAAATTAAAATCTTGGTGTTTTCGTTGAATTGTATGGTTTGAAATAGAGGCATTTTGAACTGTTTGTTGTGTCTTTTTTTAAATCATGTAAGTTATATAAGGAAATATAGCTTTGTATTTAAAATATGTATTTAGAAAATTTAAGAATTCTTTTTTTTAATAACTTACATCACTTATATGGCAAAATGTCTGTAAGTAATTTAAAGCAAAGATACATTTAAGAATCTTTTTTAAATGAACTTATATCACTTATATAGTTAAAAAACATTCTTAAACTAACTTTCTAGAGATTAAGAAATTAAAGATTTCACAAATCTTACAGAAAGTAGTAAAAATAAAAAGCTATTATGTAAATTTGCAAAAAATTATACATATACAAATATAATATAAATGAGTACTACAACTACGCCTTATGTGGCTTTCAAAGTAAAAGATATTTCTCTAGCGGCTTGGGGAAGAAAAGAAATTGAATTGGCTGAGGCTGAAATGCCAGGTTTAATGGCACTTCGTGCTGAATATAAAGATGAGCAGCCTCTTAAAGGTGCTCGTATTGCTGGATGTCTTCACATGACTATTCAAACGGCTGTTTTGATCGAAACTTTAATTGCTCTTGGTGCAGAAGTTACTTGGTCTTCTTGTAACATTTTCTCAACTCAGGATCAGGCTGCTGCTGCAATTGCTGCTGCTGGAATCTCTGTTTATGCTTGGAAAGGTCTTAACGAAGAAGAATTTGACTGGTGTATTGAGCAGACTTTATTCTTTGGTGAAGACAGAAAACCATTAAACATGATCCTTGATGACGGTGGAGATTTAACAAACATGGTTATCGATCGTTACCCAGAATTAGTTCCTGGAATTAAAGGTCTTTCTGAAGAAACTACAACTGGTGTTCACAGACTTTACGAAAGAGTAAAAGCAGGAACTCTTCCAATGCCTGCAATCAACATTAACGATTCTGTTACTAAATCTAAATTTGATAACAAATACGGATGTAAAGAATCTGCTGTAGACGCTATTCGTCGTGCAACTGACCTAATGTTGGCTGGAAAAAGAGTTATTGTATGTGGATACGGAGACGTAGGAAAAGGAACTGCAGCTTCTTTTAGAGGTGCTGGTTCTATTGTAACAGTTACTGAAATTGATCCAATTTGTGCTTTACAAGCTGCTATGGACGGTTACGAAGTTAAAAAATTAGATACTGTAATTGCTAATGCTGACATCATCATTACTACTACAGGAAATAAAGATATCGTTGTTGGAAGTCATTTCGAAAAAATGAAAGACAAAACTGTTGTTTGTAACATCGGACACTTTGATAACGAAATCGATATGGCTTGGTTAAACAAAAACCACGGTGCTTCTAAAATCGAAATCAAACCTCAGGTTGACAAATATACTATCGCTGGAAAAGATATCATTATCTTAGCAGAAGGTCGTTTAGTAAACCTTGGTTGTGCTACAGGTCACCCAAGTTTTGTAATGAGTAACTCATTTACAAACCAGACTTTAGCTCAAATCGAATTATGGAAAAACGCTGCAGCTTACAAAAACGAAGTTTACATGTTACCAAAACATTTAGATGAAAAAGTTGCTGCTTTACACTTAGCTAAATTAGGAGTTGAATTGGAAACTTTACGTGACGATCAAGCTGCTTACATTGGTGTTGAAGTTCAAGGTCCATTCAAACCAGAGTACTACAGATACTAAATAATTTTAGATTTAAGATTTTAGATCTTAGATTTTATTACATATTCAAACCCGACAAGTTTTAAAAAACCTGTCGGGTTTTGTTTTTGATATAAAATTAATCACGCTGTTTATGGTGTATTTTCTTAAATATAAATATACATTTGGTACACCAAAACAAATCCAAATCATGAAAACACGTTTTATTCTATTACTATTATTACTACTTCCAATTTTTGTCTCTGCACAATATAGTAATATGCAATCGCAAGCTAGAAGCATGCATAATCAGATGAATATGCAAAATCAAAAATGGGCAAGCGAACGATCTGCAGCAAATCAGCAATGGCAAATGAAAAACATGATGAAGAACCATGTTTCTAAAATTGAAGCAGCGGAACATAAACTAGCTAGGGAAGAAAAAAATAAACAAAAATTAGAAAAGAAATCAGAGAAACTAGAATCCGACTTAAAAACAAATCAAGATCAATTAGCTAATCTTAAAAATAATTCAGAAAATAATGCTGACCGTCAAAAAGAAATCGAAAAATCTGAACAAAAAGTAAACAAGTCTCAAGAGAAATTAGATAAAAGCAAAACTAAAATAGAATCTAGTTCAAAAAAGGTTGAGGACTTAAAAAAAGATGTAGAAAAATACAAAAGCGAAAAAGAAGAATTACAGAAAAAACAAGAAGAAGAGAAAAAATTAAAGGAAGAAGAAAAAGCTAAAAAAGAAAAGGAAAAGCAGGAAAAGAAAAAATAAAACTTTTCAAAAATAATAGCCCTTATAAAAACCATAACTTTGGTTCTAGTAAGGGTTTCTTTTTTTATATATTAAACCCCAATTTGAAACTTAATAAACCCCAAATATCAATTTATGAGAACACGCCTAATTTTAATATTAATCGTATGTCTTCCACTTTTTACTAATGCTCAAGGCAGCATGCAAAGACAAATGCAGGCTTCAAATGCAATGTTTAGACAACAAAATCAAATGTTCTTGCAGCAACAACAACAGCAACGCGATTTAAGGCAAGTGATGAACAATATTCAGACAACTGAAGATAAACTTGCTAATGAAGAAAGAAGGTTAAAAAAACACGAAACAAAAGTCGCAGAAAAAGAAGCTGATTTAAAAACTGAAAAAGAAAAGCTAGCCTCTTTAGAAAGCAACTCAGAAAATAAACCAGAAGCCCAAAAAGATATCGAAAGATCAAAAAAGAAGATAGCAAAATCGGAAGAGAAAATAAGCGAATCAAAAAAAAACATTGAAAAAAGTTCTTCTAAAATTCAGGATTTACAAAAGAAAATAGAAGATAATAAAATCAAAAAAGAAGAACTCGCTAAAAAACACGAAGAAGAAAAAAGAATAAAGGAAGAGGAAAAGGCAAAAAAAGAGAAGGAAAAAAACGGATAAGTTTTTTTTCTACAATAAGAAACTAAAATAGAAGTTAATTTAAGTAGCGGCTTATCTTTTTACAAATTGAAAAATAATGATTGAGAAAATTTTATGCGATATACATGGTTCCAAAGAAATGTCTTTTGCTTGTATTCATATCGCCGAAGCAATTGACGCTAAAAATCCGGTTGGGTTTTTCTATTCAGAAGCCGAAGAAGATCTTCCACAGATTGCCTGGTGTAATTCCTGCGAACAATATCTTCTCGATAATGGCGAGGAATGGACTGATCAATTTCAAGCTCTAGCCGATTTTAAAATGCTTTGCTCCGATTGTTTTGACGAAGCAAAAAGCATTGAATTAGAGATTCATCTAAGATAAAAACACGTTTTTATGAAAAAACTTCTTTTCGTTCTTATAGTAGTTATTCTAAATTATCCTGTCTTTGCCCAAAGCAATGATGTTTGGACTTCATTCCCAAATAAAGACACAACGCTTGTAGGTTTTAAAGACAAAAATGGCATCATTAAAATACAGCCAAAATTCAACGGTTTTACCATTGCACGTAAATTCGAAAATATAATTGCCGTTAGCGAAGAAGAAAACGGTAAATGGAAAAACTATTATTTAACCAAGCAGGGAAAGATTGTCGGACGAGACAGCTTATTTGTTTTTGACAATGGTCCGGATTGTGAAAACGAAGGTTTTATCAGATTTACAGATCGCAAAACTGATAAAATGGGAATCTTTAATGCCGAAGGAAAAATTGTAATTCCAGCACATTACAGCGGTTTAACCAAAGTGAGAAACGGATTAATTATTGCTTTGAAAGATGCCGAAAAACAACAAGACGGAGAACATTTTTTCTGGAAAGGTGGAAAAGAATTCCTCATAGACATTAACAATAAAATCTTAATCGAAAATTTCACTTATTCAAATGAATTGAATTTTTATTCTTTAGAAAAAACGAAAGAACCAAATAAAGACGAAACAAGAGATAATTTTCTGGGAGTTGACGGAATGTATTATTCGTTCATCAATTATGATAAAGAATTCAAACATTGGCTAAAAAATACTTTTTTGACTAATTTGACTAAAACTAGTCTAGAGAAACATTCTTTTGATAAAATAACGTATTGGAAAGAGCCAAAAGGCTGGATAAGTGAATCTAAAACGATGTTTGTTCATCACAATTACAATCTCATAAAGTTAAGATTACAGCAGTTAAATTCGCCAAAAACAGATTATTTTATTTCTTCTGACGGATTAAACCAGTTTATTTATGAATCGGAAGAATATGAGATTTATTTCAATAATTGCCACGAATCTAAAGATTGGATGTATCCTACAATGGATATCGTAATAAATCCAAAAAACAAAACGGAGAATGGACAAGATCATTTTGAGTTTTTAAGAACTGAAAATGGTTATAAATTGATAAGTGTTTCTCTTAAAACAGATAATCTTAAATAATTCTTTTTCACTTTAAATTTTACCTTTGAAAAAAAGTAAGCCATGAAGAATTTTCTGTTTTTATTCTTAGCCATAATTTTCGAAATCATTGCAACTTCAGCATTAAAAAAATCGGAAGAATTTACCAAACTTCTCCCTAGTATAATTACTATTATCGGTTATTGCGGAGCCTTTTATTGTCTTAGTTTTGCCATTAGAACCATTCCAGTTGGTTTTGCTTATGCGATTTGGTCTGGCGTCGGTATTGTTTTAATTACGATTATCGGTGCTATTTTCTTTAAAGAAATTCCAGATTTACCCGCTATTATTGGTTTGGCATTAATTGTTATTGGCGTTATTGTAATTAATGTTTTTTCTAAGACTGTAGCGCATTAAAAAAGTTTGAAGTTTCAGGTTTCAGGTTTCAGGTTTCAGGTTAGCAAAAACTTGAAACCTGAAACCTGAAACAAAACTAACAAAAAACTATTTCCGCAAGTTTCAGATTTTATACCCGCAAAAACCAATCGATATTTGTATTATAAAATTGAATGAAGATGAACACACAGGAAACCATCAATTATAATCGTATCGCCGAAGCTATAGATTATATCAAAGCTAATTTTAAAGACCAGCCTAATCTTGACGAAGTAGCAGAAAAAGTACATTTGAGTCCGTTTCACTTTCAGCGACTTTTCAGCGAATGGGCAGGCACGAGTCCGAAGAAATTTTTGCAATATACAAGTATTGAACACGCCAAAAAGTTACTTAAAGAAAATCAGGCTTCTGTCTCTGAAACCGCTTTTGAAACCGGACTTTCAGGAACAAGTCGACTTCATGATTTGTTTGTTAATATTGAAGGAATGACACCCGCAGAATATAAAAACGGTGGAAAGAATCTGGAAATAAATTACAGTTTTGCCGAAAGTCCGTTTGGAAATATAATTGTTGCTTCAACTCAAAAAGGTGTTTGTTTTATGGCTTTCGCCGAAGATGAAGCCACTGGATTTATTGCACTGAAAGATAAATTCCCAAATGCTCAATTTGCTAAGAAACTGGATTTAGCTCAGCAAAATGCCCTTTTTATTTTCCAAAATGATTGGAATAAATTACATGAAATCAAACTTCATCTAAAAGGAACCGATTTCCAGTTGAAAGTCTGGGAAACGCTTCTTAAAATTCCAATGGGACAACTTTCTACTTACGGTTCTATTGCGCATCAAATTCAAAAACCAAATGCATCTCGAGCTGTTGGAACTGCGATTGGCAGTAATCCGGTTGCGTTTCTGATTCCTTGTCACCGCGTTATCCAATCTTCAGGAATATTCGGTGGTTATATGTGGGGCAATACCCGAAAAACAGCTATTATTGGCTGGGAAGGCGCGCAGATAAATCTATAATGCAAAAATTTAACGCAAAGTATATTCGTAGAGATGCACTGCAGTGCGTCTAACGTTTCAAAATCCACAAAACATTTTCTCGCAGATTTAACAGATTTAAACAGATTTTTTAATCATTGTGATCCTTTAATCTGTGGCAAAAAAAAGCCAATCTTTGTGTAGACGCACTGCAGTGCGCCTCTACAATAAAAAAATAATTTTTCATTTTATGCAAAATATACAATCAAAAATTGCATCTCAAAACTGGGATCGCATCACCGAATCTATGCACGAAAATGGATTTGCCATTATTCCGGATGTATTGAACAACGAACAATGTGAAGATTTAAAATTTGATTACGATAATCCCAATTTATATCGAAAAACTGTTGTTATGGAACGTTATCGTTTTGGTTTGGGCGAATACAAATATTTCAATTATCCGCTTCCAGATTTAATTCAAGATATTAGAACTTCGATTTATCCAAAACTGGCACCAATTGCCAATGCTTGGATGAAGGCTTTAAATATCAATAGCGTTTTTCCTAAAACGCATGAAGAACTTTTAAAACAATGTCATGAAAACGATCAATTAAAAGCAACGGTTTTGATTTTAAAATATGGCAAAAGCGGCTTCAATACTTTGCATCAGGATTTGTATGGCGATGTTTATTTTCCGATTCAAATTGTGCTTTTCCTAAACGAACCCGATAAAGATTTTACTGGAGGCGAATTTGTTCTAACGCAACAAACGCCGAGAGCACAATCCAAAGCTATTGTTTTGAAACCTAAAAAAGGTGATATTTTGGTTTTTACAACCAATTTCAGACCTGTAAAAGGTTCAAAAGGTTATTATCGTGTGAATATGAAACATGGTGTGAGTGAAGTGCACTCTGGAGAAAGATATACGTTGGGGATTATTTTTCACGACGCTTTATCATAAAACATTAACACAATCAATATCTGTAGAGACGCACTGCTGTGCGTCTGCGTAAAGTAAATCGACAAAGATTTTTTTCTCGCAGATTGCGCAGATTTAAACAGATTTTTTTTTCAGATTATTTCAAAATTAATTCGTGTTCATTCGCGTAATTCGTGGCGAATAAAATATCGGGGACAATCTTTGCGTAGACGCACTGCGGTGCGTCTCTACAATACAAAACATATATTTTTATGATTAGTCATCAAAAAATAACCGATTCTGAATTGCTTCGTAAAATTAAAAAAGGCGAAATTTGTTTCGGTGGCAACCAAAAATTAAAAATTTACGGAACTTTAAAATGTTCTTCGGGAAAAAGAATGAAACGAGAAAATCGGGTTTTCTTTTTATCTGAAAATGAAGCGAGAGAAAATGGTTTCAGACCTTGCGGGCATTGTATGAAATCGGAATATCAAAAATGGAAAAATGGACTTATTTAATCCTCAAACTGACGAAACAACTAATCTGCTTCCAAAAGACGGAACGGTGAATTATTACGGAAAATTGTTTTCGAGAACAGAAGCCGATTTCTACCGCGATGTTTTACTCAACACAATCGAATGGAAAAACGATGAAGCCGTAATCTTCGGGAAATTAATTTTAACCAAACGAAAAGTGGCTTGGTACGGCGATCAGGAATTTGAATATACGTATTCAAACACCACAAAAAAAGCACTGCCTTGGACACCTCAACTTTTAGAATTAAAGAAGATCATTGAAGAAAAAACAGGCGAAACTTTCAATTCTTGTCTGCTGAATTTATATCATTCCGGCGAAGAAGGAATGGCGTGGCACAGTGATGCCGAAAAAGATCTAAAGAAAAACGGAGCAATCGGTTCGGTAAGTTTTGGTGCCGAACGCAAATTTGCTTTCAAACATAAAGAATCTAAAGAAACGGTTTCTTTAATTTTAGAGCATGGCAGTTTATTAGTCATGAAAGATGAAACGCAGACGCATTGGTTGCATCGATTACCACCAACAAAAACGACTCAGAAACCAAGAGTTAATCTGACTTTTAGAACAATCGTGAGGTAAATTTGTTATTTCTTTTTTGACGCGACATTTTCATACGAACGTATTAAAAGCATCTTCAAACATTTCTGGCCTTACTCTTAAAAGTTCAACAATTGTCCAGCCTTGTGTTCCCCATTTATTTGGAATCGGATAGAATATCTTTTCGCTTGACGCACAAAAAACAGATTGATCTATTTCGTTTAATTTTAAAACGGCATGATTATTCTTTTCGTCAAAAGTGGCAAAAATCTTCTTATTGATTCTAAAAGAGGTTTTCTCAAAATGAGGCTCTTCCGTCGCATCTGGAAATGATAATGCAAGTTTTCTAAATTCATCAATTGAAACCATAATCTATTTATTTATACCTAACAGGTTTTAAAAACCTGTTAGGAAACGCTATTTTACCAGCCTTGATTTAGTCCGTTTTTTAGAACTTCATCGTATTTTTCTTTATCAAACGAATAAAGATTTGGTGCTTTGTGTGCTACATTGCTTTTCTTTTCGTCGAGTTTTGTCAAGATTCCGATATTGGTTATTTTTCTTAGAAAATTTCTTCTGTCCAGTTTTTTATCCAAAATGGTTTCATATAATTTTTGAAGTTCTGGAATGGTAAATTTTTCGGGAAGCAGATTGAATCCAATCGGCATTAAATTCAATTCCATTCTCAGCGTATCCAAAGCTTTGTCCAGAATTTCTTTATGGTCTAAAATAAGTTCGGGAACTTCTTTATGATCAATCCATTCTACTTTCTCATTTGTATTAACAGGATTTGGGATAATTTTCGAAAAATCTACCAAAGCATAATAACCAATAGTTACAAAACGACGCAGGAGCCATTTGCCTTTTTCTTCTTCTATTTTTAGATATTCTAAAATCTTTTTATCAAAATGCTGTTCGTTTCGTTTTACTTTTCCGAAAGTGGCAAATTGTCTCAAAAAAACGCCTTCTACTCCAGTTCTGCTATTTAAAACGGTAATCGCAGCTGTATCAATATCCTGATCAACAGGTATAAAGCCGCCGGGAAGCGACCAATTTTTGCTTCGATCGACTTTAATCAATAAAACTTTTAGCTGATTGTCATGAAAACCAAAGATTACGCAGTCTATAGATAGTCCTGGCTGGTAATTTTCATTATTATCAATTATATCTTTTAGCATTCGTTTTAATTTCGTTGATGAATTATCTTGCAATTTAATGCATTTTTAGAAATATCTATTCTTATACACATCTGAATCAACAAAAACATAAGTGTACAAATCACAATTTTAACTAAAATTTAATCCCAAATTTAAAAAAAATAATTACATTGCGTCATTATAACACATTAAGGATTGATTTTGTTAGATTTTGATCTTTAAACAAAGAAAAATACCACAAATCGTTTTGTTTTTCTTAAAAAACTGATGTTGAAAGCTAAATGCAGGAGTATGATTTCCAATTCATTAAAAAATATTAATCAAAAAATAAGAACCAAAATCTGGACTTCTTTCGGATTTGTTTCTAAGACTTATTTACTTGAAGCTTCGTTGAAATATAGCGAAGAACAGGAAAGGATTTTTAACGAAATGATTACTGAAACAGAAGTAAAAGACAAGAAAGCCAAACGCGAAGCTTTTGACAAAGCATTATACGCGTCATATAAAGGAATTGGCGCTATGGATTTTATAAATACTGTGCTAAAATAAATTTGTACTAATAATTTATATTTTTTCTATTTACCTCACTTTTTCAGTGAGGTTTTTTTATTCTTAATTTTTTAAAATATAACTGACAAAATTGTACAATAAATACATATTTTTGCTACAATTACGATTACACACCTAATATATTTTATAAGCATGGAAAATACTATTGAAGCAGAAAATTACAAAATTAAGAAACCAGAAAACTGGGCGCCGCAAATTACTGATGACCAACTTATTGATTATATAAAAGAAACCGATTTCTCTAACAATCAAGTTGACGAAGGACGCGATTTTTGCTACTTTCTAGATAAAATTTATTATACCTCTGATACTGAAAATAGTGAATATGCCTGCGTTGCTTATACTCTAAACGAACCTGCAAATCTTGAAAGTGCATCTGTAAAAGATGTGGTGGTTGAAGAAAACGAAACTTATATTATACATAGAATAAGTGTTGTGAGAGAAGGTGTTTTGGTTGATAAAATTCAAGACACAAAAATCAAAGTTCTTGACAGCGAAAATCAGAGTGAAGGCGGTATTTTAAGCAGCAATAAAAAAGTAAATATTACAATAAAAGATCTGCGTCTGTATGATGTTTTGATTATTGAAGATTCTAGAGTGAAAGTATTCTCTGATCGTGATTTTTTACGTAAAGAGTTCTTAAAACATATCTATGTTACACCAAGCAGTTATTGGGCTTACGGAAGTTATAAGTTTACTTTCATAAACAACAGAAAAGATGTAATTGCATATAAAAAAGCCTTTTTTAGAGATGAACAGGGAAATGTTCTAGAGCCAGAAATCGGTTATTTAAAAAGTGGCGAACGTTTTATTATCGAAAAAGAAAACTACATCAACTTTGTAGATGCAAATAGAGAAATTGCTCCTTTTATTGATTTTGCAACAGACCGAAATTGGAAGGATCTTTCGAATTATATTTCACCTCTTTATGAAGAGATTTATGCTAAATCTTCACTTTCTGAATTTGCTCCAAAACTGGTCGAAAAACTAGATGCGATCGCAGATCAAGATGAAAAATTACAGTTTGCTATTGATTACGTTCAAAACCATGTTTATTATATTTTTAATGCTGACGAAATGAACGGCCATAAACCGCAGGAACCTTCTGTTACTTACGAAAACAAACAGGGCGACTGCAAGGCAAAATCGGTTTTATTGAAAGTGGTTTTAGATTACATCAAAGTTGATTCTTCTGTAGTTTTGGTCAATTTTAATTCGGATTATTACATTAAACATTATCTTCCTTCTTTGTTGACTTTTAATCATGTTATTGTAAAAATCAATTATAAAGGAGAAACGTATTTTATTGATGCAACTGCAAGAGATGAATTTGGATTGATTGAAAATCGCGGTTTCATTTATTTTATGCATTATTTGGAGGTAAAACCAGATCAGGTTTTAGAGATTAAAGAGTCTCACCGATTTGCTTATTATGGTATTAGCGAAAAAGTAGATTTTGATGTTCTAAATAATATTGGTCAACTAAAATTGGTTACTTCGTATAAAGGAAATCGCGCCAATTATATGCGTAAATATTTTAAGAATACGAATAAAAGAGAAATCATTGACAGCTGGAATAACTTCTTGTTTTATACTTTAAATTATTCAAATGATCGAAATGGAACTGATATAAGAACCATTTTTAAAGACGCTTCGATTGAAGTGATTAGCGATGACAAAAGGCTGAACGAAATTACAATTCAATACAAAAGCACGATTGATAATGCTTATTTTACGGATGCCGATAAAAATCGTTTCTTAATGTATTTTGATCGAAATATGGTTAAAAACGGTGCAAGGGATTTTATACACAATGATATTCCGTTTTGGCATAATTTCGACAATGAAAAATACGAAATCAATTTAACGACAGATCAAAAAATTGATACTCAGGAAAAATATACAATTCAGGAAAGTACGATTAAGAATCCTTATTTTGATTTTACTAGCCGTAAAAAAGTAGCGAAAAATGGCGCATCAATTTACATTGATTTCAAACCATTGGTGAATTTAGAAATTCCTCAAAGTGATTTTGAAGATTTTAGAAATGCACATCATGAAATTGCTGATAGTAACTTCGGAATTGGAATTGATATTATTGAACAGGGTTTATTAAATATGCTGAAATACAGTTTTAAAAAACGTCTTAAATAAGAGATAAAAAAAGGGGCTTTAAAGCCCCTTTTTTATTTTTAGTCTACCAATTCAAAATCAGATCTTAATTTAATATCTGCAGACGAAGCTCCAATCATAACTTCAAAATCTCCTGGCTCTGTTGTCCATTCTAATTTGTTGTTATAAAAAGAAAGCTTTTCTTTATCAATAGTAAATTCAATTGTTTTAGATTCTCCTGCGTTTAATTTTACTTTTTGGAAATCTTTTAATTCCAAAACAGGACGAACCACAGATCCGAATTTGTCTTTTAAGTACAATTGTACTACTTCTTCTCCAGCAACTTTCCCGCTGTTTTTAAGCTGGAAAGAAACTTTAATATTTTCCGTTTTTTTGATTTTGGCAGAAGATAATTTCAAACCAGAATAATCAAATGTTGTATAACTTAATCCGTAACCAAATGCATACTTTGGAGAGTTTTTCAAATCGATATAAGCAGATACGTAGTTCGTAGAATTTTCATCTTTTGCTGGTCTTCCTGTACTAAAATGATTGTAATAAATCGGCACCTGACCAACTTCTCTAGGGAAAGTCATCGGCAGTTTTCCAGACGGGTTGTAATCTCCAAATAATACATTTGCAATTGCGTTTCCGGCTTCTGTACCCAGCCACCAAGTGTAAACAATTGCTGGAACATTGTCTGCTGTCCAGTTAAAAACTAGAGGTCTTCCTGCATTTATTAAAACTACAACTGGTTTTCCCGTTGCCTGAATTGCTTTTACCAAATCTTCTTGAACTCCTGGCAAATGCAGATCGCTTCGGCTTTTTGCTTCACCGCTCATGTCACGTCTTTCACCAATACTTAAAACTACAACATCAGCTTGTTTTGCCGTTGCTACTGCTTCTGCAAAACCATCTTTGTTAGTTCCTTCTATTTCGCATCCTTTTGCATACAATAATTTAGTGTTTTTACCCACTTTATTCTGCATACCGTCCCATTGCGAAACGATCCATTTATTGTAATCTACTTCTGGAAGTTCTACAGACCAAAATCCCATATTTTCTTTGTATTCTTTAACCATTGGTCCAATGAATGCAATGGTTTTTACGCTTTTAGAAATTGGTAAAGTCTGGTTTTCATTCTTTAATAAAACAATACTTTTCTCTGCAACTTCACGCGCCGCTTTTCTATGTTCTGGATTATTTAATGCTTTTTCTTCGCGTTTTCCATCAGAATATCTGTAAGGATCATCAAATAATCCTAATTCGAATTTCTTTCTTAAAATACGTTTTACAGCATCATCAATCAAATCAACAGAAACTCTGCCTTCTTTTACCAATTGAGCAAGATTGTAACGGTAAGCATTACTTTCCATATCCATATCGCTTCCTGCTGTAATGGCTGAATAAGCTGCTTCTTTTAGATCTTTTGAGTAACCGTGTGCCACCATTTCGCCGATTGATCCCCAGTCAGAAACTACAAAACCTTGAAAGTTCCATTTTCCTTTTAGAATATCTCTTTGTAAATGTGCATTTCCAGTTGCTGGAATTCCGTTAATATCATTGAATGAATTCATGAATGTTGCTGCTCCTGCATCCAGAGCTGCTTTAAACGGAGGTAAATACGTTTCCCAAAGCATTCTTTCGCTCATATCAACTGAGTTATAATCTCTTCCTCCCACTCCTGCGCCATACGCTGCAAAGTGTTTTACGCATGCCATAACTGAGTTTAAATCTCCCAATTTATTCCCTTGAAATCCTTTTACTCTTGCATAAGCAATTTTAGAACCTAAGTAAGTATCTTCTCCTGCACCTTCCATAACACGTCCCCAGCGCGGATCACGTCCGATGTCAACCATTGGTGCAAACGTCCAGTGAATACCGCTTGCAGACGCTTCTGTAGCCGCAACTCGTGCTGCTAATTCGATAGCTTCTAAATCCCAGCTTGCTGCTTCTGCTAACGGAAGCGGAAAAGTAGTTTTGTAACCATGAATAACATCTTGACCAAATAACAACGGAATCTTAAGTCTTGACTGCATAGCCAATTCTTGATATTGTCTGGTATATTTTGTTCCGATGATATTTAACATCGAACCAATTAAACCTTGTTTAATTTCGTTTTGTTTGTTTGGATTAATGGTAATCGGGCCTGTTGCCTGATTATCTCCCGTGTACTGATTTAACTGACCAATTTTTTCTTCAATAGTCATTTTTTTCAATAGAGCATTTACTTTCTGATCTATTGTTTCCTGCTGTGCCGACGCAAAAATTGTCATCATCAACAGGGCAAAAGTGGTTACTTTTTTCATGAAATTAGTTTTGTTTACCAAACGTAAGTGGCTACTGCACCTGCATTTAATGAAGTTGAAATTTGTTTTTGATTGTATTTTATATTGAATGTTTCTGCTGAAGCTCCATCATTTTCTACAATCAGAACAATTTGTCCTAACGGAGTTTTAAAAGAAACATTGTGTATATTTCCTACAATATTACTTCCGATTCTAACTGATCCTTCTGGAACAAATTTAGAAGCATGCGCAATAATATAATATCCTACTTCTCTTTTTATATTTTGATTTTGGTCAATCATCAAAGCTCCTTTACAAGTCGTACATCCTCCTGGTGTGAATGGCTTATAGAATTCGTCATTCGCCAATCCCCACGAAAGCGCAATTTTGCTCCAGTTTCTCATAGAACCAATTACTACATTTTTTACACTCCATTTCAAGTCTTTCTCAAAACTACTTCCTGATCCCGTATATTGTTCTGTAAAATACAAATCCTTATTTGGAAAAGCATCGTGAACGGTAGACATCGCACTGATATCTCCTTCATACAAATGAAAAGCGGAACCCGCCACAAACGGATTGGCTTTTGCATCTTTCAAAATCGTTAAAGGATATTCTGGCTTGTTGCAGTTGTGATCGTAAACTACAATTTTGGTCTTAATATTAGCCGCTTTAAAAGCTGGCCCTAAATGGTTGCCGATAAAATCTGCCTGCTGTTCTGCGAGCATCAACAAACTCGGATTGTTTCCTGGATGTAATGGTTCGTTTTGCGGTGTAATGGCATCAATCACAATCCCATGCGATTTCATTGCCTGAATATATTTCACAAAATATTCGGCATAAACTTGATAGTATTTTGGCTGTAAACTACCCCCTTTCGAGCTTCCGTTGTCCTTCATCCAAACGGGAGGCGACCACGGAGAACCCATTATTTTAATATTCGGATTTATGGCTAAAATTTCTTTTAAAACCGGAATCACATCATTTAAATCTGGTCCTAAATTAAAATGTTCTAGTTTTAAATCGGTTTGGCCTTCTGGCATATCATCATACGAAAAAACTTTTTCATTCAAATCTGATGCTCCAATACTAATTCTTAGATAACTCAATCCGATGGCATTTTCTTTTCTTGAAAATAATTCCTGAAGCAAAGCCTCTTTTTTAGCTTTATCCAGCTTTAAGATTGCTTGAGCGCTTCCTCCTGTCAATGAAAATCCAAAACCTTCTACGGTTTGGAATTTTTGAGAAGGATCGATCTCAATTGTCTGGTTCGAATTTGTTTCTGAATTGAAAACTAAATCGTCTTGTTTTTTGAGTTTTGAAGTTTCATCTGTTGTTGTAATCCAAGATGAAGCTTTTCCAGAATTTACTGCAGCACTTTGTGTAGATCCGCATTTTATCTGCATTGCAATAAGAGGCAATAACAGTAAAATTTGAAGTTTTTTGTTGATGTTTTTCATTTTAATCTATCTCTATTAAGACGGGCAAATGATCCGATGGATATTTTAAATCTTTAGAATCACTTAATACCGCATGTTTTTGAATTTTGAATTCACTATTTTTTGAAATAAAAATATAATCCAGCAATAAGGTTACAGGTTCGTTATGTTTAAAATCATTAAACGTTCCCGATGGCCCAAAAGGTTTTTCCTTCGAAACGTCTTTGGTATCATCCATTACTTTTTTAATCTCTACAATCTGTTTCGTTTCAGGCTCTGAATTAAAATCACCCATTAAAAAAGCGGGATAATTTTTAGTATTCAATTCTTTTATTTTTGAAAGAACCAACTCTACTCCTTTTACTCTTGCCACTTCGCCCATGTGATCAAGATGAATGTTAAAAACGTAAAATGATTTCTTCGTTTTTAAATCTTTAAAAAGTCCGTATGTACAGACTCTGTTACACGCCGCGTCCCAGCCTCTTGAAACTTTATTTGGTGTTTCTGACAGCCAAAATGTATTAGATTCTAATACTTTGAAACGATCTTTTTTATAATAAATAGTACAAGCTTCACCCAAACCTCCTTCTTCTCGTCCAACTCCAAACTTGTTATAATTCGATAAAGCCGAAGCAATGTATGTAACTTGCCCTGGCGTTGCTTCTTGAACTCCAAAAATATCCGGACTGTAAAATTGTATTTGAGAAGTAAAATAGTCTTTTCGGTTTGGCCATGCATTTTCTCCGTCTGATGCAACATCTAAACGAATATTGTAGGTCATAATTTTCAGGTTTTGACCATAAAATGAACTGCTCACCAAAAGGAGCATTACTACTAAAATAGTTGAATTTATCTTTTTCATCTTTAAAAAAATTTAATCCGTAAAACTAGTGTTTCCAAAGCCTCAAAGAAAAAAACTTATTTAAAACTTATGTTAATTAACCTGTTGTCTATAATTCAAAATGCAAAAATTTCAACACATACAAACATAGATTCTTCTTTAGTAAAAAGAATAATTGAAAGAAACTAGTTTCTCTCACATAGCTATGTGAATTCAATAAAAGTGAAACGCCTTTTTTAAACTCAAAAAACTATGTCTCTATGTGTTAAGAAGAATTGCACTCAACGAGTTTAATTCTTCTTTTTTATAATAATCGGAAACGTTGCAAAACAGAAAAAACAAAAAGCAAAATCAATACTATCACACCAAATTTATCCATCTTGTTTTTGAATGCTGTTTTCTATTTTTTTGAGCTTTTTGCTTCCGAAAAATCCAAATAGTTTAGGTTGAAACCGCCTTGGTCAAAAACTACTTTTATTTTATTTTCACCTTCTTTTAATGCTAGGTCTGATAAAACAACTATTTTCCAATTTTCATTTCCTTCCGTTGCTGGCAGTGAAATAGTGTTTGATTTTGAATCTGCTGTTTCTAAATGAAGTTTTCCCTCTTTTCCAGCATAACGAATCTCAACATTGTATTTACCTTGTTTCTTAACCTGAGTTGTAAATTGAAGCCATTCGCCGTCTTCGATAAACGAAACTTGATAGCCGTTTGAACCTTTGTCTTTGCAAGGCAGAATATCTACACCATCATTTCGCATTGTATTTCCTTTATTCCATTCATCAAAATTTCCAGTTTCAACTCTGTAGTTTATGAAATCTTTATCGGAATAAGCAAATCCGTTGGTTCCTAAATCATAATGTGTTGCAGCAATTTTTCCTGGAATTTGATTCTTTTTATACGCTTTTGTATCATTCGTTTGCACTTGTCTAAACATTGCATCAATTACATCTGGTTTTACGGTTACGTTTTCCATTTTGTAATTGTCTGCCATTCTCATTAAAGCTTTTTTGGCAAACTCTGCGCTTGGTTTTAAACCACCGTTTTTCCAATATTTTACCAGAACATCATATTCAGGATTTTTTGTTACAGAAGTTACTCCTGCAATATTTTCGATTTTTTTCATTGGCCAGAAAGCCCATCCAATATTGTTGGTTTCTACTAAAGTCAAAGCATCTTTGAACCATACATTGGAGTTTTCGCCGCTTTCTCCCATCCAGATCGGAACATTGTATTGCGTTCTATAATCAAGCATTTTTTGGATTGATTCTTTGGTCGTATAGTTCCAATATTTATGAAAACTCAACGCCATATTTTCATCCCAAAGCGGAAAAACTCCGTTGTAATTATTTCCCCAGCAGTTTCCTTCAATAATTACTAAGTGATTCGGATCTACTTCGCGAATTGCTTTTGTAACTGCAACCATTAAATCTCTTAAAGGTCCGTTGGAGTTTTCGTCACATCCATTTTTATTAGATCCTGTAAAATTCCAATTTGGTTCATTAATAATATCATAAGCTCCAATCCATTGATTGTCTCTGTAACGTGAAGCCAGTTTTTTCCATAAAGCAATCATTTTTTTCTGATTGGCTTCACTTTGCCAAAGCGCTGGTTTTGTAGTATCGTAATCCGAAATTGCGGCATCATTTCCTTGTCCGCCCGGCGCTGCGTGCAAATCAAGAATTAGATAGATTTTATTGTCAGCACACCACTTCAAAAGATTGTCGGTCATGGTAAAACCTTCTTCGATCCAAGTAATTTCGCCATTTTTTTCTTCTTCAATCGGCGGCGTATACAGATTATAATGCATTGGAAGCCGTATAGAATTGAAACCCCATTTTGCGAGCGAATCTATATCGCGTTTTGTGATTCCGTTTGCCTTATAAGCTGCATAAAATTCTTTTGTTCCCTGCTCGCCAATAACCTCTTGAATTTTTTGTTTGATTTGATATTGCGGACTCGCAAAAGGCTGCGTCTGTAACATATATCCTTCCTGCACCATCCATCCGCCAAGACCTAAACCTCTTAAAATGATATTATTTCCTTGTCCGTTCACAATTTTCTGGCCGTCTCTATGCAAAAAGCCCTGTCCGAAAGAGACTATCGAAATCAAGAGTTGTAATGTTATGAGTATTTTTTTCATACGAAAATTAGTTTATTCAATCCTCGATTTATTTCCATATAAAAGTTCCAACTGCACCGCCTTCTAAAGAAACTGCCGCCCATTTTCCGTTATATTTTATATTGAAGGTTTGTGCTGCAGATCCATCATTTTCCACAATCAATACTTTTGAACCAGAAGGTGTTAAAAAAGCTACGTTTTGTAAATTCCCGCTAATGTTACTTCCGATTCTAACAGAACCCGCCGGAACAAATTTTGAAGCGTGAGCGATGATGTAATACGCTACATTTCGTTGATAAGTGTCGTTTGAAGTAATAGTTAATGCGCCTTTACAGCTATTGCATCCGGCAGAAGTATGAGGCCCAAATGAAGCGTTATTCGCTAAATTCCATTCTAAAGCATTTTTACTATAATTTCGCATTGAACCTACAATTACATTTTTAAGATGCCATTTTAAATCACCTCCAAATTCTCCTGTTGAAGAAGTCCATTGCTCTGTGAAATAGATATTTTTTGTTGGATAGGCATTATAAACATCTGATAAGGCGCTAATATCTCCGGCATACAAGTGAAAAGCCGAACCGTCTACAAAAGGAAAAGCTGCTGCATCTGCCAAGATTGCTTTCGGGTATTCTGGTTTATCACAATTATGATCGTACGAAATAATTTTTGTTGTGATATTGGCCGTTTTAAAAGCTGGGCCTAAATTATTTTTGATAAAGTTGGTCTGTTCCAAAGCCGACATATACATACTCGGTTCATTACCATCATGCAAAGGTTCGTTTTGAGGCGTTACAGCATCAATCGTAATTCCTTCTGCTTTCATTTGCTGAATATATTTTACAAAATATTTAGCGTAAGCATCATAATACTGTGTGTTTAGTTTTCCTCCAATAAAGCTGTTTTTGTCTTTCATCCAAAGCGGTGCTGACCAAGGTGTCGCCAAAATTGGAATCTTTGGATTAATTGCCACAACTTCTTTTAAAAGTGCAATTAGATTTTTGTCTTTTTCCAAACTAAATTTAGTCAGGTTTAAATCTGTTTCACCCGTTGCAAGGTCATTATAAGTATAGGTATCTGCACTCAAATCTGATGCTCCAATACTAATTCTTAAATAACTTACACCAATAGAATTTTCGCCAGAACCAAACAATTCCTGCAACAAAGCTGCTTTTTTTGAAGCATTTAATTGATTGATCACATCAACACTTCCGTTGGTCAAAGTATATCCAAAACCGTCTATTGTCTGGTATTTTTGAGCTACATCTACCTCAATATTAGCATAAGTATTTACGGTGTTGTTAAATCCTAGAATACCTCCTTGTTTGGCCAACAAAACGCTTTGGTCTCCTCTTGTCATCCAAAAATCGATATCATTTGTAATGACAACTGGTGGCGTCACAGGTCCTGGATCTACTGTATCATTTGAAGAGGAACATTTGAACTGTACAAATATTGCAGCTCCGAAGAACAATATTTTTATGTTGTTTTTAAAATTAAATTTCATTCTACTAGTTTTTTTGGTTTTTTAGTTAATAGACAATCGTCTGCATCGCATGCTTCGGAATGGTTATGGTGTTTTGCAAATCGTTGTTTATAAGCGTGTAAACAACTTCTTCATCTGATTGGTTCATGACAATGGTTACTACTTTGCCGTCAGTGTTTTTAAAAGAAGTGCTTATTAGTTTTTTATCATTTATGGTTTGAATGATTCTTTTTGCGTTAGGACGAATAAACTTTGATAAGTGCCCAATATAATAATACATTGGTGTATAGATTAACTCGTCTTTGGTTGTATCGGCATGAATGGGTGCAAAACAGAAATTTCCAACGTGGTTAGGTCCTCCATTTTGATCTAATAAAACGTTCCAATCTGTCCATCCAACGGTTCCATTATTAAAATCGTTGATCATGTTAAGACCGTATCGTTCTGCATTTCCCCAGAACTGGAAATTTTTAGCGTCAAATTTTTCGATACATCCTTCTGTAAAAAGTAAATTTTTATTTGGAAATGCTTTATGTACTTCTCCTACCGATTCAAATTTTGGTGTCCCGCCATTCCATGTTTCGTACCAATGAAATCCGATTCCCCATGCATATTTTGAAACCTGAGGATCTGAAAATACCAGATTGGCTCTTGTCGTTAACATGTCACCGCGATTGTGGTCCCAGATTATGACATTTTTTGAACTAAGTCCTTCTTTTTCTAAAGTTGGCCCTAGAAAATTTTTAAGAAAATCTCTTTCGGCTTCTGGTGTATAAATACAAGATTCCCAGCGTTGTTTTGCCATTGGCTCATTCTGAATCGTTAAACCCCAAATCGGAATTCCTTCTTTCTCATAAGCTTTAATAAATTTTGCATAATAGTTTGCCCAAGATTGCGCAAACTCAGGCAATAAAACGCCGCCGTGCAAAATATCCTTATTGTCTTTCATAAAAGCTGGGGGACTCCAAGGACTGACAAATAAAGTTAGTTTCCCGCCGGCTGTTTCTATTGCTTTTTTTAGTAATGGAATACGATATTTTCTGTCGTGATCTATATTGAAAGTTTTTAAATCTTTATCGTCTTCTTGAATATAAGTGTAGCTGTCACTGCTAAAATCGCAGCTGTGAATATTGGTTCTGGCCAAAGAATAACCAATCCCTTTATTTTTATCGTAATATGCCGTCAGGAATTCTTGTTGCTTTTTTGGAGAAAGTTTCGCAAAAACTTCGGCACTTGCATCTGTAATTGCACCACCGATTCCTAAAAAAGTTTGATCTGTTTTTTCAGTATTCAAAGAGATTGAAACTGTTGATTTTGTTTGTTGTGTAGTTGTATTTGAAATAAAATCATTCGATAATGACAATTTCAAATTAGTATTTTCGGCAGTCGTATAGACTTGAATTTTTGATTTGTTTTTAGATGAAGAAACTCCTTTTTCTGCATTCTTTTGCGAATAACAACTAAATTGCGCTACTATTACTAAAGCTGCTAAAATTTTATTTGTGGCTTTCATATTACTTTAAAAATCATTTAAAATTTAAAGTAAAGCGAAAACTAAAATGAATTTCAAATTGGTCTTCGTCTTTACTTTACCTACAAAATATTAATAAACAAGCGTTTGTATCGCGTGTGCTGGAATCTTTACTACTGTTTTTTCTGCACCAATGATCAAGTTATAAGTAAGCTCATTTGCTGACTGATTCATGACAATTGTTGCCATTTTACCATCTGTATTTAAGAAAGAAGTACTTAATAATGCACTTCTGCTTACGGCTGTACTCACTCTAACTGCATTTAAACGAATGAATTTTGAAAAATGCCCGATGTAATAATAAGATGGCGTGTAGATTAATTCTCCTGTTGTTGTATCTGCGTGAATTGGTGCAAAACAAAAATTCCCCACATGATTAGGACCGCCGTTTTGATCCAGAAGAATATTCCAATCTGTCCAGCCGACAGTTCCGTTATTAAAATCATTGATCATATTAATACCGTAACGTTCTCCGTTTGGCCAATATTGATACTTCGAAGCATCAAATTTTTCTACACATCCTTCTGTAAACAATAGTTTTTTGTTCGGATATGCTTCGTTTACTTTTCCAACATTATCAAACATCGCTGCGCCGCCAGACCAGGTTTCGTACCAATGAAAACCCATTCCCCAAACATATTTAGAAGCTTCTGGATCAGAGTAAATAACATTGGCTCTGTAATTCATTAAATCTCGGTTATGATCCCAGACAATGATTTTTTTGTTTCCTAAGTTTTCCTTTTTAAGCGTTGGTCCTAGAAAGTTTTTAATAAAATCTCTTTCGGCTTCAGCAGTATAAATACAAGATTCCCAAGTTTGTACTGCCATTGGTTCATTTTGGGTTGAAGTTCCCCAAATCGGAATTCCTTCTTTTTCGTAAGCTTTAATAAATTTTACGTAGAAATTCGCCCAAGTTTGGTAATATTCTGGAAGTAATGTTCCTCCTTTTAAAACACTTTTATTGCTTTTCATAAAAGCATTTGGCGACCACGGCGCTACATAAGTAGTTAATTTTCCTCCTGCAGTCTGGATCGCTCTTTTTAACAGCGGAATACGATATTGCCTGTCATGATCAATAGAAAACGTTTTTAAATCTTTATCTCCTTCTTCGATATAAGAATAGCTTCCACTGCTAAAATCAGAACTCTGAATCGTTGTTCTTAGCAAAGAATAGCCAATACCTTTTTGTTGATCGTAGTAAGCATTTAAAAATTCTGTTTGTTTTTCTTTTGAAAGTTTAGCAAATATTTCGGCACTCGCATCTGTAATTGCGCCTCCAATTCCCATAAAAGTCTGAAACTTTTTTGATGGCTGTACAAAAACAGAAGTTTCAGTTTCTAAAGGTTGTTTTGATTCAGAAAACGTCAAATGATCTGTCGTTGTTAATCTCAGATTAGAGTTTTCTGCAGTGGTATATACAGTAATTTTTTTACCATTGGTTGTAAATTCTTTTGCTTTTGGCTGCTGAGCAAATGCTACTGCAGAAAACAAAAGACAAAGAACTTTTAAAGTATTTTTTTTCATTCGTTTCCCATTATTATAATTTAAAATTGAAGTTTGTTCGGACAATATTAAAATGTCTCGCTTAAGGATTTAAAAAATAGCCCATACTCATAATGATTATGGGCTATTTACAACCAAACTTAAACTTAACTTAACTCTTTATTTTCGAATTAACTTATCGATTCGATTCGTTAATTTTCTTATTGATAATTAGGATTTTGTTTCAATTTAGTACCATTCAACTCAGTGTATGGAATTGGGAAAATCTCATCTGTACCAGCATTGAAACCTCTGTCTGCTAATGCTGTTGCAGCATCTCCCCATCTTACTAAATCAAAGAATCTATGTCCTTCTCCAGCTAACTCCATTCTTCTTTCAAGTTTAATAGCTGCTAATGTTACAGGAACAGGAGTCAATCCAACTCTAGCTCTAACTGCATCTAGTAAAGCTTGCGCTCTTGCACCAGATCCTAAAGCTTCTGCTTCCATTAAGTAGGTATCTGCCAATCTGATAACATAAGAGTTTTGTTTGTAGTTCAACTCTTGGTTACCTCCACCTGTACGAACATCTGACTGTCTTGGAAGGTATTTATTCAAGAAATAACCTGTATCTTGATAAGCAGGAATATAGTTTGCTTTACCAGCCGCTTTTAAAGCTTTTAAATCATAAATAGTAGCTTCAAATCTTGGGTCAGTTTTCATTACATCGTATAAACCTTGAGTAATAGGATTGAAAGCCCATCCTGAAGGAAGATCTGCAGCATCAGAACCTGTTGGTCTTGAATATCCTCTTGGTCCAACCATTTGGTTTAAAGAGTTACCTTCGTCTCTACCTTGTCCCCAGAAATTCCAGTCTGTATTACCAGCACTACTGTGAGATACTTCGATAATAGACTCTGCATTGAATTTGTTAGAAGTTACCCATAAATCGCTGAATTTTGTAAGCAATTTATTTCCGTATTGGTTAGTTGCTCCCGGCGTACCATTAACTTCTGCCAAGATTGCAGCTGCCTGAGGATTTTTACCTTCAAACAAATAAACTTTTCCAAGTAATGCCTGCGCAGCACCTTTATTAAATCTTCCTGCTTCAGTTGCAGCTACAACAGTATTTGGAAGACTAGGAATAGCCTCTAATAAATCTTTTTCAATTTGTGCATAAATCACATCTGGTGTTACCTGCTCAGGAGTATAAATAGTCTGAGTTGTTAAAGGCTCTAATACCAAAGGAATATTTTTGAACAATCTTACTAAATTGAAGTAGTAAAATGCACGTAATGTTTTAGCTTCAGCAGCAAATCTTGTTCTTACTGCATCACTCATAGATGCTGCAGGAAGTTTTGAGATCAGCATGTTTGCTCTTGCAACTCCTTGATAGTGATCGTTCCAGAAACTTCCTGGAATACTGATTGAAGTAAGTGAGTGCGTTGAGAAATTCTGAATTCCGTTTCCATCTGTTGAACTACCTCCTCCAGCATAAAAGTCATCAGAACCTGCATTTAGCATTGCTACTAAATTTTCAAATCCTCCAGTATTTTTTCTTAATGGATCATAAGTTCCTATCAAAGCGGCGTAACACTGTTGTTCGTTAGAAAAGTAGATACTCGAGTCAAATTTTCCTTCTGGATTAATGGTTACGAAATCTTCAGAACAAGATCCCATAATAGCCATTGAAACAGCTGCATATATATATTTAAATTTTGTAGTTTTCATAATTCTTTAATTTATTAAAATTGAACGTTAGCTCCTAACAAGAAAGATCTAGCTTGTGGATAAACTCCTTTGTCTACACCAAAAACCTGACCTCCAATTTCAGGATCGTAACCTGAATATTTGGTAAAAGTGACTAAGTTTTCTCCTGTTAAGTAAAAACGAATTTTATCTGAACCAATTTTAGATGATAAGCTCGCTGGTAATGTATATCCAATTTGAACAATTTTTAAACGTGCATAGTTGCCGCTTTCAAGATAAAAATCAGACATGTTTGTATAGTTCTTGTTCGGATCATTGTTTGTCAATCTAGGATAATCATTTGATGTTCCTTCTCCATGCCAACGATCTAAAGCGCTTGTCTGGTAATTTGCATTCAATACATCTAATCTTCTTAAACCTTGGAAAATTTTACTTCCTGCAGCTCCTTGAGCAAAAGCCATGAAATCAAAGTTTTTGTAATCTAAGTTAAGTGTAAGACCAAAAGTATATTTAGGAATATTTGTTCCTAAGTATCTTTTATCAGCATCCGTAATAGAACCGTCACCATCTGTATCTACCCAACGGAAATCTCCAGGTCTAGCATTTGGCTGGATTAAATTTCCTGCTGCGTTTTTGTAAGCTGCAACTTCAGCTGCATTTTGGAAAATTCCAGCAGTTTTGAAACCGTAAAACTCATTGAATGAATGCCCAACTTCTGTTCTTGTAACAGGTCCCATAGATTGGAAAGTAGCATCTCCAACAATGTAGTTAGTAGAAGAACCTACATAAGTGATTTCATTTTTCAAGTAAGCCATATTTGCATTAACACCTAAATTGAAATCTCCAAGTCTTTTCTTGTATCCTAATTCAATCTCGAAACCACTGTTATTCATATCTGCAACGTTTGCAGAAGGTGCATCAACAACTCCAACATAACCAGGAATAACAACATTTCTTAAAATCCCTGTAGTTCTTTTCTTGTAGTAATCAAGAGTAAGATTAAAATCATTGAAAAGTTTTGCATCTAAACCAACTGTAGTTTGAGAAGTTTCTTCCCATCCTAAATCTGCGTTAGGCAAAGTAGAGTTACCGTAACCAGTTGTGATATCTCCAGTATTTCCTGTAGAATAGTTATATCCTCCAACAACTAAACCTCTGTATTTAAAGTCATCGATATTGTCATTTCCAACAACTCCGTAACCTCCACGTATTTTTAAACTGTTAACTGCCTCGTTTTCTTTCCAGAACCCTTCTTTAGAAATTACCCATCCTAAAGAGAATGAAGGGAAAACTCCCCATTTTTTATTTTCTCCAAAACGAGTTGATCCATCACGACGAATAATTCCTGTGAAAAGATATTTCTCCATGTAATCGTAGTTAGCACGTAAGAATAATGAAGCTAATTTGTGCTCCACTTTATCTTCTGTATTTGTTGATCTGTCAGTTTGTGGAATATTAAAGTTCCAAGAAGCATCTTTATAACTTGTTATTGGAAGACCAAACATTGTTGTATTAACAACAGTTCCAATATTTTCAACGTAAGCACCTTGACCTGCTAAAACATTTACATTATGATTTCCGAATCTATTGCTGTAGGTCAAGATATTTTCAAGAGTCCAAGCAAATGATTTCTCGTTGTTTTGGTTGAAGTTATTTTTGTCCGCTTTCATGTTTGGGTTTAAGTAGAAAACTGGTGTGAATTGTTCACTTCCCCAGTAAGCTATTTTACCTCCAAGTGTTGTTCTGAATTTTAAATGGCTTGTAATGTTAGCCTCTAAATAAGCATTACCAACGAAATCATCTGACCAGTTGTAACCTCCTAATCTTGTTTGAATGTAAGCTAGAGGGTTTGTCATTTCTTGTTGTACTAAAGAAGAAATTCCGTAAGGATTTCCATTTGCATCTCTAACCACATTCGCGTTTGTATAAAAACCTGTGCTAGCAACTGCTGGATCAGTAACAACCAATGGAGTAAGCGGATCTAAGTTAATTGCAGAACTTAAAGGTCCACCGAACTCACTGTTTGTATTTCCTAAACTTCTAGATTTTTGGTGAGTGTAACCAAAAGTCTGTCCAAACGTAAAATAATTAGAAATTTTGTGTGTAGAGTTTAAACGGAAATTTTTCTTTGTATAATTAGAAATATCTGTTGTAACAATCCCTTCTTGATCTTGTACTCCAAAAGAAGCATAAAAAGTAGATTTTTCACCACCGCCGCTAATGCTTAATTCGTGAGTATATCTTAGAGCCGAATCATTGAAGATTGCATCCTGCCAGTTAGTACCTTTACCCATTGCACTAATTTCTGAAGGAGTATATTTTATTGCTCCGCCATCATTAAGCGATTTTTCATTCATTACTGTTGCATACTCTTGAGAGTTCAACAAGTTTAATTTCTTAGCTGGTCCAGAAACACCTGCAAAACCAGTATAGTTTACAGAGATTTTTCCAGATTTACCTTTTTTAGTTGTAACCAAGATAACCCCAGTTGCAGCACGAGTACCGTAGATTGCAGCAGAAGCAGCATCTTTAAGAACCTCTACAGACTCAATATCACTTTGGTTGATAAAACCAATCGCACCAGCATCTACAGCAATACCATCAACAACCCATAATGGATCATTACCACCTTCTCTAAAAGTAGTTATACCTCTAATACGAACTTTTGAAGCTGAACCTGGCTGTCCAGAAGTAGCTGCAACAGAAACCCCTGCTACTCTACCTTGTAAAGTCTGCTCTACACGTCCGTTAGGTACTTTTTCAAGATCAGCTGCTTTTACACTAGAGATTGCTCCAGTAACTACTGATTTCTTTTGAGTACCATATCCTACAACTACAACCTCATTTAATGATTGTGATTCAGGTTTTAATTGAATTGCAATTTTTGTTCTCCCATTTACAGCTTCGTTTACTGTAGTATAACCGATAAAAGTAACTGTTAAAGTTCCGTTAGAAGGCACAGAGATTTGAAATTTCCCATCAAAATCAGACGCTGTCGACTTTGTAGTACCTTTTAATAAAATTGTTGCACCTGGAACAGGCATTCCACTTTCATCATTTATAGTCCCGTTTACTGTGACATCCTGAGCCACTGCTATAACCGAGAATAACAAAGATGAAATACAAAAAACAAGTAATTTTGTTAATTTCATTTTTCTAAAAATTTTGGTTAATTAATTAGTAATTTGATGCAATAATAATGTTAATATTTTACTATTGGCAATTAAATTTCCCTACAAAAACACATCAAGTTAATTTTTTTGACATTACAAAAACACATCAAATAATTTATAAAAAATTGATTTTTAATTATTTATAAAAAAATTTAACGATGTTATCGAAATGTTAATTGTAAAAATAAACACTACACTTCTTTTATTATGCTTATTTTTATAAAAAAAAGACCAAACTACAACGTGGTAGTAATGAATTTACGAGCTTAAAACCTTAAAAACAAACAAATTAGACCACAAAAAATAAATTAACCTATTAATTTTATGAAATTGACAAAATCATATTTTTATATTACTTTTTTTACATTATTCACAATTACATTTTTTGGACAGGTAAAAGACATCGGACTTCCTGATATCAGAAATTACAGACGAAATGATTATAAAGGAGGTACTCAAAACTGGAATATTGGGCAGGATAACAACGGGAATCTTTATTTTGCAAACAATAATGGTTTATTACAGTTTGACGGTTCTTCTTGGCGCAAATATGCACTTCCAAACAGAACATCGGTAAGATGTTTAAAAATTGATGATTCAGGAAAAATTTATGTAGGCGGGTACAATGAGTTTGGCTATTTTCAACCAGATAATAAAGGAAAACTAACTTATACCTCATTAGCAAAGCTGGTTGATAAAAACAAAATCAAAATCATTGACTTTATCTGGAAAATACATTCACTCAATAATGAAATCATTTTTCAGTCTTTTGCTAGAACCTATATTTATAAAAATGGGAAATTATCGATTATAAAAGCACCTAAACGATTTCAATTCTCTTTCGTTGTTAATCAAAAGCTCTATTTGCAAGATATTGAAAAGGGCATTCTCGAATATAAAAACGGAAAACTATACGCGCTTCCTAACACTACAACTTTAAATAATACAGAAGTCTGGGGAATGTATGCTCTAGCACCTAACAAAACCCTTATTATTACTCTTGAAAAAGGTTTATTTGTTTACGAAAACAATACTGTTAAACCTTGGAATACCGAAGCGAACAATTTTTTACGTAAAAACAATTCGCTGGGAGGCACTATAATCAATAATAAATTTATAGTGCTGAATTCTGTTTTGGACGGAATTATTATCTGCGATTTTAACGGAAAAATAATTCAGCATATTAATCGAAAAAAAGGATTACAGAACAATACCGTACTAACATCTTTTATTGATAACAAAAACAATTTATGGCTTGGTCTGGATAACGGAATCGCGTTTGTTAATGAAAGTTCGCCTTTTACTTATTTTGGATTTAGTTATGATATCAGCACCGTATATGCATCGGTTGTTTATGGTGGAAATCTGTATGTAGCAACCAATCAGGGTGTTTTTTACCACGCTTGGAACAATAGTTTTAAAGAAGATGTTTTTAAACTCGTTGAAGGAACTACAGCCCAGTCTTGGAATGTTCAAGTAATTGACAATGAATTAATCTGTGCCAATAACAGAGGAGCTCTTGTTATTAATGGCGGAAAAGTAACCAAAATCATAGAAACCAAAGGTTATTTTGGATTTAAGCAAATCCCTAATCATCCTGGATTTTTTATAGGCTCCAACTACGATGGCTTTGCTATTTTCGAAAAAACATCAAGCGGCTTGACTTTTAAAAATCAAGTGGCGGGCTTCGACAAATCTTCTAACAGCTTTGAGCTTGACAACTTGTATTTATGGCTTAAAAAAGACGAATCGATCTATCGAATGACGCTCAGTGAAGATCTAAAAAGGTTTTCGTCAATTAAAAAAATAGATCGACTGACAAATACATACAATAACATTGGAAGTCTTCAAAAAATAGATGGAAAAATTTATTTTCAAACTCACAATCATTTTTACAAATATTCAGAAGAACAAGATTTATTTTATGAAGACAAAGCACTTAGTTCATTATTCAAAAACATTCCGACAATTAATGCTTTACAAGAAGATTCTCAATCCAATTTATGGTATGCATTTAATGAATCTCTAGGCGTTTTAATGAAGCAAAACAATAAATACACAAATGTTGTCGCTCCTTTCTCGAACTTAACCGGAAATCTGGTAAGCAATTATCTTTCTGTAAACACAATAGACTCAAAAAACATTTTTATTGGTTTAACAGACGGACTTGCGCATTACGATTCTGAAATCCTTAAAAACTTTGTAACCAAACCTAAAGCTTTCATTAGAACTTTTTCTTTTCCAAAAGACACAATTACTTTAGGAAACAATCAAAAAAAGAGCGGCAATATTCGTATTCCATACAGCTCAAATCACGTACGTTTTACATTTTCATCTCCAACGTATGAAAATCTGGAAAATGTAGAATTTTCATACCAATTAGAACCTTTTGATGACAAATGGAGCAATTGGTCCACTATCTCGATAAAAGAATACACCAATTTACGCGAAGGTGACTATAAAATGAATGTTAAAGTGCGAAACAGTTACGGAATTCAATCAGAACCGTACACCGTTACTTTTACCATTTCTCCGCCTTGGTATCGTCATTTTTTAGCGTTTATGCTTTATTTTGTTTTAATTGTTATCGCCATTTATATCATTTCGAATCGAATCCAGATGAAAATTCGAAAAAATAAATATTACGAAACAATCGAACAAAGAAGACTTTACCTTGAAAAAGAATCAAAAATCAGACAAGAGCAATATGACCTGGAAAAAGAAATTGAAAAGCTTAAAAACGACAAACTTCAAATTAAAATCTTAGCAAAAGACAAAGAATTAGTAAACAATTCACTTCAGGTTGTAAAGAAAAATAAGGTCCTAAACGGAATTATACACAAATTAAAAGAAATTGACGTTGAAGCTTTGGATGATTCTACCAAATTTCAAGTCAGTAAACTAAATAAAAGCATTGTAAAAGAAGTAAATACCGATAAAAGCTGGAAAGATTTGGAAAAACATATCAAGAATGTTCACTTTGAATTTCTAAAGCGTTTAAAAGAAAAATACCCAACAATTTCACCGCGAGAACTTGATTTGTCTACTTATTTGTTGATGAATATGTCAACCAAAGAAATCGCCGAAATTATGAATATTTCTACAGGAGGAGTTGAATTGGCTCGTTATCGATTACGGAAAAAATTAGGACTCAACAAAAAAGAAAACCTGATCGGTTTTTTAATGAGCGTATAAATAGAAAGCCATTCGTTAGAGCGAATGGCTTTTTATTGTTTTAAATAAATTCTAAGGTTCGTTCTAAAGCCATGCCTCTGGAACCTTTAATTAAAATAGTATTGTTTTCGAATTTTATAGTCTGAAGGAAATCTTTAAATGAATCAAAGGTTTCAAAAAATAGAATACGGTCATTTGAAATTTTATTTTGATAAAATGCTTTTCCGATAAAATAAGTTTGAACATTATTTTCATTCAAAACCGAATCAACTATAATTTTATGTTCTTCGGCACTTTCGTCTCCTAATTCGAACATATCTCCCAAAATCATAATTTTGTTTTCTTTATCCAGCTGTACAAAATTAGCGATAGCAACCGCCATACTACTCGGATTTGCATTGTATGCATCTAAAATAATTTCATTAGATCCTTTAGTGATCAACTGTGATCTGTTATTTGCCGGAATATAGTTTTCTAATGCTTCTTTTATGTCTTGATCTTTAACTTCAAAATAACGACCAATCGCTGTCGCTGCATTTATATTATTAGCATTATAAAGACCAATCAAATGCGATTTTACAGAGAAGTCTTTAAAGTCGATTTCTACAAAAGGATTTGCTTGAATAGCATTAATATCCAAATCAGCATTATCACGCTTTACACCGAAAGTGAATGTTTTTATTCCGTCCGATTTTTCGATTTGTATCGGATCTTCCAGATTTACAAAAGCTGTTTTATCTTTTGATCTCAAATATTGATACATTTCGCTTTTGCCCTTAATTACACCTTCTACACCTCCAAAACCTTCTAAGTGTGCTTTTCCGAAATTAGTAATATAACCAAAATCTGGTTGTGCAATTTCACATAAAAACTCAATCTCTTTCTGGTGATTTGCTCCCATTTCGACGATACCAATTTCAGTTTCTTTAGTAAAAGACAGCAATGTCAATGGTACGCCAATATGATTGTTTAAATTTCCGATTGTCGCTTTGGTTCTAAACTTTTTTGACAAAACTGCATTAATAAGCTCTTTCGTCGTCGTTTTACCATTACTCCCTGTTAAAGCCACAATTGGCAGTCCCAAATAAGAACGATGAAACTTAGCCAATTCCTGAAGCGTTTCTAAGCTGTTTTGAACCAAAATAGTTCTATCATCAATAAAGTAGTCTTCATTGTCTATAACAACATATAAAGCACCTAAATTCAGTGCCTCTTGAGCAAAAGTATTCGCATCGAAATTTTCGCCTTTTATAGCAAAAAACATCGAATCCTTTTCAATTTTTCTAGTATCAATTGAAAGTGATCCGCATTTTAAAAACAAGTTATGAATGTCTTGAATATTCATTTAATTTTATTTTAATAGATCATAAAAGTAGAAAAAAAACAATAAAAAAATTCCAAATTCCAGACTGAATATGCAGCGTTGGAATTTGGAATTTTTTATATAATGGATTTTCTAAATCTTAGTTTCTTGGTGATTTTCTTCTTTCAGTTTTAGCACCTACTCTAGACATAGCACATCTAAATCCTAAATAATCAGTAGCCATATCTTGTGGGAAATATCTTCTTTGAGCTGGATCTAACCAGTAAGCTCTATCTCTCCAAGAACCACCTTTGTAAACTCTTACTTTATCATCGATCAAAGTAGTACGTTTACTAGAGCTGTCATACTTTCTAATCATTTTTCCTAAACTGTCAACTGTTACATTATGTTTAGGAGAGTTGTACATTGCTTGATCAGCTTTTGGTCCTGACTCAGAATCTCCAAAGTCAAAATATCTAGAAGATTGTTTATCACCATCTCTGTAGTTGATATTGTCGCTTGTACTGAAATTTTGTCTTAAATAAGTTTCTTGCTCATCAACTGGAACTTGAGCAATTTCTCCTGGAAGGTTTCTTGCTACAACTTTACCGTTGCTTAAAGTATCATATTTAATGTTAGAAGTCGAAACGATTTCAAGTTTACCATCTTTACCAATTTTGTTTTTAGCGTATTGATTACCTCTAAAGTAGTTGAAATCATTTGCTTCATTATCGATAATAGGTCTGTAAACGTCAGCTACCCATTCTGCAACGTTTCCGGCCATATCATATAAACCGAAATCATTTGGAGCATAACTTTTTACTGCATTTGTAATATCAGCTCCGTCATCAGACCAACCTGCAATTCCACCGTAATCACCGTTTCCTTGTTTAAAGTTAGCCAATTGATCACCTCTGTTTTTACGTTTGTTAGAACGTGTGTAATCTCCAGACCAAGGATATTTCTTTTGTCCTTTGTAGATATTATATTCTCTTTGTCCAACATCAGCTGCTGCTGCATACTCCCATTCTGCTTCAGTAGGAAGTCTGTATTCTGGCAAAATAACTCCTGAAGAACGTTGTGCATACACGTTTTTAGCTTCTGGAACTACACCATCTTTACCAGCTCTTGGTTTTCTTCCGTTAGGATTTTTCTTTAATACTAATTCTTCGTTTCCACCGTATGTAGTAGATGGAGATGCAAGGTAAGCTTCAGTATTGAATAAACTTTCAGCACTTACATCATTAGTTTTAGCTCCTTTTTTAAGATAACCGCTTTTCTCTAAAACAGCTTCATTTACACGGTCTGTTCTCCATTTACTAAATTCAACTGCTTGAATCCAGTTAACACCAACTACTGGGTAGTTAGCATAAGAAGGGTGTCTTAAATAGTTATTAGTCATCGTTTCATTGTAACCTAAACGATTTCTCCATACAAGAGTATCAGGTGATGCTCCTTCGTAAATGTTTTTGTAATTTTCTTCTGTCGGCGGGAAAACTTTCTTTAACCACTCTAGGTATTCTAAGTACATACCATTTGTAACTTCGGTTTCATCCATGTAGAATGATTGAACGTGTTGTTGAGTTGGTGTGTTATTCCAATCGTGCATAACATCATCCTGTACTTTACCCATTGTAAACGTACCTCCTTCAACAAAAACCAAACCAGGTCCTGCCTGTTGTTTTTTACCTGCATTTCTAGCAGCAGTTCCATTCTGACTATCTACATCCCAACCAGTTGCTCTCGAAGCATGGCTCGAACTCGATTTTTTGCTACAACTAGCCGTGCCCAACATCAATACCATTGACATCATTAATTGCAAGACTACAATTTTGTTTACTTTCATACTCATTCTTAGGTGATAAATTTAGGTGCTGCAATATAATAATTAACATTTAATTAGCAACATCTGTTCTCATAATTTTATTTCACTGTTTTTTTACCAGAAAATAACCTATAGTTACGAACGCAAAAATATACTTTTTATTATTACTATAACATGAAATACTATATTTTTACTTTCTAAATTATTTTTAAATTAAACCCGTTTTTTTGGACCTATGAAACAAGCCCTATTTCTATATCTTTTTTTACTTCCAATTATCTCATTTTCCCAGATAAATGGGAGCTTTACAATAGATTGGAAAGACAAAAAAGAGATGAGTTTCGGCGAGTACAAAACGATCATTCCGTACTTTTCCGGAAATGCTTTTCGATTCGATTTTACAAAAAAAAGCATATCACTAATGCTTAACTTAGGTGAAACCGCCGCCGCTGGGGGGAGTTCGGTGCAAATTTCTAACATAATTTATGAATCAATATCGACAGCAGACCTTGGAGATTTATCACAAAAAAACATTCCTGAAAAACCAAATGAAACGTTAAAATCGGCTTCATCACGTGGCCAGCAGCAACTTTTTCTACTGCTTTCTCCTATTATTAAAGAAGGAAACAGCTATAAAAGGATTAAATCTTTTAACTATACCTTAAATAACTCAACAGCAAGAAGCAGCAATTCAACAAGTTTTCAAAAAACCGCCGTAATATCCAATTCGGTTCTTGCATCCGGTGATTGGTATCGCTTTTATGTAGAAAAATCAGGGATTTACAGACTTTCTAGATCATTTTTACAAAGTCTTGGTTTTGACCCTTCTAAAGTTGATCCTCGAAGAATAAAAATCTACGGAAATGGTGGCAGAATGCTTCCACTAGCCAATAACAGCTACTATCCTGACGATTTAACTGAAAACGCTATTCAAATTACAGGCGAAAGCGACGGAACATTTAACAATGAAGATTATATTCTTTTTTATGCCGAAGGAATTGAAAATTGGAACTCAGAAAGCCAAACCAACATCAATCTTTACGACACAAAATCCTACTATTATATTACCGCTTCTGGCAGTGACGGAAAACGAATTTCTAACCTGAATCAACCCACAGGAAATACAACAATTGAACTCAACACGTTTGATGACTATCAATATCACGAAATTGACCAAACGAATATTGCCCATTTAGGAAGACAATGGCTTGGAGAATCTTTTGATATTAATCAAGAACAAGAATTCTCTTTTAATTTTGCAAACATCGAAACCACTGTTCCAGTTAAAATAGAAATAAACGCTGCAGCTGCTGCCTACACTCCTACCTCATTCAACATTGCTGCAAATGGACAAAATATTGGAATAATTAATTTTAATGCCATCCAAACCAGTTCTGAAACTAAATATTACAACGGAAAACTCTCGTCAAATACCACATTCACAGGAACAGAGAATACAAAAATTAAACTTACCTATAATAATAATGGTGTTCCAGGCTCAAAAGGTTATCTTGATTACATCAATGTTATAGCCAAAAGAAAACTTCTCGGAACAGGCAAACAATTTAAATTTCAATACGACGCTGCAGCTTCAAGCATTGGAATCGCCAATTATACTATCGGAAACGCATCTAATATTTCTCAAATTTGGGATATCACAGACCTATATAATGTAACCAAAATAGAAAACACAAATCAAAACACTTTAAATTTTAAAGCAGCACTTGGTGAAGTTCGTAAATACATTGCACTTGATCCATCAGATTATTACACTCCTTTAAAAGATAATCAGCCAAAAATTGTCAATCAAAACCTAAAAGGAACTTTATTAAAAAACAATCAAAACAGCTTTCAGGATTTAGACTACGTTATTATAAGTCCAAAATCTTTAGTTTCTCAAGCAGAAAAATTAGCCGCTTTTCATAGAAATTATTCCAATTTAAACGTCAAAGTAATTAGTCTTGAAAACATCTATCAAGAATTTTCTTCAGGAAAACAAGATATAGCCGCTATTCGAAATTGCATACGTTATATATATGAGAATGCTTCATCGCCAGAAAAAAGAATTAAATACGTTAATTTATTTGGAGATGCATCTTATGATTATAAAGACCGCATTTCAAACAATACCAATATTGTTCCTATTTATCATTCTTTAAACAGTAACACAACCGGAGAATCTTCATTTGCTTCTGATGATTTTTATGGTTTAATGGATGCTGATGAAGGAAATATTGTTTCTTTTTTTGGAGGAATTGATATCGCTGTCGGACGAATGCTTGTTTCTGACAATGCTCAGGCAGCTGAAATGGTTAACAAAGTTTTAGAATACCACGATGTTAAGTCATACGGAAACTGGCGAAATAATTTTGTATTAATAAGCGATGATTCCGATCAAAGCTCAGACGCTTCATTACAATCGCGTCAAAACAGTCTTGCCGATCTTATCGCAACCGAAAAACCTTTCTTTAATATTGATAAAATCCTTTTAGATTCTTACACACAAGAAGCTTCTGCTGGAGGATCCCGCTATCCAAAAGCCAGAACAGACTTTTTTGATGCTTTTGAAAAAGGCGCTTTAGTCTTTAATTATTTAGGACACGGCGGCGAAGATGGATTAGCAAGTGAAAGAATTTGGGAAAAATCTGATGGCCAAAATTTAAACAATCAGTACAAATATCCTTTATTCATTACCATTACCTGCGAGTTTTCTCGTTTTGACGACCCAACGAGACCAACCGCTGGAGAATATACGTATTGGAATCCTAAAGGAGGTGCTATTTCAATGCTGACTACTATACGTTCAATTGGTCAGTTTAATGCCGAAAACTTCAACGATAATCTTAGCAAAAACTTATTATCGTATGGTTCAAACCAATACAATACTATTGCAGAAACACTTAGAATTTCTAAAAATGAAAACCCGAGTTCTTCGAGCAATGTTATTTTTTATATTGGAGATCCCGCGCTGATGCTGGCAATTCCAAAACCAAGAATCAACCTTACTAAAGTTAATGATATACCAATCAACCAAACTCTTCCAGACTTTAAATCATTGTCCAAAATTAAAATCTCTGGCGAAATTACCGATGAAAACAACAATATATTAAGTAATTACAACGGAGAATTAGCTACTGCAATTTTCGACAAAATGCTTACAACGTCAACTTTGAATAATGATGGCTACAGTCCGTCGATGCAGTTTAAGACTTTAGGAGAAACTATTTTTAGAGGAAATGCATCGGTAACAAATGGTCAGTTTGAATTTAGTTTTGTTGTTCCGAGAGACATCAGAATTCCAGTCGATAACGGAAGAATTAGTTTTTTTTCTAAGAAAAATCAAACTTTAGAAAACCAAAACGGCTACAATAACACTATAAAAATAGGAGGAATTAACGAAAATGCACCTCAGGACAATATAAGTCCGAAAGTTAAGTTATATATGAATGACGAAACTTTCGTTTCTGGAGGAATTACAAATGAATCTCCTTTTCTTTTGGCTTTTCTAGAAGACGAAAACGGAATCAATACAGCAAGCGGTATCGGGCATGACATTATCGCTGTTTTAGACGGAGATGTAAGTAATCCGTACATATTAAATGATTATTATCAGACCAAGCTGGACGATTATACTAACGGAAATCTACGTTTCCCTTTTAGAAATTTGTCCCCTGGACTGCACACAATAAGTTTCACTGCCTGGGATGTTTACAACAATCCTGTGACCAGTGAAATTCAGTTTACAGTAGTCGGAGACGATTCATTAACATTATCACACGTTCTTAATTACCCTAATCCGTTTTCAACTTATACTCAATTTTGGTTTTCGCATAACAAACCATACGAACCTCTAGACGTACAAGTTCAAGTTATGACTATTACAGGAAAAGTGGTTTGGACTAAAAATCAAACAGTTACAACCGAAGGTTTTTTATCTAGAGAAATAATTTGGGACGGAAAAGACGATTTTGGTGACAAAATCGGAAAAGGAGTGTATATTTACAAACTAACTGTCAAATCGAATTTAACAAATAAAAAAGCAGAAAAGTACGAAAAGCTTGTCATTCTATAATATTATATATATTTGCATCTAAACTTACCAGTCCCATAAATGAAAAAAATATCACTCTTACTAATTTGTTTTTTTGTATTTTATAATTCCAAAGCACAAGGATCCAAGCCAATAACCACTGGAGTTCCTTTTTTATTAGTCGCAGCAGATGCCAGAGCAGCCGGTCTCGGTGATCAAGGAGTCGCTACTTCTACTGATGCTTATTCGCAACAATGGAATCCTGCAAAATATGCTTTTGCAGAAGAAGCTCAAGGGCTTTCTATAAGTTACACTCCTTATTTAACAGATTTAGCCAATGATATCTCATTGGGACAACTAACGTATTACAATAAGATTAATTTCAAAAGTGCTTTTGCCGCAAGCTTTCGCTATTTTGGTTTTGGAGGAATCGAACTTAGACAAACTGGAGATCCTACAGAACCAGTAAGAGAAGTAACTCCAAACGAATTTGCCTTAGACGGATGTTATTCACTAAAATTAAGTGAAGAATTCTCTATGGCGGTTGGAGCAAGATTTATTAACTCTAACTTAAAAGTAGCTTCAGAAAATGTAGATGCTAAAGCCGCAAGTTCTTTTGCTGTAGATGTAGCTGCATTTTATCAATCTGAAGAAATTGCATACAATAGTTTCAACGGAAGATGGAGAGCCGGAATCAATTTACAGAATATGGGACCAAAAATACATTATGACAATGATGATTTAAGCTCCAACTTTCTGCCTGCAAATTTAAGAATCGGAGCTGGTTTTGATTTTATTTTGGATGACTACAATAAAGTAGCCGTAAGTGCCGAACTTACTAAACTAATGGTTCCGACACCTCCAGGCGCTGGAACTCCTTTTGATTCAAATGGAGATGGCGACTACGACGACGACGGAGATATTTCGCAAAGTGAAGCAAACAACATTGCCTATAATGATTACAAAAAAATCGGATGGGTTTCTGGAATGTTCAAATCTTTTGGAGATGCTCCAGGAGGTTTCAGCGAAGAGATGAAAGAAATCACTTATAGTGTCGCTGGAGAATATACTTATCAAGATGCTTTTGCAATGCGTTTAGGTTATTATCATGAAAGTCCTGAAAAAGGAGCAAAACAATTCTTTTCTTTAGGAGCAGGATTTAAATACAGCATCATGAAAATTGACGTTTCGTACTTATTCTCGGCATCTAAAGTTAAAAATCCGTTAGAAAACACACTTCGTTTCTCTTTAACGTTTAACTTTGGAGACAAATACGACACTTATTAAATACAGAAAACAAAAATAAAAACATACAATCCAAATTCCGGCATTTTAGGAATTTGGATTTTTTTTCCCATATATCCAAATGAAAGAAATAAACGTAACAACATCATTTACAATATTTGACAATTTAAAAGAGCTTCCTAAGGACATTCAAGATCTAATGGATCAAGCTGTTGAGATTAGAAAAAAAGCATACGCACCATATTCAAAGTTTAGAGTCGGCGCGGCTTTACTTTTAGATAACGGAAAAATAATAACAGGCTCTAATCAGGAAAACGCCGCTTATCCTTCTGGACTTTGTGCAGAACGAACAGCGATCTTTTATGCAGGAAGTGCCTATCCAGAGGCAAAAATCGTAAGAATGGCCATTACAGCAGCTTCAGACAACAACCCAACTCAAGCTCCCATTCCACCTTGTGGTTCTTGTCGCCAATCTATTGCAGAATACGAAATCAAACAGGAAAGTCCTATTGAAATTTATTTTATGGGAGAAATCGGCGAAGTTTACAAATCGGCATCTCTAAAAAATCTGCTTCCTTTGATGTTTGATAAAAAGTTCTTGTAAAAAAAGCAAAAAGTAGCGTTTAAATTTTAGTTCTTAAATGTAATGTCTTATTTTTGCATCCCGAGCTTTCGGGCGCAAATTTGTGGGAGGAAACTATTTTGCGTTACAGGCACAATAATCGATAACACAAACAACTTTAGCAAAAGAAAGAATTCAGATGAAAGAAGTTACAAAAGAGGTATATTTAAAGTGGTATGAAGACATGCTGCTTTGGAGAAAGTTTGAAGACAAACTTGCAGCATTATACATTCAACAAAAAGTTAGAGGTTTTCTACACCTATATAATGGTCAAGAAGCTGTATTAGCGGGAGCACTTCACGCTATGGACTTGACTAAAGACAAAATGATTACTGCTTACAGAAACCACGTTCAGCCAATTGGTATGGGAGTTGATCCTAGAAACGTAATGGCAGAGCTTTTAGGAAAAGCAACAGGAACTTCTAAAGGTATGGGAGGTTCTATGCACATTTTCTCTAAAGAGCATGGTTTTTACGGAGGTCACGGTATCGTTGGTGCTCAAATTCCTGTAGGAGCTGGTATTGCTTTTGCAGATAAATATTTTAATACTGGCGGTGTTACCATGACTTACTTTGGTGATGGAGCTGCTAGACAAGGTTCTTTACACGAAGCTTTCAACATGGCTATGTTATGGAAACTTCCAGTTGTATTTATCGTTGAAAACAATGGTTATGCAATGGGAACTTCTGTAGAAAGAACTGCAAACCACACTGACATCTGGAAATTAGGTTTAGGTTACGAAATGCCTTGCGGACCTGTTGACGGAATGAATCCAGTAAAAGTTGCTGAAGCAATGCACGAAGCTATCGAAAGAGCTCGTCGCGGAGATGGACCAACTTTCCTTGAAATGAAAACGTACCGTTACAGAGGACACTCTATGTCTGATGCACAATTATACCGTTCTAAAGAAGAGGTTGAAGAGTACAAAAAAATTGACCCGATTACACAAGTTCTTGATGTAATTATGGATCAAAAATATGCTACAGAAGAAGAAATCGAAGTAATTGATCAAAGAGTTAAAGACTTGGTAGAAGAGTGTCAGAAATTTGCTGAAGAATCTCCATACCCAGACTTACAACAATTATACGATGTAGTATACGCACAAGAAGACTATCCATTTACACCTCATAAATTATAAGAATTATGGCAATTAAAGTAACTATGCCTCGTTTGAGCGATACTATGACGGAAGGAACGGTAGCGTCTTGGTTAAAAAAAGTAGGCGATAAAGTAAGCGAAGGAGATATCTTAGCAGAAATTGAAACAGACAAAGCAACAATGGAGTTCGAGTCTTTTAACGAAGGAACTCTTTTACATATCGGAATTCAAGAAGGAGAAACTGCTCCTGTTGATTCATTATTAGCCATCATTGGTAAAGAAGGAGAAGATATTTCTGCTCTTCTTGCTGGTGGTGATGCTCCTGCTGCTGAAGCTCCGAAAGCGGACGCTCCTGCTGCTGAGGCAAAAACAGAAACTGCTGCTCCTGCAAAAGCTGCAACTGAATTACCAAAAGGTGTTATAGTAGTAACTATGCCTCGTTTGAGTGATACAATGACAGAAGGAACGGTAGCTTCTTGGTTGAAAAAAGTAGGTGACAACGTTGCTGAGGGAGATATCTTAGCAGAAATTGAAACAGACAAAGCTACTATGGAGTTTGAGTCTTTCAATGCTGGAACTTTATTATACATCGGAATTCAAGAAGGAAGCACTGCCCCTGTTGACAGCTTATTAGCGATTATTGGACCTGCAGGAACTGATATTTCTGGAGTTGCTGATAATTTTACTGCTGGAGGTGCAACAACTGCAAGTGCTCCTGCTGCTGAAGAAACTAAAACCGCTCCTGTTGCTGAAAAAGCACCAGAAGCCTTAGCTGATAATTCAAACGGAAGAGTTTTAGCTTCTCCATTAGCTAAGAAAATTGCTTCTGACAAAGGAATCCAATTATCTCAAGTTAAAGGTTCTGGAGAAAACGGACGTATCGTAAAAAGCGATATCGAAAACTTTACTCCATCTACGCAAGCTGCTCCTGCTTCTAATGCTTCTGCACCAGCTGCAAAAGCAGAAGAAACTAAAGCTGCTGCACCAAAAGTATTTGTTCCTGCTGGAGAAGTTTTCACAGAAGAGATCAAAAACTCTCAAATGCGTAAAATCATTGCTAAACGTCTTGCTGAATCATTATTCACTGCTCCTCACTACAACTTAGTAATCGAAGTAAGCATGGATGAAGCAATGCAAGCAAGAGCTGCTATCAACAGCGTTCCAGATACAAAAGTATCTTTCAACGATATGGTAATCAAAGCTTGTGCTTTAGCATTGAAAAAACACCCAAAAATCAACTCTCAGTGGAAAGAAGATGCTATCATCATCAATCACCACGTAAATATTGGTGTTGCTGTAGCTGTTGAAGACGGATTAGTAGTTCCTGTATTGAAATTTACAGACGCTATGAGTTTATCTCAAATTGGCGGAAGCGTAAGAGATCTTGCTGGAAGAGCTAAAAACAAAAAATTAGGACCACAAGAAATGGAAGGAAGCACATTTACAGTTTCTAACCTTGGAATGTTTGGTATTACTGAATTTAATTCAATTATCAACCAGCCAAACTCTGCGATTCTTTCTGTAGGGGCAATTGTTGAGAAACCAGTAGTTAAAAACGGTCAAATCGTAGTTGGAAACACAATGATGTTATCATTAGCTTGTGACCATAGAACTATTGACGGTGCAACTGGAGCTCAGTTCTTACAAACTTTAAAACAATACATCGAAAGCCCAGTTACAATGTTGGCGTAATTAGTTGTTAATTTTATAATTAAATCCCATTTTGTTTATTCAAAATGGGATTTTTTATTTAATTTTCATCCTCAAATTCAAAACCTCATAAAATGAAGAAACTAATTCTTGTCACTTTATTTCTGACAGCAATCGCTTGCCAGAAAAAAGAACAAACAGAAAAAACAGATGTTGTTAAAGACGAACATAGTTATTCTAAACCAGAACTTGCCGTTGTAAAACATCTTGATTTAGATATCAAAGTCGATTTTGATACGCAAACTATTTCAGGAAAAGCATCTTGGACTATTGATAACATTAGCAAAGGAAACGAAATTATTTTCGACGAAAACACGTTAGAGATTACAAAAGTAACTTTAGGCGATGACGAAAAAGAAACGAAATTTGAGTTAGGAAAAGACACCGAATTTCACGGAAAACCAATTCATATTACCATTGAACCTAACACAACCAAAGTAAACATCTATTACAATACAACAAAAGATGCAGTAGCTTTACAATGGTTGAAACCAGAACAGACAGCAGACAAAAAGAAACCTTTTTTATTCTCTCAAGGAGAAAGCGTTTGGTCAAGAACCTGGATTCCTTGTCAAGATTCACCTGGAATTCGCTTTACTTACAATGCGAAAGTTACCGTTCCTAAAGATTTATTAGCTGTTATGAGCGCCGTAAATCCGCAGAAGAAAAATGATACTGGAGTTTATACTTTCAAACAAGACAAAGCAATTCCTTCTTATTTAATGGCAATCGCGGTTGGAGATATTGAATTTCAAGCAATTGACAAAAGAACGGGAGTTTATGCAGAACCATCAATGCTGAAAAAATCAGCATACGAATTTGCCGAACTTGGAAAAATGGTAGACGCTGCAGAAAAACTTTACGGTCCTTACAGATGGGGACGTTACGATGTTTTGGTTTTACCTCCAAGTTTCCCTTACGGCGGAATGGAAAATCCGAACTTAACATTCTTGACTCCAGGCGTTATTGCAGGAGATCGTTCACTGACAAGCTTATTAGCACACGAATTAGGCCATAGCTGGAGTGGAAATCTAGTTACAAATGCCACTTGGGATGATATTTGGCTAAACGAAGGTTTCACCACTTATGTTGAACATAGAATCGGAGAAGCTATTTTTGGTAAGAAAGAATTTGAAATGCAAAATGTTATTACTAATAAAGAATTAGTTGATAACGTAGCTGAATATGGAGATACAAATCCAGACACAAGACTAAAAGTAAGCTTAACGAATAGAAATCCAGATGACGGAATTAGTCAAATTCCTTATGTGAAAGGATATGCGTTTTTAAGAGTTATTGAAAATGCTGTTGGAAGAGAAAAATTTGATCCGTTCATTAAAAATTATTTTGATTCTCACGCTTTCCAATCTATTACAACAGAAAATTTCGTTAAATACTTAAATGAAAATTTAATTAAAGGCGACAAAGCTTTAGCAGACAAAATCAAATTAGAAGACTGGATTTACAAACCAGGAATTCCGTCAAATATTCTTCCAGTAAGCGCTGCCGATTTCGATGCGATCGATGCGATCCAAAAAAGCTGGAGAGAAACTGGCGTTGCAGGATTAAGTAAAAAAATTACAACAACTGCCGAAAAACAGCATTTTATCGATCATCTTCCAGCTGATATTACCGTTGCGGAAATGGATACCATTGACAAAGAATTCAACTTTACAAAAGGCGGCAATTTTATCATTAAACGTCAATGGTTTGTGCAGGCAATTCGCCATCAATACAAAGCTGCTAATCCAGCAATTGAACAATTCTTAATCGGAATCAGCAGAACAGGATCTGTAATGATGCTTTATAAGGAAATGGTAAAAACCCCAGAAGGAAAAGTTTGGGCAAAACAGATTTTTGATAAAGCAAAATCGGGTTATCACGCAACGACTATTCAGGCTGTTGAAGGGGTTTTGAAATAATTTTTCTTAAAACATAATTTTACAAAGAGGTTGTCACATTAAAGGCAACCTCTTTTTTATTCTCAATAAGTCCCAGCGGGACGAAATATTTATAGAAATAATTAATTTCATTTTTAAAAAGCTCCAGCGAAGCGGTACATCAAGTTGTTGAGATTATAAATATGTCGCTCCGCTGGAGCTTTTTTAAAATGTGCTAAACAATTAATCTATAAATATTTCATTCCTCCGGAATTTTTATCCCTAAAAAACATCTTATGAAACCTACACTAGCCCAGATTGAAGTGGAAAGCCCGGAGCTCAAAAGCCTGAATTTTTCTTGCCAGAAAACAGCGACCAACGGAAGCTCGTTTTATGGCTTAGAAAAATCAGGCTTTTGAGCGAGGACTTGAAACGGAAAGCTGGATTAGCTCCTGAATAAAATCATACTTTTTACTCCAAAAAACAATCAGGGAAAATTGTCCATCACATAGCGTAAATCCTCCATGTTCTAAAATCTGTAATCGTCGCAACTTTGTAATGTCAAAAGACAACAACAAATAACAACTTTAAAAATTAAATAAAATGACACGATTAACAGCATTAAACCCAGAAGAAGTAACAGGAAAAACTAAAGATTTATTCAACGCAGTTCAAGCAAAATTAGGTGTTGTTCCGAACATGATGAGAACAATGGGGAATTCTCCAGCGGTTTTGGAAGGATATTTAAACTTAAGCGGTGCTTTGAGCCACGGAAAATTAAGTGCAAAAACAGGTGAATTAATTGCCTTAGCAGTTTCAGAAAGCAATTCTTGTGATTACTGTTTAGCAGCTCACACTTTTATCGGAGAGAAATTAGTAAAAGCAGATCCAGCAGTTTTACACGCAGCACGAACTGGAAATTCTACAGATGCTAAAACAGAAGCTATTTTACAATTGGCGAAAACTTTGATCAGCAAAAATGGTTTAGTAAATGATGAAGATGTAAATAAAGCTAAAAATGCCGGAGTTTCTGACGCAGAAATTGCTGAAACTGTTGCACATACAGCTCTGAACGTATTGACAAACTACTTCAACAATTTAGCTAATACTGAAATTGACTTTCCTGCAGTATAATTAAACAGCACTTTCACAATAACAAAAAACAATGTATAAAGATAGCTCCGAATTTATTTGAGAGCTATCTTTATATTTTCAAAAATGAAATAAATCATGAGCTCGCAGAATGTTTCTACTTTAATAAATCCTCAGAATGGTAATTTGGCTTTCAAAATTCTTTCATTTGAAGACAATAGTTACTTTGATCATTTACAGCGAAACAATTATTATTCTTTGATTTGGGTAACGAAAGGAAAAGGCAAAGTAAAAGCCGATTTTGCAGAACATCAATTTGAAGAAAATTCACTTCTCGCCTTTTCTCCATATCAACCATTTATGCTTTGCGTAAATGAAGAAATTGAAGGAATCGCTATTCATTTTCATCCTGATTTTTATTGTATTCATATGCATCAAAAAGAGGTTTCCTGCAATGGAGTTTTGTTCAATAATATTTATCAGCCTCCTTATGTAAAGGTTACAGAGCAAGCAATTCTGACTTTTAATATGGTTATTGACCAAATGAAAGCTGAAATCCAAAATGCAGAATTAGCACAATATGAATTATTAATTTCTTATTTGAAGATTTTCCTAATTACCGCTTCAAGATTAAAAACAGAACAACTGGAAGAAATGAAAGCTGTTCCAGATACTAAAGAACCTTTTATTCTTCAAAATCTTAAAGATGCGATTGAACTCAATTTTAAAACCAAACATTCGGCAGGTCATTACGCTGATATGCTAAATATTTCGGCTAAAGCATTGGCTAAATTGTCTAAAAACTACTTCAATAAAACTTTAACCGATTTAATTTCGGAAAGAATAATCATTGAAGCGAAAAGAGAATTATACCTTACTAACAAAACGGTAAAAGAAATCGCCTACGAATTAGGTTATGATGATGAACATTATTTCAGCCGTTTCTTTAAAACGAATGCCGATGTTTCGCCACAAATTTATCGTGAAACGGTAGGTTTTGGGAAAATGGAAGCTTAATTTTTATTCTTAGCTTCTATCCATTTTGACATGTATTTTGTACTTTTTAAAGTATGATGCTGGAGCAGACTTCCCATAAAATTATGGAGACGATGCGTTTCTGAATTTTGCAGCAGATTATTTATTACTGCTATTAATTCGGACGCGTATTTATTTTTTTTATAACATTGATTTATAATCGCAATGCCGCTTTTCTGAGATTCCTTCCAAATATTTTCATTCTGATAAAGTTCTATTGCTTTTTTAGCAAATTCCTGCGGATTATTTTCTACAAAACCATTCCACGGCAGATTTGCATGCATTGCTTCTGAACCAATTGTTGTCGTCATACTTGGCGTTCCGCATTGCATTGCTTCTAAAAGCTTTCCTTTTAGACCTGCCCCAAAACGAATCGGAGCCAGAATAACTCTTGCTTTTTGCACCACTTCGCCGGCGTTTTCTGCCCTTCCTTTAATCAAAAAACCTTTTTTATCATTATGAAGCTGCAACGCTTTTTGAGACGGATAAGCGCCATAAACTTCTAAAACTGCTTCTGGAAATTGTGTATTAATGATCGGCCAGATCTCTTCATTTAAATATTGAACGGTATTCCAATTGGGCTCGTGAAGAAAATTTCCAATAAAAACAAAGTTGTTTCTTTCCTTAAAAGAAGGTAATTTTTCAAGTTCTTTTTCATTCATTTCATCAACCAAAAAAGGAAGATATTGCAATACGCTAGAATCTATTTTAAAAACATTTTTTAAAATTTCCATTTCAAATTCAGAAATAATATAACTCAGATCGCATCTTAAAATGCTTGCAATTTCTCGTTTTGCTACTTCTTCAGAAAGTAAATCTGTGAATTGAAAAGTTCTGTTTTCTTTGAATGCTTTTTGTCTTGCCGTTCTTAAACAATGCAAATCTTCTGTGTCTAAAAGACGAATTGCATCCGGACAATTTTCTGAAACACGCCATCCAAACTGTTCTTCAATCATAAAACGATCAAACAGAACTACTGCCGGATTCAGTTCTTTTATAAAAACATCAAAAGTACTGCTGTTTAATTCTATCGTTTTTTTTGTGACTCCAAATTCACTTAAATCAACCATAAAATCACTATCCATTGCAGGGCTTGCAAAGGTTATCTCGAAGTTATTTTCTTGAAAAATAGAAATTAACTGCATCATTCGACTTCCCGCCGCAGACGAGTTTGGTTCCGGCCACACAAAGCCTATAATTAAGAGTTTTTTGGACTGTTCCATTTTAATTGGTTTCATTTTACAAAATAATGCTTTTTTGAACATTTTTGCACCATTTTTCCTGACTTTCGGTGGTAAAAAAACACTAATTTTGCGGCAATAAATCTCCGCTAAATTATGTTAGGATTAAAATTAGCCACAGACCCGCGCTGGGTAAATATCGTTGAGTCAAATATCGAAGAAATTTTGACTGACCACGCTTGGTGCGAACAAAAAGCCGCTTCGAATGCGATCAGCATCGTTACATACAATTCTGAATTAGAAGAACTTGTAACAGAAATGCTGGTTATTGCCAGAGAAGAACTGGAACATTTACAAATGGTTCATGACGTGATTAAGAAGCGCGGCCTTACTTTAGGACGTGAACGAAAGGATCATTATGTAAATGAACTTTTTAAATTTATGAAGAAAGACGGAAGCCGCAGAGACGCGCTTTGCGACCGTTTATTGTTTTCGGCTATGATTGAAGCCAGAAGCTGTGAGCGTTTTAAAGTGCTTTCTGAAAATATTAAGGATCAAGAATTAGCCAAATTCTATCGCGATTTAATGATTTCTGAGGCTGGACATTATACCACATTTTTAGGATTCGCCAGAAAGTATCAGGATAATATTGATATTGACAAACGCTGGAAAGAATGGATTGAATATGAAGGTTCTATTATTACCAATTATGGTAAAAATGAAACCGTTCACGGATAACAGCTACACTTTTTTTTTATTTCATTGCCCCAAATCAATTAAAATACCGCATCTACGCCTATATGTCTAAAATTACATCAAAACCTTTTTTATTAAAAATTGCTAAATATACCGGAATTACGTTTGCCGTAATTTTAACATTACTTTTTTTAACCCCTATTCTGTTTGCTGACCAGATTAAAGAAAAAATTAAAAAGACAGCAAACGAAAGCTTAAGTGCAGAACTTAATTATTCAGATGTTTCTGTTTCATTTTTTCGTCACTTTCCATCGCTGACTTTAACCCTGAACGATTTACAATTAAATGGTTCTGCACCTTATAAAAATGAAAAATTTATTACAGCAAAAGAGGTTTCTTTTGGTATTGATGTCCTAAGTTTAATTTTTAGTAAATCAGCAAAAATTGACGAAATCTATTTGTCAGATTCTTTTATCAATGTAAAAGTCAACTCAAACGGAGAAGCTAATTACAACGTTTACAAATCTACACCTCAGGATTCTAAGCCTGAAGACAGCACTGACACAGCTTTAAAGCTGGATCGAATAGAAATCTTAAATAGTAAAATTATTTATGATGATCAATCTACAAAAGTGCATTTTGACGCGCTTGGCTTTGACTATTTAGGAAAAGGTGATTTAAATAAAGCTGTATTTGACCTTCATTCAAAAGCAAAAATTGAGAAGCTGAATATTATTTATGATGACGAACCTTATTTAATGAATAAAAAAGTAGATGCTGATCTTATTACTCAGGTCAACATGAACTCTTTGTCATTCTTTTTTCAACAGAACAATTTAAAAATCAATCAGTTGTCAGTTGACTTTAAAGGTAATTTTGATTTCTTAAAAGACGGCTATAATATGGATTTTGTTATTAAATCTGACGATAGTGAGCTATATGATGTTTTTACTGCTTTTCCTCCAAAATACGTTACCTGGCTTTCTAAAACGGAGTTAAAAGGAGATACGAATCTGCTTTTAACCTTAAAAGGAAAGTATATTGCCTCACAAAATATTGCGCCTGATTTAAATTTCGATTTAAAAATAGAAGATGGTTATATAAATTATGACAATAGCGATTTTCCAGTTTCGGACTTAAATGTTGAAATCAAAAGCAAACTTCCTTCCTTAAAGCCAAATTCGCTAATTGTAAATGCTGCAAATTTATCTTTAAATGTAGGTGACGATTATTTCAAATCAAAATTTTACCTTGAAGGAATAGATGCGCCTAAAGTAGATGCCGAATTTAAAGCCAAAATTGATCTTGAGAAACTCAATAAAGGATTAGGAGTTCCTGGTCTAACCTTAAGAGGAATTTTGACTGGAGACATTAAGGCAAAAGGTACATTTGACAGAAAAAATAAGCTTTTCCCTATTTCAAACGGTACAATCGATCTAAAGAATGGATTTGTAAAAACAAGTTACTATCCTAATCCTATTACCAATATTGAATTCAAAACTACAATTGAGGATAAAAAAGGAACTTTTCAAGATCTAAAATTGAATCTTAAACCTGCTCAATTTACTTTTGAAGGAAAACCGTTTTTTGTTCAGGCTCTTCTAAATAATTTTGATGATTTAAATTACGATGTTACTGCGAAAGGCGAGCTTGATGTCAAAAAAATATACAAAGTTTTCTCTCACAAAGGATTAAGCTTAGATGGTTTTATAAAAGCAGATTTAGCCTTAAAAGGAAAGCAAAGTGATGCCTTAAATGGAAATTATAATAAATTGAACAATAAAGGAACTCTGGAGATCCGAAACATTGGGATTGCTTCTGAATTTCTACCTCAAAAATTTATCATTAGAGACGGTCTTTTTAAAATCGATCAGGATAAAATCTTATTTAATAATTTCCTAGCATCATACGGACAGTCTGATTTTACAATGAATGGCTATTTGCAAAATGCAATTAACTATGCTACAAGAAAAAATGGAATACTAAAAGGGTCGTTTAACATATCTTCCAAATATATTAACGTGGATGAATTTATGTTTAATAATACCCCAACACATGCCTCAAAAAACAAATCTACAAAGTCTGGAGTTATCATAATTCCCGAAAAATTTGATTTGGAGCTGACAGCAAATGCTCAAAAAGTTTATTTCGATAAATTAACACTTGAGAATGCAAAAGGAAATCTAAACATCAATAACAACAAACTTACCATGCAGCAAACAGGCTTTAACTTAATTGGCTGCCATGTTGTTATGAACGGAAGTTATCAGGCTGTTGACACTCAAAACGCTCATTTTGATTACAAAATCAAGGCATCTGATTTTAACATCAAAAGAGCATACAATGAAATTGATGTATTCAGAAAAATGGCAAGCGCTGCAGGAAAAGCACAAGGAATTGTTTCACTTGATTATCAATTACGAGGCAGATTAAATGGCAATATGAATCCCGTTTATCCTTCTCTTACCGGAGGCGGAATACTTTCGGTAAAAGATGTAAAAGTAAGAGGTTTAAAAATGTTTAATGCCGTAAGCAAACAAACAGGTTCTGAATCAATGAAAAATCCGGATGTTTCAAAAGTTGATATAAAAACTATGATCAAGAACAACATCATGACTATAGACCGATTTAAATTTAAATTTGCGGGCTTTAGACCAAGAATCGAGGGCACAACAAGTCTAGACGGAAAACTAAACTTAAAAATGCGTTTAGGACTGCCTCCTTTAGGTATATTCGGAATTCCTATGAGTATAACAGGCACTCAGGATAATCCAAAAGTAAAAGTTGGCCGTAAAACAGAAGAGCCAGAATAAAATAGATATCAAGAATAGCTTTAAATTCTAAATTCCAGCTTTAAAAAAACCTTTGTCAAATTTAAAACTTTGACAAAGGTTTTTTTCTTTTATAAAACAAAATTCAATAGATACAAAACTCCTTTTCCTAAAACCCATAATAAAACAGACATTCCGAGAAATCCCCAGATTTTGGTTTTGCTGTTCTTCCAATAAAAATAAGACGTGATAATTTCCCAGTACTTAATAATCACAAAGAAGCTCAAACAAAGTAAAGGCATCCAAACTATTTCAATAGATTGAACATAAAAACCATAATAAAGAGCCGTCAATAAATAAGCAAAGGTTACAAACTGCACATAATAATAATTTCTATAATCTCTTCTATAAAACCATTTAAAAGACAAAATCAAAAAGGAAACAGACAACAAACTTACCAGTGCAACAATTATTTGAGCGAAATAAATATTGTTTGAAAAATTAAAAACAAACAAAACCGTTGCTAAAAGCGCTAAAATAGTAACCGAAGCCAACGTATAAACACTTCTTTCAACAAGATCATCTTTAAACGGAAATAAAAGTCTGGATAAATATTTTTCTATGCTTCTCCAAAATGGCAAAGTATAAACACTTGCAATTACTGCCGCAACTAATTCATAAATATAAAAAGTTTCATTCGGTCGATTTACTATAACATAAACCAAAGCACCCACAATAATGAAAGCAGGAATCGAAATTGTTTTGAGCGTTTTCCAGCTATCATTTCCCCAAAAATTAACTGGAATATCAAATATGTATTTTTCAGCCAAATACTTTTGGGTTAGAATTGCCGTAGATTGACTCCACAACAAAAATATTCCGATATGAATTACAATTGTTCGCGAAACAAATTCTTCCATAAAACATCCAAAAAAAATACAAACTCCACCCGCCAAAAGCATTTCGTAAGTCAGTAAAATCGGCGAAAACAATAATCTGAAAATTGGCGCCAATTTCTTTATCAGAACCTGAATTATCCAGCTCCAATAATTTTTAAACAATTGTATTAGTGCTAAAACTGCAATTAAGGCCGCCAAATAAAACATCCAATTACTTAAAAGCTGCACTTTTAAGGAAGTATCTGTCGAAAAATTTTTATCTGGTTTATACGAAAACTGTGTATGTGTATAAATTTCTGATGCTAATTGATCTCTAACAGAATCATTTATATCAACGAAATCTTTTTCATGCAATTCCCAATAACGTTCAGCATTCGCATTATGCATTTTTAAAACTGCATATTCATACAATATTGCCTTTTGCGAATTATTTAATGACGATACTTGAACAGCAATTTTATTTTGAATGATTGCGGGATCATTTGCATACAGACGAAATGCAAACAACAAGAAAAGGAAAAGAAAATTTTTCAAATCAAATAGTATATATTCAAACAAAAATAGAAAAAAACTTCTTTTGCAAAATCTTAAAAACAAAAAACCCGTTCAAAAATGAACGGGTTTTGTAAAAAGTAATCTTTGATTATTAAGCCTCGAAAGGAATAATAGATACATAAGATTTGTTATCTCTTTTCTTTTGGAACTTAACAACTCCAGCTACTCTTGCATGAAGAGTGTGATCTTTACTGATGTAAACATTTTCACCTGGATTGTGTTTTGAACCTCTTTGTCTAACGATGATGTTCCCAGCAATAGCAGCTTGACCACCATAAATCTTAACGCCTAAACGTTTTGATTCTGATTCTCTACCATTCTTCGAACTACCGACACCTTTCTTGTGAGCCATGACGTATGAGTTTAAATATTGTTATTATTCTTTAGTAGTCTCTTTTTTTGCTTTTGGAGCTGCTGCTTTTTTAGCTTTTGGAGCTTCTTCAGTAGCTGGAGCTTCTTCTGCTACAACTGCTTTTTTAGCTGCTGCTTTTTTAGTTCCACCTGCTGCAGTAATACCTTCAATTACAATTTGTGTAAGATATTGTCTGTGACCATTTCTTTTTTTGTATCCTTTTCTTCTTTTCTTTTTGAAAACGATAACTTTATCACCTTTTAAGTGTTGTAACACTTTAGCTTCTACTGAAGCACCTTCTATAGCTGGGGCGCCTAAAGTTACATTTCCGTTATCATCTAATAAAAGAACTTTGTCAAAAGAAACTTTTGAACCTTCTTCGTTAGCCAAACGGTGAACATAAACCTTTAAGTCTTTGCTTACTTTAAATTGTTGCCCTGCTATCTCTACGATTGCATACATACCAAATTGATTTATTGATTTTAAGGTTGCAAATATACAACTAAAATTTTACTGTGCAATCTATAGCCATAAAAATATTTTCAACCCTAAATATCCTGTCTTTCAAGCACTTTTCGACAATTTTTTAAGCCATTTTTAAGTAAAAGATTGTTAAAATAACATTCAATTATAAACAAATCATTAATTCATGATTAAAAAAACCTATTTTTGACGTAACTATAATCGACAATGTCTACCTATTATATTATTAGGTATATAAAATTATTAATCTTTATGAAAAAATCAATAATGATGTTAAGTGCTGCATTAATGCTCGGCGGAGTGGCTCATGCTCAAAAAGTAGCTTTTGAAGAATACAATTTAGACAACGGACTTCATGTTATTTTACACAACGATCCTTCTGCGCCTGTGGTTATTACTTCTGTAATGTATCATGTTGGTTCTAAAGACGAACGTCCTGACCGAACTGGTTTTGCACACTTCTTTGAACATTTATTATTTGAAGGAACCCAAAACATTAAACGTGGCGAATGGATGAAAATCGTTACCGCAAATGGAGGTGTAAACAATGCTAACACCAACGACGATAGAACTTATTATTATGAAGTTTTCCCTTCAAACAGTTTAGAACTTGGTTTATGGATGGAATCTGAGAGATTAATGCATCCAATCATTAATAAAATTGGTGTTGACACTCAAAACGAAGTTGTAAAAGAAGAAAAAAGAATGCGTTACGACAATCAGCCGTACGGGAATATTCTTCCTGAAGTCAAGAAAAATATGTTCAAGAATCATCCTTACAGATGGACTACAATTGGTTCTATGAAAGATTTAGATGCTGCTACTTTGGAAGAGTTTCAGGCTTTCAACAAAAAATTCTATACTCCAAACAATGCCGTTTTGGTTGTCGCAGGAGATTTTGATAAAACCAAAACTAAAGAATGGATTCAAAAATATTTTGGATCAATTCCGAGAGGCGAAGAGGTTAAAAAACAAACTTATAACGAAGAACCAATTACCCAAACAATAAAAGCAACTTACGAAGATCCGAATATTCAGATTCCTATGGTTGTCGCTTCTTACAGAACACCTTCGATGAAAACAAGAGACGCGAGAGTTTTAGACTTAATCTCTTCTTACTTAAGTGACGGAAAAAGTTCGAAATTGTACAAAAAAATAGTTGACGATAAAAAAATGGCGCTTCAAATTGGTGCGGTTGGTTTTAGTCAGGAAGATTACGGAATGTACATTTTATATGGTCTGCCGATGGCTCCCAATACGACAGCGGACATTTTAAAAGAAATGGACGAAGAAATCGTTAAAATCCAAACCGATTTGATTTCTGAAAAAGACTACGAAAAACTACAAAACAAATTCGACAATAATTACGTGAATGCAAATGCAAGCGTAGAAGGAATTGCAGAGAATCTTGCTTCTTATTACTTATTGTACGGCGATGTAAATCTGATTAATACAGAAATCGACATTTACCACTCCATTACAAGAGAAGAGATTAGAGAAGTTGCCAAAAAGTATTTAAACCCAAATCAACGTTTGGTTTTAGATTATATTCCTTCAACAAAAGTTCAAAATTAAGAAGCCTCGAATCATGAAAAAAATATATCCATTTTTAATCCTTTTATTCCTAAACGGAATTATGCAAGCACAAGATCGTCCACAACCAAAGCCAGGCAGTTCACCAGTAGTCAACATCAAAAAACCGCAGACTTTTGTTTTGTCAAACGGAATGAAGGTTTTAGTTGTTGAAAATCATAAACTGCCTCGAGTAAGTTTTAATCTTACTCTTGATAATGCGCCGTTTACCGAAGGAAACAAAAAAGGCGTAGATGAACTAACAAGCAGTTTGATCGGAAACGGCACCAAAAAAACGACAAAAGAGGCTTTTAACGAGGAAATTGATTTCTACGGAGCCAATATCAACTTCAATTCTCAAGGTGCTTACGCAAGTTCTTTGTCAAAATATTCTGGACGCGTACTAGAACTTTTGGCAGAAGGAGCTTTACAGCCAAATTTTACACAAACAGAATTTGATAAAGAAAAAGCTAAGTTATTAGAAGGTCTTAAAGCCGACGAAAAAAGCGTTCCAGCTATTGCAAATCGCGTGGTTGACGTTTTAGCTTTTGGTAAAAATCACCCAAGCGGGGAATATCTTTCTGAGGAAACGGTAAAAAATGTAACATTAGCTGATGTTCAGAACAATTACAGCACTTATTTTGTTCCAGAAAACGCTTATCTAGTGGTAATTGGTGATGTAAAATTTAAAGAAACAAAATCTTCTGTCGAAAAATTATTTGGAGGATGGAAAAAACAAACGGCTCCAAAAAACAGCTATCCTAACCCAACGAATGTTTCAAAACTTCAAATTGATTTTGTAGATGTTCCGAATGCAGTTCAGTCTGAAATTTCACTTATCAATACTGTCAATTTAAGAATGAGCGATCCTGATTTTTTTCCTGCGGTAATTGCTAATCAAATTTTAGGAGGCGATTTCAACAGTTATTTAAACATGAATCTACGCGAACAACACGCATGGACTTACGGCGCAAGTTCGAGTATTGGAAGCAGTAAATATGTAAGTAAATTTAAAGCTTCGTCTGCTGTTAGAAATACAGTTACAGACAGCGCTGTTGTTCAATTCATTAAAGAAATCAAAAGAATTCGAACAGAAAGAGTGGACCCAGAAGTTTTAAGAAATGTAAAAGCAGGGTACATCGGAAGATTTGTAATGCAGGTTGAAAAACCGCAGGCTGTTGCGCGTTATGCTTTGAACATCGAAACAGAAAAACTTCCAGCAGATTTCTACGAAAAATACATTCAAACTATTAATAATGTTAGCGCAGACGACATTTATCGCGTTGCCAACAAGTATTTTTTATTGGACAATATGCGAATTGTAATCGTAGGAAAAGGATCTGATGTTCTTACTGGTTTAGAAAAACTTCAAATTCCTATTAACTATTTTGACAAATACGGAAATCCTGTTGAAAAACCTGCTGTTAAAAAAGAAGCTCCAAAAGACATTTCTGCAAAAACTGTTTTTGAAAATTACATTAAAGCAATTGGCGGCGAAAAAGCGGTTACAAGTGTAAAAACACTTTTTATGAATGGTTCTACAACTATTCCGCAAGCCCCTACTCCGCTTACTTTTACTTCTAAATTAGATTCTAAAGGAAAAATGATGGTTTCACTATCAATGGGAACTATGAATTTAATGAAACAGGTTGTAAATGAAAAAGGTGCTTATATCGAACAACAAGGACAAAGAAAAAACCTTGAAGGTGAAGATTTAGTCGAAATGAAAGCTAATGCTGCTCCTTTTGAAGAATTACAACTTGTAAAAAGAACTGATTTAAAAGTGGAAGGAATTGAGCCAATTAACGGAAGTGATGCTTACGTAATTAAAGACGGTAAAACAACTTACTATTACGATATTAAATCTGGCTTAAAAACAGCTGAATCTAAACTTCGCGAACAAGGCGGAAAATCGGCAACTCAAATCACGAATTTTAATGATTACAGAGAAGTAAAAGGTGTAAAAGTCCCTTTTAATTTAGTTCAAAATGTAGGTTTTGAACTGGATATTAAAATGGCTGATATTAAGATTAATGAAGGAGTTTCGGATAAAGATTTTTTATAAGCCGCTAAGAGTGTAAGCTTCTAAGCAACTAATATTTTAAGGCTTTGTCAAAGTTTAAAACTTTGACAAAGCTTTTTTTATTCATCATGTTTGAAGCGAAGTAAATGCTAAAGTTTTCAATCCCAACTCCTAACCCATAACTTATACCCCTTAACCCTTTTTTGCCGACAAATAAACACCGATCAAAATCACAAATGCTCCAAAGAATTGAATGGGTGTCAGCATTTCGTTATCTAATAATCCCCAGAAAAAAGCAACAATCGGAATTAAATAAGTTACCGAAGTTGCGAATACAGGAGATGACATTTGAATTAATTTAAAGAAAACAACATTTGCAATTCCGGTTCCTAAGACTCCTAAAATCATAACAAAGAAAATAGAGGTTTGTGCCGTTTCTAGATGTATTTTTTGACTGATATCTGTTGTACTCAAAATGAAAAGTGCCGGAAGAAGTAATACGGTAAAATTTCCTGTTGTAATACTCAGCGAATTTAAATCTGATAAATATTTTTTAATCAAGTTGACATTTATCGCATAACTCAAAGTTGCAATAACTACCAAAACAACATAATAATAATTTTGCCCTGGATGAGCTGAAGCACCACTAAAAACCAACAGCAGACAACCTATTAATCCAATAAAAACACCTATAACTTGTCGTCTTTGAAATTGGATTCCGAATGCAATTATTCCTAAAATTAAAGTATTTAGAGGCGTAAGTGAATTCAAAATCGCCACAATCGAACTGTCTACTTCTGTTTCTGCTATGGCAAAAAGGTAGGCTGGCATAAAAGTTCCAAATACAGACGTAATGGCAACGTATTTCCACTGGCGTTTAGAGATTTTCGACAAACTTTTAAAACCAATCAATAACAAAAACAAAGCAGCAAAGATGATTCTAAATGATCCAACCTGAATCGCGTTCAAGCCCACCAATCCTCTTTTAATCAAAATAAAAGAGCTTCCCCAAATAAGAGATAGAATCGCTAAATAAATCCACTTTAACTGTTTTGTTTCCATAAATCGCATTTTACTGCAAATTTGTAATAATTTTATGGACTGACCTCTCGGTTTTTATTAATTTTGCACAAAAATTATTTAGTCATTTAAATCTATATATAATGAAGATTTCAAAAATTTTAATAGCCGCAACAATCGCTGGTTTAGTATTCGTTGGATGCAAAAAAGAAGAAGATAAAAGCCTTCAAGTTGTAAATGCTGAAAAAAGCGCTCCAAAAGAACATAAAGCAATCGCTGCTGAAAACTTACAAACAGCAAGCTTCACAATAGACGGAATGACTTGTGCTGTTGGATGTGCAAAAACAATTGAAGAAGAATTAGCAAATCTTGACGGTGTGGACAAAGCAACAGTTGATTTTGACAAAAAAACGGCAACAGTTAGTTTTGATAAAACAGTTCAAAATCCTGAGTCTTTAACAAAAGTGGTTCAGGAAACTGGAGATGGGAAAACTTATAAGGTTTCGAATTTTAAATCTTAAATTCGAAATTCAACGAAATAAAAATGGCTGTTTCTATTTTTGAAACAGCCATTTTTATTTTCATCCTATATTGTTCCGTAGGAACATCTCATTAATAGAAAATTATATTATAGTTGATTTTTACGTTCCGTAGGAACGTTTGGTTTTGAAATTATTTTTAAAAATCCAGAATATCAAACGTTCCTACGGAACGTAAATACCTAATTACATTTTTTTTCTGCCGACGAGACATTCCTACGGAATGATAGACCAGATAGCGTAGATTTGCAATCCGTGCCCGCAACAATAGACACATTCTAAATTCATTAAACACAAAAGCTTTCGGGCTATAATATTTTTGACCTTAAAAAAAGAGCTGAATCTAATTATTTTAGATTCAGCTCTTTTAATTATAACTTAAGTACTATTTATCTCTCAACAACTTCTCCAAATAAGCTATTTTCTCTTTCTCAGATTCCAATAAGCGCTCATAAAGTTTTTTATTTTCTTCTACCATCTCCATCATTTTATCTAATGGATTGAAAGAACAGTTATTTGGATTTATAGGAACAGCTCCAATGCTATGACTAAAATCATTATCGTAAATATTGTTGAAATAATTAATCACGCTTTCTTCAAAAAAATTCTTAATCGATTCCACAGTTACACCAAGCGCTTTGGCTACTTCTGCCAATCTATCTTCGTCAATGGTTTCACTATTTTCTATATTCGAAATTGTCTGCTGTGTAATTCCTAAAGCCTGAGCCAATGCTTCCTGCTTCATATCTCTTAATTCACGAATACGGCTTATTTTTCGCCCTATATGATTTGGTTTCGTTAATGTGCTCATAATTCAAAGGTAATAATTAGGAATAAAAAATAATACAAACCGTAAAAAACATCTTTCGTTTTGTACGATACAGCAAAAATACTTCATTGCCACAAACAACAATTTCTGCTTGTCTGATTTATACAAAAATACAATTTTTCGGACAAGAAAAAAGGATCCAAATCGGATCCTTTTTTTATTTCTTTATTTCCATTTTAACGTTTCCATCAAATGCTGCATGTCATTTTTAATATAACTTGCTGCCGGCATAATCGAATCAAAGTTAGGTTTTGCGTAAAAGTAAACAGAACCCGTTAAAAAATGTCTTGTACTGTCCGTAACGTAAAACTGAGAGTTTGTTGCGGCATTTCCATCAACCTGATAAAACATTCCGTATACTTTTTTTGAAGGATTAATGTAGGGTTGCTCCAAAATATCATCGGCTTTAATTACGTGTTCGTAGGTCAGTTTTTGAGCATCTTTTAAAAGCTTATCAATATTACCATTTACAGGTTTGTAGGTCAAATAAATCGTCGCCTTCATTTTAGGATATGTAATTGTAAAACCGCATTCTTTTTCACCTTTAATAACTGCGTCTTCATTCATTTCAAAAGCAAACGGACAATTGTTTTCAAAACTCATATACTTGGCTTCTGGATAGTCTAAACGTAAAAAACTAACTGGTTTTGGTACCACATCATTTTTACAACTTGCCATCATGATCGTCAAAACCATAGTTGACGCAAAAATTATCTTCTTAAACATTTTATTCTAATGTAACTTTTATTTGTTTAACCCTTTTTTTATCGACTGTTTCTATTGTGAAAACACAATTTTCAAAAGCTACTTTTTGATCTTTTTTGGGAAAATTGCCTAAAACTTCCAAAATAAATCCGGCCAGCGTTTCGGCTTCTCCTTTGTGTGATTCAAAAACTTCTTCGTCAACATCTACAATTCGATAAAAGTCTTTTAAATTTATTTTCCCTTCAAAAAGGAAATTTTTATCATCAATCTGAGAATAATTCACATTCTCGTCATCAAATTCATCACTAATATCCCCAACAATTTCTTCGATAACGTCTTCTAAAGAGACCAATCCTGAAGTTCCTCCATATTCATCAACCACAATTGCTAAGTGGCTTTTTAAACTCTGAAAGTCCTTTAATAAGTTATCGAGCTTTTTATTTTCTGGAACAAAAAATGCTTCTCTTATCAAAGATGACCAGTCAAAATCTTCTTTATCGATATGCGGCAGTAAATCTTTCACAAAAAGAACACCCTCAATCTGATCAATATTATCTCGATAAACCGGAATTCTTGAAAATCCTTTATCAATTATCTTAGGATAAATAGCCACGAAAGATTCTGATATTTCTAAAGCAAAAATATCAATTCTCGGGCTCATTACCTGTTTAGTATCGGTATTTCCAAAGGAAACAATTCCTTCTAAAATTTTCTGCTCTTCTTGCGAAGTTCCTTCAGAATCTGTTAATTCTAAAGCTTGCGAAAGCTGATTTATTGAAAAATTATTTTTCTGTTTTCCTAATTTACGTTGCAAATATAAGGTAACACTACGCATTGGCAAGCTTACTGGCGAAAGCAATTTATCTAAAAAAGAAATCGGATACGCTACACGCTTGGCAAACTGAACACTATTTCTGCTTGCGTAAACCTTAGGAAGCACCTCGCCAAACAAAAGAATTAAAAATGTTACGAGAATTACCTCTAATACAAACTTAAAGGCTGGCGAACTAACACTAGAAAAAATATTCTGCCCTATAAAAGCAAACAAGATTACTACGCCAATGTTGAAAAAGTTATTAGCAACCAATAATGTAGCCAACAGTTTTTTTGGTCTATCAAGAAGATTTGAAATAATTTTACCTTTTGCCAGATTGTCTTGAATTGTTTCGTCAATTTCTTTTTGAGATAAAGAAAAAAGTGCCACTTCGGCACCTGAAACTATAGCTGATAAAAACAGCAGAATAAATATTCCGACAGTACCAATTATTAAATTGCTGTCAAGATTTGTAGTTAAAAATAAACTGGGCTCCGGGTCCAAATTAAAAAAGATTAATTAAACATATTTTAGAAAGGCAGATCATTAATAGGAAGCCCTTCGTTTGAAGCATCAAAGTTAGTATTTTTTGCTGGTTCAGACTCTTGATTTGGTTTATGATTTGCAGTTTCTTTTTTGGTTGTCAGAAAAGTAAACTCTGTAACCTGAATTTCTGTAGTATATTTTGTGGTTCCGTCTTCTGCCTGCCATTGACGTGATTTTATACGTCCTTCAACATAAATTTTATCTCCTTTAGAAAGGTATTTTTCGCAGATCTCAGCCGCTTTATTACGCACAACCAAATTATGCCATTCGGTAGAAGTTATCTTTTCGTTGGTCGTTTTATTTATATATACTTCGTTTGTAGCCAGCTGAAAACGTCCAATGCAATTGCCTCCATCAAAATAATGCATCTTTACATCATCGCCCAAATGGCCAATAAGCATCACTTTATTTAATGTTCCATTCATAGTTTTTTGTGGTATTTCTACCAAAGATACATTTTTTTAGCAATTTAATTCCTGCTTTTCTATAAAATTGTAAAACTACTTGCAATACTCTAACGCTTTAATATAATATTGACTTTCTGTTTTCAATAATCAATTACTTCATCTTTAAATCTAATTAATAGCATGATTTAAAATAAAAATCAAAAAAGAAACTAACTTTTTGTAAATAAAAACTTACTTTTGTTTTTCCGTTTATTCTATTAAAAAAGAAAATGCATAATTACAATTCAGAATACTCAAACTCAGATTACGGCCGAGATCTAAATCTAATATTAAAAATAATTTCTTTTTTAATTCCAATTATTGGGTTCGTGATTTACAATTCAAAGAAAATAAAAAGTCCCAAAGCAGCAAAATCGGCTTGCGAAATAGCTATCGCTGGTTATTTTTTTCAATTATTTATAAAAATGCTTTTATATGCGTACTCAAATAGTTCAAATTAGAATTCTTAGAATTTAACTTCCATATTTTCTATGAAATTATAAATTACGATAGGAAAAGGAAAGGTTTTTAATTTTTCTAAGTCAACTCCATCGACAATTACTCCTTCAACCTTGATCTTCCAAAATTGAATATGCAAATGCTGATGAGACAATTTATGAATTACTGTAGTTTCAGAACACTCCTCTATACTTAATATAGTATATGATGCTAAAATCGTTTTCTGAACTTCATTTGCAACAAAATCAAAACTTGCAATTTCTTGAGTTTCCAGAAGCGGGAATTCATATAAGTTATGCCAAATTCCTTTTGCGGTTCTTTTTTGAATCAAAGTATTGCCGAGCGTATCTTCAAGAATCAAATAATTAAAGAAACGATTAGTGACTTTCGTTTTCTTCAATTTAACCGGAAGCATATTTACTTTCTTTTTCTGCAAGGCGGCACAACTGTCATTAAAAACGCATATGTCACAATCAGGATTTTTAGGCACACATTGCAAGGCGCCAAACTCCATTATAGCCTGATTAAAAATAGCCGGATTATCAGACGGCATTAATTCTTGAGCCAAAGCGCTAAATTCTTTTTTAGTCGCAGGAAGTGCAATATCTGTCTCGATATCAAAATAACGAGACAAAACCCTAAAAACATTTCCATCAACAACCGGCACCACTTCATTATAAGAAAAAGAAGCAATTGCAGCCGCGGTATATTCGCCTACACCTTTAAGTTTCAAAAGCTCTTTATAAGAATCAGGAAAAACACCATTTAATTCATAAGCAATAAATTGAGCCGTTTTATGAAGATTTCGAGCTCTGGAATAATAGCCCAAACCCTGCCAAAGTTTTAAAACTTTTTCTTCTGAAGCATCGGCTAAATCTTTTACAGTAGGAAATTCCTTGGTAAATACAAAAAAATAAGGCATTCCTTGCGCTACTCTAGTCTGTTGCAGCATTATTTCTGAGAGCCAAATTTGGTACGGATTAGTCGTTTTTCGCCACGGCAAGTCGCGCTTGTTCTGTAAATACCATTTTATCAAGATGTTATAAAAATCCATTGCAAAATACTTAGAATACAAAAGTAAATGTTTATGTAATTAAAATTTAACGAATTAGCTTGATTAATTATTTTTTTAATTCCTATATTTGCAAACTCAAAAAAATAATACACCATTTATAAAATAAAATAGGAAAGAAAATGACGAAAGCAGACATCGTAGCTAAAATTTCAGAGAAATTAGGTCTTGAAAAAGGAGACGTTCAAGCAACAGTTGAAACTTTTATGGAAGAAGTTAAAACTTCATTAGAAACTGGAGACAATGTTTACCTAAGAGGTTTCGGAAGTTTCATCGTAAAAACTAGAGCTGAAAAGACAGGAAGAAACATTTCAAAAAACACAACTATCAAAATTCCTGCACACAACATTCCTGCGTTTAAACCTGCAAAAGTATTTGTAGAAGGAGTTAAAACTAACAACGAAGCAAAATAATATTAATTAACATAAATCTGACACGATATGCCAAGTGGTAAAAAAAGAAAGAGACATAAGGTAGCTACTCACAAACGTAAAAAAAGAGCGAGAGCTAACCGCCACAAAAAGAAAAAGTAGTTTTAAACTACTTTTTTCTTTTTAAAAGTTCATTGAAATTGAAAATTAGTATTCAGCCTTCAGTTTTTAGTCTTCAGTCCACTGATTACTTAAAACTGAAAACTGCCAGCTAGTTTTCACCGGGTTAATACCTGTTTAAAATATTGTTTAATCCATCTGTAGATAAGATTTTAGACTTTAGATTTTAGATTTTAGATTTTTTTAATCTATGCTCTTCTCTCTCTTTTCTATTTTCTGAAAAAACAGATAAAAATTTACAGTGTGAATAAAGAATTAATCATTAGATCTAGTTCTGATGCCGTAGATTTTGCCTTATTAAAAGATGGAAAACTAATTGAATTACACAAAGAAGAAGAGAAAAGCAATTTTCAGGTTGGTGATATTTTTATTGCCAAAATCAGAAAACCAGTTGCCGGACTTAATGCTGCTTTTGTAAATGTAGGTTTCGAAAAAGATGCCTTTTTACATTATCACGATTTGGGTCCAAACTTAGCTTCTCAGTTGAAATTCATAAAACTTGTAAGCGCAGGTAAATTAAAAGATTTCTCCCTAAAAACCTTTCAGTTTGAAAAAGAGATTGACAAAGATGGCATCATTACTGATATTTTAAGTGCCAATCAATCTGTTTTAGTTCAAGTAGTTAAAGAACCTATATCTACCAAGGGACCAAGAATAAGTGCTGAGCTTTCTCTTGCCGGAAGATTTATTGTTCTAGTTCCTTTTTCTGATCGTGTTTCTATTTCTCAAAAAATAGAAGACAAAAAAGAAAAGGATCGTCTAAAAAAACTTGTTCTATCGATCAAACCTAAAGGATTTGGTGTTATTGTTCGTACAGTAGCCGAAGGCAAAAACGTAGCCGAATTAGAAAAAGATTTGCAGAACCTGCTTGGCAGATGGACTGCAATGTGTAAAAAATTACCAACTGCTCATCATCCGTCCAAAGTATTAGGAGAGCTTAACAGAGCTTCTTCAATATTAAGAGATGTTTTTAACGATACCTTCAGCGGTATTCAAATAGATGACGAAGAGTTGTACCACCAAACGAAGGAATATCTGCAAGAAATTGCACCTTCGAAACAATCTATTGTGAAGTTTTATCAATCAAACGACACTCCAATTTTCGAGAAATATAATATAGAGAGACAAATCAAAACTTCTTTTGGCAGAACAGTTTCTATGAGCAAAGGTGCTTATCTTATTATAGAACACACCGAAGCTCTTCACGTTATTGACGTAAACAGCGGAAACCGTTCTAATAAAGCCACCAACCAAGAAGACACAGCCATGGAAGTGAATATGATTGCTGCAGCAGAAATCGCAAGACAACTTCGTCTGCGAGATATGGGCGGTATAATCGTAGTTGATTTTATTGATATGTCAAATCCTGAAAACAGGAAGGTTTTGTTCGACTTCTTGCGAGAAGAAATGAGCGACGATAAAGCAAAGCATAAAATATTACCGCCAAGTAAATTTGGTTTAGTCCAGATTACAAGACAGCGAGTAAGACCAGAAGTTAATATAAAAACCAGAGAAGAAGATCCTAATAAAGTTAATGGCGAAATTGAAGCGCCAATTTTAATTATCGATAAAATTACTGCTGATTTAGAAAGACTTTTAAAAACCCACAATAAAGTTGTGCTTAACACACATCCGTTTGTGGCTGCATACCTCAGCAAAGGTTTTCCATCATTACGTTCAAAATGGTTTTTTGAACATAAGAAATGGGTGAAAATCATACCTCGTGACGCTTACACGTACTTAGAATATCATTTCTACGATAAAAAAGGAAATGTTATTTCAGAATAAAAAAATTAGAAACCGCCTTTCGTGAGATTGGCGGTTTTTTTATGGCTTTTTTCTAAGAAATTTTATCTTATTCTAACATAAAAAGATTCTTTAAAGATTAGATATAAAAATGTAATAAAGTATTTTTAGACTTAAAATTATCAATCTAACGCGCATGCTGTCTAAAACAACCAAATATTTTGTCTATAAAAATCATTTTTGCTATTTTATTATAGTGGCTTTTATTCTTTTTTCTAACCATTTAACAGCTCAAATAGACACTATATTTTTCAATTCAAAATGGAAAACAACCACTAAAGATTCTGCTGTTTATTATAGAATAAAACCTATCAAAATAAAAACAACAAAAGCAATCGGACACAAAATACAATATGTTGATTCTCTTTACCTCATAAAAGATTACTACGTAAAAAACAATGTGTTACAGTTTGAAGGTTACACCAAAGACGCAGAAGGCAATAATAACGCAGGAAAAGCAAAATGGTTTAATGAAGATGGATCTCTATCCTATTCACGAGATTTTGACAAACCCGCACCAGGCACATTTCGCGTTCCGATTCCGCCTATGACTTATATCAACTACAGCGTTGCCAACAAAAGTCTGCTTACTGCAGGACTGGAATTTTGTCTTGATTGTAAACATGAAGACAAACTTTTTTTAGGAATAGGATATGGAATTACAAATAGTTATAATGGCAATTATTATGGGCTTCCTGACTTACATCTTTCGTACAATAAAGATTTCTTATTTTTAAAAGCGGGAAGTTCTCATAAAAATGCCTATGCATTGGGTGGTTTTACTTTTTTAAATCTAATTGATTTAGGTTTCGGTTATTCATTCCCTTTCAATAAAGACAAAATACCAACCTACAAAGGATTTACTACTTCTATTACCCTTCGTCTTTCAAGAAGCCAAAGGGCTTATCAAAAATTCAATGTTATTCAGTAAACTATTCCCTTACAATTTCTATTTTTCTTCGAATTTCATTTCCAAATTCATCTACGACTGTAATGTAATGAAAACCAGCTGTTGGTGTAATCTGCAATTCATGAAATGTCTTTGTTGTGGCTTTGTAAACATCATCAACATACCAAAACAGTTCTTTATCACGTTCTGCATAAGCTACTTTTAAAATTACGGGCTGTACTTCGCTGTTGAAATTTTTAGTTAAATAGATTTTACTATTTGCTTTGGGATAAATAAAATCCATTGTAGTGCTTTGATTTCCTTGACAGCCTTCTTTAAAAGGAGGTAACGGAAGATAATCAATATGCTGGCTTTTGTAATACCAAGCCATAACGGGAGGCAATACGAACCAGTTCTTCGCTACGATATTATCTATGCTTTCGCAGCTACTGTTTACTTGAAATTGCCCCGATTTATCTACGTGAATTAATTTATGATAGGGGCAAACAACCGTAGATTTTCCTTTTTTGGGAACCCATTGTTTTATTTTCGGACAGCCATCTTTAGCCAGATAACCGCTTAATTTACAAACCTCAACTTCAGCCAAATCTTTGTAAGGTGTTTGAAACCATTTTTGTCTCGGCAGTAAATTAAAAACATCAAATAAAATAGGTGCTGCACTGGTCACTCCTGTCAAAGTTGGTCTTCCCTCGCCTGTAGCGTTCCCAACCCAAATTCCAACAACATATTTAGAATTGGTTCCAATTGCCCACGCATCTCTGTTTCCAAAACTGGTCCCTGTTTTCCACGCAATTTTAAGCGAACTGTCATAAAATTTCCACGCTTCATCTCCTTCTGGTCGGTTTACTTGTTCCATTGCATTATAAGTCTGCCAAATAGCCCCAGAACCTAAAATATTCTTTTGGTCTGTTTCTGAACCAAAATCTGGTTCAAAATTATTTTTATAATTTAATTCTGAGAATTCATTTTCTCTATATTTTCCTTGTTTTGTAAAATAATTTAAAGTCGAAGACAAGCCTGCATACGTTCTGCACAAATCCCATAAATTACTTTCAGCCCCGCCCAATATCAGTGAAAGTCCGTAATGATCTGGCGTTTTATTGATGTTTTTTAGTTTAAATTTCTGGAGTTCTTCATAAAATTTATTTACTCCATATTCCTGAAGCATCAAAACTGCTGGAATATTTAAAGATCTTGATAAAGCTCGATGCGCAGGAACAGCTCCGTCAAAAGTCAAATTAAAATTCTGCGGTGTATAACCTGAAATCTGTGTTGGAACGTCGGCTATCAAAGTATTAGGCAATAATTCACCTTCATCAAGCATAGCTCCATAAAGCAATGGTTTTAAGATACTTCCCGTGCTTCTTGGAGCATCGATAATATCAACATCTTTTTGATGATCACTATCTGTGGGCGAATTCCCAACGTAACTTATCACATTCCTGCTTTCAACATCAATCACTAAAACAGCCAGATTATGTACTTCATTCTGTTTGTATTGATTGTAATAATATCTTGCAATTTGGTTTATTCTATTTTGCAACGCATAATCTAGAGTAGTTTTAACTCTTGTTCCTTCTTCATTTTTTGCAACACGCTGCAATAAATGCGGTGCAATCTGCGGTAAATCATAAGGTTTTTGAGGCAATGGTTCTTCAATAGAAAGTTCGTAAGTCTGCTTGTCGATTATACCTTCTTTATGCAATTTTAGCAAAAGCTGATTTCTCTTTTTTAATAATTTAATCTGATTTTTTCCTGGATAAATTAAGCTTGGTGCATTTGGTAAAACAGCCAAAACCGCATTTTCTGCCCACGATAATTGATTGGACTGTACTCCAAAATAACGCCATGAAGCCATTTCTAGTCCGACAACATTTCCTCCAAATGGTGCGTGTGCTGCATATAATTCTAAAATTTCGTTTTTGGAATATCCTAATTCCAAACGCGTTGAAAGAATAATTTCGATTATTTTTTCAAAGTAAGTTCGCTTTTTTCCTTTCCTCGAAAGTCTGATCACTTGCTGTGTCAAAGTACTTCCGCCTCGAACAACTTTTCCCGCTTTTTGGTTTTGCTTGAAAGCATTTATCATTGCCCCTGGATTAAAACCGGGATGTTTATAGAAATATTCATCTTCAAAATAAACAATACATTTCTTGAATTTATCAGGAACGTTGTCTTGAGCAGGGAAACGCCATTGTCCGTCTCTGGCGATTTTTGCGCCTAATAATTCGCCTTCTTTACTTTCAATTACGGTTGAATAAGGCTCTTGAAATAAAGGTTTTGGAAGTGCAAAATAATAAATCAGCAAGAGCAGAAATGCAATTGCTGATTTTATTTTGTTCTTTTTTATCCAAATTATTATGCGTTGGAAAAAGGCTTTTAATTTATTTTTCAATTTTTATTTTTTTAACCGCAAAGGCACTAAGTTACTCGCAATCCCGCTATCTATCGGGACGCGAAGTTTTGCGCAGATTTTACAGATTTATTTTATCTGCTTGATCTGCAAAATCTGCGGGAGACCTTTTATCATAAAGATTTTTTTGCCACAGATTAAATTGATTCACACAGATTTTTAAAAATCCTTTTAATCCATATAATCTGTGGCTATAAAATTTATTTCACCACCTCAACCCAGAATCCTTTTGTTCTGGCTAAGAAAGTATTATCGTACATGGCTTCACACTGTAATCCTGGCAGATAATAATTACCTAAATATGAAGCATTCAACAGAATTCTAAACACTTTGGTTTCTCTGGCTTTCATTCCGAAATAGAAATTTGTTCTATCGTCACGAATGTCAATATAATCTGCAATATTGTTTACAGCATCTCCGTAATCAGTAAAACGGGTGTTTACAATTTCAAACCCTGAAGGAAGAATCTGTGACAAAGCTACATTCTGCACGCTTTCTCCTCTTTGATTTTTAACGGTTACTTCGGCAACAAACTCAGTACCTTGACTGATTCTAGAAACATCAATTACGCTTCCTTTTCTATTTTTGAAAACTATCGAAGCCGAAACGTCATTCTGAGTTGCATTTTCTTGACCTATTGGCAATATTCCAGTATTCAATACACGAACATACACTGTATTATTTTTATTGTTTTTTAAAGTAATACTGTTTGATCCTGACTGAACAGACAAGCTCCTGTCTGCAACTGTTTTTGCTGTATTTATAGTTTCTGCTTTTCCGTTTTTATTGAATTGAATATTAATACCTTTTGGACCATTCGAAGCCGCAAATTTCGACATCGCATACAAACAATAAGCCGTAGTCTGTGTACTCATCCATTGATTTGCTGCCATTTCTTTGGCTAATTTTGTTGCTGTTGCAAACGCTTTTTGTTTTTGATCTAATAAAAGCATCGTTTCTAGTGCCATTGCTCTATTCCTTTCGGTTGAGCCATAATAGTAATAGCTGTAACCGTCTGAACTGCCGTCGATACTTGTTTTCAAAAACAAGCTTTGTCCTGCTGATTTTTGCCCTGCTAAAACATAAGCAGCAGCCAAACGAAGCATACTTTCATTTGAGATACCTTTGGTTTCTCTAAGTCTGTTCATAGAAGAAAGATCTGCATTTCCTGCTAAAGCCAAAGTGTATAAACGATATGCCTGCGCTAAATCATTGCCATATTTTGGTTCAAAACGCCATTGTTTCGCTTCTCTCTGCTGATAAGACAGCCATTTTGATTTGAAATTAATCGGTAAAACATAACCTTTTTTCTCTGCTTCTATCAAGAAATGACCCGCGTATGATGTTCCCCAATCATCTGCAATGGCGTTTCCTTGCCAGTATGGCAATCCTCCATTGGCCAATTGGAAACTTCCTAATCTCGTAATTCCGGCAGCGATATTTTTTTGAATTATTGCACTACGTTTAGAATCGATATCTGCTACATCATTCAAAAATAACTGTGGAAAAACCGAAGAAGTCGTCTGCTCAACACAACCGTGCGGATATTGAATCAAGAATTGCAATCTTCCGTTTAAATTAATGGTTGGCATAGACGAAACTTCCAATCTTGCTTTGTTGCTTCCAGCTACTCCAAATGTTTTCCACGAAATAGTTTTACTGCTATTTGGCGGTAAAATAATATCTGTAAAAGTACTCGTAACTGGATTCGGATTGGTCATGTCAATTTCAACATCATAAACCGATTTCTCGCTTCCTGAAGTCGCAATAACCTGAACTTTTGCAATTCCGGTTGTAGCACCTACAACTAAATTAAAGTAAGCCATTTTTTCATCTGGTTGTGCAAAACTTAATTTTTGAACTGCACTTCCCATTACTTTTAATCCGTTCCTGGTTTTTACCTGAATCGAAACGTTTTTGATTTTATTTTCGGTTGCAAAAACGGTTACAGGAAGTGTTACTTTCTCTGATGGCGAAATTTTTCTTGGTAATGAAGCTAAAACCATCAAAGGACTTTTAACCGGAGTTGCTTTTTCTACACTTCCATACGCACTTGTATTTGCATCACCCGCGACAAGCATTGTTCTAACAGAGCCAATGTATTTTGGCAGTTTTAATTGATGTGATTTGGTTTCGCCTTTATCCAATTTAAAAGGACCATAATACAATACAACAGGTTTAAAACGGTTGGCTTTTTTTGCTTTTCCACCGCCTAAATCCTGATCACCTCCAATACTGAAAATCTGATTGATTTTCCCGCCGTAAGCACCAATTACATCATCGTAAACGTCCCAGGTTTTTACACCCAAAGCTTCACGAACATAGAAACTATCCCATGCATTTGGTGTTTTAAAACGAGTTAAATCCAATAAACCTTCGTCAACAACTGCAATTGTATAAGTCATTGCTTTGCCTTTGTTTTCGCTTACTTTTACCGTAAATGGCTGTTCAGGTCTCAAAACATCTGGCATATTCAGTTTTGGTTCCAGAATCGTATTTTTATCAACCACTTCGATCGGAACAATACCGTACATTCTTATAGGCGAATCATTTTTGGTTGTTGCATGAGGCTGTAAAAGCGTAATATTGAAATATACGTTTGGAGCCATCGCGCCCGTAATCGGAATCTCAACTTTTGTTTCTCCTTTCTGTGTTTTTGCCCAAACGGTCTGCACTACTTTCGATCCGTTTTCTATCGAGATTAAAGCACGTCCGCCTTCGCTTGACGGGAACGAAATCTGTGCTTTTTCTCCAACTTCATAATTCTTTTTATCGGTAGAAAAAACCAGCATATTAGCTGTTGATGCATCTCTATTTCGCGTTTTTCCAGACCAGATCGGCCAGTCAATATTAGCGGTTAAAGCTGTTGCATGTCCACTTGTACCATCTTCTACACGAATTAAATAACGTCCCCATTCTTCATCTGATAATGTAAATTGAAAACTTCCTTTACCGCTCGAATCGGTATCTACAGTTGTAGACTTGTAAGATGTTGTTGAATTTGATGAATTATAATTCGATAAATTATCACTTGACGAATCCCACCACCAGCGCCAGTCTACTTTATAAATTCGCACTTCAAGATTTCTAACTGATTTTGGTCTTCCATTTTCATCAACTGTAATTACTTCAAAACGGTTCGCAGTTCTAGTTTCAAGCATTCCGTATTTGTTTGGTTCAGGTGATTTTATTCCGACATAAGTTTTGTATGGAGAATAAGTGGTCGAAATCACATCGGTACTAAAATCTCCTCCTTCTTCGTATACTTTTGTAATGAATGAAGCGCGAAGCATTCCTGGTGCCTGACCTTGTAATTTAGGATCAATCGGAACGGAAACTCTTCCATTTTCATTTAGCTTTCCTGAGAAAATATTGATTTCTTCAGAACCAAATTGTCTTACTAAATCATCAAAACTATATTTTTCGTAACCTTTAAAAGTTGTGGTCTGCTGTGAAAATTTCGCCTGCATTTCTACATTCAAATTCTTCGCAATTGCACCATGAAGCCATGTCACTTCTAGATTACTTGCATTTGGATAAGAAGACGAAAGCGTTTTTCTTGTAAAATTATTTTTGATTTTTAAACGATTCGGCTTAATCGTTTCTATTTTAATACTCTTATAAAATTTAGCACCGCCGACACTAACCATTGCTTCCCAATTTCCTGTTGGTGCATCTTGACTTGTCGGAACTACAAAGGAATAATGATTTAAATCGTTTGTTTTTTGAACAGTTTGATAAGTTGTTTTCCCGCTTGGATCATTCAATCTAAATTTAATCGGATGCGATTTCGGAAGTTTATTCGCAGCATCATTCAAAATAAAAGATAAATATAAATTATCACCGGGACGCCAAACGCCTCGTTCTCCGAAAATAAATCCTTTTAAACCTTTTTGAAGTGTTTCTCCCGCAACATCAAAATTACTTACAGATAACGAAAGTCCGTCATCCAGCTTCACGTAGGTCGATTGATCTCCAAGTGAAACTATAGCGAAATAAGCAAACTTATCTAATTGGAAAGATGCAATTCCTTCACTGCTTGTTGCTGCTGTTGCTAGTTTTTGTTGTTGATAACTGTATAAATCTACTCTTGCATTCGAAACTGGTTCTGTTGTAACAATATTATTTACTGCAAATAAATACGATTTATTCTCGCCTCTTTTGGCAATTACACCTAAATCTGATGCTAAGATATTGGTTCCGATTTTGGCATTATAATAATACGAACTGGAGCAAGGATCTTGACTTTCTCTCCATTCATAATCATCATAATAGTAGTCGTCATAATTATTGCCGCTGTAGTTGACATCATTTTCATCAACTTCTTCTTCCTCTGTTTCAGGTTCACTTTCGTCTGAAGTTTCGCATTTGTACATAGAATATTTCTTTTTGTACTCAAATTCTACACGATAAATGGCTCCAGGTTCAGGCGTGATTATTTTAGATAAATCCAAAGCAAAAGTGTTCCATTTCGTCGGATTTATTAAAGTATTTTCTTTTAAATTGAGCGTTGTCTTGGCAATTGGCTGTGCTACTTTTTTAAGATTTTGCGCGCCATTTAATGCATTATACTGAAGAAACTGAAGAATGTTGTTTTTGTAAATCTTATATATTTTTACATCAACTGCACTTAAGTTTACAGCTTCAAAATTTAATTTTAAATTGTTGGAACTTGGCAGAATTGTTCCGTTTTTAATGAAACGAACGCTTGGTTTTATCTGGTCAAAAGTTATTTTTTCAGAATAATTATTGTTCATTTTATTGCCGTATTGGCTTTCGATTCCTTGAAAAACTTCTAACAATAAATCTCCTGTCAAAACTGGCTCAGGTTCTGATGGCACTTCTTCTTCAACCACTTCTACAGGACTTTCTACAGGCGCAGCTGCTGCACTGTCAACTACGACTGCAGCCGAATCTACTGCAACTTCGGTTATTTCTTCTTCAGCGACAACCGCAACAGGTTCTGTGGCTTTTTGAGGAGCCGCTTGATTGGTAAAATATACTTTTAGTAAATTCCCTTGTGTCGAAAACTTAAGATTATCTGTGTTTTGAATGGATACTAAACCTTTGAAATCCTGTCCTTTTTCTAAAGGTTCAGAAAAATTGATTAAAACAGATTGATTAGTTCCTTCTGGCACTTCAACTTTAACCACTTTAAATTCCTTGATACTCGAAACGGCGTAATCTTGCTCGCCTTTTTGGTCAATATCAGCATCGCTTCCATCGTAGGCAATTTCGACGTTCGAAGCTTCATCAAAACGCTGAATACTATCAATTATAAAGTGGAATTCTTTGGCTGTTCCTTCTTTTTTATCGAATTTAATTTTAAGATCTTTTCCTTTTTGAGTTGCCGAAACTAACTTTATTGCAGTTTCAAGATCCATTTCGTCTGCTGTTTTTAAAACGCAGTTTAAATATTGATATTCTTTGTTATACGATTGAATATCTGCAGTATTAATGACAAAATCCTGCTTGATTGTTTTAACTGTAAAATTAAAATCAGAAAGCTCTTTTTCTTTCTCTTTTGGCAGCGTAATCAGTTTATCAAGATGTAGTGTGACCTGATATTCCGTTCCAGCTTTTAATTTCTTTTCTGGAATAAAGGCAATTGTATTTCCAGAAAGTGCCACGACTTTTCCGTCTACACTTGGCGAGATATCAAACAAATCGCTTTCTAAAACTTCATTTACTTTCCATTCTTTTTTATCGAATGCCAAAACCACACGAATATCGGACTGCGACGACACGATACCGCCTGTAAAACTCACGATGTAATCTTTGAATAAAGAGAAATCGGAATTAAAATTTGATTTTCGACCACAAGATTGAAAAATAAAAAACACAAAAAATACGAGAACTAAACCTTTTGCTTTCAATTTACTTAGAGTTAAGGGTTAACAAACTAGAATATTTACTGCTAAAACATTAGTAGCAAAATACAAATTAAATAGCGATAAAAGTAAAAATATTTTGAAGTGCCTTTAAGAAGAAAATTCTCTAATAATGATTATTTAACTTTTGTTGAAGTTTATAAAGCCCTGAGAGTTAATCAGAACATATTCCAGCTGTCCGGTATATCTTTTCATCCTTCAAAAAGCGGGTAAAAAGAATACCGCTTTCATCTGAGTCAGCGACCCTTTTCTTAAAAAATTAAAGTTCCGTTCCTAATTTTGACAGCACTTTATCCATTTCAAGGAAATGCGCTTGTGTATTTGATGAATAAAAAAGCTGATTATTACTCATGACTACAATTACATCATCATCATGGTTTCCATAAAATTGAATTCCTTCTGCCCAATGTTTAAATGAAACTCCCTTATTCGAAAATTGATGCGTAATAAAATCTAAATCCTCAGTTTCTAATTCATAAAAAGTATCACAGGTAAAATCTAAAGCAAAACCAGCCTGAAGAAATGCCATTGCTGTAAAAAAATCTGTTAATGTTTCTGTTTCCAGATTCCATTCTTTTTCATCATAACTTATATAAACCGGCGGATTCGGACTTGATAAATCATCTTTATGAATTCCCCAAACACAAACTCGTTGGTTCTCAGCATAAAATATCAGATAATCGTTATGTGTAAAATATTGAAAACGTTCTGGAACAATCAACGAATCTTGGGTATGATTTAAACTTTGAATTTTTCCCAATTGCGTATAATAATCTACAAAAGCCTCTGGAAGTTGTCCAAAAATATCTTTTACAACTTGAATTTCATTATTTGAAAAACCATCAGATTCGCTGATGTGAAATAAATTTTTTATTATTGAGAAATCGGTCATAATCCTTTTAATATTTACTTACGTCTTTCGAGAAAAAAACGTTTCATTAAATCAGCCGCTTCATTGGCCATTACACCGGAGACAACAGTAGTTTTAGGATGTAATTTGGTTCCCATAGAGAGAAAACCTCTTTGTTCATCACGTGCGCCAAAAACAATTTTAGTAATCTGGCTCCAATACAAAGCTCCCGCGCACATCTGACAAGGCTCTAAAGTAACATACAACGTACAATCTTTTAAATATTTTCCGCCAAGAAAGTTTGCCGCCGAAGTTATCGCCTGCATTTCGGCGTGAGCTGTAACATCGTTTAAAAGTTCTGTCAGATTATGAGTTCTGGCAATAACTTTGTCTGCTACAACAATTATGGCTCCCACAGGAATTTCGCCTTTTTCAAAAGCCATTTCAGCTTCCTGCAAAGCTTTCTTCATAAAATATTCGTCGGTGAAAGGATTTTCCATAAATGCAAAAATACATTTTTACATCTTATTTTTTATTACATTTATTTCTCGAAATTCTCTTTATGGAAAGAAAATATAAAATCACAATTCCGGAACCTTGTCACGAAGACTGGAACAAAATGACGCCAAAAGATAATGGTAGATTTTGTTTGAATTGTTCTAAAACAGTTGTTGATTTTACGGCTATGATGCCGGAGGAAATTCAGCATTTTTTCATCCAAAATCAGAATGAAAATGTTTGCGGCAGATTTAGAAAATCTCAATTAGACACAATTACCATTCAAATTCCGAGTCGGGTTTTGTATACACAAACACATTATTCTAAAATGTTTTTGCTTGCATTATTTATTGCTATGGGAACAACTTTATTTAGCTGCGCTGATAACAAAGGAAATAAACACACTATTGATAAAATAGAAGTTATTGAAGAGCAAATAAATAAAGAGGTTTATAATGATAATAAAAAAGACAGCTTAATCAGCAATAAACCCCTTCAAACAATAAGTCCTATTGCTATAATTGAGGAGCCAAAAGTCGGAATCGGAGTTGAAGCTGTTTACGAAAGCCATATTACTGGAATGCCCGCAATTCAACCTCCTATTTGCGTTCTAGAAAAACTCCCAGATTATCCGGGCGGTTTAGAAAAGTTTTATGATTTAATAAGAAGTGATTTTAAAATTCCTAAAAAAGCCAAACGGAGCACGGGAGAAATTGAAGTTTCATTTGTAATTGAAAAAAATGGAATCCTAAACCAGATAAAAGTGTTTGATAATATTGGTCATGAAACTGGAGAAGAAATTGTCCGCGTTTTGCAAAAATCAAAAAAATGGATACCTGGTTTTGTTGATGATAGAGATTCGGTTGTGATGAGACTTAAAATTTTAGTAGAAAAAGATACGCTAAATAATAGAAAAAGAAATCTATCTAAAATAACTACTATTGATCTTGTTAAGGCCAATAATACAAAAATCAGCCTCGCAAATAATTTTTAAAATGGAGAACTATCATAAAATCACAATTCCGGAGCCTTGTCACGAAGACTGGAACAAAATGACGCCAAAAGATAATGGAAGATTTTGTTTGAATTGTTCTAAAACAGTTGTTGATTTTACGTCGATGATGCCAGAAGAAATTCAGCATTTTTTCATCCAAAATCAGAATAAAAATGTTTGCGGCAGATTTAGAAAATCTCAATTAGACACAATTACCATTCAAATTCCGAGTCGGGTTTTGTATACACAAACAAATTATTACAGAATGTTTGTCTTGGCGTTGTTTGTATCAATGGGAACAACTTTATTCAGCTGTGCAGACAAAGACGGCAATAAAAACAAAATTGATAAAATCGAGATTGTTGATAATGCTTCGCAAAATGAAGACGATAATGAACCTGTTTCTTGGTGTTATGGACATGAGTTCGAATCTAAAAAGAGAACAGAAAAAACAGTAGAAGACAGTGATGTTCACGTTACAATGGGAGTACTTCTTCCGCCCAGACTTGATGAAAGAGGGCGTTTTCAATATCACATGGTATATAGTTCAGCCGATTTAGATGTTTTACCAGCTCCTGAAAACGGTATGGAAAGTTTCTATGATTTTTTTAATAAAGAATATGTCGCGCAAAACAAAACAGAAAAATTTCGAGGAGAAATATCTATCCTATTTGTTATAGAAGAAGATGGCAGTTTGAGTAATTTCAATATTGTCAAGAATACACCAAAAGATATAGGCGAAAAAGCGATCAACGTTTTGAAAAAAGCTCCGAATTGGATTCCTGGGAAATTAAATGGTCGTATTGTTCGATCATCTTATACTTTACAAATGACCCTTAAAAAAGACTCCGAAGATTATCATTCAATGGCAATTGGAGAAATAGCTCCCGTTGACGCAGGTCAAAAATCAGGAGATATCCCTATTGACTACGACGGTCTTTTTAACACATTTTCTCTCGATAAAATGCCAAATCCCGAAGGCGGCATTAATAAATTTTATTCTTTTGTGAATGCCAATTATATTATTCCGAAAAACATCAATCGTACAGGGAAAATATACCTAGCTTTTGTAGTAGAAAAAGATGGAACATTGAGTACTTTCAAAATCTTAAGAGACGCTGGACCAGGAACCGGAGAAGAAGCAATAAGGGTTTTAAAAATGAGTCCAAAATGGATTCCAGGAAAATTAAACAATCGTGCTGTGAGATCAAATATGACTTTGCCGATCTCATTTAAAAAGTAACAATGGAAATCAAATACAAAATCACAATTCCGAAACCTTGCCATGAAAACTGGGACGAAATGACTCCAAGAGAAAATGGTCGTTTCTGCATGAGTTGTTCTAAAACGGTTGTTGATTTTTCTACGATGAATCCTGAAGAAATTCGACATTATTTTACTGAACATCAGAATGAAAAAATTTGCGGAAGATTTAAAAAATCACAACTAGATACCATTACAATCCAAATTCCTGATCGCATTTTATATGCACAAACACAGTATTATAAAATGTTTTTATTGGCGCTGTTTATTTCTATGGGAACCACTTTATTTAGCTGTTCAGACAAAAATGGAAATAAAAAGAAAATTGATAAAATAGAAATTGTTGAAAATAAAAAATTAGAAGAAAGAATTGTTGAAAAAGAATTGTCAAAAGACAGTATTCCAATTCCGGTATTGCCGAAATCTATTCCTGTCAAATTTGTAAAACCACGTCCTATAGTTTGCGGAGAAGCTTTTATTGATAAAGACAATTCTTCCGCTAAAATAAAGGATCAAAATACAACTGCAAAGGATTCAATTGTAGAAGACGGTCTTTATGTTATGGGAGCATCAATTGAAACAAGTCCAGATTATCCTAGTGGCATTAACAATTTTTATCAATTTTTTGTCAGCGAATTTAAACTTCCAGAAGAAGCCGAAAATCCAAAAAGCAAGATTTTGATTAATTTTGTGATTGAAAAAGATGGTTCATTGTCGTCCTTTGAATTTCCAAAAGATATTGATCCAAAAATAAAATTAGAAATAACACGTGTCTTAAACTTATCGCCCAAATGGCAGTCTGGCACACAGAACGGAAAAAGAACAAGAACAAAATACAGTTTTCCAATAGCTATTCAATCATGAAAAAACAATGCAAAATAACCTTGACTAAAACTTGTCTTGGAAACTGCAATAAAATGTTTTTTACCCTATCGATAATGGTGATTGGGTTGCTTTTCTGTGGCTGTAACGGTAAAGAAGATAGAAAAAATATTGATGTTGAAGTTGTAAAAACAGCTGATACATCAACAACAAAAGTGACTGAAAGTAAAATTTCTAAAAGTGAAAACAACTCCAAAAATGATTCTACACTTTTATTAACAAAAGAATCAAACGAGACTGTGGTATTAGAAAAAAAGTTAAAAAAGAAAATAAAAACAGATTCAACAGCCGTTTCTTCTAAAGGATTACCTCCAAAAACCAAAGAAATAAATTCTCCTAATAAAGTAAGTGAAACTCCTAAAAATGCTGAATTCCCAGGCGGTATTGATCAATTTCATACTTTTTTTATGAAAGAATATAAAAAACCTGAAGGGATTTATTATTGGAAACTCAACTTCACACTTGCCTTTGCGGTTGAGAAAAACGGCAGTGTATCATTTCTAGAATGTTCGCCTGCTGTTGAAGAACCTTTGCAAAAAGAAATCATCAGAGTTTTAAATTTATGTCCTAAATGGCAGCCGGGCGAGGCGAATGGAAAAAAGACCAGGATGCAATATTCTGTACCCATTTTATTGAAATAAGACGTTTCAAAAGAAATTAAATTTAAAACCGTAAATTTGCTTTTTACCTTACAATGAAAAGCGATCTACTCTCCAACATAAAAAATCCCTCTGACTTACGTCTTTTAGAAGAGAAACAACTTCCGCAAGTCGCTCAGGAATTACGCGATTTTATTATTGATATTGTTTCTGTAAAAGAAGGTCATTTGGGCGCAAGTCTTGGCGTTGTAGAACTTACAATTGCTTTGCATTACGTTTTTAATACTCCTGAAGATTTATTGGTTTGGGATGTCGGACATCAAGCTTACGGACATAAAATCCTGACCGAAAGAAGAGAAAATTTTGATACCAACAGACAATTGGGTGGTATTTCTGGTTTTCCTAAAAGAAGTGAAAGTGTTTATGACACTTTTGGCGTTGGGCATTCTTCTACTTCAATTTCTGCCGCTTTAGGAATGGCAATTGCTTCTAAGCTCAAAGGAGATTTGAAAAAAGAACATGTTGCAGTTATCGGCGACGCGTCAATAGCGAGCGGAATGGCATTTGAAGGCTTAAATCATGCTGGAGTCACAGATGCTAATATTTTGGTTATTTTGAATGATAATGCTATTGGAATTGACCCAAGTGTCGGCGCTTTGAAACAATATCTTACCGCGGTTAAAAACGGAAAAAATCCTAGACAGAATAATATCATCAAATCGCTGAATTTTGATTATTCAGGTCCGATTGACGGACATGATTTTCCGTCATTAATCAAAGAATTAAAAAGGTTAAAAAAGACACAAGGTCCAAAGTTTCTTCATATTGTAACTACCAAAGGAAAAGGTCTTCAACAAGCCGAAGAAAATCAGGTGAAATACCATGCGCCTGGAAAATTTGATGCTTCAACGGGCGAAATTCATTTAAAATCTGAAGAAAATCTGCCTCCAAAATATCAGGATGTTTTTGGTTTAACTATTTTGGATTTAGCCAAAAAGAACAAAAAAATCATCGGAATCACTCCTGCAATGCCTTCTGGAAGTTCTCTTAAATTTATGATGGACGAAATTCCAGATCGTGCCTTTGATGTTGGTATTGCAGAACAGCACGCAGTAACACTTGCTGCGGGAATGGCAACTCAGGGAATGATTGTGTATTGCAACATTTATTCTACTTTTTTACAGCGCGCGTATGATCAAGTTATACATGATGTCGCTTTACAAAATCTTCCTGTTATTTTTTGCTTAGACCGCGCGGGATTGGTAGGTGAAGATGGTGCAACGCATCACGGTGTTTTTGATATTGCCTATTTGAGATCTATTCCTAATATGATGATTTATGCTCCAATAAATGAAATTGCACTGCAGAACATTCTGTACACCGTACAAACTGAATTAAATCATCCGATCGCAATACGTTATCCGAGAGGAAGAGGTGTTATCTCCGATTGGGAAGTAAAAAATTTCGGACACTACAAATTCATTGAGATTGGAAAGGCAAACTGTTTAAAAAACGGTACAAAAACAGCGATTTTATCAACAGGAACAATTGGAAATAATGTAACTTTGGCGCTTCAAGAATGTGCAAATTCTGAAACTATTGCCCATTATGATTTTCCATTCATAAAACCTTTAGATGTCCAACTATTACACGATATACTCTCCAATTTTGAAGATATCATTACTATAGAAGACGGTGTTGTAAACGGAGGTTTTGGCAGCGCAGTTTTAGAATTTGCCGCTTCACATAATTATAAAAGTAACATCAAAAATCTAGGCGTTCCAGACCATTTTATTGAGCATGGAACCGTAGATCAATTACAACAAATCTGTAAAATTGACGTTAAAAGTTTAATAAATCTTTTTTCTAACGGGGCAAAATAAGTATTTTGCGCCACCAAAATATTAAAATTACCATAATGAAATTATTGCGTTCTACCCTTTTGCTTTTATTGCTTTTGTGTACTTCTAATAACTTTGCCCAGATTATACAAACTACTTTGAGTCCCAATCAAGCGCCTAAACCGCCCTCGAACTGGATAAAGAAGAATCAGCTTGGCTTTGACATTTCCGAAATCGCTTTTGTCAATTGGAGTGCCGGGGGAACGAGTTCTATTTCCGGTTTATTTAAAGGTGAATTTAATAGAACCTACGCAAAAGATAATCATAAATGGGTAAACGAACTTATTGTAAAATATGGTTTAAATAAGCAAGACGGTATCGAATTACGAAAGACAGACGATGCGGTGCAATTTAACTCCACTTATGGTTTTAGAAAAGATACTGCTTCAAACTGGTATTATTCTTCAAAATTAAACTTCAATACACAATTTACAAACGGTTACAATTATCCAAACAGAGATATTGCCATTTCTAAGCCTTTTGCGCCAGCATACGTATTTCTGGGAGCAGGAGCTGAGAATTCGAATAAAGCAAAAAACAGAGTGTTTTATTTCTCTCCTATAACGTTAAAAACTACTTTGGTTCTAGACCAAGATTTAGCTAATCAAGGAGCATTTGGTGTTAAGAAAGCAGTTTATATGGCTGACCCGTTAAATCCTGATAGTCAAATCTTAGTTAGCGAAGGTCAGAAAGTAAAAGCCGAATTTGGTATTCTATTTACAGGATATATGAAAACCGAAATCTATAAAAACGTTTTCTATGAAAACAGATTAAGTCTCTATACCGACTACTTAAACCGATTTGGTAATGTCGATATCGATTATGACACCAAATTAGATCTGGTCGTTAATGCTTATGTAAAGGCAAATATCGGTGTGCATTTGGTCTATGACGACGATATTAAAACCAAAAAAGATGTTGTTGATCCAGTAACAGGAACAAAATCGCAAGTAAACGACGGCCCAAAAATGCAGTTAAGACAAGTTTTGGGAGTTGGTCTGGTATATGCTTTTCAATAACTAAACTTATAAATCAAATAAAAAAGCCTTTTAAAATTTATGGATTTTAAAAGGCTTTTTTGTCAGCAATATAGAAATTAATTTTTCTTTCTTCCGTTAATCGTTTCAAACAATTCTAAGGCATTTCCATCTGTTAAAAGCGAAACATAATGACAGATATGCAATAAACGATCGTATAAATTGGTTTTATCTAAATGATGTTTTTCTGGCAGCATTTTTAAGATCAATTTATCATAGTTAGAAGCCGTTCCTTCATATTTATTGTTAAATGCTGTAATAAACTTATCCAACAGCGTTTGAATAATTTGATAACCTACAATTTCTTTCTCCACAACTTCACGGCTTTGATAGATTTTATCCACGCTTAGCTTGATAATATCATCTATTTGTGCTTTGTATTTGCTTTTATCGGTTAAAGCATAAGGAAATTGTCCCGCCAAAATGGTTTCTTCATTTTCAATAAAAACATCTACAGCATCATTAATCAAAGTTCCGATTGCCAAAGCTCTCAAGTAACTAATACGATCTTCTTTGGTCAGCAGTTTATGGTACTTATCTTTCCAAGAGTGACTGTCTTTTACCAGATTAATCAAATATTCTAAGGCATAATCCTCAGATACCAAACCAAGATTAATTCCGTCTTCAAAATCAATAATGGTATAACAGATATCATCTGCTGCTTCTACTAAATAAGCCAGCGGATGTCTTTCAAAACCAATATCTTCTCCCGATTTATTAGCAATCATTCCCATATCTTCAGCGACTTCTTCAAAAAATGATTTGTCTGACTGAAAGAAACCGTATTTTTTATCAGCGATATTATTGGTTGGCTTTTTCGGAAGACTTTCTTTTGGGTATTTCATAAAAGCACCCAAAGTTGCATACGAAATACGAAGTCCGCCTTCAATTCCGGGACGGCTTGCGGTAAGAACCGAAAAACCGTTGGCATTTCCTTCAAAATCAATCAAATCCTGCCATTCTTTAGCGGTAAGCTGCTCTTTATATTTTTGTCCTTTTCCAATAGAAAAATATTCTCCTATCGCTTTTTCACCAGAATGTCCAAAAGGCGGATTTCCAATGTCGTGCGCCAAAGAAGCGGCCGCAACAATAGCTCCAAAATCATTCATATGATAACCGTGAACTTCTTTTAAATACGGATATTTTTCAATAATTTTTTTTCCAACTAAACGTCCAAGCGAACGTCCTACAACAGAAACTTCCAAACTGTGCGTTAAACGCGTATGTACGAAATCTGTTTTAGAAAGCGGAATTACCTGAGTTTTATCCTGAAGGCTTCTAAAAGCAGCCGAAAAGATAATTCGATCATAATCTACTTCAAATCCTAAACGGGTGTCATCTTGTTCTGCACGTAATCTTTTGCTTGTGTCGCCTTGTCGTTTTAGTGATAAAAGTTGTTCCCAGTTCATTTTTTAATTTTAGATTTTTGTTCCGATAATTATCGGGATAGATTATAGATTGATTCCCGAAGCTACAAAAATACGTTTTATTTTAAGGATTTCATATTCTAAAACTCCAACGTGTTACAGCGAGTTTAACGACATTATTCAGAATATTGCCGATAAGGATGCCAACGTGATTACAATTGAGTGTTCTGGTTCGCAAATGGAACTTTTAGATGCTTTTACCAACTTAAATATCCAAACGAAATTGGACCTGGAAATCAGCTTTGGGTAAATCCAGACTGCGTTTAAAAACGCGTCATTGGGACGAAACCAAAAAAGCTATGATAGAAATGGTAGCTGCACCACAAGAAATGAGAGCAGCAGTTGAGACTTCTGTAAATTAAGAGTTTTACTAGAATATTTTTGTTTTTTTATGCCAGTGAGCTGCGCCGAAAATTAGTTATAATTTAGTTTCGGCACCGCTCGCTGGCATTAATTTTTTAAAGTTTACAAAGGATAAATGAAACTATAAATCCTAAAACAAACCATATAACTTTGGTGACAATGTTCTCTCTATTTACTTCTTCTTTTTCAATATTTCTAATTTTCATGGCACTTTGATTTTAATATTTTGGATAGGCAAAATTATGACGAACTAAACGACAAAATAGACTGTAAAAGTTATTTAAATATCGCAATAAGATTTTTTTTACTATAAATCCTTGTTATTAAAAAGCACTCCAAGTGGAGTGCTTTTAAAATATAAACCTTAAGATTAGAAGTTTTTAGAAATACCGACAGAAAATGCTTGTCCTAAAGTAAAATTAAATGATTTTGCTTTAGAACTTTCTCCTGAAGCTCCATCATAATTCATGACATTATAATTTAACCCTCCTATATTAAAATTTAAACCAAGACCTTTATATACATCAATAAAAATCGCTGGTGTAATAGATGCATAAATTCCGTCATAATCAAAATAATATCTGTCAGAATTAATGGTGTTTATCTCTTTTCTATTTTGGTAACCAACACCCAAATCAGCATACGCCGAAAAAGTTTGATTTAAAGGTTTCGTATAACGCAAAAAACCGCCAAAAGAATAAACTCTATCTTTGCGCCCAGTGTCATAGATAAAATCCTGTTTAACCCTTGTAAAATTTGCCTCCACACCTGCTGTCCAATTTTCATGAAATTGGTAACCAAGTTTTGGCTGAAAAATAATTGTATTTTGTTTATCATCTCCATTCGTGCTAGAAGTATTTTGAGAATAATAACTTATACTTCCCATAACTAAAACAGATCCTTTTTGAGCGTTTGCACAGCTAAAAATAACCAATGCAAGAAGAACTAATATTTTTTTCATTTTATGTCTGTTTTAGATTAAAAATTCTTTGAAATACCTATAGAAAATGATCGTCCTAAAGTAAAACTAAAGTTTTTATCCTCCCTTTCATTATTATCAAAACTCAAAGCATTATACCCTAATCCACCAATATTAAAGTTCAAACCAAACCCTTTATGCACATTAATAAATAGGGCTGGCGTAACATTAACATACATTCCATTTCCTTTTTCTTCATAATCTGGAGCCAAAGGATAATTTCTTGTCTCTTTTCTAGTTAAATAACCAAGCCCTAAGTCTGTATAAAATGAAAATGTCTCATTTAAAGGCTTAGAATAACGAACAAATCCTCCTACAGAGAAATTTGTAGTTTTCTGTACTCCAGATGTATAATTTTCATATTTGTAAGATCCTGCACTAGCTTCTATACCCGCTGTCCAATTTTCGTGAAATTGATATCCGACCTTGGGTGAAAAACCAAAAGAATTTTGCGTGGTATCCCCCGCATCATAAGAGGTTTTCTGAGAATTGTAATCAATACTTCCCATTACTAAAACAGATCCTTTTTGAGCATTTGCATAACTACACATAGCTATTGCAACAATAAGTAACATTCTTTTCATAATTTTTGTATATAAATTTCTTACTTACTGCTTCACAACAACAATGCCGCTATTTTTAATTATTCTAAGGTTTATTTTTAAAAAACTGAATTTCAAATGTTTAATTCTAAAATATTTTAGAGTTGAATTCTTTAAGCATAAAAAGCACTCCGATTTGGAGTGCTTTCCTTAAAATGAAAAAGTAAAATTTTAAAAGTTTTTCGAGATTCCTATGTTTATCGTTTTTCCAAAATTAAAATAGAACGATTTTACATCCGCATCTGTAGCATCATAACTCATTGTTTCGTATCCTAAACCGCCGATACTAAAGTTTAATCCAAAGCCTTTTTTCATATTAATAAAAAGAGCTGGCGTTATTCCTGCGTACAAACCATCTCCTTTACCTTCTGATGTTAGCACTCCATTTTCATAAATCTTATCCTTTTGGTTTTGGAAACCAGCTCCGAGATCTGCAAAAACAGAAAAAGTCTCGCTCAATGGCACTGTATATCTTACAAATGCTCCAGCTTTAAAATTAGTAGCTTTTCCTTCGCCTTCTTCAATAGTACTTTTTGAAGACACTAAAGAAAATTCTGCTCCAACTGTCCAATTATCATGAAATTGATATCCCACTTTTGGAGAAAATTGAAAGGTAGTGTTTTTCGATGGTGCCATTTCTCGTTCAATTTTGTTAGAAGAATAACCAATGTTTCCGCCCACTAAAATTGTTCCTTTTTGAGCATTTGCAAAGCCAAATACTGACAATGCAAGAATAAGTAGCATTTTTTTCATATGTTATATTTATTAAGATTTCACATACAATGAGCAACAAAAATACCAAGATAAACAAGCAATGCTTTTATTAACAATTAATTAAAAACAACCATAGTTTGGAGTATCAGAAATTAAAAAAATAAAAATAAATTGTTATCATAAAAAAAAGCACTCCGATTGGAGTGCTTTCTGAAATTGAATATAAAAACTAAGATTAGAAGTTTTTAGAGATTCCAATGTTAAATGTCTGACCGAAGTTAAAGTTGAATCTTTTAACATCTGGACCATTATTATCATAGCTTAATGTATCATATCCTAAACCTCCAATGCTGAAGTTTAAACCGAAACCTTTTTGCATGTTAATAAAAAGAGCAGGAACTACACCAATGTACATTCCGTCTGCTTTATATTTTGAGTATGCTGCTCCAATATAATCTTTCTCAGTACGGTTTTGAAAACCAGCTCCTAAATCAGCGAATACAGCAAAAGTCTGGCTTAATGGCATTGTATAACGTACAAATGCTCCAAATCTAGAAGTATTTGTTTTGTATTCGTTTGCTCCTTGATCATCTTTTGACGAAGCAACAGTGAATTCACCCCCAACAGTCCAGTTATCATGAAATTGGTAACCTACTTTTGGAGAAAAGCTAAATTCGTTTGATTTTGTTTCACTAAAACGAGAATCAGTAGTTTCAGAAGTGTATCCAATGTTACCACCTACTAAAATTGTTCCTTTTTGTGCGTTTGCAAAACTGCAGATAGCTAAAGCAGCCATCACTAAAATCTTTTTCATTTGGTTATTTTTTTTAAATTTAAGTTTCCTTTAACAACAACAATGCCGTGAATGGCGGACTCGTTAAAATTTTTAAGAAATTCTTTAGAATACAAAATGTAGCAATCCAAACTATTTCTGTTTACTTTTGTAGCAAATAAAAAGTCCATGTCGATAGAAGTAAACAACATATCAAAAAGTTACGGAACACAAAAAGCATTAAATTCAATTTCATTTTCAATTCAGAAAGGAGAAATTGTCGGATTTCTTGGTCCAAACGGAGCTGGAAAATCTACTTTAATGAAAATTTTGACCACTTATTTATTGGCAGATGATGGCACAGCCCTTGTAAATGGCCACGATGTCATGACAAACGCTAAAGAAGTACAACGATCAATTGGGTACTTACCAGAGCATAATCCGTTGTATTTGGATTTGTATGTTCGTGAGTATTTGGCTTTTAATGCCGACGTATATTCTGTGCCAAAATCAAGAATTGAGGAAGTTATCGAACTGACAGGACTGACACCAGAAAGCCATAAAAAGATCGGACAATTGTCTAAAGGATACCGCCAGCGTGTGGGACTTGCAAATGCTTTGCTTCATAATCCAGATGTTTTGATTTTGGATGAACCGACTACTGGTCTGGATCCTAATCAGTTAATGGAAATTAGAAACGTGATCAAAAATGCGGGTAAAAATAAAACGGTTTTTTTATCAACACACATCATGCAGGAAGTTGAAGCAATTTGTGATCGTGTCATAATTATTGACAAAGGACAGATTGTTGCCGACAATAAGTTAGATCATTTAGTGACAACAGACAAAGAGCAAGTGATTGAAGTTGAGTTTGATTACAAGGTTGAAGAACAGCTTTTGGCTAAGCTGAAAAACATTTCTTCGTATGTCAACACGCATGACATGACTTGGGAATTGACTTTTATTACAGAAAAAGATATGCGTCCCGCTATTTTTGACTTTGCAAACGAAAACGGATTAAAAACGTTGCAATTAAATCAAAAAAATAAAAACCTAGAAGCTGTATTTAGAGAAATTACTAAATAAATTAGGTTAACTTTTAAGTAAGAATCGGCTTGTTTTTCTATAAAACAAGTCGATTCTTTGTTTTTAATAAATTCTACTTTCTCCTATTTATCAATGCCTTAGCATTAAACTTTAAAAAATAAAATTTATTTTTATTTAGACTTATTATAAATAGTTATATATTTGGCATCAGAATTTAAAATGCCACAATATGTTATCTATACTCCTTTCAATAAAAAAAACAATTTCAGCTGTTTCAATTCACGCATTTAATCTTCAAAACAAAATTTTTGATAAACTAGAAGAAATTGTACTGCAATAATTCTAATTCAAAAAAATAGTAAAGATTATTTCTAAATCGAAAAATTTAGAGCATTGCCAAATTGAACAACATGAAAAATATTATAACCTCCATAATGTTTGCTTTTTCAGCTTATGGATACGCACAAACCGAAAAAGAAAAAGACAGTATCGTTGAAACTTCAATTAATGTTTTGGACGAAATTGTTATTGCTAAAAAGAAAGTTTTATACACTCAAAAATCAGATCGTCTAGTGTTTAATGTAGAAAATAGTATAGTTTCTGAAGGTGGAACGGCTCTTGACGTTTTATCGCGTGCGCCAGGCGTGGTGGTTTCGCAAGACGGAAATCTTTCTATTAGAGGACAGCAAGGTGTGAGTGTTATGATTAATGGAAAATTAACACAGCTTTCGCAGAAAGAACTAGCCAACTATTTAAAATCGACGACCTCATCAAACATCAAACAGATTGAAGTGATTACAAATCCGTCTTCTAAATTTGATGCAGCTGGAAAAGCGGGGATTATCAATATTATATTAAAAAAACCAAACTCTTCAGGCTTAAAAGGGACTGCTTTTGCAAGCTACGGACGCGGCAGAAAAAACAGAACCAATTCTGGCTTTAATTTAAATTATAATAAAGATAAATGGGGCTTTTTTGGAAATTACAGCTATACTTTTCGTGGTGAAGAAGAACATAAAGAATTCAACCAGACGCAGTTTACAGATGTTTCACGTCAGGAAATTGCAACTAAAAATCATCAGACTTCAATTACCGATGAACCTTTAACTTCGAACAATTTTAAAATTGGAACGCAGTACGAGGTTTCGCCAAAAACCAATTTAGAGTTTTACGTTGACGCCAAAATCGGACGTTATGAAAACTTCGCAAATGGTACAAATAGGGTTACAGACAATTCAAATCTGTCTCTTTTTGATGCTTTGACCTACAATTCCAGCAAAGAAAATTGGAATGATTATACCTATGCTTTTTCAGGGGTTCATAAATTTAATACCGAAGGAAAAAACATGACTTTTGATTTTGAATATGAAACTTCAAAATTTAGATCGAATCAATTTCAAAGTGCCGACAATATTGCAAACGCTGCCGTCATAAATGATCGCCGTGGTTTTATTCCGTCACAGTTAAAGGTTTTTACAGGAAAAATCGATTTTGTGAATCCATTTAAAGAAAAACAATCTATCGAATGGGGTTTTAAAACAAGTATTAAAAACAATGATAATCCTTCTGTTTATGAGTTTAATGAAAACAATCAATGGCAGATTGACCCGAATTCGACCAATCATTTTGAGTACAATGAACAGATTTATGCTGGATACATTAATTATAAATATCAATTAGAAAAGCTGAATATTCAGGGTGGTTTACGATCTGAGTATACTGCTATTGATATTGATCAGAAAACTTTAAATGAAAAACATAAAGATGATTATTTAAAATGGTTTCCGAGTCTTTCTTTAAAATATGAATTTACAAGTAATCATTCTGCGCATGCTTCTTATAGTAAAAGAATCAACAGACCAAGTCAGTTTGATTTGAATCCGTTTCGCTTTTATGATGATTCTTTTAACTATTCGCAGGGAAATCCAAACTTGATTCCTGAGATTACTCATGCTGCAGAAATTGGTTATGCATGGAAGAGTGTTTTTATGGCTTCTGTTTATTTTAACAGCACAAAAGATGTTTTCACAGAAGTGTACAACTATAATCCAGACACGAATACGACAGTTACAACGCAAATAAATGTTGACAAATCATACAATTACGGAGTGAATATAACGAATAGCTCTGAGCTTAATAAATGGTGGTCTATCAATACTTTATTCAATGTTTTTGAAAATAAATTTATGGGCAATGTTTTGAATAGTTCTACAATTGACCCAATTGTAACGGTGAATCTGAATGTGCAAAATTCGTTTACGATAACTGAAACTTTAAAAGCGGAAGCGAATGCTAATTTTCAATCAAAATCAAATCTGGGAATTTATCAGCGTGATGCTTTCTTTGATTTCAGCGTTGGAATTTCTAAGCAGGTTTTGGCTAAGAAAGGAAATATCAAACTCAATTTTACAGATATTTTCAATACTAATAATTTCTACATCAAATCGGTAGTGGGACAAACTGCTATTGATAAAAAATATGAGCTCGATAATCGAATTGCAACGATTGCATTTACTTATCGAATCTAAAAATTCGTTCTTTATAATACCTTGTTTTTTGTTTTTTTTTGTGTTAGTTAAGAGCCTGTTTCCTTCAAAACAGGCTCTTGTATTTTAGTTATATTTCTAAATCGAGAAGCGTTTCTTTCATTTCTTCAATAACAATTTTAATATCATTTTCAGTTGTTCTCCAATTTACAAAAGACGCTCTAATTCCTTTTTTGTTTTGATACACAGTCGGCGTCATAAATACGTTGCCACGTTCGTTTAAGGCAAATAAAAACGAAGACACTTTTTCCTGATTGTGATCTCCTTTTAAAGTAAAACAAACATTATTTAAACGAATTGGCGCTAATAATTCAAACGAATCTTGCTCGATTAAAGCGTTTCCAAAATGCAGGGCTAAAGAAGTACTTTTTTCAACAAGATCGCAGAATCCTTCTTTTCCATACGCTAGAAGCGAAAACCAAACCGGCAAGGCTCTCAAACGTCTTGAATTTTCGGGAAGGAAATTTAAATAATTAAAGTTCTCTAAGGGATTTCCCAAGTAAGGCGCGTTCGAATTCTGAAATGTTTCGATCTGCAGATTTACATGTTCTTTATTAATTAAATAAAAAGCGCTTTCGTAAGGCACGTTCAGCCATTTATGACAGTCGATCGTAATGCTGTCTGCTCCTTCCCAGCCTTCTACCAGATGTTGGTATTTTTCTGAGACTGCTGCAAAACCGCCAAATGCAGCATCGATATGCCACCAGAATTTATATTTTCCCTTAAGTTTTGATATTGCTTTAAAATCATCAAAATCGGCTGTATTTACCGTTGCAGCACTTGAAATTAAGATAAAAGGTTTTCCGTTTAAAGCTTCAATATTTTTCTCTAAATCCTGAATATCGATTGCTTCGCGATTACCTTCTATTGTTTTAACCAAAGTAAAATTATGACTTCCGATTCCGAGCATCGAAAGTGATTTTACTGAAGAAGAATGTGGTGTAGCCGTAAAAATATTGATCTTTTCTGAGATTCCGTTTTTAGCGAAATCTTTCCCAAATTGTGCTCCCAACCATTGTCTGGCAACTCCCAGTGAAGTAAAATTAGACATTGTTGCACCGGTTACAAATCCGCCTAGAAAAGTATCTGGTAAATTTAATAACTGCAGCAAAAGATTAATAGTTTCAAATTCAATTAAAGCAGAGTTTCCGCCCTGCCCGTTTATTCCTTGAGCATTCTGATCATAAACTGATGCAAGCCAATCGCCGACAATAGAAGCCGGTGTTGATCCTCCGGTAACAAATCCCCAATATCTTGGTCCTGGAGATGATACCATTAAGGGCGCTAATCTTTCATTAAATTCTCTAAGAGTTTCGACAGATCCTAAACCTGTTTCGTTTAAGCTTCTTTTTGCCTCAATTTTATAGGTAGTCGATGTTGGAACATTTTCTAGATTATTTAAAAAATCAATTCCCTGCTGTTTTGCTTGTTCTAATATATTTTCGAAATCGTGTAAATCTTGATGTAGTACTGAATTCATTTGTTGTATTTATTTGAACCCGAATTTAAGAAATAATACGCATTCATTTAAAAACAACCATGACTTTATCTTTTCATACTAAAATGACCTTTATACACTTTTCCGTTTGCTCGAGTGACAACAAACCAATAATCTGAAGATGGCAGATTGTAACCATTAAGAGTTCCGTCCCAAGTCGTGTAAGCATTTAATTCTTTGATCAATTTACCATATCGATCAAAGATTTTTGTATTGATAGAAGGTTCTGTTTCAGAGAAAATTATTCCCCAAGTATCGTTAAATCCATCTGCATTTGGTGTAAAAAACTTTGGATAATTTAATAGAAAAACTTCTTGATTTACTGTTCCGCAGCCGTTTTTATCCCGAACATAAACAACATAATCTCCAGTTGTTAAACCCGAAAAAGTAGTGCTGTCTTGATAATTAATTCCGTCAATCGAATATTCATAATTGCCCAGACTGCTGTCTGATAATTCAACAACGATTACATTTTCGGTATCACTCCAATCTTTTACAGCAAGATTCTTAATTGTCGCGCTGTTAGAAAGTTTTACCTGAAATTCTTTTGTTGAAGAACAAATCGCATTTCCATGATTTTGAGTAACTGTCACCGAATATTTACCAGCTTCTGTAATAGTAATCGATTCTGCAGTTTCTCCTGTTGACCATACATAACTATCGAAACCCAACCCGGCATGAACTTCAACCGCTGCATTTTCGCATAATGATACAACATCTGAAATCGCAATTACTGGCACGTTTACAAGTGTTAAATGCAACTCGGCAACTTGATAACATTTATCATTAGAATCAATTCGCACATAAATAATAGTAGTTCCTATCGCTAAATTATAACTCGAAAAATTGTTTATTTCTTCACTTACAGTTTGATTTTCTGCTCCAGACAAACTTGTAAAATAAGTAAAAGTACAAGAACTGCAAGTTGCTATTGATGCATTATAAGAGGTAAGATCTATTGTTTCAGATCCATCGTTTAATTCATCACAAACATTCGAAGTCACATTCTGAATGGCAAGACTTGGAGCAACAATCGTAACTTTAACAGCCAATCTATTTACACTTTCGCAGCCATTCAAAGTTTGAGATGCATAATAGGTTTTTCCATCAATCAAGCTTTCTGTCGAAACCAAAACGTTTCCATTTATTGCATTATCATACCAAACAACATTTGTTCCTGTGGCTTCTAGATTAGAAATTGCAGGTTTCTGACTCGTACAAAAGTTTTGTTCTAAATTACCCGTCGGCGCAATTGTATTTTGAATATTGATAACGACAGGAATTCTTTCGCTTTCGCAAACGGAAACAGTCTGCGAAGCATAATAGGTTTTGTTTTCTAAAATTGTGGCATTAGATACTAAATTTCCATTTACTGCATCATCATACCATTTAATCTTATTTCCGTTTATACTTATATCACTTAAAGTCGCATTTTGCTGAACACAGAAAGTTTGAGGTGTTTGAGCTGTTGGAAGCGGTTCTGTATTGACATACGATTGTATTGCTACTTCTTTTGCTGCAAGAGATATACAGCCAAGAGTGTTTTTTAAAAGTATATTATAATTTCCGGGAAGTAAATTGTTTTTTGAATTGGATGTTGTCCATGTTGCGCCGTTATCAAAACTATAAGAAGCTTCAATATCTGAAACTGCTATTGTTCCTGCAGCAATTAAACAATCGGGCTGTGTAACAGAAACTGTTGGAGTCGGCGGATAACCAGGCGGCATTAATATCGAAACTAATGCTGCAGAAGTTTCACAATTTGAGCTGTTTCTGGTTTTTATTAAATAATCTCCCGCTTCTAGTCCAGATTTACTATTAGTAAGAGACCATGTTGTACCGTTATCAAAACTATATTCATAATCTAAACTTGCAATCGTTATGGTTCCTAATGGATTAGAACAAATTACAGGCTGCATTACGGAATAAGTAGGAGTTGCATTTGAAGTTGCAATACTATTAATATGCGCTACCAAAGGATTAGAAGCACAACTCGAAGCTAATTTGGCCGTTATATTGTAATCTCCACCTGCCAATCCAGAAAAAATACCCGAAGATTGATAGTTCACTCCGTCGATACTGTAAGTTGTATTTGCGTTTGTGGTAATATTTATTGTTCCAGTTGGCACATCGCATGTTGGCTGCACAGTAGTGAAAGATGGAGCAATGGTGCTTTCGTCTACTTTAAAAGTAATGCTATTAGAAACAACCCTACAAGAAGCTGAAGAAATATTAGCATTTTGAGCTGCCGCAATGCGATACAAATATGTGCCTACTGTTGTATTTGGAATAAAAGAATAGCTTAGTGCATTTGCTCCAGAAATATCTGTCCAAGTTGTTCCGTTATTTGAACTAACCTGCCACTGATAAGCCGGATTGGAATATCCCGAAGAAACATCTCCTGTTAATGTATAACTCTGAGAATCTCCCTGACAAATCGTTAAACTTGTATTGGTATTGTTTTGAATTGTTGAAGTTACTGTTGGTCCGCAAGCTCTAAAGGTTATGTCGTCTAAAGCAATATCATTTCCCGGTGCAGCACCCGCTTTGTTATTTCGCATTCTAATTACTACCGTCGAAATTCCTGCAGGTGTGGTGAAATAAAAACCATATTGTTTCCAAACAGCACTAGAATTTAAGGCAATGTCGCCTGTATTATAAGTCCCTAAAATTGTACCTGTTGTAGACTCGATCGTAAAAGTAATATTGGGTGGACTTGTATCGTTTGATCGCAATAAATTCATAATCCAAGCTGCAAACTCATAAGTTGTATCTGGACAAAGATCTGTAACGGTATTTTTATAAAAATAATCAGTTGTAGAAAGGCTGGCGTTTACGACCATCATATAACCACCTCCGGTATGATCTGTAGTTGTCCACCATGTATTTGGAGTATTGGTTGCTTTTTCTATGGTATAAGAACCATCATTTGGGAAATCTGCTGTTGTGTAGGTGTAACTTGTAATTCCAGTTCCCAAAGCGGTTCCGTGGGAAGAAGTTCCTGTACCAAAATCGATTTTAACTACAGCGTCGCCTAAACTTCCTGTGCACAACTGAGCGTGCACATGGAAGCAGACAACGAATAAACCTAAAACAAAAAGAGTTTTACTTCTCAAAATAAAAAACATTTTTACTTTGTAAAACTACTGTTTAATAAGTCATTACATTAAACTTTTATACTAAGTGAAGTAAACAATCGATGTATCTAAAAGTCTTATCTACCAATGTATTATTTGATATCGAATTCTATTCCCATTTTGTCTTTTCAGAGAATCTCGAAACCACCATTGAAGCTATTACATCGCCATTTGCATTTAATAAAGTGGCAATTGGATCAACTAAGGTTCCTAAAATCATCGCAACTGGAAGCGCCTGTTCCATTGGAAAACCATAAACCGTAATAGCTAAAACTTCGCCAATATAACCTCCATTTGGAATACCGCCTTCGACTATAGAAACAATAACTGTTATGCCTAAAGCCAAAAGAATTGTTGAAGGTTCGGTAAAATCTTTTCCAAACATGGCAAATAGAAAAGTAATTTTTAAGATGGATGACATACTAGAACCGTCTTTATGTAAAGGTGCTCCAAGCGGAATAACAAGATTTCGGACGTGAGACGGAATTCCCATTTTTTGTGCTGCGTCTAGATTTGCAGGAATTGTGGCAATACTGCTGCAAGTTCCAACTGCGGTTAAAGATGGCGTAATATTATTGCTCCAAAAGACTTTGAAAGCACGTTTTCCGCCCGCAACAATCGCATATAAACTAAAAAAGGTAAAGAAATAGAAAACACAGGCTGCGTAATAAACCGCCATAGGCTTTGCATAAACACCAAACAACTGCGGTCCGAAAATACCAACTTGATAAGCAAAATAAGCTCCCAGACCAATTGGTGCCAATTTCATTATTATATTTAAAAGCTGTTTCATTACTTCGTTTCCGGAATCCAGAAAACTCTTGAAAGCGTTTCCTTTTTCTCCCGATTGTAATGTGGCAAAACCAATTAAAAAAGAAAAAATAATCAGCGCGAGCATACTTTTTCGTGACAATAATTCGAAGAAATCATTTGCAGTAAGCAGTTTGGCAATTTGATCTCCCGCCGATCCAGATTCTACATTCTCAAACGGAATTTTTGCAATTGCAATATTTTCATGAATTGGAAAAAGATATACAGCAAAAATCATTACAATTGCCGATATTAAAATCGTCGCCAGAAAAACCACTATCATGATAAAGAATAGTTTTCCAAGTTTTTCTGTCCGTTCCAGATTCGCAATCGAAGAACCAATTGTAAAAAAGATAAGCGGAATAATCGCTGTAAAAAGTAAATTCAGGAAAATATCTCCGAGCGGTTTTATCACCAAAACTTTTTCGCCAAAAACCAATCCGAAAATACTACCGATAATGATACCGCCAAGAAGTAATAAAATACTGCTGTAACTTTGTAGAAAGTTGATCTTTTTTACTTCCATATTTTTTTAAAGTATTACAATTGAAAAACTAATAGGAAACAATGAAGTACTAAAAGTTTGCTGAAATTAATGCAACAACTTAAAATGATTTAAATGACTTTTCTAATACAAATGTTGTAAAAGATCTGTCAACCAATTCACCTGTTTTGCTTTTTACCTTTTCTGTCTGTGTTTCGGTATAAATGATTTTAAAATCCGATTTTCCAATTAAATCCTGCGCTTTTTGAGTGCTGTAAAGTTCAAAATCAAATTGCGTAAACGGCAGTTTTTTCATGAAATCTTCTTCTGCAAAAGTCAGACAGAAGTTTCCATTTGGTTTTAAAACGCGATAAATTTCTGCAAGTAATTCTTCTGGTCGCTGCCAAAAATAAATGGTATTTACTGTGAATACTTTATCGAAAAATTCATCTTCAAACGGAATTTTATTGCCGTCATAAAGAGAAAAGAAAGCCTGTTTTTGAGAAACAAAATTTCGGTTGATCTGGCGTGCTTCCTGAAACATCAGTTCCGACATTTCAAGTCCGTAATATTTGAGGTCTTTTCCTTGTTCGAATAAAAATTCAACGTGTCCCGCGTTTCCGTGACCTAATTCCAGAATTTTATTTTCCTTCGAAATATTTAGATTTTGGATAGAATGTTTGGTCATATTGATGTTCGTTTCGTTCATCATATTACCCATTTCAATTCCTTTTTCGCCTGAAGGATTTTTCAATTGTGAGGCTATGGCTTGTAATTCTTCTTTTTCCATGGTATGAAATTTTAAACTTCTAAATTAAACAATATCTTAATTCAAATTCCAAATTTTGAAAATCCAAATTCCAAATTTTACAGTATTCTTGTCATTTCGACTGAAAGGAGACCCGAGCGATAGCGAACTGGCGAAGCAAATCGCACTAGAAATTCCGCAAAGCATATTTTCAATCTTTGTCGAATCCCGAGTGCGATTTCTCCTTCGTCGAAATGACAAACTGTGTGTTTTAAAACTAGAAAAATTAAAACCCATTGAATATTACCATTAAGGCATTAAGAGAATTAAGCTAAGCTTTATGACCTAGTTCTAATAATAAAAAGAAAATTAAGCCTTGACTTTATGAACTTAATATCTTAATGGTAAAAAAATTAAAAAACCTGACTAGCAATCTGACGAATATTCTCAGATTTACCCATTGAATAATAATGTAAAAACGGAACTCCAGCCGCTTTTAATTCTAATGACTGCTGAATCGCCCACTCGATTCCGACTTGTTTGATTTCAGCGTTATTTTTGCATTTGTCAACAGCATCGATTAAATCTTCTGGCAAATCGATTCTGAAGATTTGTGGCAATACTTGTAAATGTCTTTGAACCGCAATTGGCTTAATTCCAGGAATAATCGGAATTGTGATTCCCATTTCTCTTGCTTTTTCTACGAAAGCAAAATATTTTGAGTTATCGAAGAACATCTGCGTAACTACATAATCAGCTCCGGCATCCACTTTTTCTTTCAATCTTTTTAAATCTGATTGTAAAGAAGGAGATTCTAAGTGTTTCTCTGGATAACCTGCAACACCAATACAGAAATCTGCTTTGTTATCCGCATCCATCACTTCATGCAGATATTTTCCGCAATTTAAATCGTTGATTTGTTTCACCAAATCAACTGCATAATGATTTCCTCCCGCTTTTGGCACAAAAGATTGTTCGTCTTTCATGGCATCTCCGCGAAGCGCCATTACATTATTGATTCCTAAATAATGACAATCAACCAGCATGTATTCGGTTTCTTCTTTAGTAAAACCACCGCAAAGCAAATGCGGTACAGTGTCAACATTGTATTTATGTTTTATAGAAGCGCAGATTCCAAGCGTTCCCGGACGCATACGAGTCAATTTTTTATCTAAAAGTCCGTTGCCTTTATCAATATAAATGTACTCTTCGCGAGAAGTTGTCACATCAATAAACGGCGGATTAAATTCCATTAACGGATCAATATTATCGTATAATTCCTGAATGCTTTTCCCCTTTTGAGGCGGAATAATTTCAAATGAGAATAATGTTTTTCCTTTGGCGTTTTCTATATGTTCTGTTACTTTCATTTTAAGTCTTAAAGTTGTAAAGTCGAAAGTCGAAAGTCTTTCCTTTCGGACTTTATGACTTTGACTTTAAACTAATTAGTTTGCTATATTACGATTCAACTAGTTCTAAAGTCTTATGTCTTTCCTTTCGGACTTTAAGACTTTCGACTTTATGACTAATTTTTAATCTGCTATATTAGGATTCAACCATTTCATGGCGTAATCCAGCGGTACATTTCGGCGTTTGGCGTAATCTGTAACCTGATCTTCTTTTATTTTTCCGAGACCGAAATATTTGCTTTTCGGATTTCCAAAATAATATCCTGAAACCGATGAAGCCGGCCACATTGCCATACTTTCAGTTAGTTTCACTCCTATTTGTTTTTCTACATCTAAAAGCTTCCAGATCGTTGGTTTCTCTAAGTGATCTGGACAAGCTGGATAACCCGGAGCGGGACGGATTCCTTTATAAGATTCTTTAATCAATTCTTCGTTGGTCAAAGCTTCTTCTGAATCGTAACCCCAGAAATCTTTACGTACTCTCTCGTGAAGATATTCGGCGAAAGCCTCTGCAAAACGATCGGCAAGCGCCTTAACCATAATCGAATTATAATCGTCAAGGTTTTTCTCGTATTCTGCAGCCCATTCGTCAACTCCAAAACCTGTTGTTACACAGAATGCGCCCATATAATCGGTGATTCCGCTTTCTTTTGGAGCGATAAAATCGGCTAAAGCAATGTTTGGAGCACCTTTTGTTTTTTGTCCCTGCACACGAAGCGTTAAGAATTTTTCTAACACTTTTCCGTTTTCATCACGCAATTCGATATCATCGTCGTCTATCTGATTGGCAGGGAAAATTCCGAAAATACCTTTTGCTTTTAGTTTTTTCTCTTCCAAAATTACTTTCAGCATCGCCTGAGCGTCTGCAAAAACAGAAGTCGCTTGTTCGCCCACAACCTCGTCTGTTAAAATTGCTGGATATTTCCCATACAATTCCCAAGTTTGAAAAAACGGCGTCCAGTCGATATATGGCACCAAAACATCCAATTCAACTTCGACAATTTGTGCGCCTATCTTTTTAGGTTTGGTTGGAGTGTATTCATTCCAATCCAATTGTAATTTATTTTTACGAGCCTCTTCAATCGTCAAGAAGTTTTTATCTCTCGAACGATTTAGAAACGTTTCCCTAAAAGAATCGTATTCTGCACGAATATCTGCTGCATATATTTTTCGGTTATGATCTAACAGATTTCCTGCAACAGTAACGGCTCTAGAAGCATCGTTTACATGAATTACAGTTTCTCTGTATTGAGGCGCAATTTTCACGGCGGTGTGCGCGCGCGAAGTCGTTGCCCCACCAATCATAATCGGGATTTTAATATCTTGTTTGTCTAATTCTTTAGCCAAATACACCATTTCGTCGAGCGAAGGAGTGATCAATCCGCTTAATCCGATAATATCAACTTCATGTTCGATTGCCGCTGCAATGATTTTTTCCGGAGGAACCATTACTCCTAAATCTACAATCTCGTAATTGTTACAAGCCAAAACTACCGAAACAATATTTTTTCCAATATCGTGAACGTCTCCTTTTACGGTTGCCATCAGGATTTTACCATTTCCTTGTTTGTCTCCGGCTTGTTTACTTGCTTCAATAAACGGCAATAAATAAGCAACCGCTTTTTTCATTACACGTGCCGATTTAACTACCTGAGGCAAGAACATTTTTCCGCTTCCGAATAAATCTCCTACGACATTCATTCCGGCCATTAAATTGATTTCGATAACTTCAATTGGTTTTGTTGCTGCTAAACGCGCTTCTTCTACATCTTCTTCAATAAAAGCATCAATTCCTTTTACCAATGAATGCGTAATACGCTCCTGAACCGATCCTAAACGCCATTCCTGAACGGCTTTTTCGTCGCTTTTTACTTCGCCTTTTACATTTTCTGCAAAATCTAAAAGTCTTTCTGTAGCATCGTCACGTCTATCTAAAATTACGTCTTCAACGTGTTCTAATAAGTCTTTTGGAATATCATCGTAAATCGTCAACATCTCCGGATTCACGATTCCCATCGTCATCCCTTCTTTAATGGCATGGTATAAAAACACCGAGTGCATCGCTTCACGAACCACGTCATTTCCTCTAAAAGAAAACGAAACGTTACTAACACCACCGCTAATATGTGCGTGCGGCAAATTCTCGCGAACCCATTTCGTTCCTCTAAAAAAGTCCAAAGCGTTTAAGCGGTGTTCTTCCATTCCCGTTGCAACCGGGAAAATATTCAAATCGAAAATAATATCTTGTGGAGGGAAACCTACTTTGTTCACCAAAATATCATACGAACGCGCACAAATTTCTACACGACGATCGTAATTATCAGCCTGACCTACTTCGTCAAATGCCATAACAATAGCAGCTGCTCCGTAACGTTTGATTAATTTAGCATGATGAATAAACGCTTCTTCTCCTTCTTTTAACGAAATCGAGTTTACAACACTTTTTCCTTGTACTACTTTCAGACCTGCTTCGATGATTTCCCATTTCGAACTGTCGATCATAATCGGCACTCTCGAAATATCTGGTTCTGCAGCAATTAAATTTAGGAATTTGGTCATGGCATTTACGCCGTCCAACATTCCTTCATCCATATTAATATCGATGATTTGTGCTCCTCCTTCTACCTGCTGTCTTGCAATATCAAGTGCCTCGTCATACTTCTCTTCCTTGATTAAGCGCAGGAATTTTCGCGAACCTGTTACATTCGTACGCTCCCCAACGTTCACAAAAACGCTTTCCGGCGTAATAATCAAAGGTTCTAATCCTGATAATACAAGGTCTCTTCTTTTTTCAGTCATTTTTTTTTAAAGTTACTGAGATTCTAAGATGCTTAGATTCTGAGTTTTTTTATTCTTTTATTTCTCTCCTGCAAGGTTTTCAAAACCTTGTAGGTATTTTATGTTTATTATTTTGGGCGTGTTTCGCCGCGGCGAACCGGGCTATCCGTTACAAGTCCTCGACCAATTCCGTTTCACTACATTGGTCTGTGAGCTTTTCACTTCTATCCCTCACGCAGATTCGGTTTCATAATTATATTCTGAATCAACTACTCATAAAAATAATCCGACTTTGGCATTTTCTTTACTTGTTCTTTTTTATATAAAACTTCCCAAATCTTGTTATATAATTCTAAAAACGGCTTCGCTTTTTCATCATTTTTATTACTTGTAAAACCGGTATTATAACTTACAAGTTTATTTTTGCCATTTGCTTTAATTAATATACTTTGTAAAAAACTGGGACTTCTGATTACAATGTTTTTCTTATCAGTTGATTCAAATTTTGTTGGCATTTCAAAAAATTTGATTTTCAAAATGAGCGAATATATCTTCTCCTTTTCGTCCTTTGTTAATTTTACTTTTATTACTTTTTCTTCTTTGACATATTTTCTATGAAAATTATTATTCTGAGAATTATAATAATCATTTCCTCCATCTTCAATTACAAAATAAAAATCTGTCGGTATTTCTTCTTTAACTGTCAATAAAGGTTTTTTACTGAAACCAAATAAGCCGAAAAGTACAAACCCAATTATTATTACTTTCAATTGCTTCATTGTATAGAATTTTACTAAGTCAACACAGGCGCTACTCTCGGCTTATAATCCTTCGCAACTTCCGCCATTAATCGAATATGATCCGGAGTTGTACCACAACAACCTCCAATAATATTGATTAAATTATCTTCTAAATATTCTCTAATGAATACCTGAGTCTGTTCTGGTGTTTCATCGTATTGTCCGAAAGCGTTTGGCAATCCCGCATTTGGGTGTGCCGAAACATTGAATTGCGTGTTGTGCGCTAATGTTTTTAAATATGGTTTCAATAAATCGGCTCCTAAAGCACAGTTGAAACCAACGCTTAATAAAGGAATATGTGAAACGGAAATCAAAAACGCTTCAACTGTCTGCCCAGAAAGTGTTCTTCCTGAAGCATCCGTAATCGTTCCTGAAACCATGATTGGCACATCGATATTGCGTTCGTCTTTTACTTCTTCAATGGCGAAAAGTGCCGCTTTTGCGTTTAGTGTGTCGAAAATCGTTTCTACTAAAAGTAAATCGCAACCTCCGTCTAACAAAGCTTCTACTTGTTGTTTGTACGCGATTCGTAAATCGTCAAACGTTACAGCTCTGTAACCTGGATCGTTTACATCTGGTGACATACTTGCCGTACGGTTTGTCGGTCCTATTGAGCCGGCTACAAAACGTGGTTTATTTGGATTTTTTGCTGTGAATTCGTCTGCAACTTCTCTTGCAATTTTTGCCGATTCGTAGTTTAATTCGTAAACCAGATCTTCCATGAAATAATCGGCCATACCGATTGTAGTTCCTGAGAATGTATTGGTTTCGACAATATCTGCTCCGGCTTCGTAATATGCTGCGTGAACGGCACGAATTGCCTGCGGTTGTGTTAGTGATAATAAATCGTTATTTCCTTTTAACGGATGTGGAAAATCTTTGAAACGTTCGCCACGAAAATCTTCTTCTGAGAAGTTGTAACGTTGTAACATGGTTCCCATTGCTCCGTCAAGGATTAGGATTCTTTCTTTTATTGCTTGTTGTATTGACATTTCTCTTTTCTTTAAGCTACTAAGATGCTAAGGTTCTGAGTTGCTAAGTTTTTTATAATTCTTATTTAAACCCGACAGGTTTTGAAAACCTGTCGGGTTTAAGCTTCGATGTTTTTTTACATTGATTCCAAAAGTGCATTATTGCTGGCTCATTAGCCCCGATTGAAGCAAATATCCTTTTATTCTGGGGTTCAGAATAAAAGATATTTGTGTAAAGCGGGAACCCATGACGGCAAAAATGCGCCAATGATTCGCTCCTTTCACTAAATATTATTCGGTGAAATTTTGTTGTAATGTTGTCAGGAAAAGTTTTGAGAAATACTGTTTGTATTTGTGTTATCTATCTTAATCACTGTGTTTGTAGTGTAAAGTAGAATTTAGCACCTTCTTTATGATAAAGGGTTGCTAAGGTTTCATCGGGTCTATCCCTCCGCCTTTCGTGATAACTTTCAATAAAATTATGAACGCTGCAAAGTAACGACATAACCTAAACAATTGCAAGTGTTTTTTAAAGTTTCTAAGTTCTTATTGAAGGCATTAAGATACTAAGGTTCTGAGATTCTAAGTTTAAAAACCAAAAGCTCAAACTTTGTAAATAAAGTTTGAGCTTTTGGTTGATTTTTTCCCGTCTCAAGTAAAATTGAGCTTATTTTCTTTTGATCAGAAAGTCTTTAAAAACTTCTTTCCCAATTTAAAAATGTATCCATGACTTCTTGATGATCTGTAAATTCATTATCTGTCATGCTCATATCATTTTCAAATTTGGCCTTTTCTTCTAGTAGTGTTTCTTCATCCCAATTCATAATAGATAATTTTTAATACATTTCTAAAGTTAGCATTTTATCTTGATTCTTCAAAATTTTTCTTTTATGAAGCAAAGTTACTATCCCAATTCTTCGGGTCAAAAGAAGTAAGATTAAGTTAATGTGATGTTTTTTCAAAGCTGCTTAGATTCTGAGATTCTAAGATACTGAGTGGCTAAGTTTTTTTTGGGGTATTATCTTTAACTTTTCGAGCTCCAGAGGAGCGCAATATTTATAGAATACAATTTAACCCCCCCAGCAAGAGCTCCAGAGGAGTGAAATATATTTCGCTCCGCTGGAGCTCTTTTACAGATGAATGATTTCTTTTCTATAAATATTTCATCCCTCTGGGGATTTTCCTTGCTAAATAAAAAAAGCCCAAACTTTTAAAAAGTTTGGGCTTTACTATATTTAAAAACCTTAGCGTCTTAGTCCCTTAGAACCTCAGCACCTCAGATTAAACAATCGCTTTCACAACCGCTTTTGGCGCTTCTTTACGAGTTCCGTCGAAACCGTCTACTCCAGAAACTGTTGTATATTTTAATACATATTTTTTACCTGGGTTGATGATTCCGTAAGCAGCCTGACACATTAATGTTGCTTCGTGGAAACCGCAAAGGATTAATTTTAATTTTCCTGGATACGTATTGATATCTCCGATTGCGAAGATTCCAGGAATATTAGTTTGATAATCTAAAGCATTGTTTACTTTAATGGCGTTTTTCTCGATTTCTAATCCCCAGTCTCCAATTGGACCTAATTTTGGCGTTAATCCGAAAAGTGGGATGAAATAATCGCATTCGATTTTACGATGTGCTCCGTTTTCTTCTATATCTAAAGATTCTACGTGCTCAGCGCCGTTGATTCCGATTACTTCTGCCGGAGTTACTAATTTGATTTTTCCAGCTGATTTTAATTCCTGTACTTTTTCTACAGAATCTAATGCACCTCTAAATTCGTTTCTACGGTGAATCAAAGTTACTTCTGATGCTACATTTGCTAAGAAAATTGACCAGTCAAGTGCTGAATCTCCTCCTCCTGCAATTACAACTCTTTTGTCTCTGAATTTCTCCGGATTTTTGATGAAGTATTTTACTCCTTTATCTTCATAAAACTCGATATCTTCGATAAGTGGTTTACGAGGCTCGAAACTTCCTAAACCTCCTGCGATAGCGATAACTGGCGCATGGAATTTAGTTCCTTTGTTTGAAGTTACGATAAAACTTCCGTCTTCTTGTTTGTCGATCGTTTCAGCACGTTCTCCTAAAGTAAAACCTGGCTCAAATTGTTTGATTTGTTCCATTAAACCATCAACTAAATCTCCGGCTAATACTTCTGGGAATCCAGGAATATCATAAATTGGTTTCTTTGGATATAATTCTGAAAGTTGTCCTCCCGGCTGTGGTAAAGCGTCAAGAATGTGGCATTTTAATTTTAATAGTCCTGCCTCGAAAACGGCAAATAAACCTGTTGGTCCTGCTCCAATTATAAGTATATCTGTTTTAATCATTATGGTTGTTGTTTATAATCATTCTTAATAATACAAAGAAACGAATAATTTATTCTACTGACAATGATTTTTATCATTCATTTCTATGCGGTATTTTTTACTCTTTATTTTTTAATAACGAGGTAATCTCATTCATTCGTTTCACTTTATCCTCAAAATTACCTTTAAGCGTTTTTCTATATTCGTTAAGATTCTCAACCATTTGGTTAATATCTTCTGGAATTACTTCTTCAAAAAACTCTCTTAGCCTTTTTGCCGTTGTTGGCGATTTTCCGTTGGTCGAAATGGCAATTTTGACATTTCCTTTTGTTACGATTCCGCCTAAATAATAATCACATAAATCTGGCGTATCGGCAATATTGCAAATCAAATAACGCTTTCTAGCTAAATCGTATACTTTTTTATTTGCTTCTAAATTGTCCGTACACGCAATTACCATATGGCGTTTTTTGAGCATTTTCTTTTTAAACTTCGATTCGGTTAATTTAACCGACGGATGTTTTTCAGCTAAAACTTTAATATCCAAATGAAAATCTTTTGCCACAACTTCAACATTTGCATTCGGACTTGACTTTAACAAGAAAGAAAGCTTTTCCAGACCTACATTTCCTCCGCCCACAATTAGAACATTTAAATTGTGAAGCTTTAAAAATATTGGATATAATTCGTTTTGTTCCATTTTAATTTATTTTCCTCCGATCAAAATTAAATGTTTTTATTGAATCGGATAACCAATCAGATGTTCCTCTGGAACATTTTTTTATCGAACATTCATTTCTACCGACCAGATGTTCCTTCGGAACATTTATTTAAACGTTTATTTTTTAGCAACGAATTGGTTCTGGCGGAACATTTTATCCAACTCCTTTTTTTGACAAAATTCTTCGTAAAATCCTTTTAATTTATGGCTTTCGCGAACCACTTCTCCTAAAACGATAACGGCTGGTGAACCTAATTCTTTTTCTTTTACGATTTCTAAAATCGAATCTACGGTTCCAACACCCACTTTTTCTTCTATTGTTGTTCCGTTTTGAATGATCGCTACAGGTAAATCTCCTTTGTTTTCATTCTGAAAAAGTTCAACGATTTGATCCAGTTTGTGCATTCCCATTAGGATTACAACTGTTGCAGATGATTGTGCTGCAAGAGCTACATCTTCAGATAATTTTCTGTCTGATGTTGTTCCAGTAATCGCCCAAAAGCTTTCTGAAACTCCTCTTTTGGTAATTGAAATTCCGAGACTTGCCGGAACTGCAACTACCGATGAAATTCCTGGAACGACCTCGGTTTTGATTCCGAAGCTTTCTATGAATTCGATTTCTTCGCTTCCTCTTCCAAAAATAAACGGATCACCGCCTTTTAATCGCACGACATTTCCATACGTTAAAGCATTATCTACAATCAATTGATTGATTTGATCCTGCGTATAACTGTGATTTCCTTTTCGTTTTCCCACAAATAATTTGATGGAATCTTTAGAAGCATGCGCTAAAATTTCTTCGTTGGCCAAAGCATCATACAAAACCACATTGGCTTCAGCCAGCGCTTTTACAGCTTTCAGCGTAAGCAAATCCGGATCACCGGGACCTGCGCCAACTAAAGTTACTTTGGGTTTTATTGTATTATGCATTTGCTAATTCTTGTGCTCTGAAAGTTTCGATTTTATCAAAGAAAACAATTGCCTGAGCAATGTAATCTTTAGCGAAAGCCTCAGACGGTTCATTTTTATTGATTTGGTAGACCAAATCTTTGAAAGTTGAATTCAACTCTATTTTATTCGTTTCGATGAAAACCGTATCAAATAAATCTACGATTCCAGCGTGGTGATTTGTTTTTTGGTTTTCTGCCAATAACAATGCTTTTGCTCCGTTTACAAATCCAGCGTAAGCGTGGTAAATAGCATCTGCCCATTTTCCTTCGTCGAATGCTTCCTGAGCAAAAGTGAGTTTTTCTTTAGCTTCTAATAATAAAGTCGCAACCAAGTCAATAACAACTCCGGCACATTCTCCAACTCCAACTGCTTTTACATAGTTGTCAGCATTCCCCCAATCAATAAAATCGGCTTCTGTAAGGTTGGTTACATCTGCGAAAGGTTTTAAGATTTCATAGAAATATTTCTCTCCTTTTGCATCGTAGTAATTAAGGAATTTTTCTCCGTTTGCATTTGTATCAAAATCATTTAAGATTGTACGTAATGCGTCTGGTCCTCTACGGCTTGGAATTTTGATTACTTTATCGGCAAAACGTCCTTCGCCGTTTCCTAATCTTCCTCCACCCAATAAAACCTGTAAAGCCGGAGCTACCAGTTTTCCTGAGTTGATAGACATTCCTTGGAATCCAATTGCAGACATATTATGTTGTCCGCAGGCATTCATACAACCAGAAATTTTAATTTCGATTTCGCGATTGTTTAAATATTGAGGATATTCTGCGCTTAAAACTCTTTCTAATTCTTCGGCAATACCAGTACTGCTTGCAATCCCCAAATTACAAGTATCGGTTCCTGGACATGCCGTAATATCTCCAACTGAATTATATCCTAATTGAACAAAGTCCAATTTGGCTAATTCTTGATAAAAGAAAGGAAGGTTCTCTTCTTTTATGTTTCGTATTACAATATTTTGACGCAATGAAAAACGCAATTCATTTGCTCCGTAATTTTTAATTAAATCGGCTAATAATCTGGCTTTATCCGTATAAAAATCTCCCAATAAAACTTTGATTCCAATAGCGTAGTATCCTGCTTGTTTTTGCGCAATTACATTCGATTTTTTCCAAGCTTCATAAGCTTCGGTATCTTCGATTGTAACTTGTGGCACTTCTAAAAGTGGCTCAGCAATTGGGCCCTCAAAAGCAGTTGTATCAATTTCGTATGTTTCAAAAGCGATTGCTTTTTTCTCTTTTTCAACCAAATCAAGGAAAGCATCTTTCCCCATTTCTTTGATTAAGAATTTCATACGCGCTTTCATTCTTTTTGCACGTTCTCCATAACGGTCAAAAATTCTAATAATTCCTTCTGCTGTCGGAATGATTTCGTTTACAGGAACAAACTCCGAAAGTAATTCGGCATGCGCTGGCTGAGATCCTAAACCTCCTCCGAACATGATTTTGAATCCTTTTTGTCCGTCTTTGATTTTTGGAATAAATCCTAAATCGTGTAAATAACTCAAAGCTGTATCTTCATCTGAAGAAGAGAACGAAATTTTGAATTTACGTCCCATTTCCTGACAGATTGGGTTTCTTAACAAATATTGGAAAAGTCCGTGTGCGTAAGGCGAAACATCAAATGGTTCGTTTACGTCTACGCCAGCCAATTCACTTCCTGTAATATTTCTAACGGTGTTTCCACAAGCTTCACGCAACGTAATATCATCTTTAGCCAAATCTGCCCAAAGTTCTGGTGTTCTGTCCAAACTTACATAGTGAATTTGAATATCCTGACGTGTTGTAATATGCAGACGTCCAGTAGAATATTTATCTGAAACTTCAGTAATTCTTCTCAATTGTTCGCTGGTCACTTTACCGTAAGGTAATTTGATACGAATCATCTGAACGCCTTCCTGACGCTGACCGTAGATTCCACGCGCTAAACGAAGACTACGAAAACGCTCATCATCAATTTTTCCTCCACGGAATAAGTGAATCTTTTTTTCTAATTCGATAATCTCCTTCTGAACTACCGGATTTTCTATTTCTGTTCTAAAACTTTCCATTTTGTCTTTAGTTGTTGGTTGTTAGTTGTTGGTTGTTGGTTTGCTGGCAGAATAACTATCAACCAAAAACCATCAACTATCAACTAGCGAATGAATCCTACTCCTGCTGTTGTGTTTGTTGCTGTATCAATTAAGATAAAAGCTCCGTTTGATTTGTTTTCGTTGTATGAATCAAAATATAACGGTTTGCTTAATTTGATTGTTACTTCTCCAATTTCGTTGATTGCCAATTGTGAAGCTTCTGTTGTTCCTGAGTAATCAGTTGCAATCGTGTTTTTAATGCTTTCTACTTTTGCTAAAATTCTGTTGGTATTGTGCTGAACCAAATATTTTGTTCCTGCAACCAGTTTTTTGCTGTCCATCCAGCAAATTGTGGTTGTAATATCTTTTTCAATTTTTGGAAGTTCCGATGATTTTACAATCATATCGCCTCTCGTTACATTGATGTCATTTTCTAATTCGATTGTAATTGAAGATCCTGCTGTAGCCTCGTCAAATGATTTATCGAAGAAGTGAATTTTTGAAACTTTTGATTCTGTTAAAGAAGGAAGAACCGTTACAGCATCTCCAACTTTAATGGAGTTTCCGTATAATTTTCCTGCGTAACCTCTAAAATCGTGGTATTCTTCTGTTTTCGGACGAATTACGGTCTGAACTGGGAAGCGCGCTTTTCCTGCTTCATAAACATCATGAGAATGTAATCCTTCTAAATGCTCTAAAACAGTTTGTCCTTCGTACCAAGGCATATTCTCTGATTTATCAACCACATTTCCACCATTGATTGCGCTTAACGGAATGTAACTTACGTTTTGTTCTTTGAAAGTACTTTTTGCATTTAATGCCTCAAAATCAGCTTTGATTTTATTGAAAACTTCTTCTGAGTAATCTACTAAGTCCATTTTGTTTATGGCAACGATTACTTCTTTTACTCTCAATAAATTATTGATGAAAAAGTGACGGTATGTTTGCTCGATAACGCCTTTTCTGGCATCGATCAAAATAATAGAAACCTGAGAAGTTGAAGCTCCTGTAACCATGTTTCTCGTATATTCTACGTGACCCGGAGTATCGGCAATAATGTAACTTTTCTTTGCAGTCGAAAAATAAATATGCGCAACATCAATCGTGATTCCTTGTTCTCTTTCTGCTACCAATCCGTCAGTAGCCAAAGAGAAATCCAAATAATCGTATCCTTTTTGTTTACTGCTTTTTTCGATTGCTTCAATTTTATCTGTAGTCAATGATTTTGTATCATACAATAATCTTCCGATCAAAGTACTTTTTCCGTCATCTACACTTCCTGCTGTTGCTATTTTTAAAACGTCCATTTTATATATTGTTTCAGGTTTAAAGTTTCAGGTTTCATGTTCTCTTGAAACTTATAAATCCGTATGTTTTTGTTTTTTGATTCTTCTTCTAATTTTAACTTCTTACCAGAAATTAAAAATATCCTTGTTGCTTTCTTTTTTCCATTGCAGCTTCAGAACGTTTGTCGTCGATTCTGGCTCCTCTTTCAGAAATGGTTGATGATCTGATTTCGCCCACAACTTCTTCAATTGTTGCTGCGTAAGATTCAACAGCCGCTGTACAACTCATATCTCCAACGGTTCTGAAGCGAACAATTCTTTCTTCGATTTGTTCGTCTTCCTCTTGGTACACAAAAGGAGAATGTGACCAGATTAAACCGTCTCTCAAAAAAACTTTTCTTTTATGTGAAAAATAAATCGATGGAATCTCGATATTTTCTTTTTCGATATAACTCCAAACATCTAATTCTGTCCAGTTTGAAATTGGGAAAACACGAACGTTTTGTCCGTTTTCGATTTTTCCATTCAAAATATCAAATAACTCAGGTCTCTGATTTTTTTCGTCCCATTGTCCGAAATCATCACGAACAGAGAAAATACGTTCTTTAGCTCTTGCTTTTTCTTCATCACGACGCGCACCACCAATACAAGCATCAAATTTGAATTCTTCAATTGCATCTAAAAGTGTTGTAGTCTGTAAACTGTTTCTACTAGAATATTTTCCAGTTTCTTCCACCACTTTTCCTTCATCAATAGCATCCTGAACATTACGAACGATCAACTCTAAACCTAATTCTTCAACTAATTTATCTCTGAAAGCTATTGTTTCAGGGAAATTGTGTCCCGTATCAACGTGCAATAGAGGAAACGGAATTTTAGCAGGAAAAAATGCTTTTTGTGCCAAACGCACCAATGTAATAGAATCTTTTCCTCCTGAGAAAAGTAAAACCGGTTTGTCAAACTGTGAAATTACTTCTCTGAAAATGTATATCGCTTCACTCTCTAAAGCGTTTGTTTTTAATACTGAACTCATTATTGTTGTTATTTTTTTGTTTCAAGTTTTAGGTTTCAAGTTCATTGAAATCTAAAAACTTGCTATTCTCTTTATTCTATACTCTATTTTCTATTCTCTCAGTTTACTCTTTTTTTGCACCATGTAAACCGCATTCTTTATGACTGGACTCCCACCACCATCTTCCAGCTCTGATATCTTCTCCAGGGAAAATTGCTCTTGTACAAGGTGCGCATCCAATACTTACGAAACCTTCTTTGTGCAATGCATTTTGCGGAACATTAAATTCTTTTAGATGATTTTCTACTTCTTCTAAAGTCCATTTTAATAACGGATTGAATTTGATGATTTCGAAACCTCCGTCGTATTCAAACAAACTTAAATCGTGTCGGTTTTCTGATTGTTCAGCTCTTAAACCTGTAATCCAAACTGCATTTCCTGCTAAAGCTTTTCGTAACGGAACTACTTTTCGAATAAAACAGCACTCCTTTCTGTTTTCAACCGAATCGTAAAAACTGTTCGGACCTTTTGTCTGAAGTAAATTCTCAACTGCTGCTGCTTCAGGAAAATAAACTTCGATTTGTTTTTTGTACTTTTTTAATGTTCTGTGAAAAACATCATACGTTTCCTGAAATAATCTTCCGGTATCTAAAGTGAAAACCGTAATATCGATGTCATTTTTGAAGATAAAATCAGTAATTACCTGATCTTCCTGCCCAAATGAAGTCGAAAAAATAACCTGATTCGGATATTTTTCTGCTAGAAAACATAATGTTTGTTCTAGCGAAAAATCTTTTGTTTCTTCTAATAATAATTCTGCAACTTTCGCACTCATATTCTCTTTCCTTTCTAAATCTTTATAACAATTTAGATAATGTTTTTAAACTCAATAAAATGATTAAGATTCCAACCGCAATCATCATTGGTTTTCTTTTAATTCTAGTTACTAAAAATGCTGCAATCGGAGCCGCTATAACGCCTCCCGCAATCAATCCGATGATTACCTGCCAGCCGTGGATACCGCCAAAAAGCATGAAAGTGATACCGCTTGCGAATGAAATTGCAAACTCAGCTGCATTAACAGACCCAATAGTATATTTCGGATTTCTTCCTCTTCCTAATAAGGTTGAAGTTACAATCGGCCCCCAGCCTCCACCTCCAACAGAATCCATAAAACCTCCAAAAACAGCTAAAACACTTAATTTTTTGGTTTTCTTTTTTTCAATATTTTTCTTCAACGCTTTTTTGATGATAATTGCTGCTAAAACAATCATATAAACTGCAATAAAAGGTTTAATTACATCTCCACTAATCACATCAGACAATAAATAAGCTCCTGTAATGGAACCTAAAACTCCTGGAATCAACAAATGTTTTACTAGTTTTTTGTTGATGTTTCCAAAACGATGATGCGAAAGCGCGGAAGCTCCCGTAGTAAACATTTCTGAAACGTGAACTGCTGTACTGCTTACAACCGGCGGTACTCCATAAGCCAACAAAAATGACGTAGAAGTTGCTCCATAACCCATTCCCAACGCTCCGTCTACCAATTGCGCAAAAACTCCAATTAAAAAGAACGCTAAAAGATTATCATCAAAACCTTCTAAAAAACCATTCCACGAAAATTCTGCGTGATGATTATAAATTATTGTAGCTACCAAACCTAACAACAAAACTACAGGTATTACAACCCATAAATTTTCCTTTGATAAAGCATTAGACTTTACCGCTGTGTTGTTTAACTTAAGTTCATTTTCCATGTTTTAAGAATTTGCTTTTGTCCTTAAAAATACATTACCCTATCGGCTTAGTAGATTACTTTGCAAATGTACTACATATTTCGAAATATCAAAACAATATATTTACTTTTTTACAATAGCTATTCTCCTCTAAACCAATGTAGAAGATATTTAAAGAACGATTAGTAATTAATTTAACAAATTATGCACTGCTCCTTAAAATCGTAACAGTACACCCCAATTTTGTGATTTGTAAAAATACACATTTAATCTCTACCAAATCTATAGGATAATTATAAAAATGTTATTATTTTAGCGCCAAATTTTTTTTATGGATTTTCAGATTGGTCTTGTCATTGCAGGTTTAGTAGTTGGGTTTATTGTTGGATTAACTGGTGTAGGAGGCGGTTCTTTGATGACGCCTATTTTATTATACTTTAATATCCCCCCTACAACAGCCGTTGGGACCGATTTACTTTATGCCGCGTTTACTAAAGCCGGAGGAATTTTTGTACACAATAAAAAAGGCAACATCAATTGGAAAATCACAGGATGGCTTACTTTAGGAAGTGTTCCCGCCGCTTTGGTAACTTTATGGATACTTCACAGTATTAAAACAGATATCGAAACTATAAATCGTGTTATCAAACAAAGCTTAGGCTGGGCATTGTTATTTACTTCTGTTGCTATTATCTTCAAACAGAAATTAATGAAGTTTTCACAGAAACACGCCGGCGATAAATTTCATAGCGAAAGCACTACTCAAAACATGCTGACTATTGGAATTGGAGTTTTATTAGGCGCAACGGTAACTTTAACTTCAATTGGTGCAGGAGCTTTAGGAACTGTAACTTTATTTTTTCTTTATCCTTTATTACCTACCCCAAAATTGGTTGGAACAGAAATCGCTCACGCCGTTCCCTTAACTTTAGTTGCCGGAATCGGTCATGCTTCTATGGGAAATTTAGATTTAGGATTATTAGGTCAATTATTAATGGGATCGCTTCCAGGAATCTACATGGGAAGTATGTTAAGCGGAAAAATTCCTGATCAGTTTCTTAGAAATGCTATCGCAGTAATGCTTTTCCTTGCAGGATATAAACTGATCTTTTAAGGTTTTAGTTTTACCATATAAGTCATATAAGTTCATTTTAGAATCAGCGCTCCTGCAAGGTTTTCAAAACCTTGTAGGTTTTTCTAAGTTTTATATTTGCCGGTAAAAAAATCATACCTACAAGGTTTTGAAAACCTTGCAGGAGAAACTAAATGAACTTATATCACTTATATGGTTTAATTTTTTAGAAAGCTATATCTGCCAAAGAATTACTTTCTAATATTTTCAGCGTATTATCTCTAACTTCTGTCATTAAACGTCTTGCAGCGCAGGTAGTTTCGTCATCACAGTCATCACATCTTTCGTAGAAATTATGACTCGCGCAAGGCAAAAGTGCAATCGGACCTTCCAAAATTCTGTAGACTTTAGCCATACTTATGTCTTTTGGATCTTTTATAAGATAATAACCGCCGCCTTTTCCTTTTTTAGCTCCAAGAAAACCAGAATTTCTTAAAAGCAACAGAATACTTTCTAAAAATTTAATCGAAATATGTTCGCTCTTTGCTATTTCTGCTATTTGTACAGGTTCATTATTGTCGCGTCTTGCTAAATAAGTCAAAGCTTTAATTCCGTATTTTGTTTTCTTTGAAAGCACGTACTAGATTTTAGATTTTAGAACTTAGATTTCACTATAATCTTCATTCTAAATTTTATTAGAAAGCAAAAATAGGCTTTTTGTTTGAACTTTCACATACGAAGAAAGTTAAATTCTACTAATTCTATCAAATTACTTCTTCTTGTCCAATTAAATTAAAATCATGGAATAGTTTTACCTCTTCGTCCAATTCTTTTTTATTAACGACGTAGGTATCTGAAATTGAATCATGCCATCCTCTTGCTGAATTTAAAAAAGTAAAAGCCTCAAAAGGAATAAAACGACATAAAGTTCGTATTAGAATTTTCTTAGGCGTAGGCTTTAAACCATTTTCATCAACAACAATAGTTCCAGTAACAAATTTGCCTAAAGATCTTCCGCTTAAAGCTTCCATTGCAAAGTAATAAATTATCGTTAAGAAAATGCCAATCAAAAACGAATAAAAGATACTCAAATTAAAATACCAAAATCCCAAACCTGTATAACCAAATGAATCCATAATATTGATTATAAAAGGAAGTGCAATTCCAAACAAATAAGACAAAATATAGGTAGCAGCATAGTCTACAATATAATTAGCGAAACGTTTATTGCCCGAAGCTGTTATTCCTTCATTTATAACATAAATAGATTCATTCATATTTCACTGTGTTTTAAAATGATTCGAGTAGATTTAGATTAAAACAAAAATATTCCTTTTTCAAAAACAAACATTAAAAAAAGACGATTTTTAATAGTAAAAATCTACTATCAAAAATCGTCTTTATATAGCTGTAGATAATCTAAAATCTACTTTCTAAATTATTAAGCAAGTGCCTGTTTCAAATCTGCAATTACATCTTCGACAGTTTCTAAACCAACTGAAACACGAACTAAACCTTGCGTGATTCCAACTGCTAATTGATCTTCTTCAGATAATTTACTGTGTGTTGTAGAAGCCGGATGTGTAACAATAGTTCTGGTATCTCCAATATTTGCAGATAACGAACAAAGTTTTATGCTGTTTAAGAATTTTCTTCCTGCTTCGATACCTCCTTTAATTTCAAAAGCGATGATATTTCCACCCGCTTTCATTTGTTTTTTAGCAATTTCGTATTGCGGATGCGATTTTAAGAACGGATATTTTACGCTGTTTACATTTGGATGCGATTCTAAAAACTCCGCTACCTTTAAAGCATTTTCGCAATGTCTGTCAACACGAACAGCTAAAGTTTCTAAACTTTTAGACAAAACCCAGGCATTAAATGGTGATAAAGCAGGTCCTGTATTTCTAGAAAACAAATAAATCTGTCTGATTAAATCTTCACTTCCAACCGTAACGCCACCTAAAACACGACCTTGCCCGTCGATTAATTTTGTCGCAGAATGGATAACCAAATGCGCTCCAAATTTAATTGGCTGTTGTAAATATGGCGTTGCAAAACAGTTGTCGATGATTAAAATCAAGTTGTGTTTTTTTGCAATTTGCCCTAACAATTCTAAATCAATTACATCTACTCCAGGATTTGTTGGAGATTCGGCGTATAATATTTTGGTATTTGGCTTAATGAAACTCTCGATTGTTTCCGGCTTATTGATTTCAAAATAAGAAGTTTCGATATTCCATTTTGGGAAATACGTCATAAACAAAGCGTGAGTCGATCCAAAAACGCTGCTTGCAGAAACGATGTGATCTCCCGAATCTAATAACGCTGCGAATGTTGAATAAACTGCTGCCATTCCAGTTGCGAATGCGTAACCAGATTCTGCTCCTTCCATTTTGCAGATCTTGTCTACAAACTCTGTTGTGTTTGGATTACTGAAACGGCTGTAAATGTTTCTTTCTTTTTCTTCTGTAAATGAAGCTCGCATATCTTCAGCATCTTCAAATACAAAGCTTGATGATAAGTATAATGGCACCGAATGCTCTAGATACTGCGATCTTTCTAATTGTGTTCTAATGGCTTGTGTTTCAAAACCAAATTCTTCTGTATTCATTGTGTTGTTTTTTTGTTTTAACACGAATTGCACCAATTGGCACGAATTCGTTTTTGTAAATTTCACAGAGTTTCACAAAGGGACTATGTGATTTTTATAAGCCAAAAAAGAATTATCTAATTCTCTAAATTGACTAATTATATAATTTTACAAAGCTTCGTTGTTTAAAACCACTTTGTAACTAATAGTTGCTGTTGGCTCAACTGTTTTGGCTACTGAACAATATTTCTCGAAAGAAAGCTGTGCCGCTTTTTTTGCTTTTTCTGGATTGATTTCTCCTTCTAAATAGAAAACCACATCAATTTCTTTAAAAGGTTTTGCTTCTTCAATTTGAACTCTTGTTCCTTCAACCTCAGCATTAAAAGAAGTGATTTCCTGACGCTGTTTCTTTAAAATCGAAATCATATCAATTGCGCTGCATCCTGCAACACCCATTAACACTAATTCCATTGGACTTGCACCTAAATCACTTCCGCCAAATTCGGCTCTGCTGTCAACGTCAACTATGTGGCCGCGTTCATTTTTTACTTTGAAATGAAATGCGTCGTTTACTCTGTTTAAAGTTACTTTCATTGTGTTGTTATTTTTTTGTTTTTTATTCTTCGCAATCTTGTCCTTTCGAGGAACTAGACCTATAAATCTTAAATCTAAACTCTTAAATCTGCAATCAGATTACTCCTTTTCAGACAATCTCAAAATATCTCCAAAAACTCCTCTTGCTGTTACTGCAGAACCCGCACCAGCTCCTTGAATAACGATTGGTCGATCTCCGTAAGATTCTGTGTAAATTTCGAAGAAAGAATCAGAACCTTTTAATCCGCCTAATGCAGTATCTTTTGGAACTGAAACTAATTTTACTTCTAAAATTCCTTTGTCATTCTGCAAATCTCCAGATAATTCTCCAATATATCTTAAAACGTGATTTGGTTCTTGATCGGCTTTTACTTTTTCGTAAATCGGATCGAATTCTTTTAATTTCGTCAAGAAATCGGCTGCGCTTCCTTCACGTAAGTGTTCTGGAATTAAGTTCTGAATTGCGATTTCTTCAAACTCATTTTGCAAATCTAATTCTCTCGCTAAAATCAATAATTTTCTACCAACGTCATTTCCGCATAAATCTTCACGCGGGTCTGGTTCTGTGTATCCGTTATCAATTGCTTCCTGTAGAATCTGACTGAATGGAGCATCTTTCGCAGAAAAATTATTAAATAAATAACTTAATGTTCCAGAGAAAACTCCTTTTATTTTCGTGATATTTTCACCCGAAAGGTGTAATAATTTTATCGTATCAATTAATGGCAAACCTGCGCCAACGTTAGTTTCGTACAAATAATTCTTTTGATTTTCTTCCAAAGCTTTTCTGATGTCTTTATAGAAACCATAGCTTAATGTATTAGCCACTTTATTCGAAGAAATCAAATCAAAACTGCTTTCGATTAACGAAATGTAATTCTCAACAAATGATGCACTTGCTGTATTATCAATCGCAATCAAGTTTTCTAAATGGTGCTCATTCGCGTAGGCGATAACATCATTTATAGTGTAAGCCTGACCTTCTTTTTGAATCTCATTTTTCCAGTCTGAAGTTACACCATATTTATTTAAAAGCACTTTTTTAGAATTCGCGATAGCAAAAACATTCAGTTTAATTCCTTTACGTTTTTCAATTGCTGCAGTTGATTCTAAGATTTGATTAATTAAAGTTCCTCCAACCAATCCGTGACCGAAAATTGCGATGTTGATTTTTTTCGAAACTCCAAAAATCTCTCCGTGAATTACACTTAACGCTCTGTTTAGTTCTGATTTTTTCACCACCAAACTCACGTTTTTACCCGTAACTGTGTTGTTGAATAAAATCGGGACAATTTTGTTTTTGATTAATGCTGTATAAGGCTTGTGGAAAGTACTCAAATCCTGACCAATAATCGAAATAACCGATACATTATCTGTCACTGTAATTTGGTTTACGTCTTTAGAATAAAAGTCATTTTCGAACTCCTTTTCTAATTCAACCATTGCTGTTGTTGCTTTTTCTGTAGCTACAACCAATCCGATTCCTCGTTCTGAAGATCCCTGCGAAATAATACTTACCGAAATATTATTATCTCCCATTACTTTAAAAATTCGGGCATCAACTCCTGCTTTCCCAAGTAATCCGCGACCTTCAAGATTTACCAGAGAAACATTTTCTAAAACTGAAAGTGTCTTAATTCCTTCTTTTGAAGAATCTGAAGTGATTAAAGTACCGCGATTTTCATGGTTGAAAGTGTTTAAAATTCGAAGCGGAATGTTTTTTTCTAATAACGGAATAATCGTTTTGGCATGAAGGATTGTTGCTCCAAAATTGGCTAATTCATTTGCTTCGTTAAAAGATAAAAATTCGATTTTTTTAGCATCAGCAACCAAATCTGGGTTTGCAGTGTAAATTCCGTCAACGTGTGTAAAGTTTTGTAATTCTTCTGCATTTAGGTAATTGGCAATTAAAGAAGCGGTGTAGTTACTTCCGTTTCTTCCTAGAGTTGTTGTGTCGTTGTTGTTGTTTGAACCAATGAAACCTGTTACAATATTTACGGTTTTCCCGTTATGTTCTTTAAAATAGTTAACCACATTTTTCTTAGAAAGCTGTTCTAATGGCTGTGCATCGCCAAATTTAGAATCTGTTTTCAGCAATGATCTTGTATCAACAAAATTTGCTGGAATTCCTTTTTCAATCAAAATTGCAGTCAGTAATCTCGCCGAAAGCAATTCGCCTTTAGACAAAATCTGATCTTTAATTTTGTTGCTGTAATCTCCAATTAAGCTTACGCCTTCAAACAGTTTATCTAAAACATTAAATTCTTCTGATAAATCAACTTGCGGATAATCTGAAATCTGGTATTTTTTAAAATTTTCTAATAATTCTTTGTAACTGCCGTTTTTTGCAGCAATGCTCAAGATGAATTCTAGTTCGTCTGTAGCATTTCCGCGGGCAGAAACAACAACGGCAATCTGCTCGCCTTGATTTACTTTATCTGTAATAATTGAAACAACTTTGTTAAGTCCTTCTCCGTTTGATAATGATTTACCTCCAAATTTTAATACTTTCATTTTATTTCTTTATAGTTTCTGCCTTAAAAATGTCGGCAAGTAAATAGTCTAATTGTTTGTACTCGATTAAAAAAGCGTCATGTCCGTGAACCGAATCAATTTCGCTGTAAAAAACATTGTCTTTAAATTTCTTCAGTTCTACATAGGTTTCTTTGTTTTCTTTAGCTGTAAAAAACAAATCCGAATTGATTCCGACGATATGAATTGAAGCTTTGGATTTCGACAATAAATTTTCAAAGTTTTCTGTATTTCTTGTGATATCAATTGTTTTGAGCAATTGATTCATTAATTTATAAGAAGAAAGCTGAAATCGCTGTTGCAATTTTTTTCCGTGATGTGCCAGCCAGCTTTCGATATTAAAAATCAGAAGATCCTGATTGATTGTTCTCTGAAATTTTTCTTTGAATGATTCTGGAGATCGGTAACATAACATGGCGTGAATTCTGGCATCTTCGATTGGTTTTGAAGAATTATTGAGAATCTGTTCCTGAAGAAAACAATTCGCAATAAGCCAGTCTGTCGATTTCCAATCGCTTGCAATCGGGATAAGATGTTCAGTGATGTTGGGTTCTAATGCTAAGATTTCCCACGCAATACCACCTCCGACAGAACCTCCGATAATAGCAAAAAGCTGCTGAATATTTAAAGCTTTAATTCCTTGGATAAAAATTCTCGCAACATCTCTTGCAGTAAAATCATGATGATTTTCTATAAGATAAGAAGTGTTTCCGTTTCCTGGAACATCAAAAGCGAGAATAGTATAAACAGCAGTATCAATGGTTTTACCCTCACCAATCAAATCATTCCACCAGCCGTTTTCGCCGGTAACAATTGCATTTCCTGTTAAGGCATGATTTACCAAAACAATAGGTGCACTGTGCAGAGGTTGTCCTGACAATGTGAAATTTAATGGCAACGAATGATAATCTGCACCACTTTCGGTGATGAAATCTTGAATTATAATGGGATTAGGTCTATTTTCCAATTTTCAAATCTTTAATTTTGATTTGTATATGTGGAAATATTAGAAAGAAAGTCTAGAGTTGTACTAGAAAAATTCTTGTTGTTATCTTTCCACGTTTGGGCGTGGTAGAATGCAGCACCTTCTTCGAATTAACGAAGGGTTGCTAAGGATTCATCGGGTCTAATCCCTCCTCCTTTCTTTATAACATTTCAATACGTATTTGAACTTAACGGTGCAAATTAACTACTAATTTCTTAAACAAACAAATTTTATCGAAACTGTTTGTTCAATTTCATGAACATACTGCAGCAAAAACTATTGTACGCAAAAAATTACCGAACAGGAATGCCCAGTAAAATTAAGCAGGTTTTAACCTAGTTTATATCACTTGTCAGTTTATATAAAAAGTGTTTCATTTTCTTTTGAATACATCAAAAACAATAAAGAATTTGGTACTTTTTTTTCAGCGTTTTTATCCGTTTCTGTCATTCCGAATCTTGGGTGATTTAATTCGTTTGCTGGCGGCGGATTGTTTCTTTTTGTTCTTCTGTTTTTCAAGTTAGAAATTTTTTCTGCTAAGTAGTTAAATGTGCTCATGATATTAAGTTTTAGTTCAGTTGTGTTTTATAATCTTTATTTCTCTTTTATGTTTTCGTTAATTCGTTTGACAGAATAAAAAAACCCTTTTGGAATTTCGGATACCAAAAGGGTTTAAGTTTTTTAAACTCATTTATACTTTTAGTATCAACAGACGCATACGCAAATAAGCGCGACAGTAAACATCTTGTTTATCTGTAAGGATTTATTCATCTGTGATTTATATTGTATTTTAAATTTCTGCATTTTTAATAATTTAAAAAGCCTCCTGAAAATGTTTCGGGAGGCTTTTGCTATATAATTATGTTTCTTACAATTTTTTAAGCAATAGACAACCCAGCCTCGGTAATAACCGAAATGGCATAAAACATTTTGTTGACTTTTAAGTTCATTTGATTTCTAGTAGTTTTTGGGTATAACAAATATGCAAATATTTTTTTTATTATACAAATGAAATTCAGGAATTTAATTACAAAAATCGTTAAAAAACTCTTTTTAACGATTAAAAACATCTTACAAAACTAAAAAACAGTAATTACTAAGTAAAAAACCTACAATAACTGTTTTTTCAAAAACTTTTCAGCATCACTCTTTCAAAGAACTTTATTCAAATATTAGCACTTTTTAAAGCCAGACGGCCTCTTTATTCTTTATTTTCTCGGTAATTTTCAAAATATCGGCGATTACCCCCCTCGAAATTGCCTGCTTACATGGCGGCGCACTTTGAATCACAATAGGAACTGATGCATAAGATTTGGTATAAATTTCGAAAATGGTATCAGAGCCTTTTAATTGTCCGATGGCAGAATCTGATGGTTCTGAAATTAATTTTACTTCTAATATATTTTTTTCAAAATCAAATTCTCCTACATACCGAAGCACGTGATTATCTGCTTGCGTGATTTTTGCAATTTTGAATGATTTATCTAATGCATCTTTATTTAGAACACCATTTTTTTCCAGATGATCTTCTGTGATAAAAGGTTTTATTTTGATATCTGCAAAATCAAAATCCCTGCCTATTTCTCGTGTTAAAATGAGCAGTTTTCTCGCCGTATCATTTCCGGACAGATCTTCTTTAAAAGTTGATTTCATTAATCCTAACAAACTGGCATCTTTTAAAACAGATGAAAACGAAACATCTTCTGCCGAAAATCGGTTAAATACATAACTTAAATTGTCTGAGAAAACACCTCGGATCTTGGTTATTTTTTCGCCAGAATAATACAAATCTCTCAAAGTCTGTAAAACCGGAATTCCTGTATCGACAGATGTTTCATACAAAAACTCTTTATCGAACTTTTTAAGATTCGATCGTAGTTCTTTGTATAAATCTATCGGAAGCGTATTTGCTTTTTTATTGACCGCTACGATGTTAAATCCGTTTTCAATTAACGTATTGTAATGTTTTACCAATTCATCACTGTCTGTTGCGTCTACGGCAATTAGGTTTTCGAATTCATTTTCTTTCGCAAATTCGATAATATCTTCTACTTTAAAAGGAACTGCCAATTGTCTAAAATTGGTTTCCCAGGAATAACCTACACCTTCTTTTTCAAAAAAAGCAACCGTCGAATTGGTTATTATCGGAAAATGAAAATCTACGTTTTTACTTTCCAGAAAAAAATCCTGGCTTTCGATAATCTGATTGATCAAAGTGCTTCCGATATTTCCAATCCCAAAAAGGATAATATTTATTTTAAGCTTTGACATAATTTCTGTTTTTTTTTAACCATATAAGTGATATAAGTTCATTTAAAATCGCGCTCGCAATTCAGACGACAGAATTAGACGCACTGCGGTGCGTCTTCTACAATACGCCATACCTAAAATGAACTTATATCACTTATATGGTTTAATTTTTTATAATGATGTTTTTCATAAAAAATTACCTTTAGCACATTGGCTAAAGGCAATCTTTCAAACAAAAAACAAAAAAACCTAATTTTTATTAATGCTGTATTGCGATTGGGTAACGCTTGCAAAAACAGTTTGAAGATCTGCAATCAAATCTTCTATATCTTCAATTCCCACAGAAAGGCGAACTAAATCTTTAGAAACTCCAGTTTCTATTTGTTCCTCTTCTGTCAATTGCTGGTGTGTAGTACTTGCGGGGTGAATAATCAGTGATTTTGTATCGCCAATGTTCGCCAATAAAGAGAATAACTTTGTTTCGTCTACTACTTTTTTAGCAGCATCAAAACCGCCTTTTAATCCGAAAGTGATAATACCACTTTGACCTTGCGGCAAATATTCTTTTGCTAAATCATGATATTTACTTGATTTTAAACCTGGATAATTTACCCAGACAACCTCATCTTGTTTTTCTAACCATTCGGCTAATGCCAAAGCATTTTCGCTGTGCTTTTTAATTCTGATTGGAAGTGTTTCTAATCCTTGAATAATTTGAAAAGCATTAAACGGACTCAAAGCAGCACCAAAATCACGTAAACCTTCGATTCTTGCTTTTGCTATAAAAGCCGCATTTCCTAAAGCTTCATGATATACTAATCCATGGTATCCTGCAGATGGTTCTGTAAATTCTGGGAATTTTCCGTTAGACCAATCAAAATTTCCAGCATCAATGATAACGCCTCCTAACGAAGTTCCGTTTCCAGCAATATATTTAGTTAAGGAATGAATAACAATATCGGCACCGTATTTAATTGGGTTTAATAAATAAGGTGTCGCAACTGTATTATCTACTATAAAGGGCACTTTGAATGCTTTGGCTTCTGCCGAAATCCCTTTTAAATCCAATACATCTAATTTTGGATTTCCAAGAGATTCTACAAAAAATGCTCTTGTATTTTCTTTTGCTGCTTTAGTAAAATTTTCTGGTTTTGAAGGATCTACAAATGTTGTTGTAATTCCTAATCTTGGCAAAGTTACTTTTAGCAGATTATAAGTTCCGCCATACAAACTGTTTGAAGCCACAATATGATCTCCAGCTTTTAATAGTGTTAATAAAGTTGTCGAAATTGCCGATGCTCCAGATGCTGTTACCACAGCTCCGATTCCGCCTTCAAGCGCCGCTAGTCTCTGTTCTAAAACATCGTTTGTCGGGTTATTTAATCTTGTATAAATAAATCCAGCTTCTGCAAGACCAAAAAGATTCGCTGCATGATCGGCATTATTAAATACATACGATGAAGTCTGGTAAATTGGTACTGCTCTTGTTCCTGCGTTTTTAGTAACATCGTGTCCTGCGTGAAGTGCGTTGGTTGCAAATTTTTGTGTGCTCATGATTTCTTAGTTTTTTAGGTATTGTTAATACTATTATATTGTTATAGATTTTGGCTTAAACGTATAGATCTTCTTCTTCCAGATTGTATAATTGTAAGAGTAAAGAGTTTTGGCTTTCTAAATATTTATCCTGATTAAATTCGATTTTTTGTATCGTTTGTTCTGCAAATTTGTTCTCGATTTTTTGAGATTCTGTTTTCAATAAGTATTGAAATGCAATTGTATTTATATCTAGTGTTTTCATGATTTTAATTTTTAAATGTTGAAATAAAAAAAGCCCTTTCGGATGGCTTACCAAAAGGGCTTATAGTTGAAACTATAACAAAGACTCGATCTTTCACTTTTGGCAACAGCAATGAGGGATGCACATCGGCATCATTTTACAACACATCATATTTCTTTTTGCTATTGCTTTCATGTTTTAAACTAATCTATTTTTTAAACTCGACTATTTCTATAGAGTAAAAGTAGTAAGTATTTGTTTAACAACCAAATTAAAATTGAAAATTTCTATTATATTTTAAAAAATCTTCTTTAAGCCCTTTAAATAAAGGACTTAAAGAGAACCTTTTTTGATTAGAATTTAAATCCTAATCGTGCGAAACCAAATCGCCCGTTTAATCCAAATTGCGAAACGGCTCTTGAATAAGCAAACTGATTGGCATTACTCAAATCTGCACTTGGTGCTGGAGACAATGTTGGCGTTGTATTGGTAAAAGCTGGTGTTGCAGGATTATTTCTATCTGGATAAACATCACCTATGTTATTAAATCCAATTGTTAATCTGAATTTGTCATTTATCTGATATCCAAAAGATAAGTCGGTTACAATTTTTGCACTGTATTCTGGATGCTCATACACAGATGAAAATCCGTCTAAGTTTACATCTGTTGCTCCAGGATCTGTTACTTTTCCGAAATAGCTGTTTCTTAAATAAATATCTAGTTTTTTGATACTGAATGTTGTCGTTAGATTGGCTTTTAATTTTGGAATTGCTTCTTCTAAATAAACACGGCTTGATTCTGGGAAGAAAGAATAGATATAAGGATCGCCTCCCGCATTTATAATGGATTGCGGTACATTTAAACCTCCTACTCTTTTGGTCTCATTATAACTCAATGCAAAATCATTTCTGATGGTAAAATCTTGAATAACGTCATATTTTTGAGAAATTACTAAATCTATTCCTTTTGTCTCCGAGTTGATTCCGTTTGTCCAGAACGAAGCTCTTTCTACTCCTTTAAGGTCAAATGCTTCTTGAAATAAAGTTAACGCCTCAGCTTGCTGCGGAGAAGTTGCTGCTCCAATTTGCGCATCTGTTGGTCTTGAATATTGTCCAGTAAGAACAATTCTGTCGTCGATTCTCGTAAAATAAGCATCTGTAGAAATCGTAATGTTGGCTTCAGGAATTTTGAATGTAAATCCGGTACTTACACTTTTAGATTTTTCTGGATTCAAATTTTCAACTCCAATACTTTTTGCCGCCTGAGAATCATTTGTAAAATATCCAACTTGATAGGGCGAACCATTTATGAATTGAGTAGAACTGCTTTCGAAATATTTTTGCTGCAAAGATGGTGCTCTAAAACCTGTTTGTCCCGAAACTCTCCAATTGATAAATTCATTTAATTTTAAAAGAGATGCCAGTTTAAAGGTTACTGTATTTCCAAAATCTGAATAATTCTCAAAACGTACGGCACCATTAAGCAGCCAGTTTTCGGTTGGATTTAATTCTAAATCTACATAAGCAGCCACACTTTTTCTGTCTTTTTCTTTAGCATCTGAAGGCTGGAATCCAGAAAACCCTTGCGCTCCTGCTCCACGCTTGTTTCCAAAAAAATCAGTCACAATAAGCGGCGATGTTGTAGGCAGTACTCCAGAAACTAAATCTCCATTTGTATCATACAATCCGTATGAGGCTTCTTCTCCTGACTTAATCTGATAATTTTCATATCTAAATTCTCCTCCAAAAGCTATATTCAATCCCGAAAGAACATCTAGTTTTTTACTGAAATCTAAGTTGGTCGTACTTTGCAAAAAAGATACTTTTCCCGCATCAAAACTGCTCGGAGAGTTTGTTCCTAAAGTTGCATTGATGGAATTATTTACATCATAATTAAAAGAATTGGTTCCTAAATTGGTACTAAGATCAGTATCAAAACCTAAGAATTGGGTTGTAACTCCAACTGCAGAAGATAAGTCTACAATTTTTGATTCAATTTCAGGAAGAAATCCGTTTGAATACACTTGCGTAAAAGTTCCCGAACCATTTGGAAGTCTGTTAAAAGCATATGATTTTCCGTTACGATAAGAAACTCCACCAAAAGAATACAAAGCAGTATTATCACTTAAAGGATATTTTAAATTATAATAAGCCTGCCCAGAAGCCAATTCTGACTGTCCAACACTCATATTATAATCGCTTCTTTGCTGTCCTCTGTAATTCAATTCATTATTAGTTACATCAAAATTTAAAGCGGTCTGCATTTGTCCAATCGTATTTGCAGAAGCAATAGCATTTTGCTGCGCTGTGGTAAAATAACCCACCTGAGGAGCGTATTGCTTTAAATTATTGATTATTTCAGTCGAGTTTGGAGTCGCATTAATATTACTAAACAATGAGTTTATCTCAACACCATTTTGTGCGGCTCTGTTTTCAACTGCATTGTAGGCATTAAAAATCGCATTACTTCTTATACCTGCACGGCTAGTAGCATCACGAGTAACTGCAGTTCCTGTAACATTAAGATAACTTCCTGGTTTACCCAATGAAGTTCCGTAATTAATGTCTGCTTGTAATGTCTGTCCATCGCTTCCTCCTTCAAAATTATTAGAGCCAGAAGATAAGTTTGCTCCATATTGAATGCCTCCCGAAATAAAGTTGGCATTCTTTTTAAGTACAATATTGATAACTCCTGCTATTGCATCAGAACCATACTGTGCAGCAGCTCCATCTCTTAAAACTTCAATTCTCTCAATAGCAAAAGATGGAATTGCATTTAAATCTGTACCAACAGAACCTCTTCCCGGAGAACCATTTATATTAACTAATGCACTTGAGTGACGACGTTTTCCGTTCACCAGAATTAAAACTTGATCGGGACCTAAACCTCTCAATTGTGCTGGATCTACGTGATCTGTTGCATCTGCTGTAGAAGTTGGATTACTTGTAAAGGAAGGCGCAACATAATTTAAAATTTGGGTAACACTGGTTTGCGGCGCTCCTTTTGTGATTTCACTAATATTAAAAATATCAACAGGAACGGGAACATCAGTTTTTACACGATTCTTGCTTCTTGAACCTACGATCGTTACTTCAGACAATTCATTATTTTTCAAAGTGTCCTGTTCTTTTTTATTATCCTGAGCATATAATCCCGAGAATGCAGTAAGGGCTATTATGATTAATTTATTTCTCATTATTCTGTTTTTATTAATAAAATGATTAAAGAATTAAAGGTTTTTAATGGTTCGTTTTAGGCAAAAAAAAACCTCTGCGGTGGCAGAGGTTCTATTTATATCTTTTAAAAAATAATCACAATAGTCTCTCTGCGGAATTCTCCGGCATCATACAAGACATGTTCTTTTTTGCGATTAATTTCATTGATTTTGTGTTTTTGACTCGGCAAAGTTTAAAACTTTTTTCGAAACCACCAAACAAAAACAAAAATATTTACCATTACCCTATCAAAATACTATACTTCTGTTAAATTTCTGCGATAAAAAATAAAAAAAGTTGAACTTTAATTTGCAAATCAAAATGGTTTCATACCTTTGCACGCGAATACAGAGGAAAAATTTGAACTGATTGCAACCTCTTCATAATGAAATGATTCATTATGATTGCCGGGAGTTAAATTTCGGCATTAAAAAATGCTAAAGCAGGAACTCTCCTTTAGCCCTTTTTAGCAATTATTTTTCCTCGCTAAATTTTAATTTATACAAATTTAATACATTATTATGGCTTATTTATTTACGTCAGAATCTGTTAGTGAAGGGCATCCAGACAAAGTTGCAGATCAAATTTCGGATGCATTAATTGATAACTTTTTGGCATTTGACGCTGACTCAAAAGTAGCTTGTGAAACATTGGTTACAACTGGTCAGGTAATTTTAGCAGGTGAAGTAAAATCGAATACATATCTAGATGTACAAAATATTGCACGTGAGGTAATCCGTAAAATTGGATATACTAAAAGTGAATATATGTTTGAAGCAAACTCTTGTGGTATTCTTTCTGCAATTCACGAGCAGTCTGCAGACATTAACCAAGGTGTAGACAGAGCTAAGCCAGAAGAGCAAGGTGCTGGTGACCAAGGAATGATGTTTGGTTACGCTACCAACGAAACTGAAAACTACATGCCTCTTGCATTAGATTTATCTCATAAATTATTACAAGAATTAGCAATTTTAAGACGTGAAAACAAAGAAATCACTTATTTACGTCCAGATGCTAAATCTCAGGTAACTTTAGAATACAGCGACGATAACAAACCAACTCGTATTGATGCGATTGTTATCTCTACTCAACACGATGATTTTGACGAAGAAGCTGCTATGTTGGCTAAAATCAAAAAAGATATTATTGAAATTTTGATTCCAAGAATTATCGCTAAAAACCCAGAACACGCTCATTTATTCAATGATAAAATCAACTACCATATTAACCCAACAGGAAAATTCGTTATCGGAGGACCTCACGGAGATACTGGTTTAACAGGAAGAAAAATTATCGTGGATACTTATGGTGGAAAAGGTGCTCACGGTGGTGGTGCATTCTCTGGAAAAGATCCGAGTAAAGTAGATAGAAGTGCTGCTTACGCAACGCGCCATATCGCTAAAAACTTAGTTGCTGCAGGTGTTGCTGACGAAATCTTAGTTCAGGTTTCTTACGCAATTGGAGTTGCTGAACCAATGGGAATTTTCATTGAAACTTACGGAACTTCTAAAGTAAATTTAACTAACGGTGAAATCGCTAAAAAAGTAGAAGCTATCTTTGATATGCGTCCTTACTTTATCGAGCAACGTTTAAAATTAAGAAACCCAATCTACAGCGAAACTGCTGCTTACGGACACATGGGACGTAAACCAGAAACAGTTACTAAAACTTTCTCTGCTCCAGGCGGAAACGAAAAAACAGTTACTGTTGAATTGTTTACATGGGAAAAACTTGATTTTGTTGACCAAGTAAAAACTGCTTTCGGATTATAATTCGATCTGAAACTTACATACAAAAAGAGGCTGTTTATTCATTTAAACAGCCTCTTTTATTTTTATTCCTAGGTGTGAAAAACGCAGATGAAACGGATTTAATTCGTAAAGGCGCGGATCAAAACGGATTTTTCTTAGTTTAATTTCTAAAAACAATTTAAAATCCGTTTTATCCGCGTTTTCGCGATAGCGAATCTGTTTTATCCGCGTCTAAAATTAACGCTAATAATAACTTTTATCTTTCTAATTGTACGTTTGGCAACGTTTTTGGGCGACCTGGGTCGTTAGATAAAATCCAACCTGTTCGATACATCCATTCGGTCATTTTGTGCAATTTCACGTAATCGATGTTTTCTGACTCATCCATTGGCGTATGGTATTGACTGTGAAGTACACTTGTATAAAATACTGATGGAATTCCTCTTCTTGCATACGGAAGGTGATCTGAACGGAAATAGAAATATTCTGGATGTTCTGGTCTGTCCCAAAGTTTGTCTAAATCAAATTTTGGTCCTTCGTCATTGGCTCTTTTTGCAATTGCTACCAAGTCTGAAGAGTTTTCGTGAGGCGAACTCGAACCTAATAAGGCGGCCTGATTTACATTATTTCTTCCAATCATATCTCCGTTTAAAACGGCAATAATATCTTTTTCGGGAACTGTAGGATGTGCTGCATACCATCTAGATCCTAGCAAACCTCTTTCTTCAGATCCATGAAAAACAAATAATGCAGTCCTTTTTCCAGGCTGTTTTTTATAAGCTCTAGCAATTGCTAACATTGCCACACATGTACTTGCATTATCATCGGCTCCGTTGTAAATGGAATCCTGACCGTATTTCTGACGAACTCCGTCATGATCTTGGTGACCGCTGAAAAGTACATATTCATTTTTCAATTTAGCATCCGTTCCTTCAATTGTTCCAACCACATTTACAGACGGATATTTGTAAGTTTCAGAGAAAACCTGTGTAGATAATGTTTCTTTAGTATTTTTAAGGAAATCTAACTGATCGTTGTGAAGCCAGAAAACAGGCATAGTTTCTGTTAACTTATCACGAAAACCTTCAATTCCGTAAATTCCTCTTGTCATTTGCGGTTCTACCTGAGACCAGCTTTGTTCTGCCAGTTCATCTGTAACCATGATCAAGGCAGAAGCTCCTTTTTTAACTAATAAATCATAATATTTGTTTCGAACTAAACCTGGATAACGTCTGTCAAAAAGAGATATATCATCTGCAATTCCTTCTTTTGAAGCCAAAAGCACCACTGCTTTTCCTTTTACATCTGTTTTTTCAATTTGTTCTTTTGTAGCAGCTCCTAAATAAAGTAATGGAGCATTTACAGTGGTATTTGTAGTTTCCGCAACTAAAACTTCTTTCCAAAGTTTATATTCTTTCTGTCCGATTTTGAATTTTGTATTCGAAGTAACCTGATGTCTGTACATATCAAAAAACTGAAAAAAAGTACCATCATCGCCCGCTGGAGACATTCCTGCTTCTTTGGCTTTATTTGCCAGCCACATCGACACTTTTAATTCGTCTAATGTTCCAGCTTCACGTCCGTTAAAATGATCGGCCGCCATTTGAAACATATCCGTTCTAAGATCTTTTTCAGTTATTGCCGTAACTAATGGTTTCTTTATCGCCTGCGCAAAAGCAAAGCTGCTTGTAACAAGCAAACCAAGGATCAATTTGTTTTTCATAAGTTTAAATTTAATTATTCAAACTTAATCATTTCAAATAGAAAAACTTTGGTTTTTAATAGCAAAAACTCCTAATTTCAATTAATTCTATGCACAAATGGATGCCAATATTGACAGCCATTGCATTTTTAATAAGTATTATACTTTAATAAGTCCCGTTTTTCATTTTATCTAAAGTCTGTCTAATATCTTCTGCAGTAGATTCATCAACAGTATTATTTAAATATTTTACTGCCAAAGTCTGTGTTTCAACAGCCTTTTCTTTTTGACCGTCTTTATAATACAATTGTGCCAATGTATCTAAATAGTACGGATTGTTTTTGGTAACTACCAAACTATATTCTGACCACTTAATGGCCTTTTTTAAATAGATGCTATTCTCAGGTTTTGATACTACTCTCCACGCCGCGGAATTACATAGATTGGAATGAAATTCTTTGAATGAATCCCATCCATAATCATAAGAAAAACCAGAAGAAAAAAGCTGGTCTAGTTTTTCAATATAATCTCCTTTTTCTGTAAATAGAAATTTGTCGAAGTATGCTTCAAATTCTTTTATGAAAACAAGATCGCTGCCAGAATCACTGCTTTGATCTATTAAATATGAAAAATAGTATTGACAACAAGGATAATTACTTTTTCCTAATTCAATCAATTTTTTGTGAACATTTATAATTTTCTCCAGATTACTTTTTCCAGTTTTTCCTTCTTTTTCTATATTAATATTATCATTCAATGCATATGCTATATATACGTTGAGATTATCAATTTTTGATAAATAAGAATCTTCATCCGTTAATTTATTTCTTGCATCTACTATTGCATCATAATGTTTTAATAAATAATCAATCGATAAGAAATCTACATTATTTAAAATTTTACCTCCATTAAAAAAAACTTTCGAAAATCCTTTGTCTTGAATTTCCCTTAAAATAACAGAAACCAATTTCAAATTTGGTGTTTGGTCATTTTGATGCAGCTCGATTATTTTTTTCCAAATACTATTAACCTGTTCTTCATTTACAATTTGTTGCATTTTAAATGAATTTGGGTATTTCTCTGTATTGCCTTCATATACATAATCGTAATTGTAATAATCTACAAAATCTGAAATCGAATAAAATGCTTCGATCAAGTCATTATCAGTAGATGCTGTATTTTTAGCAACTTTATTAAAATTTGCTATTGCATTTACTGTATTAACTTTTTTGTATTCACCACAGTAACTGCAAAGTTCATCTGCTGCTCTAGATAATTTTGCTTTTTTTGAGGCCAATATATCACCATCTCCATTAAGGATTATAACAGCAGGAAAATCTGAAATATTGTTCGATTTTATCCAATTTTGATCAGCAGCTGATGCTAAATAATAATTAAACAAATCATATTGAGGATCGTACTTATCGTACATATCAGAATTAATTATTTCTTCCTTATACTCAATAAAGCTGTCAAAATCTTGTATTGCATTGGGATTTTTTTCATCGCAATAAACGATTAAAAATTTACTATTATCTTGCTTTGTAACAGTAATTGCATCTTTAAGATTGTTCTGTATTTTGAATTTGAAATCGATAGTTTTTTCTTGAGCAAAAGAAACACACACACTATTGAGGAATGCAAAAAATCCCCATACCACATTACGCATTATCATAAAGTTATTAATCAAGCGCAAAGGTATTTAACCCACGATTTTCCTGTGTTAAAAATCTTATAATTTACAGCTTCGATATTATAATTCTATTGATTCGAAAAAACAGATAAAAAAAAGAGCATTCTATAATTTGAATGCTCTTTTTTTTATCTGTTTTGCGACTTCTTTTAATAAGTCCCGTTTTTCATTTTTTCTAATGTATTTCTAATATCTTCTGCAGTAGTTTCATCAACAGTATTATTTAAATATTTTACTGCCAATGCCTGTGTTTCTAAAGCCTTTTGTTTTTGACCATCTTTATAATATAACTGAGCCAATGTATCTAAATAGTACGGATTGTTTTTGGTAACTACCAAACTATATTCTGACCATTTTATAGCGTCTTTAATAAAGTTTGAATGCTGCGGTTTTAGCACCACTGTCCAAGCTGCGTTATTACAAAGATTGGAATGATAATCTTTGAATGAATTCCAATCCTCATAAGAATAACTTGAAGAAGTTCCTAAAGTAGAAAAAACAGCATCCAGTTTTTCGATAGGGCTTTCTTTTCCAGAAGTCAGCTGATTGTCAAAATACGAGCTAAACTCTTTTAAGAAAAGGGTATTAGAACCATCTTTATCTTCTATCTGACTTACATAATCAAAATAGTTTCTATAGGCATCAAAATTTCCATTTCCAGAAGCTACTATTTTCTTATAGATCGAAATCACTTTGTCTTTATTAATTTCGCCCGAAACTCCGTCCTGAGACAAATACAAATTCTGCTGTAATGCAGAAGAAATCTCAGAATAAACATTTAATAAAACATGTATTTCATCTTCTTTAGAAATGAATTCCTGACGTTTTTCTTCAATGCTTACCGCATGTTTCAACAAATAATCTATCGACAAAAAGTCGGTATCATTTAAGATTCTGTCTTCGTTAAAAAGCTGTTTTGTAAATCCTTGATTTTTGATTTCCTTTACAATTGCTTCCACTAAATACATATCTGGTTTTGTATCTTTTTGATGTGCTTCAATCAGTTTTTTCCAAGTCTGTGCTACTTCTTTTTTATCCAAAGCAGCTTTTGTCATTACAAAATCTCCTTCGCTAAGTTCTTCTTGATCATAATAATATGAAGATTCTAAAACAGACGCAAAATTATAAGCTTTAATTAAATCCGCATCTGTGGCTTTTTTGTTTTTGAAAGTTTTATCTAGTAAAACTAAAGCATTTGTGCGCTGCAATTTGCGATACAAATCTCCATAATAACTAAATTGGTATTGTTTTTCTGAAAGATTAGATTTTGCTATTGCTAAAATATCCCCATTGCCGTTTAAAATTACAATACTTGGTTCGCTTTCAATTTTATTGCTTTTCAGCCACTTTTTATCGTCTTTTCCCGCTAAGTAATAATTAAAGATGTCATAAACGGAATTGTATTTATCATACATATTGTAAGACGCTTCTTTTTCTTGGCTTTTTACAAAGGCATCAAAATCTTTTTTAGCAGTCTCATTTTTATTGTCAATATACACTACCAAATACTTACTTTTAGCGTCTTTTGTAGCGCTCAAAGCACTTTTTAAATTATTCTCTATTTTTAGTTTAAAGTTATAATTCGAATAACTTGCTGTCGAATCAACTGCGTAATCTACTATTGGAGCTTCTATTACAGTACTAGCACTATCTACTATAACATTTCCAAAATCATCATTCAGTAAAGTATTTTCTTTTCCAGGATAAGTCCAATTGGTTACACTTTGTGTATCTACAGGCTTAACTTTTGTATTGGTTTTAGAAACGTTTTCAGCCTGAATGTCTTTTTCATTCTTAAAAACCAACGGATTTCTTCCTGCTTTTTCAGCTATTTTTAATTCATTGGTATTCTTGTCCAAAAAGCCCGAAATTTCAAGACCGCTCATAAGATTGGGTTCGTATTTAATACTAACTTCGCCAGCGTCTTTTGGTATTTCATATTTAAAAACTTGGGTTTTAAGGTCTGAATAACCCTCATTTACTAAATATAAATAGTCGGCACGATCTATATCAAACTCTAAAGTTTCTTTATCAAAATTAGGATTTACTTTTGATTGGATATCCCATAATTTCTGATAGGAAACGGCTTCAGAACCTTTCTGTGTTCCTATATAAATGGAATAATAAGAAGGATTTAAAAATTTTACTTTTATTTTTTGCGCCTTTTTTTCTCTTTTAAATTCTAGATCAAAACCGCCGTTTTCATTTTTATTATTGACAAATAAAAGCGAATCTCCTTTGATTTGATATTCTCCAGAATAAAAAACCAATTCGAACTTATTGTTATCAAGCAGATTTAATTTAATCTGCTGTCCTTTGGCTGTTGAAAGATAAGACCCTTTTTCAATGTTTTTTGTTTGTGAAAAAGAAGAAAAAACAACACTAATACAAATGGAAAGACTCCATACAAAATTGCGCATTACTATATTTTTTTGGCTGTTAATAACGAATGTAAAGATATTTCTTTCGAAGCAAATACAGCCAATAAAAAAGACAAAAAATGTAATCGAATTACTATAAATTATATTTCATCGAAAAGATAATATATCTCGGCTGTACAGTGTATTGCGAAACACGCGTAGAGAACTGCGTAAAGTTGTCATCATTAAGATATCTTGTATTCAATAAATTGGTTGCAGAAACTTTATATTCCCATTTACTGTCTTTCTTTTGATAAATTAAACTGGCGCTTAAGAAATCATATTCGTTATCAACAGACTTGTTTCCATTATAATAATGATAGAATTCATACTCTGAAACAAACGAAAAACTATTCAAAAAATAATAATCTAAACGTGCAAAAGGTTTATCGGTATAAAAAGTAGAACCGCTGTATTTATTAACCAAAAGATTATATCCGAATTCAATGTTTGGCAGCTTTTTATAATTGGTTGACGCTTTAATCGTGTAATTCTGAACAAAACTTTCTGTTGTTGTAAAATCACCATTTTGTTTATTATTAAACTTTGACCAGTTTAAACTTGCACTTAATGATGCTTTATAATTTTTTAAGAAAGAACGGCCGTAAGTTCCCATTCCGATGAAGCTTTCATCTGCTAAATTAGAATTGTACGGAACTGAAGACTGATTTATTCCATCAAAATCAGCTTCTGTTTTAATTGCCATTACTTTTCTTGTATAAGTCGCATTGGCAAAAATATTCTCAAAGTTGAACATGTTGTATTTAAAATAACGAAGCGAATGCACTTGCGAAGTTGCATTTTCTAAGGTACGATTTCCACGAAACAAACTGCTGTAATCCGACAAAACTTTTCCTTCTGCTAATTGGTTAATGTCGGTAAAATCGTTTGTCAAAGAGAAATTATAAGTCAATGTTTCTGCTTTTTTGATTTGATATAAAGCAAAAAAATCAGGAAGCACTTTTACAAAATTCTGCGAATAATCTGTACCCAGCTGTGAGTTTGTCATTTTATAAGTATGAAGACTTACTCCAGGTGTAAATGTAAATTTTCCAGTTAGAATTTTGTAATGAAAGCCTACAAAAGCATCATTAAAATTATAATTTACATCGTTATTATTTGTTGAATCATCAAGATCATTTCGATCTCCATTATCCAAAATCTGGAAAATATGCGAATTAAAATTCTGATGCGAATACGTATTTCCTAAAGTAATATTGATATTGCTTTTTGGAGTTACCATATAATAATAATCAAGTTTGGCATCCAATTTATTAGTTTTCACAAAACGATCCTGATTGTAGTCATTTCGCTGTTGACCAACTGTATAACCGCTTAAATTAAAAGGAATTGTTCTTAAATTGGCATTATAAAATGGGTTTTCATCCTGATACAAATGCTGCATTTCAAAAGCAAAAATATTTTTACTGTTTTTCGTATAATACAAATTCAAGTTTTGATTTATCGAAGTCGGATCTTGTTTTTTGGTTGTAAAAATAGTCTCAGAATTAGTAATATTCTGCACTACTTGCTCTCTAAGCAAATCGGAGTCTTCATCTTGTTTTGACAACTTAGTCAAGATATCATAATCAAACTGAAATTTATCATTTGGTTTATAAGTTGAACTCAGTTTAAAAAGTCCGAGATTATTTTTCTGATGTGTCAATTCGTCTCTTTTCTGCTGATCTCCAGAATCCAGAATTGTAGTTTGTGATTTTGTTTCTAAATCTGTTTTTGAGGTCGAAATAATTCCGAAACCGCTCAAAGTCCACGCTTTTGTTGGCGAATAGGAGAAGTTTGTAGCTCCAAATTTGGTCTCAATTTCTTTAGCGCGATTGTTTCTAAGAAGGGAAATTCCGAGATCATTTGACGAAATATTAAAATTACTGCCGCCTTTTTTCATCATGTTTTTAAAACCACCCGTAAACTTAAAATAATCCTGCGCTGTCAAAGGGAGCTCGCCGATATTATTAAAATTGGTAATTAAATTAATGCTGTATTTCGGACTGTAATAAAACAGTTTTGGATTAATGATATAACGGCTGTCTAGCTCTCCAACTCCAGTTCCGGCCGTAACATCTCCAAACCAAAAGTTCTTTTTACCTTCTTTCAGTTTAATGTTCATGGCTACATTTTCCTGATCATTTTCTAAGCCTTTTAACTGACTTATTTCATTAAAATTTCTCAGTACTTGAACCTTATCAATTGCATCGGCAGGAATATTTTTAACGCCAAGTTTAGTATCTCCATCAAAGAAATCTTTACCTTCGACCATTAATTTTGATACTTTTTTTCCTTCAACTTCTATTTCTCCATCGGCATTTACCTCAACACCAGGAAGTTTTTTCAAAACGTCTTCCAGCTTTCTTTCTGTTCCAGTTTTAAAAGAATCTGCGTTGTACACTATGGTATCACCTTTTATAGAAACGGGCATTTCGCGAACAATTTCTACACCTTCCAATTCGATTCCAGCACCGTCCAAAACAATATTCTGAACCATGTTTTGCATTAATGTCGCTACTTGAATTTCCTTAGATTTCATTCCAAGATAACTCACTTTAATTGTGTACGCTGTATTAGGTTTTAAAGTCAGCTGAAATTTACCTTTATCATTAGTAATTCCGTATGAATCCATTGCTTTTGTCGCATTGTTAACCGCCATAATATTGGCCATTTCCAAAGGATTTTTTTTCTCGTCCTGAATTACTCCATCAAAACGAACACTTTGAGCAAAAGAAATCGAGGTCATTAATAAAATGACAAAAGCAAAAATATTTTTCATGGGAAAAACCTAAGGGATAAAATTCTAAAAATTAACGTCTAATCATTACTGGACCACCGCCTGGACCGCCTTCACGACCGCGATTCATTTCTCTAAATTCTTCCATTTTTTTGATTACCGTTTCATCATAATCTTTTTGAGAAATCACTTTTCCTTTTTTAGAAGGTTTTATCTCGACTTTATCTTTAGCATTCAAAACAATTTTAGAGCATAAAATAGTAGTTCTTCCATCGTTTACTTCCAAGATTAATCCAGGAAGACCCCAGTAATTTTCTGGCCCTTGATTGATCGGAATTTCAGGCGAATACCAAGCTGTTATGACAATTTCTTTTGGCATTTCGAAGTTATCCTGAAAATTCGTTTTTGTTTCTCCAGAAGTTTTCTTTTCGTCTTGCTTTTTGTCTTTATCGTCGTTATTTTTAGGTCTTAAATTTCTAAAATCGGTTTTACTCGCTTCTTTTACCGCAGTCGCTTTATAACATGTATAACCGCCAATTTGTTTAGTTTCTTGTTCTAATTTCCAATTTAATTTAGGCAGAGAATCTACAACTAGAAATTCTTTTCCCATAAATTCTTTATCAACTGTATACGTTTTACTTTTTACATCTTTGTAGAAAGTGCCTCCGCCTCCCATAAACGAATTCATCATGATTCGCATACCACCTTGCTGTCCTGGAGCGTCTAATTTCTCTTCTTCTTTGTAAATAGAAGCCGATTTATCGAAGTTTAAAATAAATGTTTTTTCAAGCATTTGTTTCATGCGCTCTTCCATATTCTTTTGCATTTCTGGTGTAATGTCACGATTGGTGCGCATTCCTTCCAATTTTGGAGCTTGTGTTTTTGACTCATAAACAGCCATTCCCTGAAAGTCTTTTTGAGCCTGAATTTGCGTACAAGCAAGCATCAAAGTCATGTAAAAAAATATTTTCTTCATTTTATTTTCTTTAAAAAGTGGGTAAATCGAAAGAACTTACACTCAAATTTATTATTATTTTTAAAAATTAAAAAATTAAATATATCAATAGCTTTAGTGTATAGACAAAAGTGCCTATTTTTTAGACCGTTAGAATTAAAAAAGGTTTAAAAGTACTACAAGTAATTTTAAGACCTGTTTTTCGTAATTTGCATGCTCTAAAATTGCTGCTAATGCGTCTGATTAAGTTAAACTTTTTATTTTTTTTATTTGCCTTAAGCATTTCCTGTATTGGATCTGCACAAACATTAACCATAAATCCCGTCTTAATCTCGAAGCAGACGAATACTTCGGATGTCTTTTTAGGTTATGATGCGTTTGGATATTCGTATCAAATAAAGAATAATGTTTTTAGTAAAATTAAAGGAAATGAGATCTTTGAATACAAAAATGTTTCTTTAGGAAAAATTACAAAAGTCGATTTACAAAATCCGTTGAAAATGGTTTTGTTTTATGAAGATTTTAATAGTGTGGTTCTTCTGGATAACCAGCTGAATAAAGTTACTGAAATTAATTTTTCTCAGAATCCTACTCCAATTGTAGTTTCGGCAATCGGAATGTCAACTCAAAATCAACTTTGGATTTACAATACTTTAAATCAGCAGATTGGTCTTTTTGAATATTTAAAAAATGAATATAAAACAGTATCCATTCCACTGACAGAACAGATAAAATACTATCAAACCGATTTTAATACTTTCTATTGGATTGATAAAAAAAACAACTGGTATTCGTGTACTATTTTCGGAAAAATCACCTCATTGGGCAAAATTCCAGAGTTTGATAAAATCCAAATAATCAGCAGTTCAAAATACATTTTTAGTCAAGCTAATAAGCTGTTTCTTAAAGAGATTAACAAATCTGGTGTAGAGACCATTTCTGAAATCAAAATTTTAGAAAAAACCTTTGATAATTTTGATTACAAAGAACAAATTTTATCTATTTTTACAGCTGCAGAAATTTTAAATTATAAAATCGTAACACCGTAATGCACATAGCAATAGCAGGAAATATAGGCGCAGGAAAAACTACTCTGACCAAATTATTAGCCAAACATTTTAAATGGGAACCTCATTATGAAGATGTAGTTGATAATCCGTATTTGGATGATTTTTACCATCAAATGGAACGCTGGTCTTTTAATCTTCAGATTTATTTCTTGAACAGCCGTTTTCGCCAGGTGCAGCAAATTCGAGAAAGCGGTAAAAAAATCATTCAGGACAGAACGATTTATGAGGATGCGTACATCTTTGCTCCCAATTTATATTCGATGGGATTAATGACAAGCCGTGATTTTGATAATTATACTTCTCTTTTTGAATTAATGGAACTATTGGTTAAACCGCCAGATTTATTGATTTATTTAAGAAGTTCAATTCCGAATCTTGTTGGTCAAATTCACAAACGTGGACGCGAGTACGAAAACTCAATTTCTATCGATTATTTAAGCCGTTTGAACGAAAGATATGAGGCCTGGATTCAGACTTACACTAAAGGAAGATTATTAATCATTGACGTTGACAATATTAATTTTGTTGATAACCCAGAAGATTTAGGAAACATCATTAATAAAATTGATGCTGAATTGAACGGATTGTTTTAGAACACGAATTTCACAGATTTTCACGAAATAAAAGAAAGCCTCTAAATAATTAATTTTAGAGGCTTTTTCATTTATTATCCTAACAGGTTTCCAAAACCTGTTAGGTATGTAATCTACGTCTCTTTAAATTCAAAAAAGACCTAACAGGTTTTGGAAATCTGTTAGGATATCATATTATTTCGCAGCTTCGACTTTTGCCAAAACCTCTTCTTCAGTTCCTTCAAAAACTTCTGTTGTTGTTTTGCCGTTTTCGGTTTTGGTAACAGTTCCTGTAGTTTTACCGTTTATATTTTTAACCTCAACATGAACTGATTGGCTTTCTGTATGAGAATGTTTTCCCGCTGCATCAAATTGAGCTAAACATTTAGCAGTTTCTTCTGGAGAACAGCCTTTTTCTTTGCACATTTTAACACATTCTTCTTTTGTCATTCCAGACATGTCACCGCATTTAGAGAAACCGTCTTTATGCATTTCTGTTTTTACACAACAAGAAGCTTTTGCAGCAATATCAGAAGGTGCATGTCCTTCTCCTAAAATTGGCGCAATTACCAATCCGATTAAACAAGTCAATTTGATTAAGATATTCATTGAAGGGCCAGAAGTATCTTTGAACGGATCTCCAACTGTATCTCCTGTTACAGCCGCTTTATGTGCATCAGAACCTTTATATGTCATTTCGCCGTTAATCATTACACCAGCTTCAAAAGATTTTTTGGCGTTATCCCAAGCACCTCCGGCATTGTTTTGGAAAACTGCCCAAAGTACACCAGATACTGTAACTCCTGCCATATATCCTCCTAGCATTTCAGCAATCAATTGATTGTTATCTGAGTAAACTAATTTTCCTAAAAGAACAATTAGAATCGGGAAACCAATTGTCAAAACTCCTGGAAGCATCATTTCACGCAAAGCGGCTTTTGTCGAAATTTCAACACATTTTCCGTATTCCGGTTTTCCGGTTCCTTCCATAATTCCAGCAATTTCTTTAAACTGACGGCGAACTTCATAAACCATGTCCATTGCAGCTTTTCCAACTGAATTCATCGCTAAAGCGGAGAAAACAACCGGAATCATACCTCCGACAAATAACATCGCTAAAACAGGCGCTTTAAAAATATTAATTCCGTCAATTCCTGTAAAAGTTACGTACGCTGCAAATAACGCCAAAGACGTCAAGGCTGCAGAAGCGATTGCAAATCCTTTTCCGGTTGCAGCAGTTGTATTTCCTACTGAATCTAAAATATCAGTTCTTGTACGAACTTCTTTTGGCAATTCGCTCATTTCAGCGATTCCTCCTGCGTTATCAGAGATTGGTCCAAAAGCGTCAATTGCTAATTGCATTGCTGTTGTAGCCATCATTGCAGAAGCCGCCAATGCAACTCCATAAAATCCTGCTAAAGCATACGAAATCCAGATTGCCACAGCAAACAATAATACCGTTGGAAAAGTAGAAATCATTCCTGTTGCCAATCCTGCAATAACGTTTGTTCCTGCTCCCGTTGATGATTTTTGAACGATTGCCAATACGGGTTTCGTACCTAATCCTGTATAATATTCTGTTACCGATGAAATAGCTCCTCCAACAATTAATCCGACTAATGTCGCATAGAAAACACGCATAGAAGAGATAGCTTTTGATCCTTCGCCAAAAAATGTCATTTGCATAGTTTCTGGAAGCATATGCTGTACCAAAAAGAAACAAGCAACAGCAGTTAAGATAATAGAAACCCAGTTTCCTATATTTAATGCTTTTTGTACTTGCGCTTCTCGCGCATTATCATCTGTAATTTTTACTAATAAAGTTCCGATAATGGAGAATAGAATTCCGAATCCGGCAATTGCCATCGGAAGTAAAATAGGTCCGATTCCGCCGAAAGCATCATTGATACTTCCGCCCATATCTTTAATTACATAATTCCCAAGAACCATTGCCGCTAAAACAGTTGCTACATAAGACCCAAATAAATCGGCTCCCATACCTGCAACGTCTCCCACGTTATCTCCTACGTTATCTGCAATTGTTGCCGGATTACGCGGATCATCTTCTGGAATTCCAGCTTCGACTTTACCCACTAAATCGGCACCAACATCGGCAGCTTTCGTGTAAATTCCACCGCCAACTCTTGCAAACAAAGCGATTGACTCTGCGCCAAGTGAAAATCCTGCTAAAGTTTCCAGCACTATAGTCATGGTATCGGTATCTTTCCAGACGCCGCCTGAGAAAAGATTAAAGAAAATTATAAAGAAAGTCGTTAAACCTAAAACGGCTAAACCTGCAACTCCAAGCCCCATTACGGTTCCTCCTCCAAAAGAAACTTTTAAAGCCTGAGGAAGACTTGTACGTGCTGCCTGAGTAGTTCTAACATTTGTTTTGGTTGCTATTTTCATACCTATATTTCCTGCATAAGCAGAAAACAAGGCACCAAAAATAAATGCAATTACGATTAATAAATGTGTTTTAACACCTGGAATAAATGTAATTCCTGCCAAAGCTATACTGGCAATAATTACGAAAATGGTTAGTAACTTATATTCTGCTTTTAGAAATGCAAGTGCGCCTTCGTAAATGTAATCTGAAATCTCTTTCATCTTACCGTCTCCGGCATCCTGTTTTAAAACCCAAGACCTTTTTATTCCCATGAAAAGTAACCCTAAAACTGCCATTACAATTGGCAGATAAATCATAAATGCATTCATAATAATTTAATGGTTTTGATTAATAGTCAACAAACTAACAAAACGAATTTAAACAAAAAAGCAATACTCCTAACGGAGTATTGCTTTTTTTATAATAAAATGCTGTATAAATTATTTAATACTAAATAATCCTGCAGGTTTATTTTCAATATCATCAAAACGCTTTGTACACTCAGCAATAATTGCATAAGCTTCGTTAACGTCTCCCCATCCTTCTACATCAACTTTTTTGTTTTCAAGATCTTTATAAACTTGGAAGAAGTGCTCAATTTCTTTTACTAAGTGAGGATTCATATCAGAAAGATCGTTTAATGAATTCCAAATTGGATCAGAAACTGGTACACAGATAATTTTTTCGTCTGGTCCTTTATCATCTGCCATATGGAAAACTCCGATTGGCTTAACTTCCATAACACATCCAGGGAAAGTTGGTTCGTTTACTAAAACCAATACATCTAGAGGATCTCCGTCAAGAGCTAAAGTTTCTGGAATAAATCCGTAATCTGCCGGGTACATCATTGAAGAGAATAACATTCTGTCAAAACGCATTCTTTTGATTTCAAAATCGTACTCATATTTATTTCTGCTTCCTCTTGGTATTTCGATCAATACATCGAAAGTCGTTAATTTGTCTGCGGTCATTTTGTTTTATATTGTTTCTATAATTTCGGTTGCAAAAGTAAGCAAAGAATCCTTTTTTACAATAAAAAACAGTGTAATATCTACATTAAGTTTTTAAAAATTAGGCATTAAAAAGTTATTTTCCTATTTCGCTTGGTCAAATAGTGATGCCATAATAAATAAGTTGCATAAGATCTATACGGACTCCACTCTTGCGCATACTTTTCCATTTCTAATTTATCATGAATATCAAACAGTTCTTTGATTGTATTTATCACTGCTATATCGCCTAACGGGATCAAATCTGGTTCTTGAAGACAGAACATTAAATAGATATCAATCGTCCAATTTCCTATGCCTTTTAATTTAATTAATTCTTCTCGAACCTGCAGCGCCGATTTTGATGCCAGACTTTCAATATCTAATTCTTTATTTAAAACCGCTTCCGCTAAAATTTTAATGTATTTTGTTTTCTGACGACTGATACCGAGATTTCTATATTCTTCATCAGACAAAACGGCCATATTTTCCGGATCGCAAACAGTATAAGCTTTTATTTTCATGAAAGTAGCTTTCGCCGAATCAATAGAAACCTGCTGCTCGAGAATTAATAAAACCAGCGTTTCAAATCCTTGCGGGCGTTTAGGAATTTGAGGCAATCCATATCTTTCAATGATTTCCTTGAAGATGCTATTTTTGGATGAAAGAAAATCTATGGCTTCCTGCATGGTTTGTGTTTTAGCTTTATTTCAAAATTAAATAAAAAAAAGAATCTCTCTAAGACGCTAAGCACAAAGTTTTGTTTTCCGCAGATTATGCAGATAGAGCAGCTTTTAATCTTTAATTATCAGCTTAAATCTGCGTGAAACAAAATAAAAAAAGCCGCAAAGAATATTAACTCTTTGCAGCTTTGTAACTTTGAACCTTTGTCACTTTTAAAAATAAAACCCAAAAGATCCTTTTATAGCAAATTTATGTGCGTCTGGCATATCTAAATAATTTCCTCTCCAAGAAAAGTCAAGCCTAAATACTTTGAAGATATTTCCAATTCCAGCATGGTATTCATAATAGACTTTTTCTGGTGCATTATAAGGCAGTCCTGATGCATTAATAGCGCGATTGGCCTCAGAAATAGTTCCATGAACCGCTCTCACTCCAACAAATTCTCGCCAATTCAATTTTCTCATAAACGGAATTCTTGCGAATAATCTTCCACCAAAATCATGATTCCATTGCAAGGTTGTATATTGATCTGTTACGAATTCGTAAAAATTTAAATTACTAAAGGTATTTTCGATAGTAAAATAGGTTTGGTTACCCGGAATTACACTCATTAATCCTAACGGAATTGTCCCAAATGTTTTTCCTGTTTCAATTGTGATATTGGTTCTTCCTAAAGGTCCGATAATGATTGGCTGTCTGTAAAAAACTTGAATTTTTTCGTAAGCAAAATCACTATCTAAAACGCCTTTCAATCCATAACTAAAATTTACAAAGAAATGACTAAAAGGGCTGTCAACTAAATCTCTTTCAACTCCGTAACCAATAGTTTTACGGTTTGGCATATATTCAAACTGAATATTGGCTTCTGATTGTTTTACATCACTTTTAACAACTCCCAGCGGGTTTGTCGTACTTGGCAGAGTAGTATAATAATCTAAACTAAATGTTGGCGAAGCCGACTCTAATGTTCTATAGGAGAATCCGGCAGAAACGATAAAATTTTTCTTAGGCTCCATTTCTACAGAAACATTGCTCAGATTAATGTTCGTTAATTTTCCATTACTTCCCGTTGTAAATAAGGCCGAAGATGCAAAACTTCTTCCTAGAATATCATTTGTAGTTGTCAAACTCGCCCCTATTTGTTCGATATCGCGTCTATTTCCACCAGAAATAATCAAACGGTTTTTCTTGTCAAGCATCCACTTTCCAGAAACGCCATATTTGAATTTATTATCATCAAATCCATAGGCAGTATAAGCTTGTATACGCCAAGGATCGTTTGGTCCAAAATACGTTCTTCCTCCTACTCTTAAACGCAAACCTTCGACTTCATTATATCCAAAAGTCGAGAAAATAGGTCCGTAATCGAAATTCTTAAATTCGACGTAGCCACTTCCTAAAATAGAAACGAGACTATATAATTGTTTAAAGCGCTTGACTGTTTGCAGTGTATCAAGCATTTTATAAATACCCGCTTCATCTTTGTTTAATTTCTCAAAACGGTTTTCTTCCCAGAATTCGGGCGGTCGTTCATAAACAGCATTGTCTATAAAATTGACTTCCTCTTTATAAAATTTCTCTGGTTTCTGAATATTGAATTTATGACCTCTGTATAATGTCGTACGTTTTCCATAAACTCCTTTTGATTTTTCTTTCTTATTCAAAGCAAAATCAGACATCATATAATCACGGGTTAAAAGGAAAACAGAATCGTTTTCTACCTCAAATTCCTGCTCGATATAAATATCTTTTACCCAGTTAATATTGGCACTTTTAGTAACGCCCATATTAATTTTTTTGATGGCAAAAGTAGTATCGTTTACCCAGAAATCTCCTTTAAAAGTTAATTCGTTTTTACGTCTTGGATAAAAAACAATATTATAACACCATTTTTTATCTACAAATGCACTGTCTTTTAGAACATAATTATAGACATCGATCCCTGTTCTTGAAAGCGGACTTGTAAAACTTTTATCAAAAAATTTAAGATGATTATCGTAAATATTATAGTCCGAATAAAGGTCTTTTACGAAAGATAAAATCTGCTGATTTCCGTTAAAACCAGACATTTTATTTCCAGTTATATTTTCCTTTACCTTCTTTAATTTATTATCTCCGTAAACATCATAAACAGATTCATTAATAAAAATAGGAAGATAGGTTTTTCCAGTAACATCAGAAGTATCAACATGGTTAAAGACAAACTCCATTCCTTTAAAGAGTTTATTTTTCATAAAAGCACTATCAATCGTGTTCATATCAAACTCGACTTTTTCGTACTTCTGCATTTGATATTGATTGAATTGATACAATCCGTTTTTACGTTTTCTCTCCCAGATTTTCCTTAAAATATCCAGCGCGGGATTATTCTTTTTTGAAGTTTTTCCTGTAAAAATTACAACCTCATTTAGTGCTTCGGCTTCGCCTAACACTATTTTAAAATCATAATTTATAGCTTTTTCGAGCGTAATTTCTTTGTCTGAAAATCCAGCAGAACTTACAACCAGCGTTTTTTGTGAATTTGGGGATTCCAAATAAAAGCGGCCGTCTTCATTAGAAACTATTCCAATATTTGTGCCTTTAAAAACCACATTAGCAAAAGGAATAGGCTGATTTGATTTATCCAAAACAATTCCACTCACTTTAGTTTGCGCAAGACCAATACCTGCAAAAACAAATACAAAGAGTAGGCTGAGTAAAATTATTCTTTTCATATTGGCAAAAAAAAACTTCATCAATTATTAATATGACTGATGAAGTTTTTAAGGTATTGTTACTAATTTCTTATTTGTACATTACTTTTTTCACTGCTTTTACTACATCACCAGCATTTGGCAACCATTCTTTTAGTAAAACAGGAGAGTAAGGTGCAGGAGTATCTGCAGTTGTAATACGTTGGATTGGCGCATCTAAGAAATCAAATGCTTGTTCCTGAACGATATATGTAATCTCAGAAGAAATACTTGCAACTGGCCAAGCTTCTTCAAGAATTACTAAACGATTTGTTTTTTTAACAGAAGTTAAAATCGCGTCTTTGTCCATAGGACGAACTGTTCTTAAATCGATAATCTCACAAGAGATTCCTTCTTTAGCTAATTCATCTGCAGCAATAAAAGCTTCTTTGATGATTTTTCCGAAAGAAACGATAGTTACGTCAGTTCCTTCACGTTTAATATCTGCAACACCAATTGGAATTGTATATTCTCCGTCTGGCACTTCACCTTTGTCACCATACATTTGCTCAGACTCCATGAAAATTACAGGGTCATTATCGCGAATTGCAGATTTTAAAAGTCCTTTTGCATCGTAAGGAGTTGAAGGAACAATAACTTTAAGACCTGGAGTGTTAGCAAACCAGTTTTCTAAAGCTTGTGAGTGAGTAGCTCCTAATTGACCTGCAGAAGCAGTTGGTCCGCGGAAAACGATAGGCACATTAAATTGTCCTCCTGTCATTTGACGCATTTTAGCAGCGTTATTTATAATTTGATCAATACCAACTAAACAGAAGTTGAATGTCATATATTCTACAATAGGGCGGTTTCCATTCATTGCAGAACCTACTGCAATTCCTGAAAAACCAAGCTCAGCAATTGGAGTATCGATTACTCTTTTTTCACCAAACTCAGCAAGCATTCCTTTTGAAGCTTTGTAAGCTCCGTTGTATTCTGCAACCTCTTCTCCCATTAAATATATGGATTCATCGCGACGCATTTCTTCGCTCATTGCTTCACAAATGGCCTCTCTAAATTGTATTGTTCTCATATTTTTTATTGTATGTTGAATTTTCTGAAGAGCAAAAATAAATATTTTAAATAACTTAAAAGCATAAATTGAATTTAAAATCGCACTTAGTTTGATCTGCCTTTAGCTTTTAACTTTTTTAAGTTTATTGTGATATTTACGAAATCGATATAATAGCGTATAATTCACACTTAAAACCATTGAAATCATTTTTTTGACAAACTTTGGTTTATTTGTTTAATTCTTATTGCTCCAGAATTCAATCTCTAAAACGAATAAAAGCAAATTTTAGTATTTCTCAGACAATTTTAACAGTTGCATTAAAGAGTCAATCATTGCAAAATTCCTAACAATCAGAGAAAAAGAGTGCTTTTTTATTTTTAGACTCCGATGAAAACCATTCAAAATCACGTAATCTGCGAAATCGTAATAGTTTTAAAAAATATTATGCATGCATAGTATAATTATTCCAAATTAAATTCTAAATTTGTAAAGCATATTATAAATTCAAAATATATACTTATGAAAATACTAGTTTGCATCAGCCATGTGCCTGATACTACTTCAAAAATTAACTTTACAAACGGTGATTCAGAATTTGATACAGCCGGCGTACAATATGTAATTAATCCTAACGACGAATTTGGTCTTACACGTGCAATTTGGTTTCAAGAGCAGCAAGGTGCAAATGTAACGGTTGTAAACGTTGGAGGTCCTGATACTGAGCCAACTTTACGTAAAGCTCTTGCAATTGGTGCTAACGAAGCAATTCGTGTAAACGCTAACCCAACTGATGGATTTTTTGTTGCAAAACAATTAGCAGAAGTAATTAAAAACGGTGGTTACGACTTAGTAATTGCAGGAAAAGAGTCTTTAGATTATAACGGTGGAATGGTTCCTGGAATGATTGCTGGAATTTTAGGTTCTAACTTCTTAAATTCTTGTACAAGTTTAACTGTTGATGGAACTAACGTAAAAGCAGTTCGTGAAATTGATGGTGGAAAAGAAACTGTCAGCACTTCTCTTCCATTAATTATTGGAGCTCAAAAAGGTCTTGTTGAAGAGAAAGATTTGCGTATCCCGAACATGAGAGGAATTATGACAGCAAGAACAAAAGCACTTACTATTCTTGAGCCAGTTGATGCTACAGTAAATACAAAAGCGGTGAAATTTGAAAAACCAGCTCCAAAATCTGCAGTAAAATTAGTTTCTCCAGACAATTTAGACGAGTTAATTAATTTGTTACACAACGAGGCGAAGGTGATTTAAGATTGTAGCGCTTAGATTTTAGATTGCATACCGCAACTAAATCTAAATCAACATTTGATTCACTTCAAAATCTAAATCAATAATCATTTTAGATTTCAATTTTAAAATCTGAAATCTAAAATCCAAAATCTAAAATTATTATGTCATTATTAATATACGCAGAATCTGCAGAAGGAAAATTTAAAAAAGTTGCTTTCGAATTGGCTTCTTACGCTAAAAAAGTAGCAGAATCATTAGGAACAACAGTTACTGCTGTAACTGTAAACATCAGCGACGTTAGCGAATTAGCAAAATATGGCGTTGATAAAGTATTAAAAGTAAGCAATGATAAATTAGCTGGCTTCAATGCAAAGGCTTATGCTGATGTTATCAAACAAGCTGCTCAAAAAGAAGGAGCAAAAGTAATTTTACTTTCTTCTACAACAGACAGTATTTACCTTTCTCCACTTGTAGCTGTTGCTCTAGAAGCAGGTTTCGCTTCAAATGTGGTTGGTCTTCCGGTAAGCACTTCACCATTTCAAGTAAAAAGAAATGCTTTTTCTAACAAAGCTTTCAACATAACAGAAATCAGCACAGATGTAAAAGTTCTTGGTTTGGCTAAAAACTCTTACGGAATTTTCGAAAGTACTGGAGCTGGAGCTGTTGAAGATTTCAACCCAACAATTGGTGACAATGACTTCGGAATTAAAGTGGATTCTGTAGAAAAAGTTTCTGGAAAAGTTTCTATCGCTGACGCGGATATCGTAGTTTCTGGCGGACGTGGCTTAAAAGGTCCTGAAAACTGGGGAATGATCGAAGAATTGGCCTCTGTTTTAGGTGCTGCTACAGCTTGTTCTAAACCAGTTTCAGATTTAGGATGGAGACCTCACAGCGAGCACGTTGGACAAACAGGAAAACCTGTTGCAACTAACTTATACATTGCTGTAGGTATTTCTGGAGCGATTCAGCATATTGCAGGTATCAACTCTTCTAAAGTTAAAGTTGTAATCAATAACGACGCAGAAGCTCCTTTCTTTAAAGTGGCAGATTACGGAGTTGTTGGTGATGCTTTTGAGATCGTACCTCAATTAATTGAGAAATTAAAAGCTTTTAAAGCACAGCATTCTTAATTCAAGAATTCTCTTAAAAAATATTGCTGCCTAAAAACAAGATATTGTATCTTTGTTTATAGGCAGCTTTTTTGTTCCATATTTTTTGACTAAAATTGCAGCTTTATTTTTCAACCAAAAAAAGCACAAAATGAGGCATTAAATGCCCTTTTTATTTACATATATGAGTCTAGTAAAACTATCCATAAAAGGAATATCATATAGCCAAACGCAAAATGGAGCTTATGCTTTGATTTTGAACGAGGTTGACGGCGAAAGAAAACTTCCGATTGTTATTGGCGCTTTTGAAGCTCAATCTATTGCGATTGCTTTAGAAAAAGAGATTAAACCTCCTCGCCCATTAACGCACGATTTATTTAAAAATTTTGCTGAGAGATTTGATATTGTTGTAAAACAAGTAATCATTCACAAATTGGTTGACGGCGTATTTTATTCAAGTTTAATCTGCGAAAGAGATAAAATTGAAGAAATCATCGACGCGAGAACATCAGACGCAATTGCTTTGGCATTACGTTTTAATGCTCCAATTTTTACTTATAAAAATATTTTAGATAAAGCTGGTATCTATCTAAAGTCAAATACTGCAGAAACTGATTCTGGCGCGCAGGAAATCGATGATGTTTTGTCTAATCCAGAAACTTTTGGACACGAAGAAGAAAGCAACCAATCTGGAGATGTTTATGCCAAACATTCACTTCAGGAATTAAATGAGCTTTTGGATCAAGCGGTTTCGCAGGAAGATTACGAAAAAGCAGCCAAAATTAGAGACGAAATTTCTAGAAGATAAAATCTCAATAGCAGATTTTAGAATTTCAGATTAATATTAGATTTTATCCAAATGAAACAATACTTAGATTTAGTAAAACACGTTTTAGAAAACGGCAATCAAAAAGGCGACAGAACGGGAACGGGAACAAAAAGTGTTTTTGGCTACCAGATGCGTTTTGATTTAAGTGAAGGTTTCCCAATGGTAACAACCAAAAAACTGCATTTAAAATCTATTATTTACGAATTGCTTTGGTTTTTAAAAGGCGATACAAACATCAATTATTTAAAAGAAAACGGTGTTAAAATCTGGGATGAATGGGCCGATACAAACGGCGATTTAGGACCAGTTTACGGACATCAATGGAGAAACTGGAACAGCGAAGAAATTGATCAGATTTCTGAATTAATTACAGAATTAAAGACTAATCCAAACAGCCGTCGAATGCTGGTTTCTGCTTGGAATCCTTCTGTTTTACCTGATACTAAAAAGTCATTCGAAGAAAATGTTGCTAATAACAAAGCAGCTTTACCTCCATGCCACGCCTTTTTTCAGTTTTATGTAGCAAGTCCAGATCTTGAAAAAGGAGAAACTAAAGGAAAACTTTCTTGTCAATTATATCAAAGAAGTGCTGATATCTTTTTAGGCGTTCCATTTAACATTGCATCTTATGCATTATTAACAATGATGATTGCTCAGGTTTGCGATTTAGAGCCAGGAGATTTTATTCACACATTTGGTGATGCTCACATTTACAACAATCACTTTGAACAATTGGAACTGCAATTGTCAAGAGAACCTAAACCATTACCAAAAATGATTTTGAATCCAGAGATCAAAAACATTTTTGATTTTGACTATAATGATTTTACATTGGTCGATTATGATCCGCATCCCGCTATAAAGGGAAGTGTTGCCGTATAAAAAACAAAATCCGCTTAAAATTTAAGCGGATTTTTTTATACAACTAAAACACTATTTTCACTTCCAGCATAATCATTCCATTTATAAGAATCAGCTTCGGGATCGTTTACGTATGCTCCGTCAATTAAATACTTAAACTCATAAATGGCATCTTTAACTAAATCGTAGGTAGCCTTAAAAGTTCCGTTTTTTAATTTACTCAAAGCCCCTTCTTCGGCATTCCAATTATTGAAATCACCTACAACTGCTGCCGAACTGGCCTCTTTTGCATCTATCGAAAAAGTAACTTTACATACTGGTTTCGTTTTAACAAATTGTTTTTTCAAAGACATAACTATTTAGTTTTTAGATTTATAAAATAAAATTAAACAAAATCACTACAAGATATGCATCTGCCTGATCGATTTGCGATTATCCGAAAAACACTACAGTTTTTTAATGATATCAATAATTTAATGTACCTTAAATTTTATAATTCAAACCTGCAGATGCTTTTAAAACAAATATTCCAACAACAAAATAGTGTCTTTTAAAAATAAATTTTAACTTTATAATCTCATTTTTATCTTATGGAAAAAGAAGTACACGAACAATACGAGTATGCTAGACGACGATTAAGACAAAAAAAAATCCTTTATTTTCATTTTGTACTTTTTCTGATAGGAAGTTTATTTTTATTTGTTGCCAATAGATTTTTTGGATTTGGTGAAGGAACGACACAAAACTGGTGTATTTGGGGCGTTACGATCTGGCTTTTTATTTTTATTCTTCATTTTATAAAAGTTTATATTACCGATCGTTTTATGAACAAAAAATGGGAAAGAGAACAAATTGACAGATTGGTTGCCTTGCAGCAAAAAAGAATAAGTCAACTTGAGTCTTCTGTAAACGAAGACAATGAAACTAAAATTTAGAATAAGCTTACCATGATTATAATGATAGCGGCTGTGGCCGAAAATAATGCACTTGGAAAAAACAATGATTTAGTATGGCATTTGCCAAATGATTTTAAAAGATTCAAAACGCTTACAACTGGTCATTACATCATTATGGGAAGAAAAACTTTTGAAAGTTTTCCTAAACCTCTTCCTAATAGAACACACGTCGTAATCACGCGTCAGGAAAATTACAAGCCAGAAGGATGCATTGTTGTTGACAGTATCGAAAAAGCTATTGAAGTTTGTCCTGAAGACGAGGATAATTATATTATTGGCGGCGGTGAAATCTATAATCTTGCTCTTCCGTTTACAGATATTATAGAATTAACCAAAGTGCATCACACTTTTGATGCTGATACTTTTTTCCCTAAAATAAATAAGGACGAATGGCTTTTGGTAGAATCTGAAGAGAATTTTAAAGACGACAAACATCTTTATGATTATACTTACGAAACTTACATTCGTAAATAAAATAAAAAACACCCTCTTTTGAAGGGTGTTTTTACAAACAATTGATTTTTTAGACCTGACTCGCTCAAGAAATAGTTTTGTTAAAAAAAATCACAAATGTTTAAAACACTTGAAATAACTGAATAACATTTAATGTAAATTGAGACCTAAATCTCAAAACGCCTTTAATAACAAATACCACTAAGATATTAAAGGCAGAAAATTAAAATTTCCAAAAACAAATTTAATCCTAAGAACGTATTTCGCACTTTTAATAGTATTTCCCCCAAGAACAATACTTACAAAACTACCTGCAAGAACAAATGCTTACCAGTGCAAAAAATACTCATTTGATTGAGCCTAAGTTTCAATTATCAATCATTAAAACTTTAATCATTTTTACTTTAACAAAGTTGCAAAGAATAGGCCTACTAGACAATACCAAGATTTAGGGATATTTGCAAAATACCTAGATTTAGGGATGCTGAAATTTCTTTTGAGATATCCTATAACAAACCTTCTCAAAACATTTAATTTACAATTTAAAAAACTCAATTACAGTTAAGCTAGATTGTTTATATTTGCCCTAAATAAAAAAAATGTCTGAAAAAATAACTCCATATAAAGATTCTACCTTAGGTAAAAAAGAACAAGTAACTCAAATGTTTGACAACATTTCTGGGAATTACGATAATTTGAACCGTGTCATTTCATTTGGAATCGATGTTAAATGGCGCAAAAAAGTATTAAAATTAGTTTCGGACACAAAACCAAAGGTTATTCTAGATATTGCTACAGGAACTGGAGATTTGGCTATTTTATTAGCGCAGACTAATGCTGAAAAAATTATAGGTCTGGATATTTCTGCTGGTATGCTTGAAGTTGGTAAAAAGAAAGTAGCTGAAAAAAACTTATCTAATACTATTGAATTAGTACTTGGTGATTCTGAAAATATGCCTTTTGAAGATAATTATTTTGACGCTATTACTGTAGGTTTCGGCGTTAGAAATTTTGAACATCTAGAAAAAGGTTTTGCGGAAATTTTACGTGTTTTAAAACCAAACGGAATTTTTGTAATATTAGAAACTTCTGTTCCAGACAAATTTCCGTACAAACAAGGTTACAAATTTTACAGCAAAAACATCCTTCCATTAATTGGAAAATTGTTTTCTAAAGATAATAATGCTTACGGTTATTTATCTGAATCTGCTGCTGCTTTTCCGTATGGAGAAGCCTTAAACAATATTTTGAGAAAAACTGGGTTTATAAATGTTGTAGCTATGCCGCAAACTTTTGGCGTTGCAACGATTTATTCTGCATCTAAAAAATAGTATGAAAAAAGCTGTAATCTTAATTTTATTGGTCTTAACGACAAAAGGTTATTCCCAATTTGCTAAAAATATGTTTAGCAAGGATCCTATTATTAACCTTGAAAACTGGCAGAAACAACGCCTTTATTTCGGTTATTATTTAGGTTTTAATAGTTTCGACTTTAAATTTGATTACAAAACACCGCCAAAAGCAGATATTCAGGTAAAAAAGACAACTGGATTTAACGTAGGTGTTGTAGCCGATTTAAGACTGCAGGAATATTTAAATCTGCGTTTTGAACCAGGTTTGTATTATACAAAACGTGATTTGTATTATCCAGAAATGGGTAATCTAGAAAGAGATTATCTGCGCGAGGTAAACAGCACCTATATTCATTTTCCTTTGTTATTAAAGTTTTCTGCTCTGCGAACTGGAAACATTCGCCCTTATTTGGTAGGAGGTATGTCTACGACATTAAATCTATCCAGTAATGCGAAGTCTAAAGACGATAACTTCCAGCAGAAATTTAGAGTAAAACAATGGACTGGAGCTTACGAACTGGGATTAGGAATTGATATCTTTACAGAATATTTTATCTTTTCTCCTTCAGTAAGAGGAATGTTTGGTATTAGCGACGAATTAATTCGTGACAATCCAGCAAATGGCCCAAGTCCATGGACTGATAATATTGATTCTATGAAATCTAGAGCTATTTTAATAAATTTCACATTTCATTAAAACAATTTCTTAACTCTTTCGTTTAAATTCACTAAGAATAATTGCTGTTGCTGTTGCTACATTTAAACTTTCGGTTTTTTGGAGCTCACCAAATCTTGGAATCGTTAAACGACTGGTAACTGATTTTTCAATTTCTGCAGAAATTCCATTGGCTTCATTACCCATAATAATGATTCCGTCCTGCGGAAGATCAGATTGATAAATATTGTCTCCATCCATGAAAGTTCCAAAAACTGGCATTTCTGTCTGATTTAAAAACGTTTTCAGATCAACATAATTCACATTTACGCGAGTAATAGAGCCCATTGTTGCCTGTACTACTTTTGGATTATAAATATCTACTGTTTCTTTAGAACAGACGATTTGTTTTATTCCGAACCAATCGCAAAGACGAAGAATAGTTCCTAGGTTTCCAGGATCTCGAATATCGTCTAAAGCCAGAATCAGACCAGAATTGATCATTTTGTTTTCGGATGGCATTTTGAAAACCGCCAAACACGTATTTGGAGTTGACAAAGCACTTATTTTTTTTAGTTCTTGTTCATTAATAAGAGTTCGTTTTGAAGACTGAACTGTTTCAAAATCATTTATCGTAGTATATAAATGGTCTAATTCGAAATTGGATTCCAACAATTCTTGAATTACTTTTACTCCTTCGGCAAAAAATAATTGATTAGCAAAACGATGCTTTTTTTGATGTAAACTAGAGATAAGCTTTATTTGGTTTTTACTAACCATAAAATAATGTACTTTTGAATTAAATATTTAAGAACACTTGAAAAACAATTCCACAAAAATAACAGCATTTATTCTAATAGCAACATTAATTTGTGCTTGTAATGCTGTAAAAAGAGTTCCTGATGGAAAAAACCTTCTTGTAAAAAATAATATTTTGGTAAATGGCAAATCAACAAATGATGAAACTGCCTCTAATCAAATGTACCAAAAGCCAAACGGAACTTTACTTGGATATCGTTTACGTTTAAATCTTTATAATCTTGCCAATTTAAATCCCGATTCAACCTATCAGGCAAAATTTAAAAAACATCCTGGTAAATACGAGCGTATGTCCAAAATATATTCGGCAAAACAAGTCGATCGTCTTGGGCAGTCTTTTTATTACAAAGGTATTCATGAATTTTTAAAAAATACTGGTGAACCGCCTGTAATTATAGACACTTCTAAAACAAAGAAATCCTTACTTCGTTTAAAATATTATTATTTTAACAATGGTTTTTTTGATATTAAAACCGATTATACGATTGACAGTCTCGGGCGTAAAAAGGCCGAAGTAAACTATAATATAACTACAGGTCCAGCTTATATTATTGATACTATTTCGACCAAAATCATGACTCCGGCTCTTGATTCATTATATAAAACAAATAACGAACCTTCTTTTATAAAATCTGGAAATCAATACAAAACTTCTGATTTTGAAGAAGAAAAAAACAGAATTACCACTTATTTTAGAAATCACGGAGCTTACTATTTTCAGCCTACTTATGTAACTTTTGACATTGATACCATTGGCAAAAAAAACAAAGCCAATGTTACTTTAATTATTAACAACAATAATATTCAAGAAAGAGATTCGAGCCGTACAGAACCTTTTAAACTGTACAAAATAAGCGACGTAAATATTTACACCGATTATTCTGCTGCAAATGCAAAAAAGCCAGTTACCGACAGCACAACATACAACAACTTTAATTTATACAGTTATAAAACATTAAAGTACAAACCGCGAGCTATTACTGATGCTATTTTTATTACTAAAGGAGGTTCTTTTGCCGATTTTAGAACTACCCTTTCTTCTCGATATTTAAATAATTTAAAGATCTTCAATTATCCTTCTATTCAATATGAAGTTGATAAGAGAGATCCAGCAGCAGAATCTTTAATTGCAAATGTTTATTTAACGCCTAGAAAAAAATATAGTTTTGGAGCCACGCTTGACTTCACGCACTCTAACATTCAAGATTTTGGAATTGGAGCGAGTGTTTCTGAAACAATTCGAAATGTATTTAATCGCGCTGAAACTTTAGAAATTTCTGCCCGTTTAAATATTGGTTCTTCAAGAGATATGGCCAATCCGAATGATAATTTCTTCAATGTTTCTGAATATGGATTGGATTTAAAACTGAATTTTCCTAGAATATTACTGCCTTTTGGAACAGAAAAGATTATTCCGAAAAGTATGATTCCTTCTACACAAATATCTTCTGGTTTTTCTAAACAGCGTAATATTGGTCTGGATAAAGAAAACTTTACAGGAGGTATTGCTTATAACTGGACACCTAAAAGACACAATACTGCTAAATTTGAACTTTTAAATGCGCAATTTGTTCGTAATTTAAATCCTGGTAATTATTACAATGTTTACACTTCTTCTTATGATGATTTGAATAATATAGCAAGTGTTTACAATAAAAATGCAGAAGTAGATGGCAATAATAACTTAACAATTCCAAAAGGAACTACCGATTTTACCAATGAAGTTTTAACTGGCCAAACCGATTTAACTCCATCTGACCCTCAGTACAAAGAAGTTGAAAGTATTGAGGAAAGAAGAATTCGTTTGACGGAAAATGATTTTATTCTAGCAACCAATTACACTTTCACAAAAACAACCAAAAAAGATCTTGCTGATAATACTTTTTATCAAATAAGAGCAAAAATTGAATCTGCTGGAACATTATTATCTGCCGTTTCTGCTATTGGAAATCTGCCAAAAAATGCAAGAGGAAACTATGAAATTTTCAATCTAGAATATTCTGAATACATTAAAACAGAATTTGATTATATCAAACACTGGGATTTTGGTAAAGAAAAAGTTTTGGCAGTTAGAAGTTTCTTCGGGATCGCGATTCCTTTTGGAAACTCTAATTATATTCCGTTTTCACGAAGTTATTACGCAGGAGGTTCCAACGATAATCGTGCGTGGCAGCCGTATGCTCTCGGACCAGGAAGCACAAATGCTGTAAACGACTTTAATGAAGCCAATATGAAGATTGCTTTGAGCGGCGAATTTCGTTTCAAAATTTTCGGAGATGTGAAGGGAGCCATCTTCGCAGACGCCGGGAATATCTGGAATGTGATGGATAATGTGATAGATGAGAAAGCAAAATTTAACAACTTAAACGATTTAGAAGAAATTGCTTTAGGGACAGGATTTGGTTTACGATACGATTTAAGCTTTTTTGTTATTCGTTTAGATTTAGGCTTTAAGACTTATAATCCGGCGCATGCGAAGGGAGACCGATGGTTTAAAGAGTACAATTTTGGGCACTCCGTTTTAAATTTTGGTATAAATTATCCGTTCTAATGCTAATTAATTCTTATTTTTGCAACCTAAAAACTAAAAACAACTATAAAAAAAATTAAAAATGGCACACAACATTAAACCGGGAGTAGCTACTGGAGATCAGGTTCAGGAAATCTTTAATTACGCTAAAGAAAAAGGTTTTGCTTTACCTGCAGTAAACGTAACCGGGTCAAGCACAATCAATGGAGTTCTTGAAACTGCTGCAAAATTAAATGCACCGGTAATTATTCAATTCTCTAATGGTGGAGCACAATTCAACGCTGGAAAAGGATTATCAAATGCTGGAGAAAAAGCGGCTATCGCAGGAGGAATCGCGGGAGCAAAACACATTCATACATTAGCAGAAGCTTACGGTGCAACTGTAATTCTACATACTGACCACTGTGCAAAAAAACTTTTGCCTTGGATTGATGGTTTATTAGATGCTTCTGAAAAACATTTCGCAGAAACAGGAAAACCATTATTTAGTTCTCATATGATCGATTTGTCTGAGGAGCCAATCGAAGAAAATATCGAGATCTGTAAAGAGTATTTAGCTAGAATGAGCAAAATGGGTATGACATTAGAAATCGAGCTTGGTATTACAGGTGGTGAAGAAGATGGTGTTGATAACTCTGATGTTGACAGCTCAAAATTATACACGCAGCCAGAAGAAGTAGCTTATGCTTACGAAGAACTTTCTAAAGTAAGTCCTAAATTTACAATCGCTGCTGCTTTTGGAAACGTTCACGGTGTTTACAAACCAGGAAACGTAAAATTGACTCCAAAAATCTTAAAAAATTCTCAGGATTTCGTACAAAACAAATTCAACACAGGACACAATCCAGTTGATTTCGTTTTCCACGGAGGTTCAGGTTCTACACTTGAAGAAATCAGAGAAGGAATTAGCTACGGAGTTATCAAAATGAACATTGATACAGATTTACAGTTTGCATACACTGAAGGAATCCGTGATTATATGGTTAAAAATCTTGACTATTTGAAATCTCAAATCGGTAACCCAGAAGGTGCAGATGCTCCAAACAAAAAATATTACGATCCAAGAAGATGGGTTCGTGAAAGCGAAGTAACATTCAACGCAAGACTTGAACAAGCTTTTGCTGACTTAAACAATGTGAATACACTATAATTTTAGATATCTGATTTTAGATTTTAGATTTCTTTTTGGAATCTAAAATCTAAAGTCTAAAATCTTAAATCTTAAATTTTAAAAAATGGCTTGGTTTAAAAGACAAGAAAAAGGGATTACGACCGCGACAGAAGACAAGATGGACGTTCCGAAAGGATTGTGGTACAAATCTCCTACTGGAAAAATTATTGATGCTGACGAATTAGCGAGAAATTTATTCGTAAGCCCTGAAGATGATTTTCACGTTCGAATTGGAAGCGCAACCTATTTTGAAATTTTATTCGACAACAACGAATTTGTTGAGTTAGATAAAAACATGACTTCTAAAGATCCTCTGCATTTTGTGGATACAAAAAAATATGCAGAAAGATTAAAAGATGTAATGGAAAAAACTCATCTTAAAGACGCTGTACGTACGGGAGTAGGAAAATCTAAAGGAAGAGAACTTGTAATCTGCTGTATGGATTTCGCTTTTATTGGTGGATCTATGGGAGCTGTTGTAGGAGAAAAAATCGCAAGAGGTATTGATCACGCGATCAAAAACAAATTGCCTTTTGTAATGATTTCTAAATCTGGTGGAGCTCGTATGATGGAAGCTGCTTATTCTTTAATGCAATTAGCAAAAACTTCTGTAAAATTAGCTCAATTAGCGGAAGCTAAATTACCTTACATCTCTCTTTGTACAGATCCAACAACGGGTGGAACAACTGCATCTTACGCAATGTTAGGAGACATAAACATCTCTGAACCAGGCGCTTTGATTGGTTTTGCTGGTCCGCGTGTTGTACGTGATACTACAGGAAAAGATTTACCAGAAGGTTTCCAAACTGCTGAGTTTCTTTTAGAGCACGGTTTCTTAGACTTTATCACGCCTAGAAAAGAATTGAAAGATAAGATCAACTTATACATCGATTTAATTCAAAACAATGATATTAGATAGTTTTAAAACTATTCAAAATACGAAATCCCAAGAAATTGCTTCTTGGGATTTTTTTTGTTTTTAAACCATATAAGTTATATAAGTTCAGTTAAGTTCTCTTGTAAGGTTTTGGAAACCTTGCAGGAAAGCAAACTACGTTTCAAATACGAATACTTGTCTGAAAAATTGTATTTTTGTTTCTAAACACAAGATAACAGTCAAAATAATTGAAAAATGTATAGCACATAAATTGACTTGTTTTTTACCGAAATCTATTTTTTTCTAAAGTAATATAAATATCTTTGAATTATGAGCACAGCAACAAAACCAATTCATATAGGACGAAAAATAAGTCGTATTCGCGAACTTAAAGACATGAAGCAAGAAGCATTGGCACAAGCTTTGGGAATATCTCAACAATCTGTATCGATATTAGAAAACAGCGAAACCATAGAAGATGCAAAACTTGAAGAAGTAGCAAAAGCTCTTGGCGTTAGTACTGAAGCAATTAAAAACTTTACTGAAGAAAATATGATTAATTATTTCAATAGTTTTTATGATAACAGCACAAGTACTGGGATAAATGGAATGTTTAATCCAACTCATTGCACATTCAATCCATTAGATAAAGTTATTGAACTTTACGAACGTATGCTTCAGGCAGAAAAAGAAAAGGTTGAATATTTAGAAAAATTATTAAAAGAGAAATAGAACTCTCACAAACATATAAATTCAATAGAAAATCCTAGGAAATTACTTCTTGGGATTTTTTTATATCTTTATTTTAAATCTTATTCTTTATGGCTAGAATTTTTATTGGTTTTATGATTTGTTTTCTTCTTTCCAATTGCGATAAGAGAAAAGAAAACATCATCATAAAAAACAAACCATATATTATTTCTTATGAGGATATTAAACTTTCAAATTATTTAAAGGGAAAAAACATCCCTCTTCCACCTAAAGGTTTCTACAATGAAAGTCAATTATTAATTGATAAAAAAGGTCATTTTTATTATTATCAAAAAGAATATACAGGAGCTATATGCGGAACAGGATTAGAGAATGACACTTTACCTCATTTTATCAATTTGCAACCAAAAGATATAGTCAAAATTCCAAAAGGAAGTATTAACGACTTTCTTTCTGAAAATATTTTAATCAAAGAAGAAAGATACAGAATACTAATTGTTGCATCTCAAAATGACACAATAAAAAACACATCTTTTTTTAATTTTATAAATAAAAACAAATTACGGGCATTTGAAATAAGAAGAACAACGCAAGAAGAAGACACAGTTTTAAAATATAAAAACAACAGAAACGAACATATTTACTATTATCCTGACTCTATTAAATGGGATCGAACAAAAATAAAGCTTCCTAATCAATTCGACTAAAGTCTCTACTTCTTAAAAAAATAAACCTCCAGCTAAAGCTGGAGGCAATTCATATATAAACTTTAAAAGCTTTACAAAAATCTTTGAATCTTGATAAATCAGTACCTTAACCATTTCAAAAACCTTTGACCCTTTGTTTCTCTGAACCTTTGACCCTAAGAAAAAAAACTACATTCCTGTTCGAATCGCTTCAACTGGATCTAAATTCGCTGCTGAAATTGCAGGAAGAATCCCTGAAATCAATCCAATAATAGCAGCAAGAGTTGTCCCCAAAATTATATTTCCTAAACTGAGAACAAACTCAAAATCGAGCAATTTGGTTAAAGCGAATGCAATTCCCCAAACCATTAGAAGTCCGATGATTCCACCAATAACAGATAGAATTACAGCTTCAAACAAAAATTGAAAAAGTATAAATTTATTTTTTGCTCCTAATGATTTCTGAATACCAATAAGATTGGTTCTTTCTTTAACCGAAACAAACATAATATTGGCAATCCCGAAACCGCCGACTAAAAGAGAAAATCCGCTGATAATCCAGCCTACAAAATTCATTTGACCTAAAATTCCGTCGATAAAATCGGTGAATCCAGAAAGTACATTAATAAAAAAATTGTCCATTTCTCCCGCTTTCATTCCGCGTATTGATCTTATTTTTTGCGTCACTTCTGCTTTATACGCCTCCATATCAACACCTTTTGTAGGTTTCAAAACAATCATTGGCGTCATTGCATCACTGTCCCCGTACATTCTGCGAAGAAAATTCACAGGAAGATAAACCGAAGTATCGTTACTGTCTCCAAAAAAACCGGCTCCTTGTTTTGCCATTACACCAATTACAGTAAAACGCTGTCCGTACAAACGAATGTTTTTACCAATCGGATCACTTTCTCCAAAAAGTCCGTCGGCAATATCATGTCCTAAAACAACAACTGCTGTTCCAGAATTTGATTCGGATTCATTATAAAATCTTCCTTTATCAAAACTTAATCCATCAATATCGACCATTTCGCTTGACGACGGAATTATATTTACATCGCTCACGGTTTTTGAATCGTATTTTAAACTTTCTCTATTTACGAAAAGCTGAAATCCGACTTGATCGGTATTATTCATTGAATTTTTAAGTGCAATGTATTCGTCATATTTTACGTTTGGGAACTGTTCTCTTTTCCATTGTGGAATTTCGGACGGTCCAAAACTGAATTTCATTAAATAAATCGTATTTTTATCTAAGCTGCTCAAATCTTTAGTGATTTTTTTGTCTAAAGAATCAACAGCAGCCAAAACAGCAATAATTGAAAAAATTCCAATAGTTACGCCTAACAAAGACAACAATGTTCTCAATTTGTTATTGCGAAGTGCATTAATAGCGAAACTTAGACTTTCTTTTAATAATCTTAAATAGACAATCATATTTTGGTATTTTTCAATAGAGTAAAATTCAATAATTTAAAAACAAAAACCTAATAAAAGTTAACTTACTCATCAGTAGATTTTTTTACCATTTTGTTACAATAATTACTTTAAAATAATATATAAAAAAACTACTTTTGCAGACTGAAAAACATAACTACACAATGAGCACAACAAAAAAAATACAATCAGCATTAATTTCAGTTTTTTCTAAAGATGGATTAGAGCCAATTGTTAGAAAATTACACGAACAAAATGTAACACTTTATTCAACTGGAGGAACAGAAGATTTTATCAAAAACCTTGGTATTCCGGTAGTTCCTGTTGAAGATATTACTTCTTTCCCTGAAATTCTTGGTGGAAGAGTAAAAACATTACATCCAAAAATTTTTGGTGGAATCTTGAATCGTCAAGACAATGAAAGTGATGTGCAGCAAATGAAGGAATTTGATATTCCGCAGATCGATTTAGTGATTGTTGATTTATATCCTTTTGAAAAAACAGTTGCTTCTGGCGCAAGCGAACAAGATATTATTGAAAAAATTGACATTGGCGGTATTTCATTAATCCGTGCTGGTGCAAAAAACTTCAAAGACACTGTAATTGTAGCTTCAGTAAACGAATACAGTTTGCTCTTAGATTTAATTACTGAGCAAAATGGTTCTACAACTTTAGAAAACAGAAGATTGTTTGCTACAAAAGCATTCCACGTTTCTTCTCACTATGACGGAGCTATTTTTAATTATTTCAACACAGACGAGACTATTTACAAAGAAAGCATTGCAAACGGTCAAGTTTTAAGATATGGTGAAAACCCTCACCAAAAAGGATTTTTCTTTGGCGATTTTGATGCTATGTTCAAAAAAGTTCACGGAAAAGAATTATCATACAACAACTTATTGGATGTTGATGCTGCAGTAAACTTAATTGCTGAATTCAAAACTGACGGACCAACATTTGCAATCTTAAAACACAACAATGCTTGCGGATTGGCTTCTAGAAAAACAATCAGCGAGGCTTATTTAGCAGCTTTAGCTTGTGATCCGACTTCTGCTTTTGGAGGAGTTCTAATTTCAAATGTTAAAATTGATTTAGAAACTGCTCAAGAAATCAACAAGTTATTCTGCGAGGTTGTAATTGCTCCAGAATATGATAATGAGGCAATTGAAGTACTTCAAGAGAAGAAAAACAGAATTATTTTAGTTCAAAACGATGTTGAATTGCCATCTCGTCAAGTAAGAACTTGTCTTAATGGTTTGTTAATTCAGGACAGAAATAATATTACTGATAATAAAGAGCATTTAAAAACCGTTACAATTACAGAACCTACTGCTCAAGAGATCGAAGATTTGATCTTTGCTTCTAAAATCTGCAAGAATACAAAATCAAACACCATTGTATTTGCTAAAAACGGAACATTGATTTCATCTGGCACAGGTCAGACTTCAAGAGTTGACGCTTTAATTCAGGCTGTTGACAAAGCAAAAGCTTTTGGATTTGATTTAAATGGAGCCTCGATGGCAAGTGATGCATTTTTCCCATTTCCGGACTGTGTAGAATTAGCCAAAAAAGCAGGAATAACTGCTGTAATTCAGCCAGGAGGTTCGATAAAAGACGAATTAAGCATAAATTATTGCAACGAAAATAATCTTGCGATGGTATTTACTGGAACGCGTCATTTTAAACATTAATTTGTTTAACTTTGTTCGATAAATAATTTATAACATTTTAAACCCCTAAAAAACTTATGGGATTTTTTGATTTCATGACCGAGGATATTGCAATAGACCTTGGTACCGCAAACACTTTAATCATTCATAATGATAAAGTTGTTATTGACAGCCCCTCTATCGTGGCACGTGATAGAGTATCCGGCAAAATCATCGCTGTTGGTAAAGAAGCCAACATGATGCAAGGTAAAACGCATGAAAACATCAAGACCATAAGGCCTTTGAAAGATGGTGTAATTGCCGATTTTGATGCTTCGGAAAAAATGATCAATATGTTCATTAAAAGCATTCCTGCATTAAAAAAGAGAATGTTTACTCCAGCTTTAAGAATGGTAGTTTGTATTCCGTCTGGAATTACTGAGGTTGAGATGCGTGCTGTAAAAGAATCTTGTGAGCGTGTAAACGGAAAAGAAGTTTACTTAATTCACGAGCCAATGGCAGCAGCTATTGGTATTGGTATCGATATTATGCAGCCAAAAGGTAACATGATCGTAGATATCGGAGGTGGTACAACTGAAATCGCTGTAATTGCATTAGGCGGAATTGTTTGTGACAAATCGGTAAAAATTGCGGGTGACGTTTTCACAAATGATATCGTGTATTACATGCGTACACAGCACAACTTATTTGTTGGAGAAAGTACTGCTGAAAAAATCAAAATTCAAATTGGAGCGGCTATCGAAGATTTAGACGGACCGCCAGAAGACATGTCTGTTCAAGGTAGAGATTTGCTTACAGGTAAACCAAAACAAGTTGATGTTTCTTACCGTGAGATTGCAAAGGCGTTAGATAAATCTATTCAGCGTATTGAAGATGCTGTTATGGAAACGCTATCTCAAACTCCTCCAGAGTTAGCTGCAGATATCTACAACACTGGTATCTATTTAGCTGGTGGTGGATCGATGTTGAGAGGTCTTGACAAACGTATTTCTCAAAAAACAGATTTACCTGTTTACATTGCAGAAGATCCATTAAGAGCTGTAGTTCGTGGAACTGGAATGGCACTTAAAAACATTGCAAAATTCAAAAGTATCTTAATTAAATAAGATTCGACATAACAATCATTTTTTTTATTAGAGTTAAATTTCATCATTTAACTCTAATAAAATTTGAAACTAAAAGCATATCCTGAAACAAAATAACCAAACAAGAAATGCAGCAAATTTTTAATTTCATTATACGAAACAGCCATCGATTGCTGTTTTTGCTGCTTTTAGGTATTTCATTGTCTCTCACCATTCAATCACATTCCTTCCACAGAAGCAGAGTAATCAATTCGGCTAATTTTTTAAGCGGAGGTGTTTACGAAAAAATCAATCGTGTAAATGAATATTTGAATTTAAGAGCCGAAAATGATGAGCTTGTACTTGAAAACGCGAGGCTAAAAAGTCTTTTGTTTAATCAAAAAGACACTACAAAAGCACCTCTCGCTGATAGTATCAAAGGTGTAAAACCTGCCGACATTATTGTATCAAAAGTAATTCACAACACTTACAATACACACGAGAACTTTATTACCTTAAACTCTGGAGCTACTCAAGGAGTAAAACCTGATATGGGTGTAATTAACAGCTTAGGTATAATTGGAGTGGTTGACAATACTTCTGCAAGATATTCTACAGTTGTAAGTATCTTAAATATGAAGTCTAGAATTAATGCTAAGATCAAAAAATCAAATCACTTTGGTTCTTTAACCTGGAACGGAAAAAGTACTGGTTATGTGCAGCTAGAAGACGTTCCAAGATTGGCATCGATAAGAAAAGGCGATACAATTGTTACGGGCGGACAATCTTCAATTTTCCCAGAAGGAATTAATATCGGGACGGTTGATATTGTTTATAAAAAAGAAAACACGAGTTTTTATGTCATAAAAGTCAAATTATTTAATGATATGACAAACTTAGGACACGTTTATATTATCAAAAGTAAAGACAGAGAAGAGATCATCAATTTAGAAAACAAAAGCAAGGAAAAGAATGAGTAGCGCTGTATTAGTAAATATTTTTAGATTTATTATGCTGCTGGCAATTCAAATTGTTATTTTCAATAATATGAATTTCCTAGGATACATAAGTCCTTTCCCATATATATTGTATATTATACTTTATCCGGTAAACAGCAACAAAGCTGGTTTAATAATTTCTAGTTTTTTACTTGGACTTACAATGGATATGTTTTGTAATTCAGGCGGTATACATGCCACTGCCTGTGTTATTTTAGCGTATTACAGACCCTATATCTTTAAGTTTTCTTTTGGACTGAGTTACGAATATCAAACTATTAAACTAAATGAATCTTTAACCCCAGAACGTTTTTCTTTTATTCTGGTATCGGTTCTCTTACATCATATTGTATTATTTGTGCTCTTAGCTTTTGAGTTCAAGTTTTTCTGGGATGTTTTACTGCGAACCTTATTCAGTTCAATATTTACCATAATTACCTCCATAATAATAATTTATCTTATTAAGCCCAATAAACGATGAGAAAAGTTCTGCTGCCCACTATAATTATTATTGCAGCATCTTTGCTAGTAATCAGGATCTTTTATCTGCAGATTGTCGATGATTCATTCAAATTGAAATCGGAAAACAATGCGATAAAAAAAGTCTACGACTATCCTGAAAGAGGTTATATATACGATAGAAACGGTAAATTATTGGTAGCCAATCAGGCTTCTTATGATATTATGGTAATTCCGAGAGAGGTAAAAAAAGATTTAAACATCGCAGAATTTTGCACGCTTTTAAATATTACTCCAGAAGAATATCACAAGCGTATTGAAAAAGCAAAGGTTTACAGTCCAAGACTTCCTTCTGTATTTTTATCTCAATTAAATAAAAATGAATTTGCTGCTTTTCAGGAAAAAATCAGAAAGTATGAAGGTTTTTATTTTCAGAAAAGATCACTACGTGATTACGAAGTAGATTACGGAGCCAATATTTTTGGTTTCATCACTCAGGTGAACGAAAAATTAATCGAAAAAAATCCATATTATAATAGTGGAGATTTAATTGGACAACAAGGTGTTGAACAAAGCTATGAAGAGATTTTACGCGGAATTAAAGGTGTAAAATACATTCAAAAAGATAAATACAACCGTGAAATCGGTTCATACAAAGAAGGAAAATACGATACTATTGCCGTCGCGGGAGAAGACATCAATATAACTATTGATGCCGAACTTCAAAAGTATGGTGAAGAATTGATGATCAACAAAAGAGGTGGTATTGTAGCTCTTGAGCCTAAAACAGGAGAAATTTTAGCATTGGTTACTGCACCTTCTTACGATCCTGGTATTATGGTTGGGCGTCAAAGATCTAAAAATTACACGTTATTATATCACGATTCTATCGCAAAACCATTATATGACAGAGGACTTTTGGCTGAGTATCCTCCAGGTTCTCCATTTAAAATTCTTACTGGTCTAGTAGCTCTTCAAGAAGGAGTTATTAACGAACAGACGACTTTTATGTGCCACCACGGATTTAGTTATGGAGGCGGTCGTTTTATGAAATGTCACGGTTTTGGACCTCATCAACTTCATAACGGAATCTACAATTCTTGTAACACTTATTTTGGTCAAGCTTACATGTTGACTATTAACAAATATGCTAATCCAGGTAAGGCGGTAGATGTCTGGAGTGATCACGTAAAAAGTTTTGGATTAGGACAATTTATGGGCTACGATTTACCTACCGGGAAAAGAGGTAATATTCCGACTTCTAAAACATATAAAAGAATTTATCCTAATGGCGGATGGAGAAGTTCAACCATCGTATCTAATGCCATTGGTCAGGGAGAAGTTTTAATGACTCCTATTCAATTAGCGAATATGATGGCAACTGTTGCCAATCAAGGTTATTATTATACTCCTCATATCATCAAAAAAATTGAGGGAGAAAAAATAGACGAAAAGTTTACAACAAAACACGTAACAACGATTGATCAAAAGTATTTCCCGCCAGTTATCAGCGGTTTGTTTGATGTTTACAACAGAGGTACCGCTTATGCTCTTCGTGTAGAAGGAATAGATATTTGCGGAAAAACAGGGACAGCTGAAAACTATGCTAAAATAAACGGTAAAAGAGAAAAACTTAAAGATCACTCTATCTTTGTGGCTTTTGCTCCAAAAGACAATCCGAAGATTGCGATTGCCGTTATGATTGAAAATGGAGGTTTTGGTGCAACTGTTGCAGGACCAATTGCGAGTTTAATGATTGAAAAATATCTTAGAAAAAAAATCACAAGAACTGATTTAGAAGTAAGAGTTTTAAATAAAAGTTTAGCAGCGGAATATGCCAAATTAGGCGGAATGACTGATGCAGTTAAAATTGAATCTGTACCTAAAGATTCTGTTTTGCAGGCAAAAATTGTTAAACCAAAAGCTCCTGTTGCAAAAACACCAACAACTGAAGTAAAGAAAACAGCAGTAGACACTACTAAAAAGAACTAAGAAAGGTTATTTCAAATGAAAAATCAAAGTGTAAAAAATAATATCGATTGGATAAGTGTCTTTATCTACATTGCACTGGTAACGCTGGGATGGCTGAATATTTATTCTTCTTCTCTTTTATCAACAGATGGGACTTATCAAAAACAGCTGATTTTTATTGGCTGTACAATTCCATTGATATTTGTAGTTCTTTTTGTTGACGGTAAGTTTTATGAAAAATATGCCAGTATTATATTTGGTGTCGCTTTATTATCTCTCGCCGGATTATTTCTTTTTGGAAAAACAATTGCCGGACAGCGATGCTGGTATGCTATTGGAAGTTTTACATTACAACCTTCAGAGTTTGCAAAAGCAGCAACTTCATTGGCTTTAGCAAAATACCTGAGTGATACACAAATTAACCTGAAAGAAACCAATAGGCAAATTCAGGCGCTTGCTATTATGCTTTTGCCGGTAATGTTGATTTTACCTCAGCCCGATCCTGGAAGTGCTTTGATTTACAGCGCTTTTATTCTCGTTTTATACAGAGAAGGACTGCCATCATGGTACGTTTGGACCGCATTTATTACAATTGTTTTATTTGTATTAACACTGGTTTTAGAACCTTATGTTGTTATTATAATTGCTTTTGTGGTATTAATGATAATTCACTTTAAAGGAAGAGCCGTTGACCGTAATATCATTTTAAGTGCAATATTATTAGTATTAATATCAGGTTTTGTTTTATCTGTAGATTATGTATTCGACAATGTTTTCAAGCAGCACCACAGAGACCGTTTTAATATTCTATTAGGTAAAACTGTCGACATGAAAGGTATAGGATACAATACCAATCAATCGGAGATTGCGATTGGATCTGGCGGATGGATTGGAAAAGGTTTTCTTGAAGGAACTCAAACCAAAGGAGGTTTCGTTCCAGAACAACATACCGACTATATCTTTACTACTGTAGGTGAAGAATGGGGGTTTGCTGGGTCTTTTGTTGTTATTTTACTTTTTACCTGTTTATTGCTTAGGGTTATTTATTTAGCCGAAAGGCAGAAAACAAAATTCAGCCGAGTCTACGGTTATTGCGTCTCCGGAATCCTCTTTATCCATTTCTTTGTAAATATTGCAATGGTTATTGGGATCTTCCCAACAATTGGTGTGCCCCTGCCCTTCTTTTCGTATGGAGGTTCTGGACTTTGGGGATTCACAATTCTACTCTTTATATTCCTTAAAATGGATGCCAATAAAGTTAATGAATGGTAGTCTGAGGTTTTTATCTTAAAAAGTTCTAAGACGCAAAGGTTCTGAGGCTTCTTTTTTAGTCGTAAAGCCTCTTAAAAATAAGAATCGTTTTATTATAAATTAGAATATCTTTTAAGGCTCAAAATTTTACATTTACAATCAAATATGATATATAAAAAAAGTCCGAAGCTTTACAACTTCGGACTTTTCTATTTTATTTTATCTTTATTAAATGTTTTCATTTGGTCTCTTTTTCAACAATTTCATTAAAACTGGGAAAGTTGAGATGATGATGATAATAATGATAATGTATTCGATATGTTTCTTTAAATCTATATCATGTTTTAAAAATACTCCGTATAGATAATGTCCTGCGAAGATTAAGATAAACGACCAAAGGAACGAACTTAAAACATTGTAGAACATGAATTTCTTTTTATCCATTGAAACTATTCCGGCAACGATCGGTGCAAATGTTCTAAAAATCGGAAGGAAACGTGCGTAGATAATTGCTTTTCCACCATATTTTTCAAAGAAATCTTTAGATTGTAAAAGATATTTCTTTTTAAACCAAAAGGTATCTTCTTTTTTGAACAAATAATAACCACTTTTTGCTCCAAACCAATAGCCTGTCATATTTCCTAGAACTCCCATAATTGCTACGGCAGTTGAAAGCAGAAATACATTTATAAAATCATTTGGAATAATAAGAACATTTTCTATCAAATCACGGCTGTAAATACCTGCCAAAAAGAGTAAACTATCACCTGGAAGAAAAAAACCTGCAAAAAGTCCCGTTTCAGCAAAAACTATAAACAAAACAATAAAAAGACCAATTTGAAAACCTCCAACACTTAAAGTAATGTAAAACTCGGGGTTTAGCAACTGGGTCCATTCAAAATTATTCATAAAAATTTGTTTATATATATAAGTGTGTGAAAGTAACAATAATTTACCTTAACCGCAATAAAATGCGGTATTTTAAACTTAAATTAACTATTAAAAAAAGCCCAAACTAATTGTTTGGGCTCATAATTTACTTATTCGCGTACATACTTGCAGCAACTATGAAGATTATCATAATCTGCTTCGGTCGCCTTAACTTCTTTAGTATCGTGACCAACCTTCGCAATCGCTTTGTTTAAATCTTGCGGTGAAGACTTTTCTTCATTCAAAATAACTGAAAGCTGATGCGAACTAATATCCCAGCTTGCCGTTTTTATACCTGGAACACCATAAGCTGCTTTTTCGATACGTTTTTTGCATTGCTCACAATTACCGTTTACTTCTGTTGTGTATTTTAAATTCTTATTTTTCTTGGTTTGTGCCTGAGCCGAAAATCCGAAGAAAGTAATTATTGCTATTAAAACTAATTTTTTCATTTGATTAAATTTAAAGTTTGTAAAAATACTATTTGATATTATTGAATTGTTTTTTTTGAATTGCTTACTTAATCTTAAATCGTAATCCTGCGTAATACATCTGCCCAAAAATTGGCGCGTATGCAATTGAAGCATCAAAGTTTGGTCCAAAAGGATTTTCTGACCCAAGAATTGCTTTTTCTTGTTTATAATTCCCGATGTTTTCACCTCCTATATAAACTTCAAAAACGGATGAAAAAACACGTGTTACCTGGGCATTCATTACAGCATAAGCCGGCGAAAAATCAGGAAATTGATCTGCTTCTGGATTTGTTGCAGTGTATGGCAGTTGCTGTTTTCCCGACCAATTGTACGTGAAATCAAATTTCCATTGTTTGTCATTTTTCATAGTCGTTTCGTATTCTAAGTTTCCAAGAAAACGGTGTTTCGCCTGAAGCGGACGTTGAAAAGTTCCTCTTAAATAATCGGTTTGAATGTCATAATATTTGTAAGCTGTTCGAAGATTCAGATTGTGAATTAATTCGTAATTGAATTCTACTTGTAAGCTGTTAGCAAACGAACTTCCTTTTAAATTATAAAACAAAACATCCTGCGGACTTTGCATTAAATCTACAACGGCTTGATTCTGAAAATCGGTTCTGTAGATATCAAATCCTGCTTCTGCATTTTTATTGAAAATTTTGAATTTCTGCGAAAAACTTAAACCGTAATTCCATGCTATTTCTGGATTTAAACCGTATACTTTTCCGCTAGAATCTAAAATTGAAAAAGTTCTTGAACTAGCAAAAAGCTGTTGGTTTTCGGCAAAAATATTAGCAGAACGTTTTCCTCTTCCAGCAGAAAAACGAATTACACCATTTATCCACGGGTTGTATCTCACATGCAGTCTTGGCGTTACAAACAATCCTAATCGGTTATGATTATCAACTCTTCCTCCTAAAATCAAACTGAAATTATCGGTATTATCATAAGTATATTCAAAGAATGCCCCAACCGAATTATCAATTCTGCTGTAGTCATTTGCATTTACAAATTCCTGATATTGATCGTAAGTAAAGTTTAAACCCGTTGTAAACTTATGCATCGTATTGTTGATAATCGAATTGAAAATTAAATTAGAATAAAAACTATTCTGTTTGATATCATATAAATTCAATCCAAAATACGAATCTTGTTTATGGCTGTTAAAAGCGTTCTGAAAACCAATACTTTGGTAAGGCATATCTTTAAAAACGTAACCTATTTTTGTAGAAACTTCAAAACGCTCTGTATTGATTTCTGAACCCCAGTGATTTGTTGTACCGCGATCACGATCTTTATCAAAATCAACTTCTCCAGTCTGCTTTTTATCATTCATATATCTGAAATTGACAAAACTTACTAAACCACTTTCGGGATCATAATATTGATATCGATTCAAAACATTGATTTGTTTTCCTAACGGATTATCCAGAAAACCGTCGTCATTCATGTCATTTTTAGCCACACGCGCATTTCCGTGAACGAAAAGACTTGTCGCCCATTTATCCGATAATTTTTTATTGAAATGAGTATTTAATTCAAATCGAGAATCGGTTGAACCGTAAGCATTCAGAAAAAACGGAATATCATTTAAAGGTTTTAAAAGCTCTGTATTAATTTGCCCAGAAATACTTTCGTAGCCATTAATAACACTTCCCGCTCCTTTTGTAATCTGAACACTTTCTATCCAAGTCCCAGGTGTAAATGATAATCCATAAGCTTGAGAAGCACCACGTACTGAAGGAATATTTTCTTCGGTAATCATTAAATACGGACTCGTTAAACCAAGCATTTTTATCTGCTTTGTTCCCGTTAAAGCATCCGAAAAGTTAACATCAATTGATGGATTGGTTTCAAAACTTTCCGCAAGATTACAACAAGCTGCTTTAAGCAGTTCTTTACTTGTAATTACAGAGGTATTTGAAGTTAAAGTATAGGATTTTGTAATTCCTTTTTTCTTTTTAGTAATTTTTACTTCATCTAAATCTTCCTGCGAAAATGCAGAGAGAGATAGCAAAAAGCCTGCTAAAAGCAGTATATTTTTTTGCATAAAAAAATGATTTTAATGTTAAATAGAAATACATTTTTGACGCTTCAATTAATAAAGAAACAATCAAAATGTATATGCAGAGTCTTATCAAGACTTGCAAAGCATCTTAACACTAAAATCAGGAATAGAAAATATACTGATGGTATAATTTGAATAAAGGGGGCGCATTCGCATCAGAATAATACGAAAGGACTTGTTTGTTTTTAAAATTAGAAACCGCAGAAAAAACTAAAGGCTTATAATTTTCTGTAAAAGCAGGAAAATCTAGTTGAAAGAAGAAAAACTTAAAAGTTGCATTATCTGATTTCTTCTCGATATGCACTAATTTGTCTTTACAGCAGGAATTCTTTTTTTCTTTAGAACCGCAGCATTTTTTTTCAGGCTCGGCTTTTACAGTTGTATTCAGCGAAATTGAAGCAATTTTTCCGCCGCAATAATGCACATCAAGAGCAAAACCTATATTGGAAACCAACAATAGGAGCGCTAGAAATAATCCTGTGCATTTTTTTAGATTCATACTGCAAAACTATTGAAAAAGTCTTGAAAAAAGATTAAAATAAATGTTATTTTTTGGAATACTGCAGCTGGTAATAAAACGCTGGAATAAAAATTAAAATAAAAATAGGTTGAATTAGAAATCTTCTAACATAAAAAAGAAGCCAATTCCCTTCTGCATAAAACTGAAGTATAATGTATAAAAGTACAAAAAGAATTATCCCAAAAAAACTGTATAAAGCCGTGCTAAACTTCAGAATATCTTTATCTGAGAACAAAATATAGATTAATGCCAATGACAGTCCTGTGTTTAAAATATAACGTAATAATAACCCTCCAAATAACTTAAATGTATCAATTTCTGGGAAAGGCATTTTTTTAAAATCTTTCTCGAAGTATTCTAAAAAAGGATCATAAAAAAGTTGATTTTCAAAAGCTCTAATTACAGCAAAAGAAAAAATAACCAGCAACGCTGCAATGATTCTAAACTTATTTTCTTTGATTTTATTTAGCATATTTCGAAAATCTATTGATCCAGATTATCCACAAAATAAAAACAAATCCATAAATAATTAATGGAAAAAGAACCCCATGCAATAAATGAGTTTGGTTTGGATAATGATGTAAAAGGATTGTGAGCAGCACTATTCGAAGCACATTTAAAATATAAATAGATAAAATCCCGAACAAAATAAAGAATAAAGTTGTTTTGAATTTTCCTGAAAAAGCCAATACAAAAGCCACAAACAAAATCATGACACTTACTGCATTACAACCTTCAATAATTCTAATTACTGCTTCTCCATTAAAAATTACATCTAACCAAGGTTCGAATGCATTTTTTTGAATTACTACATCATAATTCAAAAGGTGCATTAACTGCTCTGCATTTCGGCCGCTAACCACCGTTATGGCATCTAAATCATTTGTTTGGTACGTATTTAAATAAAACCCATAAATTAAAGTCAGTGTAATATAAGCCAGAAAAAAGGTGCCTACAAAGATCAAGAATGGTTTAAACTGGATTAAATATTTTTTCAATGGGATTTTTTTTCAAATTTATGTATTTTTTGACTTCAGCTTTAAATACTTTTGTATAAAATTTTTATATCATGACATTTCAAGAGTTAGAACCAAAAGTTAGCGCTATTATTGCTGATAACAACATAGATAAAGATGGAAAATTATTAGCTGTTTGTCAGCTTTTAAATGAAAATGTGGAATATTACAACTGGGTTGGTTTTTATTTTGCCAATCACGAAGCTAAAACTTTACACCTAGGGTCTTATGTAGGTGCAGAAACAGATCATACAGTTATTCCTTTTGGAAAAGGAATCTGTGGACAAGTGGCAGAAAGCAATGCTAATTTTGTAGTACCAGATGTTAAAGCACAAGACAATTATATTGCCTGCAGTCTTACTGTAAAATCAGAAATTGTAGTTCCGTTATTTGTTAATGGTGTAAACATCGGCCAAATCGATATTGACAGCCACGTAATTGATCCGTTTACAGAAGCTGACGAAAGATTTTTAGAATTTGTAAATCAAGAAGTTGCTAAATTATTCTAGAAGAACTATTTTTAATAGAAAAAATAGAACTGAATGAAAAGAAACATCTTTATATTTTTGCTTCTGATAATTTCAGTTAGTCTGTCTGCGCAAATTGGCATGGTGTCTAAAAAAATCTTTTTAGACTCTTTAAGCCGTGAATGCAAACCCGAAAATCAAATGTACACCAGAGTAATTACGAATTATTCGCAGCAAAGTATTCGTTACGTTGTGACTGACTTCTATAAAAATGGAAGAAAGAAAATGACTGGCTGTACGTTGGATCGAGATATTTTGAAAAAAGACGGCGAGTTTATTTACTATTTTAAAAACGGATCAAAAGAATCTGTCATCAATTTCAAAGAAGATCATAAAGAAGGCAAGGAAGTTAATTGGTATGAAAACCAAACTAAAAAGTCTGAGAAACTGAATGTTTGGAATCCGAAAACTAAAACGTGTCAAACATTGCTTTTGAATTTTTGGAGTGAAAACAAAGAACAGATTGTTACAGACGGAAATGGAGAATATGAAGGAACAGAAGGCTTTATAACGCAAAAAGGAACCATAAAAGACGGACTTAAACAGGGTGCTTGGCAGGGAACAGATAGTTTAAACAAAGTTACCTTTATTGAAAATTATGACAAAGGAATTTTGATTTCTGGAACTAAGACCGATGAAAACAATGTAAGCTATACTTATCCTGCTAAAAAACCTTTAAAATCAAAATAATATCTACACCAGTACATTAACTTCAATGAAAAAAATTATCTATTTTCTTTTTTTAACTTTTTCAATGTGGATATTTTCACAAAATTCTACAGATAAAATTATCTATTTTGACTCGATTGGAAAAGATGCTTCTAAAGAAAAACATATTTCTTACCGAATAATAAAAGACTATTACACCGAAAAAGATTTATATCAAGTTAAAGATTATTATAAATCAGGTGCAATAAAAATGGAAGGAAATTCTAAAACTAAAGACGGCTTTTCCAGAGAAGGTGAATATGTGTACTATTTTGAAAACGGAAAGAAAAAAAGAACTGAAAATTATCTTAAATCAAGATTAAACGGAGATTTTGAAGAGTGGTATGAAAATGGAAATCCACGATCAAAGGGCGAATATTTGGAATCTGAAAAAGGATTTACTTCTGACATTAAAATCTATGACTTTTGGAATTCCAAAAACGAACATACTGTAGAAAAGGGCAACGGCTTTTTTGAAGAAGATTGGGGAACCTCTTCCGCTAAAGGAAATTTAAAAAAAGGACTTAAGGATGGCGAATGGAAAGGAATTAATGAAATTACAAAATCTCAATACACCGAAATTTATAAAAATGGGAAATTTATTTCTGGAAAAAGCATTAATTCTGATGGAAAAGAATTAGAATATGACGCTTTGGAATTAAAACCCTTACCTCAAAAAGGCATTAACGACTTTTATAAATATCTTGGAGATCACTTTGTAAAGACAAGAGAAGCTGCAACAAATAAAATAGGCGGAAGACTGGTTATTCAATTCGTAATTGATAAAGACGGGAAAATTGTTGAGCCAAAAATTCTAAAATCACTAGGATACGGCTTAGACGAAGAAGCCATAAGAGTAATTACCAATTATGAAAACTGGATTCCTGGAAAACAGAGAGGTGTACCTGTGAGAGTATTATATGCAATACCATTAACGGTGCCAAATTAATGCAATAATTAAAGTCGAAATTACTCAAAAAACAAAAATCGGCATTCTATTTTAAGATTCTTTTATTTTTGTTTGATTCTTTTGATTTTTTAATCTAATTTTGCACCCGTCTTACAAAAGTTGTATTGACATACATAAAAATCATTAAAATAATATTGGAATGTATTTAAGCAAAGAAAAGAAAGAAGAGATTTTCGCACAACACGGTGGTGCAACAAACACTGGAAGCGCAGAAGGTCAAATTGCATTGTTCACTTATAGAATTTCTCACTTAACTGAACACTTGAAAAAAAATCGTCACGATTACAACACTGAGCGTTCTCTTGTACTATTAGTAGGTAAAAGAAGAGCTTTGTTAGATTACTTGAAAAAGAAAGAAATTAACAGATATCGTGAGATTATCAAAGTATTGAATATCAGAAAATAATCAATATAGAAAAGAGGTGCGAAAGTGCCTCTTTTTGTTTTTAAATTACTGCTGTTTATAATAAGCATATTACAAGAAAAAAAGTTTGGTTTTTCATTGGGTTTTAGATAACAACAACTACACACAACAACAACTACAACACAACTAAAACCCATTGTATAATCAATAAGGAAAAAATTTATGATTCCACAATTATTTGTAGAAAAGATCGATTTAGGTGATGGCAGAAGCATCACAATCGAGACAGGACGTTTAGCAAAACAAGCTGACGGTTCTGTAGTAGTTAGAATGGGCGACACGATGATTCTTGCAACAGCAGTTTCAGCTCGCACATCAAATCCAGGCGTTGATTTCTTACCGTTAACGGTAGATTACCGCGAAAAATTCGCAGCAGCAGGTCGTTTCCCTGGAGGTTTCTTTAAAAGAGAAGCACGTCCAAGCGACAGCGAAGTATTGACAATGAGATTAGTTGACCGTGTATTGCGTCCGCTTTTCCCAGACGATTACCATGCTGAAACACAGGTTATGATTCAATTAATGTCTCACGACGAAACTGTTATGCCAGACGCTTTAGCTGGTTTAGCAGCTTCTGCAGCATTAGCAGTTTCAGATATTCCATTTTACAACTTAATTTCTGAAGTACGTGTTGCACGTATCGACGGAAAATTAGTAATCAACCCAAGCAGAGAAGAATTAGAAAAATCAGACATCGATATGATGATTGGTGCTTCTATGGATTCTGTAGCGATGGTTGAAGGTGAGATGAAAGAAATTTCAGAAGCTGAAATGATCGAAGCTATTAAATTTGCTCACGAAGCTATCAAAGTTCAAATTCAAGCTCAATACCGTTTACAGGAAGCTTTTGGTAAAAAAGAAATCCGTACTTACGAAGGAGAGAGAGAAAACGAAGAAATTTATGCAAAAGTAAAAGCTGCAGCATACGACAAAATCTATGCTATTGCAAAAGTAGGTTCAGCTAAACACGAAAGAGGTGCTGCATTCGCTGAAGTAAAAGAAGAAGTGAAAGCTTTATTTACTGAAGAAGAATTGGCCGCTGACGGTGATTTAGTTTCTAAATATTTCTACAAAACAAACAAAGAAGCTGTTCGTAATGTAGTTTTAGAATTAGGAATTCGTCTTGACGGTAGAAAAACTACAGATATCAGACCAATCTGGTGTGAAACTGATTATTTACCAAGAGTTCACGGATCTTCTTTATTTACACGTGGAGAAACTCAAGCTTTGGCTACAGTAACTTTAGGAACTTCTAGAGAAGCTAACCAAATCGATTCTCCATCTGAACAAGGTGAAGAGAAATTCTACTTACACTATAACTTCCCTCCTTTCTCTACTGGTGAAGCAAAACCACTTAGAGGAACTTCAAGAAGAGAAGTTGGTCACGGTAACTTAGCTCAAAGAGCATTAAAAAATATGATTCCTGCAGATTGTCCTTACACAATCCGTGTTGTTTCTGAGGTTTTAGAATCTAACGGTTCTTCTTCTATGGCAACAGTTTGTGCTGGAACAATGGCTTTGATGGATGCTGGTGTTCAAATGGTAAAACCAGTTTCTGGTATTGCTATGGGATTAATTACAGATGGTGAGAAATTTGCTGTATTGTCTGATATTTTAGGAGATGAAGATCACTTAGGAGATATGGACTTTAAAGTAACTGGAACTGCTGATGGTATTACAGCTTGTCAAATGGACATCAAAATTGATGGTTTACGTTATGACATTATGGAGCAAGCTTTGGCTCAAGCACGTGACGGACGTTTACACATTTTAGGTAAACTTACTGAAACTATCGCAACGCCAAGAGCTGACGTTAAAGCTCACGCACCAAAAATCATTACAAGAACTATTCCTGGAAACTTCATTGGAGCATTAATCGGACCTGGTGGAAAAGTAATTCAAGAATTACAAAAAGCTACTGGAACAACTATTGTTATCAACGAAGTTGACGAGCAAGGTGTAATCGAAATCTTAGGTACAGATCCTGCTGGAATTGAAGCGGTATTAGCAAAAATTGCTTCTATCACTTTCAAACCTCAAATGGGAGAAGCTTACGAAGTTAAAGTAATCAAAATGCTTGATTTTGGAGCTGTAGTTGAATATACTGCTGCACCAGGAAACGAAGTATTACTTCACGTATCTGAATTGGCTTGGGAACGTACTGAAAACGTTGCTGACGTAGTTAAAATGGGAGATGTTTTCCAAGTGAAATACTTAGGAGTTGACCCTAAAACTAAAAAAGAAAAAGTGTCTAAAAAAGCACTTGTTCCAAGACCTCCACGTGAGGAGAAAAAAGAGTAATCAGATCTTAGTTTACTAAAGGTTTATTCATAGAAAACCCCAATTCATTTAGTTGAATTGGGGTTTTTAAATTTGTAAAAGAAAACTATTAATTTTCTTATTTTGCTTGAACAGCTGAATTATAAAGCAATGTAGCTTTACCTTTTGCATCTTTTATGATAATCTCAGAATTCCCAAAGAAACCAATTTCTATATCTTCTGTAACCTGAATAGAATTCGTAATACCGCCAGCTTGCAACAATCCTCCAATATCAAGTGCAAAAAAATGATGCCCTTTAAATGTAGGATTATAATTTACCGCACTAACTCCCGTTAAATAAGCATTGTATACCAGTCTTACTTTCATCACACCTCTACTCGCACTTAATTCTGCCAAAATTGATTCACCTGGATCAAGAGATACACTGACTCCGCTTGAAGTACCAATTGTAACAGATTTTGACACAGATCCACCTTCACCCCATGTACGTTCATAACTTAAAGAGGTTTCTCCTTTAACTCCAACCCCTAGAAATCCGATGTTATAGGAAATTTTCTGGCCAACTGAAATTTTATTTGAGGTACTCCAGCTGCTTTGACTGGTATTATTTACTTGTTGTGTAATTGCAACATTAAAATTACCTTTTACACTGCTATTATTAGAAAACTTCTGAGTATTAATAATTTGAGGTTCAGATGTAATACCCAAAATACTCGCACTTTGGACAACAAGATTAACTTGTACCTGAGGCCAATTATAAGTCTTATAAAGATCTCCCCACGGAGTATCTGAATGCAGATAGGCATCATTTGGTGATTTTCCAAAATACTTTTTCTACTAATTTTTTTAGATTGGCATCTTTAATATCAAAAGTACCTTTTTCTAAATCAGTAATTACATGAATTACATTTCCTGATGCCTGAACACTTGATGTTGCCGCATCTAATCCAGCGTTTACATTAATTTGAATTGCCATTTTAATAAGTATTAAATTTCTGCCTACTCTAATTAGTTTTCAGCTTCCCTCGTTTAACATTAATTTGTTACCCAAAATTGCATAAGAATCCTATACACAATATGAAAAATGGCATTAAACGAATTTATCTTGACATAAAACACTGAAAATGCTACACAAAAAAACTCAATCAAACATTTAGGAAATTCATATAAAAAGAAATTTTTATTCTTTAGGATTCCCCATTTTATTTAAATGTTTAAAATGCGAAAACATCATTTCTAATAGTGTTTTATGGTGATAAGGCTGTTGATATTCTTTTGTAGTTTCTTCGATTATCTCATTTATTTCGCTGTAATTCGTATGACAGATATTCGGGAAAAGATGATGCGCTGCGTGACAATTTGAACCTCCGCTTAAAAATCTTGCCCAGCCTTTATCTGCATTCCAATCACAGCTGGTGTACAATTGATGAACCGCCCAGGTATGTTCTAGAAATTCTCCTTCGGGCTGTGGATAATCTGCTCCATCAAAAAAATGAGTTCCGACAAGCATTATAATAAAAACCAAAGAGGTAAAAGCACTAGCTGTAAAATAAGTAATCACAATAAAACTCCACGAAAAATCAGCAAATAGTAATGGTAAAACCAGTACAAGCATAAAATAGAATACTTTATAGATAAAAAATCTAAAATACAGTCCAGCCTTAGACACACCTCTTTTCATCCAATCATATTCTTCTGAAAATAAATACACCCAATCACTCATAAAAACGGAGTGCAGTAAAGTAAACATATAAACAAAGGGCGCATAATAGGCCTGATATTTATGTTTGGGTTTCCAAGTATGTGTTGGACTTAATCTTAAAAAAGGATTTTTATCGATATCAATATCACTGCCTTCTACATTTGCGTATAAATGATGTGAACGAATATGTCTTAGTCCCCATAAAAGCGGGTCTATACCAACAGTAAGGAAACTAAAAAAATGCAGTATGGAATTTGCTTTTTTATTTTTGAATGCTGTATTATGAGATGCATCGTGACCAAAACTAAAACCTATTAATAAGCCTGAAAGTTGAAAAATTACATACGAAATCCAAAAACTTAATTTATTTATTGAATCCAAAAACAAAAGAGAATAACTGGCGTAACATACAAGTGTCCAAAATAGACCTTTAAACCAAAATCTTAAATCTCCATACGAAACATTTTTGCCTTCTAATTTTTTGTGTACTCTATTTTTCAAAGTATTAAAGAATACCTTTTCATCTTCTGATTTGTTGAAATATTTAGCTTTCATAAAAAAATATTTTAGTATTTACAGGACAAACCTATTGCAATAATCACAGACAGATTTGCTTAAAACAATAAAATAAATTATTAAATTTGCGATTATCACAAATTATGAAATATCAACAACAGTTTTTAAAAGCCATACGAAGTAAAATTCCTAATTCGGTTTCATTAATTGATGAAATCGCTTCTGTCTTGGAGATAAGCTACGATGCCTCATACAGGCGAATATCTGAAAAAAGTAAATTTTCGATAGACGAAACAATTCGATTAGCAGATCATTTTAAAATTTCGCTTGATAATTTATATTCGGAAAAAGAAAAGGTAATCGTAGAAAAGACAATTGAAATAGAGACATTAAAAGATATGCTTCATTATTTCAAATCATCGGCGGAGCAAATAGCATTGTTAACTCGAAAATCGAATACCATATTATATTATTCAGCAAAAGATATTCCATTGTTCTATTTTATGGATGGAACGATATTATCAAAATTCAAGGCATATGTCTGGCTGAATCTTTTAAATAAAGAACAAAAAAACATAGCATTCGAGAATTTTGTAATTGACGAATCATTTTCAGAACATATGCACAAAATAAAAAGCACTTATGAAAATGTGATCGTAAATGAAGTATGGAACGACACCACCATTAATAGCAGTTTACAGCAAATTCTCTACTATTATGAAGCCGGACTTTTGAATTTAAAAAGCGCCAATGCGCTTTGCAAAGATTTAAAGAGAATCATAGGTTTAATTCAGGAAAAATGTAACAACGCAAATTCTAATTTTGCGATTTTTTACAATGAATTAATTCTTTTGAACAACAATATGCTGTTAAAAACTGATGAGAAACTTACTATGTTTGTTCCTTATACTTTATTAGGTTATTTTATAACTGACAATGGAGACAGCTGTAAAAATGTTCATCAGTTTTTTGAACAACAGATCATCAATTCAAAACCTTTGGGACAATCTGGAATCAAAGAACAAAACTTATTCTTCAATAGAATGCTTAGAAAAATAGATTATTATCAGGAAAAACTAAACTCTCAGGTCGATTTATTATTCTAAAAAGTGATGTTTAGTACGTTTTTACTTTACTCCGTAGTCAAAAAATTGCATCAGTTTTTTTCCAGTTCTCAAAAATTAACTGCATAATCTTAAGAATAGTGTTTTTTTAATTGATTTTAGCTTTTTTAAGCAAATCATAAACATTTTATTACATTTTAACATTCATACATACTGTTTTTAACATTTTTTATATATTTTTGGCTCTTACCAAAACTAATCTAAATAAATCCACCATTGTGTTGAAAACTTTACAAAGAAATTCTATTTATTTGTTCATCTTTGGGTTATTCTTAAACAATTATCATTTACGAAGTCAAACTTCTAAAGAAACCGAAATTTACAATTGGTTTGATAAAAATCTAGGAATAGAATCTTTAGACATCAAAAATGGAGCAGCTCATCTCAATTTTGACAAGACAATTGAGAACCAGAATCGTTATTATTTTACCGAAAACTTCAGAAAAGGCAATGTTAGATACAACAATCAAAACTACTTTGATGTACTTCTAAAATATGACATTTATAAAGACGATTTGGTTTTAAATCCTTATGACGAAGCGAATACGACAAAAATCAATTTAATTAAAGATAATGTCGAAAATTTTACCATCAATAATGAGAAGTTTGTAAACTTAAAAACTTTAAATACATTCTTATTTAAGGGCGGATTCTACGAAGAGGCTTTAACCAACGGTAACTCTTTACTTTATATCAAATATTACAAAGAGAAAAAAAAGGATCAAAAAGCAGAAAGCGATCTAATTCAATTTATACCGCGATATGAATTTGTTCTTTTAAAAGAAAACAAGTATCATTTAATCAATGATAAAAAAGAAATCATTGCATTATTTCCAGAAAGTAAAAGAAAAATAAATGATTATTATTTTATGTACAAAAGCTTGAAAAAACAGGATCCGGCTTTGTTTATAAAAAATCTTATCAAGTATATTAACAATTAAAATCTGGAAAAATTACGCAATGAGAATATTTACACTCCTTTTACTTTTGCTAGGTTTTAACCATTTGTTACATTCACAAGACCAGCAAAATAATATTACAATCAGTTACAGTAATATCAACAGAATTGAAGTTTTAAAAAAGATAGAAACTGTAACAAGTTTTAAATTCTACTTTCAAGACGAATGGATTGATAAAAAAGTCCTGATAAGCGGCAATTTTGAAAACAAAAGCATTCAAGATGTTTTATCTAAAGTATTTGCCGATACTGAGCTTAATTTTTTTATCGACAAAAACAAAATCATCCTAACTAAAAATAGTGTGATTTATGATAAAGTTTCGACTACAAAGAATTCTAATGCGCCCGTGTTTTTTCAACAATACGATTCATTACAGAAAAAACAGCCCGGAAACACCCCTTCTGTAGAACTAATTGGAAAAGAAGCTGTTGACTCTGATGTTGATTTTTATACATTATCAGGACATATTACTGATTTAAAAAATCAAAAACCTCTAGCAGATATTCATGTTAAAGTAAAAAATACTGCTATAACTGCGGTAACAAATGCAGAGGGTTTTTATAGTTTGAAAATCCCAACAGGATTGAGTACAATAGAAGTAGAATCAATTCTTTACAATAATGCTTCTAGAAAAATTATGATTTACAGTAACGGTACTTTGGACTTTACTATTATTGAAAAAATTAATCAACTGGACGAAGTTGTTGTAAAAGGTAAAAACAGTCAAAATATTAGAACTGCTATTACTGGAGTAACCACAATTGAAGCCGAAGGAGTAAAAACTATTCCTCTTGTTCTTGGAGAGCGCGATATTTTAAAAGTTGCCTTAACAATCCCAGGAATAAAAACAGCAGGAGAAGGTTCTTCAGGTTTTAATGTTAGAGGAGGAAAAGAAGATCAAAACTTAATGTTATTAGATAACGGAACTATCTACAATCCATCGCATCTTTTTGGCTTTTTCTCGGCTATAAATCCATACACAATCAATAAAGTTGATATTTACAAAGGAGGAATTCCGCCAGAATATGGAGGAAGGCTTTCGTCTGTATTTGATATTGTTTCGAAAAATGGAAATACTGAAAAATTTTCAGGAGAAGGAGGAATTGGTCCTGTAACGAGCAACCTTACAGCTTCTATACCAGTCGTAAAAGAAAAAGCCAGCTTATTAGTCGCCGGAAGAGCGACTTATTCTGATTGGATTTTAAAAGCCATTGATGATGAAAATTTAAAAAACAGCAAGGCTTCTTTTTATGATTTGTATGCAAAATATACACACAAAATCAATAAAAATAATTCGATTGAAGGATCTGGATATTTTAGTAAAGATAATTACAATATTACACCTGATTCTCTTTTTACCTATAGTAACCATCTTGTTTCTTTAAAATGGAAACATTCGTTTAACGAAAAAAATAACAGCGAACTTAATTTTACTAATAGCGAATATAAATTCAGTGTAAATTATAGTTCTGCTAATCCTGAATCATTTATTATGAAATATAAAATAGATGAGACTCAGGGACATTTAAAATTCAACAGCGAATTAGGCAAAAGTCATAAATTTACTTACGGACTTACAAGTAAACTATACAAAGTAAATCCTGGAGAATTAATTCCTGGATCTAATTCGTTAGTCGATCCTATTCAAGTTGAACAAGAAAAAGGATTAGAATCGGCCGTATTTTTCTCTGACAAATATAAAATAACAGAGAAATTACTGCTTGATGTTGGAGCTAGATATTCAATTTATGCTGCTTTAGGAGAATCTAATCAAAAAATTTATGAGGATGGAGTTCCAAAAACACCATCTACTGTTGTTGAAGAAAAACATTACAACAATAATGAAGTGATTAAAACCTACAGCGGATTTGAACCTAGAGTTGGTTTACGTTATATTTTTGATGAAAGTTTATTTGTGAAAGCTGGCTTTGATAAAAACTATCAATACATTCATTTATTAACTAATAATACAACTCAATCGCCTACAGACACTTGGAAATTATCTGATATTAATGTTGAACCTCAAAGTGGTATTCAATATTCATTGGGTATATTTAAAAAACTAGATTATAAGGATATAGAGATAAGTGTTGAAGGATATTACAAAACATCTAAAAACATTTTAGATTATAAAGTAGGATCTCAAATTCTCTTAAATCAAGATTTAGAAACAGAACTATTACAAGGTGACGGAAAAGCATATGGTATTGAATTTCTTTTAAGAAAATCGTACGGAAGATTAAATGGATGGATTGGTTACACTTATTCTAGATCATTTATAAAATTAAACAGTCAGTTTAATGATGAAAAAGTAAATGGCGGGGATTATTTTCCAACTAATTTTGACAAACCTCATGATGTAAGTATTGTTCTAAACTACAAATTTACAAAGCGTTACAGTTTTTCTTCTAACTTTGTATATCAGACAGGAAGACCTATTACGTACCCGATTGGGAAATATTATTATAATGGCGCCGAATATACACTTTATAGCGATCGTAATAAGTTTAGAATACCGGATTACTATAGACTTGACGTTGGTTTAAATATTGAAGGAAATCACAAAATTAAAAAGCTGGCACACAGCTTCTGGAATATTTCGATTTATAATCTATTAGGAAGAAACAATCCGTACTCTATATTTTTCGTGACCAAAAATGGCGAAATAAAAGCTTATAAGACTTCTATTTTTGCCGTTCCGATACCAACTATTACTTATAACTTTAAATTTTAAATAGTCATGAAAAAAATCATACTTTTTAGAGTTCTTCTAACTATATTACTGGCATCCTTTTTTGGGTGCACAACTCCATATACTTATCAAGCTAATGAATTTGAAGATTTGATTGTGGTAGAAGCAACATTGACAAATCAATATAAATACCAGACTATTAAAATTTCCAGAACATATACTTTGGAAGAAAGCACACCAAATTTTGAAAAAGGTGCAGTCGTTTATGTAACAGACAATCAAGGCAATCGATATGATTATAAAGAAAATGCTGGTCAATACAAATCAACTAGTGAATTTCAAGCTGTTGCTGGAAGAGATTATCAGTTGCATATTTTAACAAAAGAAGGCAAGAATTATATTTCAACAACTGAAAAAATGCCTCAAGAAACTCAAATTGATAATTTGGAGGCAAATGCTGTTACCAAAAATGGCGAGGTTGGCGTAGAAATAACAGTAAATAGTACTGACCCAACTAATTCATCAAAATATTACAGATATGAATACGATGAAGCTTACACAGTTGTAGCACCAAAATATTATCCACAAAAGGCAATTATTGTCAATAACAGAATTCAATTAATTGATCGTGTAGAAGAAGCAAGAACATGCTTTCTCTACAACACATCAAAAGAATTATTACTTACAAATACCAGCAAATTAAGTGAAGATAAAGTAACTAATTTTCCTGTCAGATTTATAAGCAGTACCGATATCACAATAAAAAACAGATACAGCATTTTGGTAAAACAATACGTTCAAAATTTAGCGGCACAGACTTATTATGAAACATTACAACAAATATCAAATTCAGGAAGCATTCTATCTCAAACTCAGCCAGGTTTTTTCTATGGTAATATAACAGCAGTAAATAATCCTACTGAGAAAGTTATTGGTTTCTTCAATGTTTCTACTTATTCTGAAAAAAGATTATTTTTTAACTTTTCAGATATATTTCCAAAATTGCCTAGCCCGCCATATCCATATGAATGCCCTGTGCCTATACCAGAAGACCAACAAGATCAGTACATTTTCTACTCTTTCTCTCAAGCTGTCGCAATAGATTTAGTAAAAACTGGAACTAAAGTTTATTATCCTACAGAAGGAACTGGCTTTATTCTATATGACATTCAATGCGGCGACTGTACTTTTTATGCATCTAACATAAAACCATCATTTTGGATAGACTAATCAAACCCCTTGTTACAACAGCTTTAATGATTATTTTTGGGCAAATCTCAATTGCTCAAAAAAGTAATTCATTGGTAGAACTCAATCAAATTGACAAAAAACTGAACGAGTCAATTTATGTAAGCACAAATTCTGATTCATATTTAATTGGAGAAACTGTGCTTTATAAAGTTTTCTGTATTGACAATATCACAAACAGTACAAAAACTCATAGTAAAATTGCTTACATACAGTTAGTAGACAGCAATAAAAAAAGTGTTTTCATACATAAAGTATTTCTTAAAGATGGAACTGGAAATGGCGATTTCTTTCTGCCTACTACGTTAGAAACTGGAAGTTATAAATTGATCGGATATACAAACTGGATGCTGAATAAGAACATCGAATCCTTTTTCAATTTAGATCTTTATATTGTAAACCCTTATAAGGAAACCCCTAATTATCCAACAATTCAAAAAGAACTTCTAACAGATCAAGCAACAACAGACTCAAATATTTCTTTTGATTTAAAAACAAAAAAATATCAAACCAGACAACAAATATCATTTGGAATAAAACAACAATCTCAAGATATTTTGAATGGAAAATATATGATTTCTGTTCGAAAAGCGGATGGCTTTTTATCTCAAAACAAATCTGAATTTAAAGCCAAAACAGAAGGAAATTCAGAAATTAGAAACGGTAATTTCTTTATGCCGGAGCTCCGAGGTGAATTAATTTCAGGAAAAATTACCTCTAGTTCTTCTGATGTTAAAAACAAAAAAATTGCTTTTTCTATTATTGATAAAAATCCAGAATTAAAATTTACCAAAACAGATGATAACGGTCACTTTGTTTTTAATCTAGAAAAATCGAATGCCGGCGCGAATATTATAATCCAAGTTGTAGAAGAAAACAAACAAGATTTTACAATCGAAGTAGACAAACCTGTTGCTATAGATTTTTCAAACCTGCAATTTTCAACACCTCAGTTTAGCCCTGAATTTAAAAATAATATTACCGAAAGATTGGTTTCAAGCCAAATTGAAAACGCTTATTATAATATCAAAAAAGACAGTATTTTAAATCCTAAAGACAGCGTTCCTTTCTATGGTTCGTTATCAACAGAATTTGTTTTAGATGATTATACTAGATTCAAGACAATGTCTGAAACTTTTACCGAAATACTAAAAGGAGTAGAACATTCTAAAACAAAAACTGGCTATTCGATTCATGTTTATGATTACGATCCAAATTACGAATCAAGTCTTCCTGTTTTAGTGGTAGCTGATGGTTTTGTTATTGAAGATTTGAATGAATTGTTTGCTTATAATCCGAGAAAAGTGGAAAAAATAAATGTTGTGAGAGGCATTTATTATTATGGATCAAAATCATTTAGCGGTCTTATAATCTTAACCACTAAAGATGGAAACTTTGAAACAACTTCAAAAGGCAATTTCATAATAAAGCCAAGTATTCTACGCCCTGAGAATAAAAAATTATATTATCAGCCAGATTACACTGCTGATAAAAATGATCGAATTCCTGATTACAGACATCAGTTATTATGGAATCCTGAGGTAAATTTAAAGAATTCAAATTTCAGTTTTAATACTTCTGATGTATCTGGAAAATTTGAAATTGTATTAGAAGGATTTTCAGAAAGCGGTAAACCTGTATTTATTAGAGATTTTTTCGAAGTATCTGAGAATAATTTAAATTAATGATTTCCAATAAATTGAAACATAAAAAATCCAATACTCAAAAAAGTATTGGATTTTTTTTAAAATAATTTGTCCCAAATTGTAACTTTTTCGATACTCTTTACGTATAACCATTTGTACACTTTAAAAATAGGGAGACAACAACATGAGACAACTTAAAATCACCAAGCAGGTAACCAATCGTGAAACTGCATCGTTAGATAAATATCTACAAGAAATTGGAAAAGTTGACCTAATTACCGCTGATGAAGAGGTAGAATTAGCACAAAGAATAAAGGCCGGTGATCAAAGAGCTTTAGAAAAACTAACAAAAGCTAACTTACGTTTCGTAGTATCGGTAGCTAAACAATATCAAAATCAAGGATTAACTCTTCCTGACTTAATTAATGAAGGAAACTTAGGTTTAATTAAAGCGGCTCAACGTTTTGATGAAACTCGTGGTTTCAAATTCATTTCTTACGCTGTATGGTGGATTCGTCAATCGATTCTTCAAGCATTAGCTGAACAATCACGTATTGTACGTTTGCCATTAAATAAAATTGGTTCTATCAATAAAATCAACAAGATGTACGCGTTATTAGAGCAATCTAACGAGCGTCCACCTTCTGCTGAGGAAATTGCAAAAGAACTTGATATGACTGTTAACGACGTAAAAGAGTCTATGAAAAACTCTGGACGTCACCTGTCTATGGATGCTCCTCTTGTTGAAGGAGAAGATTCTAACCTTTACGACGTTTTACGTTCTGGTGAATCTCCAAATCCAGATAGAGAATTAATTCACGAATCTCTTCGTACTGAAATCGAACGTTCTTTAGAAACATTAACGCCAAGAGAGGCAGATGTTGTACGTTTGTATTTTGGTCTTGGCGATCAACACCCAATGACTCTTGAAGAAATTGGTGAAACTTTCGACCTAACTCGTGAGCGTGTTCGTCAGATTAAAGAAAAAGCAATCCGTAGATTGAAACACACTTCTAGAAGTAAAATCCTTAAAACATACTTAGGATAAACAATATTAAATTTCAATGTTTAAAATCCCAAATTCCAATTCCAATTGGGATTTGGTATTTATAATTTGGAATTTTACCCCAAACAACAGTTTGATTGACTGTTCGTTTTTTGATTGATGATTGAAACTCCGGCTGATTACCGGAGTTTTTTATTTTTTAGCGGAAAGCTTTTTTCAACCGCAAAGAGCACAAAGAATTGCGCAAAGCACACAAAGTTTTTTTTTAAAGAATCTCGCAAAGACGCAGAGTCGCAAAAAGTAATAAACTTTGCGCCTCTGCGACTTTGCGTGCATATTTTCTTGGATGGTGAACTTTGCGTAATTCTTTGCGCTCTTTGCGGTTAAATTTTAATCCAAATTATAAAAAATTTATCTTTGTAAAAAAACAACACACTACAATGAAAAATACATTTATTGCACCTTCTGTTCTTGCTGCCGATTTTGCCAATTTACAGCGCGATGTCGAAATGATTAACATCAGTCAAGCTGATTGGTTTCATATCGATATTATGGATGGAGTTTTTGTTCCTAATATTTCTTTTGGAATGCCCGTTTTAGAGGCTATTTCTAAACATGCAAAAAAATATATCGATGTACATTTAATGATTGTCGATCCTGACCGTTACATTAAAACTTTTGCTGATTTGGGCGCAAATGGGTTAACTGTGCATTATGAAGCTTGCACACACTTACACAGAACCCTTCAAGCTATCAAAGCAGAAGGAATGAAAGCTGGAGTAGCAATGAACCCACATACCAACGTTGATTTGCTGGAAGACGTTATAAATGATATTGATCTTGTTTGTATTATGAGTGTAAACCCTGGTTTTGGCGGACAATCATTCATAGAAAACACTTATGATAAAGTAAAGAAACTAAAAGCTTTAATCACGCGTAAAAATGCTTCAACGCTTATTGAAATTGACGGTGGAGTTACCAGCAAAAATGCAAAACAATTAGTTGAAGCTGGTGCTGATGTTTTAGTTGCCGGAAGCTTTGTTTTTAAAGCCGAAAATCAAATTAAAACCATTGCAGCATTAAAAAGCCTTACTACTTTTTAAGTTTTTCAAATTTGGAAAGAAATCAATTCCGGTCATTTTTTCCAGAGTTTCAATCGGAACCACGAAATCATAAATCGATTTGTCGCTTTTTTCGTTTGGAACCAAAAAGGCGATGGCTTTGTGTTCATTTCCAGATTTAGCTAAAATAATTTTATAGAAATATTTAGGAACAGCAACTTTTTCTGTTCCTATTTTTTTGTCTGAATCTTTCAAAATTCCGCCAGTAACAACATAAATATCATTGTATTTTTCAGCCCAATAACGTGTCTTCTGCTCTAGCCTATTCCAAATACCTGAATTAAATTCCTTTTGTTGCGGAGAAATATTCGAAGTATAAAAAGTGTCGTTGTACGCATCTTCACTAAATTCCATATCTCCCGCAGGACAAAGATGCCCTTTATCATAACCCGATTTTTTGTAATTTCTCCAATCTGCGGAACCTGTAGTTACTTTCGGATCTTCAATGAAATATGGTCTTTTAAAATTATTATTTTTTAAATATTCCTTTTTTAATTCATACGCTACCCATTCAGCCTGTTCAAACTTCTCATTGTAAGAAAGCGTATAATATTGATGCTTTACAATTTGTTTAGTTGTCGAAGTCGGAAGATACTGAACCGTGTATAAAGAATCTGCAGTGGTTTTATTTTCTACAAAATCAGCAGCTGTATTATAAGATTCGACTCTTTCATTCCATATATCTTCTTGTTTTTTGCACGAAAACAAAACCAAAGTAATCACAATCAAACCTATACACCTTTTCATAATATTATATTTTACAAGAATTAAACATACAAAAAAACGCTCCATAAATCGAAATTTACAGAGCGTTATTTAAACAAATTAAATTCTACAGAATTTAAGACTTCACAAGTTTATCCTTTTTCATTTTAGGAGAAACGGTATTTTTTACTAAGCTTTTAGTTTGCAAATCATCCAATACATTTAAAGCTTCTTCTACATAAACATCTTTAGACAATGCTTGGTGCCATGCTTCTCTTTTTTCTTTTAAAGTTGCGTCAGCACTCATTTCAGCTTCTTCATAAGGCAAGGACTTGAAAATAAGGCTGTTTTTATAATCCGAAATTGGTTTATATTTCTTTCCTTCATTTTCTACCTGCTCTTGCGTTGCTTTAAAACTTTGGATATTTAAGCTGTATGTGTTTTCTTTATTTTTAACATCAATCCATTTTGCATTGTCGTCAATCAATTTGAACTGAGCATTTTGTGAAATTCTATTTTTACTATTCATAATTGCTTTAGTAAAGTTTTCATTAGAATTCCAAGTGCTGTAGTCAGCTGGATCAATTTTATCCCAAGGCATTGCGTTATCGATATCGCGCTCTCCCATTTTTAAGTAAGCGTAACGATCCGGCATTACAACATCACTATGTACACCTTCTAATTGGGTTGAACCACCATTGATTCTATAGAATTTTTGCCCTGTAATTTTTAATGCTCCAAGATCTCCGTAGTTTGCATTACGTACAAATTGGTTTAAGTCTAATACATTTTGAACTGTACCTTTACCATAAGTTTGTTTACTACCAATGATAACACCACGTTTGTAATCTTGAATAGCTGCAGCCAAAATTTCAGAAGCCGAAGCAGAGAAACTGTTTACCATAATTACCAACGGTCCATCCCATTCGATTTTTTTATCTTTATCGTATAAAACTTCTTTCTTTTTTCCAGCCGATTTAACCTGAACAATTGGTCCTTCTTCAATAAACAAACCAGCAATATCAACAACTGTAGAAAGAGATCCTCCACCATCATCACGAACATCTAAAACAATTCCGTTGATGTTTTCTTTTTTCAATCTTTCTACTTCGCGAGCAATATCTTTTCCTGCATCACGTCCGTCTTTATTTTCAAAATCGATATAAAATTTAGGAAGATAAATTACTCCGTATTTTAAACCATTTTTCTCAACAATACTAGATTTTGCATATGTTTCTTCAATTTCAACAACATCTCTAATGATTGAAATTACTTTAATAGAACCATCTACTTTTTTAACTGTAAGTTTTACTTCAGTTCCTTTGTGCCCTTTAATTTTCTTTACAACATCATCCAGACGCATTCCTACAACATCAACCGGCTCTTCATTTCCTTGAGCTACTTTTAAGATTAAATCTCCTGCTTCTAATTGTTTTCCTTTCCAAGCTGGACCTCCAGAAATCAATTCATCAATTGCAGTAAAGTCGTTTTTCTTTGTTAAACGAGCTCCAATACCTTCTAATTTTCCACTAATATTTACATCAAAACGATCTTTTTCTTCTGGTGCAAAATAGCTTGTATGAGGATCAAAACGAGTCATAATAGAGTTTAAATACACAGAAAACCAATATTCTCTATTCAAATCTTTAATTACACTAAAGTTATCATCTAATGATTTTAAAGAACTTTCGCGAGTTTCTTTCTCTAAAGCTTCAAAAGATTTTTCTTTGTATGAAGGATCTTTTTTCTTCTTTTCTTCCTCAATTTTTTGTTTTGTAACAAGAGAAGAAAGAGTAGACAATTTGATTTGTTTTCTCCATCTTTCATTGATCTCTGGTAAATTTTTCGCATACGGAATGTGCTCATAATCCGCATTAAAAGTCTCATCTACGGTATAGTTAAAAGGCTGTGCTAAAATCGTTTTGTAACGTTTTTTACTTTCTTCCATACGCTTCATTAATCTGGTATAAGTAAGATTAAAAAAGGTAATATCTTTATTCAAAAATTGATCATCCAGCATTAATTCATACTGTTTAAACTCATCTATATCAGACTGCAGAAAGAATCTTTTTGACGGATCTAACGCTTCTATATAATCCTTAAAAATACCTTTAGAAAATTCATCGTTTATTTCTGCAGGGCTGTAATGTCCCTTTTCAATAACAAATGCTAACAATTCTAAAAGTGTCTTATCTCTATTCGGATCCGGATCTACTGTTCTATCTGCATTCATTTTAAAAGCAAACAATGTCAGCGACAGGCACAATACGGCTATAAGTATCTTATAATTTCTTTTCATAAACTTAATAATAGCATTCATCAAAATTTTTTATCTAAATTACGTTAAAAACTATGCCACGAGAGCTAACGTCACGATAATTTTTTGTTAAAGATATAAAAATGTTTAATTCGCAAAAAAGTTCTTTACCTTAGTTGACAAATTTTATAATATTTGTAACATATCATAAAGAATATGTCGCATTTTTGTTTTTAAAATCTTACAATTGTTAAAATTACACATAATACCTTTAAAATGAAAGCTGAAAGACCATTAATATTAGTAACCAATGACGACGGAATTTTAGCACCTGGAATACGAACTCTAATAAGCGTCATGGAAACTATTGGAGACGTAATTGTTGTTGCTCCTGACAAACCCCAGAGCGCAATGGGACACGCCATCACAATAAATAATACTCTATTTTTAGATAAAATATCCAAAGAAGGCGACGCAATCGAAGAATATAGCTGCTCTGGAACTCCTGTTGACTGCGTAAAACTGGCAGTAAACGAAATCTTAAAACGTAAACCAGATTTATGCGTTTCTGGAATAAATCACGGATCAAATTCTTCGATTAATGTCATTTATTCTGGAACAATGAGTGCTGCAGTTGAAGCTGGAATTGAAGGCATTCAGGCAATTGGTTTTTCTCTTCTAGATTTTGATTGGAATGCCGATTTTGAACCAATTAAATCTTTTGTCAAAAAAATTGCTTTAGAAACCCTAGCCAATAAACTACCTTCAGGCGTTGTTTTAAATGTCAATTTCCCAAGATTAAAAGAAAAGGAAATAAAAGGAATTAAAGTTTGTCGTCAAGCGAAAGCTTACTACGCCCAAAAGTTCGACAAAAGGCAAACTCCTTTTGGAAAAGATTATTACTGGCTTGCCGGAAAATTTGTCAATGAAGATCAAGGCGAAGACACCGACGAATGGGCTCTTGAAAATGGATATATTTCTGTAGTTCCGGTTCAATTTGACTTAACCGCTCATCACACCATGCAGCAACTTAACACTTGGAAATTAAATGATTAATAAAGATTTTATTACTGGATTCCTAATCGGAATTTTCACTTCTCTACTCGGAAGTTATTTATTCATTACCTTTTTTACAAAATTTGATATTTCCTCTGGAATTCAAATCATTAAAGAACATGGTTACTTGGGAAAAATTATCACTATCGGCACTACTTTAGATTTAGCCGTTTTTCTGCTTCTTTTAAATCGAAACAAAGAAATGATGGCTCGAGGTGTTGTTTTGGCAGTAATTGTTTTAGCCATTTCGACTTTGTTTTTTTAATTCTATCTTTGTAACTACAAACTATCGCCAATATTACTAATGGCGTTTTTCGAAAAACTTTATGAAATACTACATAATTGCCGGCGAAGCCTCTGGAGATTTACACGGGTCAAACTTAATGAAAGCTTTATACGAAGAAGATCCTCAAGCAGAAATTAGATTCTGGGGAGGAGATTTGATGCAGAAAGCTGGAGGAACTCTAGTAAAACACTACCGCGATCTGGCCTTTATGGGTTTTGTTGAAGTTATTTTCAACTTAAAAACAATCCTTAATAATATCAAAATCTGCAAAAAAGACATTTCGCAGTTCAAACCTGATGTTATTGTTTTTATAGATTATCCTGGTTTTAATATGCGAATTGCTAAATGGGCAAAGGCATTAAAGTATAAAACACATTATTATATTTCTCCTCAAATCTGGGCTTGGAAAGAGAATCGTATTACTGCCATCAAACACGATGTCGATAAAATGTTTGTGATTCTTCCTTTTGAAAAAGGCTTTTACGAAGACAAACATCATTTTCCAGTAGATTTTGTCGGGCATCCGCTTATTGATGCAATACAAAATCAACCTGCTTTTGATGAAGAATTATTTAGAAAAGAAAACAAACTTGGTGAAAAACCAATTATTGCCGTTTTACCAGGAAGTCGTAAACAAGAAATTACAAAAATGCTGAGTGTAATGTTAAGCGTTGTAGACGATTTTAAAGATTATGAATTTGTAATCGCCGGCGCACCAAGTCAGGAATTTGAATTTTATCAGCAATTTATCAGTAACAAAAACATTAAATTTGTTTCGAACAAAACTTACGACTTGTTACGTTCTTCTACTGCTGCATTAGTAACTTCCGGAACGGCAACACTGGAAACTGCTCTATTTAAAGTACCAGAAGTTGTCTGCTATAAAGGAAGCGCTATTTCGTATCAAATTGCCAAACGTATCATTACCTTAAAATATATTTCGCTGGTAAATTTAATAATGGATCAAGAAGTTGTAACCGAATTAATTCAAAGCGATTGCAATACTAAAAGAATTAAAGAAGAGTTATATAAATTATTAGAACCCGAACATCGCGCCAAACTTCTAAAAAATTATGACATTCTAGAAGAAAAACTAGGCGGTGTTGGAGCTAGTAAAAAAACTGCAAAACTGATTACTGCAGATCTAAAATCGAATTAATTATATTTTGAAAAAAGCACTAATATTTTTTCTTTTAACGCTTCTATTTGCCTCTTGTAAGTCAACTTCTAGTACCGTAAGCAATAAAGAATCTAAAAAAGAGAACAAATCTGTTGTCAATAATTTGATCAAAAACGCGACAGATAATATTGGTGTAAAATATAAAGCCGGAGGCACAACAAGAAACGGTTTTGACTGTTCGGGACTTGTGTTTACTAGTTTTCAATCAGAAAGTATAATTTTACCACGAAGTTCTTTCGACCAAGCAAAAATTGGTACCATTATATCTTTTAAGGATGCGCAAAAAGGCGATTTAATCTTTTTTAAAACAAATAAAAGCAAACAAATTAATCACGTTGGACTTATAACTGAAGTTAATTCAAACGAAATAAAGTTTGTACATTCTTCAACATCAAAAGGTGTTATTATTTCTTCGACAAAAGAACCTTACTACGAAAAATCTTTTGCACAAATAAATAGAATCGTGCAATAATTCTTTTCATAAAAAAAAATAGTTATTTTCTTACAATTATTTAATACTTTTAGCAAATGAAAGTATTAGATTTTCCGTTGGCTAAAGTTACAACTGGCTTTATAACCGGCATCATTTTATCTTATTATCAAAGCTTTTCGATAAAAATCGCAGTTTCTCTGCTTGTTTTAAGCAGTTTGTTTTTATTGACTGTCTTTTTACTAAATCGCAGTAATAAAAAATTGGCTGTCTATTTTGGAATTTCTGTCTACCTGATTTCTTTTTCTGTTGGAATTATAACTCTTTTATTTCATACCGAAAAACTACATAAAACAAATTATACTAATTTAGAAAGTGCATTTACAAATACTAATGAAATCACTTTAACGATACGAGAAAAATTAAAGGGTAATGATTACAGTGATCGTTACATTGCTCTGATAAACACTATAAATAACCAAACATATTCAGGAAGAGTTATTTTGAATGTACAAAAAGAGAACGCCAAAAATTCTTTAATAATAGGTAACGTTATCAAAGTAAAAACAACTTTACAGCACAATAGCCCCAATAAAAATCCGAACCAATTTGATTATGCTAAATACCTCTCGGGCAAACAGATTTATGCTCAAATTTACTGTCATCAATCAGAAATTTTTGTCTCTTCAACTATCGAGAAAGATATTTGGTTTTACACTGGAAAACTACACAGCAGAATAGTTCGACATCTCGAAAAAGCCTCTTTCAGCAAAGACGAAATGAATGTTGCTTTAGCCCTTATTCTCGGGCAACAGCAAGAAATAGCAGCCGACATCATACAAGATTATCAATACTCTGGAGCAACACATGTATTGTCTGTTTCTGGACTTCATGTCGGCTTTATTATGCTTTTTATTACTTTTATTTTAAAACCGATTCCGAACAACAAGAAAGGCTCTTTGATTAAACTAACTGCAATTTTGGCCGCTTTGGGAATCTTTGCCGTTATTTCTGGTTTATCACCTTCCGTATTACGTTCTGTGGTAATGTTTTCTTTTTTAGCTTGCGGTAATCATCTCCGCCGAAACGGAAATATTTATCACACCCTTTTGGTTTCTATTTTATTGATTTTGCTTTTTCAACCTTATTTTTTATTTGATGTCGGATTTCAATTAAGTTATATTGCGCTCTTTTTTATTCTTTGGCTGCAGCCGCTTTTAAAAAAATTATGGAATCCAAAACATAAAATGACCATTTACATTTGGGATGCTTTAACAGTGTCTTTTGCTGCCCAAATAGGAACATTTCCGTTGTGTTTATATTACTTTCACCAATTTCCAAGTCTTTTCTTTGTAACTAATATTGTCATTCTTCCTATTTTATCATTCATTATGATCGCAGGAATAATTGTAATGATAATAGCCGTATTTACTATTCCGCCAGATTTTATAATTCTAATATTTCAAAAAAGTGTTTTCCTTTTAAATTATACCATTCATATAATCGCGTCTATCGAATCGTTTGTAATCAAAAATATCAGTTTCAATTTTTATTATCTCATTACCTTTTATCTTTTGACTTTTTCAATAATAATTTATTGCAAGAAAAGAAGTTATCTAAAATTGATTTTTATTCTAGTGAGCATTATTTTTACGCAGACGGCTTTTATAATAACAAAAGAAAAAACACAAAGCGAAGAAGAATTGATTGTTTATAACGTCAAAAAAAATACACTTTTAACCGATCGTGTCGGATCGAATATTACTTTTTTAACTCGTGATACAATTAAAAATCAGAAACAACAAAACATTCTGAGTTCGTATTTAATTGAAAACTATATAGGTTCTCAAAAAATAAAAAAATTAGAGAACACACTTTATTTCAAAAATCAGAAAATATTAATCGTTGACAGCACGGGTTTTATTCCTTCAAGATGTCAGCCGGATGTCTTGCTTTTAACGCAATCTCCAAAATTAAATCTTGACAGAATATTAGAAAAAATAAAACCTAAAACAATAATCGCGGACGCTTCTAATTCTTATGGCGTTATAGCACTTTGGAAGAAAAGCTGCTCTAAAAAAAATATCCCTTTTCATGCTACGACAGAGAAGGGATATTATAAATTTTAATAATTATTCTGGACTTAAAAGCAATGTTGAATCTTTGATCCAACCTTTAGGCCCGCCTGGTCTATAAGGCATTAAACCTATCTTGTTGAAAGTAGTTTTTCCTTTTCTAACACTAGCTATAGCGAAACAAACTTGTGGAAGTTCATCAACTCCAAATGCATTTTTTAAACTTACATTTTGTTCCATAACAGCGTTTGAAACATTCGGATCAGATAAATCTAATTTTACTAATATAACATTATCACGAGACCAAACAGCAAAATCTGGAGTTGCGAAGATTTCGGTTTGCATTTTCTGAGGTGCACCAGCACCAGTAAAATAGATTAATAGTGGTTTTTTTTGTTCCATACACATCACAATCGCATCATTCATATCAGTTTTCCAAACCAAATTTTGTGCATTTGTAAAAAAAGAACTTAAAAAAAACAGTAGGATAAGTAATTTTTGGGTCATACGATCTGGATTTATTTAAGTTAACTCGCCTAAAATAAGACAAAATTATCATCAAATCACAAATTTTTTTAATAAAAATTTAACATTCGTTGCATAAAACAGAATTCTCCAATAATTTGCTAAATTTTTATTAATATGAAAAAAATATCGACCTTAAAAAATCATATTCTCGTTCATAAAAACGATTAATTAAAAAGAAATCCCTTCTCGAATGTCGAGAAGAGATTTAGAATGTCTTAAAAGCTATACCGCATTTTGTTTTTATTCCACAGGATGCAAAATCAAATTTGATTCGGCGATCCAAGCTTTTGCACCACCTGGTTTATATGCAATTTTTCCAAGTGCACTAAACGTAGTTTTATTTTTTCTAACAGTTGCCAGTGCAAAACAAACTTCTGGAAGATCTTGAACCCCAAAAGCATTTTTTAGTTTAAGATTTTGCTCTCTATCTCCGTCAGAAGCAGAAGAATCCGACAGGTCAAGTTTTACCAGAACAACGTTATCTCTCGACCAAACGGCAAAATCAGGGGTTTTAAAAATTTCATTTTGAAGATTATCTGAAACTCCAGCTCCAGTAAATAAAATCAACATAGGTTTTCTTTCTTCATTGCTTATTGCAATAGCATCGGTCATGCTGGTTCTCCATGCTAAAGTTTGTGCCTGCATAAAAAATGAACCTAAAAAGAACAGTAGGATAAGTAATTTTTTAGTCATACTAAATTTGGTTTTTGGTTAGATTAGCGTAACGAAATTAACATTATATTTTAATTATCCAATTTTTATTGGCATAAAAAATACATTATGTGTTTTTTTATCCGCTTTAAAATATCAAATAATCAAATTAATCAAAACCAAATAAAAGACTTTTCTTACCAAACAAAAAAAACTCCTTACTAAAAGTAAGGAGTTTCCATATTAAAATGTAAGTTTTTACGATTTCTTAGGATGCACAATTCCTTCTGCAACAGACAGCCAAGCGCTTGGCCCACCTGCAACATAACCCGTCTTGCCTAATCCTTTAAAATTTACTCTGCCGTCTTTTGTTTCAGCACTAGTAAAGTACACAGTTGGAAAACCTTGAATTCCGAAAGCTTGCTGCAATTCGTTGTTCTGACTTTTTATTTCTGGAGTCTGTGGCACAGCTCTCGGATAATCTAATTCAACTAAAATTACATTAGTCGCAGCCCATTTTTTAAATTCGTCCGTTTTCAAAACTTCATTCTGCAAACGAATACACCATCCGCACCAATCACTGCCTGTAAAAAACATCAACATTGGTTTTTGTTCTTTATTACTTACAGTAATCGCTTCTCTGACATCTGTATACCATTTTAAATCTTGTGCACTTACTGTTGTAGATGCACTAATTAAAAATAAAGCAATAAGTACTAGTTTTTTCATAATGAGTAATTTTCGACAAATTTAAACAAAAACAGATTGCAAATACATTATTTAACTTCTTGCATTAATTTTTTGATGATTGGAGTAGCAACGATTAAAACTACACCTGCAATTAAAGAATATACAGCTAATTGGTAATAACCATCTGTGTAAGCGATAAGTTTAGACATCAAAGTTGTTCCTGTATTAGCATTAGACATTTCAGAGCCTAATTTACCTGCTGCTAATTGTCCGAATGCGCTTGAAAGAAACCACAATCCCATCATCATTCCAAATAATCTTTTAGGCGATAATTTAGTAATTACCGACATTCCGATAGGACCAATACATAATTCCCCAAGTGTATAAACTAGATATCCCAATGCAAAAACATTTAAAGAACTTAATCCTTCTGGATTAACAAAGAATCTGGCACTGTAAAAAATAAAGAACCCTATGGCTAATAAAATAAATGAGAAACCAAATTTGATTACTGTATTAGGTTCAATTTTCTTTTTCCCCATCATAATCCACAATATACCTACTAGCGGACTGAAAATAATAACGTACAATGAATTTATACTATTATTTACCACGTTTGGATCAATATTAAAAAACAATAAGTTGTTTGTTAAATTGTCTTTTGCAAATAATGACAACGACCCTCCAGATTGCTCTGAAATGGCCATAAACATAAAGTAGCCAAAAATAAAAATAAAGGCAGCTGCTAGTTTATACTGTTGCTTTCTATCCTCAATTCTAAAAAGTTCGAATAAAAAGTAACCAACTGCAACCGCACCAATAGTATACATGAAATAATCTGTAAAATCAGAATTAATTACCATAATATATACCAACGGTATAACTATAATAGAACCTGCATAAACTGCAATTTCTGATGTAATTCTTTTTTTTGCCGGTTGATTTTCTAAAGGAGAATTTCCAATTGGCGCCAAATATTTTTTAGTTAAAAGAAATGTTACCACCCCAATAATCATCACAACAGCCGACGAAAGAAAACAAAGACTCCATGAATAATTTTTACCTAAATAAATCGGAATTGCGCCACCTAGCATCCCTCCGATATTAATTCCTGCGTAAAAAAGCCCATAACCTGCGTCTCTTCTTCCATCGCTTTCATGATATAATTCACCAACCATTGAAGAAACGTTTGGCTTAAAAAAGCCTGTTCCAATTATCGAAAGCGTAATTCCATAATAAAAGAAATCGCTTGGAGAAACCGCAATAAGCAAATTCCCTAAGATCATTATTATACCTCCGAAAAGAAGCGATTTTTTAAATCCTAAAATTTTATCTGCGAATATACCGCCGATAAAAGTAAAAGCATAAACAAAGGCCTGAATAGCCCCATATTGCAGGTTTGCCTTTCCTTCTAATAAACCAAGCTGGTCTACCATAAAGAATGCTAAAACACCTCTCATTCCGTAGAAGCAAAAACGCTCCCACATTTCAACTAAAAACAAGTACCACAATTGCTTAGGGTACTTGCCTTCAAAATTTTGAATTTGTTCTAATGTAATCTCTTTTTCCATTTTATCTAACACCGTGCATCATTTTCTTCAATAATGGAGTCAATGCAAACAATACAATTGCCGCAATACCTGTTAACACAACAAATACCATAAAGAATTCGTATAAGTTATGGATTTCAAAACCAGCAAAAATTGGGTTTTGAGCACTAATTTGATTATGTTCTAAAAGAGATAACTGCTCAGCAGTCAACGTAATTTTTTTATCTAAAACTGCTTGAAGATCGATTCCTAAATCTTTTGCTTTTGCAAATTTATCACCTGTTGCAGGAAGTATAGATCCTAAAGTTCCTCCTAAAGCATATCCAGATGCATTTGATAAGAAAAACACTCCGTATAATAAAGATGCAAAACGTTTTGGTGAAAGTTTACCTACCAATGACAATCCGATTGGAGACAAACATAACTCTGCACAAGTATTTAAAAAGTATAATAAGATTAACCATTTAACCAATAACAACCCTGAAGTTCCTAATTCAGAAACTTGGTTTGCTATCATAAAAAAGCTTATTGTAATGATAACTAATCCTGCTGCTAATTTTACAGGTGAAATTGGCTCTTTATCTCTAGCTCTTAAATAATCCCACAACATACTGAAAGGAACTGCAAGTGCCACAACAAATAATCCGTTAAAAATCTGCACCATAGATGGCGGCATCTCCCAACCAAAGAAATGTCTGTCTGTTTGGTTATCTGCAATAAAAGTCAAAGAAGATCCAGCTTGCTCAAACGCCGCCCAGAAAAAGATAATAAAGAAAGAAACGATATAGATTACAAAAATTCTATCACGTTCTACTTTTGTCAACGATTTATCAGAAATAATTAATCCTGCTAAAGATAAACCACTTGAATAAATTAAAGTATAAATTAAATTTTGTCCAAAAACATAATGGATAATCGCTCCTAAAGCTAGAAACGCAACACCTGCTAAAGCAAGAGCTTTGCTAGAGAAATTAGCTTTTTGTGCTTCTCCTTCTTCAAAGTCTTCTGCAACATTTTTAGAAGGTAATCCTCCTAATGGTCTTCCTTCTGGAGAAACCACATATTTATTTTTTAAGAAATAAAACAAAATTGTTCCTAAAAGCATCGCTACCGCTGCAGCTAAGAATCCCCATCTAAAAGCATGAATATCTCTAATTCCTCCTGAATCTCTTACATCTCCTAATAATGGACAAATTGACTGCCCTAAGAAAGCACCAATATTAATACCCATATAGAAAATTGTAAACGCTGTATCTAATTTTGTTTTTTCTTGTTTTGGATACAAACTTCCAACCATACTAGAAATGTTTGGTTTAAAGAATCCGTTACCAAAAACAATCGCTCCTAGACCGCAGTACATAATTGTTTTTGCAAAAGAAATATTTCCTTCAAAAACACTACCACTTGTAAACAAAAGCAATTGACCAATTGCCATTAATAAACCTCCTAAAAGAATACAATTTCTATTTCCTAAATAACGATCGGCAATAAAACCACCAAGCATTGGGGTCAAATAACAAAGCCCAAGAAAACCACCATAAATTAACGAAGCCTCTTCTTCTTTCATTAGTAAAGAATTCACTAAGAATAAAGTCAACAGTGCCCGCATTCCATAAAAATTGAACCTCTCCCACATCTCCGTTCCAAACAATACCCAAAGCCCTTTTGGATGCGCAGTTTTTACTTGAGTTTCTCCCATATTTTTGTTATTTAATTATAGATTAAGTTTTTAGATTATAAGTTTTCCTTAATAAAATTAGTCATTTTATTATATAGCTGAATTCTGGTTGCACCACCATAAATACCGTGGTTTTTATCTGGATAAATTTGAGAATCAAATTGTTTATTTGCCTGAATTAAAGCTTCCATCATCTGCATAGAGTTCTGTACATGTACATTATCGTCACCGCTTCCGTGAATTAATAAAAACTTCCCTTTCAATTTTTCAACGTGATTAATTGGAGAGTTTTGATCGTATCCGCTTGCATTTTCTTGTGGTGTCTGCATGTATCTTTCAGTGTAAACGCTGTCATAAAAACGCCAGTTCGTTACCGGAGCAACAGCAATTGCCATTTTAAACACATCGTTTCCTTGGAAAATACAGTTTGAAGCCATAAAACCTCCATAACTCCAACCCCAGATTCCAATTCTTGAAGCATCAACGTACGGATAAGAACCAATTACTTTTGCAGCATCAATCTGGTCTTCTACTTCATATTTCCCCAACTGTAATTGTGTTACTTTTTTGAAATCAGCACCTTTAAAACCAGTTCCTCTACCGTCAACACAAGCTACAATATAACCTTGCTGCGTTAACATAGAGAACCAATAATCGTTAGAAGTATTCCATGTATTTGCAACTTGCTGCGATCCTGGACCAGAATATTGATACATAAATACAGGATATTTTTTTGAAGGATCAAAATCTTTAGGCTTCATAATCCAAGCATTCAATTCGTTTCCTTTTGCCGTTTTTAAAACAAAGAATTCTTTTGAAGGCAGATTATAACCTTTTAACTTATCAGCAAGTGCCTTATTATCTTCAATCACTTTAACTTCTTTCCCTCCCTTAGCTTCGTTTAAAGTATAAACTGTAGGCTGAGAAGCACTTGAAAATGTATTAATAAAATATTTGAAATTAGGACTGAAAGTCGCCGTATTTGTTCCTGTTTTTTGAGTTAAACGTAATTTATTTTTCCCGTCTAAACCAATTCTGTAGATATCTCTTACGATAGAACCATTTTCTGTAGATTGGTAGAAAATAGTTTTTGTTTTTTCGTCAAAACCGTAGTATGAAGTTATTTCCCAGTTTCCTTTTGTAACCTGATTTTTAAGTTTTCCTGTTTTATCATATACATATATATGATTAAAACCATCTTTTTCGCTAGTCCAGATAAAACTATTATCTTTTAAAAAAGTTAAATTATCTGTTACATCAACATAAGCTTTGTCTTTTTCATTCAAAACAACTTTTGCTTCAGCTGTTGTTCCATCAACAAATAATATATCAAGATTATCTTGGTGACGATTTAAAACCTGAGCAGACAACACATTTGCATCGTTTGTCCATTGTAATCTTGCGATATAAAAATCATTATAATTTGCAAGATTTACTTTCTTCGTGGCATTTGCTGATACATCATAAATGTGAAGCGAAACTTCTGAATTTTTTTCTCCCGCTTTAGGATATTTAAATGTCTCAATTTTAGGATATAAATCTTTTTGGAAAATTGACATTGAAAATTCTGGAACCTGACTTTCGTCAAAACGAATATAAGCCAGTTTTTTACTGTCTTTACTCCAGTCAAAAGCACGAACAAATGCAAATTCTTCTTCGTAAACCCAGTCAGTAATACCATTTATAACCGCATTTTTCTTTCCGTCATTAGTAACGGCTGTCGAATTTTTTGAAGCAATATCGTAAACGTATAAATTATTTTCTCTTGCGTAAGCAATTTTGGTTCCGTCTGGAGAAAAAGTAGGTTCTTGAATTTGAAAATCAACAAGTTGTGTTAGTTTTTTAGAAGCAATATCATATAAAAAATAATCTGCTGTAAAAGAGTGACGGAAAATCTGATTTGAATTACAAGCAATTAAAATCTTTTTCTCTGAAGCATCAAAAGTATAGCTGTCAATTCCGTTCGAAAGTTCTTTATAGTCTTTCGTATCAATTAAATTTGTAACTTTTTTTAAAGTAGCAAAATCATAAAGTCCAATCTGCATGCTTCTACCTTCCTGATCTACATTTAATACAGTATATTGATCTGTATTTTTTAACGATTGCAGTTCGTCCATACCCTGAGCTCGAAAAGCACCACCATAAATGCTCTCGATAGTGATCTTTTGTTGTCCAAAAGCGGTTGTAATCAAGAATAAAAGAACTAGAGTAATTTTACTTGTATTCATTATAATTATTTTAAATATAAAAAGAGTCCAATTTTAGTAAAAAAAATAAACATAATACACATTTTAAGTGTTAAATGTTAAAAAAAATAACGATTGCGTATTTTGATGTTTGAAATACGTTGCAAACAAAACTCTTAAAATGGTATATTTGCCGCAACATTATTATTTAAAATATTGAGAATGAACAACGCCGTTGCTGGATTTTCGAAATTATCCAAAAAAGAGAAAATAAACTGGATTGCAGAAACCTACTTTTCAAATCCCGAAGAAGCACTTTCGATTATAAGAAATTACTGGAATTCAGACGAAAAGCTTCAGCAGCTGCATGATGAATTCATCGAAAATACGATTACCAATTTATACATTCCGCTTGGAATTGCACCTAATTTTTTAATCAACGGAAAATACAAAACCATTCCAATGGCTATTGAAGAAAGTTCTGTTGTTGCTGCAGCGTCTAAAGCGGCAAAATACTGGTCTTCAAGAGGCGGGTTCAAAACTACTATCATTGATACCGAAAAAATAGGACAAGTTCATTTTACCTTCAGCGGTGATGCCGAAAAATTACATTCCTTTTTCGATAAAATAAAACCAAAATTCTTTTCAGAAACACAGTCTATTACCAAAAACATGCAACAACGTGGCGGCGGTATTTTAGATATAAAACTTAAGGACAAAAGAAGCCTTTTAGAAAACTATTATCAGCTTCATGCCACTTTTGAAACCAAAGACAGCATGGGCGCTAATTTTATTAATTCGTGCCTTGAACAATTTGCAGCTACTTTAAAAGAAGAAGTACAAAACGAAAACTTACTTGCTGAAGGTGAAAAACTAGAGGTGATTATGAGTATTTTATCTAATTACGTCCCAAATTGTCTTGTTCGCGCCGAAGTTTCTTGTCCGATTGAAGAATTGGCTGAAAAACATATCACAAATCCTCAAGACTTTGCTGAACGTTTTCTTCAGGCAGTTCAAATTGCAGAAGTAGAACCTTTTAGAGCTGTTACACACAATAAAGGAATCATGAATGGCGTTGATGCCGTAATTCTTGCCACAGGAAATGATTTTAGAGCTGTAGAAGCTGGTGTACACGCATATGCTTCTAAAAATGGTCAATACGCCAGTTTATCACACGCGAAAATAGAAGACGGAATTTTTACATTCTGGCTTGAAATTCCGCTTGCATTAGGAACTGTCGGCGGTCTTACTTCACTTCATCCTTTAGTAAAGTTTTGTCTTGAAATATTAGAGAAACCATCTGCAAAAGAATTAATGGAAGTTGTGGCCGTGGCTGGTTTGGCACAAAATTTTGCTGCTTTACGTTCTTTAACGACAACAGGAATCCAAGAAGGACACATGAAAATGCATCTTAATAATATCATCAATCAATTTGAAGCTACAGACGAAGAGCGTCATTTGATAAAAGTACATTTCAAAAAAACAGCTGTCTCTCATAGCGCTGTAGTAGAATTCATTGAAAGTTTAAGAAAATAACGAATTTAAAAAATCCAATATTTAAAGTTTTTGAATAAATACCAAATCCCAAAATTGAAATTTGGAATTTAGATTTGGATATTGGAATCTATATAATTATAAGGACAAAGTATGTCAACAACCTTTTATAGTAACGGAAAATTATTTATCGCTGGGGAATATTTAGTATTAGATGGAGCTGATGCTTTTGCGTTACCTACAAAATTTGGACAAAATTTAATTATTGAAGAAAAAGACACCAAAGAAATCGAATGGAAAAGTTACGACTTTGATCAGCATTTATGGTTTGAGGAAAAAATTTCGTTTGATGAAATCATAAATCGTCCAGAAATAAAAGTGGAGACTGTAAAGTCGACATTAATCGACATTCTTCATGAAGCTTATGTTTTAAATCCTAAATTTATTGATAATGCCAAAGGTTTTAGCGTAAGTACAGAATTGTCTTTTCCAAGAAATTGGGGATTAGGCACCTCTTCTACTCTTATAAATAATATTGCTCAATGGGCAGAAATTAACGCTTTTACTTTATTAAAAAATAGTTTTGGAGGAAGCGGCTATGACATTGCCTGCGCTCAAAACAATACGCCGGTTATATATCGCATCAAAGATAATTTTGTACAACAAGTTGAATTTAATCCTGATTTTAAAGAGCATATCTATTTTGTTTATCTAAATAAAAAACAAAACAGCAAATCGGCAATTTACGCTTATAACAATAACAAGAACCATAACTTAGCGCACAGCGTATTAGAGAATAACAAAATCACTCATGAAATTCTTCATGCAAAGACCTTAAAAGAGTTTGCTGTTGCGGTTCAAAAACACGAAATCCATTTGAGTAATATTCTTGAAATGCAGACTATTAAAGAAGCTCTTTTTTCAGATTTCAATGGTGTAATAAAAAGCCTTGGCGCTTGGGGCGGCGATTTTGTAATGGTTGTTTCTAAAGAAAATCCGAAAGACTATTTTCTTAAAAAAGGATATGAAACAATTCTAACTTATGAAGAAATGATTTTGTAAAAAATAAGATTAAAAAAGTATTAAAAGTTTACTTTTTTATTTTTTACATTTTGTTTTGTTTCCAAACGGCGAACGTTCTGGCTTTCTTGTTCGTTAGACTCTATTAGTCTATTATGCAGGCGTTCGGCCATTTTTTCAATACTGTTTGTAATAGAATCATACACCAATTCCATACGGCGGTGTTTCTCTTCTTTTACCGCTCTTAAAACATCTTCAACAAAAACTTTATCATATTTTTCTGCTACAGAATCACGAGTATTCGTTAATCTAATAACATAATCGTTACTTAAGATGGTAACTTTAAAGTGCTGCTCTTCATTACTTAAATAATATTTTCCTCCCAATTCATCTACATTGATGTCGGTACTGCTCACTTTCAAAAGTTCAATTATAATACCATAAATATGACTCTCAATTTTGGTATATACTCTTGGCTTTTTCTTAAAAAATTTAAAAGTAAAAAACATTAAATGTCTGATTATTAAAGTAATTTTTTGGTTTTTTATGAACTGATTTTATTTTATAACGAAAAAGTATGTTAAATGAAAAATCGGACAAATTAACTGTAATAATTTGAATATCCCAAATTTTTTAAATTAAATTTCGATTATATCTATATAAGAAAATTAACCCGTTTTTATTACAAAAATATAATTTTACAATTTGCATTAAAAAACAAAACCCGAAACATCTAATGTTCGGGTTTTAAATTATTGCGAAATAACTAAATTCTAGTAGTTGAATTGTAGTCTGTTATCTTCAATTTTAGCATTGTTTTTCAAAGCTGGCAATACTCTGTTAGCATCAGATGCACTTTGTGCTTTTACTTTTTCAACATAAGCTGCATGATTTGCAATTGCAGGCGCTTTTACTGTTTTGATGTTTTTTACAACATAAACCCCAGTATTTCCTTCAATTGGAGCAGAAACTTTATTAGCTGCTAAAGCAAATGCATTTCCAACAACTTTTGGCTCTTGTCCAACACCTCCAGGTAAAACTGGATTGTCTAAAGTTACATCAGTAGCTTGTTGTACAGCAACACCAGCACTCTTAGCAATTGCTTCGATAGTTGAGCCAGTCATTTTTGCTTTTAATAATTCCGCTTTTTTCTTATTTTTCAAGATAGATTCTACGTAAGGTCTTGCCATAGTTACAGAAACCAAACCTGATTTGTTTTCACCTTTGTATTGTGCAATAACGTGTCCGATATTAGCCAATTCAAAACGCTTAACATCACCTGTATTTGTTTCTTTATCAAAAGCCCATCTTACAATGTTACGTTGGTTTCCAAGAGGACCAAACGCTTCATCCATAGCTTTTGCAGTTACAGGAGCAGAAGGTTTTAAACCTAACTCTTTTGCAGCAGCGTTAAAATCTTTTTTACCAGCTTCCATTTCAAATTTAGTAGCCAATGTAAATACTTTATCTGATGTAGCTTCAGAAGGCTCAATTTTTTGAGCGATTGTAGCTAAACGAATTCCGTCTTGTTTGTCTGTAATTTTAATAATGTGGAAACCAAAAGGAGTTTCTACTAAACCAACTTTACCAATACCGTTGCTGAATACAAAATCATTGAATGGTTTTACCATTTGGTTAGGACCAAAATATCCTAAATCTCCACCTTGCTGTGCAGATGAATCATCTGAACTTGTAAAAGCAAGCATCATGAAACTATCTGGATTAGCTTGTACTTGAGCTAAAACTTCTTCCGCTTTTGCTTTTGCTTCTTCTTTAGTTCTTTTCTCTTTTGGATTTGGAGTTTGAGATCCTTCATAACCAATTAAGATATGACTTGCTTTTGCATTTACACCAGCTTTAAATCCTAAAGATTTAGAGATTGCATAATATCTTCCGTAAACGTATGGTCCGTAAATAGCACCTGCTGGCAAGCTGAATAATTTGTCAGCATCTACAGCTGGTAAAGCATTTTTAGGAACATAAGTAGAATCGTAAGGAACATCAGAATTTGAGTTTACGAATTCTGCAACGTTTGTTGCGCTTCTAAAACCTGGCAAAGTATCTGTTTTACCTGTTTTTTCGTTATATTCTGATCTAGCACTTAATAAAGCTGTTAATTTAGCTTTGATTTCAGCTTCATCTTGTTTTGATGGTTTGTCTTCTACTAAAACATACTGAATTTCACGAGTTTCGTCTGCTTTGAATTTTTTCTCGTTTTTCTTCATGTAGTCAACAATTTCTGAATCAGAAATTTTTACTTCACTGTCTTTTATAGAAGAATATAAAGCTGCAGCATAAGCAAAGTTTACTTTGTTTGACTCCATTTCATATTTCAACTTTCCTTCGCTTGCTGTAGTATAAAGTCCAGATTTGATTAAAGTATTATAGATTTGAAATTTTGCGTTTAACTCAGCATCTTTTTCTTTTTCAGCAATAAATTGTGCTGCTTCTGGATTTGCTTTAAAGTAATCTTTGAATTTTACAATATCAAAAATTCCCGCTGCGTTTAAAAACATAGGGTTTTTACCAATATTTGGATCTGCTTTTAAAACTTCGATAAGGTGTTTTTCACCTACTCTTAATCCTAATTTTTCGAATTGTGTTGACAACAATGCGATTGAAACCTCTTGATCCCAAACTCGGTTTGCAGCTTCAGTGGAAGTAATTCCTTGACCACTTTTTTCAACATTACTAACTTTAATTCTAAAGTCTTCAAATGAAATATCTTTTCCATCGATGCTTCCTACATCTTTTGAACTTTGACTAAATGTTCCTTTACCGATAAGATCTTGTATTATAAATGCAAATAATGCAAGTGCAATAACTCCAATCAATAAAGCGGAACGCTGTCTAATTTTTGCTAAAACTGCCATTTTATTGTTATTAATTTTATATTCAGTTTGCGAAAATACAATTATCTAGTTAATAACAATACAACTAGCGTTTTATTTTCGACATTTTTTTTCATTAATTTAAAAAATCATTCTTTAACTGTCAATTTCACTAGTTCAATCTTCTTATTTGAAGCTTCTTTGATGACAAAATGATATTTATCTATTACAATTTTATCTCCTTTCTGCGGAATTTCTTTGGTATGATACACAATAAAACCTCCTAAAGTGCCGTACGCATCTTCTTCTGGAATCATCAATTTATAGGTTTCATTTAGATATTCCACATCTAAACGTGTAGAAAACAAATACTTGCCTTCTTCTAATTCTTGTTCGATTAATTCTTCATCCAAATCGTGTTCATCTTCAATTTCTCCAAAAAGCTCTTCTACAATATCTTCAATCGTAAGTATTCCAGAAGTCCCTCCGTATTCATCAAGAACAACTGCGACATTTTTTCGTTTTTTTATCAGCAGACTCAGAACATCTTTAATTAAAATTGTTTCTGGAACATTCTCAACCGTCATCAAAACTGATTTGATTGTGCTTGGCTTTTTAAACAAATCAAATGAATGCACGTATCCAACGATATCGTCTAAAGAATTTTGACTAATAATAATTTTCGAATATCCTGTTTCTATAAATAATGCTTTTAGATCATCAACAGAATCAAAAAGATCGATATCTACAATTTCTGTGCGAGGCGTCATAATATCGCGCGCTTTTACACCCGAAAATTCTAATGCATTTTGAAAGATCTGAATTTCAGAATCTACTTCTTCGTCTTCCTCAACATCACTTAATTGTTCGTTAATGTAGTTCCCTAACTCTACCTTACTAAACAACTGAATCTGATCTCCAGCTGTTTTGAAAAATTTTCTCAAAACAAAATCGGCAATCCAGATAAAAAAGGATGATATATAATAGAATAGGCGATAAAATAAGTAGGCGGGAACGGCAAAAATCTTGATTAATGAATTAGCATAGATTTGAAAAAAGACTTTAGGAAAAAACTCAGCCGTTAATAAAACAATAAAAGCAGCTACCAAAGTCTGAACAAGCAAACTGATCCAATCTGAAAAAACAAAACCTAGATTCGTAATCCATCTTAGTATTACATCGCCCATAAAAAAGCCATAAATGACCAATGCCACATTATTACCAATGAGCATAGCTGCGATAAATTTGGAAGGATTCTCGGTAAGTTTTGCCAGAATGCGCGACAAAAAAGTATCTTGTCTTTTTTCTATTCCGAGGTAAATTTTATTTGAGGAAATAAAGGCTATTTCCATTCCCGAAAAAAAGGCTGCTAGTATTAAACATATTATTATAATACTAATTTCCATTTTTTACTGTTTTTTGTTTTTGTCTTCAAATTTCTTGACAAATCTTCTCCTAAAGAAAAACATAAATATTGCCATACCTGCGATAATAAAACTTAAAGCTGCGGTATCGTTTTCTTCATTCAACTTTGTAAAACCGTCGTAAATAAAGTAAACTGCAAAAGCAATGTAAATGTATTGTGTGTATTTTAAATATCCCATATTTTTTATTCTAAACCTTCGTCTGATTCAATTTCACCGCTTATTCGCTGTGAATTAATCACTTTAAAATCTTTACTAAAATCAATTCCCTGACCAAAAGAAACTCCTTTTGCATCCGTTAACTTAAATTTTCTTTCGGTATAAAACCATTCATTTTTCTGATCAAAATAAAGCTGTTCTGTCTCCAAAACCTGTCCTGCTTCAGAAGCAATTCTAACTTTTCCAATCAAATCAATGATTCCTGTATTCTTATACGAAACAGCATAGTTTCCTGTTATAAAAGTACGTTTTTGTTTTTTATCATACAAAGTAACATCTACACCTTTTGGAAATTCGGTAAATGGAAAATCTAAATTCGAATAATCGAGCATTTTAGGACTTATCAAAACAGTCGAAATACGACCAGAATCGGTATACTTTATATTTACCGTATCGGCATCACTGGCAGGTACAAATTCTGAGAAGTTAATTTTTTGAACTTCTTTAAAATTACTCTCGCAGCCAAAAAACATTGTCACGGCTATAACCGTGACAAATAGAATACTATATCTTTTTGGTAAATTCATCTGCCAAAAGTAGTAAATTGTAGTGAGCTTAAAAAAGATAAATTATATGTTTAGTTGAATTTACTCTTCACAAACCATTTATCATTGAAAGAGAAACTAGCACTGAAGTTTAAATAATTCTCTTGAACTAAGTTAGAGGAAACTGTTCCTCTCTTTCCGAATTCGATACCAATATTCACATTAGAAAAAGTTCCAGTAATTGGAAAACCTGCTCCTAAAGTCATTCCGACATCTTTAATTGATTCGTTATTTACAATCAAACCAATTTTTTCATATTTCAATCCGGCTCTATATGTAATTCTGCTTAAGTAACTTGTAAACGATGTGTAATTAGGTATAAAATAACCTCCTACCGCATATTTAGCATATTTCTCATATTGTACATTTGAGCTTTGATTATAGTAGTTTGACAATTGTCCGTTGCCTTGAAAAATCATACTAGTTCCTACAAGCCATTTTCTTGCTTCTCCAATTCCCGCTCCAATAGTTAATTTACTAGGAAGTGTTAATTTTTGAGAAACTGGGCTATATGTGTAAGGATCTGGATCTCCGCTCACGGTAATTACTCTTGTATTGTCAGAATTTAATTTACTATCTAATGTGTAGCTTAAACTAGTAAACAAACTCATTTTTTTATAAATTTTAGTTTGATACATCGTTCCTAAATTAAAGCTGGCACCAGACAATTCTGAGGTATTTACTTCAGAAGTTGTGTTTTGAACACCTGTTATAGCTTCAATACTAGTTGTTGTAATTTTACCAAAATTGTACTGCACATCTGCTCCAACACTCCAATGTGGTTTAATTTTATAAGCCAAAGCAAAGTACACTTTATTTACACCACCTTTTCCTTCAAGCTGTGCACTTGTAGCTCCTTCTGTTGCTGTATTATCATTTAGGATTTTGTATCCTACAGAACTCACAGGAATTAAACCGAAAGAAGCTCCAAATTTACCCATCGGAATTCCTACAGCTAAATAATCAAACGTAGAGCGTTGTGCTTTTTCTGATTGTTCGTTGGTTTTTAATGTCGAAGTTGCGAACGTTCCCCCCACAGTAAATGTAGTCTGTCCCAAACCTGCGTAACTTGCAGGGTTATCAATATTTAAATGGATACTGTCCTGCTCTACTGCTACTCCAGCCATAGATCTAAACTCAAGAGTACCTTTGAATCTTGAATCACCAATTCCGTAAAAAGAATAAGGGGAAGCTGTTCCTTGCTGAGCAAATGAAGCGAACGATATAAGCAGACAAGCGCTTACTATAATTTTTTTAATCATTGTCGATTTTATATTGATATGTTTGGTTCAAACTCTCCAAAAGGAAATTTGAATTGGCAAATATGGTATTTTTTAATCGTTTAGCCAAAAAATCTGCATCGCCTCCCGTTAAAATTATGATAAAATTTGAAAATTGTACGCGATATTCATCGATAAAACCGTCAATCTCATAGACGAAACCATTGACAACACCAGAATGAATCGCCTGTGCAGTGGAGTTCCCAATATAAGATTCTGGCGACTCAAAAGTCAGCAAAGGCAGTTTGGCCGTGAAGTTATGCAAACTTTCATATCGTAATCGAAGTCCGGGAGAAATAGCACCGCCCAAATAATTGTCATTTTCGTCGATGAAATCGTAGGTTATGCAAGTTCCGGCATCTATAACTAATCTGTTTTGTTTTGGAAACTTTAAAGTCGCTCCAGCTGCCAAAACCATACGATCTATTCCTAATGTTTTTGGTGTTGCATATTTATTTGTAAACGGAAATTTGTCTTCGTGTGTCAAAAAATGCACTTTCAGCTCTTTTTCGAACAATAAAAAAGACTCTTTTTCTATTTTTCCGACTGATGCTGCAACCAAATCTGTGCATTTTGGAAACTTTTCTAAAATATTTTTAATTTTTTTTTCGAGTTCATTTTTGTCGAAAGTAAAATTTTCCAAAGCAGTATTACCCTCAAAGACAGAAGCTTTAATTCTGGTATTCCCAACATCGACGGTTAAAATCATATTTGATATTTTGTTTTTGCGAAGATACGAATTGATTTTTTCTTTAAAATGTTTTGCACAAACCAAAAATGATTATATATTTGCACCCGCAACAAGCACGGTACCTTAGCTCAGATGGTAGAGCAATGGACTGAAAATCCATGTGTCCCTGGTTCGATCCCTGGAGGTACCACGAAACCCACTCAAACGAGTGGGTTTTTTGTTTTTTACAACTTTCTGAAAGATTTAACCGCAAAGAACGGAAAGAAAGACGCAAGGGTCGCAAAGTTTAATAATAACTTTGCGACCCTTGCGTAAATCTTAGCTTAGAGAGCTATCGTGATTGCAGTTAAGAAAAACTATTGATGAAATACTGAAACCGCAGGGAAATAATATCCTGAAAAGCTTACTCCCGAAGTTTTAGCACCAGAATCTGCATTAAAGAAATACAAATTATTGTTTGCAAAATTAGCACCAAATCCAGAGTCTACAGTGTTTACAACTAGATTGTTTTTCTTTCTATCGTATCCTATTCCTGCTCCATATAATATATTTACTCCTGTTAAAGCAACAAAAGGTTTCGCCAATGAAGCAACATCTCCTGTATACTTATAAATTTCTTTACCACCGCTGAAACTTGCATTTTTAGCAATAAAAACATCATTTTTAGCAGCAGCGATCGATCCTGGATGCCACGCACCCCAGCTTCCGTATGCTTGGAAACCTAATGCAATTTCGGTTACTTCAAGATTATTCGAATCTATATTTATAAGTTTTGTTCCGCCTGCTGCCCACACTTTTTTATCATCTGTAACGGCAAAACCTACAGCCATTCCTGAAATAGTTTTCTCTACAGCCAAAGTCGAAGCGTTAATAATAAGAACACCTTTTGTGGCTGACAATGCAAAAATGTAATTATTCACTTTAACAATATCTCCCACCTGACCAGTAATTCCATCAACTTGACCGTTTAACTCCATTGTGTTAAGGTTCAACTTAAATATTCCTTTTCCTGAAGTTAACAGTGCTTGATTTTCGTTGATAGCAGCTATTGCACGCCAATCATTGCCGCCTTTTGCCTCGATTCTTTTTTCTTCTTTTAATGAATAAGCGTCAGCCACAACAACAGGACCGCCTACTTTTGAAACTAAAAATAATTTTTTGTTGATGATCGTTCCAAATTCCAATGTTGATGATTCTGGTTTTAAATTTTTATCTGGATTCACTTTTACAAAAACACTGTCTTCTATTGCTTTTGTATCATATCTATAAAAGCCAACTGTTCCTGTTCCATGTCCGAACCAGCCTTCATTAATCATGAAAAAACCATTTTCATAAGCGCCCCACGCGTGTATATCATAAGTAAGTGTTACCTCTCCACCGCTATTTTTGGCAGTCATATTAATTTTAAAATCGCCTCTTTTTTCTGGATTAAAAGTAAAAGTAGAATCAGCGCTTACTACTTTTCCGTCTACTGTCCATTCGAAGGATAAATTATTTCGGTCTTTTATTTTTGAACTTAACTTAAGTGTTTTTCCAATTGTCAAAGTGTCTTTTAACTGCTGTTCGCCGTTTATTACTGGAGGAGCTGTAAAATCATCGTCATTATTACATGAAGTTATTAAGACTGCCAAAGAGGCAATTGCAATTAAATGCCTGAAAAAAAATTGGGTTTTCATTATTAAATATTTAAAAAATTATCACTTGACTTTTAATCGACATTCATTTTAATTCATAGAAATAATTCTACAAAGCAAATTGTACAGCGATTTGTTTAAATGATTTTTAGCAGAGAAAAAGGAAAGTCGAAAACAGAATTGTTTTACGATATCATATTTGCAGAAAAAAATCTCATAAACTTTATTTTGGCTTACGAGAATAGAATAACCAAACAAATACCCGTTCACAGAATGTGAAAAGTACTTGTTCTTAATTCTAGCTTCAACCCCCGAAAGCTATTATTACTATAAAAATGGCAGGTCTTCTGACTTGCTCCCTACACCCAGCCTTCCCTTTCTAATTGAAAAGTGGCATATTAAAGGGTTTCAGTTAATGAGCTTACAGCTGCGGGACAGTTTTGGATTTTCACCAAATTCCCTTTTAATGTCACTATTTATCGAAATATGACAACCATTTTCTGATTCAAATTTTGAGCTGCAAATCTAGTACTTTCTTTTTTAAGAAAACAAGCTGCTCTTGTAATTAAAAACTTTAAAAGAGATCTCAAATTTAATTTATCAAGAAGTAACTTATTAAAGCACAAAAAGTCAACAAATAATTACTTTTTGTTAAAAAAGTATCAAGTGGATAAAAAATTATCTTATATATTCGTAAAACTATATTTTTATCTTTCATTTACTAATAAGATTATAAAGCAGTTTTATGAGCAAAACTTCTACTAAAGGCATTTGGAAAGTGATTTCGGCCTCTTCTATGGGCACCATGATTGAGTGGTACGACTTTTATATCTTCGGCAGTCTGGCTGTTGTTATTTCTACTAAATTTTTCCCGAGTGATAATCCGACTGCCGCATTCTTATCTACTCTTGCTACTTTTGCTGCAGGATTTGTTGTGCGTCCGTTTGGGGCTTTATTCTTTGGAAGGCTTGGCGATATTATTGGTCGTAAATATACTTTTATGGCGACTTTATTATTGATGGGAGGTTCGACTTTTCTAATTGGATGTATTCCGAGTTACGAAACGATTGGTTTCCTTGCTCCTTTATTAGTATTGATTCTGCGCTTACTGCAAGGCCTTGCGCTAGGAGGTGAATATGGGGGTGCTGCAACTTATGTAGCAGAACATGCCCCTGTGGGAGAAAAAGGCTATTGGACTTCATGGATTCAAACTACAGCTACTGTTGGTTTATTTATTTCGCTGATGGTTATTCTTGCGACTAAAAATATTCTTTCAAATGAAGATTTTGATTCTTGGGGCTGGCGTGTTCCGTTTTGGGTTTCTATCGTTATGGTCGGCGTTTCTTATTTAATTCGAAAAAATATGGACGAATCTCCTGTATTTGCAAAAGCGAAAAAAGAAGGAACGACAAGTGCTAATCCGTTAAAAGAAAGTTTTGGAAACCGATACAACTTAAAGTTCGTTCTTTTGGCATTATTTGGAGCCACTATGGGACAAGGTGTTGTTTGGTATACAGGACAATTTTATGCGATGAGCTTTATGAAAACGGTTATGAATGTGGATTCTTCGCAAGTTGATGAATTGTTAGGAATTGCACTTTTAATAGGAACTCCGTTTTTTATTTTTTTTGGATGGCTGAGCGATAAAGTCGGACGAAAGTATATTATGATGTTCGGAATGCTTCTTGCCATATTATCGTACCGCTCTATTTATCAGGAGATGTACAACACCACTTCTTTAAATCAGAAAACTGAAATTGCCGAAAACCTTAAAGAAACTAGCGAAATTAAAGCGGATGGCAGCAGGATAATTACTATTCAAAAAAAATATACTGATGGTACAACCGCTTTGGAGAAAAAAACGTATATCCCTAAAAAAGAGTTGCAAACAAGTATTTCAATTACAATTAATTCGAGCGATAAATGGATGTTAATTTTCTTAGTTTTTATACAAGTTATTTTTGTAACGATGGTGTATGGTCCAATTGCCGCTTTTTTAGTTGAAATGTTTCCAACCAAAATCAGATACACTTCGATGTCACTTCCGTATCATGTTGGTAACGGAATTTTTGGCGGACTGCTTCCTGCCATTTCTACTTATTTTGTAATACACGCCAAAGCCGCCGGAAAAGAAGATTTCTATCTAGACGGTTTGTGGTATCCTATTATTATCGCAGGAATCTGCTTTGTAATCGGCATGGTTTATATTGAAAACAAAAACAAAACTACTCACCTTTAAAATTTAAAAAAATTATGAATGCCGTCAAACAAATTTTAGGGGTTTTATGGATTGCTTTAGGAGCAGCAGCAGCTTATTTCTGCGTATTTGAATTTGGTTTACCAAAACTCCTCTCAGATCAACAAGACGATCTGGTATTTGGTGTAATTATTCTTTTTATTCTAACACCGCTTATCGTTATGGGTTTAGGAACTTTTGGTTATTATTCTTTAATTGGCGAATACAACAAAAAGAAATAAATCAAAAAAAGGTATAATAAAAGGGCTGTTTATTTTCATAATACAGCCCCTTTACATTACTAACCAAACCAAAATCTTAATTTCTCAGGTCATTATTTTTTAATGAATTTTACAACCTGAACTTTATTTTCTTCATTATAAGCTTTTACCAGATATAATCCTGTTGTTAAATCATTTACGTGAAATTGAAAATCAGAATTTCCATTTGTTTTAAATGATTTTACTAATTGTCCTGTTACAGCATAAATTTCTACTTTTGAAGCTGCAAAACTCAATGTAAAATAATCTGCAACCGGATTTGGATATAAACTAACCAAATTTTCTTTTTCAAAATTTTCGATCGCTAAATTAGCTTGTTTATTTCCGTAAATTCTAAATTCTCCAGGGGCTAAATTTATCGGTGAAGTCACATCTGCAACATTTAAAGTGGTATTATCCATTAAATTATACCAAGTTCCAGGATATTGAAAATTGGGTGTTAAATTCTGAGCCGTAACATCAAAATTCGCTAGTATCACAACATCTTTTAACTGAGTTGAAGCTAGACTGCTATTGGTAATTTTAATATTTACTGCCAACGAATTTGCATTTGTCATTGTTGCATTTCCTAAAAATACTGGTTCTACCGTTTTTAAGGTGATCATTTTTACCCAATCGTTATAAATTTTATTTCGATTCGAATCTCCAAGCCAATTTTCTGTCCATTGCGGTTGTGGTTTTGTGTCCAATTTACAATCTCCAGAAATTGTTGCTGATTCGTCATTTACAGTTCCGTTATTACAGCTGAAAATAGAATCGTCCATTCCTAATTCTCCAAAATGCCAAATCATTTTTGGCCCTGGAACCAGTAACGAAACCGCCCCAATTGCAGACATTCTTGAAAGAGCCGTATTTAATGTTTTTACATTATAACTTCCGTTTGAAGCGCCATATTGAACATTTTTATACATTAATCTTTCTTCGTCATGACTTTCTGCATAACCCATCAAACGATTTGCTATAAAACCACGGCTTGAACTTGTCATTCTCGAAATATTACTATCTGATGAATATCCCATCGATAACTGATTGTATGGATTTGTCATTTTTCCCCACATCATAATTCCTTTACTTGGCGTTTCTGCAACTTTATAATCTGCCCATTCTTTTTCTTCTGCATCAGTTCCTAAATGTTCAAAAATGGTATAATGTGTTGGATCCAAACTCCACGAATAATCAGCATATTTTTTCAAAATATCTACTCGATCCTGCTGATATGCATTGGTACAGCTTTCGTCTGAAGCCGTACACGCCTGAGTAAATCCTTTTGTTAAATCCCAACGGAAACCATCAATTTTATATTCTTCAATCCATTGTTTTACGACACGTTCTACATAATATTGTGTTTTTAGTGAAGAATGATTAAAATCTTCTCCCACACTATAAGTATGTTTTGCAACTGTATTAAAGTATGGATTTTCTGCTGTTGGAGAACCAAAACCATCGCCATCAGGATCATTCATCCACATTCTCACCATCGGATTTCTTCCGAAAGCGTGATTCAGCGCAACGTCCAAAATAACTGCGATTCCGTTTTGGTGGCATAAATCAATAAACTCTTTTAACTTATCCGAAGTTCCGTAGAATTTATCCAAAGCCATATGAAATGAGGTATTGTAACCCCAGCTTTCATTGCCTTCAAATTCCATTACGGGCATTAATTCGATCGCATTTATTTTAAGGTTTTTAAAATAATCGATTCTGTCAATTAAGCTTTGATAACTTCTTGATGCATCAAAATCACGAACTAAAACTTCGTAAACAACTAATTTTTCTTTTTCAGGTTTTACAAAATTGGTTACCTGCCAATTATAAGGGGTTTGTCCTGTTTTTAAAACTGTAACCTCAAAACTTTGTCCTGCAGGATACGCCGGCATATTTGGGTATTTTGAAGCAGGAATCCAAGGATCATCATAAGGAGATAAAACCAAAGTAGAATAGGGATCGGCCGTTTTTACCATTGCTGGTGAATTTGCTAAAGGAGTTGCATCGACAACCCAATATTGATAGGTATTTACTGCGCCCGAAACTAATCCTGTAAGTTCTAACCAGAATTTACCAGATGTCGGGTCTTTTTTCATGGCATAAGCCGAAGTTGGCTGCCAATTATTAAAACTTCCTGCAACGTAAACAAAATCTTTAAGCGGAGCATCTAAAACCAAAGTGGCTTTTGTCGCATCTGAAGTATTATAGTTGATTCCATCAACCAAACCATTCGGCATCGCCTGAGAAACTGTATTAGGATTTACTACAACTGAAAACTTCTTGACAATTGTTGTTGCTCCTTGAGTAATCGTCAATTCGTAACTTTGATTATTGGTGATGTTCGTATGTGTATAAGAATAACTTGAAGTACTTGTATTTGAGTTTATTGTTGTTCCGTTTCCTTTTAAAGTATAACTCGCCGCTCCATTTGTATTTGTTGCAGTAATATTAAAACTGGCTCCAGAAGCAATAATTGAAGTACTGTTTTCTACAGGAGCAGTCAATGAAGCTTGAAAAGATCCCACTTCAACCGTAATATCCTGCGATTTTTTATCTCCCGTTCCATCTTTGGTTTTTACTAGAAAGCCTATTCTGCCTATTCCGTTTCTACTAAAATAGGTAGATGGAGTTAAGGTTTTTGTATAAGTATCTGTTCCTGCGTTATAAGTAAATTTGCTGGCTTCGTTTGAGGCAGTCCAAGAACCATTGGAAGGAGAATCCATTTGATTTGTATCATTTACATCATAAGACCAAGACCAAAGATATAAGGCGTGAGTTGCACTTATTCCCCAAGAAGTCTCGTTGACACTGCTGCCGTTAATTGTAATAGTAATTGATGTAGTATCTTCAAATGTTGCTGGGTTTATTGAATAAGTAACTGTTTGTACTTGGGCAAAAACAGTTACTGCCATCAATAAAAATATTGATAGTAAAGTTTTTTTCATAATCAGTGTGGTTATTTGATTAGTTAGTTTGATTAAAAAAGGGCTATCTGGAGATAGCCCTTTTTCAGTTATTAACTGAAGTTCTTATTGATTTGGAATCATCAAATAACTTCCGTCTAAATCATTGAAATAAATTACATATTTAGATTTTGCTACTGGTATGTTATCCCCGGTTCCTCCACCAGAAAAAGCAGTAGTTCCACCCCATGAAACATCCCATGCATTATTTGCTCTAAATTTTGCTTCTCCATCATTTAAATTTGTTGCTCCTAACGACCACGCATGTTTGTCAAAAGTCGATTTATCTAATGCAGTAGAAGCATCCCAGCCTCCAGGAGTACTGCTTCCTATAACACCAACAGTATCATATAATTTTGCTATTGCTGCAGCATCTGCGAAAGGTATCAAAGTATATTTTAAAGTTTTGGTATTAAACTGGAAATTATAATATCCATCTGCTGGAATTGTAAATTCACCCGCATTGTTTTTAATTTCAATCGAACTGTCATCTGCTTTCCCCAACTGAGAATCCCAGCTTCCTTTTACAGATATTAGTTTAAAGTTACCTGCTTTAAAATATCCTACAAATTTATATTTTGTATCATCCTTACCGTCTCTGAACATTGGCTGATGTTTGGTGTCAACATTGTTGTCCCATCCTCCAGCTACAGCAGCTCCTATTAAGTACCAGTCTGTAAATTCATATTTAACTTTTCCAAGATACGGTGTAACTGTAATTGTAATTAAACCTTTTGATACTTGAGAAAATCCTCCAGAAACATTTGCAGTAATCTTTACATCATATTGTGCAGCAACTTCTGGCTGTCCTCCAAGATCAATTGCTGCCTGATTCAATTCTCTCGCAAGTACAGAAACTTCAGTAATACTGTTTGTGGTAGTCTGCAATGTTTTTGCAGTACTAAAATCACCGCCTTTTTTGTCAATTAACAAGCTATATTTTACTGCCACAGCTGTAGAATATTCTGCAGCTGACCATTTAAATTTAGCGACCTCTTCTGCAGCTTTTTCAACATCTAGAACATAATTTTGTCCTGTTGTTGGTGCAGTAATTTCTGGTGTTGAAACAACATCAAGAATTGGTCTTTCTTCGACAGCATCTGCATTACACGAAACTGCCAATACACCAATAAATGCGATTAAAACTTTATATATATTTTTCATTTTTCAGTTCTATTAGGTGTTAGTATCCTGGATTTTGTTTTAAAGTCGGATTAGCCTGAATTGTTTTCGCAGGAATAGGCATTAAATCTCTAAAAGATTCTGTTGCAACACCATTCATTGTTCCACCTTTCCATTGCCATATTTTAGCTCCTCCTGTGAATTTACCAAAACGAATTAAATCCGTTCTTCTGTGGCATTCCCAAAATAATTCTCTACCTCTTTCTGCCAAGATAAAATCAAGATTCAAATTTGCCGCAGATATTGTCGCTGCTTGAGCTCTTGTTCTAATTTGGTTAATGTAATTTACTGCAGTTGCAGTGTTCGCAGTACTTGCTCCTCTAACCGCAGCTTCTGCATACATTAAATAAGCATCAGAAATTCTAAAAACTGGGAAATCTGTATCAGGAATATCAGTTCTTTGCGCTGGCGAACCATCAGCTTTTTTGTTGATGTATTTTGTTACAGCATAACCATCTGTAAATGTTGATACATTCGTAATATCTAAAGCTTGTCCATCTGTATAGAAAGTTCCTCTTTTGTCTCCAGTAGCTGTTGCATCAGGGAAAAGAGCCACAAACTCTTTACGAGTTCTGATACCTTGCCATCCTCCGTCCATTCCTCTTGAAGCAGCATCCATACTTCCTCCAATAGAAGCGTGAAGAATAAAACTCATTCCTCCACCAGTTGCTCTAATGGCATTTCCATCACTAATGATTGGGAAAATAACTTCATTTTGAGCACCATTCTTGTCATTATCTGCTGAAAATAAATACGCATAAGGAACGTTTGCAAATGTATATCCTGAGTTAATGATTTCTGTACACAATGTACCTACTTCATTATTTCTTTCTGTTCCAGTATACACTTTAGAATTTAGATAAATTTGAGCCAGCAAAAATTTAGCAGCAACTTTATCAATTCTTCCATACTCATTTGTTCTTGCGTTTGGAAGACTAGTATCCAAATCTTTTAATTCAGATTCTACAAAAGCAAAAACTTCTGCTCTTGATTTTTGAACTGGATAAAAGAAACCAACTGGATCAGCTTCTGTAGTAATTGGCACATTACCAAATAAATCCATTAAATTAACATAAGAAAAAGCTCTTAAGAAACGAGCTTCTGCTCTAAAAGTTGCAATTTCAGTTTTAAGACTAGCATCAACTCCTCTTTCAGTAAGCTTCTCATCTGTAGTTTGTCTTAAAAACTCATTTGCCAAACTGATGTGGTAAGATGCTCTTGAATAAGTTCCGTATAAAAACTCATTTTGAGGAGACCAAGTCTGTGTGTTTAATGTTGGCAAAGTACCATCAGCCCAAGCAATAATTGCTTCATCTGTTGTAAATTCCTGAGTTACGAAAAGTAAACGCAGGTAACTGCTGAAATCCCCGCTAAGACCAGCAATATCTGCAGTTCCGTCACCATCATTACCTCCAACATATAAACCAGCATATAATTTTGCTAAAACCTGCTTATAAGATGCCGGATCCTGAAAAAAGGTTTCAGATAAAAATTCATCGTCATCTTTAGGCGTCACGTTCAAATCGTCAGTACACGAAGTAAACGTCATACTTATTCCTAGGATGAATAGGAAAAAATAAGATATATATTTAAATGATATTTTCATTTTGTGTGTTTTAAATTTTGTTTTTCAATGTACTATTAGAAACTTGCATTTACTCCAAACAAGAAAGTTCTTGCTCTTGGGTAAACATTACCATCGATTCCGTTGAATTTTTCCGGATCTAACCCATCATATTTTGTAAGTACAAAAACGTTTTGAACACCCGCAGAGAATCTTAAAGAAACATCTTTCAATAAAGATTTATCTAAAGTATACCCAAGAGTTACGTTATCTAATTTAATGAAAGAAGCATCTTTTATATAATAATTAGACAAATAACGTTGTGTTCCGTTATCTTCAAAAGTAAATCCTGTGTTTAAATAGTCTGAACTTACATTAGATAAATCTGTTTGTCTTCTTAAACCAGCATCTGAATAACCCATATTAGAATTTACGTTATCAAAAATGTAATTTCCTAAACTTGCTCTCCAGTTCATTGTAAAATCAAACTTTCTGTAATTTAAAGTTGAGAATAAACCGAATGTATAATCAGCTGTTGGTTTTTTATATCTGTAACGATCATTAGCGTCAATTTTACCATCATTGTTTCTATCTACATAAGCACCAGCAATAGGTTTTTTGTTTGCATCGTATAACTGCTCATATACGAAGAATGAATTTGGAGCAGATCCAACAGTGTTAATTAACACCTTGTTTCCATTTCCTCCTTTAATGTTATCACCTACTTCATAACCTTGGAAACCTTCAACTGTTTGACCTAAGCTTTCAATTTTCTGATCTAGATAAGTAGCATTAACAGCAACATTCCAAGTTAAATTATCTTTTTTAATAATATCTGATTGAAGACTAAACTCAAGACCTTTAGTTCTTAAATCCCCAATATTATTAAATCCTTGATTTCTTAAGTTAGCTCCATCTGGAACTAATACATCAGCTAATAAATCTGTTGATTTTTTATCAAAATAGTTAACAGAACCAGTAATTCTGTCATTTAAGAATCCGAAATCAACTCCAATGTTCATCTCTGCAAGCTCTTCCCATTTGATATTTTGGTTGTAACCTTCTGGTCGCGCTGTTCTGTAAACAACACCATTAAATACATACTGAGTATTAACTGTACCAAGAGTTACTCTTCGTAAATAATCATACTGTGCAGAAATATCCTGCTGGCCTGTTGTACCGTAACCAACTCTTAATTTTAAGCTCGAAAGTGTACCATTATCTTTTAGGAAAGATTCTTCAGCAATGTTCCATGCAAAAGCACCTCCCATAAAATTACCCCATCTATTTTCTTCAGAAAAACGAGATGTTCCGTCTCTTCTGTAGTTTAAAGTCAATAAGTATTTACTATCCCAACCTAAATTTAAACGACCAAAGAAAGATTGTAAATTGATATCTGGATCAGTGATAACATCTTCATTTCTAGTTGCAGCAGGTTGTGTAAGTGCTCCTGATTGGTATTTTTCTTTTTGGAACAACTGATAGTTATAACCAGCAGTTGCATCTAATTTAAGTTTCCCTAAATTTTTACTGTAAACAAAATATGTATTTAAATTTTTGTTTTGAAGATCATCAGTATAAGTCTCATTGTTTCCTAAATTAACCCAAGTTCCTGAACTAAATGCAGTTGGCTGATATCCTAAAGCACTTTGATTACTTTGTCTATTGTATCCGCTGCTATCAAATCTATCAATACCAGCTTCGGCAACGATTCTTAAATCTTCAAAGAAGTGGAATTTATAATCTAAACTAATGTTACCCCATTTTCTGGTAGATTTAGATCTTTTATCTTCTTGGTTTAATCTTGCAACTGGATTCTTAGCAGGTAATAATGCTAAATTCCCATTTGACTCTAACCATTCGAAATAACCTCCGTAACGAGAACCTGCCTGATAAGGAGATTGCGTAGGATCAAAGCTGATGGCTGCTCCAATAACCGCATCTTCGTCTTGAAATTGATTTTTGCTAAAAGATAAATTTCCGCTAATATCAATTTTTAAGTGATTATCAAATAAAACTGGGTTTAACGATATCGATGTCGTAGTTCTTTCAAAAGAAGTATTTCTTAAGATTCCAGGATTATCAACATTTCCAACAGATAAACGTACTGGTAATTTATTAAATAAAGCACCACTTACAGAGATGTTATTATTTGTAGTTAATGCTGTATGGAAAATTTCGTTCTGCCAGTTTGTACTTGCAGTTCCCATTAATGCTTTTTGAGCATCACTTCCTTTTGTATTTACAAAATTACGGAATTGGTCTGCATTTAAAACATCAACTGTATTAGTAACTGTATTAACACCAACTTGAGAGCTGAAATTAACTTTTACACCACCTTTAGTACCTTTTTTAGTAGTAATTACAATTACCCCATTTGCTGCACGAGAACCGTAGATAGCAGCTGCAGAAGCATCTTTAAGAACTGTAAAAGACTCAATATCGTTTGGATCAATCGTAGAAAGAATACTTGTAGCCCCACTAGGAACAGCATTACTCAAAGGAAGTCCATCTAAGATAATTAATGGATCGTTTGAAGCGCTTAAAGAAGATCCTCCACGAATTCTAATATCAGCTTTTGCTCCTGGAGCTCCTCCTCCAACAACATTTACACCAGCAATACGTCCGCCGATTAAACTTTCTGGAGTTACGTTGATACCTTTATTAAACTCTTTAGAAGAAATTTGAGAAACAGATCCTGTAGCATCTTTTTTCTTAACGGTACCATAACCTACTTGTACCACAACTTCCTGAAGTTGATTAGTATCTTCTTCTAAAGAAACATTTAAAGTTTTTTGACCTGTGAAATCAATCGTTTGCGTTTTGTAACCAATAAAAGAAATAACGATTTTGTTTCCAGGTTTAACATTTGACAGTTGGTAATTACCATCAAATCCTGTTGATGCTCCGTTCGGTGCACCTTGTACATTTACATTTACTCCAGGTATTGGCTGACCTGTTGCTTTATCAACAACAGTCCCGCTTAAAGTGCTTTGAGCTAACACTGTAAACGGCAACAATAGGAATAAAAATAACAACTTTTTGTAAATTGTTTTCATACTTTTTGTTTAAATTAGTTTTGAGTTTTTGAACGTTAGTTAAGTTTTTAATTTTACTTCGAATTTCAAAATTATGAATTTATTAACATGATCGACCGGACACAATTTATATTGAGTTACGAAAACGTGGTAGTGTTGAAAACTTTCTATATTTTGTAATCTTTTCAGTCAAAAATTATCAATTCTAAAAATATTAGATACCTTTATTAATAATTAGATTTTTTTCAATAATTATATGAAACGCAAAATAACCCTAAAACAGATTGCAAAAGAACTCGACGTATCCATTTCAACTGTCTCAAAATCACTTAGAAACAGTCTAGAAATTGGAGAAGAAACACGTGAAAAAGTTCAAGCTTTTGCAAAGTTTTACAACTATAAACCAAACAACATTGCCCTTAGTTTAAAAAACCGAAAAACCAAAAGTATTGGTATTATCATTCCGGAAATTGTACATTATTTTTTCTCTACTGTTATTAACGGAATTGAGCAGGTTGCCAACGAAAATGGATATAGTGTAGTAATCTGTTTATCGGATGATTCTTTCGATAAAGAAGTCCTAAATATGGAGATGTTAGCCAACGGAAGCATCGACGGATTTATCATGTCTCTTTCTAAAGAAACGCAATACAAAGGTGATTTTCATCATATTACAGAGGTTATCAATCAAGGTATGCCCGTTGTAATGTTCGACCGTGTAACGAATGATATTTTGTGCGATAAAGTGATTATTGATGATAAAGCCGCTGCATATGAAGCGGTTCAAAGTCTGATAGATAACGGAAGAAAAAAAATCGCGCTGGTTACAACTGTAGATTATGTAAGTGTCGGAAAATTGCGAACTGATGGTTATGAAAAAGCACTTTTGGACAACGGAATTCCTTTCAATGAAGATTTAATTATTAAAATTGAAGATGTGGATACCTGCGAAATTACCATTTCGGAGCTTCTACACGCCAGAGCTTTTGATGCTGTTTTTGCTGTAAATGAGCTTTTTGCGGTAACGATTATCAAAACGGCAAGCAAAATGGGATTAAAAGTCCCTGAAGATTTAGCTGTTATTGCTTTTACTGACGGAATCATTTCTAAATACTCCACTCCAAGTATCACAACTGTAAGCCAGAGCGGTGAAAAAATGGGAAACAAAGCAGCCAAAATGCTGATTGAAAGGCTGGAAGCAGAACATGACGATGATGAAGAAGAAAACGAAAATTACACAACAGAAGTGATCGAAACACATCTTATAAAAAGAGAATCTACTGACTAATTTTCTTAAAATCAACCTATTCCAAAGCCATAAAAAATATTTATGGCTTTTTTATTAGCATTAATAAAAAAATAATTTATACTTTTACGCCTGTCAAGGCTTTTAGTTTTACTTCGAAAAAAACAGCAAGTTTTGATAAGCAAAGCGCTTATCGTATAATTTTTCAAATTACGATAATGGAAAAGCGTAAATTAAGTTTCTGGGAAATTTGGAACATGAGTTTCGGTTTCTTAGGAATACAAATGGGGTTTGCACTTCAGAATGCAAATGCCAGCAGAATTCTTCAAATTTTTGGTGCCGACGTACATGAACTGTCGTGGTTTTGGATTATTGCTCCTCTTATGGGATTGATAGTACAGCCGATTATTGGTCATTACAGCGATAAAACCTGGGGAAGATTCGGCAGACGAAAACCTTTCTTTTTAGTGGGAGCCGTTTTAGCTTCGGTAGGATTAGTTTTAATGCCGCAAGCCAATATCTTCATTTCAATTTTACCAGCTTTATGGGTTGGAGCCGGAATGTTAATGATTATGGATGCTTCTTTCAACATTGCTATGGAACCTTTTCGTGCTTTAGTTGGAGATAATTTAAGAACAGATCAGCGTACTGCCGGTTTTAGTATTCAAACTTCATTAATTGGTTTTGGAGCCGTAATTGGTTCAGCACTTCCGTACATCTTAACGAAGTATTTTGGTGTATCAAACAGTTCAGTTCCTGGAAGTGTACCATTAAATTTAACTTTGTCTTTCATAATTGGTGCTGCCGTTTTAATCGGTTCCATCTTGGTGACTTTATTTTCTACAAAAGAATATTCGCCACAAGAATTAGCCCAATTTGAAGATCCTCAAAACGAGGAAGAAATCAAAGAAGAAGAAAAATCAAAACTTACAGACATTTTTACTGATTTTGCAAAAATGCCAACTACAATGCGTCAGCTTAGCTGGGTGCAGTTTTTTTCTTGGTTTGGTTTATTCGGAATGTGGGTTTTTACCACTCCGGCAATTGCACATCACATATACGGTCTGCCGCTAAACGACACTTCGAGTCAGCAATATCAAGATGCCGGCGACTGGGTCGGAATCCTTTTTGGTGTTTACAATTTAGTTTCGGCAATTATCGCGCTGTTTTTCCTGCCGTATATTGCTAAAAAAATCGGACGAAAATCAACACATTCTCTCTCTTTAGTCATTGGAGGAATCGGATTAATTTCTATTTATTTTATGCCTAATGAAGACTGGGTTGTACTTCCGATGATTTTAATCGGCGTGGCTTGGGCAAGTATTCTGGCAATGCCATACGCAATTCTTGCAGGATCTATAACACCTAAAAAAATGGGTGTTTATATGGGAATCTTTAACTTCTTCGTCGTAATTCCGCAAATTGTAAATGCACTTATTGGCGGGCCAATTGTAAAATATCTTTATAATGGCGATGCAATTTATGCTTTGATTACCAGCGGTGTTAGCTTTTTAATTGCCGCAGCATTGGTTTATAAAGTTAAAGACGTAGACGACATCAATATTAAATCATAAATAAGAATCACACTACTTATATGAAAAAAGCATTCATATTCGATCTTGACGGAGTAATCGTAGACACCGCCAAATATCACTTTTTAGCCTGGCAGAAAATTGCTCAGTCTTTAAACATAAATTTTACACACGAAGACAACGAATTACTAAAAGGAGTAAGCCGTGTTCGTTCGTTAGATATAATTCTTGGATTAGGAAATGTCGAGGCTTCTCAAGAAGACAAAGACAAATGGCTGATTCAAAAAAACGAAGATTATTTATCTTATTTGGTTGACATGGATGAAAGTGAGATTCTTCCAGGAGTTTTTAAAATTCTAAAACTTTTAAAAGATAAAAACCAAGGAATTGCATTGGGTTCTGCGAGTAAAAACGCAAGACCTATTTTAGAAAAAACAGGAATCATCTCTTACTTTGATGTAATTGTTGACGGAAATGACGTTACCAACGCAAAACCAGATCCTGAAGTTTTCTTAAAAGCGGCTCAATTATTAAACATTGATCCGAAAAATTCAATTGTATTTGAAGATTCTGTTGCCGGAATTCAGGCAGCAAATATCGCAGAAATGGTAAGTGTTGGAATTGGTGAGGAAACAATTTTACATGAGGCTGATTTCATTTTTAAAGATTTCACTCTAATCGATGAAAACTTTATTGAATCATTAATCACAAAATAATCAATCATAAAATCAATCATTCAATCACAAAAAACACTGTAAAAACAAATGAATCAAGATTATATTAAACCAGACAATTGGTCGGTTATAGAAGAGGGATTTGATGCCGAAAGAGTAAAATCGTCTGAAAGTCTTTTCAGCATCGGGAACGGCGCTATGGGACAGCGCGCGAATTTTGAAGAAAGCTATTCTGGCGAGACTTTCCAAGGAAGTTATATTGCCGGAATTTATTATCCAGACAAAACAAAAGTGGGCTGGTGGAAAAACGGTTATCCGAAGTATTTCGCTAAAGTATTAAACGCGCCAAACTGGATTGGAATCGATGTAAAAATCAACGAAGAAAATCTGGATTTAAATACTTGTACAGAGGTTCGAAACTTCCGCAGAGAATTAAACATGAAAGAAGGATGGTACAACCGTTCTTTTGAGGCTGTTTTGAAAAATGGAACTGAAATTGCGGTAAACATTCGTCGTTTTCTTTCATTAGATTTAGACGAAGCCGGAGTGATTAAATACGACGTTACACCTTTAAACAAAGATGCAAAAATCGTTTATAAACCGTATATTGATGCCGGAGTAACCAATGAAGATGCCAACTGGGAAGAAAAATTCTGGGAACCTTTGGAAGTTAAAAAAGGCACCAACGAAGCTTTTGTAACGGCTCAAACTTTCAAAACGCATTTTAAAGTTACGACTTTCATGCACAATACGATTTTGGCAAATGGAGAAAATATCAACGTTTCGCCATCAACAATCGATTCAACAACAGATAAAGTTCAGTATACTTACGGAACGATTATCGCAAAAGGACAAACCTCAACAATCCAAAAAATTGGTGGTTATACGGTTTCTTTAAATCATGAAAACACTTTAGCTGGAGCCGAAAAAGTTATCAAATCTGCTGTTTCTTTAGGATATGAAACCTTACTTCAAAACCAAATCGATGCTTGGGCGAAAATATGGGAAATGTCAGATATTACTATTGAAGGTGATGTTAAGGCACAACAGGGAATTCGCTTCAACATTTTCCAATTGAACCAAACGTATTCAGGAAAAGACAGTCGATTAAATATTGGACCAAAAGGATTTACTGGAGAAAAATACGGTGGATCTACATATTGGGACACTGAAGCGTATTGTATTCCATTCTACATGGCGACAAAAGATCAGCAGGTTGCCAGAAATTTATTGACGTATCGTTTCAATCAATTGGATAAAGCGATTGAAAATGCGAAAGACAATTTAGGTTTCAAAAACGGTGCGGCTTTATATCCAATGGTTACCATGAATGGTGAAGAATGCCACAACGAATGGGAAATCACACACGAAGAAATTCATAGAAACGGAGCGATCGCTTTTGCGATTTACAACTATTACCGCTACACTGGAGATTACTCTTATATTCCAGAAAAAGGTTTAGAAGTGTTGATCGGAATTGCGCGTTTCTGGCATCAGAGAGCTTCTTTTTCTAAAGATAAAAATCAATACGTAATCTTAGGAGTTACAGGTCCAAACGAATACGAAAACAACATCAACAATAATTTTTACACCAATTATATTGCAAAATGGTGTATCGATTTTGCTTCGGAACAAATCAATAAAGTTGCCTTAGAATATCCTGCAGATCACGAAAGAGTTTTAGGAAAAGTAAACCTTTCTGCTGAAGAAATTCAGGAATGGAAAAAAGTATCAAATGATATGTATTTCCCTTTCTCAGAAGAACTTGGCGTTTATTTACAACAAGACGGTTTCTTAGACAAAGATTTAGTTCCAGTAAAAGATTTAGATAAATCACAGCGTCCGATCAACCAAAAATGGTCTTGGGATCGCGTGTTGCGTTCGCCATACATCAAACAAGCCGACGTTTTACAAGGTTTTTATTTCTTCGAAGATCATTTTTCGAAAGAAGAATTAAAACGCAATTTTGAGTTTTACGAATCATTTACGGTTCACGAAAGTTCGCTTTCTCCTTGCGTGCACTCGATTCAGGCTGCAGCTTTAGATAAAATGGACATGGCATATACCTTTTATTTAAGAACTTCTCGTTTGGATTTGGATGATTATAATAAAGAAGTAGAAGAAGGTTGTCATATCACGTCAATGGCCGGTACATGGATGAGTATCGTGGAAGGCTTTGGAGGAATGCGTGTTAAAAACGACCAGCTTCATTTCTCACCAAAAATTCCAAAAGAATGGAAAGGTTATTCGTTTAAAATCAATTTCAGAAACCAGATTTTGAAAGTTTCTGTAAATCATAATGAAACAACATTTACTGTAGACGGCGATCAAGATTTAACAATTGTAGTGAATGGAAATCCTGAAATTGCAAGTAAATTTGTACAAATAAATTAAATTACAATACTCTAAAAATCTAAAAACATGAAAAACTTATTTTTCGCAAGTTTAGTTTTGTTTGCCGTTAGCACGATTGCTAAAGCGCAGCAATTAAAATCTCCCGAAGGCAAGTTCGTAATGGAATTTTCGCTTCAAAGCGATGGAACTCCAACTTACAACTTAAAATATAAAAACAAAGAAGTTGTAAAAACCAGTAAATTAGGTCTTGAACTTAAAGATGATAAAAAATCTTTGTTGAATGATTTTACTGTTGTTGACACCAAAACGTCAACTTTTGATGAAACTTGGAAACCAGTTTGGGGCGAAGTAGATCACATCAGAAATCATTATAATGAATTGGCTGTAACGTTAAACCAAAAAGGAACAGACAGACAAATCGTAATCCGTTTTCGTTTGTTTGAAGATGGTTTAGGTTTCCGTTACGAATTTCCAGTGCAAAAGAATCTGACTTATTTTACAATTAAAGAAGAAAGATCTCAATTTGCGATGACTGGAGATCATACTGCTTTCTGGATTCCAGGAGATTATGACACTCAGGAATACGATTATACAAAATCAAAACTTTCAGAAATTAGAGGTTTATCTCAAAAAGCGTATACGGCAAACGTTTCTCAAAAGTCTTTTTCACCAACAGGAGTGCAGACTTCTTTGATGTTAAAAACGGCTGACGGAATCTACATCAACCTTCACGAAGCGGCTTTGATCAACTATTCTTGTATGCACTTGAATTTAGATGATAAAAATATGGTTTTCGAATCTTGGTTAACACCAGATGCAAAAGGAGATAAAGGTTACATGCAAGCGCCAAATCATTCGCCTTGGAGAACGATTATCGTAAGCGATGATGCTAGAGAAATTCTTTCATCAAAAATGACGTATAACTTAAACGATCCGTCAAAAATTGACAATACTTCTTGGATTAAACCAGTAAAATACATTGGTGTTTGGTGGGAAATGATTACAGGAAAAAGCTCTTGGTCGTACACAAATGACTATCCAACAGTTCAATTGGGTGTTACCGATTTCGCGAAAGCAAAACCAAACGGAACACACGGTGCCAACAATGCGAACGTAAAAAAATACATTGACTTCGCTGCAGCAAATGGTTTCGACGCCGTTTTGGTTGAAGGCTGGAACGAAGGCTGGGAAGACTGGTTTGGACATTCTAAGGATTATGTTTTTGATTTTGTAACGCCTTACCCAGATTTTGATGTTAAAGGCTTGCACGAATACGCAAAATCTAAAGGTGTAAAAATCATCATGCACCACGAAACTTCTGGATCTGTTCGTAACTACGAGCGCCATATGGATGCTGCGTACAAATTCATGAACGACAACGGATACGATGCTGTAAAAAGCGGTTACGTAGGTGATATTTTGCCAAGAGGCGAAAACCATTACAGCCAATGGATTGTAAACCATTACCAATACGCTATCGAAAAAGCAGCAGATTATAAAATTATGGTGAACGCTCACGAAGCAGTTCGTCCTACAGGAATCGCGAGAACGTATCCCAACTTAATTGGAAACGAAGCAGCAAGAGGAACAGAATACCAAGCTTTTGGAGGTTCTAAACCAAATCACGTAACTGTTTTACCTTTTACAAGATTAATTGGAGGTCCAATGGATTACACTCCTGGAATCTTCGAAATGGATATCAGTAAAATGAATCCGGACAACAAATCGCATGTAAACAGTACAATCTGTAACCAATTAGCTTTATATGTTACGATGTACAGCCCGTTACAAATGGCTGCAGATACTCCAGAAAACTACAACCGTTTTCCTGATGCATTCCAATTCATTAAAGATGTAGCTGTTGACTGGTCAGAAAGTAAATATATCGAGGCTGAACCTGGAGATTTTATCACGGTTGCCCGTAAAGCAAAAGGAACAAATAACTGGTTCGTAGGAAACGTAAACGGAGAAACTGCTCGTACTTCAAACATCGATTTCAGTTTCCTTGAAAAAGGTAAAAAATACACCGCAACAATTTATGCTGATGCAAAAGATGCGCATTACAAAACAAATCCGCAAGCTTATACAATCAAGAAAATTGCTGTAACAAATAAATCTAAATTATCTCAGTTTTCTGCTCCTGGAGGAGGTTATGCAATCAGCATTATTGAAAACAAATAATTTTAATTAACCATATAAGAAATGTAAGTCCATTTAAATAGAAATCCCCCAGTTTTTGTCTTAAATGTTCTTACATTTCTTGTATGGTTTAAATTCTATTATCCTGCAAGGTTTCCAAAATCTTGTAGGTTTAATTTTTACGCACACGATTTCCTAAACAGACCTACAAGGTTTTGAAAACCTTGCAGGAATCGAACTAAATAAAACCTGTAAATGAATTATAAGTTAAAATTTCTAATGGTTTTGGTTGCTTTTTCAGGGATTAATATTTATTCCCAAAAAAAAGCTGACGCGAAATATGATTATCTTTTGTATCTACCAAAAGATTACGCAAAAGAAACTAAGAAGAAATATCCGCTTGTAATTTACCTGCATGGCGGTTCGCAAAAAGGAAACGATCTCAATAAACTAAAAATTTACGGCCTTCCCTATTTAGTAGAAAAAGGTCAGGATTTCGATTTTATAATCGCTTCTCCGCAATGTCCGGATAATAAATATTGGTCAACTGAGAATTGGTTTGAAGCGCTTTATGCCGAATTAAATTCAAAATATAGAATCGATACAGACCGAATTTATATTACAGGAGTAAGCATGGGCGGTTACGGTGCTTATATCACAGCTTTGGACTTTCCCGATAAATTTGCAGGCGTTGTAGCACTTTGCGGAGGAATTAACGACAGCGATACGACAAGAGTCTGCAATTTGAGTAAGATTCCTATTTGGGCTTTTCACGGAACTGCCGATGATAAAATCCCGATTAGTGAAACCGAGCGTATTGCAAAAGGTTTAGAATCATGCGAAAGCAATAAAAATTTCAAGTTTACACGTTTAGAAAACGAAGACCATGAAATTCAATATCTATACGAGAAAAATCCAGAAATATACAAATGGATGCTCAAACAGAAGAAATCAAAAAAATAAAAATTATGAAAAACCAAAAAACATCATTTATACATCATTCGATTTATAAACTAATTTTGTTGGTCTTGCTGTTTTCCGCTTCCGCGAAAGCGCAAATCCAAAAAGTAGAACCGCCTTTCTGGTATGCCGGAATGAAAAATTCTGAACTACAGATTATGTTCTACGGAAAAAATATTGCACAATACGAAGCTTCGGTTTCTAATAATGTTGCGATTAAAAATGTTGAAAAAACAGAAAACCCAAACTATCTTTTTGTAACTATTGATACAAAAGACGTAAAAGCTTCTGAACTAACTTTTTCATTTAAATTGAAAAACAAAGTGGCTTTTACTCAAAAATATGCGCTTAAAGAAAGAAGAGCAAATTCTGCCGACAGAAAAAGCTACGATTCATCTGATTTGATTTACTTAATCATGCCAGATCGTTTTGCAAACGGAAATCCGAAAAACGACAGCGATCCTGTTTTAACTGAAAAAGCCAACCGCACAGAACCAGGCGGACGTCACGGTGGTGATATCGAAGGAATCATCAAAAACTTAGATTATATTTCATCTCTTGGTGCAACGACAATCTGGAGCACGCCATTATGCGAAGATAACGACAAACAACATTCGTATCATACTTACGGGCAATCTGATGTTTACAAAATAGATTCGCGTTACGGAACAAATGAAGATTACGTTCGTTTATCTTCGGAAATGCATAAAAAAGACATGAAACTGGTTATGGATTATGTTACCAATCACTGGGGAATTACACATTGGATGGTGAAAGATTTACCAACAAAATCATGGCTTAACCAATTTGAAAACTATACGCAAACACACCACAGACGCGAAGTAATTACAGATATCCACGCTTCAAAAACAGATCAGGAAGTTTGTGTTGACGGCTGGTTTGTACCTTCAATGCCGGATTTGAATTTAAGAAATCCGCTTGTTGCAAAATACTTAACTCAAAACGCTATTTGGTGGATTGAATATGCTAATCTGGATGGTTTCCGTGTAGACACTTATAATTATTCAGATAAAACGGCGATGGCAAATTGGGCAAAAGCGATTACAACTGAATATCCTAATTTCAATATTGTGGGTGAAATCTGGATGCACAATCAGGCGAATTTAGCTTTTTGGCAAAAAGACAGTAAAATTGGTGCAATTGAAAACTACAATTCAAACCTTCCATCTGTAATGGATTTTACACTTCAAAGTCAAATTACTTCTGCTTTCAACGAAGATAATCCAAGTTGGGACAACGGATTGATTAAATTCTACAACAATTTTGCGATGGATTTTCTTTATCCAAACACCAATAACATTTTGGTTTTTTCCGAAAATCACGATACAGATCGTATGAATGAAAAGTTTAAATATGATCTTCCAAAATACAAACTGGCCATGACTTTATTGGCTACAATTCGCGGAATCCCTCAGATTTATTACGGTTCAGAAATTGGAATGGGCGGAGACAAAAGCAAAGGCGACGCCGATATTCGTCAGGATTTCCCAGGCGGATGGGCTGGCGACAAAAACAATGCGTTTACAAAAGAAGGAAGAACGGCACAACAAGCTTCTTTCTTTGATTTCAGTTCGAAATTATTCAACTGGAGAAAAACAAACGAAGCCGTTCATTTCGGAAAAATGACGCATTATATTCCAGAAAATAATACGTATGTATATTTCAGATATACAGATGCTAAAACCGTAATGGTGGTTTTCAACAACAATGCAAAACAGCAAGTTTTAAAAACAAACCGTTTTAAAGAAAACATCAAAAACTTTAAATCAGGAAAAGATGTTATCACAGGAAAAACTTTCGATTTAGCTTCTGAAATTACTTTGGAACCAAAATCGGCTTTGGTTTTAGAATTGGAATAAAAACTTAACCGCAAAGGGCGCAATGTCAATCGCAAAGGGCGCAATGTTTTTTGGCCACAGATTAATTTGATTAACACTGATTTTTTTCGCCACGAATTGCACAAATTTCCACGAATTATTTACTCCTATTTAAATTTGTGAAAATTCGTGTAATTCGTGGCAAAAAGAAAAAATCCCTTAAATCCTTTTAATCTGTGGCTATTTTTTTTCAACCTGTTTAAAAAATCTTAAATAATGAAAAAATACACTTTCCTTTTTTTATCTTTAGTATTCTTAATTACGGGTTGTTCTGGCTCAAAATCAGTTTCAATGAATAACGATAATACTTCGAAAACACCTTTCGTTTGGGAAGGAGCAAATGTTTATTTTTTACTTACAGACCGCTTTTACAACGGCGACAAATCAAACGATTTAAATTTTAACCGAACTAAAATACCCGGAAAACTACGCGGATTTGAAGGCGGAGACATTATCGGAATCACCAAAAAAATCGAATCTGGATATTTTGAAAAACTAGGAATCAATGCCATTTGGCTTACGCCGATTGTAGAGCAAATTCACGATGGCGTTGATGAAGGAACTGGTCTGAGTTACGGCTTTCACGGTTATTGGGCAAAAGACTGGACTGCTTTAGATCCCAACTTCGGAACAAAAGAAGATTTAGCTAATTTGGTTAAAAAAGCGCATGAAAAAGGCATCAGAATAGTTTTAGACGGCGTAATCAATCATACTGGCCCTGTAACTCCCGAAGATCCTGTTTGGCCTTCTGACTGGGTTAGAACTGGCGTTGTCTGTGATTACAAATCTTTTGAAAACACAACCATGTGTACGCTGGTTGAAAATCTTCCAGATGTTAGAACCGAAAGTGTTCAGGAAGTTGAATTGCCTCCTTTTTTAATCGAAAAATGGAAAAAAGAAGGCCGTTACGAAAAAGAAATTGCTTCCTTAGATGAATTTTTCAAAAGAACCAATTACCCAAGAACACCAAAATATTACATTATAAAATGGTTGACCGATTATGTTCTCGAATTCGGAATTGACGGTTATCGCGCCGATACTGTAAAACACACCGAAGAAGGCGTCTGGGCTGATTTTAAAAAAGAATGTGATTACGCTTTTGAAACTTGGAAGAAACATCATCCTTTGCAAGTTTTAGATGATAATTCGTTTTATACGATTGCGGAAGTTTACGGTTACGGAATAAGCGGTGGTCAGGATTATGATTTTGGAGATCGAAAAGTCAATTATTTCCAAAATGGTTTCAACAGTATGATTAATTTTGAATTTAAATGGAACGCTGCACAAAGCGATTATGAAACTTTATTTTCTAAATATTCCAATCATTTAAATAACGATTTAAAAGGCTATTCAGTTCTAAATTATGTTTCTTCGCACGACGACGGACAGCCTTTCGATGCCAATCGTGTAAAAGGTTTTGAAGCAGGAACTAAGCTTTTGCTTTCGCCTGGAATGTCGCAGGTTTATTACGGAGATGAATCAAATCGTTCTCTAGTAATTGAAGGAACTCAAGGCGACGCGACTTTACGCTCGAATATGAACTGGGACGATATTCAAAATAATCCAGATACGCAAAGAATGCTTTGGCATTGGCAGAAATTAGGGCAATTTAGAAAGAATCATCCTGCCGTTGGAGCTGGAATTCATTCAAAAATTGAAAGCGAACATTACTTGTTTTCAAGAACTTATTCTAAAGGTAATTTCAATGATAAAGTAATCATTGGTTTAGATTTACCTGAAGGGAAAAAAGGACTTCCTGTAAATGCTGTTTTCGAAAACGGAACCAAAGTACGAGATTGCTTTTCAGACCTAGAAGTTGAAGTTATTGATGGAAAGGTAACTATTGATAGTGAATATGGAATTGTTTTATTAGAGAAGATTTAGAAACAAAAAGTTATATAAAAGAAAACCCATCAATAACTGATGGGTTTTTATTTTGAACCTTTGGGATAAATTATAATTACATATAACTTAATATCTCTTTTTTATATGCATCGTATTCTCCTTGCATAATTAAACCGTTATCAAGAAGTTTTTTATAATTCTGAAGCTTGTCAAAAAGTTCTTCTTTCGATAAATCGCTTAATTTACGATCTCCAGTTGGTGCTGGCGCTGGAGGAGGAATTTGCTCATAAGTTTCGTAAACTGGAGCAGCAGGCAGAATTTCAGCAAAACTTGTCACTTCTTCTGGCACAACTTCCTCGATTTCTTCCGCTTCTTCTTCAACCTCTTCCTGAACATCTTCAACAATTGGAGCCGCAGCAACAACAGGATTTTTCAATAAATCCAATTGTTCTTTAGCATAAGTATAAATCTTTCTTGCCTGAATTTTTGGAATATAGTCAACTGAAATAGCTAAATCAGTTTTTGTTCCAAATGAAAATTCAGATCCTAGAATATTTTCTTTAACAAAAGTACTCGAAATATCATCCCAAGTATAATCTATGAAATCCATAGAAAGACCTAAATTTTTAGGCTTACAAATAATAATTCTTTTATTAGTTAAAACAAGACTTTCAGGAAAAACAGTTATTGCTGGTTTTTTTTGAACGGCAATATACCCAACTTCTTCACCTCTCATTAATAAGTCGCTTAATTTTGAAGTGATTTTTTCAATCGCTTTTGGGTCTTGTTCTTCGTTTAAAAACTTTTTAAATTGTTCTTTCATTTTTTTAAGTTGCTAAGTTTCTGAGCTTTTAAGTCGCTGAGTTTTTTTACTGACGCTACAAATGTAATGCCTAATTTTCTAATTCGGTAATTTCGTTCTGAATTTTCTTTGTCAAACTTTTGAAAACTAATTCATACGAATGATCTATAAGTTCTTTTACAAATTTATCGGGCAGATTTCCGTTCAAAGCCACTGTATTCCAATGTACTTTACTCATATGGAAACCTGGTTTGATTTCATCATATTCGGCTCTAAGTTCCTCCGCACGGTCAGGATCACATTTTAAATTAACCGACTGCTCATTTTTTTCCCATTGTGAAAGCGAAGACAAAGCAAACATCTTTCCGCCAACTTTAAAAACCAAAGTATCTTCATCAAAAGGAAAATGCTCGCTCACGCCTTTTTTAGAAAGACAATATTCATAAAACGTTTCAAGATTCATATTTTTCTATTTACCAATTTCACCTAAATGTGTGTATTTAAAGCCTTTTTCATACTTAAGTCCATAACCAAAAATACGATCCATTGCCGAATGTGAAAATAAAATAATTCCCATTAACTGCAACATCTCAATATCAAAATAACATCCGAAAACATAAATCAAAACTGCAATTCCTTTATGATGAAAGGCATTATAAAAAAAGGCACCGGCTTTATTTCCAAATGCATAACCGATCATGGATAAATCGGGAGCTAAAATTAAGGCTAAAAACCACCACCATTCATAATTTAAACGGCTGAATAAAAAGATTCCGAGAATAAATAAAGCTGTTTCTTCGAGTTTTAAAACTGTTTTCATTTGATTACTTTTTCCATCATTTTTTCAGGATGTGCTAATTTTGTAAATCCGAATTTTTCGTATAAAAAGTGAGCGTCGGTTGTGGCCAAACGCCAGATTTTGACTTCTTGTAATTGAGGATCTTTCATCATAGCATCAATCAAAACAGACGAATATCCTTTTCCTCGGTGTTCTTCTGTAATAAAAACATCCATTAAATAAGCAAAAACCACATAATCCGTTATTACACGTGCAAAACCAATTTGCTTATCTTCAAGGTAAATTCCAAAGCAAACCGAAGCATCAATTGTTCGTTGTACTTCGTCAATTGTTCGCCCAGCAGCCCAATAAATATCTTTTAAAAAGTGCTGTATAAACGGAACGTCGAGTTTTGTTTTATCTGTTGAGACTGTTATCATTGGAGTTTGGTTTTAGCCACGAATTACACGAATTTTCGCGAATTATTTTTTGCCACAGATTAAAGGATTAGAATGATTTAATCCTGAGAATCTTTTTAATCAGTGGCAAAACATTAAAAAGAAATTCGCGAAAATTCGTGTAATTCGTGGCTAACTTTTTTTAATTTTATATAATATCGGCTTACTTGGACTAGCATCATTTTCAAACGAAGCGATTTGAAGATTTAGAATATAGTTTCCGTCTTCAATTTCATCTGGGGCATAAATCATTTCCGTAATTGTGGCGTTTAATCTAGCGTCAGAATTTAGATTTACAGTGTCTTTTACATTCCAAAAAGCTTTATGAGCCAATAATTTTCCTTCATCATGTTCTTTGTCCACACTTGGTAAATCAATCAGTAAATGTTCAATTTCGCTTTCGCGGATGAAAATCGCAGCTTCTTCTGAAAGGTACGGCGGATTTGTATTGGAATATTTTCTCGATTTTTTATTTGGCTGATTTGGCTGCGTTCTAATAATTAAAGCTTCTGTTTTTTCACTTACTAAAGCTGAAATTTGCTCTTTTCTAATCACAAAATCATCTTCAATTTTTTCAGGTTCGACCGTAATCAATTTGGCGAAAAAGAAAAATTGTTTCAACGATTGATTAATGCTGTAAAAATCATTTGTAATATGCCCCAGACATTCCGTATGCGTCCCATGCCCATGCGGATTGAAGAAAATATTATTGAAATTCGTAGAAGATTTTCCTTCCGAAACTTTCCCGATCCAATCACCAAAAACCACAGGCTCTATAACTGGTTTTTCGATATACCAGGCAATCGGGTTTTCATCTGTATTTGTTAGAGGAATCGAAATATCAATGGGTTTTGATAAGTCTATTTCTAGGTTATTAATTTTTGCTATCATAATTTAACCGCAAGGTTCGCTAAGGTTTACGCAAAGGACGCTAGAATTTTATTAAAGATTGTTTGCTATTCTTTTAACTCCATGTTTTAATAAGGTAACATTAAAATTTATCAATAATCCTAGTTTGCAATTTGCTAGTTTTAAATAAGTCAATAGTTGAGCAAAATGAACTTCATTTAAGCAATCAACTGCTTTTATTTCCAAAATTAGTTTATTTTCTACTAAAATATCTAATCTGTAACCAACATCTAATTTTACATCTTCATAAATTAACGGCAATGCTTTTTGTTTCTCTATTTTAAGGTCAAATTTTTTCAATTCATAGAACAAACATTCTTCATAAGCACTCTCCAAAAGACCAGGACCTAAAGTTTGATGAACTTTTAAAGCTGAATTAAATACAATTCGAGATAAATCATTTTCTGACATGAGCAATAAAATTTAAAGCTCAAATCTACATTTTTAATTTTAAATAAATTTATTCCTACAAAAAATAGCGTTCTTTGCGTAATTCCTTGCGTACCTTGCGGTTAAACCTAATTTAAATAAAACAAATCACTAGCAATTCCATCCGTTAAAAATTTTCCTTTTAAAGTGGGTTTTAGAATGTTGTTTTCGATGGAAAGTAAATCATCATTTAAGAATTTTTGAGATTGTTTCTTCAGATAATTTAAATATTCCGTTCCAAATTCCTTTTCTATTCTTTCTAGAGAAACGCCCCAAATTGTTCGCAATCCAGTCATAACATATTCATTATAGCGATCTGAAACCGTTAAAATTTCAGTTTCAATAGGAAGTTCGTCGTTTTGAATTGCTTTCAGATAAAGTGAATTATTCGCAATATTCCAGCCTCTTTTTTCACCGTCATAACTATGTGCTGAAGGACCGATTCCGATATATTTTTTACCAAGCCAATAGGCCGAATTATTTTTGGAGAAATAATCCTCTTTTCCAAAATTGGATAATTCATAATGAATAAATCCGTTGTTTTGAAGCATTTCAACCAAAATATTAAAATGGTTAGAAGCCACTTCATCCTGAGGTTCGGCAACTTTTCCGGTTTGGATTAATTTGCTCAAAGCCGTTTTAGGTTCTACAGTCAAAGCATAACTCGAAATATGCGGAATACCAAAATCCAAAGCAGTTTGAATATTTTGTTTCCACATTTCATTACTCAAACCAGGAATTCCGTAAATCAAATCCAGCGAAATATTATCAAAATATTGGATCGCTTCTTCCAAACATTTTTTGGCTTCCGCCGAATTATGAGCGCGATTCATCATCTTCAAATCTTCTTCATAAAAAGACTGAATCCCAATGCTTAAACGGTTTATCGGACTTTTGGATAGTTCTAAAATACGCTCAGCCGACAAATCATCTGGATTTGCTTCAAGGGTGATTTCAGGATTTTCAGCAACTTTATAGTTTTTGTAAACTTCTTCAATTAGAAAATTTATTTCAAAAGAAGTCAACACAGAAGGCGTTCCTCCGCCAAAATAAATGGTTTCGACAGTCTCATTTTTAAATTCACTTTTTCGCATAGCAACTTCTTTAGCCAAAGCCAAAACCATTTCGTCTTTCTTCTTCATCGAAGTAGAAAAATGAAAATCGCAGTAATGGCAGGCCTGCTTGCAGAAAGGTATGTGAATGTAGATGCCGCTCATTTTTTTTAGTGTTCAGTGGTCAGGTTTTTAGTGATCAGGTTAGTGGTCAGTTTTAGTATTTTGATTAAATTGATCACTTAATTCTGAATACTTAATATTGTAATCTACTGATCACTAATCTTGACTCCAAATTTTCCTGGGTTTAAAAGCATATAATTAATTAGTTTTCCGATTTCCATACTTTCGGATAAAAGTTCATTGTAATATTCATTTGAAATATATTTACAAGCAAGAGCAAATTCGAGCCAAACTTGTGTTTCAGAATTTTCACCATCAGAATCAGTTAATTTACTGTAAAAATGTTTTGGATAAATACGTTTTCTGTAAGCTTCTGCAATCGTAACAGGAACACTTCTGGACGAACGTCTAATCTGATCAGTTAAGGAATAAGTTTCTTCTTTTGGAAATCGTTTTGTAATATCAAATATCTTCATTGCTAAAGAAAAAGATTTTTTGTAAGCTAATAAATCTTGAAATCTCATTTTTATTTTTTATTCACAAAAGAAACATTTGTAAGAATTATTCCAAAATATTTATATTGTTTTTTATCACTGACCACTAAAAAAACTGACCACTGACCACTACTTGTTAACTCGATCCTCATTCTGTTTCACAAAAGCGTCCCAGCCCGAATAACTTTTCCCGGCGATAACTTTTCCCGAATTAAAATGATGACAAACTGCAGCCGCTAAACCATCGGTCGAATCCAGATTTTTGGGCAATTCTTTTAAACCCAAAAGTTGTTGCAGCATTTTGGCAACCTGTTCTTTGCTGGCATTTCCGTTTCCTGTTATTGCCATTTTGATTTTTTTAGGTTCATATTCTGTAATCGGAATATCGCGTGAAAGTCCCGCTGCCATCGCAACGCCCTGCGCACGACCTAATTTAAGCATCGATTGCACGTTTTTACCAAAGAAAGGCGCTTCAATCGCAATCTCATCTGGATGATGTGTTTCGATTAATTCGATAGTTCTTTCAAAAATAATTTTTAGCTTTTGATAATGGTTGTCGTATTTGGAAAGCTGCAATTCATTCAACTGCAGAAACTCCATTTTTTTGTTTGTGACTTTTATCAATCCAAAACCCATAATCGTGGTTCCAGGGTCAATACCTAATATGATGCGTTCTTTTGTCAATTTTTAAAGTGTTACGCCGAGATACACTAAGATTACACAGAGATTCGCAAAGTTTTTTTTAATCTTTGCGCAGTTTCGTGTTTTCTTTGAGAATCTTTGTGCAATAGCATTATTACAATACTTTATGTTACTTTTGCGGCATGATTTCAATTCCTCACAAAGCTAAGCAATTCCTCGTTCTTCTAATCAAACTTTTGATTGTTGGCGGTGCATTTTATTTTATTTACAATCAGCTGGCGAACAACGATAAATTAGACTGGCAGAAGTTTATTGCTTTATTCAAAAAAAAACAATCTGTTTTAGGAATTGGTTTCATTTTATTATTAAGTGTTTTGAATCGTTATTTTGAGATTTTGAAATGGCAGAATCTCGCACAAGTAATTCATAAAATATCCGTTTCAGAAGCCTCAAAACAAGTTTTAGCTGCTTTAACAGCCGGAATTTTCACTCCAAACGGAGTTGGAGAATATGCCGGAAAAGCATTGTATTATCCAAAATCTGATGCTAAAAAAGTTGTTTTCTTAAACTTAATCTGCAACGGAATTCAGATGATCTTAACGATTGTTTTTGGGGTTTTCGGTTTGTTATATTTCAATGCAGAATTTAATGTTATTACAACCAAAACAGTAATGATTTTATTTGGCGGATTTCTATTGATTTTAGTGCTTTTATTTTCCATCAAAAAAATAAAAGTAAAAGGATATTCTATAGAAAAACTGATTCATAAGATTAACGAAATTCCTAAAACTGTTCATCAAAAAAACATTCTTCTGGGAATCTGCCGTTACTTGGTTTTCTCGCATCAATATTACTTTTTGTTTCTTGCTTTTGATGTCGATTTGCCTTATTTAACTTTAATGGCAGCGATTACATCGGTTTATTTCTTAGCTTCTTCCCTACCCACTTTTCAGTTTCTGGATTTTGCTGTAAAAGGAAGTGTTGCCATTTATTTTTTCGGAAAACTTGGCGTAAACGAATGGATTGTAGTTTTTATCAGCACTTTAATGTGGTTTTTAAATGTCGTTTTACCAGTAATAATCGGTGCCTTTTACGTCTTAAATTTTAAAACAAAAACCATAGAATGATTTTCGTATTGTTTCTCATATTAACCATTTACTTCATTACAATCGGAATGCTTGTTTATGGTTTTACAAGAGTAAAAAAATATCAGAAATCAAATGCAGTACCAAAAACCAGTTTTACGATTATTGTTCCTTTTCGAAATGAAAAAGAAAACCTTCCGTCGCTTTTAGAAAGTTTTTCTAAACTAAATTATCCCGAAAATCTATTCAAGGTAATTTTAGTTGATGATGCTTCATCTGAAAAGTTTCAAGTTTCAGGTTTCAAGTTTCAAGTTACTGTTGTTGACAATCTTAGAGTTTCAAAATCTCCAAAAAAGGATGCTATTACAACTGCAATAAAACACGTAAAGACCGATTGGGTAATTACTACCGACGCTGATTGTATTGTTCCTCAAAATTGGCTTTTAACATTTGATCATTATATTCAAGAAAATCAGGTTTCGATGCTGGCGGGCGCAGTTACTTATAAATGTCAAAATTCTTTTTTGCATCATTTTCAGCAATTGGATCTAGCAAGTCTTCAAGGCGCAACAATCGGAAGTTTTGGTTTAAACAAAGGTTTTATGTGTAATGGAGCTAATTTTGCCTACACCAAATCATTGTTTGAAAGCTTAAATGGATTTGAAGGAAACGACAAAATTGCCAGCGGAGATGATGTTTTTTTACTCCAAAAAGCAATTGAAAAATTTCCAAAACAAGTTCATTATTTAAAAGCACAAGAAGCCATTGTTACCACAAAACCAACAGAAGATTGGAAATCCCTATTCTATCAAAGAGTGCGCTGGGCGGCCAAAACAAGTTCGTACAGAAGCTCGTTTGGAAAAATACTCGGATTGATTGTTTTCTTTGGAAATTTGAATATTATGATCGGACTTTTCTTGTTGCTTTTTGGAATTCTGCAGTATCCGATTTTCGTTTTATTCGTCTTTACTAAGTTTTTAATTGATTTTGTGCTGCTTTATAAAACCAATCAATTTTTAACAAACACTAAAATCAAAAGTCTTTTACTTAGCAGTTTATTTTATCCATTTTTCAGTTCTACAGTTGCATTATACAGCTTATTTGGTTCTTATCAATGGAAAGACAGAAGGTTTACAAAATAATTGAAATTATTTCTTGTCCTTAGCTTTTAAAATAACAGGTAAAATAAACTGTGTTTTTACAGGAACACCGCGTTTTATTGCCGGATTAATTTTAGGAAAATCAACCAAACGTGCATGCAGAATACTGTCAATTTTTATGGTATCGTAAGCTACCGAATCTTTGCGAAACTGAGGTTCAAATTTCATTGTCGCATTCGGAAAAACAGTTACTTTTACTTCAATCGTATCCAATTCAGGATATAAAATAGATAAAGTATCAACGTTTAATTTTTCTTCGATTAGATTCGACATCACTTCAAAAAAACATTGCTGACGAACCGCTTTATCTGTTATTTTATCGCATTCGGGTACAGACGGATATTCATCAACTTCTTTCCAATTTATCGATTTCAATTCCTTCTGCAGTAATTCTTTCTCAGACGGAACCTGCTTCTCAAAATATTGACAAGAGCTAAAAAGAATACAAATAAAAAAAGGGAAAAACTGCTTCAAAGTTTTAGAATTAATTTGAAATAAAAAATAGAATTGTAAAAATACGATTATTTTTTTTGAGATGCTTTGTAATCCAGATAATCTTGATAGTTTTCAGACAGCCATTTTTCTTTATTTTGAACTGCAACTTCTTCCTGATCAGGACATAAAAGAGCAAGACGATCTGAAAAAGCAGCAATCTGAACTGTGTAATTTTAAAATTCTGTTTTGGTTAACCAAATAGCTTCGTTACTTTTTTTGTCAAAAAACTCAAAAAAAGAGCATCAAACTCTTTCATAGAGAAATTTAAAACTTTTTTCTTATTACTTTTATATAAACTGTCTTGAAGTATTTGATCATCCAAAGAAAGTTTTTTAGACTGTGCACTAAGATTAGCACCAACTATAAAAGTCAGCCACAAAAAAAGCAGCATCTGAAAAATTGAATGCATCTACAAATTCATTTTGTAAGTGCAAAATTACAAAAAATATATGGATTTAGTCTTAGTTTTATTAGGTTTTATATGCATTATCGTTGGAATTTTAGGGAGTTTTATCCCTGTCCTTCCTGGTTTATCAAGCAGCTGGGTTGGTTTACTATTATTATATTTAACAAAGGCGGTCGAAAATAATTACTGGGTTTTAGGAATTACATTTTTATTAATGGTCGTCATTACCATTCTAGATTATGTAATTCCTGCAAAAGGAACCAAGAAATTTGGAGGAAGTTCTTACGGCGTCTGGGGAACCAACATCGGGCTTCTGGTCGGAATCCTTGCTCCCATCCCTTTCGGCTTTATTATTGGTCCTTTTGTTGGAGCATTAATCGGCGAATTACTTTACGATTCTACCAATCACAAACGTGCTTTTAAAGCTGCAACCGGTTCGCTTCTTGGCTTTTTAGCATCAAGTTTTGTAAACTTTCTTTTTTCAGTAATCTACCTCGGAATTTTTCTGGTTATTGTCTGGCAGAACCGTATTTTGCTGTTCTAAATGTTAATTTTATTTTAAGCTTTTTCTTATTTTTTTGAAATTACAAAAAAAACTCTTAATTTTTTTTATTGCTTTTTTTACACTATTTAGCAATCAAGGCATTATATTTATTGGTTTCTGCCATTTTAAGGTCTAAAACGCTGAGAATCTCGAAAGTAAATTTTTAACTTATTTTTTGGAAATGTTAATTTATTTTATATTTTTATCCTGATAAACGATAAAAAGCCTCACTTTATCGATTATTTTGATTGAGTTTAAATAATGTTTATTTAATAAGTTAAGCGTATGACCCCAAACCTACAAATTGAACTTAGACGTTTTATTTCTTCTAATGTTGTCTCCAAACTAAACAAGTTTTATTTTGAAAATGATGCCCTTTTAATCAAAGGAATCGATGTCTCAATCGGAACAATTTTAATGGGACTTTACAACAAATCCGAAGAAGCCGATTTTTACTCAGAAATTGTTTCAATGCTTCCCGAAAGTTCTACTTTTTACCAAGAAGTCGATTTTACTGCCGGAAGAATTTTATCAGTCGACGAATGTTACCGCCTAGAAGGAAATCCATTACTTAAAGAATTATTCTCAAACAAAAAAGGCAGGATTTCAGAAATGGTTTCAAACGAAGTCGGCATCAAAAGCGAAACTGCCAGAGAAATATTAAACTTTTCAGCACTATTAGTTGTTTCTTATCTACGCTACAATCTACAACTAATAGAAAGTCTAAAACTTCTTCTAGAAGATCAAAAAAGAGAAGTATTAAACAGCATTCCTCCTGGAATCAAAATCATCCTAGGTTTTTCAAATTACGAAACTGTCGAAGAAAAAAACCAATCTATCGGAAGATCAATTTTCACCCTTTTCGGACATAACTTTTTCAGTTTCTAGTAAATAAAAAAATCCCATTTTCAAAGAAAACAGGATTTATATAATTTTTATAATTTGAAAAACATTAACCGTTTTTCAAATTGATAATTTCTTGATCCGTCAAAAAGCGCCAATTTCCTCTCGGAAGATTCTTTTTGGTCAACCCAGCAAATGAAACACGGTCAATACGCAAAACATTATAGTCAAACGACTCAAAAATAGCGCGTACCACTTTTACATTTGCCGTACGTAATTTCAAACCAACCTCACTTTTAGGTTCGTTGTCAATATAACTTACTTCTTCAACAGAAACGCGGTGTCCGTCTAGAACCAAACCTTTGCTTATTTTTTCTAAATCCTCAAATTTCAAATTCTTATCCAAAGAAACTTGATAAATTTTAGGTGATTTCTGGTTCGGTAAACTAAACTTACGAATCATATCCGTATCATTGGTAAACAACAATAAACCAGTCGTGTTTTTATCCATTCTGCCAACAGCAGCAATTTTGGCATTTGTTGCACCACGCACCAATTCCAAAACATTGCGATATTCCTGGCCTTCGTCAAAAGCAGTTGTAAAGTTTTTAGGTTTGTTCAATAAAATGTATTCCTTTTTTTCTGGCGTCAAAGTAACACCGTCAAAATTTACAACATCATTTAGTTTTACCAAATACCCCATTTCAGTAACCGGAACACCGTTAACTTTAACGTTTCCAGACTGAATATAAATGTCAGCGTCACGACGAGAACATACACCAGAATTAGAGATGTATTTGTTCAGACGAATTTCGTCAGAAGCTTTTTGTCTTTTCGGAGCCTGATTCTGCTTTTTAAATTTTTGCTCTGCCGCTTCTTTTGCAGCTTTCACTTCTGGTTTCTCTTTCTTAGGACCTTGAGCGCGCTTTGGTAAAGCAGGTTTTGGCTTATTAGAGTTCGACCTAGAACTATTTGGTCTAGAACCGCCTCTTTTATTATTGCCTTCCTTATTGTTCATAAAAATCATTAATTTGTGCAAAGATAGTTTTTTCCTGCTAATAAATCTTAAGTTCAATGTCCTAAGATCAATACGATTAACATTTTGATCATCAGGAGCATTACAATTGGCATTTATAGAGACATGGTTTCCCGCTGTTCATTCCAATCTTTTATTTTTTAAAGAAAAAAATAAAAGGATTTTCCCTTCCATCGGGGCTAGATTCAATCAATTGGCTTTTTTTGAGAAAACTTTTCTACCACAGAGATTCGCAGAGCTTTTCACAAAGATGCACGGAGTTTTTTTAAATCTTTGTGTTGATTTCTTCTACATTCAAGATTCGCGGAAATTATAAATTCATTATGAAAACCTATGCGAATCTCTGTATTATAAAAAAATTTAAAATCTAGAAAGCAAAGCCCTTCCGTGCCACAAAACACTCGGATTAATCAAGACAATACAAAAAACGCCGGCCACGATCAAGAATTTCAGCACATTATGAAGTTTGAGATATTCCTCTTTAGAGTTCGATTTCCATAAATACAGCAGGAAAAAAAGCAAAACCCCAAAGCACACATAAAAATAAATATCCATATAACCCACATCATAAATATTGACCAAAATATACACGGGCAAAATCGTCAAAAAGGTCAGTACCGTAATTATTTGCTTAGAAACCTTTTCTCCATAAAGAACCGGAATCGTACGATAATCATTAACCAAATCACCTTTTAAATTTTCAAGATCCTTAATCATTTCGCGAATTAACAGCAGTAAAAACAAGAATACTGCATGCGCCCAAATCACAACAAAATGACTCATATGATTCTCAATTTCTTCAAACGAAATTTTATTATAGAAATAAAGTAAAATCGCAAAAAATGAAGTTACAGCCAAAAGTGCCGACATCAAATTTCCAATAATCGGATACTTTTTGATTTTATGCGAATAAAACCAAATCATGAAAATATAAGCCGAAAAGAATAAAAATGCGCGCCAGGAAACTATAGAAGCCATTAAAACGGCTAGAAAATTCAAACTAAAATAAACGGTAAGTTTGGTTTTTTGACTTACCAAACGATCCAGCATCGATTTATTGGGTCTATTAATTAGATCTTTCTGACTGTCGTAAAAATTATTGATAATGTACCCCGAAGCAATTGTAATCGCCGAAGCAAAAACAATTAGAAACAAATAAAAATCAAGAAGAATATCAAGCGCCCTAATTTCTGGAGCCAAAATAAATATCGCAGATAAATATTGTGCCAGTACAATAATCGGAATATTGTAACCACGAACTACAGAGAACAAACTAACAATTTTCATTATTAAAATTTTATTTTGTCTGCTCAGCATTTCTTATAGGTTATAGTTTTTAGAGCCTAATTTAAGGCAATTATTTTTTTTAGAACGATTAAAGCTTATTTTTTAATAAATTTTTAGAACCAAATCCCAATTTTCTAATACAGGACAATGCTTCTTTCTGCGAAATAGCAACTTCTGTAATATCTTTTTTCTCTACAAAAACCACCGATCCGCTCCACGGATTTGGCGCATCCGGAACAAAAACAGCAAATTTGTTTTCGTTTATTTCCTCTATCAAAAAAGCAAATTGCAGTCCAGCATCTGTAGGAACCAAAATGACTTTTAAATTCTCATTAGATTCGATTCCCATAATACTTTCATTCATGTTTTTCATAAACGAATATCCAGGAACAAAACTCAAAACACTTTCTTCTAGTTTCTGAATAAGTTTTTTAGCAAAAACAGTTCTAGATATAAGTCCGGCAGCCAAACAGATAATTACAATAATTAAGATGGCTGCAATTTCCTGCAAAGCCAATCCCAGAATTTTAACTCTAGGCAGATTATTTACAATCGGATTGGTTACTTTTTGCGTTATAGAATAGCCTTTTTCTAAAAGCACAAGCAATAAAACTAGAGGAGCCAAAAACAGAATTCCTCCCAAAAATGTTGCTTTGATGATTTTTAAAATACTTTTCATAATTATATATCTTTTAAAGATTAATTGAAAGAAGAGTATTTAGCAGCTATGTCTTATAAACGCAAAGTTTAAAATTGATAAACGACTTCTAATTTGTAGTCTTTCAACGAAGCTTTGGCGCGTTCCAGATCTTCAGTAAAGCCTAAGATATAACCGCCTCCGCCAGAACCGCAAAGTTTTAGATAATAATCGTTTGTATCAATTCCGTGCTGCCAGATTCCGTGAAACTGTTCCGGAATCATTGGTTTGAAATTATTCAAAACCACTTTAGAAAGTTTCTTGGTATTGGTAAACAAAGATTTCATGTCGCCTTGCAAAAAGTTTTCTACGCAGGCATCTGTATATTTTACAAAATGATTTTTAAGCATTGCACGGAAACCTTTGTCTTTAAGGTTTTCCATAAAGATATTTACCATTGGAGCAGTTTCTCCAACAATTCCAGAATCTAACAAAAAGACAGCACCTTTTCCGTCAAAACTCTGAGTCGGAATTCCAGTTGCTTCGATATTATCTTTGGAATTAATTAAAATCGGAATGCTTAAATAACTGTTTAATGGATCTAAACCAGAACTTTTTCCGTGGAAAAAGCTTTCCATTTGAGAAAATACATTTTTTAAATGTAATAATTTTTCGCGTGTAAGATTTTCTAAAACGGTAATTTTGTTAGTAGCATATTTGTCATAAATCGCTGCTACAAGCGCACCGCTGCTTCCAACACCGTATCCTTGCGGAATACTAGAGTCGAAATACATACCGCTTTCAATATCACTTTTTAAAGTCTCCAAATCAAAAGTAACCAATTCCGGTTGCTGTGTATGAAGAACTTCAAGATAAGAAGCAAAACTTATTAAGCTTTTGTTTGATGCGATAGCTTCTTCCGAAGGTTCTTCGGATTTTTTTAAAGCACCGTTGTAAAAATTATAAGGGATAGAAAGTCCTTTAGAGTCACGGATGATTCCGTATTCTCCAAAAAGTAATATTTTCGAGTAAAATAATGGTCCTTTCATTTTTTATTTTATGTCTTTTTTATTTAATCAGAAGTTTTCTGTTTATTCTTAACCTTTAATATATAATCCAATAATCATCATTGCTAAGGCAAAAAACAGACCAACAAACCATTTTATCATGTCATTTTTTGCATCTACAATTTCTTTTTTTACAAAATCTTTAGTAGCAATTTCATTTTTGTCTTGTCTAATTTCTTCGCTGATAGTTCTGTCGATTGCTTCCACAAATTCCTTAGCCTTATTCTCATCAAGATTAAGTTTCTTTTCTAAATAAGTCATAAAGTTTTATAGTCGCAGTATTCATCTATTTTAGCTTTTTGAAGTATTAAAGATACGCAAAATTACAATGCAATTGCACCGTTTCCAATTTCGTCGCAAATGTACTGACTATTCTGACAGAAAGCAACTAATTCGGTTTGAATAAATTGCAGTACTTTTTCTTTAACATTTTCAGGATAAAGCACATGTACATTAGCTCCAGCATCTAGTGTAAAACATACTGGAATCTGAGTTTCGCTTCTAAATTTCCAAATTGCATTGATAATTTGAAGCGTATTTGGCTTCATCAAAATATAATAAGGCATCGAAGTCATCATCATTGCGTGTAAAGTCAACGCTTCACTTTCTACAACTTTGATAAATTCTTCAATATTTCCGTTTTCAAAAATGCTAATTAATTGATCCAGATTTTCGTGTGCCTGAGCAAAACGTCTTTCGGCATACGGATGATTGTGCATCAAATCATGTCCGACTGTACTCGAAACCTGTTTTTCGCCTTTATCAACTAGTAAAATGGTATCTTGATAATTTTTGAAATTTTCATGAATTGTATGCGGAAATTCAACTCCAAATAAGTCGGTACTTACTGGAATATTCTTCTGATTTCCCCAAACCACCACATTTCCTTTTACGCTTCTACAGGCACTTCCAGAACCTAAACGTGCTAAAAAAGAAGCTTTTTGGTAAAAATAATCCTCCGTCATTTCTGGATTCAATTCTTTTTCCAAACTCATAAAATTCATTGCCAAAGCCGCCATTCCAGAAGCAGAAGAAGCAATTCCCGAACTATGTGGAAATGTATTCTGCGTATCGATCGTAAAATGATAGTCTTTTAAAAACGGCAGATAAACGGCAACCCTTTCTAAAAACTTTTGAATTTTTGGTTTGAAATCTTCTTTTGGTTTTCCTTCAAAAAGTAAATCAAAAGAAAAGGTTCCCTGATTTTCTTTCTTCAAAAAAGCAACTTTCGTAATCGTCTTACAGTTGTTCAGCGTAAAACTCACCGACGGATTTGCCGGAATCTGATTGTCTTTTTTACCCCAATATTTAACTAATGCAATATTGCTTGGAGCGCTCCACTCAAAGCTTCCGTTATCGATTGTTGAATTATATTTCTGCGGAATAAAATCGGCTGCTGTAAACATGAATTATAAAATTTTGGCAAAGATAACTTTTAAATTTTTTCACCATATAAGTTATATAAGAAAATATAAAGCTGCTTTCTTAAATGAACTTATATTACTTATATGGTTTCATTTTTCTTTTGATTATTTTTGAATTCAAAATTTGATATTATGAATAAAACGGTAAAAATCATTATAGCTTTAATTGTTTGTTTAGCAGTCGGATATTCTGCGAGTTTGGTAACAAGACCGAGTGTAGAAAGTTGGTATCCAACGCTTATAAAACCCATTTTTAATCCGCCGAATTGGATTTTTATGCCAGTTTGGACATTGCTTTATATTTTAATGGCTGTTGCAGCGGGATTAGTTTGGGACAAAATAAATACTCAAAGCGAAAAAGTAAAAAAAGCGCTTTTATTCTTTTTAATTCAATTAATATTGAATGCCATTTGGTCGTATTTATTCTTCGGATTAAAAAATCCAATGCTGGCTTTAGTCGAAATTATTCTTTTATGGCTGATGATTTATGAGACCTATTTAAAATTCACTAAGATCAATAAAATTTCTGCTTATTTATTGATTCCCTATTTGGCTTGGGTTGCTTTTGCTGCGATTTTAAACGCCAGTATCTGGTGGTTGAATAAGTGATTTTTTGTTTCAAGTTTTAGGTTTATTTTGTTTCAAGTTTAATCAATACGTTTACTTTATGAATAGATTTAAGGTTTTTCTAATTGTTTTAGTTTTGATTTCGTCTAAAGGTTTTGCTTGTTTAAATTGGGACATTAAAAGATTAAAAAATAAAGTTGAAGTTTATCACGATCATAAAGAATATTATGTTCCCAGAGGGCATGAGTTTAAGATTAAAGATTTTCCAAGTTTAATTCTGGATCTTGAAAAAGGGTATGAAAAAACGAAAGATATCGATTATTTGTCTGATAAAGGCTATGTATTAATTATTCAGGGAAAATATGAAGAAGCACTAAAATTATATTTAGAGATTGAAAAAATCAAACCTAATAGATATTCAACAGCTTCAAATCTTGGAACTACTTATGAATTAATGGGCGAAAACGAAAAAGCTTATGAATGGATTAAAAAGTCAATTGAAATTAATCCAAAATCTCATGAAGAATCTGAATGGCTTCATCTTAAAATATTAGAAGCCAAGATTAAAAAAATTCAAAACCCAACTGGCGAGTTTTTTATTGGTACTAACTTTGGGTCAGAAGTTCTGCCAAAAACAAAGCTTTCTGATGAAGAATTAACAAAGTTGCAAGATGCCTTGTTTTTTCAGTTAAATGAAAGAATTTCGTTTATAAAACCAAAAGATAAAATTATTTCTGTTTTGCTTTTTGAATTAGGAAACATAACATTACTCAATGAAGCTATTTCTGATGAAGCTTCTGAAATATATGAACTCTCTAAGAAATATGGATTTCAAAATAATTTACTTAATGAAAGATTGATAATCTGTTACAAAAAGATGAATGAATTTTCTTTGAGAAATAACGAGGAATTGAATAAAATGGCTTCTCGTGAGCAAAATTTGAGTGATAAATTAATTAAAAAAGCAAGAAAGAACGATAATCATTTTGGAAAAACTATATTATTTTCTTTAGCAATTAATGTAATATTATTAATATGTTCAATTGTCTTTTTTATCAAATGGAGAAAATTAAAGAAAGCTGCTACAGCTTCTTAAACTCTTCATTTTTAGCATATAAAAAATCCATTATTTCCAAAACATTTGGATGTTCTAAAAGTAATTTTGAGTTAGGATCGGAATCACAGAAATTTATAAAAATCTCTTTTTCTTCGGGTTTAATTTTTAAATCTTTAGTAAAAAAATCTGGAGGACAAGAAGCGATTAAAAGTTTTTTAAAACGGTCGTCACGAGGCTCAATTTTTTTCTTGGGTTTATCAAAAATGGGGTAACTGAAATTTATGGCATTTTTTATTCTTCCATCATAAACATTAACCTTTGAAGCTACTTCATCAAATTGTTTACGATTTTTGATTTCATTTACAGCTTCTCGATTATTGGCAATATTTTGTATATTACTTTTATTAAAAACAGATCTAGAAACTACAACATTATCCAATTCCTCAGGTTTTAAAATCATTTTAATCACAATATTATTCTGGGCAATTTTTTCCTGCGTAATTTTCAGTCTTGTCATAAAGTAATCTTTATGAAAGAAAAAAAGGCTGTCTTTAGGATTTACAAGAATCGAAAATTCTCCTAATTCATTTGTTCTCGTACTTGTGAGAGCCGTTTTATTAATAACCTCGACACCTTTTAGGGCGAAGCTTTGGTCGATAACTTTTCCTTTTAATAATTTCTCGGTTTGAGAAATGCTGAGCTGATAGGTAAAAAATGAAATTGTGGTAAGTAATTTTACTCTCATAAAGGATTAATTTGCTGAAAGTAAAATTATTCGAATACTCTTAACGAAAACTTACAGATTCTGTAAATTCTTGTTAATTAATGATATTGAAAACCTTTCTAATTCTCCATTATTAAACAAAACAGGACCATGACCAAAACATAATATTTTTGGTTTTAAAGACGCTAATTTTAGGATTGATTTTCTATTGGTTTCTTGATCCGCAGTAAATATATGGGGCGGTTCATGTAAACCCACTTTTGTCGTTATTAAATTCATATTGGTCATGACATCTCCAACAATTAAAACGCCGTCTTTTTCCCTGAAAAAAGATAAATGACCACTGGAATGTCCAGGCGTTTCAACAACAATAAATCCGCCAATTTGATCGCCTTCTTTTAAAATTTGAGAAACAGAATGTCCTTTTCCTGCCCAGAAGTTTTTCTGAAATTTAGAAATAATATGATTTGGATTTGGATATTCTGTAACTACGTTTCCGTTTTCTGCGAATTCTTTTTCTGGTTCACTGCATAAAAGCGGAATACTACGTATTTCGCAAATCATTTTACTGCTTCCTTGATGATCTGCGTGTGCGTGTGTCAATGCGTGTTGGGTAACGTTTTTGCTTTTTAAAGCTTTTAAAATTGTATTTGCTGAACTTCTAATTCCGGCATCAATTAAAACATCTTCTATCAAATAACAATTTATGGCGTTTCTAGGAAATAACGGAATTTGGTAAACGTCTTGGGCAATATTCTTCATCTTTCAAATTTTGTTTTGACAAAGATTCGAATTCCCTTTTTCAATATACTTGATAAATGTTAAGAAATATTTTGACGGATTCTGCTCAACGATTCTGGGGTAATTCCTAGAAATGAAGCAATGTAAATTAAAGGCGTTCGCTGCACTATTTTGGCTGGAGCCGATGCTAAAAAAGTCTTGTATTTTTCTTTGGCCGGAATCATTTGTAGTTTCAAAACACGATCGGCCATACAAAGGTAATTCTGTTCGGCTAAAATTCTGCCTACACGTTCCCAATTTGGGATTTTATGATACAAAAACTGCATTTTTTCAAACGTAATCGAAAGTACTTCGCAGTCTTCAATACATTGAATACTTTCAAATGATTGCGTCTGATTAATAAAACTGGAATACGAAGCAATAAAACCATCGTCACAACTCAGATAAGTGATAATTTCTTTTCCGTCTTTTAAATAATAAACTCTCGCTAACCCATTTAGAATGAAGAAAATCTTACTGCTGATTTTCCCCATTTCAGATAAATAATCTTTAGAATCAAAATTTTCATATTCAAAACAAGACGCAATTTTCTCTAATTCATTTTCAGAAAAAGAGGCAATTGCGGTAATTTGTTTTTGTAATGAAGGATGCATTTACAGGATTGAAATTAATTCCGAAGCTTTATTAATAACCACTTTAGCACCGCTGTTTTTCAATTCTTCTTCAGTTCTATAACCCCAAGTTACGCCTACAGGAAACATATTGGCATTTGTTGCCGTTAACATATCAATATCTGAATCGCCGACAAATAGAATTTCTTCTGGGCTTAAATTCCATTTTTTACTAATCGCCAAAGCCTCAAACGGATTTGGCTTTTTAAGTTCTTCGGTGCTTAATCCGACAGCCGAATCAAAATGTTCAGGAAATATTTCTGAAACTATTTTCTTCGTCAATTCATCCGCTTTATTCGAAAAAACAGCCATTTTGATGTTCTCCAATGCAGGATTATTCAATAAATCTAAAATACCATCATAAGGTTTTGTTTTCAACGTGCAGATTTTGCGGTATTCGTTAATCATACATTCAAAACAAATTTCAATTTCTTTGTCTGAGTTATGAGCTGCTGGCAAAGCTTTGCTGACCAAATTGCGCAAACCGCTTCCTATGAAATATTGATACGTATCGTAAGTATGTGTTGGATGATTTAAACCAGTTAAAACAATATTCATCGCATCTGAAATATCGTGTAATGAATTAACCAATGTTCCGTCTAAATCAAAAATAATTCCTTTAAATTTCATTCTAATTAAATATTTTGAGCCAGAATAAACCCGCTTGTCCAAGCATTCTGAAAATTAAAACCTCCTGTAATGGCGTCGATATTAACAATTTCACCTGCAAAATAAAGATTCTCGTGAATCTTGCTTTCCATGGTTTTGAAATTGATTTCTTTTAAATCGATACCTCCGGCGGTTACAAACTCTTCTTTAAAAGTACTTTTTCCGTTTACCTGAAATTTGGCTTTTGTAAGCTGCAAAGCCAAATGCTGCAATTGATTTTTAGACAAATCTGCCCATTTCGTTTCTTCATTAATTTCTGAAGCCAAGACCAAACTTTCCCACAAACGGTTCGGAAAATCAAAAGGAGATTTTTTAGAAACTGCTTTTTTAGCGTGTTCTTGTTTTAAGTCTTTTAAGATTTTTTCGGCGTCTGCGGTATCAACATCATTCAACCAATTTACAAAAATCGTAAACTGATAATTTTTATCGTGTAAGATACGTGCACCCCAAGCCGAAAGTTTCAAAATTGCCGGTCCGCTCATTCCCCAATGTGTGATTAACAGCGGTCCAGTCGATTCTAATTTAGTATCTTTTACGTTTACGGTTACTTGTGCCGCAACGCCAGGTAATTCTTTTATACGAGAATCTTTTATATTAAATGTAAACAATGACGGAACTGGACTTACAATCGCATGCCCTTGCTCCTGAAGCATTTCCCAAATTTTTGGGTTACTTCCGGTTGCCATAATTAATTTTTCAGCAGCATAATTATCGGTTTGTGTATCAATTTTCCAATGATTTTCTTTTTTAAAAATCGATTGTACGCTTTGTCCTGTCAATACTTTTATGCCTAATTTCTCTGTCGCTTTTAAGAAACAATCAATTATGGTTTGTGACGAATTTGATACGGGAAACATTCTTCCGTCTTCTTCTATCTTTAACTCAACTCCATGTTTTTCAAACCATTCGATTGTATCTCCTGAACAAAATTGATGAAATGGTCCGCGAAGTTCTTTTTCGCCGCGCGGATAAAACTTTACTAATTCATTGGGTTCAAAACAAGCGTGGGTAACGTTGCATCTTCCTCCTCCAGAAACGCGGACTTTAGAAAGTACTTCTTTTCCTCTTTCTAAAATGGCAATTTTTAGTTTCGGATTTTTCTCTGCAATGTTAATCGCTGTAAAAAATCCTGCTGCGCCTCCACCAACGATTATTATGTCGAAATTTTTGATCATATTGTTTTATTTGCCACGAATTTCACGAATTGACGCGAATTTTTTTGTCTATATTTTTTATTTAAACACAAGTTTTCACGAATTGATTGTGGTATTTAAATTTGTGAAAATTTGTGGTTAAAAAAAATCCATTTTAATCTGTGGCCTATTTTATATTTTATCTGGATTATCTGAGATAATTCCGTCTACTTTGTAACTTTTTACATTTTGAATGTCTTCTTCGGAGTTTACCGTCCAAGGGAAAACCAGAAAACCTTTTTCCTGAATCTGCTTTACGTTTTCTTTATTCAACAACTGAAAATCAGGATGAATGGCGTATGCTTTTATATCTTCGGCGAAAGCCAAAGCTTCTTTAACATCTTCTTCGGTTAAAACGCCGATTAAAATTTTCGGATTTAGATTTTGAACTTCATTTAAGGCATTCCAATCAAAACTTGAAACGATAAAATGCTCGTAATTCCACCCTTTCTCAGAGATATATTCTTCAATTAAAGAAACCACTTGTTTTGAAGTATCTGCATTTTTTAGTTCAACATTAATGAAACATTTTTTGTCGACTAAATCAAAGACTTCATTTAGAGTCGGAATTTGGTATTTTTCTGCAACCAAAAATGATTTTAATTCGGCTAAAGTATAGGTGTTAATATCGCCTTTTCCGTTAGTCATTTTGTCGATGGTTTCGTCATGCATTACGATTATATGTCCGTCAACACTAAGGTGAACATCAAGTTCGATTCCATCAGAATGTAAGTCTAAGGCTTTCTGGAAAGCTTGCAGCGTATTTTCGGCTTCATATGCTTTGGCACCGCGGTGAGCTATTTTTAGCATTTTTCTTTGAATAAGTTTCAGAGATGCAAAGGTACAAAGGCTTAAAGAAACTGAAATGGGATTTTTAAAAAAATAAATAGCCACGAATTCAAGAATTTCTCTCTTCAAATGAGATCAAAATAATTCATGAATTCGTGGCTAAAAAACCTTGTTATTCAATTTTAAAGCGTCGCTTTCTGCTTTTCTACAAAACTGTTAGATTGAAGTTCCAGCAATTCTCTGGCATTTTTGCGTTGTAAATCGTATAAACTTCTATCTTCAGCAATATCTGCGTACACTCTATCGTGCATAGAAGCGCTGGTTCTTACTAATAATTCGCGTTGGTATTTATTTTGTTCCAAAGTCGCTTTCATTGCCGTTTCAGCTTCTTCTTGTTTGAAATCGTATTCCCCTTTTGGCGCTAATAATTTGGCTATAATTGGTGACGTTTCAATAGCAAGAAACAACAACATAATAAAGAAAGACGGGAGCCAAGGCAGTTTATTCAGCGCATTGATACGCGCCATTAATCCGTCAAAACCTTCAATAATTGGCTGTGTCTGCGTAACTTTTTTGTCTAAATCGGCTTGCAGTTGTTTGCCTGCTTTTTCTTTTTCGGCAATTTTTGCTTCGTTTGTGGTTTTTAAAGTTTCATATTCTTTAAGCGCAGCATCGTGCTTTTCGCGTTTTTCTTTGTAAACCGGCCCTTTCCCTAATCTCTTAGTTCCGGTAGTTCCTTCTGCTTCTGTAATATAGGTTGAATATAATGCGTTTACTTCTTTTTCTTTCTTTACAATATCTGCTTTTAGCGCCGCTATCTCGGCTTTATTTTTATCTAAATCGCTTTTGAAATAAGTTCCGATTTGTTTTTTATTCGCCAATTCCATTTCGTTTTTCTCTTTCAATAAAACGGTATTGATTTCTTTTTCGAAAATTTTAATTTCAAGAGGTTTCGAAATTACAATGGCAATGATAATCGCTAAAATAATACGAGGTGTTGCCTGCAGGAATTCATCCATAAAACGATCTCTCTTTTTAATCGTAGAAACGATAAATCGGTCCAGATTGAAAATAAGTAAACTCCAGACAAATCCAAAAGCTAAAGCAGGGTAAATAGAATCGAAAACGGTAAAAAGCGCATAAGCACTGGCCAAGAAAGCCATAACTGCTGTAAAGAAAACCGTGGCGCCAATACCAACATATTTGGTTTGTTCGCCTCCTGAACAGCTTTCGAGAAGATCTTTATCTGCTCCCGAACATAGGATAAAAAATTGTTTTAACATGATTGATGATTTTTGATTAATGATGATACGGCAAATTTAACGCCAAATTTTCAATTAGAATCAAAATATCATTTTCTTTTTCATTGTGAATCAATTATTTGATGTCTTTATGTTATTTAAAGATTAATAAAAATCATCTGTTGACGGTCAATCATAACACTATGTTAATTTTTTTTCAAGGCTTTATTAATACTGGGGCTTTAGCTTCGCAAACGAAAATCAAACTAAACACACACAATGAAAAAATTCTTTTTATTAACCGCATTCTTTTTATTCGCCTTTACAGGTTTTGCTCAGAAGGCCATAATATCTGGAAAGATATTAGATGCCGATGACAAATTGCCACTTCCTGGAGCTATGGTTCAAATTGTAGGCGAGAAAAAATACACCGTTTCTGACTACAACGGTCGTTTTGAATTATTAAATATTAATGAAGGAACTTACCAAGTTGAAGTAAAATATATTGGATACACTACTTTAACACAAGAAATAAAAGTTGAATCAGGAAAAAACAACGTAATTGATTTTTCTCTTAAAGCTTCTGAAAATGAATTGAAAGAGGTTATTGTTGGAGATATCTTAAAAGGTCAAGCAAAAGCACTGAATCAGCAGAAAAACAATAAAAATATCGGAAATGTAATTTCATCAGATCAAATGGGTCGTTTTCCAGATGCTAACGTGGGAGACGCTCTTAAACGTGTTCCTGGTATCACGATGCAGAATGACCAAGGTGAAGCCCGTAATATTATTATCAGAGGTTTGGCTCCGTCATTGAACTCTGTAACTTTAAATGGAGACAGAATTCCGTCTGCTGAAGGAGACAATAGAAACGTACAAATGGACTTAATTCCGTCTGATATGATTTCGACAATCGAAGTAAACAAAACCCTGACTTCAGACATGGATGCTGATGCAATTGGAGGTTCTGTAAATTTAATTACAAGAGCAACTCCAAACGGAGAAAGAATTTCTGCAACTCTTGCAGGAGGTTATTTACCAATTCGTGACCACGCATCTTATACTGCTGGTTTCGTTTATGGTAATCGTTTTGCTAACGATAAATTAGGAGTAGTTTTCAGCGGTTCTTATAATAATGTAGATTACGGTTCTGATAACATCGAAAACGAATGGGTAAAAGATGATTTTGGAAATGAATATCTTCAAGCTTCAGAAATCAGAAAGTATGATGTACAGCGTATTCGCCGAAGCGCATCTGTAGCTTTAGATTATAAATTCAACGAAAACAATACGATTTTTGCTAATGCTATTTACAACTGGAGAGACGATAGAGAAAACCGTTTTAGAACTACAATTGACGATATCGAACCTCTTTATAATGGTGAAGAAATTATTGGTTTTGAAGGTCGTGTAAAACGTCAGACAAAAGGTGGTGTTGATAACAGCCGAAATAAAAACAGAAGATTAGAAGATCAAAGAGTTCAGAATTATTCGCTTCGCGGAGAGCACTTGATTAATTCTACTTTAGACTTAGATTGGTCTGCCAACTATGCAAAAGCAAGAGAATACCGTCCGGGTGAGCGTTATATCGAATACCGTCAGAAAGGCCTTGATGTATTTGAAAACTTAACAGATACAAGATTTCCTTTAGTTACAACAGCTGGAGAAGCTCTTGATCAATTTGAATTTGACTCAGTTACTGAAAACACAGACGAAACTAGCGAAAGTGAATTTGGTGCAAAAGTAAATATCCGTTTTCCTTTCTCTGTAATTGCAGGAGAAAAAGGAAGATTGAGAACTGGTCTTAGACTTCGTTTAAAAGAAAAAGAAAGAAACAATATGTTCTATTCTTATTCTCCTCTTAATGCTGGAATGGATTTATTATCTGAAGTTCCAACAAGTTATTATGATGGTCAAGGATTTAATCCGGGAAGTAAATATGTACCAGGAACTTTTGCTTCTGCTGCTTATTTAGGAGGATTAGATTTGAACAATGCTTCTTTATTCGAAAAAGAATCAGATCCAGCAGAATATTTAGCGGTAAACTACAACGCAAAAGAAAGAATTACTGCTGCGTATGTAAGATGGGATCAGGATTTTAATGATAAACTTTCTATGGTTTTAGGTTTCCGTGTTGAAAATACGCATATTGATTATACTGGAAACAGAGTTTTGGATGAAGAAGAATTAGAAAGCAAAATCAACAATACAAACTCTTATACGAACTTACTGCCGAGTATTTCATTTCAATACAATGCTACAAAAGATTTGATTTTAAGAGCTGCAGCGACAACAGCTTTAGCAAGACCAAACTATTACGCATTGGCTCCTTATGTAAACAACATTGCTGCTGACAAAGAAATTACAGCTGGAAATCCAGGTCTTAAAGCTACATATGCATACAACTATGATTTGATGGTAGAGAACTATTTCAAATCTGTTGGTTTGATTTCTGGAGGTGTTTTCTACAAAAGATTAAATGATTTCATTTACAACTACAGCGACAATCAATATACTGATGCGAAATTTGCTGCAGATTTCCCAAATCAATCAAACCCAATTCCAGCTGGAGAAAACTGGTCATTTTTACAATCAAGAAACGGGGACAATGTTAATGTTTACGGATTTGAGGTTGCTTTACAGCGTCAGTTGGATTTCTTACCTGGTAAATTCTTAAAAGGTTTTGGTATTTACTTAAACTATACTTACACGAAATCTAAAGCAAACGGAATTGCTGATGAGGATGGAAACGAAAGAAAAAATATTAGTCTTCCAGGTACTGCACCGCACATGTTCAATGGATCTTTATCTTGGGAAAACAAACGTTTCTCTGCGAGAGTTTCAACCAACTTTACTTCTGATTATTTAGATGAATTAGGTTCTGAATCTTACAAAGACAGCTACTATGACAAGCAGTTTTTCTTAGATGCGAATGCTTCTTATAAAATCACAAAACAATTACGTGTTTTTGCAGAAGCGAATAACTTGACAAATCAGCCGTTACGTTATTACCAAGGTGTTGAAGGACATACAAAACAAGCAGAATATTACCAAGCACGTTTCAATCTTGGGTTGAAATTAGACTTGTAAAATATAATTTTTTAAAATTCTTACATTAGACAGAGTTTTATCGCTCTGTCTAATTGCATTAAAATATATTTATCAAATGAAAAATAAATCTATACTATCATTTTTACTTTTAAGCGTTTTATTTACCGCTTGTAAAGATGATAAATTAGCTCCGATTCAACCGAATGCTTTAAAACCGACAGCGGTTACAGAAGCTTTGCCTCACGACACAGACGATCCATCTATCTGGATTCACCCAACAGATGCTTCTAAAAGTATTATTGTTGGAACAGATAAAGATACAGACGGCGGTTTGTATGCTTTTGATTTGAATGGAAAAATCCTTAAAAAATCGATTGTTCTAAAAAGACCAAACAACGTCGATATCGCTTACGGATTGGTTATTGACGGAAAAAAAGTTGACGTTGCGGTTACAACTGAAAGAGAAGAAAATAAGATCCGAATTTTTAGTTTACCAGATTTAGAACCTATTGATAACGGTGGTATTCCTGTTTTTGAAGGCGAAGCACAACGCGATCCTATGGGAGTTGCACTCTACACTCGCCCAGCTGACGGGAAGATTTTTGCTATTGTAGGAAGAAAAACGGGACCTTCTGGAAGTTATTTATGGCAATATGAACTTTCTGGAAATGGAAAATTCGCTGCAGCAAAAGTAGTTCGCAAATTTGGAGCTTACAGCGGTAAAAAAGAAATCGAAGCGATTGCAGTTGACAACGAATTGGGAACGGTTTTATATTGCGACGAACAATTCGGAATCAGAAAATATAAAGCTGATCCGTCTTTAAACGATAATAAAGAATTGGCTCTTTTTGGGCAAAAAGATTTTAAAGCAGATAATGAAGGAATCGCTATTTACAAGAAAACAGATTCTACCGGATATATTTTAGTTTCCAACCAACAGGCAAACACTTTTATGGTTTATCCGAGAGAAGGAGCAAAAGGAAATCCGAACAGTTATCCTTTATTGGCAGAAATTCCAACATCTACTATCGAATGTGATGGTGCAGATGTTACAAGCATAAACTTAGGTCCAAAATACAAAAACGGACTTTTCGTAGCCATGAGCAACGGAATGACTTTCCACTATTATGCGTGGGATTTAATCCAAAAACGTATTGACGAAGCAAAGAAATAATACCATTGATACATATATTTTAGTACAATGATTTCTGGTATAAAGATTCAGTGTTGATTTGAAATTGCAGTTTTTCAGTCCTTTCCTTTAAACTGTACTGAAAACTGCGTTTCAATGATTTTTCTAACGCAAAGAAAAAAACGCCAAGATTCGCAAAGCTTAAAAATAAAACTTTGCGAATCTTGGCGTAAATCTTTGTGAATCTTTGCCGTAAAATTTAACCTTAAGTAACAAAAACAAAAAAAGCTGTTCATAACGAACAGCTTTTTTATTTTGAATCAATAATTCCTTTTATTCTGTAATTGGCGCTCCCGCTAAAATTTCAGCGTTAGCAAACTCTTCAAATTTGGCAAAATTAGCTTTGAATTTCTGAGCTAATTCGATTGCTTTTTTATCGTATAAATCTTTGTCTTCCCAAGTATTTCGAGGATTCAAAATTTCTTCTGGAACATTCGGGCAAGATTGTGGTTTTGAAATTCCGAATATAGTGTGATTTTTATATTCTACATTATCCAATTCTCCTTTAAGAGCAGCGGTAATCATCGCTCGAGTATATTTTAGCTTCATACGGCTTCCTGTTCCGTAAGGACCTCCCGTCCAGCCTGTATTGATTAACCAAACTTTTACTCCTGCATCTTTCATTTTTTTGCTCAACATTTCCGCATAACGTGTTGGGTGCAAAGGCATAAATGGTGCTCCAAAACAAGCAGAGAAATTAGGCTGAGGTTCAGTAACTCCCGCTTCTGTTCCAGCAACTTTTGCAGTATATCCAGAAATAAAGTGGTAAGCCGCCTGACCTGGAGTTAATCTTGAGATTGGAGGCAAAATTCCGAAAGAATCTGCCGTTAAGAAAAATATATTTTTAGGATTGTGTCCAACCAAACCTGGCTGTACATTATCAATATGTGTTATTGGGTAACTTACACGAGTGTTTTGAGTGATCGAAACATCATCAAAATCCACTTCATTAGTTCCAGCTTTAAAAACTACATTTTCTAAAAGCGCACCTTTTTTGATCGCTCTAAAAATGTCTGGTTCATTTTCTTCTGTTAAGTTGATTACTTTAGCATAACAACCACCTTCGAAGTTGAAAACTGTATTTTCGTTTGTCCATCCGTGTTCATCGTCTCCGATTAATTTACGTTCTGGATCTGCTGATAAGGTTGTTTTTCCTGTTCCAGACAATCCGAAGAAGATTGCTGTATCTCCTGCTTCACCAACATTGGCGCTGCAGTGCATTGGAAGTGTATTTTTGAAAACTGGAAGAATGAAATTCAAAGCAGAGAAAATTCCTTTTTTCATTTCTCCTGTGTAACCAGTTCCGCCGATAAGAGCGATTTTTTTAGTAAAATCTAAAATAGCAAAATTAGACTGGCGTGTTCCGTCTACAGCAGGATCTGCCATAAAACTTGGTGCGCAAACTACTGTCCATTCTGGAGTAAAATTAGCTAATTCTGATTCTTCTGGACGAAGAAACATATTGTAACAGAATAGATTTGACCATGCCGTTTCTGTTACTACACGAACATTTAATCTGTAATTTGGATCAGAACATACGTATGAATCGCGAACAAAAACTTCTTTGTTAGATAAAAACGCTGTTACTTTATTATATAGCTTTTCAAAAGCTGAAGGTTCAAACGGAATATTAACATTTCCCCACCAAACTTGATCTTTAGTAATATCATCTTTTACGATAAAACGATCTTGTGGAGAACGACCTGTAAATTCACCTGTATTAATTGCCAACGCTCCAGTAGAATTTTCAACACCTTGCCCTGACTGCAAAGTGATAGCATGTAATTCATCTGCAGTTAATTGATAACGAACTTTTGCATTTTCAATTCCTAATTCTTTTAACGAAATCGATTGCGCGAAAACTGTGTTAGTGTCCATAAATTTTTAAGTTGTGTGTGATACTTAAGAGAATGCAAAATTACAGATTAATTTTTATTTCTTTCAAAAAAGCCAATTTCACTTTAATTTATATGAAAAAAGAGAAATTTTGTTCTTAAAATTATAAAAACAAAAAAATAATCGCTTCTAATTTGTTTTATTACACCTCTTTATATGAATTTGTTATATTATTCTTGATTTTCAATATAAAATACAAAAAATTCACATAAATAAAGTTATATGTTATTTATGAGACAAAATTAAAGATTAATTTTTAGATAGAATTTTTTATTCGGTATTTTATGATTTTCTCCTCAAAATCGTAAGGAATAATACCGCCCAAGCAATAATTAATAAGAATCCGCCCAAAGGTGTTGCGAATACGATAATTTTAAAATCAAAAACTGTCAGGCTTTTTGTAGCCAATAAATAGATTGATCCGCTAAAAAGTAAAACTCCTGCCACAACCAAATTATAGATTGTTTTTAAAGTTTTTTCGGCAATCTCTTTTCGTGTAGAAAGAAAAAGAAGAAACAGTGCATGGTACATTTGATATCGAACTCCAACTTCAAAGGTATTCAGTTCATCAACAGTAAGATATTTTTTTAGCAAATGTGCTCCAAAAGCACCTAAAATAATAGCGATCATTCCAACCAAAGCTCCCGTTAATACGATTCTTCTTTTCATAATTTATTTCTTTTGAAATTTGACACAAAAATACTTCAAACGAACCGAAAAATCGTTTCTCTTTTACAATTATTTAGAATAAAAACAGCTTATTTTTTTAGCTGCAGTCAAAAAATAAATTCAATTTTATTTAAATAAAATTGTTACATATATAACATTTAAATATATTTGTGTTAAATATTTAAAGCATGAGAAACGTTTTAATACTTGGAGCAGGAAGATCTGCATCGTCTTTGATTCGATATTTATTAGCAAAATCTGCTGAAGAAAACCTGCATTTAACTGTAGCGGACCTTTCTTTAGAATTAGCTTCAAAAAAGACACAAGAACATCCGAATGCTACGCCGATTTCTTTAGATATTTTTAATGATTCACAAAGGCAAGAAGCAATTTCTAAAGCTTCTATTGTAATCTCAATGCTTCCTGCACATCTTCATATCGAAGTTGCAAAAGATTGTCTGTATTTCAAGAAACATTTAGTCACCGCTTCTTATATAAGTGATGCCATGCAGGCGCTGGATGAAGAAGCCAAAAAGAACAATCTGATTTTTATGAACGAAATCGGACTTGATCCCGGCATCGACCATATGAGCGCCATGAAAGTTATTGACGAAATTAGAGCTAAAGGCGGTAAAATGCTTTTATTCGAATCTTTCTGCGGTGGATTGGTAGCCCCAGAATCTGACAATAATTTATGGAATTACAAATTTACTTGGGCGCCTCGAAATGTAGTTTTAGCAGGACAAGGCGGTGCAGCCAAATTTATTCAGGAAGGTACTTATAAATATATTCCGTACAGCGCTTTGTTTAGAAGAACGGAGTTTCTAGAAGTCGAAGGTTATGGAAAGTTTGAAGCCTATTCTAACCGCGATTCTTTAAAATACAGATCGGTTTATGGTTTAGACAATGTTCTTACTTTATATAGAGGAACAATTCGACGAGTTGGTTTTTCGCGAGCATGGAATATGTTTGTACAACTCGGAATGACTGATGACAGTTACATCATGGAAGATTCTGAAAATATGAGTTACCGTCAGTTTGTGAATTCGTTTCTGCCTTATCACCCAACAGATTCTGTAGAAATTAAAACGCGTCTGATTTTAAAAATCGATCAGGACGATATTATGTGGGACAAACTTTTGGAACTGGATTTATTTAACCCAAACAAAAAAGTCAATCTGCCAAATGCAACTCCTGCACAGATTCTCCAAAAGATATTATCCGACAGCTGGAGTTTAGAACCAAATGACAAAGACATGATTGTTATGTATCATAAATTTGGTTACGAAATGAATGGCAAAAAAGAGCAAATTGATTCTAAAATGGTCTGCATTGGCGACGACCAAACGTATACTGCAATGGCCAAAACTGTTGGTCTTCCGGTTGCGATTGCAACTTTATTAATCTTGAATGGAAAGATAAAAACTCCAGGCGTTCAGCTTCCGATTAAAAAGGAAGTTTACGAACCTATTTTAAAAGAATTAGAAGAATACGGAGTTGTTTTTAACGAACAAATCGTCCCGTATTTTGGATATAACCCCGACTTATTTTAGTCTGGACAATTATTTTTTTTAGAATTTTTTTTATTAGTTTTTTAATTTTATCCGCTTCTCTGAACTAGAAGCGGATTTTTTTTATCTAAAGGGACAAAGGTGCAAAGTTTCGGAGTAACAAAGGTTTTAATTCTTTGTCAATCAACTTTGACAAGTAAAAAAACTCTGTCTCTTTATAACTTTGGACCTTTGTACCTCAAAAAAACCTATTTTGCTGACTGAATGAGAATTGGCAGATTATAAAGAACACGAACTGGTTTTCCTTCCTGAGTAGCCGGAATCCATTTTGGTGAAAGCTTTAGAATACGAATCGCCTCATTTCCTATTCCATAAACATCTCCTTTGGTGGCTTTAAACTCAGACAAACTTCCATCTTTTTCAACCATAAACTCCATATAAATCTTTACATCAACTTTATTTTTTGAAGCTTCTTCAGGAATTTTAAAGTTTTCTCCCACGAATTTATAAAACTCCTGGATCCCGCCTGGATATTGAGGTTCATTTACACTTTCAGTATCATAATTTACCGAAAATCCATTTTTCATCATAGGAGTACTATTTGCTGATTGAGCAGTTGTTTTTTCACTAAAAACCAACAACATAATTCCACAAAAAATAAAAACACCACAAATTTTAAATGTAGATTTCACTAGAGATTCTTTTTTTGACATCATAAGAAAACGCTTTTTAGTTATTAAATAATTGATATTACTTGCCAAAGCAACAGTACCTTTATTTGAAGCAAAATGCAGCAGTAGGTTTTGATAATTAGATACTTCCTTAAACTGATTATTCACCGCTTCGTCTGCCAAAAATTCGTGATTCAGTTTTATGGCTTTTTCAAAAAAAACAATAAGCGGATTGAACCAGAAAATGATTTGCAAAATCTCAACAAAAAGAATATCCAGCGAATGTCTCTGTACCAAATGCGCTTTCTCGTGCGCAATTAATTCGGTCGGAATTCTTCCGTTTTCAAAATCTTCTTTATTAATAAAAATAGCATTCCAAAAAGAAAATGGTAAAATGGTATTTTTCACCAAAACGACTTTCTTGTTTTCAATAATTTGAGATTTATTATTTTTTGAAATCCTATAAATAGCATACAGATTTTTAAAAAATCGTACCGTCAAAATAATTGCTACAATCGCATAAACTAAAACTACTCCAAACCAGAAAATCTGATTAAAATTTACTGAATCAGAAACGGCTGTACTGGTTCGAATAACAATTCCGTCGAGCTGCATTACGCTTATTTTATCTGAAAATAAAGATTGAACTGAGAACAATTGCAACGGAATAACAAGACTAAAAATCAAACTTCCTAATAAATAAGCTCGATTGAAACGAAACATTTTTTCGTTTTCTAACATTATTTTATAAACTGCATAAAAACCAAAAAGCAGTATTCCTGATTTTAACAAATAGTCTATCATTTTTTCTTTTTTTGAAGTTGCGAATCAATAATCTTTTTAAGTTCTTCTAATTCTGAAGTAGACAAATTCGTTTCTGTCGTAAAAAACGAAGCAAACTGAGAAGCCGAATTATTAAAGAAATTACTAATCAAACCTTTTACATGTTTTGAGAAATAATCTGTTTTTTTGACTAACGGATAATATTCTCTAGAATTTCCGAATTCGTTATAAGCTACAAATTTCTTGTCGATCATTCTTTTTAATAAAGTCGCGACTGTTGTTGTTGCGGGTTTCGGCTCTGGATAAGCTTCGAGCAAATCTTTCATAAAAGCTTTTTCAAGCTTCCATAAATGTTCCATTAATTGTTCTTCTGAGTTTGATAATTGCATTTTTCTTTAAGATTCTGAGGTTCTAAGAGTCTAAGGTACTGAGTTTTTCTTTATTGCTTTTTTTTATTAATTAATTCTATCAATTCTGGTAATTCTTTTTTATACTCTTCTACATTCCAGACTATATTCGACTTTAAAGCAACATCTGAGAGAGGCCCTAATCCAACTTCTGCTCTTCGTTTATCAACATTGTCAGGGTCTTCTAGCGGTGCAATGAAATTCTTTTTGGTCGAAGGATTAGTATAAATCTGACTTCCGTAAATCTGCTTACCTCCTTCTCGCAACGCAACACGATCTTCAAGATAAGCCAAATTAGCTGGTTTTGCATTTCCTTTTTTCACAGCCTCTCGCATCATTGGCAGATATTTTTGCTGATATACCAAATCGGCGTGCTGAATAACCAGGTACAACGTCTGACTCGCTTCTGCGCCTACAACATCTGAACCGATCCAGCCTTTTTCGTCCAGGATTTTCATCACTTTAATAAGATTGATACTGTCTTTAAACTGCATCACTTTACCAATGCTATCAACCTTTTTATTTACTGTTAAGCCATTTGCTTTATAAACCCGCATAAACTCTTGGCGAATTCCTTGATCTTCGGTGTAAATTGCCAAAAGTTCTTTTTGCAAAGGCTTATCATAATTAACCTCCAAAACATCCAGTTTTTTCTGCAAATGATCAATCGTTTTTTTCCATTGTTTATCTGAATGCAAAGATTTTAGATCCCAATCAAACTGAAGATATGCAATACTTTTGTAACCGTTATCAATAGCTAGATTCAACCATTTAAAAGCTTTTTTCTTTTCGCTTGACATAGACGCAGAACAACTAGCTTTGTACAAATGCGCAGCCGATTTCTGTTCTATTTTAAAAGCTTTTTCATAATAGTCAACAGACGTTTTATAGTTTTCCTTAGCATAACAAGAATCTGCTTTGCGAATCCATTCTTTATAATTCTGAGCTGGAGATAAAAAGCAATTCATTACAATAAAAAAGAAAGTAATTGTTTTTTTCATGGTCTTAGGTTACTGATTTATTTTATACTTTGTTCTGAGATTAATTCACCTTTGTCGTAATTTTTAATTTCAGTTAATTTCCCGTTATTGGAATAAAATCTCCATTCTCCAAAATAAAACCAATGTGTTTCAACTGAATTGGTTTCTAACTTCGTTTTTCCTTTAGATTCTAATTTTCCGTTTTCATAATAACTTTTTACAACACAAATTCCGTTTCTATATTTCTCTGTTTTGTAGATTTTTCCATTGATATACGATTTCCATTTCTTTACAGGAATATCGTTTTTATAATATTCATACGATTTGTAATCTGTGCCGTCTTGTGAATAGGAATCAATCCAAACACCTTCTTTTTTCTTGTCTATTTTCTGATTAATCGGTTTGCTTTTGCAACTCAAAAATATCAACCCACAAAACAATAGTAAAAAAAGATTTTTGAAATTCATTTGCTCTACAATTATAGATTCGTTTCTACAAATGTAGAGTTAAATTTCAAACGAACAAGTTTTTTCTTATTTTTTTACTTTAATAATCGTGAGGTTCTTAAAATCCCGAATGCGTTAGGGATAGAAGCGGCATCCTTTTTATTTTTTCTTTAAAAATAAAAAGATACAGCGGATAGCCCGGCCGGAGGCAACGCCCAAATCCATTTTAGATTTCAAATTTCAACCAAATTCAAAAAAAATCCGCTCATTGCTGAACGGATTATATCATTTTAAAATCTTTACTAAATTAATTTTTTGATTGAATGGTAAAAGGCAGACTGTAAGCTGTATTTACCGCCGTCCCATCTTTAAGTTTTCCTGGAGACCATTTTTTAAGTAATTTTAAGCATCGAATAGCTTCTTCGCCTGTACCATAGCCGATATCTTTTAAAATTCTGGTATCTCCTATCGAACCATCTTTTTGAATTATAAAACCAATAACAAGCTCTCCTTTCAATCCCTCTTTTTCAGGGCTTTTGAAATGCTTTGAAACCTCTTTATAAAAATTTTGCAAGCCTCCTGGATAAGCTGGTTTTTCGAACACTTCGTTAAGAGAATATATTTCTTCAAGCGGTCCGGTAGCAACAATATTAATTGGCAAAGAATACAAAACGCGAACCGTTTCTCCTTTGCTCTTTCCAGGAATCCATTTAGGAGAAATTTGAAGCACTCTGATTGCTTCTGTTCCTGTACCGTAACCAATGTCTTTCAACACTCTTATCTCACCTAAAGATCCGTCTTTTTCGACTATAAATGTGGCGTAAACTTTACCCGCTAGTCCCTGAACTTTTGGTGTTTGATAATTTGCTCCTATGAATTTATAAAATTCATTAATACCGCCTGGAAAAGTAGGCAATTCGTCCAATTCAGACATTTCTTTATAGTCTTTACTTGTTGGAAAAGTTTTTGTCTGAGCTTTAATTTCAAAAGAAATGAAACAGATAAATAAAGAAAAGATAGTTAAAAGTTTTTTTTGCATTCTCACGGTTAGTTAGTTCTTGGTTTGATAAATAGATTGCAATTTTAACAAATAAAACAATACAAAAGCTATTTATTTCTGTTTGGAAATGAAAAAAATGCAGCAAAAAACTTTGACAAACTTCAAAACAAAAACTTAGTGTCTTCTTGGCAAAAACTCAAAAAAAATCCGCTCATTGCTGAACGGATTTATATGAAGTCAACTTTATCAAAATTTGATTTTTTCCAGAAACGGATATTTATTTCGGTTTTTCTAATTTGATAGGGATTACAGATTTCACCCTAACGGGAATACCTTTCTCATAACCTGGAATCCATTTAGGGCAGTTTTTTAAAATCCGAATAAGTTCTTTTTCGGCGATATTTCCCAGGTCGTTTTTTATGATCTCAATATCAGACACTGAACCATCTGTTTCAATTATAAAAAATGCCTTTATTTCACCATATAATTCATTTTCATGACGCTTAAAATTATATCCAATATATTTGTAAAAGTTGTTTACACCACCCTCAAATTCAGGTTTTACTTCAACTTCATTGAACAATTTAAAATTTGGACCCTCTTTAACTATTTTTTTTTGAACTGATGCTTGTGAAAATCCATAATTAACAAAAGCAATTATAATAAAAACAATTACTCTTTGACTAAATTTAGCTATGGGTCTGAAACATACATTCATATTTATACAAAAGCTCTTTGCGTTTAAAACTATTTAGAAAGCTCCACAAAATACTTGTAAAACAAAGGAATAGTCTCAATACCTTTCAAGTAATTGAAAATTCCGAAATGTTCGTTTGGAGAGTGAATCGCATCGCTGTCTAAACCAAATCCCATTAAGATAGTTTTGCTTTTTAATTCTTTTTCGAACAAAGCTACAATCGGAATACTTCCTCCTGAACGAACAGGAATTGCAGGAACTCCAAACGTTTCTGTATATGCTTTGTTGGCAGCTTGATATCCGATGCTGTCAATTGGCGTTACATAACCTTGACCACCGTGGTGAGGTGTTACTTTTACCGTAACTCCAGCCGGAGCAATGCTTGTAAAATGTTTTGTAAAAAGTTCTGTAATCTCTTCCCATTCCTGATTTGGAACTAAACGCATTGAGATTTTAGCAAAAGCTTTGCTTGCAATAACCGTTTTAGCACCTTCTCCTGTGTAACCGCCCCAGATTCCGTTTACGTCTAATGTCGGACGGATTGAGTTTCTTTCGTTGGTTACATAACCTTTTTCACCGTAAACATCAGCGATGTTCAAAGCATTTTTATATCTTTCTAAGCTAAAAGGCGCTTTTGCCATTTCGGCTCTTTCTTCTGCAGATAATTCCTGAACTTTATCGTAGAATCCCGGAATTGTAATATGATTGTTTTCGTCATGAAGCGAAGCAATCATTTTTGCCAAAATATTAATTGGGTTCGCTACTGCTCCACCGTACAATCCTGAATGCAAATCACGGTTCGGACCTGTAACTTCTACCTCAACATAACTCAAACCTCTTAAACCTGTCGTAATAGACGGCTGTTGGTTTGAAATCATTCCAGTATCTGAAATTAAGATTACGTCGTTTTTAAGTTTTTCCTGATTACGCTCTACGAACCAAGCCAAACTTGCAGAACCTACTTCTTCTTCTCCTTCGATCATGAATTTTACGTTGCACGGAAGCTCGTTGTTCTGAACCATATATTCTAATGCTTTTACGTGCATGAACATTTGTCCTTTGTCATCACAAGCACCGCGCGCGAAGATGGCGCCGTCTGGGTGAATGTCTGTGGTTTTAATTACTGGTTCAAATGGCGGCGAAGTCCATAATTCTAGTGGATCTGGCGGTTGAACATCATAGTGTCCGTAAACTAAAACCGTTGGAAGATTTGGATCTATTATTTTTTCTCCGTAGATAATTGGGTAACCTGGAGTGTCGCAAGTTTCGACATAATCGCAGCCTGCTTTTGTTAAACTTTCCTTAACAGCTTCGGCTGTATCAATAACATCTTGAGAATATGCAGTGTCGGCACTTACCGACGGAATTTTTAATAATTCGATCAACTCATTGATAAAGCGATCTTTATGTTGTTGAACGTAAGCTTTAATGTTTTCCATTTAAATTATTTTTATAGAAAACCAAAAGTACAAAAAAGAGAATTAAAAAAAATTTTCAAAAAACGCTTTGATAATTCAAAAGTATGCCTATCTTTGCACCCACAATTCCGCGGATATGGTGAAATTGGTAGACATGCCAGACTTAGGATCTGGTGCCGCAAGGCGTGTAGGTTCGAGTCCTATTATCCGCACCAAAAAAAGCTTCTGAATATTTTTCAGAAGCTTTTTTGTTTTTGGAGTAAATCTTAAATCATAACAATATTACTAAATAAACATCCAAATAATAAGTACAATTATTATTGAAACAAATACAACAACACTATGATTCTGTTGATCTTTTGATTTGTCATTATTACACCAATGACAAACTTTACCGCTGAACGGCGTATCTTTTCTGCAGTTACTACATCTCATTTCTTTTAATTTATTGATTAATAATAACAAAACTAGTTTTAACAAATTAGTTTGTTTTACGGTTTTCCATACTGCCTTTCCTTAGAATGACAACCGCTTCGGGAAATTTATCCTATTTTCATCTTGACGAAAGAAGATTCCCAGCATCACCAATCGTTTGTACACATGAAAAAAATCGCGGAAATCACTCGGAATTTTTTGTCGGTTTTGCTGTTTGGTTTCTCCTTTCGTCGAAATGAACTTTTAACCTAATTTTATTTCAAACATAGCCCGTGGTTTCAACCACGGGAGACATAGATTGTCGACAATGATTGCGTTCCAATGGTTGAAACCATTGGCTATATTTCGAAATCTAATTGACTATCCGCTCTGTTTTGTCATTTCGAGGAACGAGAAATCTCCGCGAGAAGCTCGATAAAGATTGGACTTTCGTTGTGGAGTTACTTGTGAAGATTCCTCGTTCCTCGGAATGACAAACGTGGCAAAAAATCTATCTTATTTTCAAATTGACGAAAGAAGATTCCCAGCATCACCAACGCGTTGTCAAACTATGGAAAAATCGCGGAAATCACTCGGAATTTTTTGTCGGTTTCGCTGTTTGGTTTCTCCTTTCGTCGAAATGAACTGTGCTTAAAACACAATTTCTTTATTTAACCTCTAAATAAGGATGCAAGATTTCGGCTAACTCATTTAGCCAATAAAAACCTTTTTTTAAGTTTTCTTTCTGTGCATAAACAGTTTCTTCTTCCATCACCAAACTCAAAGCAATTATATAATGCAATTGCCTTATCGCTTTTGCCAAATCTTTGGGGTCAACAACATCATTAAAAAAATCCAACAGTCTTTTCTCTGTTTCTTTTGAAATACTTTCTGTAACCATTATCTTATTTTTTATTTGAGGCAAATATAATAATTTGTAGGCATGTATGCTATCGAAAGAGAAATAAATCTTTCCACTTTTGAAATATGAATATTTCAGAAGAAACTTATATCATAAATCTTGGAATTCACATTAGACAGTTACGTGAAAAAAAAGACTTATCACAGCAAGATTTAGCTGATGATTCTGGTATGACTAAATCTCAAATAGCAAGAATAGAAACTGCTAAAATTAATACCTCCGTAAAAACTCTAGTAAAAATTGCCAAAGGTTTGGATATTGAACCTAAAGAGTTGTTGAATTTTTCTGTGAAGTAAAATGGGGAAATTCAAAATACAAAAACTTCCTAAAAAATTTCGCTTTTTATTCACTTTAAAAGAGATAAAAGAAATCGAAATTTTTGCTGGAATAAAGTTTAGTTCGATAACCAACGGAAACTTAATAAACTCAAAAACATTTCTTGCTGATCAATATATTCAAAGCAGTTTTCGAGGTTTTTCAATCCAAGCTAGTAAATCAGAATCAGATTGGAAGTTTAGCCTCCATCAAGGCGGATTTAGAGAAGAATTATTACCTATCGAACATGAAAAAGAATTAAAAACAGTATTGTCAGAAAAAATAAAACATTACTTAAATCAAATATACTATTCTACAGAGACCGATTGTTATAATCATCCTCAACTTTGGGCATTTATTATGATAATAGAAAATAAAGCTACTGTTTCCTGGAAAGAATTTAAATGATGAAAAATCTCAAAAATCTTGATTTAACGCAGAAAATTGCTATTGCAATTCCGACATTATTTTTTCTAAGTTGTATCACAAAAAGGTTTATAGAAAGATTTCGATTTTCAACCGATTTTCGCTGGATCTATGAATACGGAAGTTTTGGCACTTTACTTTTGTGCATCTTTCTTGTTATTTTTTCTTTTGCTAATTCTATTTTACTGCTTCGAGATTTAAAAACAAAATGGCTTGAAAAGACTTTGTGGCTTCTACTGAGTTCTTCTGTTTTTCTTTTAGTTACAGTTTTAATGTTAATAGTAATGTTTAAAGATTTTGGCTAAAGCAATTTCCTTTCAATTCAAAAAACCTCCAGCTAAAGCAGGAGGCAATTGATCTCGTTTGTCATTTCGACGTTAGGAGATCCGAGCGATAGCGAACAGGCGTAGCAAATCACACTAGAACTCCACAAAGTAAATTACTAATCTGTGTCGAATCCTGCGTGTGATTTCTCCTTACGTCGAAATGACAAAGCTTCGTAGTTACAATGCGGAAAACTAAGCCGAAAAAATTCAGAAATTTCTTTACTTATTTTATCTTTTTAATCTTAAATATTCTTATTTTTAAAATACCAAAAACACTAATTCTCCCTATTTTATTCATTTTAAATCTCTAAAACCATTTAGAACACATGAAAAAATACAGATTATTAGTCATTCTTTTAGGAATTATTGTTGTTTTTTACTTTGCAAGAACGGTTCGAAGTTTCACCGTTAAACAGGAAACTCAAACTTTAAAATCAGAACATTTTGCTATTTCTTATAGCGGTATTTATAAAAGTGAAGCCGAAAAAGTCAGCAGACATTTAGAAGAAAATTATGCTCCGATAAGAGAAAACCTTAAAGACGTACAACACGATGTGATAAAGGTTTTTATTTACGGTTCGCAATACAAGTTTAATACTGCGACTGGTTTAAAAGAAAATACGAAAGGCACAAGTCGCGGTCCAAACGAATTTCATTTTGTCTACAGCAATTGGTTTAGTGCTATTTTTCCCGACGATCCGCTCAAAACGGCGCTTCATGAATTTACGCATTGCGTTCAGTTAAATATTTTAATCGATAAAGCCAAAGAGACTATTATCTCACAAGACCGAAAAACTTTCGAAAAAGAATTTGATAAAAAATTCAAAGCCGAATATCCGCGCTGGCTTTGGGAATCGATTAGTATTTTTGAAGCAAAAGAAGTCAATTCTTTAAGCGTAAAATATGCCAAAAGCAAAAACCTGACTTTAAAAGAACTCAATCAAAACAATCAGATTTATAATATTGGTTATACCATTATTGAATATGTGACGTCTAAATGGGGAAAAGATAGCGTCTCTCAATTGATTTCGTCATTTGGCGATATCGAAAAAACTTTAAAAGTAACTCCCGAAGAATTTGAAAAAGGCTGGATTGCTTTTTTGAATGAGAAGTATTGAATATAGAAACTTTGCGCCTTCGCGTCTTTGCGAGATCATTTAAAGCATGATTTTATACTTATGAATCTCTCGCAAAGACGCGAAGGCGCAAAGTTTAATTACTTTTTACTCAAAAGCTCGAGAATCTTATCCACATTCACTTCGCTGTAATCATTAATATAAAAATCACAAGGCGGAAGTTGTTCTTTTGTATGCGTACTCAAAACGCCTACCACTTTCATTCCGGCATTTAATCCTGCTGTAACACCCGAAAAAGAATCTTCGAAAACCACACAATCCGACGGAGAAACGCCAACACGCTCTGCTGATTTTAAATATACTTCTGGATTTGGTTTATGAAGTGTAACGTCTTCGCTTGACATCATCGAATCCATTTTTTGGTCGAGTTTCAGGAAATTGGCAATTAAATCCAGATTAGCACGCGGCGCCGATGTTGCAACAGCTGTTTTGAATCCGCGGGATTTTAGTTCTTCCAGAAACTGCATATAATGCGGAATTGTTTCGACTTTGTCTTTATAAATTTCACGAAACATTCCTTCTTTTTCGTCTTCTAGTTTGATCAATTCTTCTCCTTCAATAGTACGTTTGAAGAAATGCGACATAATGTAACTATTGTGTTTTCCGTACATATGTTCTTCAAATTCTTGATTGGTGTACGGAATTTTATATTTATTGAAAAACTCTTCGAAAGCTACGACATGATGCGGATTGGTGTGGCAGATTACGCCGTCCATATCAAAGATTACACATTTTTGGCTCATAATTTTATTTTGTTTTTAACGGTTGCAAGATACGAGCATTTATATTTTTTTTTAGATTTGAAATTCAATTCTTTTATTTACTTTCTAACTTAAGATATCAATGAAATGAAAATTTGCAGAAATTTACTTTTATTATTTTTTGTTGTCTCTTTTCTAAGCTGTAAACCAACACAATTAACCGAAATAGAAAGTAGATATATTCTCAAAGGAAAAGATAAGCTTTACCTAGTCAATCTAATTCGTGAAAACCAAAAAAATGGAATTCTCGGTTCTGCTCCGGCACTTCAGATCGAGAATAATTTTATCACATATTCGACTAAAAAATTAGAAGAAATTAATATCTCTAAAGATCAAATTCGAAGTTTAAAAATTATGTCTTCTGAAAAATCAATAGCATTATTAGGAAAACTAGGCAAAGACGGTTATATACTCATTTCCACAACAGGAAAACAAAAAACTTTTCCAGAATTTTATTAGCCAATCCAAATTTTACTTTTTACGAAAGTCATCGTCTGTCTCAAATGCTGATTTAAAGCAATTAGAATAATCAAAACCACCAAACCATAACCTACAATGGTATAAATTTCCATATCGGCCAATAAAGTCGATTGTTTCGAGATTGTGCCGAAAAGCTTTTTCATAGCCAGAACATTTGCATTATCTGCAGAATATCCTTTTGCAATGAAACTTTGTGTTGTACTTGCTATAGTTTGCTGTGCTTCTGGATTTTCGCCAGTTACAAATTGGCTTAGTTTTAGGAAGTGTTTTTTATTCAAGAAAACCATCGCATTCTGCATCACGCAAAAACCAATTGTACTTCCCCAAAAACGTCCTGAAACCCCAACAATTCCTGAAGAAACCGCCATATTTGCCGGAACCGATGATGTGGTAAATAAGATGAGCGGAACAAATAAAAACCCAACACCGATTCCTTGCAAAATATAGGGAACAATAATATCGCTAAGCGCCACATCTGGCACAAAAAGAAACGTAAACCAAAAATGAAAAATCGCAATAAGCGTAAAACCAATCATGAAAATAATTTTCGCCGAAACAGATTTCATCAGAAAAAAAGCGGCTAAAATTAGTCCGATTACATTTCCTAATCCGTTAATGTATTGTACGCCCGCAACGCGTGACGGATCCCAATTCCAGATAGAGAACATCGCCGAATGACACAAACTCAGTGTCGCCCGGCTGATGTAAAATAAAAAAAACAATAAAAATCCAATTCTTAGATTGGCATATTTTAAGACTTCGAAATCGAAACTTGGTCTTTTTACCAAACGTTCTTTAAAGATGAATAATCCGCCTGTAATGAGCGAAATCATCAGCATTAAAACCATTTCTGACGATTCGAACCAATATTTTTTTTCAGCATACACAAAAAAGTAGGCACCGCAAAGAATAGAAATCAAAACCAAAAAATAACTCATCCAATCGATTTGATACAATGGAATTTTCTTTGTAATTCGGTGCCCTCTGAAAGTAACTAAGATTAAAAAAACGTTTAAAACCTGAAGGCCACCCGAAACATACAACATGTATTTCCAGTCGTAATGATCGAGAAACCATACGGCAATATTCATAATAAAAGGCGTTGACAACAACAGCGAGCCATAATAAAATGAAAAACCAATAATTATGGCATTTTTAGAATTAAACTGTTCAATCAGCAATTGTCTGATTGTAATTACTGGAAGCGCCATCAGGATTCCCTCCGCAACTCTCATCAATAAAAAAACCGAAAAATTGGTAATATAAGCCGATGTCACAATCGTAATTCCGATAAGGGAATAAACGGCCATCAGGTAGTTTTTTGCAGGAAAAAAACTCGAGAAACGGCTTTCTATTAAAATCGTTGCCAGCAAAGTTCCGTAAGTAACGCACATCGCAAACTGCAAATCTTCGGGTTCAATGTCCAGAAAACTTGCCGCATACGTTACGTTTGACGTATAAACTCCCAATAAAATCATCGAATGCAACAGACAAACGAACAAGATAATAATGATCGCCCATCGCGGCACCCAGGATTTAAATATACTTTTATCTTCCATTTTATTTGTGTGCAGCAATAACCGTAATGTTCATTCCTGCTCTTAAAAAATCGATTTGTTTGTCGTTATCTTTTAACTGAATTCGAACCGGAATTCTTTGTTCGATTTTTACGAAGTTTCCAGTTGCATTATCAGGCGGAAGCAACGAAAATCTCGCACCACTCGCTGGCGATAACGAAGCAATTGTTCCTTCAAAAACCTTGTTGCTTACAGCATCGGCTTTGATTTCGACTTCTTGCCCAACAGTTAAATACTGTAATTGCGTTTCTTTAAAATTGGCCGTAATCCATTTTTCTTTACTCACGATAGAAAGCAAAGACTGACCTTCTTTTATCATTTGTCCTGGTTGTAAAGTTCGTTTTCCAACCCAGCCGTCATAAGGCGCTGTAATAATGGTGTAAGAAAGAAATAAAGCAGCATTATCTGCCGTAGCTTGTTTTGAGGCGATATTCGTCTGCGTTGTCGGTACATTGGCTTCGGCAACAGAAGTACTCAAAGAAGCCGAATGAATCCTGTTTTTCATTTCCTGAAAATGAGCCTGAGCCGATTCGTAATCAGCGCGGACCTTTTCTAATTGCTGTGAAGTTGCCGCTTCTTCGCTTACCAAAGCTTTGTATCTTTCATATTCTAATTTGGTTTTCCAAAGATTCGATTTTGCAGCCTCTAATTGCGATTCGTTAATTGCCGTCGCGCTTGCTGTATTAACCGCATTTTTTTGAGCCACAACACTGTTTTGCTGTGCATTTTGAACATCGGCCAAAGCCACATTCAATTTCGATTTATATTCTCTATTATCGATCACCACCAAAGTATCTCCTTTATGTACAAACTGATTTTCATTAAAACGAACTTCCTGTACATAACCCGTAATTCTTGACATAATCGGCGTAACGTATTGTTCTACCTGAGCGTCATTGGTTTCTTCGTGATTTCGGTTAAAAACATAAAACCAAATTCCTAAAATAACCCCGCTGACAACCAGCGTACACGCAATAATTGTTATTATGATATGAAACGTTCTATTTCTCTTAGTTTCATTTTTTATCTTAACCATAAACTTTAGTTTATTTTCTTTTATCTATTTTCTATTTTCTCTTCTTCTAACTTTTTAACTCTGCGAAAGCATTCCTGCCGTATGCATTAGTTCATAATGCTTTAAAATGGCATCTAAATGAGTTGAGATTTTGTTGTATTTCGCCTGAAGCAAAGCATTATCGGCATCGACCATTTCGGTAATTAAAACCAACTGGTTTAAGTATTTCAGCTTTACAATTCGGTAATTTTCATTCGCTAAATCCAACGCTTTATCAACCACCACAAACTTTTCTAGGATTTCCTGATATTGTGTATGCTCTTTAAAAAGCTTGTCCTGAATTTCGTCTTTTACAATTTCGGTCTGCATTTTATGCCATTCTATTTTAGTATTCGCCTGCGCAACTTTCGTTCTATTTTTATATAAAGCCGAAAGATCAAAACGCGCCTCGATTCCCACCTGACCTAAAGTGTACAAATACGGATTTGGCGGAAAGAATTTGTAGTTTGGATAATAAAATCCATAATTCCCGAAGAAGTGTACACTTGGAAGATAATTTCCTTTTACCAATTGCAGTTCGGTTTTACTGATTTTCAATTCCTGACTTGCAATACGCATTTCTTCGTTCTGCATCGCTTTATTCAGATAAAAATCATACGGATCTAGACCATTCATTTCGTCTAAATTCGAAGTCGTGTCGATTGCAATTTCTTCGTTTTCCGAAAGCTGAATCAACGTCTTCAGATCGTGAAGTGCGATTTTGATGTTTTTGGAGTTTGTCAACGCATTCAATTCGCGATCTGAAAGTTGTAATTCGGCACGAATGACTTCATTTTTAGTCACCGTTCCATGTTTCTGCATCGATTGCACTTCTTTTAATCGGCTTTTTTCTTCTTTGATATTTTCTTCAAAAATCTTCTGAAGTTCCATCATTTTATAAATCGCCAGATAGTTTGCCACAACCTGCAATTCGACATCATTTTCTGTTTTTTCCGATTTTATTTTGGAGATTTCACTTTCATCATTCGCAATTTTAATCGCATTATTGATTTTGTTTCCAACGTAAATCGGCATTTTAAAAGTTGAATTTACCTCGTAGATTTCCGGAATTGCTTTGGTAACTTCTTTTCCGTTTAAGAAACCATCTCCTTTAAATTCGGTAATGTTGGTAATTCTGGAATACATGCCGTTTAATTCTACATCCGGCAATCTAAGTTCTTTTCTTTCTTTGATATTTTGCTCAGCGAGCGTAATCTCCAGTTGAGATTTCAAGACTTTTTTGTTGTTTTCCTTTGCCAGTTTCATCGCTTCTTGTAAAGAAACCGTATGAACTTCCTGCGCCTGTAAACTACTAAATGTGAATAGAATTAACAATATCCACAAGCTTCTGGGGAAACAATCTTCTTTTAAATTTGTAAGGAACATGAATACATAAATATTTTATGATGCAAAGTTCCTTCATTTTTTCCGTGACTGATAATCATAAAAAGTCAATAACATATTCATTTCGGACAAATGTTAAAATTCCATTTTTCGAAAACGTTATATTAAAATACTGAAATACAAATTATTACGATAAAAAGGAATATTGTTGATTCTGGTTAAGGGTTTCACACTCCCGATAGCTATCGGGATTAAAAGGATTTAAGCAGATATGCACAGATTTTATTTTCTCTCGCAGATTTGGCAGATTGTGCAGATTATTATTTAATAAACCTGTAAATCAGCTTAAATCTATCTAAATCTTCGTGAAAGAATTATTTGGCGCATTCCAAAAATCCCCTAAATCTGCGAGATCTGCGAGAGAAATATTTTTAGCAAAAAATAATGAAAGTCAGCTAAATCAGCTTAAATCTATTTGAATCTGCGTGAAAAAATCATTCGGCGCATTTCAAAAATTCCCTAAATCTGCGGAATCTGCGAGAGAAAAATTTTTAGCAAAAAATAATGAAAATCAGCTAAATCAGCTTAAATCTATTTGAATCTGCGTGATAAAATCATTTAACGCATTTCAAAAATCCCCTAAATCTGCGGAATCTGCGAGAGAAAAATTTCAGCTTGAAATAAAGAAAATCAGCAAAATCAGCTTAAATCTAAATAAATCTGCGTGAAACAAAAATCTATTTCCCACGCTCCAAAATTTCTTCTCCGTTTAAATAATCAGAAGGTCTTTGCCCCAAAATTTTGAAAAAAGTGTTACTGAAAGTCGGAACACTATTATAACCAACTTCCAGAGCTACCTCTTTTACCGAAAGCTTTCTTTCTAATAAAAGTTCGATTGCTTTAAGAATTCTTCGAATGGTATAATACTGAATAAAAGACATTTTGAGATCCTTTTGAAATAAGCGATACAAAGAGCGTTCGCTGTAACCAAATTCATGCGCCACATCAGCAAAAAGAATTGTTTCTCCAAGATTATTTTCGATATAACGAAGAATTTTACCCAAACGAGCATCTTTGGGCTGAGGAAGTTCTAAAGGCAAATTCGTATGACATATTTGAGGAAGAATTGCTTTTATCGCTTTTGCAATAACAAAACTCGGCGTTCCCTTTTTCAAATCCCCATTCCACTGATTAGTAAACATCATCATTTGAAGCAGTAAATTGTTCACTGGATAAATACCTTCGCTTTTGTAGAATTCATCTTCATTCTTTTCAACCGGAAAATACAGATTTCGCATCATCACATGTTCCGACTTTGGTTCAATACTGTGTTCTAAACCGGCAGGAATCCAGATAAAATGCCTTGCAGGCAGAAAGTACGATTTTGTTTCCGTTGTCACAAAAACCACATCGCCCTCTGCATAGAGCATTTGTGCTTTGTCATGCTTGTGTCGAGGAACAAACAATTCACCCATTATATCATGATGACAGTAAATGCTTTTTTTATCGGCATCTACTTTATTGAGGTAATATTTGTCTACTTTGAATGTACCTTGTTCCATAGTATAAAGATAGGAAAGAAATAAATTCCAATATTTAAAATTCCAAATTCCAAAACTGGACTTAAAAATATTTAACCGCAAAGAACGCAAGAATTTTTTCCAAGCATTACGCTTATAAACGCAAAGTTCGCAAAGCCATACGATAAAGCTTTGCGAACTTTTATAAATCTTGCTAAAAAAACCTTAGCGCTCTTTGCGTAAACCTTAGCGTGCTTAATAGTTAAATTACTGCGGTCAAATTCCAAAATTGAAACCTAAAATATTTAAACCGCAAAGCACACAAGAATTTTTTCCAAGCATTACGCCTATAAACCCAAAGTTAGCAAAGCCATACGATAAAGCTTTGCGAACTTTTATAAATCTTGCTAAAAGAAACCTTAGCGAACTTTGCTTAAACCTTAGCGCTCTTTGCGTTAAATTTCACAAAGTGGACAAAACAAAAAAAGCTTCTCATTAAGAGAAGCTTTTTACAAACTTAGGCGGTCTGGACGGGACTCGAACCCGCGACCCCATGCGTGACAGGCATGTATTCTAACCAACTGAACTACCAAACCCTGCGTTATTGTGGGTGCAAAAATACAACAGAATTTCGTTTCTGCAAGCGTTTTTACGAATAAAATTTTGATATTTTTTTAATTGATTAAATTCCAATATTTTAAAAATTTAGATTTTAACCAAAAAGTAAGAACTTTCTTTTATTCAACCGCAAAGTTCGCAAAGAAGCATCCAAACACAACCACTTTTTTCAATCATTTGGGCGTAATTATAATTACAATTCTTCTCCCCGTGGTTGAAACCACGGGCTATGTTTGAAATGTATTGAAACAAAAAAATCCGTAAAGCTTATAAAGCTTTGCGGACTTTGTGTAAATCTTCGCGTGCTTTGCGGTAAAATCTGTGTGGAATTTCTAGTGCGATTTCTCCTTCGTCGAAATGACAAACTGTATGTAAATTGAAATTTGGAATTTAATTTTGAGAATTCAAAATCATTGGAATTTACCTTTTGCAAAAGGTCTTAAATCAAAAAAGCCATCCACAAAGTGGAAAGCTTTTCATTGGTCTAACTACTAAACCGAGCTGAGAGTTACAAATTCTCAGCAAAACAACACAACTAATCTTAGATACCGTTTTTGGGCAAAAAAGCCTTTCCATAAAGGAAAGGCTTCTCCCAATATTGCGGTCTGGACGGGACTCGAACCCGCGACCCCATGCGTGACAGGCATGTATTCTAACCAACTGAACTACCAAACCTCTGCGTTATTGCGGTTGCAAAGATATAACAGAATTTCATTTCTGCAAGTGTTTTTATAAAAAATATTTAATTTTTATTTAAAATATTATCCAAAGTTTTGTTTTTCAACTAAATAAGTAGTCAATATTTTTTCGAAATTATCGCCAACATTGACCGCAACGTACTTAATCTGGTTCTTCGCGCAAGTTAAAGACAACTCTTTAAAGTACTCCTCTGCCCTTTTTTCGTACGCTTCTTTTACATTATCGGCAAAAATAGAAACCTCATCGCCTGATTCTAAGTCGATAAACTTTCTCGGCGTATTATCAAAATCAAATTGTAATTCGGTTTTGCTGTCTACAACGTGAAACAAAACAACTTTATGTTTATTGTGTTTTAAATGCTGTAAAGCATTGAATAACTTCTCTTCGTCTGCAGACTGAAACATATCTGTAAACAAAATAATCATCGAACGGCGGTGCATTTTCTCTGCAATTTGGTGCAGATACGTAATTGTATCAGTCGTTTTTTTGACTTTTGGCTGTTCTAATAATTGTTCCAATTTATTCAAAAGCATTCTATGATGGCGGTCACTGCCTTTTTCGGGAGCGTAATATTCATAATTATCCGAGAAAACGCTCAAACCAACGGCATCACGCTGTTTCTTTAAAATATTCATTAAAACCGCCGAAGCCAGAACCGCAAAACCAATCTTCTTTTCATAAAAAGGCTGATTTGATTTTAGTTCCGGATAATGCATTGATGACGAATTATCTACAATAATATGACAGCGCATATTGGTTTCTTCCTCGAAACGTTTGGTATACAAACGATCGGTTTTGGCAAACAATTTCCAGTCGATATGTTTGGTGCTTTCGCCGGCGTTATAGACTTTATGTTCGGCAAATTCGGCCGAAAATCCATGAAACGGACTTTTATGCATTCCAGATATAAAACCTTCCACAACCTGATTTGCCAGCATTTCAAGATGCTGAAAACTCGAGACTTTCTCTATTTCCGTTTCAATTTTCATTCGGTTTCTTTTTTAATGTTTTGCGCGCGGTACAAACCGTCTGTCGATTGCAATAACTTTCGTTTTAGAATCGGACTAAAGTTAGGATTTTCTTTCAAGAATCGCTGTACTTCATCAAAAGCAAATTTAGAAGAATATTTGCCGATTGTGTTATTCAGCCAGTCTTTTGGAAAGAAAATATCTCCCGTACGCTGAATTTCTTCGATTAAATCTAAAGAAAAACGAATGTATTTCTGAGCACTTTCTTGTCGCAGCGGATGATGAAAATTGGCCAAACCAACTGAAACCCAAGATTCTTTTTCTCTATTCTCATCATATTTTAAAGACTCTACAAATGCATTTCTCACTTTTTCATCCTGCGAAAGTGACGGCATTAAAAACTCAAAACGTCTTATTTTATCAGGGTTTGTGATTGCCATTTTCGCTTTCGCTAAAATCTGATCGGCTTTTTGATGTTTGTAAATTGCCAGATTCATAGCCATGTTGGTATAATCATCTTCATTTAATTTTAAACCGGAAATCGTTACCCCTTTACTCCAAATCTCATATAATTTCTCTTTTCCAAATTCAGAATAAGCGATTGAACTGAATAAATTAAACAGCGTCTTTTTTACATTACTCGATAACTTTTCCTGTAAACGTTCGTAAACTACTTGTTCCAGTTCTTCCTGTCTCTGTTGCTGCTGTTTTTCAGTCAAAAATTTCCAAAAAATCGAATTTGTCTGGCTGGTTAAAATGCCTAAAACCAATTCATTTTCTTCGGTCTGAATGCCGCTCACAAAACAATCAAAAGCTTTGTTTGGAGCAACATTTCCTGTCAAAGTATTTTCGTAAACATTAATATAAGCCGAAGCTCTTGCCGTTGCATCTTTTAAAGTTGGAATTGTTTTTAAAGTATTCCCGTCAAGCGGAAAAACTCCGTATCCAAAACCATTATAGTTGTAAATGATCGATAACGGTTTTTTAAGTCCGACTATTTCTTTTAAATTCAAGGTTTTATCATTAATCTTGACATTTAAAACTTTTACCTCGTTTTTATAAATCAAACCAATTTGAAAAGTTTGAGGCCAGATATTATCCGATCCGTCTTCTGCTTTTTGACTGATTTCAAACTTTGTGATTTTGTTTTTCTTATCCAATTCTAGATAATCAGAAAAAATAGCTCTTCCCGATTTATTGACCCAAACTTCGCTCCACTTCTGTAAATCTACAGGCGTTTCAGCATCTAAAATCGTAACTAAATTATTCCAATCGGCATTTTCATTGGCGTAAGTTGAAATGTATTTCTGAATTCCTTTTTGAAAAGCTTCTTTTCCCATAGTAGCCTCAAGCTGACGCATCATAATTGGCGCTTTATTATAAATAATAGCACCATAAAGTGATCCCGCATCTTTTAAATTGGCTAGTTTTTGCTTGATCGGATGCGTACCTAAAGAACGATCTTCGCCATAAGCGCCAGGATAATGAGCGTTTAAAAACTGCAGATTATGATTGATTTTCGGAAAAATCGGATTCATGATTTTGTCTGCCATAAAATTGGCAAAAACCTCTTTCATCCAAACATCATCAAACCATTTCATGGTGACTAAATCGCCAAACCACATATGCGAGGTTTCATGAGCGATCAATTTGGCGCGGTTTAGTTTTTCGTTATCGGTAGAACTGTTGTCCAAAAACAAAGTCGATTCTCTATATTGAATGGCTCCAACATGCTCCATTCCGCCGTATTGAAAAACGGGAATGGCTGCAAAATCTAATTTTTGAAATGGAAATGCATAATTGGTATATTTTTCAAGAAAATCCAATGACTGCTGATGAAGTCCAAAAATAGTATCGGTACTAATTTCAATCTTTTTCGGATTGTTTTCTCGATACAGCATTTTCATTTCAAACTTTCCTGGCTTCTGAGTAGTTTCTTTAAATTTTCCAGCCACAAAAGAAAACAAATACGTGCTCATTTTGTCTGATTCGCCAAAAGTATAAGCGGTAAAATCTCCTTTTTCGACTTTATTTTTCACTTCGGCTCCAGCCAAAACCTGCCAATCCTTTGGAACAGTTAAACTCAGTTTATAAGTCGCTTTGATATCGGGTTGATCAAAACATGGAAATAAAGTACTCGCGCGGTCTGGAACTAATAAAGTATATAGAAAATCGTCATTTCTGTTTAAAGATAAATTTCCTGCAGTGAATGAAATTGAGACTACATTTTTACCTGATTTTAAGTCTTCTCCCAGTATAAAAATATGCCCGTCTTTATGATCTATTTTGATATTTTTTTCGTTTACCAAAATCGATTTTATATTTTCTGATTTTTCTTTAAAATCTAAAACCAGACCCGAACGTAAGTCTTTTAAATTAAGATTTAAATTTAATTTGGCATTGATATTTTCATTTTTCTGATTCGGAATTTCGAATAGAAGTTCATACGACACTTCAGAAATTTGATATTTTCGATAATTAGCCAATTGCTGTGAAACACCTTGGTCTACCAAAAATTTCTCTTCTGGTTTAGATTGTGCAAAATTAGTATTCATTAATACAAAAGAAACGAGAAGGCAGTAGAAGATTTTCATTTTTAAAGGAATATAAGATTCGTTAAAAATAAAAAAAAAGTCTGCCACGAATGGCACGAATTCATACGAATTTTATTTTCTCCTTTTTAAAACGAAAAAGGCCTAACTATCGTTAGACCTTTTTCTTACTAATTCAAAACTATCCAAAAAATTATTCTGTCTGTTGAAAATCAAAACTTAAATCTCCTGCATTGTAGCTTGTAGCAACAGTCGTCGGAAAAGTTTGTGCTGTTCCAGAAAGCCATCTGTATTCGTTAATTATAATATTTCCTGCTGTAATTGGGTAAACAGCATTAGAATTATCTGCTTTGCTCTTTTTGTACCAGTCATTAGAATTCATGGTAATCACGTATTTTTTGTCTTTTTCAAGCGCCAATTCGCTGATTTCTTTTGAAACTTGCACATCTGCTGTTGCCACGTTTAGAGTCTCAGAACGTAAAACAGCTTTTGATGCGAAATCCCAGATCGTGACACGAACCGTTGGGTTTGCCGCGGGAAGCTTTAAGGTTATGGCCTTAATTTTTCCTTTTACGGTTGGTGTAAATACAAGTCCGAATTCGTAATCTCCCGAGTTCACAAAATTTGTCACTGTACTAAATCCGGTTGCTGTGTAATAAGCTGCCAACGGATTTTCTGTATTAAATTTTGGCGTATTGTCTTTATCATCATCACTGCTGCATGCTGCAGAAAGCGTAATAATTAAAAGTGTAAAAATTGATTTAAAAGCTCTCATGATATTTAATTTTAATTAGTTATAATTGAATTGATTGGTCTTTATAAATTAAGGCTGAATGTTAAAATGTTGGCATACTTCTTCGTAGCTCATTTTAGAATAATCTATTTTTGCTGTTTTTGCAGTCGCTGCGGCTGCACCGCCAGGAATCAGGATATAGCGCCAGTTAAGTGTCGTTGGAAGTGCGACTGTAGTTCCGTCATTTGCATGTTTGAATCGGAACAGTTTTATCTTTTGCAAACTTGTAATAGCAGTTATTGTATTCGCTGATCCGCCTGCTGTAGACGTATAAGGCAATGTGTACATTCCTCCTCCAAAAGACATATAAACCAGAATAGTTCCTTTAGCTAAAATATCTGTTGATAGTTCTGGAGCATTAAGAGTTGTAGACAATCCAGAAGTTCCGTCGATGGTTTCTGCTGCCGCTGTCGGAGCTGTCATCCATGCGCTGTAAATAACGTTTGCAGTCCCAGCTGCTCCTTGTGCTCCTTGTGCTCCGTCTACACCATCTGCGCCATCGTCTCCGCTGCAAGAAATTGCAGTAACTGCTAATAATAAAATTGTAAAAATGGTTTTGAAATTTTTCATAATAATTTTAGTTGTAAAAAATTGGTCAAATGATTCTTTTTTAATTCAATAGCTTTATTTTTGTAACAATCTCTTTAAGGTTTTTTGTTCCTTGTGATTGATTTACAGGACAAAGTTGCCGGATTAAATTCTGCCAAAAAACCGCTAATAGACGAACAACATTTTAAATAGACAGACGACTTATTTTTTGTTATAAAAGCCAATTTGATGATGAAAAAATACTCTTGTATTATTGTTGATGATGACGAAATAGACAGACTTACGGCAGTTTCGTACGCTAAGAAGTTTCCTGTTTTGGATATTTTAGGTGTTTTTGAATCGGCTGAAGAAGCTGTTCCTTTTTTAGAAAAAGAAAAAATCGATATTCTGTTTTTAGATATCGATATGCCGGGTTTAAACGGAATCGAATTTAGAAAACAGGCTCTAGAAGTTCCCGTTTGCGTCTTTATAACAGCACATCCTGAACATGCTGTAGAGAGTTTTCAAATTGAAACTTTAGATTTTATTGTAAAACCTTTAAAATTAGACCGCTTTACCCAAACCATAAATCGTATCGAAGAGTTTATGGAAATCAAACTCAAAGCGTCTCTTTTTGAAGCAAGTATTGGCGGTGACACCATTTACATTAAAGAAGGCCACGAACAAACCAAGGTAAAACTGCACGAAATTTTATATCTCGAAGCCTTAAAAGATTATACTTTGGTAATTACAAACCAGAAAAGACACTGCGTTTTATCGAGTATCGGAAATTTATTAAAAGAAGATCATTTTCAGTCTTTTGTGCGCATTCACAGAAGTTTTGCTGTTCAAAAACAATATGTGCAGAAAATCAATTCGAACGAAATTATTCTGAATAATAATGCCGTGATTCCGATTGGGAGAAGTTATAAAGAAAATCTAAACTTAATGGCATGAGAAGTATAAGGTTATTGCTTTTACTTTTTATTTCTTCGAATGTCTTTGCACAGCAGGAACCTAATTTGGCACGCTATAAAACTACAGACGAAAAACTGAAAGTCTGGCTGCAATACACCGCTGGGCTTTTAGAAAAAGAAGACTATCCAAAACTGATTAAAGCTGCAGACAAAGGAATAGTAATTGCCAAAAATCAAAATGCTTACAAGAGTCGTTTTTATCTTCAAAAGGGTCTTGCTTATGAGTTTAGCAACAATCAATATCAAAATGCGCTGGTTAATTATGAAACAGCATTGAAATATGCCAGAAAAGCACGCCATTTAAAAAATGAAACAACCATTTTAATGCGTCTTAACTACGCTTATTATTCGGTTCAAGATACCGTAAAAAGTAAATCTTTAGCTCAATATATTAAACAGGTTTTGGATACCACAAAAAGCAATTACACCAAAGCTGTTTTAAACGGAAGTCTGGCTGAATATTATCAGGATAATGCTCAATATGAAACTTTTATTCGTTATCAACTAAAAGCGATTTCCTATAAAAAACTGCTTAAAAAAGATAAAGTCAATGAGGAAAATATCGGAGTTTCTTATCTTCAAATAGGAAGCGCTTACACCAAAATGAAACAATATCATAAAGCAGTCGAATATTTGAACGAGGCCAAAAAATATACAATTCATTCTCCTTATGTCAACGCATTTTTATCAAATTACTACTTGCACTGTTATGTTTCATTAAAAGAAAAAGACAGTATTCAAAAATATTACAAGCAAGTCTACAGCTATATCACACCAAAAGATTCTTTGTTTCTCAATTTAAGTTATGCCAACCGAAGTCTTTCCGAATATTACGTCAACGAACGCCAGACGCAAACTGCTTATTTTTATGCTAAAAAAGCCGTTTTATTAGGCAAAAAGTCCAATGACGAGGATATTATTATGGAAGCCAATGCTATAATGGGAAGGGTTTTATATGAAAAAGGAGAATACAAAAAAGCCATTGAAACCTTAAAAAAAGCTTCTGTAAACGCTTTAAAATACGACAAAGAATCTTTCGTCAACATTAATAAAAAACTTTCTCAAAGTTTCGCTGCACTCGGACAATGGAAAGAAGCGTATTATTATAACGAAATCTACAGCAAAAACAACGACGAGATGATGGCAGAATCTGCTAAGCAAAATATTGCAAATGCAGAAGCCAGATTTCAAAACAAAACCAAGGCGCAGGAAATCAAGAACCTTTCGACCGAAAATGCGATCAAAAACATTCAGATTGAAGATGCCAGACAACAGCGTATTTTTCTTATTTCGGGAATTGCTCTTGTTGCAATAATCGGATTATTGTTATTAAGACAAAGCCAGATCAGGAAGAAAACCAATTTGAAACTTCAGGCTCTGAATCAGGAATTGGACGAAGCTAATAAAATCAAAGCAAGATTCTTTAGTATTTTGAATCACGATTTACGAAGCCCTATTTCGAATTTGATTCATTTTCTGCATCTTCAAAAAGAAAATCCAGAATTAATGGATGAAGAAACCAAACTGAGAATGCAGACCAAAATTACAACTGGAGCTGAAAATCTGCTGGATTCTATGGAAGATATGTTGTTTTGGAGCAAAGGTCAGATGGAAAACTTTAAACCGCAGCCGAGAAAATTAGCGGTAGAAAATATATTCGAAGAAATTCAAAAGCATTTTTCTAGTTCTGAAAATATCCAAATCGTATTTGAAAATCCAGAAAATATCTCGCTGGAAACAGATGAAAATTATCTCAAAACCATTATGCGAAACCTGACAGGAAATGCCATAAAAGCTTTGGACAAAACAGAAAATGCACAAATTATATGGAAAGCCTGGCAGGAAAATAATAAAACCTTCCTCTCTATAACTGACAACGGCCCAGGCGGCACACAAGAAAAATTCAAAGCTTTATACGACGAATCCGAAGTAATCGGAATCAAATCGGGTTTGGGTTTACACTTAATCCGCGACTTAGCCAACGCCATTAATTGTAAAATCGAAGTCTGCTCAAAGCCAGATACTGGAACTACTTTTACGCTGATCTTCTAATTTTTTCGCCACGAATTGCACTAATTTTCGCGAATTTTTTATGTTGCCACAGATTAAATAGATTAAATGGATTTTTGTTTCTCTCGCAGATTTGGCAGATTGTGCAGATTTTATTTTTCAATTTTAATATAAATAATCCGCGTAATCTGCCAAATCTGCGAGAGTAATAATTTTGTGTTTCACGAGTTTCAAAAAAATCATTTTAATCTTAATAATCTGTGGCAAAAATATCCTCCATTTTCATTTGTAAAAATTCGTGAAATTTCAAATTAAAGCAAAAAATTCTTGCCATTCGTGAAATTTGTGGCAAAAAAACTTTTCACTTCGCGACAGAAAACCAATAAAAAAGGCTTGACTTTCGTCAAACCTCTTTTATATCAATTGCAATCTTTGGAGATTACAACAAAGCGTCTAAGCTGTCAGCGTAAGCTTGTTTCGGAGCAACTCCTACTTGTTTGCCTACTACTTCACCGTTTTGAAAAACCAAAACAGTTGGTATGTTACGCACACCATATTTTGCAGCAAATTCTTGGTTAGCGTCTACATCTACTTTACCAACAACTACTTTACCAGCGTATTCCTCGCTTAATTGGTCAATGATTGGACCAACCATTCTACAAGGACCACACCATGCTGCCCAAAAATCTACCATTACTGGTTTATCTGATTTTAAAACTACTTCATCAAAAGTAGCATCTGTTATTGCTAATGCCATAATATATTAGATTAAAATTATGTCTGAATGTTTTAACTTTCAAACTACAGTACAAATTTAAAAATTTAAAACAAATCAAACACCATTACTAAATTAGTTTTCATTATAAATGTATTGTCATAAATTATATACTGTAACATACATTTGGGTCTATTTATAAAGTTCGTATTAATTTGAATATCAAAAAATTAAATTAAAGTTAAATTTTTGTGGTATCTTTAATCATACTAAATACCCTTATAATGCCCGAAACTTTACTTCAAATAAAAACTTTTTTTCAATCTGAACGTCTTAAAAAATATGCCAAACGCTTCGGTTTTTTTATTTTGGGTTTAATTGCAATTCTTCTTCTAGCCTGCGGTGCTTTGTCAATTTATTTCAATCAGAATAAAGCTGAAATCGTTGCGAAAGTCAATCATAAAATCAATGAAAATATTAATGGTAAATTTCACGTAACCGATTTTCATTATAAGTTTTTAACCGGATTTCCCAATTTTACTTTAGCCTTAAAAGATGTCGAACTAAAAGACAATCAATGGAATTCGCACAAACACACTTTACTAAAAGCCAACGAAATTGAAGCCCGATTGAACATCTGGAGTTTGATGCAGAACGAAATCAATATTCACAAAATTGTGATTAATGATGCTCAAATTAATATTTACAAAGCTGCAAACGGCTATTCTAACACCAATATTTTTAAACCTAAAAAGAAAAAAACACCATCGAATAACGAAAAACCAGAAACCACAATTGACGAAGTTCTTTTAGATAATGTTCATGTTTCTATTGATAATCAGCTCGGACATAAATTATTTGATTTTGATGTTTCGAGTTTAAAATCGAAAGTTGATTATGACGACGATAATTGGACGACAGATTTGTTTTTGAAAACTAAAATCAACAGTCTCGCTTTTAATACCGTTCACGGAAGTTTTGCCAAAGAAAAAGAACTCGAAGGGCATTTTGACATTTCATATAATGATGAAAAAGAGAAAATTGACATTAAAACCAAAAACTTAAAAATTGGTTCTGACTCATTTGATATTGTTGCTTTTTTTAATATTGGAAAAGGAAATTCGCTTTCCGGAATCAATATCGAAACCACTATTTTGTGGCGAAGTGCCTCTAATTTATTATCGGGAAATATCAGCAAAAAACTGAATCAGTTTGATTTGAAAAAACCTATTGAAGTCAATTGTGATATAAAAGGCGATTTGAATGTTGAAGGCGATCCGAAGATCGTGGTTCAAGCAATTATTAAAAATAACGAACTTACGATTCCAGACGGCTTATTTACCAATTGCAGTTTTAAAGGAATTTTTACCAATAATTTCAAACCACAAAACGGATTTAACGATCCGAATTCGGCGATTGTTTTAACCAATTTTAAAGGTGAATATGAAACTATTCCGTTACGAATTCCGCAAGCCGTTATAAACAATCTCGAAAAACCAATTGCCACCGGACTTGTAAATGCCGATTTTGATATTTCGAAACTTAACGGAATGATGAATGAAAAAATGCTTCATTTTGAAAGCGGCCATGCCAAAACCAATTTGAGATTTCAGTTTGACATAGTAGATCTTTACATTAATAAACCTCGTTTTACAGGCGATGTTGATATTGACAGCGCTACATTTGATTATATTCCGAAAGGCATTCGTGCAGAAAAAACAGCCGTGCAATTGTCATTTACACAAGAGGCGCTTTACATCAAAAAAATCGCTTACAAGCACAAAAAGAATATCATACAGATTGACGGAAAAATTGATAATTTCCTAAATCTCTATTACGACGCACCCGAAAAAATGGTCGTAAATTGGAATATCTACTGCCCTAATATTGATGTAAAACAATTTTTGGGGATTTTAAAAAACAGTCCCACCCAAAAAACGGCACATCAAAAATCAGCTAAAAAGAATGTGAATTTTACCAATCAATTAAAATCGGTTATTGACAAATGTACCGCTGTAATTAATCTAAAAGCCGATAAAATCACTTACGGTGCGCTGACTGCAACCAACACAAAAGCAACGTTGCAAATGCTGAATTCGAAATTGCTGCTTAAAAATGGAAACGTACAAACTTCTGGCGGTACTATTACTTTTAACGGCGCCATAGAACCTAAAGGAAATAATTATATTTTTAGCTCTGTCGCACAGGTTCGCAACGTAGATATTGCCAGCTTTTTAAAATCGTTTAATAACTTCGAAATCAAATCTTTTAGTCCGAAAAACATAAAAGGCCGACTTAGCAGTGACGCCAACGTAACGGGATTCATGAACGGAAAGGGTAATCTAATTGTCAACTCCATGCGCGGAAAATTAAGTTTTAAAGTCAACCAAGGCGCACTGCTCAATTTTGAACCGATTATGAAAGTCGGCAAGTTTGCGTTTCCGCGTCGTGATGTTGAGAATATTACGTTCAGCGATTTGTCCGGCGATCTTACTCTTCGCGGTGAGCAGATTGATATTCATAAACTAACTATAAGCTCCAGTGTTTTAAACCTCGACATCGACGGTATTTATTCTTTCGGCCGAGGCACCAATCTCGCACTTACTGTTCCGCTTCGAAATTCTAAAAATGATGCCCAACTCGCCACCAAAGCCGAACGAAAAGCAGTTCGAGAACGCGGTATTGTATTGCATTTGATTGCTTATGATAATGAGGGGAAAATGAAGATTAAGTGGGGGAAGAGGGATAAGGAGTGATGTTTTATTTCTCTTTTTTGTCATGTCGAAAGGAGAAATCTCCACAAGAGGCTCCGCAAAGTTTGATTCAGATTGTAGAGTTACTCGTGGAGATTTCTCGTTCCTCGAAATGACAAATCGGACTTAAATATTAATTGTTTATATTTATCGGAGACAAATTTATCCGACAATGCCACCAATAAACCTCTGGACACGAGAAGAATTAATCGTTGTCTTTAATTTATATCTTAAAATTGAATTTGGAAAAATGCACAAAAACAATTCTGATGTAATTGAATTAGCAAAACTTATAAACAGGACTCCAAGCTCAATAGCAATGAGACTAGGTAATTTTGCAAGTGTTGATCCTTTTCATCAACAAAGAGGTATAAAAGGTCTAGGAAATGGAAAGAGACAAGTTGAACCTATATGGAAAGAATTCTTTAATAATAAAGAAGAACTATTATTTCAAAGCGAAGAAATATTGGCTAAAAAAGAAAATACTTCTCTTGAAAGCAAATACAATGATATTCTTACTGACTTAAAAGAATTAAAAGGTGAAACGAAAATTCGTGAAGTAAAAACAAGGGTAAACCAATGTTTTTTTAGAAAATTGGTTTTAACAAATTATGCAAACAAATGTGCAATTACAGGAATCGATATTCCTGAATTATTATTTGCCAGTCATATAATACCTTGGTCTGCAAATGAAGAACATCGTTTAAATCCTGAAAACGGAATTTGCTTTTCTGCGCTTTATGACAAAGCATTTGACAAAGGATTAATCGGAATTAATACAGATCACAAAATCATATTTTCTGAGACATTAAAAAAGAAAAAAAATACTGAATACTTTCAAAAATATTTTGCTCCAATAGAAAATAATGAAATAATTAAAGCTCAAAAATATCTTCCAAACAAGGATTTTTTGCAACATCATTTAGATATGATTTTCAATAAACAAATATTTTGAAAACAAAAAAGCCACTCTTCAAAGTGGCTTTCTCATTTAATCTTTAATAAATCTTACTCAACCTCCAAATAAGGATCCAGAATCTCAGCTAATTTATGCAGCCAATAAAAACTATCTTCAAGGCTTATGCTTTGTTGCTGCAGAAATTCTTTTTCGTGCATTGCATTAAGCGCAAGAACATAATTTACTTGTCGAATGCTTTTCGCCATACTTTTGGTATCAATTGAATTGTTGAAGAATTCAGTTAACCTTAATTGGGTTTCTTGTGAAAGATTGTTTGTACTCATAATCTGAAAGTTTAAGGAATAATAAAACCCGCAAGGGTTAGCTGTCCTACGCCTTTCAGAGCGTTGCGGTTGTTTCCAATACCGCCAGCGTACCGAGCGGGCAGAAGTTTTGTCTTTTTCATAGTCTGAAAGTTTAAGGACTTCAAATATATGAAAAACAAAATATAAATTGTAGGTTTTTTCTTTGTTTTTAAATTAAAATACTATAAGTATATTTTCTCTAAATCGAAATTACAAAATTGAAAAATAAATCATTTTAAAATTTCATAATATTTCCTTAACTCACTTGTCTTTTTCCTTTAGAATAAATAAGTTTGAGAATGAATCATTAAATTATGAATCATTAAATTATGAACCATTATGAAAGTACAAATCAACACCGACAAAAACATTGAAGGAAGCGCAAGATTAGAAACTTATTTTGCTGCAGAAGTAGAAAAAAGCTTAGATCGTTTTCAGGATAAAATTACACGTGTAGAAATTCACTTTGGAGATGAAAATGGAGAAAAATTCAGTCTGCACGACAAAAAATGTGTAATAGAAGTTCGTCCTGTAAAATTACAGCCAATCACTGTAACAGAACACGCCGAAACACTAGAAAAAGCTTTTAGCGGCGCTTTGGCAAAAGCCAAAAAATCGTTGACTACAACTTTCGAAAAAATTAAAGCCCATTAATTTTTGAACCATATAAGTGATATAAGTTCATTTAGAATTACTGAATGAATTAATCTCGCAAAGACGCGAAGCCACAAAGTATTTAAATAAACTTTGCGGCTTCGCCTTTTTTATGGATCGCAATAAATGAAAATCTTAAATTTTCTTATATCACTTATATGGTGAAACATAAAAAAGAACATTAATTTATTTTTTGAACCATATAAGTGATAGAAGTTCAGTTTAGTTTTACTAGAAAGAATTAATCTCGCAAAGACGCGAAGCCGCAAAGTAGGTACTTTACGGCTTCGCGTTTTTTTATAAATAGCAATAAATGAAAATCTTAAATTTTCTTATATCACTTATATGGTTCAAAAAAATTATGATTTTGGTAAAGGCGCTCCAACTGCAATATCGCAACGGTGTCCTGGTTGCCCGTGTGCAGGGTTCATTCCGTCGGCAACTTTTGCTTCGCCTTCTGTGCTTAACAATGCCGGCACTGGATTTGCTTGTGGTGTCACGGTAAAATTCTGAGAAACCGTTCCGTTTTGTGATGCGTTTGTCGTTGCTGTCGTTTTTGCTGCAGGCGAATTTAAAGGCGCTCCAACCGGAATATCACATCTGTGTCCTGGCTGTCCGTGAGGCGGATTCATTCCTTTTGCTGTTTTTACTGGTGTTGTAGTAGTCGTAACAACTTGCGGTTGACCAGTGTTTACTTGAACTGTCTGCCCTGCTTGCGCCTGAACTGCTTGTGCTTGTTGTGTCGGAGCCGAATTCAAAGGCGCTCCAACTGCAATATCACAACGGTGTCCTGGCTGTCCGTGAGCAGGATTTATTCCTTTTGTATCGCTCAAAACCGTATTTGGGTTTGTCAACTGAGTAGCTGTCTGTGCTGCTGGTGTCTGTACTTTTGAAGTATCTTTTGCAAGTCCAAGTCGGATTAATTCGGATGTTGCTGTAGTTTCTTGAGGCTCTAATTCTTTTTTGCAGGAAACTAAAAGCAGCGAAGAAATTATAATTGAACTTATGTAGATTTTTGTATTCATAATTTGGGAATTTTTAAGCTCTCAAATATACTCGTTTTTTGAATTTAAACCATATAAGTGATGTAAGATAATTTAAAGTTTAACTTTGAATTACTTTAATGATTTGTCTTGAAGTTTTAAAATTTATTTCATGCAGATTTTACAGATTTAAGCTGATCAACGCAGATTAATTAATTTAAATCTGCTCAAATCTGCAAAATCTGCGTGAAATCTTCCATCCATTCAAAATCATTCTTAACTTTAAGCTTTTAATTTATCTCTCATGAAAAAAATCACTTTACTTCTTTTATTCATTACCGCTTTCGCGAATGCACAAGCCGACAAAGACAAAATCAACAAAACATTAGACGCATGGCACAAAGCTGCTGCCGATGTTAAGTTTGAAGCTTATTTCAGCGCCTTAAACGACGATGCAATTTATATCGGAACCGATGCGACAGAAAATTGGACAAAATCGGCTTTTAAAACTTGGGCAAAACCTTATTTCGACAAAGGAACAACTTGGAATTTTACGGCTTTAGAACGTCATATCTTTTTTGATAAATCGGGAAAAATTGCTTGGTTTGACGAATTGCTGAATACACAAATGAAAATCTGCCGCGGTTCTGGTGTTTTAGTGAAAGTTGGAAACGAATGGAAAATTCAACATTATGTTTTATCAATGACAATTCCGAATGATGAGGTGGATGCCGTAACCAAAATTAAATCGCCGATTGAAGACGTTTTGATTTCAAAGCTTCAGAAAAAATAAACATTTTTGCTAATTCTTTTTATAAACATAACTTTTATAGCGTTTTACAAATCGGATTAGCAAATTAATTTTAATAAATTCAGCAAAAACAGTGCTTTTTTTGAAGTACAAAATAAGATAGTTTCAAAAAAAGCACTTCAATTTTACAAAATCAACCAAAATAAAAGCCATACCTCTAATTTAACAGCCCTTCAAACTAGAATATTTATTTTTTTTTAACTTTGACCCCAAAAAAAATAGGGTTAAACAAAGTATTTTAAAATGAAAATAGAAAAACGCTGGGTCATTTCCTTCATAATGATAAGTGTCGTATGCATTATCGGTGCATTTTGGCCAACTGTAACAGAAAATAATTATGTTTTATCCGCATTTGCAACAACAGATCATATTGTAACTGCCGATGTTGCCTGGATGCTGACTTCTTGTTGTCTTGTCTTGATTATGACACCGGGATTATCATTTTTTTACGGCGGAATGGTCGGTAAAAAGAATGTTATTTCGACTATGCTTCAAAGTTTTATATGCTTAGGAGTGGTTACACTTTTATGGGTTGTTGTTGCTTTTAGTCTGGCATTTGGAGAACCAGTTGGTTTTGGTTCTGGCGATCATTTTTACAGTTTTTTCGGAAATCCGTTTACTTTTGCTTTTATGGATTATGTTGGCGTTCTGCCTCATAAACAATTAGCGAGTACAGTTCCGTTTATGCTTTTTGCTTTATTTCAGATGAAATTTGCAATTATCTGCCCTGCTATTATTACGGGGTCGTTTGCAGAACGTGTTCGTTTTATCTCTTATTTAATTTTCATTAGTTTATTTACCATTTTCATATATGCTCCTTTATGTCACGCCGTTTGGTATCCGACGGGAGTTTTAGGAAGCTACTTTGGGGTAAAAGATTTTGCCGGCGGAACTGTGGTGCACATGAGTTCTGGATTTGCCGCTTTGGCCGGAGTTATTGTTTTAGGAAAAAGAAAAAACAGTCAGCATATTCCAACCAATATTCCGTTTGTGTTATTAGGAACAGGAATGCTTTGGTTTGGCTGGTTCGGATTTAACGCCGGATCTGCACTTGCTGCCAACGGAACTGCTGCAATGGCTTTTGCAACCACTACAACTTCTTCTGCTGCGGCGATGTTAACTTGGATTTTCTTTGATAGAATGAACGGAAGAAAAGTTTCGGCACTTGGAGCTTGTATCGGCGCTGTAGTTGGTTTAGTTGCCATTACGCCTGCCGCAGGTTTTGTCTCAGTTCCTGAAAGTATGTTCTTCGGATTTGTGACGGCTTTGGTTTCTAACACGGCTGTTAATTGTAAATATTCAAAAAGATTTGACGATACGCTTGACGTTTTTGCCTGCCACGGTGTCGGCGGTATTATGGGAATGATTTTAACGGCTATTTTTGCACACGGAGAAAACGCGAGTTTACTTCACGGCGGATGGAATGTTTTCGGACATCACATGATGGCCTTGGTTTTGGTTTCAATCTTTACTTTCTTCGGGGCTTATTTCTTATTCAAAGTAACTAACTTTATTATTCCCCTAAGAGTTTCAGAAGAATCAGAACACATCGGATTGGATTTATCACAACATGATGAAACCCTTGATCCTAAAATGTTAGCCGTTCCTGAAACCCCAGAATACAGCTAAAATTTATATATTTTTTTAGCCACTAATTACACAAATTTTCACAAATTATTTTTTTTTAGCATCAGCTTTGCTGATTTGTTTTGAACAAAAAAACAGAAGAAAAAATTAGTGGAAATTTGTGTAATTCGTGGCAAAAAAACTTATTTACACTACTTCATTCGTTTATATTCCTTAATTTTGCACAAAATTTTTGTAAAAGTGGGAAGTAAAAACAAACTAAAAAGATTCAGAGAAAACGAAACATTTCAAAACGTTTTTCAGCCAACACGCGAAGAAGTTGTTGGTGATTTAATGCCTTTAAAAGGAAAATGGAATTCTGATTTCTTTAAAAATGATAATCCATTAGTTTTAGAATTAGGATGTGGAAAGGGAGAATATTCTGTTGGATTAGCAGAGAAATACCCAGACAAAAATTTTATCGGAATCGATATTAAAGGTGCGCGTTTTTGGAGAGGTGCTAAAACCGCTGTAGAAAACGGACTTCATAATGTGGCTTTTATCCGCACACAAATCGAATTGATCAATCATATTTTTGCCGAAGGCGAAGTTGATGAAATCTGGATTACTTTTCCAGATCCGCAGATCAAATACAAGAGAACCAAACACAGAATGACCAATTCTGAGTTCTTGAAATTGTACAAAAAAATCCTGAACAAAGACGGAGTTGTAAACCTAAAAACCGACAGTGAATTTATGCACGGTTACACACTTGGTTTACTGCACGGAGAAGGTCACGAAGTACTTTATGCCAATCATAATGTATATAAAAATGAAGGAAGTCCAGAAGTGGTAACTTCGATTCAGACTTTTTATGAAAAACAATATTTAGAAATTAACAAGGCAATTACGTATATTCGTTTCAAAATTAAAGACTAATTTAATTTTCCAAACGAATACACAACTTACAAATTGACTGAATGGCCTTATTTACTCCCTTTCTTTCTGGCTTTATAGCTGCTGCAATTGGAATTATTCCGCCTGGATTAATTAACATGACCGCAGCCAAAATAAACCTGAAAGAAGGTAAAAAGAATGCTTTGTGGTTTGTAATTGGTGCTGTTCTCGTTATTTTTTTTCAAGTATATGTTGCCGTTCTTTTTGCGCGGGTGATCGATAATCGTCCCGATGTTGTAACACTGCTTCGCGAAATAGGTTTTGTCATTTTTTCGATACTTACCATCTATTTCCTTTTTATTGCTAAAGAACCGAAAACCAAAAAGAAATCAAAGATTAAAAAAAGCAGCAAAAAAAGCCGTTTTTTCCTCGGAATGCTGCTTTCTGGTCTTAACTTTTTCCCGATTCCGTATTACGTTGTCGTGAGCGTTACTTTGGCTTCGTATCACCTTTTTGTTTTCGAAAACAACATTATTTTCACTTTTGTATTAGGCTCGGTTTTAGGATCTTTTGCTGTTTTGTACAGCTACATAGCTTTCTTCGGAAGAATCGAGAAAAAAACCGATTACCTAATGAAAAACATGAACAAAATCATCGGATCGATTACGGGATTGGTTGCTATTGCTACGCTTATTAATATTTTGAATTACTATTTCGGTTAAAAAACACCATTAAGAGATTATCAAAAATTAAGTGTTTTATCTTAATTAATTTTATTTCTCAATGGTAAAAATATTTTAAAATGGCTGAAGAAAACTTTTTTGAAAGAGTATATGTAATTGCAAGACAAATTCCGTTTGGGAAAGTAACTTCTTATGGCGCAATTGCAAAAGCTTTGGGAACTGCCCGTTCTGCGCGAATGGTCGGCTGGGCAATGAATGCGTGTCATAATATGGACGATGTTCCAGCGCATCGCGTTGTCAATCAAAAAGGACTTTTGACAGGAAAACATCATTTTGACGGAACTAATTTAATGCAGCAACTTTTAGAGAACGAAGGTATTAAAGTAGTCAATAATCAGATTGTAGATTTTGAGAAGCACTTTTGGAAACCAGAAGTTGAGATTTAATTTTTTTCACCATATAAGTGATATAAGTTCATTTTAGTCAGAGCTAAATAATTTTTCTCTCGCAGATTTTACAGATTTAGGAGATTAATTCTTCACAATCAAACAAAAAATCTGTCGAATCTGCTAAATCTGCGGGAACAAAAAAACGCATTGCAGTGCGTCTCTACAATAAAAATCCTTGTCAACTTTAATAAATTTCTTTTAAATGAACTTATATCACTTATATGGTTCAAAAAAAAAAATCAAATAAGGCAAATCACAAAATCGGTTTTTTCGGCATCTGTTTGGTAACTTAGATAACCGCCGTGTGCTTCCACAATATTTTTAGAAAGCGTTAAGCCGATTCCGGCGCCGTCTTTTCTAGTGGTGAAAAACGGCAGGAAAACTTTGTCTCGAATTTCTGAGTCTACTCCTCTTCCATTATCCGAAATCACAATAAAAAAACGGTTATTTTCGGTATAACTTGAAAGAATCAATTTCTTTTCTGATTTTTCTTTTAAGGCATGAATGCTATTGGTTATCAAATTAATAATTACTTGTTCCATTTGGTTTTTATCTATCAAAATAGAACGTGAGCTGTTGATTTCATTTATCAATTCGATTCCTTCTGCCTTCAAAATTGGATTCATAATTCGCAGACAATCTTCAAACAAAGCATTGATCTGCGTCATTTGTTTGTTTGGTGTCGGCAGCATGGCAAGTTTTCTGTAATTCTCAACAAAAACCTGTAAATGATCGCTTCGGTTTATGATTGTAGAAATACTGCTTTTAATATCTTCAAAATCATCTTCTTCTAATTCTTCCTGATCTACAATATGAAGTAGATTTTGCGAAAGCGCCCGAATCGGCGTTAAAGAATTCATTAATTCATGCGAAATAATTTTCATTAAATTAATCCACGCTTCCTTTTCTTTTTTCTCAATTACACGCTGAATACTATCCAATAAAATGATAAAATATTCTTTGTTATAGGTTTGTGTAATTGAAGTTTGAAGCATAAAAGTCTGCAGATCATGATCTTGAATTTTAACTGAAATCGCGGTTTTAAGTTCGCTGAAACCTACTTTTTCAATTTCATCACAAAGCGCTGGAAGATAATTTTTAAGATATTTCCAATGGCTTACTTTTGGCACTTTAAATAATCTCGAAAAACAATCATTCATTATAAAAACCGACCAAGTTTCATTTTCTTTTTCTAAGATTAAAGCCGCTGTATCAATACTGTTCAAAATCGAACGATAAATCAATTCTTTGGAAGTCTGTTCTTGTTTTTGCACTTTTAAAGTGTCATACAATTGATACAAACTTTTGAAATTATCTTTTTTATTCTCGTCTGGAAAATTGGCCGAAAAATCGTTGTGCAGAATAGAATTGATCGTTTTGTCATAAAACAAAAGTTGATTTTTGACAAAAAAATACATTTCGAAAAGAAATATCCCTGCAAAAAAACCAACTAAAATAGCATTGAATTTAAATCCTTTGTAAAACAAAAAAGCGCTACAAAGAAAGAGTATCATTAAAAATAAAACTCTAACAAATAGCGCGTTATAAAATTTCCAATTCTTCATTTATATTATTTTTTGCCACAGATTAAAAGATTAAAATGATTTTAGCTTCTAAATCTGCGGAAGACTTTATTTTTAGACAAAGAATAAAGATCATTTTAATCCTTATAATCTATGGCTAAACTTATTTTAAATCATATTTTTCAATTCTTCTATACAAAGCGGCGCGGGATAAACCTAATTCTTCAGCGGTTTTGCTGATGTTTCCGTTGTGTTTGAATAAAGCTTTTTCGATTGCTCCTTTTTCCATTTCAGACAGCGGATTTTCGTCGTTTTCCTGAATTTCTTCAAAGTCTAAAATATCCAAATCGATTACAGAAATTGTATTGTTTTCGGCCAAAATAAGGGCGCGTTCAATCTTATTTTCCATTTCGCGGACATTTCCTTTCCACGGATATTTTTCCAGATAAGGCGCTGCATTTTCTTCAAAATGCCAATTTTCCTGATTGTATTTTTCAGCAATCTGCTCCAGAATAAAATTCGCCATCGGGACAATATCATCTTTTCTTTCGCGTAAAGCGGGCAGATTAATTTCCATTGTATTAATTCGGTACAATAAATCTTCACGAAAAGTTTTATTCTTGACTTCGGTTTTAATGTCGCTGTTTGTTGCTGCAATTACACGAACATTGAGCAGACGCGGTTTACTTTCTCCTAAACGTGTTACCGTTTTAGTCTGCAAAACGTGCAGTAATTTCGCTTGAAGATGCAACGGAATATTTCCTATTTCATCCAAAAATATAGTTCCGTTTTGAGCTGTTTCAAATCTTCCAGCTGTGTCCACTTTTGCATCTGTAAAAGCACCTTTTGCGTAACCAAAAAGTTCACTTTCGAACAAATTATCGCTCAAAGATCCCAAATCTACATGCACAAAAGGCTGATTTTTTCTTTCAGAATGTTGATGGATGTGTTCTGCAAAAACATATTTTCCGGTTCCATTTTCACCTAAAATCAAAACGTTAGCGTCTGTTCTCGCTACTTTTTCGGCTATTGCATAAGCTTGTTTTATTTTGGCAGAAGTTCCGACAAAATACCTTTTTTCGGTTTGTTCTGTATTTTCTGCGGCTGTTTTTTTACTGTTTTTTCTGCTTTCTGTTACTGCCTTATCAATTACCTCTAGCAGTTTTTCGTTGTTCCAAGGTTTTAGAACATAATCAAAAGCGCCAATTTTTATGCCTTCAACAGCGGTTTCGATTTTACCAAATGCCGTCATCAAAATCACGATTGTATTTGGAGAAAGCGTTTTGATTTCTTTCAGCCAATGAATTCCCTCGCGCCCGTCTTCAAAACCAATTCGATAATTCATGTCCAGCAAAACCACATTTATTTCATTTTCATTTAAAAGAGAAATGATTTTTTTAGGATTGTTTTCTGTAAAAATGGTTTCGAAATGCTTTTTAAGAATCATTTTTGCCGAAAAAAGAATTTCTTCCTGATCGTCAACAATTAATATTTGGGCTTGTTTTTTTCGCATGTTTTTGGTTTTATGTTCGCTTTCGAACGGTCAACTGTTCATTATCGAACACTGCTTTTTTAAGTCCATTTTCAAAGCCTCTTTAAAATCAATGCTTTACAAAAAATAAATTTTATGGCACAGTATTTACCTATTGACTATCAGTAAATTATTAAAGAAATGGACAAGATAATTCCTCGTAAAAATAAAAAATTTAGATATCTCTCAATAGCAATTGCTGTTTTTTTAGTTTTGGCTGTCATCGTTTTTTTTGCCTTTAATACCAAAAGAACTTTAAATGTAAAAACAGAAGAAATAACCATTCAAAAAGCAGAAAAAGCTTTCTTTGAAGACTTTGTAGTTTTTCAGGCAAAAGTAGAACCTCTAAATTTGATGCTCGTAAATGTTACCGAGGGCGGTTCTGTAAAAGAGATTTTTGTAGAAAATGGCGCAATGGTAACCAAAGGACAATCATTGGCGCGTTTGTACAACCCAAATACAGAATTAAATTATCTTACTCAAGAAACGGCTATTATTGAACAAATCAACAACTTAAATACAGGAAAACTGAATATTAGAAATCAGGAATTGAACTTGACAAAAGATTTTGTTTTAATCGAGCATGATTATAATGATGCCAAAAGATTGTACCATATGAATTCTAAGCTTTACGATAAAGAGGTAATTTCTAAAAACGACTGGAATACGTTTAAAGAAAGTCTTCGTTTTCAGGAAGAGCGCAAAAGAACAATTCAACAAAGCATTCAGAAAGAAAAACAAAGCAATCAAGTTCAGATTTCGCAGATCAATCGTTCGATTCAGACTATGGAGAAAAGTTTGGACATTCTTAGAAATAACAAAAAGAATTTCCTGATTACTGCACCAGAAACGGGAAGATTAACTTCTTTTGAACCGGTTTTAGGAAAAACTTTTCAGGCTGGAGCAAGCATCGGAAAAATCGATTCTAAAAAAGGCTATAAATTGGTCGCAGAAGTGGATGAGTTTTATTTGGAAAAAATTAGAGAAGGTCTAAAAGGTCAGGTTGAATTTAAAGGTTCAAATCTTGAAGTTTTAGTTACCAAAGTTATTCCAGAAGTAAAAGGCGGACGCTTTACAGTTGAACTGGTTTTCACATCAAAAGAAAACATTGTATTACAAGACGGACTTAGTTTTGGCGTAAAATTGATTTTATCTGAAAAGAATAAAACATTAGTAATTCCGAGAGGAAGTTTTAACCAAGAAGCGGCAGGAAAATGGATTTTTGTCGTAAAAGGAAATAAAGCCGAAAGAAGAAATATCAAATTAGGACGCGAAAATCCTTCGTATTATGAAGTTCTAGAAGGCTTAAAAGAAGGAGAATCGGTAATTACTTCATCTTATACAGATTACAAAGACATAGAAGTGCTTTCGCTGGAATAATATAAGTTTCATTTGTTTCAGGTTTCAAGTTTCAAGTTTCAAGTTAACGCAACGAAAAGAACCTGAAACTTGAAACCTGAAACAAAAAAATATAAAAACATCAATCATCAATCAAAAAACGTATTTAATAACATTTCAAAACCTTAAAAATTATGATTACGATTCAGAATTTAACCAAAGTTTTTAGAACAGAAGAAATAGAAACTGCTGCTTTGAGCGGTATCAACTTAGAGATTAAAAAAGGAGATTTTCTAACTATTATGGGGCCTTCTGGCTGTGGAAAATCGACTTTACTAAATATTATTGGACTTCTAGACAGCGCCAGTGACGGAAGCTACAAATTGTTAGACCAAGAAATGATCGGTTTAAAAGAAAAAGGAAGGGCTAAAGTGCGAAAAGAAAACATCGGATTTATTTTCCAAAACTTCAACTTGATCGACGAGCTTTCTGTTTACGATAATATCGAACTGCCTTTACTTTACAACAATGTAAAAGCTTCTGAGAGAAAGCAAAAAATTGAAGCCATTGCAGAGAAATTAAATATTTCGCACCGATTGAAACATTTTCCGCAGCAGCTTTCTGGAGGACAACAACAAAGAGTTGCGGTGGCAAGGGCTTTGGTAAACGATCCGAAAATTATCCTTGCTGATGAGCCGACTGGAAACTTAGACAGTAAAAACGGTAACGAAGTGATGGAACTTTTAACCGATTTACACGCTAAAGGCGCTACAATCCTGATGGTTACCCACTCTGATTATGATGCTTCTTTTTCGCAAAGAACGATTCATATGAAAGACGGAGTTATATTTTCTGAAAAATTAAATCAACGAAATGTTGATGTTTTTATGGACGCTAAATAATTAAATGATGATTAAAATTATTGTTACTGCATTCGTTATTCTGGTAGAATTTGTCTGCAAAATTTTTACAATGCTTTAAAGAAAAAATCTTTAAAAAAAACTCATTTAACTAAAAACATATACCATGATTTTCAACTGGTTTAAAATATTTATCTATCATTTAAAGCAAAGCAAACTGTTTTCGCTTTTAAATGTTTTAGGATTAAGCATCGGAATTGCGGGCGTGATTTTCGCGATTTTGTATTGGAATAATGAACATTCGTACGATCAATGGAATCCAGGAAAAGAAGACACCTACATGGTTCTAAACAAAATCGGAGCAACCGGGGATACTTGGGCAACCAGTTCGATTCCGTTTGGAGAAACCTGCAAAGCGACTATTCCTGAAATCGAAAAAATCTGTTTTTTTAATACTTGGTACGATCAGGATATTATCAAATATCAAGGTCAAAAATTATTGACTAAAAAAATAATGGTCAGTGATAATAATTTCTTTGATTTTTTTCCTTTCGAAATTTTAAAAGGAGCCAAAACAAATATTCTAAAAGAAAAAAACAGCGTTGCCATTTCTGAAGAACAGGCCCAATTACTTTTTAAAGATCAGGATCCAATTGGTAAATCTGTCTTTTACGGAACTGCAAATTATACTGTAAAATCGGTTTATCGTGTTACCAGACCTTCTTCTATAGAACCAAATTATGTTTTCAGCGGTGTAAAAAGAGATGGCGACGAAAACAGATGGGGAAATTTTAATTATGGTTTCTTGATTAAAATCAAAAAAAATGCTGATCCTGCTTCGGTTTTAAAGAAAATGCATAACGTAAACTTTGTAAACCGTACTGTAAAAGATGCCAAAGAAAGCGGACAGACAGTGGAACAATATGTAAAAGAAAACGGCGAAATTAAAATTATTCTGGATCAGTTAAAGACTGCTCGTCTGCATGGCACAAAAGCCTCTGGAAGTAATTTTCCTGAAGGCATGGGCAATTTAAAACTGCTTTATATCATGGCTGGCTTGTCTGTTTTAATTTTGATTTTATCGCTTGTAAATTATGTAAATCTTGCAACGGCATCGGCAATAAAACGTGCCAAGGAAGTTGGTGTTCGCAAAATTGTCGGCGCAACGAAAAAGCAGATTATCACTCAGTTTATTTTTGAAACTGCTATAATTGTGCTTCTTGCTATTGTCTTTGCGCTTGCTATTGTAGAGCTATCATTGCCTTTTTACAACAACTTTTTAGGGAAAAATTTGACTATAAATGGCAGTGAATTTTACCTGCAGCTCATTTTAATATTTGGATTAGTTATTATTTTGGGCGGTATATTTCCTGCTATTTATATCTCAAATTTTGAAACTTTAAAAGTTTTAAAAGGCAATTTTTCTAGAAGTAAAAGCGGTATTTGGGTTCGAAATTCAATGCTTATTTTTCAATTCGGAATCGCAGCATTTTTCATCATTGGTGCTTTGATTGTCAATTCTCAGGTTAATTATATGATAAATAAAGATCTGGGATTCAGCGGCGATCAAGTTATTTCGATTCCATACAACAAACCAGATCGATTTAAAAGAACACAGCAATATTTGGTTGACAAACAAGAAATAGCCAAAATTCCTGGAGTTAGAGATGTTTCTACATTCGCTGGTTCTTTTGGAGGAAGCACCAATTCAAGTTCTGGATTTACACATAATGGTATTTTTGTACAGCCAAGAAATGTCGAAATGGATTTTGGTTTTCTGGATATGATGAAAATCAAAATTGTTCAAGGACGTGATCTATCTCCTAAGTTTGCATCAGACACAATCAACAGCATGCTGATGAATGAAACGCTGGTAAAAATATTAAATCTTAAAGACCCGATAAATACTGTTGTAACCTCTGGATGGGGAGATGAAAAAGGTAATTTGAAATTTAAAGTTGTCGGCGTTGTAAAAGATTTTAATATTACTGGTTTACAAAATAAAGTACCGCCAATGGTCTTTATTAATCTTAAAACTTTAAAATGGAATAACTTTAATAATGTGTTTGTAAAGGTATCTCCAAATAATTTAACAGAAACGTTAGAAAAATTGAAATCGTATTGGGAGAAAAACGTAAATCCTGATTATCCTTTTGACTATGAATTTGTTAACAAAGGGTTCGCTAAAACTTATGAAGAACAAATCAAGCAAAAAAATCTGTTTTTTATCTTAAATATGGTTGTAATTATAATTGCTGTGTTCGGATTGTTCGCTTTGGCATCATTTTCGATGGAGAGAAGATTGAAAGAAATTGCCATTAGAAAGACATTAGGTGCAGAAACCGATATTTTATTAAAAGAATTATCAAAACAATACGTTCTTTTCTGCTTAATGGGGTTTGGAATCGGAATTATTCCTGCCTATATCTTATTACAAAAATGGCTTGAAGATTTTGCTTTCAGAATTGGAGTTTCTCCAATTCCGTTTGGTGTAGCATTGATTTCGCTTCTTTGTTTGACATTAGTAATTGTTTTAACAAAAGCGTATCAAGTAACCAAAATTGATGTATTGAAGTATCTTAAATACGAATAAACTTGTAGACCATTTTTTTTAAGAAGCCCGACAGATTTCAGTTAAATCCGTCGGGCTTTTATTTTTTATTTCATTGTAACAGCATCAGAATAAAGCAGTTTATCTAAACTATCGTCTCTTCCGTAAACATCTGGAAAGAAATTAATTTCTCCGTTATCCTGAACCCAAGCTGTAAACTAACCAATGTAAACCGGAATTTTATTTTTAAGCATACAGGTTGTTTCTTTTTCACCGCTCATTGCTTTGTCAATTTTATCGACAGGCCAGTCTGGATCGTCTTTTAAGATTTCTAATGCCAGTGCTTTTGCTTCTTTCACATTTATACAACCGTGGCTGAACGTTCGTTTTTCAAATTCAAATAAACTTTTTGCAGGCGTATCATGCATGTAAATATCGTTCGGATTCGGGAACATAAATTTTACCAAACCTAAAGAGTTTTTAGGACCGGGTTTTTGTCTCACTTTTCCGCCGTTCCATTCCATATTATGATCGGCAAGATAGTTTTTATCGTTTGCCATCTGCAGTTTTAATTCGTTCTGAATGATGCTTTTCGGCACATACCAATACGGACTGAAAACAATTCGATCCATTGTACCGCTAAAAATCACCGTTTCACTTAATCGGCTTCCCACAAAAATATCCGAAACCAGCGCGTACTGTCCGCCTTTCACATAAAACATTCTAAATGATGGAATATTAACCATAATATATTCATTGGCTTTCGCTAATTTGGTCGGAATCCAACGGCAGCGCTCCATGTTCAGCATAATCGTTTTGATTCTTTTACTGATCGGTTCGTTAAGTTGATTGATATGATCTCTTGTAATGGCGTAATTCAGTTTTAGATTGTATCTTCTTTTATAATTCAAAACTCCCGCCATTAATTCTTCGTCATAAATATCGCTCTTATTGTCTTGTTTAAGATCGCCGACGACATATAATCGCTGTCTTATCTGCTTAATTGCTATGGCAGTATCGTCTGGTCTTAAATCTTTATAATTGGCGCTGTCGATCGTAATTTTCTGCCAAAGATTGTCTTTTTCTATTTTGCGATATTTTTTTAAAGCATCCTGAAGTTTATAATATTGATTGAATAAGAGATAATCGTCTTCATTCAGACGACTGTTGTCTACAATTAGCGAATCTAATATTCTGGAATACGAAATGGTTTTGGACGGAAGATACCATCCAATCTTTTTTAAAGTTGCCGAATCTACACCAGAATAGACGTTGCTTGCGTAAAAAACATACATGTTGGTGAGCAGTAATTCGGTATCAATCTGCGGCGGTACAATATTATCACTTTCGTTAAATGCTTCGTCTATAACCTCTTTGTAAGGCATTGTACTATCTATTCCCTGATCTTTAAGAACATTTACCTTTTGATATAATAAGGCTCCAAATTCTGATATACTTTTGTCATCATACCAAATCGATTTGTATTCTTTGGCTTTATAAATACCCTCAACATCTTTTTGGTATTTTTTGAGTTTTGGATATTTTTTAAAAAAAGAATTAATCGCTGCGGCATCAATAGTTACTACGGCATATTTAGAAACAACAGCAGATTCTATGCTTTTTATTTTGTCTGGGGCTGCCTTAAATGAAAATGCAAAAAAACTGATTGCAATGAGAATCGTCGGCAAAGTAAAATTTCGCATATTTTTAAAGTTTAAGTTTGAAGAAAAAACTTTTAAAAAAAATATCGAAAACTCAATAAAATGACCTAAAAATAAGTTTTCACATACTTTTTACTATTTGAAAATCACAGACTTAAGGCGTGTCAAATATAATCAAGTTTTGTGAGAATCTAATTCAAAAAAGAAGAAAATTTAGACAAAAAGACCCTCTATTTTCATCTTAAAAACCTTCGTTATTTTAAAAGAAAATTTTTACATCCAAAACATTCATTCTCAAAATAGTGACGAAAATCTCCATAGAATAATTTTGAATAATCTCAATATCAATAATTACAATTCAAAAAACGTTTAATTCCGAACTTAATCCGTTATCTTTGCACCCTGAAATCAGTTTAAATAAATATTATCTTATATTCTGATTTCGTACAATACAAAAATAGCCCATCACAATGAAATTAGATAGAAAAGAAATTCTTAAAGCTTTAGAATCAATTACTATAGCTGGAGAAGGAAAAAATATGGTTGAAAGCGGTGCTGTAACCAACGTTATTACTTTTGGAGACGAAGCCGTTGTAGATTTGGTATTGCACACACCTGCAATGCACATTAAAAAAAGAGCCGAAGACGATATTAAAAAAACAATTCACGAATTAATTTCGCCTGACGCAAAAGTTAAAGTAAATATTAAAGTAGAATCTCCAGAAAAGCCAGAAATTAAAGGCCGCGCTATTCCTGGAATCAAAAATATTATTGCTGTTGCTTCTGGAAAAGGAGGAGTAGGAAAATCTACTGTAACAGCAAATTTGGCGGTAACGCTTGCAAAAATGGGCTTTAAAGTTGGTGTTTTAGATGCTGATATTTACGGACCATCGATGCCGATTATGTTCGATGTTGAAAACGAGAAACCAGTTTCTATTACGGTTGACGGAAAATCGAAAATGAAACCAATCGAAAGCTACGAAATCAAAATGCTTTCTATCGGATTCTTTACTGCTCCAAGCCAAGCTGTAATCTGGAGAGGACCAATGGCTGCAAAAGCTTTAAACCAAATGATCTTTGATGCAGATTGGGGAGAATTAGATTTCATGCTTCTTGATTTACCTCCAGGAACAGGAGATATTCACTTATCGATCATGCAGTCGCTTCCTATTACTGGAGCGGTTGTAGTAAGTACACCACAAGCTGTGGCACTTGCAGATGCTAAAAAAGGAGTTGCAATGTTTATGCAAGATAATATCAATGTTCCTGTTTTAGGAATTATCGAAAACATGGCTTACTTTACACCAGAAGAATTACCAGAAAATAAATATTATATCTTTGGACAAGAAGGTGCAAAAAATCTGGCTGCAGATTTAGAAGTTCCGTTCTTAGGAGAAGTTCCAATTGTACAATCTATTCGTGAAGCGGGAGATTACGGTCGTCCTGCAGCATTACAGACTGCTTCGCCAATCGAGAAAGTATTCGAAGAAATCACTCGAAATGTTGTACAAGAAACAGTAAACAGAAACGAAAGTTTACCAGCAACAGAAGCCGTAAAAATTACAACAATGGCAGGTTGTTCGGCAGTTAAAAAAAATTAGATAATTAGATAATGTGCCAATTAGAGAATGTACATAATATCTAATTGGCACATTATAAATTGACACATTATAATTATGACAACAGAAGAATTAACAAATAATGTTTTATTGGCCTTAGACGAGATAAGACCATTTTTGAAATCAGACGGTGGAGATATTTCATTGATTTCTATTGAAGATGATAAACATGTAAAAGTTCGTTTGGAAGGAGCTTGCATTAGCTGCAGCGTAAATCAAATGACACTGAAAGCAGGTGTCGAAACAACAATAAAAAAATATGCGCCGCAAATTGAAACTGTGGTAAATATTATGTAAATCGTTTAATTGTTTTCGACTTTATGTTTTAACAGTATATAGATCTACTTCAGGAATCTAGAACATAATGCATCCCAAAATGATATTGCATTATAATAAGCCAAAAACAGAAATCGAAAAGCTAAAATTAATTATGAAGGATTTGGACACGTTTTCTAATCCTAAAATAAAATTCCAATAATTTAAAATGGATGTATTAATAAAGATTAAAGATCGAGAAGGAGTTATTCACGAATTACAAGCTCCTACTGATATGGCAATGAACATTATGGAGTTATGCAAAGCATACGAACTTCCTGTTGAAGGAACCTGCGGCGGTATGGCTATGTGCGCTTCGTGCCAATGTTATGTTCTAAATGATGTTGCATTACCAGAAATGGGAGATGAAGAAGAGGCTATGCTTTCTGAAGCGTTTTACGTTAAATCTAATAGTCGTTTAGGCTGTCAAATTCCAATTACCGAAGACTTAGAAGGATTGGAGTTAGAATTGGCTCCTGAATATTAAAATATAAAAAAAGCGAGAACCTCAATTCTCGCTTTTTTATTAACTTATATATTCCGTAGGATATCTGGTCGGTGGAAAAAATAATATTGTTTGTCGCAAAACAATATTCAATAATCAACGTTCCTACGGAACGTGCAACCGTAATTCAAATTTATTTTCTACCGAGCAGGCATTCCTTCGGAATGTAGATTGGTATTCAACAACAAACCCGACAGATTTTAAAAACCTGTCGGGTTTGTTGTTGAATAATGATATGTCTATTTATCAAAAAAACCGTAATCACTTTTACGTAATCACGGTTTTTCCTTTTTAACAATTTTCTTCAACTATATTTTTATACCAAACCTGCTTGAATTAAATATTCAGCGATTTGAATGGTGTTAGTTGCGGCACCTTTTCTTAAATTATCAGCAACAATCCACATGTTTAATGTATTTGGCTGGCTTTCGTCACGACGAATTCTTCCAACGAAAACATCATTTTTACCTTCTGCGTACAAAGGCATTGGATATGTAAATGTATCTAAATTATCCTGTACTACTACTCCATCTGTATTATGTAGAATTTCGCGAACTTCATTAACTTCAAAATCATTTGTAAACTCTACGTTTACTGCCTCGCTGTGGCCTCCAACAACTGGTACACGAACTGCAGTAGCTGTAACTCTGATCGTGTTATCACCCAAGATTTTTTGAGTCTCACGAACTAATTTCATTTCCTCTTTAGTATATCCGTTATCTTCGAAGCTGTCGCAATGCGGGATTGCATTTCTGTGAATTGGATATTTGTATGCCATATCTCCTTGCACTCCAGCATACTCATTTTCTAATTGTTTTACCGCTTTTACACCAGTTCCTGTGATAGATTGGTAAGTAGAAACAATAATTCTTCTGATGTTGTATTTTTGGTGCAAAGGTGCTAAAGCCAAAACCATCTGAATTGTTGAACAGTTTGGATTTGCAATAATTTTATCTTCTTTCGTTAAAACAGAAGCATTGATTTCTGGTACAACCAATTTCTTAGTCGGATCCATTCTCCATGCTGATGAGTTATCGATAACGGTCGTTCCAGCAGCAGCAAATTTTGGAGCCCATTCTAAAGAAGTATCCCCACCAGCTGAAAAAACAGCGATATCTGCTTTCATGTCAACTGCTGTTTGTAAACCAACTACCTTATATTTAGTTCCTTTATATTCAATTTCTTTTCCTACTGATCTTTCAGATGCAACAGGAATTAATTCTGTAACAGGAAAATTTCTTTCTGCTAAAACTTTAAGCATTACTTCGCCCACCATTCCGGTAGCACCTACAACCGCTATTCTCATTTTTATATTTTTAAATAAATCAATTATTCTAATTTGTATGGCAAAAATAAGTATAATAAAAGTCTCCGCAAGGTGATTCACAAAAAATAACAAAATGTTATAAAATAAACATTTTGTAAAAAAACCGCCTCTTTAGTAGGCGGTTAAGTTAGACTTAGTGTAGCGGTATTATATATTTTTACTTTTTAAAAGATCTCTAATCTGCGTAAGCAATTCTTCTTGAGTTGGTGCTGCAGGCTGGTTTGGTGCCGGTTCTTCTTTCTTTTTAAGGCTGTTCATTGCTTTAATAATCAAAAATAAAACAAAGGCTACAATTATAAAGTTGATTACTGCCGAAAGAAAAAGGCCGTATTTAACGCCTCCAAAGGCAACTAAATCTTCTATTTTTGACAAATGAGCTGCATCTAAAGCAGGTTTTAAAACTAACGGTGTGATTACATCTTCAATAAATGAATTTACAATCTTACCGAAAGCAGCTCCAATAATTACAGCAACAGCAAGGTCAACTACATTGCCTTTCATTGCAAATGCCTTAAATTCTGAAAAAAATCCCATATCTGATTTGTTTAGTTTTTAAATAAATGAATATCGAAAATACGCAATTTTCCTTAAAAAACCTCATTTCTCATTGACTTTTAAACCATATAAGTCATGTAAGGAATTATAAGCTTTATGGAATGATTTAAAATACTCTTAAACAAAAAAGAAAACAAGTCAAACTAAAATGCCCTTATATAACTTATATGGTTCAAAACAAACTATCTGAAAAATACGCGCTTTACTCGTTGCGAAATACTCGTCATAATTTCGTACGGAATGGTTTTTAGTGCCTCAGCCATTTCAATTACTGTTGGGCTTTCGCCGAAAATCACTACAGAATCACCTTCTTTGCAGTCAATTTCTGTTACGTTTACCATTAACATATCCATACAAACACTGCCTACGATTTTCGCCTTTTGATTTTTTATGACCACAAAACCCACTTCATTGCCCCACAATCTTGCGATTCCGTCAGCGTAACCAATCGGAATTGTGGCGATTTTGGTTTCTTTTTCAGCCATAAATCTTCTTCCGTAACCTACGCTGTCGCCTGCGGGAATTGTACGAACCTGCGAAATAATGGATTTAAGTGTTCCAACATTTTCTAGGTATTTTTGTTCTGCTGGATCATTTGAAACTCCGTACAAACCAATTCCTAAACGCACCATATTGTATTGCGCATTCGGGAAATTGCTGATGCCAGAGGTATTCAAAATATGACGAATCGGATTTATATTTAATTCGTTTATTAATCGAGAAGAAAGCTTTTCGAACAACGCAATCTGCTTATTTACAAAATCATAATGTTTGGTATCATCGCTTGTTGCCAAATGCGATAAAACACTTTGAACACGAACGGTCGAATTTCCTTTTAAAGTCTGAATCAATTCGTCTAAAGTATTTTCTTCAAAACCCAAACGATGCATTCCGGTATCGATTTTAATATGAATCGGAAAATCTTTTAGATTCTTTTCGCGTGCAATTTTTAAAAAGGCATTTAAACCTTTTACACTATAAATTTCTGGTTCTAATTGGTATTGAATAATCGAAGGAAAACTGGTCGATTCTGGATTTAAAACCATAATCGGTAATTTGATGCCACCGTTTTTAAGCGAAATTCCTTCATCGGCGAAAGCCACACCTAAATAATCTACTTTATGATGTTCCAGCAGTTTTGCAATTTCCAAACCGCCGTTTCCGTAACCAAAAGCTTTTACCATTACCATCATTTTGACTGTTGGTGCCAGCTTCGATTTAAAATAATTATAATTATGACTAATTGCATCCAGATTAATTTCGAGAACTGTTTCGTGTGTTTTCTCTTCAAGAAGCGACACAATTTCTTCAAACTGAAATGATCTTGCTCCTTTGATTAAAATGGTTTCATTATTAAAATTCAGGCTTTCAATTGCCTCAATAAAATCAGTTGTGTTTTGAAACATTGTACTGTTTTCAAACTGATCGGCAAAAGAAGAAATCGTTGGTCCGATTCCAATTACACGATTTATTTTATTGTCCGAAATTAATTGGGCAACTTTAGAATACAACTCTTCGTTTGTAAAACCGCTTTGAAAAATATCAGATAAAATAACCGTTTTAGAAGCACCTTTTTTCTTTTGGCTTTCTAGAAAATCCAAAGCAATTTTGAGCGATTGAAAATCGGAGCTGTAACTATCATCGATAATACTGCAATTGTTAATTCCGTTTTTCACTTCAAGACGCATTCGAACAGGATAAAGCATTTCAATTCGATTCTGAATTGTTTCCTGATCATAATTAAAATACAACAAAATCAACAAACAAGAAATGACATTTTCTACCGAAGCTGCATCGCTGAAGGGAATTATCAAATTATGAACTTCTTTTTTAAATTGATATTGAATTACTGTAGATTCATTCTCAACTTCCTTTTTCAAAATAAAAACATCGGCGCTATTATCTTTGAAACTCCATGAAAAAAGCTTTCTCGGATGCATCATATACTCGGCAGTAAATTGAGTTAAACACGAATCAACAATTTCATTTTTTTGATAAATAATGACTGAACAATCTTTAAACAGCAGCAATTTTTCATCAATCTTCTGCACTATATTTTCAAAGCCTTCATCGTGAGCAGAACCAATACTTGTAAGTATTCCAATATTTGGCTTAATGATTTTCTCTAATTTAGACATTTCACTTACTGTCGAAATTCCCGCTTCAAAGATTCCTAAATTATGCTTTTCATTAATCGCAATAACCGAAAGCGGCACACCAACTTGTGAGTTATAACTTTTTGGACTTCTGATTATATTATAATCGGGGCTCAATAAAAAGTTAAGCCATTCTTTTACAATGGTTTTGCCGTTGCTTCCTGTTATTCCGATGATCGGAAAATGAAAAATATTTCTATAATATCCTGCAAATTCCTGAAGTGCATGCAATGTGTTTTTTACAATCAAAAAATTAGCTTTATCTGCACAATTATCTGGAATATAATGCACTACAAAATTCTTTACACCATTTTTTATTAAATCTGGAATAAACAAATGAGCATCGTTGTTAACTCCGGCCAGAGCAAAAAACAAAGTTTGAGATCCGTTCTGAAGTGAACGGCTGTCAATTGAAACATGATCGATAAAAACATCAGTTTCTAAACCAATCCATTTGGCATTTAGAACTGAAATCAGGCTTTTTAAGTTTAGGCTCATTTGGAAATTTCTTTTTTTCAAAATTACAGCATTACGAGTTAATTTGCCACGAATTGACGAATTTCCTTTTTTTATCATTCGTGAATTCGTGGCAAAAAAGTATATTTGTTAGATACCCGAAAAATTTATTGTTTTGAAAAAGTTTCTTCCAATATTCTCCTATATACTGCATCCGATTTTTATATCGCTTTACGCCACTTTATTTTATTTGTTCTATAAAGAAGATCTTTTTAGTTCGCAGGAAAAATATTTTGTGCTTTTTCAAATCTTGGTTATCAATGTTATTGTTCCGGTTTTATTTTATTTATTGCTAAAATCAACCGGGCACGTAAAATCGATTATGCTGAGTAAGACCTCAGAACGCACAATTCCGCTGGTTTTACAATGCTTTTTGTATATTTTATTGGTCAAACGAAGTATTGTAATTCTGCGTTATCCGGAGCTTCATTTCTTTTTTCTGGGAGCTTTATTCAGCACTATTTTGGCTTTGGTCTGCGCTTTATTTAAAATAAAAGCAAGTCTTCATATGGTAGCAATAACCGGCTTTACCATTTTTGTAATCGGACTTAACATTCATCTTCAAATGCATAATCCGTATTGGCCGGCATTGCTTATTTTACTTTCTGGAGTTGTTGCTTCTTCGCGCTTAGAAATGGATGCACATACGCCAAGAGAAATCTTAATTGGATTGTTTGTCGGCATTATGCCGCAACTGCTTTTTTTATATCTCTGGTTATAGAATATAAAAAATCAAACCTGCATTTAAGGTCTTTAAATTAATCTTATTACCATCTACAGTTGTTGCCGATTTAAACAATGGGCTTAAACCATAATAGATGTAAAGATTCCAAGTATTATAACCCGCAGAAATATACGGACCGTACTGAAATTTATTGATGTCCGGATTATTATTGATTCTATAAGTTTGTTCTCCATCATCTAAAACTGATGAGCTTGAAAAAATATAACTTAATTTCATTCCTCCATAAATACGCCAGAATTTATAACTTTCAAAAGTAGAGTTGCGCCATCTAAACTCTATCGGAAGTTCAACAGCGTATTGTCTGTAACGGTTAGAAACAAACTGTCCGTAATCATTTACGCCGTATGCAACTGCTCCAGAAGCGTCTTTAGAAATAGTAAGATTTTGAAAATAGTTTTGATAACTCAAACCTAAACCTGTCGCAATTGCAACTGTTCTTGATTTATTAATTGGCATATCGCGAAGAAAACCGCCTGCAAGTCCGAGAGAAAATTTATTTTGCCTAAACTGAGCCGGAATATCGGTAAACATATTATAAGTTATCGAAAAATAAAACTGATCTTCTCGATACAGCGAGTCAATTTTGACCACTGGTTTTACTTCAGGCTTAACATCTTGTGCAAAAGAGTAAAAACTAGTGAGTAAAATTAAACAGCTGTATATAATTCGCATATTGGAGTTTTATTTTAAGAGGTCTTTATAGCAAACGCTTTTCAAACCTGATTTATTTCATATACAAATATAATATAATGATGTCTTTGGACACGATTCTGATCTAATTATTCTTTTTTTAATGATGAATAAAGCTATTTACTGTACTTTTTTCAAGAAATACATTTTTCGAAACAAAAATTAGATGCATTTATATTTTTATCTTTTATACCTTTGCAAAGCATGAAAAGAAAACAGCTCATAATAAGTTTCGCATCTGCTGTAATGATATTGTTCTCAATATTGTTTCAGTCGATACATAGTTATGAGCACATTGTAAAACAACTTTCAGAGAAGCAATGTCATCACGCTTATAATGATCCGAATGGCGAAATAACGCATCAGCATCATGATTATGACCTTTGTTTTGTTTGTAATTTTGCTTTTGGCAGTTATCTTGTTCCTGATAGTTTTTCATTTCAATGTCTTTCTTTTCAAAAAGAAACTCCTTATTTCTTTGCTTTAACAGAAAATATCCTTTCGTTTTCTGGAGATTTTTACTTTTTACGGGGTCCTCCGAATGTTATAGTTTCTTAGTTTTCGAAATACTCGAAAACCAATCTTTCATTTATTCTAAAACATCTCTTTCATTCGAATTTGAAAATTCAAATCGTGTGTTGGTATGCTTTTAGTCTAAAAAATCAATCATTAAAACTATAGCATCATTTTCAAATGAAAAAACTTATTATAGCCCTTATTTTCGGGTTCTCGAGCATACTTTCTGCTCAAAATTCTGTTTCTGGAACCGTAATCGATTCTCAAAATCAGCCAATGCCGGGCGTTTCTGTTTATGCACCAGAATTACACAAAGGAACAACAACAGACGCGAACGGTAAATACGAATTTAACAATCTGCCAAACGGAAGTTTACGCCTTTCATTTGCCTTTGTGGGTTATGCCACTCAAAATAAAACGATTGTCAAATTATCAAAAGAAAACACTTTAGACATTACGCTGGAAGAATCTATTTTGGAAATGGACGAAGTAATCGTTTCTACGCCTTTCAACAAATTGCAATCGCAAAATGTAATGAAAGTAGAGCATGAAAGCATTAAAACTTTACAGCAAAAAGGAACTTCTACTTTAATTGAAGGTTTGGCAACTATTCCTGGAGTTTCTCAGATTTCGACTGGAACTTCAATCGGAAAACCTGTAATTCGAGGTCTTAGCGGCAATCGTGTTTTGGTTTATTCACAAGGCGTTCGTATCGAAAACCAGCAGTTTGGAGACGAACATGGTTTAGGTTTAAATGATGCCGGAATCGAAAGTGTTGAAGTTATAAAAGGCCCAGCTTCTTTGCTTTATGGTTCTGATGCTTTGGGTGGTGTTTTATATTTTAATCCTGAAAAATTTGCTGACGCGAATACTTTTAAAGCGAATTTCAGTCAAAAATATTTTACGAATACGCAGGGTAGTAATTCTTCAATCGGTTTAAAAACTTCTACCGATAATTGGAAATTCTTAGCTCGCGGAAGCTACAACACACATTCTGATTACAAAATTGCAGACGGAGATCGTGTAACCAATTCACGTTATAATGAAACCGATTTTAAAACCGGAATCGGATACAGCAACTCTAGTTTTTCTAGTGTTTTAAGATATAACTATAATAAATTAGATATCGGAATTCCAGAAGACGGAATCGCAGAACAATCTTCGAGCAAAGACACACAATTTCCGAGACAGGGAATTTTCAATCATTTATTGAGTTTAAACAATGTTATTTTCTTTGAAAACTCTAAACTTGATGTTGATTTGGGTTATATTTCTAATGACCGAAGCGAGTTTGAAGACAGCAATGAAGCGTCTTTGCACATGAAATTGAATACTTTCAACTATAACGCAAAATACCATTTACCTAAACTAGGAAATTTTGAAACGATTTTTGGTGTTCAGGGAATGCATCAAACCAATAAAAATTCTGGTGAAGAATATTTGATTCCAGATGCTACAACCAACGATTTTGGTGTTTTTGGAACAGCAAATTACGAATGGAACTCCAATGTACTTCAAGCAGGACTTCGTTTTGACAATCGAAATATAACTTCTATCGCTCACGGAGAAGAAGGAGAAGAGGGTTATTTTCAAGCTTTAGACAAATCGTTTGACAGCTTTAATGCTTCTTTGGGTTACAAAACTAATTTGGCAGAATCGTTAACACTTCGCGCCAATGTTGCAACAGGATTTAGAGCACCAAACTTAGCAGAATTGACTTCAAACGGTGTTCACGAAGGAACAAATCGTTACGAAATTGGAAATGCAGACTTGAAAACAGAACAAAACGTTCAGACTGACATTAATTTAGAATATAAAAATTCTCATTTTGAGTTCTTCGTAAACGGATTTTACAATCATGTAAACAATTATATTTATACTTCGCCAACTGGAGAAGTTTTAGATGACAATGATGTTTTTGCGTATGTTCAGGATAATGCAAAATTATACGGTGGTGAAGTTGGTCTTCATTTTCATCCTCATCCATTAGATTGGCTGCATTTTGAGACAAGTTTTGAAACCGTAACTGGTAAAAAAGACAATAATGATTACTTGCCTTTAATCCCTGCAAACAATTGGAACAATACACTAAGAACAGAATTTAACATTAAAAATTGGTTAAGTGAAGGATTTGCGTCTTTGAATGTTTCTTCGACTTTCAGTCAAGACAATGTAAGCGGTTTTGAGACGGCTTCTAAAGGTTATACTTTGGTAAATTTAGGTTTTGGAGGAACGGTAAAACTTGGAAAACATGCATTTGATGTAAACTTAAACGGAAACAATCTTTTCGATAAAAAATACATTGCACACCTTTCGAGATTAAAAACAGACGGTATTCCGAATATTGGAAGAAATATTGTTCTGGGAGTTAATTTTAATTTGTAACATTTTCAAACCATATGAGTCATATAAGTTCATTTTAGCACAGAAGATTTTGAAAATTCTTCAGAAGAATCTAAAATAAACTTTATATGACTTATATGGTATAATTTTTCCTTCTTCATTTTTCACAACAAAAAGTGCTATTTTTGTTAAAACCGATATAAACTAAACTAATGAAAAAATCAATTTTTGTAATGGCAATTATGACCGCAGGTACATCGTTTGGGCAAAATAAAATTCAATATCCACAGACGAAAAAAGGAGAAACGGTAGACGTGTATTTTGACACAAAAGTAAGCGATCCTTATCGTTGGTTAGAAGATGATAAATCTGCTGAAACTGGTGCTTGGGTAAAAGCTGAAAACGAAGTTACTTATGGATATTTAGATAAAATTCCGTTTCGTGAAGAGCTGAAAAAAAGAATGGAAAAACTTTGGAATTACGAGAAAATCGGAGCTCCTTTTACTGAAGGAAAATTTACTTATTATTCTAAAAACAATGGTTTGCAAAACCAATCTGTAATATATCGCAAAGGAAAAGATGGAAAAGAGGAAGTGTTCTTAGATCCAAATACTTTTTCTAAAGATGGAACTACTTCTCTGGGAGGATTAAATTTTTCTAAAGATGGAAACAAAGCTGCTTATTCAATTTCTGAAGGCGGAAGCGACTGGAGAAAAGTGATTATTATTGATGCTGTTTCTAAAAAAGTTTTAGAAGACACTTTGGTTGATATTAAATTCAGCGGTGTTTCGTGGCTTGGTAACGAAGGTTTCTACTATTCTAGTTATGACAAACCAAAAGGAAGTGAACTGTCTGCCAAAACTGATCAGCATAAATTGTATTTCCATAAATTAGGAACTGCACAAAAAGACGATAAAGTCATTTTTGGAGCAGACCAAAAAAGAAGATATGTGGGCGGTTATGTAACCGAAGACAACAAATATTTGGTTATTACAGCGGCAAATTCTACTTACGGAAACGAACTGTATATCAAAGACCTAACCAAACCAAATAGTCCAATTGTGACTATTGTAGACAATTTTAACAGCGACAGCGTTATTATAGAAAATGAAGGAAGCAAATTGTTTATCGAAACAGATTTTAACGCACCAAATAAGCGTGTTGTAACAGTTGATGTAAGCAATCCGAAACCAGAAAACTGGAAAGATTTTATTAAAGAAACAGAAAATGTACTGTCTCCTTCAACTGGTGGTGGTTATTTCTTTGCCAACTATACTAAAGATGCCGTTTCGCTGGCGTTGCAATATGATTACAGCGGAAAATTAGTGCGTGAAATAAAACTTCCTGCCGTTGGAACTGCAGCGGGATTTGGCGGTAAAAAAGAAGAAAAAATCCTTTACTACAGCTTTACTAATTATACAACACCAACAAGTATCTTTTCTTTTGATCCAAAATCAGGAAAATCAGAAGTGTATCAAAAACCAAAAGTAGATTTTAATAGTGAAGACTATGAATCTAAACAAGTATTTTATACTTCAAAAGATGGCACAAAAATTCCGATGATCATTACGTATAAAAAAGGAACAAAATTAGACGGGAAGAACCCAACAATCCTTTACGCTTACGGCGGATTTAATGTTAGTTTGACACCAAGTTTCAGTATTTCAAACGCAGTTTGGATGGAAAACGGAGGTGTTTATGCAGTTGCCAATTTAAGAGGTGGCGGTGAATACGGAAAAAAATGGCATAATGCAGGAACAAAACTTCAGAAACAAAATGTATTTGATGATTTTATCGCTGCTGCAGAATATCTAATTGCTCAAAAATATACGTCATCAGATTTCTTAGCTATTCGTGGAGGATCTAACGGAGGTTTATTAGTGGGTGCAACAATGACGCAGCGTCCTGATTTAATGAAAGTTGCTTTACCAGCAGTTGGAGTTATGGATATGCTTCGTTACAATGCCTTTACAGCGGGTGCAGGATGGGCTTTTGATTACGGAACTGCTCAAGACAACAAAGAAATGTTTGAATATTTAAAAGGCTATTCTCCGGTTCACAACGTTAAAAAAGGAACAAAATATCCTGCTACAATGGTAACGACAGGAGATCATGACGATCGTGTAGTTCCTGCTCATAGTTTCAAATTCGCATCTGAGTTACAAGAGAAACAAGCAGGTGATAATCCTGTTTTAATTAGAATTGATGTTAAAGCTGGTCACGGTGCAGGAAAATCTGTTGCCGCTACAATTCAAGAAAATGTAGACATTCAAGCTTTTACGCTTTACAATATGGGCTTTAAAGCTTTGCCTTCGAAATAATCTTATTTTAAAGCTTTTTTAGCCACGAATTCATGAATTATTTTCTGAATATCGTGGCTAATTTTTTTACCACAAATTACACGAATTTCCACTAATTTAAATTGTTGAAGTTTATATCGCAGTTATTTTTTGCCATAGATTAAATTGATTTTATTCACTTTGACTTTGCATTTATTTTAAATCTGTGAAAATCATTTTAATCTGTGGCAAATAAAGAAAAAAGAATTCGTGGAAATTAGTGTAATTCGTGGCAAACCTTTTTTAAATTTGAGAAACTAAAAACGTAAACCATGAAAACTATAAATTGGGGAATTATTGGCTGTGGCAATGTAACCGAAGTTAAAAGCGGACCTGCTTTTCAAAAAACTCCAAACTCTGCTTTAGTTGCTGTAATACGCAGAGATGCAGCTCTTGCCGAAGATTATGCAAAACGCCACAACGTTCCTAAATGGTATTCAAAAGCGGAAGATTTAATTAATGATCCTGAAGTGGATGCCGTTTATATTGCTACTCCTCCATCTTCTCATAAAGAATATACTATTTTGTGTGCCAAAGCTGGAAAACCAGTTTATGTTGAAAAACCTATGGCTTTGACTTTTGAAGAATGCAACGAAATGATCAGTGCCTGCAAAGAACATAATGTTCCGTTATTCGTAGCTTATTATAGAAGAGCTTTACCACGTTTTTTAAAGATTAAAGAAATAATAGACGAGGGAAAATTAGGAAATATTCGACATGTAAACTGTGTTTTATACCATCCTTTTGAAGAACGTTATGATGACGAAATCAATCTTCCGTGGACCGTTTTACCGCATATTTCTGGCGGAGGAATTTTTGTTGATTTAGCTTGTCATACTTTAGATTTTCTAGATTTTGTTTTAGGCCCGATAAAATCTGTTCGCGGGCATGCGAGTTCACAATTATTAGCGTATCCAGCAGAAGACAGTGTCTCGATGTCATTTCTTTTTGAAAACGGAATTCACGGATCTGGAATATGGAATTTTGCGAGTTTTGAGCGTTATGACAATACCGAAATTGTCGGCGATAAAGGAAAAATCTCCTTCTCCACTTTCGGAAATGATCCAATTCATGTTCAATATATAAATGGAGAAAAGGAAAGTATTACCATAGAAAATCCGTTGCACATTCAACAACCTTTTATAGAAACTGTTGTTGCAGAATTATTAGGAAATGAAGGCTCTTCTCCATCAAAAGGAATTTCTGGAGCAAGAACAACTTGGGTTATTGATGAAGTTTTAAAGGAGTTTAGAAATTCTTCTAAATAATAAAAATTTGAATTGCCTCTTGCTTTAGCTGGAGGAATATTATTCTGCAATTTATCAGGCTTTAACCAAATAAAAGTTTGGCTAAAGCCTTTTTATATCCATTTTTGTACCTCCAGCTAAAGCTGGAGGCAATTGATAAAAAAAAGAGGATATCCTTTCGAATATCCTCTTTTTTAAAAACTAAAAAACTTCTATAAAAATTATAGGCTATATTTTAAACCTAAAGTTAATCCTAAACCAGAAATTCCAACGTAAGAACTTAGTTCGTCCATTGGTTTAGAAGAATCAACTCCATTAGGATTTGTTGCAGCATTGTTTGAAGTTGTAGTCAAACCATCTCTGTAATTTGTATGAATCTGTGCTGTAGTTCTGCTCGCTAAAGCATCTTGTCCATTTACTTTAAACTCAGTAGTCTCTTTAGTTTTTCCATGAACTGTAAAGTTACGATATTCTAATTCAGCAAAAGCAGAGATATGCTTTCCTAATTTATAAGAAGTACCTAAAGCAGCTGTAAAACCTAAAGTTGGATTTGGTTTAACTTTATCAACACTATGTACTGGAGCTGCAACTGTTGCACTAACTGGAGCAATTGCATCTGTAGTAATTTCTAAATCTCCATGAATAGGCACTAATACACCTACTTTTGTGTATGGTTCAAAACCATGCGCTTCACCTAAAAACATTACAATTGCAGGAGCTAAATCAAAAGCTTTAATTTCACCTACTGATTTAAAATTATAAATTGGTTTCCCATTTGATACAAAAATCGCATCTGTAGTTGTTTGTGCCATAGTTTTTGAGTTACTAGAATAATAATTAACTCCTAATTCAACTCCTAAACGTACTGAAAAACGGTAACCCGCAGTAATTCCTGTTCTAAAACCTTGACCAAATGAACCTGTAATACTTTCTTCAGATACTAATTTTCCACCTACATAAGTTCTTGCCATAGCATCATTTCCACCAACAGTTGGAAACTCTGTAGAAGCAGTCTGATTGAAATAAGACCCTCCTAATTTAAAATACCAACTTTCTGGTTTTTCTGTTGTCTGCGCCATTGTAGCCATAGAGCAAACTAATAATCCTAATAAAAATAGGTTCTTTTTCATAATTCTGATTTAATTAATTTATACAAACTTAGAACATTTAACTATATCGTTCTAGTTCGCATGGTTAGACTTGGTACGAAATCGATATAATTTCGGACAATATTACTAAAAAAGTATTATGCATGCATATTTTTAACTAAAAACATTAACATTCGTTTAAATTTTAACTGTTAAATTTTTAGTTCAATTTAAAGTTAATCTGCATTTTTTCTAATTCCTGTAGTAATTCAGCCGATATTTTTACTTTTAATCGACGGCTTGGCATCGTTAATTTGGTTACTACTTTTATTTCTTCTACTTCGTTTACTTCCTGAATTTTTGCATTTTCAGGACCATCTTCGTCATTTTCGTTTTCATCTTCAAAGACCGCATCATCCGCTTCAAAATCTGTTGGGGTTTCTACCTCAACTAATTTTTTAACTTTTTCTAATTCCATGATTTCAAAACTCACCGAATTGTCTCCTTTATTTTCGTTAAACAAATGACTCAGTTTATGAATAAATTCTGGATGAAGGTCTTTAATATTTAACAACAAGATTAGTTTTTTAGCGAAAGCTTCTAAAATATCCTGCAATTGGCGAATCTCGACAAACTGCATTCTCGGATCTGTTTTCTTGCCGGTATCATGATTTACCCACCCGTCTTTGATCAATATTTTCAAAAAGGCAAAATTGTTCTGAATTAAGAAATGGCGGAACTTCAAATACTCTTCACCAAAAATCTTAAACTCATAACTTTCATCATAACCTTCTAAGTTAAATGCCGCCCAGCCTTTTCCGTTTTTCGCTACACGATGCTGGACGTTATTGATAATTCCGGCAAAATGAAGGTTCTTCCCAACATATTCGTTCATGCTTTTCAAAGCTTCTAAACGAGCGTTGCAGAAATATTTCATCTCAAATCTAAAATCGTCTAGCGGATGTCCAGAAATATAGATTCCGACAACCTCTTTTTCTTTAGCCAGTTTTTCCATTGTACTCCAGTCTTCACATGGCGGCACAACAGGTTCGGCAATCTGCACTTCACTGGCTTCTCCAAATAAACTTACTTGAGATGAATTTTCATTTTCCTGAAACTTCGATCCGTAACGCATGGCTTTTTCGTAGAAAGTGATTCCGTCGCCATCATCATGAAAATATTGCGCTCTAGTTGTTCCTTCAAAAGAATCAAAACCTCCCGCTAATGCTAAATTCTCAATCGCTTTTTTATTCGCAGCACGCAAATCAATTCGCTTCGCTAAATCAAAAATCGATTTATATCTTCCGTCTTTTCTGTTTTCTACAATCGTTTCAACAGCTCCAGAACCTACTCCTTTAATCGCTCCCATTCCGAAACGCACAGCGTAATCATCATTTACTGTAAATTTATAGTACGATTCGTTTACGTCTGGACCTAAAACCTGTAATCCCATACGTTTACATTCTTCCATAAAGAACGAAACCTGTTTGATATCATTCATGTTATTCGAAAGTACCGCTGCCATATATTCTGCAGGATAATGCGCTTTCAAATATGCCGTTTGATACGCAATCCAAGCATAACAAGTCGAGTGCGATTTGTTGAAGGCGTAACTCGCGAAGGCTTCCCAGTCTTTCCAGATTTTCTCCAGAACTTTCGCATCGTGACCTTTTGCTGCAGCTTGCTCCACAAACTTCGGTTTCATTTTATCCAGTACATCTTTTTGTTTCTTACCCATCGCTTTACGTAAGACGTCGGCCTCACCCTTTGTAAATCCTGCCAAAGACTGAGACAAAAGCATTACCTGCTCTTGGTAAACTGTAATTCCGTACGTTTCCGATAAATACTCGGCACAGGCATCTAAATCGTATTTGATTTCCTCGTCACCATTTTTTCTTCGAACGAAAGACGGGATATATTCCAAAGGCCCCGGACGATACAAGGCGTTCATGGCAATTAAATCCCCAAAAACTGTCGGTTTCAGATCTTTCATGTATTTCTGCATCCCGGGTGACTCGTATTGGAAGATTCCAACTGTTTCACCTCTTTGGAAAAGTGCATACGTTTCTTCATCATCAATCGGGAATGTATCGGGATCAAGATCAATATTGGTTCTGTATTTTACCAGTTTTACAGTATCTTTTATCAGCGTAAGGGTCTTCAGACCCAAGAAGTCCATTTTCAAAAGTCCTGCACTTTCTGCAACCGAGTTATCGAACTGTGTTACATATAAATCGGAATCTTTTGCGGTGGTTACGGGAACATAATTCGTAATATCCGACGGTGTAATGATTACCCCACAGGCGTGAATTCCCGTGTTACGCATCGATCCTTCAAGGATTTTTGCCTGCTGAATGGTTTCTCCTGCCAAATCATCTTCATTGGCAATGGCGATTAATTCTTTTACATTATCAAATTCGTCCGAACGAAGGGCTTTTTTAACCTCGTCTTCACTCTCCGAAATAAAACGCGCCAAATTCCATTTGGACGGCATCATTCCTGGAATCAATTTTGCAATTCTGTCGGCTTCAAACAAAGGTAAATCCAGTACACGAGCCGTATCACGAATCGCCGATTTGGTCGCCATTTTACCATATGTGATAATCTGTGCTACCTGTTTTTGTCCGTATTTGTTGATTACGTATTCCATTACACGCCCACGACCCTCGTCATCAAAGTCGATATCAATATCGGGCATCGATACACGGTCAGGATTTAGGAAACGCTCAAAAAGTAAGTCATATTTAATTGGGTCGATATTGGTAATTCCGAGACAGTATGCAACCGCAGATCCGGCTGCAGAACCACGACCAGGCCCTACCGATACATCCATTTTTCTTGCCTCGGCGATGAAATCCTGTACAATCAAAAAGTAACCCGGATATCCTGAATTCGAAATCGTTAATAATTCAAAATCCAAACGTTCCTGAATCGATTCGGTAATTACGCCATATCTTCTTTCCGCTCCTCTCATTGTAAGATCGCGCAGATAAGCATTTTCACCTCGAACACCATTGTCTTTTTCATCTTCAGGATCAACAAATTCTTGCGGAATATCAAATTTCGGAAGCAATACATCTCGATAAAGTGAATATCCTTCAACCTTATCAATAACTTCCTGAATGTTAATAATCGCTTCGGGTAGATCAGCAAAAAGCTTTTTCATCTCGTCCTGAGACTTGAAATAGTATTCCTGATTCGGAAGTCCGTAACGGTAACCACGACCACGACCAATTGGTGTTGCCTGCTTTTCACCGTCTTTTACACACAATAAAATGTCGTGTGCATTGGCATCTTCTTTATTTAAATAATAGGTATTGTTGGTTGCAATTAATTTGACATTATGCTTTTGAGCAAACTCAATCAGGGTTTTGTTCACACGATTTTCATCTTCCTGATTGTGGCGCATTACTTCTAAATAGAAATCTTCGCCAAATTGTTCTTTCCACCAAATTAATGCTTCTTCGGCTTGGTTTTCACCAATATTCAGGATTTTACTCGGAATCTCTCCATATAAATTCCCAGACAAAACCATAATATCGCCTTTGTATTGCTCAACGATCTTTCTGTCAATTCTCGGAACATAATAAAATCCGTCTGTGTAAGCAATCGAAGCCATTTTCGCCAAGTTGTGGTAACCGGCTTTGTTTTTCGCCATTAAAACAACTTGATAACCGTTGTCTTTTTTGCTTTTATCTAAATGGTTGTCGCAGATATTGAATTCACAGCCTACGATTGGTTTAATTTCGGTTTCTGTCGGTTCTTCTCCCGCTTCAACCAGAGCTTTGTTTTTTGCAGAAGCTCCTTTATTATGATTCATGACGGCGCTCACAAAATGGAAAGCTCCCATCATGTTTCCAGTATCGGTCATAGCAACAGCCGGCATTCCGTTTTTGGCTGTAGCCGAAACTATATTTCCAATTCCGATAGTAGATTGAAGTACCGAAAACTGTGTATGATTGTGTAAATGCGCAAATTTGGCTGCTTTGAAATCAGCTTTATCTGCCTCTGAAACTACAGTCGGCGTATCATCAACTTGTAAAGCTTTGATTTGCTCTCTGACTTTTTCAGAAGCTGCTTTTAAGTTGATGTGTTTTAAACCAATTAAAGGAAATTCCTGTGGGTTTCTTTCTTGGAATTCTTTGAAATATTCTTTGGGAACATCCAGTTCTTCTTTCGTAAAAACCTCTCTTCTCACCAATTCTAAGAAACAACGCGTAGTTGCCTCAACGTCGGCAGTTGCGTTGTGCGCTTCCGAGAAAGGAACGTTGAACAGATATTCGTGAAGCTCTGTTAATGTCGGAAGTTTGAATTTTCCTCCACGACCTCCAGGAAGCTTTAATAATGAAGCCGTAACTTCGGTACAAGTATCCAGAACTGGGATCGAAGCCATAGGAGAATCAACACCCATTCTATGGAATTCAGCCCCCATAATATTAACGTCAAAACCTAAATTCTGACCTACAATAAACTTCGTTTTTCCTAATGCAATATTGAATTTCTCTATAACTTCTGCCAAAGTAATTCCATCGGCTTCAGCCAATTCAGTAGAAATTCCGTGAATACGCTCTGCATCGTACGGAATATTAAATCCTTCTGGTTTTACCAAATAATCCTGATGTTCGATAAGCTGTCCCATTTCGTCATGCAACTGCCAAGCGATCTGTATACAGCGAGGCCAGTTGTCAGAATCGGTTATTGGGGCATCCCAGCGTTTTGGTAATCCGGTTGTTTCGGTATCGAATATTAAATACATAGAGTTGTAAAAAGTCAAAAATTTAAGCTCCAAATTCCAAATCGCTCACATTGCAATTCACTGACAACATGAAACATAATAAAATACGAAATGAAAAATCGGAGGAATTCAAATTTACGCTTTTTTTATAGAAATAAAGAAGTGAAAGTTGTTAACAAAAACGTTAATTAATGACCCTTACAAACACAATTCTTAAAAAAATTAAACACATAGAAACATAGGTTTTCTTTTGATTAAAAAGAGGTTTAAAAAAAATCTAGATTTTCACACATAGCTATTTGCTTTTAAATGAGTGAAACGCCTTTGTAGACAAAGAAAAACTATGTTTCTATGTGTTTAAAACAATTACACAGAAAGTATTTTCATCCAAAAAAAATACGATTATTCATTTTGAACACTCATTGCTCCAAAATGAACACTTTTAAGCTGTGGTGTATCCTGAACTTTGCTTCATCAAATTATAACAATTAAAAAATAATAATCATGAAGACAATTTTTATCACAGGCGCATCATCAGGTTTAGGAAAAGCAACAGCAAAATTATTCCACGAAAAAGGATGGAATGTAATCGCAACCATGAGAACTCCAGAAAAGGAAACCGAACTTTCTCAATTAAAAAATGTAACACTTTTACCATTAGACGTTACCAATTATGAGCAGATTCAAAGCACTGTAAAAAAAGCATTGGAATTAAGCGACATTGATATCGTTTATAATAATGCGGGTTATGGATTGATTGGTCCTTTAGAAAGTCTTTCTGACGATCAAATCACAAAACAATTGAATACTAATTTATTAGGCGTAATTCGAGTTACGAATGCTTTTATTCCGTATTTCAGAGAAAGAAAAAGCGGTTTATTTATTTCAACAACTTCTATCGGTGGCTTGATTGCTTTTCCTTTGGGATCGGTTTATCACGCTACAAAATGGGCATTGGAAGGCTGGAGCGAAAGTCTGGCTTACGAGCTAAATCCGTTTGGGGTTAACATTAAAACGGTTTCTCCGGGCGGTATTAAAACTGAATTCCTTCAAGGTTCACTTGACACAAGCTCTTTACCTGAATACGAAGCGATGACCAACAGCATGTTTGCAAGCGTTGATACGATGTTTGAAATGGCATCAACTCCGGAACAAATTGCCGATGTTGTTTACGAAGCGGCAACAGACGGAAAAAACCAATTAAGATATGTAGCCGGAGAAGACGCAAAAGCACTTTATAAACAAAGACTTGAATTAGGTGCAGAAACTTTCCGTACTGAGTTTGGAAAACAGTTTTTGGGAGCATAATAATTTCTGATGAGGCTGTACGGAAGCATTGAACATTATTTTTATTAAAGCTCCAGCGGAGCAGAATATTTATAGAAATTCAATCATTCGGATGCAAAAGAGCTCCAGCGGAGCGAAATATTCATTGCAATACATTTATATTTCGCTCCGCTGGAGCTTTTCTCTCAATAATAAATACGATTTCTATAAATATTTCGCTTCTCCGAAGCTGTTCTTTCAAAATCAAGAAGGTTGTTCAATACTTTCGGAGAGCCGAATTAGTCTTTTAATTTTCATACTTTTATATCATGGAAAAGAAAAACCACAATCCAGCAAAGATTTCCTCTATATCGCAGTTTCATAGTTTGTTGAATCTGCCAAAACCGCTTCATCCAATGATTAGTCTGGTCGATAATACACAGCTTAGTGTAAGCGCAGATCTAGACAATTCTTCTTTTTTGCTTGATTTTTATAAGATCTCTTATAAATTTTCTACAAGCGGAAAAATGGGTTACGGTCAGGGATATTATGATTTTAACGAGGGCGGCTTAATGTTTGCTTCTCCCAACCAATTAATTTTTACGGATAATGAAGAAGGTGTTGAATATGGTGGTTTTACTTTGCTTTTTCATCCCGACTTTATTCGCAATTATCCTTTAGGAAAAACCATTAAAAAATATGGTTTCTTTGCTTATGATACTAATGAAGCCCTACATCTTTCAGATAAAGAAAAAACAATTATTATCGGACTTTTGACGAGCATAGACAATGAACTCAATACCGCAATAGACGAGATGAGTCAGGATGTGATTGTTTCTTATATTGATGTGCTGCTGAATTACAGCAATCGTTTTTACAAACGCCAATTTATTACCCGAAAAACCATCAGTAATGATTTATTATTAAAAGTCGAAGAAACTTTAGACAGCTACATTAGCAATGCAGAAACCCTCAAAAAAGGACTCCCTACGGTAGAATTTCTGGCTTCACAAATCAATGTTTCGAGTCACTATTTGAGCGATATGCTTCGAAATTTAACGGGACAAAATGCACAACAGCACATTCATTCTAAATTGATCGAAAAATCAAAGGATTTCCTGATTACTACGAATCTTTCGGTAGCAGAAATTGCATATCAATTGGGTTTTGAATATCCCCAATCTTTCAGTAAATTATTCAAAAAGAAAACCACTTTGACACCGTTAGAATTTAAAAATTCTTTGAATTAATTCTGAAAAGTTTTGTCTTAAAAAAATTAGTTTTTACTTCAAAAAAACATAAAATTTCATAAAAATACACTTCTTGGATGTCGTAGTATTCAGCCCTTTTATTGAATCTAAATAACGTCCAAAAAACTCCTTTCAAAGCTTTAAAAATTCAAAAAAGCACCATTTCTACATAGAAACCAAAACTAACAATTATTACTATTTTTATTAATTTTGTTAGATTTTTTCAATTAAATTCTTATATTTTATATTGATTTTGAGATAAATTTGCAAACTATTAAAACAAAAAACAAACAGGTAGAATTAAAGCCGAAAAAGAAAAAGCAAATCCGTTTCTTAATCATTTTTCTGTCAAATTTGAATGCAAAAAAGCCGTTTGGCAATTTGTAATTCAGTTTGGGTATCGTATATAATGAAATATCGAAATTGACGCTTTTTGATCTTTTTTTACTTTTGTTTTGCTATTATAATGAACAGGGAATTGCTGTGGTTATAGAAATACAATTAAAAAAAATAAAAAATGAGTAAGACATTATTTGACAAAGTATGGGATTCACATGTTGTGCGTAAAATTGAAGATGGGCCAGATGTGTTTTTTATTGACCGCCATTTCATTCATGAAGTTACGAGTCCTGTTGCTTTTTTAGGATTAAAATCAAGAGGCGTTAACGTTTTATACCCAGAACGTACTTTTGCTACTGCAGACCACAATACACCAACCATAAACCAACATTTACCAGTTCAGGATCCACTTTCTGCTAATCAGCTTCAGGCTCTTGAAGATAATGCTAACGAATACGGAATTTCGCACTGGGGATTAGGTCACCAAAAAAATGGAATTGTACACGTAGTAGGTCCTGAAAACGGAATTACTTTGCCAGGTGCTACTATTGTATGCGGGGATTCGCATACGTCTACTCACGGTGCTTTTGGAGCTATCGCTTTTGGTATCGGAACATCTGAGGTTGAAATGGTGCTTTCTACTCAATGTATTATGCAGCCTAAACCAAAGAAAATGCGTATTAACGTAAACGGACAACTAAGTAAAGGTGTTGGACCAAAAGACGTTGCGCTTTATATTATTGCTCAATTAACTACTTCTGGAGGAACTGGTTACTTCGTTGAATACGCCGGTGATGTTTTCGAAAACATGACTATGGAAGGCCGTATGACAGTTTGTAACTTAAGTATCGAAATGGGTGCTCGTGGCGGAATGATCGCTCCTGACCAAACTACTTTCGATTTCTTAGAAGGAAGACTTTACGCTCCAAAAGGAGAAGCTTGGACAAAAGCTGTCGAATATTGGAAAACTTTAAAAACAGATGCTGATGCTGTTTTTGATGCTGAATTAAACATCAAAGCAGAAGATATCGAACCAATGATTACTTACGGTACAAACCCAGGAATGGGAATTGGTATCACCAAACATATTCCAAACGCTAAAGAAGTTGAAGGCGGTGAGGAAACTTACAAAAAATCTTTAGCTTACATGGGCTTCAACGAAGATGATGTAATGATCGGAAAACAAATCGATTACGTTTTCTTAGGAAGCTGTACAAACGGACGTATTGAAGATTTTAGAGCTTTCGCTGAAATTGTAAAAGGAAGAAAAAAAGCGGATAATGTGACGGCTTGGTTAGTTCCTGGATCTCACGTTGTTGAAGCACAAATTAAAGAAGAAGGAATTTTAGATATTTTGACAGAAGCTGGTTTCGTATTACGTCAGCCGGGTTGTTCTGCTTGTTTAGCAATGAACGATGATAAAGTTCCTGCTGGAAAATATGCAGTAAGTACTTCAAACAGAAACTTTGAAGGTCGTCAAGGTCCTGGTTCAAGAACACTTCTTGCAAGTCCAATTATGGCTGCTGCAGCTGCTGTTACAGGAAAACTAACAGATCCAAGAGAGTTATTTTAGATTGGAGATTTTAGATTTCTCACTTTGCGTAATCTTCGTCTAAATTTCTTCAAATAAAATTCTAACATTATTTAAAACAAAACATTTTAGATTCTGTGTTTAAGTTTTCAAAAGAAAATCTAAAATCTGAATTCTAAAATCTAAAATTCCAAAAAATGGCATACGATAAATTTAATATACTTACAAGCAGCGGTGTACCGTTGCCAATTGAGAACGTAGATACAGATCAAATCATCCCAGCTCGTTTCTTGAAAGCTACAAAACGTGAAGGTTTTGGAGACAATCTTTTTAGAGACTGGAGATACAACGGAGACGATACTCCAAAAGCAGATTTCGTTTTAAACAACCCAACTTACTCAGGAAAAATCCTTGTTGGAGGAAAAAATTTTGGTTCTGGATCATCTAGAGAGCACGCTGCGTGGGCAGTTTACGATTACGGATTCCGTGCTGTGGTTTCCTCTTTCTTTGCGGATATCTTCAAAGGAAACTGTTTGAATATTGGTGTTTTACCAGTACAAATCAGCCCGGAGTTTTTAGCTAATATTTTTAAAGCTATCGAAGCTGATCCAAATACAGCATTAGAAATCAATCTTCCGAACCAAACGATTACTTTATTGTCAACTGGAGAACAGGAATCTTTTGATATTAACGGTTACAAAAAGAACAACTTAATTAATGGTTTTGACGACATTGATTATTTACAAGACATGAAAGAAGATATTAAGGCTTTCGCCGATAAACTTCCTTACTAATAGAAACCTCATTCAGGATATTAGACCCGACAGGTTTTTGAAACCTGTCGGGTCTTAATTAATAATACAAACCCGCTATCATTTCGAATTGACAGAAATATAGAATATCAATATGGAAAAAAGAAAAATTGAAATAATGGATACGACGCTTCGTGATGGTGAACAAACCTCAGGAGTTTCATTTTCTGCTGCAGAAAAACTAACCATTGCGCAATTGTTGTTGGAGGAATTAAATATTGATAGAATCGAAATTGCTTCTGCACGCGTGAGCGAAGGAGAATTTCAAGCCGTAAAAAGCATTACTTCTTGGGCTGAAGAAAAAGGTTACATCAACAGAATCGAAGTTTTGACGTTTGTTGATGGAGGTGTTTCGATTGATTGGATGAAAAAAGCGGGCGCCAAAGTGCAGAATTTATTGACTAAAGGATCAATGAATCACTTAACGCATCAATTGAAAAAAACACCAGAACAGCATTTTTCTGAAATAGCCCAAATTATCGCTTTAGCTAAAGAAAACAACATTGAAACGAATGTTTACTTGGAAGACTGGAGCAACGGAATGCGAAATTCTCAAGATTACGTTTTTCAATTTCTGGATTTCTTAGCAACTCAGCCCGTTAAAAGAATTTTACTTCCAGATACTTTAGGCGTTTTAATTCCGTCTTTGGCATTTGAATTTATTTCAAAAATTAAAGCAAAATATCCAAATATTCATTTTGATTTCCATGCGCATAATGACTACGATTTAAGTGTTGCCAATGTTATGGAAGCTATAAAAGCCGGCATCAACGGACTTCACGTAACAGTAAACGGAATGGGAGAACGAGCTGGAAATGCACCTCTTGAAAGTACTGTTGCTGTAATCAATGATTACTTACCAGAAGTTAGCATCAACATTAAAGAAACTTCATTGTATTCTGTAAGCAAATTGGTAGAAACATTTACAGGTTATAGAATTCCTGCGAATAAACCAATTGTTGGTGACAACGTTTTTACGCAAACTGCCGGAATCCATGCCGATGGTGACAACAAAAACAATCTGTATTTTAATGATTTACTTCCAGAACGTTTTGGAAGAAAAAGGAAATATGCTCTCGGAAAAACTTCAGGAAAAGCTAATATCGAAAAGAATCTTCAGGAATTAGGTTTAAAACTAAACAACGAAGATTTGAAATTGGTTACCCAAAGAATTATCGAATTGGGCGATAAAAAAGAAACCGTAACTAAGGAAGATCTTCCATACATTATTTCGGATGTTTTGGACAGTCATACTTACGAAGAAAAAATAAAAATCGAGTCCTATATATTAGTACACTCAAAAGGAATGCGTCCGTCGACTACTTTATCCTTAAATCTTAATGGAGAAATAATTGAAGAAAATGCGCAAGGAGACGGTCAGTTTGATGCTTTTATGAATGCTTTATCGAAGATTTACAAAAGCAAAAAACTAACGCTTCCAAAATTAATTGATTACGCCGTTAGAATCCCGCCAGGAAGTAGTTCTGATGCGTTGTGCGAAACCATCATCACATGGGTCAATAACGGAAAAGAATTCAAAACCCGCGGATTAGACTCAGATCAAACTGTTGCAGCGATTATTGCGACACAGAAAATGCTTAACATTATAACTTAAATATAGTTGCAAAGGCTCAGAGGAACAGAGGGGCAAAGACTAAAAAAAGAGTCTTCATCCCAACACCTTTGAACCTTTGTACCTCTGAAACTTAGAACCTTTTAAAAAATATAGAATGAAATTAAACATAGCCCTTTTAGCCGGAGACGGAATCGGACCAGAAGTAATCAATGAAGCTGTAAAAGTATCTGATGCTATTGCACAAAAATTTGGACATGAAATCACTTGGAAACCAGCTTTAACTGGTGCCGCTGCGATTGATGCTGTAGGTGAACCTTATCCAGATTCAACACACGAAGTTTGTAAAAATGCTGATGCAGTTCTTTTTGGAGCGATTGGCCACCCTAAATACGATAACGATCCTTCTGCACCAGTACGACCAGAACAAGGGTTGTTAAAAATGCGTAAAGCATTAGGTCTTTTTGCAAACGTAAGACCAACTTTTACATTCCCATCTTTATTAGATAAATCGCCGCTAAAAAGAGAAAGAATCGAAGGAACTGATTTAGTTTTCTTAAGAGAATTAACAGGCGGAATTTACTTTGGTGAAAAAGGAAGAAAAGATAACGGAGATACTGCTTACGACAACTGTGTTTACACAAGAGCCGAAGTACAGCGTTTAGCTAAAAAAGGTTTCGAATTAGCAATGACTCGTTCTAAAAAACTATGCTGCGTTGATAAAGCAAACGTTTTGGAAACTTCACGTTTATGGAGAGAAACGGTTCAGGCAATGGAAAAAGACTATCCAGAAGTTGAAGTTTCATATGAATTTGTTGATGCTGTTGCTATGCGTTTAGTTCAATGGCCAAACTCTTATGACGTATTAATTACTGAAAACTTATTTGGAGATATCTTGACAGACGAAGCTTCTGTAATTTCTGGTTCAATGGGATTAATGCCTTCTGCGTCTATGGGAGCTGAAGTATCTTTATTCGAACCTATTCACGGTTCTTACCCGCAAGCTACAGGATTGAACATAGCTAACCCAATGGCTACTATTTTATCTGCTGCAATGATGTTCGAAAACTTCGGATTGATAGAAGAAGGAAAAGCAATGAGAGATGCTGTAAACAAAGCTTTAGAAGCTGGAGTAGTTACAGAAGATTTAGCTAACGGAGGCAAAGCATACGGCACTAAAGAAGTTGGTGACTGGTTAGCTGCGAATGTATAATTTTTGTTTCAAGTTTTATTTGTTTCAAGTTTCAAGTTGGAAAAACCTGAAACTTGAAACCTGAAACAAAAACAACATAAAAAAAGGGATCAATTTTCATTGATCCCTTTTATATTTTAGAAAAAACTCTTAGTAATCTCCTCTGTTTCCGCGATCTCCGCCACGGTTGTTTCCGTAACCACCACGATTGTTGTTTCCTCCGCGGTTGTTGTTAAAACTTCTTCTTTCGCCTTCTGGTTTTGGTTCAGATTTGTTTACAACAATTGTACGTCCTGAAACTACTGCTCCGTTTAATTCGTCAATTGCTTTTTGAGCCTCAGCGTCATTTGGCATTTCAACAAAACCGAATCCTTTACTTCTTCCAGTAAATTTATCAGTAATAATTTTAACAGAGTCAACTGTTCCATAAGCCTCAAAAGACTCTCTTAAATCTGCTTCCTCAATACTGAATGGAAGGCTTCCAACGAAAATATTCATAGATACTTTTTTATAATAATACAAATGTAGTCTTATTTTTTTCTAATCTGCAATTCGATCGTTTATTTAAGTTTTTATTGTGAAATCTTCTCAAACTCAGAGTAAATAAGTCACAGATTACAAGATTGTTAATTATTTTTATTTGAAAAACGATTCAAGAAAAAATAATTCAACTTCTAAAAACTAACTCACTGTAAGTCTAAACTTTACATGAAAAATCATTAAAATCAATAATTCCTAATTTGAGCGTAGAATTCAGAAAAAAATTATATCTTTGCGCCCTTAATTAACGGAGGTCGAGTACCTCAAAATTTAATCATACGATTATGTCAGTAAAAATTAGATTACAAAGACACGGTAAAAAAGGAAAACCTTTTTACTGGGTAGTAGCTGCAGATGCACGCTCAAAAAGAGATGGTAAATACTTAGAGAAAATCGGTACTTACAATCCAAACACTAACCCAGCAACTGTAGAGTTAGATCTTGACAGTGCAGTTAAATGGTTACACAATGGTGCACAACCAACTGATACTGCTAGAGCTATCCTTTCTTACAAAGGTGCTTTATTGAAACACCACCTTGATGGAGGTATCCGCAAAGGAGCTTTAACTCAAGAGCAAGCTGACGCTAAATTAGCAGCTTGGTTAGAGTCTAAAACAGGAAAAGTTGATGCTAAAAAAGATGGTTTATCTAAAGCAAAAGCTGATGTTAAAGCTAACGCTTTAAAAGCTGAAAAAGAAGTAAACGCTAAACGTGTTGCTGCTGCTGCTCAAGCACAGGCTGACGCTGAAGCTGCTGCTTCTGCTGTAGAAGCTACTGAAGAAGTTGCTGAGGCAACTGAAGAAGCTCCTGCTGCTGAAGAGAATAACGAAACAACTGAAGCATAATAATTTTATTTAGCGAGAATGCGTAAAGAAGAATGTTTTTATTTAGGTAAAATCGCTAAAAAATTTAGTTTCAAAGGTGAAGTCTTGATCTACTTAGATACAGATGAACCTGAGTTATACGAAAATTTGGAATCAGTGTTTGTTGACCACAACAAACACTTGGTTCCTTTTTTTATTGAGTCAAGCTCAATACATAAAAACGACTTTCTTAGAGTTCGTTTTGAAGATGTAAATACCGAAGAAGATGCTGATGCATTAGTCGGAAATGGTATTTATCTTCCTTTATCTATGTTACCAAAACTTAGCGGTAACAAATTTTACTACCATGAAGTTATTGGTTTTGAAATCGAAGACCAACGTCTGGGTGTTTTCGGAAAAATTACTTCTATAAATGATTCAACTGCACAGCCGCTTTTTGAAGTTTTAAATGGCGAAGTAGAAATTTTGGTTCCGATGATCGATCATTTCCTTGTAAAAATTGATCGTGAAAACAAAAAAGTCATCATGAATCTTCCAGAAGGACTTGTGGAAATGTACCTTTAATTTAAATTCCAATATTTTAAATTCCAAATTCCAAACCTGAAAAGGTAAATTCCAATTTTTAAGATCTCAGTCTCAAAGCATATGTTTTTTGAAAGAAAAAACTTATTTTTTTATTGCTTTGTTTTATATTTGCATATCGAGAAAATTGAAATTTAAATATTGGAATTTATGAAACCATACAACTTAGAAGAAAGAACTTTGTTGTTTGCTAAGGAATGCCGAATTTACTTTCAATCATTACCTAAAAATACTTCAAATATTGAAGATGGAAAACAATTAATAAGATCTTCTGGTTCGATTGGGGCAAATTATATCGAAGCAAATGAAAAATTAGGAGATAAAGATTTAATTTTTAGATTAAAAATTGCTCGAAAAGAAGCTAAAGAGTCTAAATTTTGGCTTCAACTATTGAATGATTTAAATCCTGATCAAAAATCTCTTTCAGAATCCTTATTATTCGAAATAGAAGAATTAAGAAAAATCCTTTCTGCTATAATTACTAAAACATCTAGATACTAAAATTAATTTTTAGTCCTATTTTTGCAACAGAAAAATTAACTTCTCCACTTTCAATTGGAATTTGGAATTTAAAATATTAGAATTTTACATTTATGTTTCAGTTTAAGCAATTTTCTATTTCCCAAGATCGATGTGCCATGAAAGTCGGTACAGACGGTGTTTTATTGGGTTCTTGGGCTCCTATTTTTAATAATCCTTTTAGTGTTTTAGATATTGGTGCAGGAACTGGAATTATTGCTTTGATGATTGCGCAGCGCTCTGGAGCAGAACAAATTGATGCTTTAGAAATCGATGAAGATGCTTACGAAGAAGCTGTTGAAAATTTCGAAAATTCTCCTTGGGGCGATAGATTGTTTTGTTTTCATGCTGGCTTAGATGAATTTATCGAAGAACCAGAAGATGAATATGATTTGATTGTTTCGAATCCGCCATTTTATGCTGAAAATTATAAGACAGATAATGAACAACGCGATTTAGCACGTTTTCAAGACGCAATGCCTTTTGAGGAACTGGTTGAAGCTGCCGATTTACTACTTTCTGAAAACGGAATATTTGCTGTAATTCTTCCATTCAAAGAAGAAGAAAATTTTATTGCTTTAGCCAAAGAATCAGAATTGTATCCAATGAAAATTACACGTGTAAAAGGAACACCGGCGTCTGAAATCAAACGCAGTTTATTGGCTTTCAGCAGAAATGAAGTTTCTGAAATTGAAATTGATGAATTGGTCATCGAAATCGACAGACATGTTTATACGCCTGAATATATTGAGCTTACAAAAGAATTTTATTTAAAGATGTAAAAAAAACTTTGTCAAAATTTAAACTTTGACAAAGATTCTAATTTATATATAATAAGACATTTTCAACAAGTCTTCTAAGCTTGCTCAAACAGACTTTTAAATTGATATAAAATTCGTTCCAGCAAACGCAAATCTTCGGTCACAATTTCTGCACTTCCTTTCATTTCCTGCTGAAAAACAATTTGTTTATGATAAGATGTCTCCAATCCGTTCGGAAGCTCGACATCCAAAAGAAGATTTCCATCTTTATCTGGTACAAGCGAAATATTTTTGATTTTTCCTTTTAAAACACCAAACTCTCTGTCTGGAAAATTGGCCAATCGAATATTTACTCTCTGCCCTACTTTTATCTTTCCAGAATTATGGGTAGGCGCTTTTACTTTACCCACAAATCCGTTTTTGGCATCGGGAATTATAGAAAAAACATTATCTCCAACATTAATCGTCTGGTTTTCATTCCAAACCTGTAAAAATGTTACCACACCGCTAATGGAAGTTTTTAACGTGTATGCCAATTCCCAGTCTTTAATTACTTTTTTTAACTGAAAAAATGACTGTGCAACACTACGCCCTAGATTAACTTCTTCTTTAGTACTGTTAACCTGCGAATTTTGACTTGATTTAGTATTATCAATAAGAGAAGATCTGATTTGCGAAATTGAAGCTAAAATCCCCTTATAATTCTTCATAGCTTGAAGATATCCTAGTTTTTTGGCTTCCATTTCCTGCGCCGAAATAATTCCCTTATTAAATAAAGTTTCAAATCGGGATATTTCATTCTTTTGAAGTTCTAGTTCACTTTCGTTAAGAACTTTCTGTTGCTGCAGAATCTCTAATCTTTCTTTCAGTTGAATTTTTTCAGATGTCTGTGCTCTGCTTTCTATTTCGTACGGATGTAATTCTTGATTTAATTCCTGAGCCTGATAATCTTTTTGAAAAACAGCATATGCACTTTCTATCTCTCCAAGCTGCGTGTTTTTGAGCAATCCAAATGGAAAATCTTTTTTAGAATTATTGATATCATATTGATCAACTAAACTTTTCAGTAAAAAAACATCTTTGTAATTTGCTGTGTTTTCAATAATTGCTAAAGTAGTGTTTTTTGCCACTACAGCTTTATCTTTTACTAAGATAGCTTCGAGACGCCCAGAAGATTTTGAAACTATTTTCTCCGGCGGAATATTCGTTGTAATAACAATTTCTGTACTTACGACGTCGGGATATTTTACAAACCAAGAAACAAAAAACAGCATTACAATAATTGTAAATATCAAAACTGTACCCCAGCGTATCATCCAATGCGGTACTTTGGTCAGTATATCCTGAACCTCTTCACTTCTTAATTCGAATGTATCTTCGGCCATGCTAATTTCCTAATTGTAATTGATTTCTAACCAATTCAAAATAATTTCCTTTTTGCTCTACCAAGGCAGAATGACTGCCTATTTCAATAATTTTTCCTTTATCCAACACCACAATCTGATCGGCATTCATAACTGTACTTAATCGATGCGCAATCACAACAACTGTTTTATCTTTAAAAAAGATATCAAGTTTTTTCATGATTTCTTTTTCATTATTAGCATCAAGAGCCGAAGTTGCTTCATCAAAAAACAAAATCTCAGGGTTTTTATATACTGCTCTTGCAATTAACAAACGCTGTTTCTGACCCGTACTCATTCCGAGTCCTTCAGAACCAATTTTGGTATTATACCCCAAAGGCAGACCGCTTATGTATTCTTTAATATTGGCAACATCTGCCGCATATTCCAGCTTTTTTTTGTCTATTTTATCGACTCCAATGGCAATATTATTGGCTATTGTATCGCTAAAAATAAAACCTTCCTGCATTACAGCTCCAATATTAGCTCTCCAGGCTTTCTGCGAAATATTCTTTAATTGTGTATTTCCAATATTTATTTCTCCTTTTTCAGGTTCATAAAATTTCAGCAGTAATTTCATCAGCGTTGTTTTACCGCTTCCGCTTACACCTACAATTGCTGTAACTTTATTGGAAGGTATTTTCAAATTAAAATCTTCTAAAACAGGAATATCAGATCCTAAATAACGGTAAGAAAGATTTTTTATATCAATATCAGCATCAAAAGAAACATCATTTGTCTGATGTAATTCCTGTTGAGTCTCGTCTTCTTTATTATGAATTTCTGATAATCTCGCAAGCGATATTTTCGCATCTTGCATTTCTCTGACAAATTCTATTAACTGCGAAATAGGTCCGTTCAAACTACCTACAATAGAGCTAATAGCCAGCATCATACCCAAAGTTATTGAACCATCGATTACTAATTTGGCCGATAAAAATATGATGAAAATATTTTTAAGTTCATTTATTACCGAAGATCCAATTGTTTGGGTTTGTTCAAGAACCAATCCTTTTATCGAAACCCTAAAAAGACGTGCCTGAATATACTCCCAACCCCAGCGTTTTTGTTTTTCGGCATTATGAAGTTTTATTTCCTGCATTCCATTTATAAGCTCCATTACTTTGCTCTGTTCTTGCGAAACTTCGGCAAAACGTTTATAATCTAATACTTCTCTTCTTTTTAAAAATAGCGTAATCCATCCAAAATAGAGAATACTTCCTGCAAAAAACACAAAAAAGATTTTAAGATTATAATAGGCCAAAACTCCTCCCATCACTATCATATTGATAAGTGAAAACAGGACATTTAGAGATGAAGTTGTTAGTATCCTTTCGATCCTTCTGTGGTCATTGATACGCTGCATGATATCTCCAGTCATTCGAACATCAAAGAATGAAATTGGCAGGTTCATTAATTTTATAAAAAAATCAGAGATAAGAGAAATATTAATTCTTGTAGAAAGATGCAATAAAATCCAGCTTCTAATTAATTCTAAACCAATTCTTCCTGCAAAAAGAAATAATTGCGCAAAGAGAATTAAATAGATAAAACTAATATTCTGATTCTGAATTCCAACATCTACAATACTTTGAGTCAAAAACGGGAAAATAAGCTGCAGTAAACTGCTTGCCAGTAAACCAACACTAAGCTGTACTAAAAATGATTTATATCGAAGGACATATTGGGACAAAAGACCAAATCCCAGCTCTTTTTTATCTTCTTTATCAAATTCTGATTGAAAAAATTTTGGCGTAGCTTCAATCAATAATGCAATTCCCTCTTGAGTAGATTCGTCTGCATTATTTCCGATCCAAAATTTAATAAAATCTTGTTTATTATATTCAATCAGTCCAAAGGCTGGATCTGAGATATAATAAATTCCTTTTTTAATTTTATAAATTACTACATAATGGTTTTGATTCCAATGCAGTATGCAAGGCAAAGGAGCTTCTTCCAGCCTTTTTAAATCTAGTTTTACACCTAGAGTTCTAAAACCGATTTTCTCGGCGGCATCGCTCAAAAAAAGCAAATTACTTCCTTCACGAGTTGTTTCGCTGCTGTCCCTCAACTCCTGAATCTGAATTGTTTTTCCGTAATGTTTTGCGATTATCTTTAAACACGTTGGGCCACAATCCTTGTTATCTGCTTGTCTATAATTGGTAAATTTTTTCAAACTATGCAAAATTATTCTGACGCAATTTAAGATTTAAATCGAAAGGTTGTTAAAAAAAACAGAGAGGATGTTTATCCTCTCTGTCTAGGTATTTAAAAAAGGTAGTTTTGCAAAACAATTTCGTAGGATTTTGGTACACTGGTTAACCTAACCAAATAAAATCAACTCAGTGACCAAGTTCCTAAGAATCTTTACACCAATCATCAATGTAAAGAATATGCTCAATGTTCCACGATCAAGCGCCTACAAATTAAAAAAAACATGACTAAATTCTAAAAAAGGCTATATTGTATAATTGCATTTAAACTAACAGCAAATACGATTTGAATCGCAAATACCTGATTCTGTATCTAAAGGACAAATTTCTCCTGAACGTATTAATATGCATCCAGCTTCGATAGCAGAAATCCAACATTGTGGAATTCCTGTTGCGATTGTCCTTTGCTCAATTTTGCTTATGCTCTGAGCTCCCTTGAGACTTAATATTTCTTTTAACATAATAACTATTTTAAATAAAAACAGTTTTTTATTTTCTTATTCTATTCTATTCCTGGTGGCAGAGGAGGCATTGGTGTTGTACAAGTTGACGGACTTCCTTCGTATATTCCTGGAAGCGAACCACCTGGGCACCAAGAATAACAATATGTCTCAACTCTTTCTGCTCCAATCACGCAAAAACATTTACAATTGGCAGGCTGTACTGGTGTACCTCCATAAATAGACTTTTGCTCGTCTTTTGTAAGTTTCTGTAAGTTCTCTAATTTTAAAATATTACTTAGCATAATTTGTTGGGGTTGTTATAATAATACTCCGTGAAAATCTAATTTTATTCTCAAAAAACTAGACGCTTATACACGTCGGCAAAGCCACGTATCGTAATCACAATAAGAACCTGTAGGACAAGTACCTTCGTTTGTGCACGCCAACCCGCCTTTAATTACTTTTTTCTCATTCTTTGTAAGCTCTTTAGCTCCTTCAAGTTTTAAAATGTCTTTTAACATGGCTTTTTGTTTTTTGTATTAATAATTGATTTAGGTTTTCATTATGGGAGAAGAAAAAATATCCTCTATTATTATTACTTATGAATTTGAACCACAAAGCGGTCCAAAAACTTTACAATTTCCATTTGTATATTGTATTTCAAGCGGACGATAAGAAAGACATTGTGCATATGTCATTTCCCCTAATGCGTTCCACTCCTCACATTGTATCGGACGGTCTGGAACACCTCCACCATTAATTCTTTTTTGTTCAGTCGAATTCAGCTGCTGAACTCCTTGCAAGACTAAAATTTTTCTTAACATAATTTATTTTTTTTGTACTATTAAAATCTTTAGGCTATTTTCTCTAGAACTTCAACTTTTTCTTCAACAAAATCATTTAGAAAATATTTCAGTTCATTTAATTCGTACTCATTTGGAAAAATCCTGTCGTTTACAATTTTTACTGGTGTATAATTAAAATTGTTTTTAGAACACCATTCGTATTGTTTTTGAATTTCCTGATTAATCATCATGCTTGCAGGTTCATTCTGCCATTTTTTCAACCATTTTTTCAAACTCATTTTCTTAATATGCCAATCCGAAATCGCTTCAACAATTTTACCAGGTGTAGATCTATTGAGCGTTAAAAGCCTTTCTACTACAGCTTTGTATGGATTATCATTGTTTTCTGGATTGATATTAAAAAGAACTTTTAAATATATTTTATCAGGATACTTTAAAACCAACTCAAATGCCTCTTGAAATGCCTTGTGACAATGTCCACAGCTAGGACTTATGATTATCGATAATTTTACTGCACCGCTTTTATTTCCAAAACTTAAACCTCTCAATTCATCTAAACCTTCAGAATGAGGTACTTTTTTAGACAAAAAGTTTAATAACGAATAGTTTCTTTTAAATTTTTTCAACTCTTTCAAAGAAGTATCGTTTGCCAAAAGTTTTTTTATTATTGATTTGACACTCGCCCAAATAGGAATCAGCAATAAAAGCGAAAAAACAAATGGAAAAACAGAAGCTACACTAAAATCCAGTGTAAATGAATCGGATACAAACCAAATAATACTTTGAAACAAGATTAAAAATGAAATGGCCAGACACATTGTACACCATTTTTGAATCTCAAATTTCTGAATCCAAATAGAACATACTACAACTGGAATTGCAAGAAGACTTAAAAATCCAATAAATACAGATGAACTTACGGGCTGAATCAGAATTGCAATAATACTTGAACTAAAGAAAAGTAATGGTAAATCTGAAAAACTAACCCATCTGTTCTCGACATCATCATTAAAACTGATTACTGAATGACAAGAAGAATTAGAACTTAAATTACAAAACTTCGATATTATGGTGTTTTTTACGCCCCATTTTTCTTGAACAATAAATACACTTACTATTAATCCTATTACTGATGTAATTAAAAATGTAACTCCGAATACATCAAAATCATTATAGAAAAATGATAAACCAGTTACTAATACCATTGGCAGAAAATATTTCAACCATCCGTATTCTGCTTTTAAATTTTCACGAGCAACTACATTATTAGGTTCGATCGCTACAATTACACCATTCCAGTCTAAAAGAAATTTTTCATACGACATTCTTAAATTCGATTTTTTCGAAGTATTAATGCGAACAAAATTTTTTGCCTTTTCTACCAAGATTAGCTCATCTTTAAAATATGCTAAAAAGTTAGATGGCAGGTCAACGATTTGTTCTTTCGAAACTCGCACTGCAGCGTTCTCCACAGAAAGCAAATCGAATGAATCTGTAATAGCAAATAAGCTTGGATAATTTGGATGAGAAAGAAATAAATCTTTAAACTCATTTTTGATATCCGAGTATTTGTTTATCTGAAGAAATTTCTGAACTAATTTTAACATCGTCTGCAATCGTTTTTTATCATAATTACACTGCAAATATTGGTGTTTTTATTGATAAAAAATGCATGAACACATACATTTTATTAATTATACCACATACAATTTATAAATTATACCTACCATAGTAAACCACATAACTTATTGATTTACAAAATATTGTATTGATATTTTTTTCATAAAAACCCACAAATGCTTAATTTCGATTAACGGTTTCTCTTTTTCTCTAGTTTTGAAGAAGCAATAATCTTAAACCTTAAAAACATGAAAAAAAGACATTCAAAAACAAAAGATTTTGATGTATATAAAAGCCTAAAAATCGAGTTCAAAAAGTGATTTTTTCAGCTCTAAAATGACCAAAAAAAATGCTATAAAAACATTTTTAAAATTGGAAATTTGATAAAAAAAGAAAGATTTTAAACTGCAATTGCATCTAATTTTTTTCTGTTACCCGCCTTTAAAAAGTAAAATTCAGCATTCAAAAAACAACTTTTTTACCCTTTCTATTTACCCCAAAAAATAGAAAAATTAACCTGCAAAGTCAATTTGGCTTAAACATTATTTAGTCTTAGAGGTGAAATTTTAACGAGACAAAACTTAACAAAAAAAACATCGTTTTAGAAAGATTTTTTGTGATTAAAGAAACCTAAAAGAAAATGAAATCTGTATAAAAATTCTATTTCTGAAATGAATATTAAAAAAAATATAATCCTATTTCGAATAAAAAATTGAAAAGCAATCCTAAAAAATTAAAAAGATGAAAAGCACAAAATTAAAATTCAGCGATTTCCAAGTAGAGAAAATTAGTAAAGAACAACAAAAAGCAATTAGAGGAGGTGAAGGTGAAGAGACAGATCCTAAAAATGGCGGAGGCGGAAGCGGAAACAACTAAGACTCATCAAATTATCAAAACATACATATTTAACTTAAAAAGCCTATAAAATGAAAAACTCAAAATTAAAATTCAGCGATTTCGAATTAGAGCAAATTACAAAACAACAACAAAAAGCAGTAAGAGGCGGTGATGGTGAAGGCGATCCAATTGATCCTAAAAATGGCGGCGGTGGAAGTGGAAATGGAAAATAGTTTCCTATTTAAAAAACTAATAATTCAATAGATACATATAAAAACGTATAAAATGAAAAGTACAAAATTAAAGTTCAGCGATTTCGAATTAGAGCAAATTACAAAACAACAACAAAAGGCAGTAAGAGGCGGTGATGGAGAAACGCCGCCAATTGATCCTAAAAATGGAGGCGGTGGCAGTGGAAACGGTTAATCATAAAAGCTGTCACTTAAATATTATTCGCAAATTGAGCTGGAGATACTCCAGTTCTTTTGCGAAATGATTTTGCAAAAGAAACCGCATTCTTGAAACCAACACTTTCAGCAATCGCCTGAGTCGAATATTTACGATATAAATGATTGGTTATCATTTGATTAATCACATAGTTAATCTTCAATTCGTTAGTATATTCACCAAAAGATTTACCAAAGCGTTTATTAACTACATAGGATAAATAAGTGGTATTGGTTTTGATTTTTTTAGCTGCATATGCTAATGTAAAGTCGGCATTTAGATATTCTAATTTTTCTTCTAAAGCCAATAATTTCTCTACAATCTTATTTTCCTTAGCCTCATCAATACTCAAATTGGCATTTTCTTTCTTAAGCTGTACTTCGACCTCTTCGAGTTCTGGAACTATAACTTCTTCTGGAATCTGCTGCTCTTTTTCGATTTCTTTTTTCTCCAAATTGGCCTTAAATTCTTCGATTAAAGCATTCATTTTTTTATGGGCTTTGTTTTTATCCCTGATATTTTTGATCAAGAAAAATACAATTCCAATCACCAGAATAACATAAAATATTTTTAAGGCTTTATTTCTAAAGACTTCATATTTATATTTTTCTCGAACGTTAACCATCTCTTCACTAAGATCTGCTGTTCCTAATTGATAATTAACTTCCAGCGCTTCGTCTCTAAGTTCTCCTTCATAATTCTCATAAGAATCCAAATATAATTTGGAGTGTTTATAAGCTAATTCGGGTTCGTTTTTAATACTATAAATTTTAGCCTGAATAAAATTAGATCTAAAATAGCTGTTATCAATTGTTTTATTTTTCTCTAATACAGAGTCTATCTTTTTCAAAAATATAAGAGATCTATCATATTTTTTCTGACTGTAGTAAAGATCACCCAGATTAAAGTTTGCAATCTTGAAGTAGTTTTCATTACCAGATTGCTTGGCATAAATTGCAATATCGTAATAGATTTTTTCAGCATTTGCATAATCTTTTTTAAACACATAGATATTACCCAAACTAAGTTTGGCATTCATCTTATTGTCAATATAATTTTGAGAATATGTTATTGATTTCTTATAGAAATACTCGGCTGAATCTAATAAAACAGTTCGGTTTCTATTTTTAGCATAATATGCCTCGTAAGAATTCCCTAAGTTATTATTAATATTGCTTTTACTATTTTGAAACTGATCTCTGTCGTATAAATTTTCATTTTTATCTAGAAAATCATTATTCTGTCTTAGGTATTTAATCGAAAGTTCATAGTTTCCGACCTGTTCATTAACCAATGCAATGTTGCTCTTGAATTTTACGATTTGAATGACATCGTTGATTTTACTGGAAAGTCTAACTCCTTCCTGATAATTAGTTAAGGCTTTGCTGAAGTTTCTTCTTTTCCATTCTGCAAGGCCTCTGTAATTATACAAATACGATCTAAGTCTGATTTTTTCATTAGATTCCGGCATTTTTTCCCAATGTTGCAGCGCAGTTTGGTAGGATTCTTCAGACTTTGCTTTATTGCTTTTTAATTGATATAAATAAGAAGCCGCACCATAAGCAAAAGCCAGGTGTTGTGGATTATTAGATTGTTGTAATTGACGAACAAATTTAAGCCCTTCGTCAAAATCCCCGTTAATACTGAATCGAATTTTACTTTGTATTGCTAAATACTCTTTTTCTGTAAACTCCTTTTTGGGTTGAGCAGTACCAGTATAAAACAGTAATAAAAATAAAAAAGAGATGATCAGCCTCATTTATGTTGTTTTTGGAATTCAAAAATAGTCTATAAATTATCAATAAACTACAATTAATTTGCCAATTCTCTAATAATTTTATTTTTACAATAAAATAATATAACAATTTAATCGTGTTTTGTTATATTTTTATTCATTAAATTTGTTTTCTTAAAACTATAAACATGAAACCAGACTTATTTCAATCGCCAGATTACTATAACTTAGACGATTTGCTTACAGACGAACACAAATTAGTTCGCGAATCTGCACGTGCTTGGGTCAAAAGAGAAGTTTCTCCAATAATAGAAGAGTATGCTCAAAAAGCAGAATTTCCAAAACAAATCATAAAAGGATTAGGCGAAATTGGTGGTTTCGGACCTTATATTCCTGTAGAATATGGAGGTGCGGGATTAGACCAAATCTCATATGGTTTGATTATGCAGGAAATTGAACGTGGCGATTCTGGTGTAAGATCTACTTCATCCGTACAATCTTCGTTGGTAATGTATCCTATTTGGAAATACGGAAACGAAGAGCAACGCATGAAATACCTGCCAAAACTGGCAACAGGAGAATTTATCGGCTGTTTTGGCTTAACTGAACCAGATCACGGTTCTGACCCTGGAAGCATGATTACCAATTTTAAAGATATGGGCGATCATTATCTTTTAAATGGTGCTAAAATGTGGATTTCTAATGCGCCTTTTGCTGATATTGCTGTTGTTTGGGCAAAAAATGAAGAAGGAAGAATTCACGGTTTAATTGTAGAACGCGGTATGGAGGGTTTTTCGACTCCAGAAACACATAATAAATGGTCGCTTCGTGCATCTGCAACCGGCGAATTGATTTTTGATAATGTAAAAGTGCCAAAAGAAAATCTTTTACCAAATAAATCTGGACTTGGTGCTCCACTGGGCTGTCTAGATTCTGCTCGTTACGGAATTGCCTGGGGTGCAATCGGTGCTGCTATGGATTGTTATGATACTGCTTTGCGTTATGCAAAAGAGCGAATCCAATTCGGGAAACCAATTGGAGGAACACAATTACAGCAGAAAAAATTGGCAGAAATGATTACCGAAATCACAAAAGCACAGTTATTAACTTGGCGTTTAGGCGTTTTGAGAAACGAAGGAAAAGCTACGACAGCGCAAATTTCGATGGCAAAACGAAACAATGTTGATATGGCAATCCATATTGCCCGCGAAGCAAGACAAATGCTCGGAGGTATGGGAATTACTGGCGAATACTCGATTATGCGCCACATGATGAACCTAGAAAGTGTGATTACTTATGAAGGAACTCATGACATTCATTTATTGATAACTGGTTTGGATGTAACTGGAATTCCAGCATTTAAATAAAAAACAATTATTAAAATATATACAAAATAAATATGAAAAGCTTCTTCTAACCGAGAAGCTTTTTATCTTTGCACCAAAATTTCCAAAAATGAATATCGAAACGATAAACAAAAGTATCCAAACTCAAAAAGACCAGCTTTTAAATCATTCATTATACAATAAAATTCAAAACATAGACGATTTACGCAGTTTTCTAGAAACTCACGTATTTGCTGTTTGGGATTTTATGTCTCTTTTAAAAGCGTTACAAGCCAAACTTACCTGCACTACAACACCTTGGTTTGCTACCAAAAATCCAGAAACTCGATATTTAATCAATGAAATTGTTCTTGCCGAAGAAACAGATTTAACGCTTGACGGAAGAAGACAAAGTCATTACGAAATGTATCTTGAAGCAATGGAAGACTGTTTTGCTGATACAACTGGAATTTTAAAATTCTTATCAGAAGTAAATTCGCTTCAAAATATTTTTGTTGCGATTAAACAAAGTTCCTTACATCCAAACGTAAAAGCCTTTTTGGACTTTACTTTTAGAGTGATCGAAGAAGGAAAACCGCACGAAATCGCTGCTGCTTTTACCTTTGGAAGAGAAGATTTGATTCCGAGTATGTTTACTGAAATATTAAAAAATTTCCAGAAAAACCTGCCTGAAACAAATTTGGGTAAATTATTATATTATTTCGAAAGACATATAGAACTAGACGCAGACGAGCACGGCCCAATGGCAATGCAAATGATCACAGAATTATGTGAAAATGATGCTCAAAAATGGAAAGAAGTAGAAGAAGTTTCGATCTTGGCTCTAGAAAAACGTATCGGGCTTTGGAATGCTATTGAAGAAGAAATTCTTCTAAAAACAGAAATGGCTTAAAATCCAAATCCTCTTATTTAACGTAACTATTTGTTTAAAACGACCTCAATCTAATTTAAACAGATTATGAAATTACAATTTAAACAAATAGTTACCTTTTTATTCTGCGTCTTCCTTTTGAGTTGCAGCGCTGAAGAATCTAATTCTGATCCTGTTGCCACTACTCCACCAGTTGTAAATCCGCCGGTAACAAATCCTAATACGCCTATTGCGAGTTCTATCAATTACTTAGCGCTTGGTGACAGTTATACAATCGGTCAAAGCGTATGCGAAACCTGCCGTTTTCCAGAACAGCTTAAACAAAGTCTGCTAAATATGTATGCTAGTACTATTTCGCTAAAAATAATTGCTACAACAGGCTGGACAACATCCAATTTACTTTCAGCTATTAATACACAAAATCCAGACTCCAATTACGATTTGGTAACACTTTTAATCGGAGTGAACAATCAATATCAGCATAGAAATTTTTCTGTTTACGAAAAAGAATTTCCAGAATTGGTAAACAAAGCCATTAAGCTTGCGAAAGGGGATGCAAAAAATGTTGTGGTTATTTCGATCCCAGATTATGCTTACACACCTTACGGAAAAAGTGTAGCCGGTGATCAAAGTGCGATGATTTCTACCGAAATCGATCAATACAATTCTTTTGCCGAGAAATACTGCAGCAACAACAATATTGTTTTTGTAAACATTACAGACATTACACGTCAAGGTCTAAGCAATCCAAATCTTGTAGCTTCAGACGGACTTCATCCTTCGCAGATTGCGTACAAAATGTTTGTTGACCGCATGATGCCAAAGGTAAAATCTGCTTTACAAGATTAATTTTTTGATTTTTCAGGAGCAGAAATTTACGTTTTCAAAAGAACCTTTAGTCCCGCTATCCGCTATATCTTTTATGTTCCCGTTAAAAAAACGGGATCATAAAAGGATACCGCTCCTATCGGGGCTAGATTAGAACTTTTTGTTTTTATTAGACCTTAAAAATCGCGTTGCAAAACAAAACTTAAGATAATGTCATACTCCAAGTCCCTTTTCCCGGACTATAAAATACTGGAAAAAAACCGTATAGGAAAGCCACCTTTCTCTTAAAAAACCATTTACCACTTATCTCCGTTTTATCTTTAGAAAAACTTCCTTCGTAATAAAGTGTCGGGTGTTTTCTGTCTACCATTATTCGCTCTCCATTTTCAAGTATCTGACAATTTAGAGGCATAAATTTCGAAATCGAACTTGATCCTTTTTTACCTTTCCAACAACATTTCCAGTCTCTTTCATCCCGCCAGTGGCAACGTCATCGTTTACTTTTCCTAGAAAATTACCATTTTCAAAACTTTCAATTACAATCGTAAAATTCGTTTTTTCAAAACCCATTGCTTCCTGAATTTTTTCATTATCAAACTTGTAGTAACCTTTCCAGTTTCCAATCATAATTTTATGGTTTAATTTAAATATTTTAAAAGCGTTAATTTACTTCTTCGATTTCCAGATAAAACCGTCCAGCAGATAATGTGTAAACTGCGGCACGCTCAACAACGGAACCAAAAAAATCTGCCAGCTTGAAAAATCAAAACTGCTTATGCTGATATTTTCATTCCAAACAAAAAATTCCCAGAGAAACTCCTCTGAAAAAGCGATTAATAACAAAATTCCGATGTAGATTAAAATTCCTTGATATCTTTTTAAAAAAGACAAATTGCCTAATTCTTTTTCTGATTTTCCTTCGATTTCTCTAAAGTAAACCAAAGCCATATAGGGAATTCCGTGCGAAACAACATTCAATAAAGTAAAAATAAGATCATCGTTGAAGTACACAATTCCGAAATACCACGAAAGCGCCGTTCCCAAAATAATACTGTTTTTCGGGATATTAAAAAATCGGTTTTTAATAGACTGAAATGCCGTATAAACCACATACAAAATCATAATTCCCGCATAAACCCAAAAGAGCAACTCGAGAATCGATTCATTCTGGAATTTAAAAAACTCATCTTCTACAAACCAGTTAAACTTTCGCTTTGACGAAAAAAACCAATACAGCATCGGATATCCTGTTGAAGCATAAATTGCCAGATTGTCAATCCAAACCGAAATCTTAGTTTTTGCTTCTTTTCTGGCATACAATCTCATAAAACCATATTGCTGTCTGATGAAATGAAAAACAGCCACATACGCCAAGAAAGACCAAAAAACCAAGCTTCCGAAAGAGAAAAGAATTATTCCGATCACAAAACAAATAATTGGCAGAAAAATCAATCTTTTTCGTTGTTTCTGAAATTCATCTGCAACAAAATAAGTTTTAAATAAAGTGGCGTACACATGCGCTACATCTATAAAAACAATTAAAAAAAGCCAAGTGTAAAAAGAATATTCATTTTCAATTTCAGTTATATAATCCTGAAAAAGAAAAATCAAGGCCAGCACAAAAAAAGACGGCCCAATAATAAATACCAGATCCGTTTTGGCTTTATGAATCCAAGGTTGTTCCATCTAAAATCTGGTTTACTGCATTAATTCCTTGATGAAAAGCTTCTTCAAAAATCGAAATTCCTGATAAATCGGTATGGGCAAAATATATTTTTCTGTCTATATTTTGTTTTGCTTTTTGTTTTGATTCGCCAAAAATAAATCCTGGAGCAGGCGAAATCATTCCGTGACCGAGTAAAAATATTTCGATTTCTTCTGTAAATTCATCAATATCAGAATGCGCGATTTTTAAATCATTCAAAACAAATTGTTTCCAATATTCTTTGTCTTTTTTATAAATCTCTTTTCGCGTTTTCTTCAAATCTCCCGACGAAAAACTATGATAATACGTAATAACTTTTTTATCCTGAATCTGTTGCAAAGTCTGATGCTGATCATAGACATATCCCAAACCTTTGGCATCATAAATGACATTGTCCCAAGCCAGCGGAAAACCATAATCATCTTCTAAATCGTTTACTGTTAAAGTCGCCAGAAGCCACGGCGTGTAATGAAAATCTTTGGTAAACTCTTTTCGGTCTTTCAGCAAATATTGATTTACAAACTGCGGTGAACTCATAATTACTTTATCAGCAATTATTTCGACAGAAGTTTTAGAAACATCATCAAAAGCTTTGGCAGTCACTTTGTTGTTTTCGATTTTAACTTCGTAAACCAAATGATTTTTCAGTGTTTTATCTGCCGTATATTTTTGTAAATGATGCGCCAATCTTGCATTTCCTTCTGGCCAGGTTAAAACGCTGTCATTTTTTTCTGGCGTAGAATCTTGTTTTCTTCCAGCAAAATAATGAATTCCTGCCCAAGCCGAAACGTAAGGAATTCCCAATCCGAAATCATCTTTACAGCAATAATCGATGTAATTGAACAAAGGCACAGAAGAAAACTGATTGTCTTCAAACCATTGTTTCATCGTAATTTTATCTAAAGCCCGAGTTTCTTCATCAATCGAAGAAAGATAAAGCGGAATATCAAATAAGTATTTCTGATCTACTCCTTTTGCTTTTCTAAAAATATCCATTTTTTGAAAGAATTTCTGAAACTCCAAATCGTCTGAAGTCGAATTTCCTTCTTTCGGAACCACACCTTCCTGCCAGTTATTTTTGTAAAATAAACGTTCGTCTGGCGCAAAAGTCAATTGTAGTTCGTCGAAAATGGGAAAATCTTTAGCATCATAACCTAGAATTATTTTTTCTTCTTCCAGAAATTGCAGTAACTCTTTGTCGTGCCTATTCGGCAATGGCAGATAATGCGCGCCTAAAGGATATTTAGAATATTTATTTTCGCCGTTAGAAGAGTTTCCGCCCAAATGATTTTCTAATTCAACAATCAAAAAATCGGTTATTCCCTTTTTCTGAAACTGACGTGCCGCGCTTAAACCCGAAATTCCACCGCCGACAATAAGATATGGAATCTTGATTTGTTTCGTTGGTTTTGGAAAATCTTTAATCCATAAACGATGTCCCAAAAGGTGTTTTGTTCCCGATAAACGAATCATCAAGACCGCAATTTTATCAGAACAAAACTGCAGAAACGGAACTGCGATTAAAGCCGCACCGACTACTTTTATAAAACTCCTTCTGGATTTATTGCAGTTTTCCCCACTCTTCATCAAAATAGCGTACTAAAATCTGGTTGTCTAAACGGTTGATTTCTATTTGATTTGAGATCATATCGTTTGTAAAATAATTAAATCGATCGAATTGATAATTGTAAAATTTCAGTCCTTCGGCCTTTCTGTTTACGGTATTAAAAGTGGTTCCAAAACCGTTTATTGCAATCGTATAGCCCCACTCTCCAAAAGACGGAACATACGCATGATACGCATCGACCTGCGGAAAAACCTGCATCACAGTTTTATTGATACACCAAAACGATTTTGGCGCAAAATAAGGCGAAGTGGTTTGTATCACTAATGCGGCATCGGGCTTTAAAATGGTTTTTATGGTTTGGTAAAAATTCAAAGAGTACAATTTCCCCAAACTATAATTGGACGGATCTGGAAAATCGATTATCGCAGCATCAAATTGTTCTTTACAGTTTTTAGCCCAAATATAAGCGTCGGCATTGATAACGGTTACTTTTGGATTATTTAGTGCATTTTTATTGAAATCGGTTAAAACTTTATTCGTTTTAAAAAGTTTCGTCATTCCTTCATCCAAATCGACTAAGGTTACTTTTTCTACTTCTTTGTATTTCAAGATTTCACGAACAGCCAAACCATCACCGCCTCCTAAAACCAAAACATTTTTAACGTTTTTTGCAATCGACATCACGGGATGCACCAGAGCCTCGTGATAACGATATTCGTCGGCAGACCTAAACTGGAGGTTATTATTTAAATAAAGCCTGTAATCACTCTTATTATGCGTTAAAACGATACGCTGATAGGGAGTTGAATTGGTATAAATGATATTTTCTCCATATAATTTCCCTTCAGAATATGCTAAGATATTATCTGAAAAAATGAAAACAGTCAGCAGCAATAAAAAAGAAAAAATGGCTTTTGTTCTTAATAATGAAGGTTTTTTCAGCTCTCTTTTTAAAAGAAAACATAGAACAATTGCAATGGTTATATTGATCATTCCGAAGAAAAGCGAAGTTCCCATAATACCCAGTTTCGGAACCAAAACCAGCGGAAACAAAATCGAAGCGAGTAAAGCTCCGATATAATCAAACGTAAAAACATTCGAAACCAAATCTTTGAACTCTACTCTGTCTTTTAAAATATTCATTAAAAGCGGAATTTCTAACCCAACCAAAAAACCGGTTACGAAGACAAATAAGTACAAAATGAATTGAAACGAACCTACATTTTCGAACAATAAAAACAAAACAACCGAACTCAATCCGCCAATCAAACCGACTAAAATTTCGATTTCTACAAAAGTGTTGAGCAGATTTTTGTGGAAAAACTTAGAGAAAAAAGAGCCTATACCCATCGAAAACAGGTACACGCCAATAATAAATGAAAATTGTTTTACCGAATCCCCCAATAAATAACTCGCCAATGTTCCTGCGACCAACTCGTAAATAAGTCCACAGGTGGCGATGATAAATACGGCAAACAGTAAAAGAAATTCAAACCTAAGAAACTTTTTACCCATGAATTGCGGCACTAATAATCATGGAAAGACCAATGATGAATCCTGCCAAAACAATAGCAACGGCAACATTATTTTTTTCAACTACTTCTTTCCAAGTGTTTTCTGGAGTCAATTTTTCGATGATAAAATAACCTATCAACAGAATGATTATTCCTAAAATTGAATAGATGATCGAATTAATTATTGGCTGAGCGTGTATAAATTCCATAATGATACGTTTTATTATTTATGATAAAAATGATTTCTTGAACTATGGCTTCTCGCCGTGCTGTATTTTTCGGTGGTTTCGCAGTCACATATTCGGTTTCCAGCCAAAGCAAAATAGAAATAAACTCCGAGGGAAAAAGCTCCAATTAAGAGAGGAATTCGGTTGTTCTTTATAAAAGCAGTAATTTTTTCCATAGTAATTTATTCTGAATAAGGTGAATAAGAGCTGTCTGACCAACGGCTTTTTTCAAAACTATATTTAAGCAAATAGATAATTACAAAAACAATGATCATGAAAATAATCGTAAACCAGGCATTTCTGCTCGAAGGCTGCCTCCAGATTACATTAATCTCCATTCCGTAATTGGCAAGATCCTCAGGTGCTTTCATCGGTGTTACCAAAAGATGGTATTTACCGCCTTTTACACCGCAAATATTAAATTTTTCCTCTTTACTGCCTTCGTTCCAATATTCGCCGTCAGTATAACCGTGATAGTATTCGATGTCTTTGTTAGCGTAAATTTCGTCGCTCGTTTCTTCGTTGATCAGAGCTATATTTACGTTGGCCCAAGAATTGTCTACGCTCGACGAAACCTCAACGGTTAAAGGTGCCGAAGCACCATTTAAAACAAAAGACTCACTTGTTATCTGCTTGTTGTCAGATTCTTTAAATTCAATTATTTTCGAAAAAACTTTTTGTTCTGTTTGATCTTTATAAAGAAGCCAATCTGCCGTTAAAATAAACAAAGCAAAAACACAGAAAATAATGGCCGTATTTCGAATATCAAATCGAAAGGGCTGAATCATATTTACTCCTAACTGATATGGCAAAGAGGTCTTTTTAAATGCTTTTTGAATAACATCTTTCTTTACGTATTCTCCATAATATGAAGTCTCAATACCATTCATTATTTCTACAGAAATGATATTTGGAGGATTAATATACTCAACTAAATGAATGTATTTATTCTGTGGAAGTTCAAAATCAAAAAATCCTCTTGCATTTATAATTTCAGCATCAGAATACTCAAATATATCGTATTCTACATCTTCGTACTCCAATGAATTTGGATGATCACTTACATTGAAAATTTCTTCCATTTCTTCGAGAATCATCCAATGTCCGTTTGAAAGTGAAAGATAAAGAAAATCTTTCGCCTCATTTTGAAGTATGAATTCTATCCAAGAATAATTTGGATGAACATTTTTTCTTAGAATTCCCGTTACTTTATAGTTACTTCCATTTAAGAAACCAATATCTCCAATTTCCAGCGGACACTCAAAATCAATCTTTTTATATTGAAATTTTTTACGAAACTGTCCATTATTATCAACAGCATATATACTCTGACATTTTGGACAAACAAAATTGACTACTTCAAAACCAACCTCTAATTCGGTTTCTGTATTACAGATGTAACAAGGAATCTTCATATTTTATCGGTTAATTTCAAAATCTTTAATAATTGACGCTTCAAAATAAGCCACATAATCTGCCATTACAGCACGCACTTTTAGTGAATTGTCCTGAAGATAATTACACAAATAAACGTCCAAAGTAAGCTGATTGTATTCTGGCCAAGTGTGTATACAAATATGCGATTCTTTTAGGCAGAACGAGATCGTAAAACTTTGATTTTCGAAATCATGTACTACAGCCCCAACTTTCTCCAATTCGTATTTTTCTAGAATAGAATGGGTAACGTCAACAAACCCCGCACTGTTGGTCAGTTTAGAAATTTCGTCGACATGTAAAGTTACCAGTTTGTGTAATCCTGGTGAATAAGGAGGTAAATCCATCTAATTATTTATAAAGCACAGAGGCCAAATATATAATATTTCTATAATAAAATAATGCGGGAAAACGTATTTTGAATAGTTTTATATCTGTTCACGAACTGTGGCTATCTATTTAGGTTTTTAAAGTTTTTTGGAAGAAGAAATGAGCTTTTAAAAAACGTTTTTTATTTATAATTTTCAAAATCAACTTCAACTTTTTCAAACATTTCTGACTTTTCTAAGATAGAATTTATTCTAACTAAAGCTTCTTGATTATCTTCTGCAGTTATAAAACCAAGACCCCAGATATCTTTAGAAAGTGTGAACTGTCCTATTTCTGAATTTATTGTCATTAACATTTCGTCATTCATCCATAAATCAAGAATATCGATCATTTTTGGTTTTATTTCATGAATGGTTTGTAAAAAATCGGCAGTAAAAGTTTCGCTTTCGGCGCCGTTAAAAACATCGATCAAAAGTTCTTCTGATTTGTAAGCTGGGCGAAAATAATATTGGTACATTTTTCGGTTTTAATTAAATCTTATACTAAAATACAGAACCTTTTAAAAACTTCAGCATTGATCTAGAATTTACGTTTTCTAAATTTTCTATAAAAACAGTACTTTTGTGTAAATAATGAAAAGCGTATCTTACAAAAAAGCTTTGTTTTTTACGAAAACAGATTCTTACCTCAACAATTTTAAATATCTTTGAATCATGAGCACAGCAATAAAACCAAATCATATAGGGCGAAAAATAAGCCGTATTCGTGAACTAAAAGACATGAAACAGGAAGCTTTAGCACAAGCTTTAGGCACAAATCAACAAGCCGTTTCGATAATGGAAAACAGCGAAACCATTGACGAAGAAAAACTGAAAGAAGTTGCAAAAGCACTTGGCGTAACTGTAGAAGCAATTCAAAATTTTTCTGAAGAAAATATGATTAATTATTTTGCTAATTTTTATGACAATAGCTCTAACTCTGGAAACATACAGCCAAATCACTGTACGTTCAATCCATTAGATAAATTAGTTGAAGTTTATGAGGAGAATAAAAAACTTTACGAACGTTTATTACAATCTGAAAAAGATAAAAATGAATATTTGGAGAAGTTGCTTAAAGGGAAATAGTTTTTGTTTATATTAAAAATTAAAAAATCTATCGATTAGTTTTTCTTATACTCTCAACATAATTACTCATAGGCTTACATGAGGGATGATTATCAATTTCCAATTTTGCTTTTTCAATTATCTTTTGAGGCGCATCAATTTTATAAAGTAAGACTCTAATTCCCGTTACAGTTTGTTTGCCTTGATAATCTGTTTTTCTATAGCTAATTTTTAATCCACTCTTTTTCACAATGCTCAAAAGATTTGGAATTAAATGTTGAAAATTTTTTGGAGATGAAAATGTTAAGTCATCAACATATCTAGTATAAGTAATATCATTTTCCTCACATATTTTTATAAGCTCATAATCCGTTTTAAGAAAAAAAATATTAGAAATATGTGTGCTCGTTGGAGTTCCTTGTGGTAACTCACCTTTCCAAGTTGTTAATTTAGTCATGTAAAAAGCAAACTGCTTATTGTAACCTAATTCAATAAACAAATCATGAATTTTCTTTGCTTTAACAGAAGGATAGAAATCTTTTAAATCAGTTACAAAAACGAATTTATTACCTTGGTGAGGTTTTGCATTTGTTATATTACTTCTTTTCTTGACTCCACCATGCACATTACTTGGTAATTCAATTTTAGAAAGAATTCTATCTTTTATCTTTGACTGAATAAGATTCAATCTTTTTTTCGATGGTCGAATTACTCGCTCCTTAACAGTTCCATCTAAGTATGTTTTAGGTTTTCCTGTTTTATTATCAATTTTTTGCTCAATACGTTCTCTATAATGATCATCTATTGACTGTATAATTTCATCAAGATCTTTACTTTTCTCACCTATAACTGATGGTAAAAACAATTTATTTTTTGTCTCTAAAGAATTCATTAATAAAAGATTTAACGGATGGATTTATAATTGCAAAAGCTTCTCTTTTTTCTGGAGCAACATCTTCTTCATTTAAAGACATAAAAAACAATATCGGTAAAGGGATATCAAGTTTTTGACTTATAACTTTTAAAGTCGACAAATTAGGTTCCTTTGAATTATTTTCAATTTGAGAAAGATATGTCTGAGTAATCCCACAAGATAAAGCAAGCTCATTCTGAGTTTGTCCTTTCTGTTTTCTTGTGTCTTTAATAACTTGACCTATGTTCATGATAATTAGTATAAAAAAAATTAAAGAGGTGTCGGGAATTTAACGATATTGATTTTAAAATCATGATTTACAGCATCAAATTAAAAAATCTAATTAGAAGAGCGATAATATCTGATACTTCAGATTTATAGTTTTTATCAGTCAGTCCTTTTTTCTTTCTTAATCTATTTAATTTAGCTATTGCATCATTTAATAAATTAACATCATTCTCCGATAGAGAGCACTGGTTCTTTGCGATGGTTAAAGCGTTTATTAAACCATCGATGTTTTGAAGTCTAGATATTCTTGACATATTATTTAAGTTTTAGTAATAGCTTCGTTGCTATCTGCTTATTTAACAATCGTTAATTACTAAATGCGTAGACAATGCTCTCACGCACCACTTCAAAATTCTGCTTCCAAAAAGAAACTTTAGTATCAATCAATTTATCTTCTTATTCACTTAAAACTTTCTTTGATCATAATCGAATGGTTCATCGATTCTTTTCACGATAAAGATAGCGGCGCTTTTTCAGGGGCGTCGACAGCTTTTCAGTAACTTTAGATAATTGTGTCCTAAATCCCAATTAAGGGTTGTTCAAGAAAATGAACAAAAATTTAAACTCTCCATTTAGCAATTAACTTTCAAAACATGTTTCAAAGAACTATGATGCAAATATACAAACATATTACTGATAGTTAATAAAATAAGTGTTAAAATTTTAATAAATATAATAACTAACTGAAAACCAAATTATTATTTATTTTTAAAAATATCAAAAGGACTATACTCTTAAAATAAATTGAGATTTTAGCAAAGAGAAATTCAGTTGTAAAGTAATTCTTTACAACTGAACCAATACATAAATCATTATATTTCAGAAAATTACACTCAAATAAGATTATATTTGAATAGAGGTGTCAAAAAAATTCTGATACTGAAAAAATCAATAAAAAAACCTCGAAATATAGATTTCGAGGTTCGGTATTATTTTAATTTAAAAACTTGCAGAGAGGAAGGGATTCGAACCCTCGATACAGTTACCCATATACTAGCTTTCCAGGCTAGCTCCTTAAACCACTCGGACACCTCTCTATTTTGGTCTGCAAAGAACACAAAAAAAATTGAGTTTACAAAAGTAATTCAAGATTACTTAAATGCTCTTTTTAAATTCTTCCATAAACAATTTTACTGCTTTTTTCTGGTAACCGCCAATCGTGAGCATAAAAGCTTCGCGTTTTGTGGCAACTCCTGTAATTTGTATCGCACGTAGTTCATCCCAGCCTTTTAGGGCTTTTTCGGCCACAATTGTTGACCAATCGCTGTTTTCTACCATTTGCAATAATGCATGAATAGAATGCAGCTCGATCGAAATCTTTGGTTTCATGTTAAACTTCTGAAATAATTCTTCGACAAATTCCCTTGAATTCGAACCTTTTCCGGGCAGAATCAGCGGAATATCTTCTATTTTCTTAAAAGCAATTTTGTCCAGATTCGCCAAAGCATGATTTTTAGAAACTGCCATAACCATATTTGAGGTAAACAAAGGCACTTTCTGAATCGGATTTTCAATCGCGTGCGACGGAATTACCAAAACGACATCTACAGTATTATCTATAAGTTTTTGTTCCAGCGATTCTGTCGTTCCGTATTCTACAATGATTTTGAGATTCTGATATCTTTTAGCAAAAGTATTGACAATGGGAAGAATCAAAAGTCCGAAAATGTAGGTTACGCCAATTCGGAGTTCACCGCCGATCATTTCGTTCAAATCGACGATTGCTTGTTTTCCGTTTTCTATATTTTCGACCACTTTTTTGGCATGAAGCAAGAAAACAGAACCTGCTTCGGTCAATTGAACTTTCTTCCCAATTCGCTTAAACAAAGGCATTCCAAGTTCTTCTTCCAATTTTTTGATTTGCTGCGAAAGTCCCGATTGGGTTACAAAACACAATTCAGCCGCTTTTGTAAAATGCAAAACTTCAGCAGTTTTAATAAAATATTGCAGTTGATAAATTTCCATATTGATAAGTTTAAGTACTTATTATCAGTAAAATTATTAATTTTTCTAATGAAATCATAATCACGAACTTTGTAATCAAATAATAAGATCATGTTTAAAGCCTTAAAATCTAAAAATTTCAAACTCTTCTTTTACGGTCAATCTGTTTCGGTTATCGGAACTTGGATGCAGAAAACGGCCGTGAGCTGGATGGTTTACAGTATAACAGGTTCTGTATTTTTATTGGGACTGGCGACTTTCTTAAGTATGATTCCGTCTTTATTTCTTGCGCCTTTGGCTGGAAGTATTATTGGTCGTTACGACAAACACCGCGCGATGATTGTGCTGCAATCTTTAGCGATGCTTCAAGCTGGGATTTTGGCTTTGCTGATTTACTTAAAAATTTATAATATCAATTTTATTCTGGCATTGAGTTTAATGCAGGGAATTATCAATGCGTTTGATATGACCTGCCGCCAAACGATGATGATTGATATTGTGAATGATAAAGAAGATCTTCCAAATGCGGTTGCCTTAAATTCTACCATGAACAACTTTGCTAGAATTGCCGGACCTGCCCTTGCCGGAATTATTCTGCACCAATATGGTGAAGACATTTGTTTTATTGGAAACTTTATTAGTTACATTCCTGTTTTGATTTCATTGTTTATGATGAAAATCACACCCCATATTAAAGCTGAAAACAAATTGAATATGATCGACGATTTAATGGAAGGTCTTGATTATGTCAAAAAAGAAACCGAAATGGCAAGAATGCTTCTGATGCTGACTTGCAGCAGTTTGTTTGTGATTTCGTTTAATACTTTGATGCCTGTTTTTGCGAAAGATATTTTTAGCGGAAACGCCGAAACCTTCAGCTGGTTCGAAAGCGCCGCCGGAATTGGTTCTGTTCTTTCTGCCATTTATCTAGCGAACTTAAAATCGGCAGAAAATATGAATAAACTGATGATTGCAGCCAGTTTACTTTTGGGTTTCAGTATTATCATTTTATCTTTTTCAAATAGTATGACAATTGCTTTGATCTGTATGACTTTAAGCGGCATCGGAATGATGGGACAAACTTCTTCTATCAACATTTATATTCAGACACACAGCGCCGTAAATATGCGTTCTAGAAGTATTAGTTATTATATGATGGCGTATCAAGGAATGATTCCTGTGGGAAGTTTGATTATTGGTTATGTTTCTCACTCTCTTGGAGTTCGAGCTACAGTTGCCATTCAGGGAATTATTTGTATTCTTTCGGTCTTGGTTTATGTCTATTATAAAAAACATAAAGTGGAAGAGGAATTGGAGACTTGTCCGGTTACTTATAAAAATTCCTAATTCTAACTTTACTTTTTTGAACCATATAAGTGATATAAGTTCATTTAATTAAGATGGTTAATTGACAAACTTAACTATTCAACTTTGTCAAAGTTCTTTACCATTCCAATTACACACGAGCTTGTCATTTCTTAATCTTCGAAATGAAAAGTTTGAGATTTGGAATTTGGGATTTAAAAAATTGGAATTTCGTTTTTAAGATATTTCACCACGCAAAGCAGTTTCAAAAATACCTTTGAATTCGTTTTGCGGAATATTATGTCCAAGCAGATACATTAGTTTTGTAATCGCTGCTTCTGTAGTAATGTCTTTTCCTGAAATAACACCCAAAGATTTTAAAGCTGTACTGGTTTCGTATTGTCCCATGTTTACGCTTCCGCCTGAACATTGGGTTACGTTTACGATGTGCATTCCCGATTTGATGGCTTTTTCGATTAAGTTTAAAAACCAATCTTCAGTTGGTGCATTTCCAGAACCGTAAGTTTCCAGAACAATTCCACGTAAACCTGAAGTTGCTAATATTGAAGCTAAAACAATTTCGCTCATTCCTGGAAACATTTTAATAATCGCCACGTGATTATCTAAGTTTTTGTGAACGATTAATTTAGCGTCTTTATTTATAGGAAGAAATAAATGTTTATTCAATTTTAAATGAACGCCGGATTCTACCAATTCAGGATAATTTGGCGCCGTAAATGCTCTAAAATGTTCTGCATTTACTTTAGAAGTTCGGTTACCACGGTATAATTTGTATTCAAAATACAAACAAACTTCTGTAATAACTGGTTTTCCGTTTTCTAAAAGTGACGCAATCTGAATTGCTGTTATCAGGTTTTCTTTTGCATCAGTACGCAAATCTCCAATTGGCAGTTGCGAACCTGTAAAAACAACAGGTTTAGACAAATTCTCGAGCATAAAACTTAATGCCGAAGCCGAATACGACATCGTATCAGATCCGTGTAAAACCACAAATCCGTCAAAAGAAGCGTAGTTTTCCTCAATCATTGTGGCAATTTTTGTCCACATTTGAGGATTCATATTGGAAGAATCAATTGGATGTTCGAAAGAAATCGATTCGATTTCGCAGTCCAATTGTTTGATTTCTGGAATTTTCTGAATCAATTTACCAAAATTGAAGGCTTTAAGCGCTCCAGTCTCAAAGTCTTTGCTCATACCGATTGTTCCTCCGGTATAAATCAGCAGTATTTTAGCTTTAGATGACATCTTGGTATTTTAATTTATTGACAACAGGATTGGCATACATGGCCAAAAATCCTTGTCTTGTCACAGGATTATCACTTCCGATTCTCATTTCTAAACGACGCTCAAAAAGTTGTTTTTCACTTTCTTTATACTTTTCAGCAAATCGTTCTGTTTCGTTTAAAATATCGTACGCAATAAAATTAGTCGGCCATAATTGATAATTTTTCAAAATCACATCATCAATTGTTTGTGCCAAAGCCTGAATTTGCTTGTTTGCATTGTCATTTTCTGCCACAATCTGATCGATTTCGGTATCTAAAACATCTCCGACAGAAATGTGTATTCTTTTTTTAGTTCCCATGATACCACTGATGATATTCATGAAATCTTCATTTTTATCTTTTACATATACTTCGTTGTTGGCTTCTGCCATTAATTGCGGCATTTTCAACACATCAGTCGGGTCGTATTCGTACGAAATAGAAACAGGAACGATTTTTAATTTCTTAAAATAATCCATTAAATTTTCTTCGTCAGAACCCATTCCGATCATTTTTAAAACTCCTGGATTGGTTTCATCGTTTCCGTCTTTTGTTCTGCCTTCTTTCTGTGCAATCCAAACCGAACGGTTTTCGCGAAGCAGTAATTGTCCCATATATTCAGACAATAACTTCGAACTTTGAAGCATTTCTCGAGGCGTTAAACCCCTCAAAACCAAAAAGTTTCTATTCAATTTAGCTAAAGTAGACAAAAATGCTTTTTTAACTAAATTGTCTCCAATTGCCGATGCTGTCATTACCAAACCATGTTCGAATAAACATACATTTAGTAAAGTGGTATCCAGAAGAATATCTCTGTGATTGGAGATAAATAAATAGGAAGTATTTGGCTCTAGTTTTTCAAAACCTGAAGTTGTTAATCCTTCTGAGCTTTTTTCTAGGACTTTTTGAATAGTGTTATAAATAAAATTGCATTGAAAATCACGAATCGAATGTGTTTTCTTAAGTTGTTCCTTCCAAACCTCATCTTCTACTTCCGGAAAAGTAAAGTTCATCATGGTTTTCATCATCGGATGATTAACCGCGACTTGAAGTACTTCGTTTATTTCGGAATCATAAAAAGGTCGAATGGCATCAAATTTCTGCATTATTTATATAGATTTTAAGTGGGCAAAAGAACAAAAAAAAAATTAAAGTTTTGTAAGGCACAGGTTAAATCCCAAAAACGTCTTTAGAATTCTGCGTTGTAATTGCTGCGATTTCTTCTTCAGAAACATCATAAATTTCGGCTAGTTTAGAAATTACATTGACCAAATAACTGCTTTCATTTCTTTTTCCTCTGTACGGAATTGGCGCTAAATAAGGTGAATCGGTTTCTAAAACAATGTGTTTTAAATCGATTTGATTTAAAAACTGATCTATTTTTCCGTTCTTAAATGTCACCACGCCGCCGATTCCTAATTTCATATTGTACGAAATTGCCTGCTGTGCTTGTATTAAAGTTCCGGAAAAACAATGAAAAATCCCAAATAAATCTTCAGATTTTTCTTCTTCAAGGATTTCGAATATCTCATCAAAGGCTTCACGACAGTGAATTACGATGGGTAATTTGTATTGTTTTGCAAATTGAATTTGTCTTCTAAAGGCAATCTGCTGCTCTTTTAAATGCGTTTTATCCCAATACAAATCGATTCCGATTTCGCCAACTGCGTAGAATTTTCGTTTAGATAATTCCATTTCTACGTGTTTTAATTCGTCTTCGTAATTATCTTTTACGTAAGTGGGATGCAGACCCATCATTAAAAATATATTTTCTGGATAGTTTTTTTCTAAATCATACATTGACTGCGTTGCTGCAGCATCGATTGCAGGAATAAAAAAACGAGTGATTCCGGCATCTAGCGCGCGCTGAATCATTTCGTCGCGATCTTGATCAAATTCTTCAGAATATAAATGGGTGTGTGTATCGGTGATTGTTATAGTAGGTTTCAATGTCTTCATTTTTATCGCTGCCAAAAATACGACAATATTAAAGACTTTCCCAACTTTGCTTTTAAGGACGCGGATTTTACGGATTTTTTTTCGCGAAAGCGCCGATAAAAACGGATCTTAATTATTACAAAAAGAAAAGGCCTTTATCAAAGTTTGAACTTTGACAGAGGCCTAATCAAAAAATGAAAACTGAAACTGCAGCTAAAAACTTAGACCCCCATTTCTATGAATTTTAATGCGCGTTCCAGAACTTCATCACGTCCTTCTTGAATTCCTTTTATAGTTGGTTTTATTTCGATATCGGGAACAATCCCGATTCTTTGTGTTTCTCTTTTATCAGGATAATAAACTCCAATTCCCGAATAACGAGTGTGAAAATGTTTAAAATCCAGTTCAATAACATTTCCGTCTGTACCCGCAGTCTGGCTTCCGATAATGGTTGTATTTCCGGCAGTTTGAAAACACATTGCTGTCCATTCTGCCTGACTAAGAGATTTTTCATTTAAAAGCACAATAACTTTTCCTTTGTAATTATCTTTATTGTCTTTACCCGTACTTGTTCCTTTTGTCCAGTAAAATCTTCCCGGATAATTTAGATAAGGATAAGTATAAATGGCAAATGTTGCTTCTTTAGGATTCAAAAAATTAGAAATATCTTCATACGTTCCATTTGGGTAATTTCTCATATCAAAAACAATCGCTTTGGTAGATTTTAGTGTCTCTATCATATCAGGAATATGTCTTTGTTTAATTACTCCCATATCTACATATCCCACATTATTGTCGAGTAGTTTAAACTTTTCTTTCTTTTTCTGTGCCCCTTTTTTATATTCGTTTCTATGAGATTCATGGTGTACCATCCAAGTCATAGATTTCGTGGTGTATTTGCCATCTTCTAAAAATTCGACGTCTACTTTATCCGAATAACTCATCAAAATTCTCGACGCTAACTTATCTAAGTATTTAGATTCGTTTGAGGCGCTAATTGCATCTCTGCGTAATGCTATAAGTTCTTTTATCGTTTTATGATTGATCTTGGTGATTACATCTCCAACTTTTACATTGTTTGCCTGTGCCAAACTATCACCAGTAATTTCGGTAATAACCAATTTTTCATCTATGATTTTTCCTCTACCAGGAAAGGATTTAATTTTATCATTAAATATCGAATTATTATACATGGCAAATTCAACATGACTGTCATTGAGTTTAGTAGTCAGATTTATGAATGCATTATAAAAATCATCTTCTGTTTTTGCTTCGACAACCGCAGGAATTATTTGTTCTAAAGAGAGATCCCATTTCTGGTCCATTAGATATTTATATGGAAAAAAATATTCTATCACATTCCAATAAGCAAAAATCATTCGGATCCTGTTGTTTTTATCGGTATAGTCAATGTCGAAGTAATTTTTCAGATTTTTAAAACTATCAAAATCTGGATCAAATTCTTGCTCTGTTTGATATCTATTTTCTTCTATAAATTTTAATTTTGCCGAAAGATTTCTAGAAAATAAAGCGTTTAAATTTATCCATGATAAATCAAAATTTTTGTCAAAAAAAACGACATCTTTCGGGGCAGCAACTGGCGCAATAAGCGGTACTTCTCCCAAAGAATCTATCCAGTTTGAAATTACTAAGGAATATTCTTTTCTGGTCTTCGCTTTTTCAATTTTAGGTAAAATGTCGATCAACTGCTGGTCCCAATTGAATTCTCCAGCAGCAACTTTTGGATGGTAATATTTAAGAAAACCCCAGACTTTGCAGGTTGCAGTAAGTTTTTCTGTTTCGGTAATTTTACTTTGCCCAAAGAGAATTTGAGTAAAGATAATTACTAAAATTAAAATAATTTTCTGCATCAGTTGGTGGTTGGTTAGTTTTAATAGTTTTGGGAAACTTATAATTGCAAATCGAAATTATAAATTAATTCTTAATAATCTTTACGGCTTTCCACATTTGTAGAAAAAAAATTTTCGCTGATTAAATTAATTTGCTTTCGCGAAAGCGCTGATCTAAAAACATTTAATTATTTCCTCGCAGATTTGCAGCTTTTACTTTGATGAAAACTAAAAATTTTAATTACGCAGATTTTGAGAATTTTTGAGGTCTATTTTGGCATTCATTTTCTCCTCTTCTTTTACATTTCCTTTTTCAATAAAAAGTAAAGCGCGTTCCAAAACTTCATCTCGTCCTTCTTGAATTCCTTTTATGGTTGGTTTTATTTCGATATCAGGAACAATTCCTATTCTTTGGGTTTCTTTTTTGTCTGGATAGTAAACGCCAATTCCGGAGAATACCGTGCGAAATCCGCTGAAACCAAATACCGAAATATTACCGTCTGCACCAGAAGTCTGACTTCCGATAATCGTTGCGTTTCCAGAAGCTCTAAAAGCCATCGCCGTCCATTCTGCGTGACTTTGCGTATTCTCATCAACCAAAACAATTACTTTTCCTTTATAATTATCCTTGTTTTCAGAACCGCTGGAAGTGCCGCTAGTCCATTTAAATCTTCCAGGATAATTTAAATCTGGAATAGTATAAATGGCAAATTTTTCTTCGTGCGCATTTATAAAATTTGATATTTCTCGAATGGTTCCTTTCGGATAATTTCTAACATCAAAAACAATAGCTTTTGTGCCTTTCAATGCTTCAATCATATTGGGAACGTCTTTCTCTTTTAAAATTCCCATATCAACATACCCAATATTATTCTCTAAAACTTTGAACTTTTGCTTCTTTTTCTTGGCTCCTTTTTTAAATTCATTTCTATGAGAATCATGATAATCATGCCATATCATTGTTTTGATAACGTATTTACCATTTTTTAAAAACTCTACTTTTACCGTATCCGATTTGCTTACTAATATATCTTTAACCAGTTTATCTAAAAATTTAGATTCGTTAGATGCTGAGATAAAATCTCTATTTTCTGCAATAATTTCTTTTATCGTTTTATTATCAACTTTCGTAATTACATCTCCAACTTTAATATCATCTGCTTGCGCAAGACTGTCTGCCAAGATTTCTGTAACCACTACTTTACCATCGATTATTCTTCCGTCAGCAGGAAAAAATTTAGCTTGAGAAGGCTCTTCTATATTTCGATATACATAAACATCGGTATGACTATCATTTATCCTAGAAGCTAATTTTCTTATCACAAGAAAAAATTCATTCTTATTTTTAGATTGAATGGTAAGCGGAATCATTTTTTCTAAAGTAATATCCCAGTTTTCATCTGTTTGATATTTATAAGGAAAAAAATATTCGACTAAATTCCAAAGCATAAAAACCATTCGAAGTTTTGAATTTTTATCTGTAAAATCTGGATTTGCGACACTTTCGTTTTTCAAACCAATATTGCCGACATGTTCCATGCCATAAACATAAAACTGTTCGCCTTGAAACCTGTTTTCTTCGATGAATTTTAATTTCTTCGAAAGATTTTTAGAGAACAATTTATTCTTGTTGATCCAAGACAGATCAAAATTTTTATCAAAATACTCTACATCTTTTGATACTGCAATTGGAGCGGTTTTTTTTATTTCTCCCAAATTATCAATCCAGTTTTCAAGTACTAAAGAAAAGGCTTCTTTCGTTTCGGCTTTTTCAATTTTAGGCAAAACGTCTAACAATTGCTGATCCCAGTTAAAATCGCCATTGGCAACTTTTGGATGATAATATTTAAGAAAACCCCAGACTTTGCAAGTTGCTGCGAGTTTTTCGGTTTCGGTTATTTTGGTTTGACTGAAAAGAATTTGTGAAAAGACAATAAGAAAAAACAACGTAATTTTTTTCATGCAGTGGTTGATGGTTAGGTTAAAATAGCTTTGGGAAATTTACAATTGTAAACTGTGTCGAAAGTATAAAATAATTCTTAATAATCTTTACGAATTTCCTCAATTGAAACTAAAAAACCTTTGACAAAGGTTGAAACTTTGACAAAGGCTTTTTTCATTCTATATTTTAGAAAAAACTTAATTCAGTTCTTCGAGCAGCTGTTCTACATCTTCGTAGTTTTCAAAATCCTGTGAGATAGTTTGTAAAACCTCTTTACAGGCTTTGTAATCTCTTTGTTTTAATTTTGACAAGGCCAAATACCATTTTGCTTTTTCTTTAAAAACAGAATTTCCTGAAATCAATTCGTTCAAAACATCTTCTGCTTTTTTATAATGACTTTCTTCTACTAATGAAATTCCGTAGAAGTATCGAATTTCGGGTGAATTATTCTCTTTTAAAATGGCTTCAAAAAGCGGAATTGCCTTTGCATATCTTCTTCCGTTAAAATCATCTTCGGCTTTTTTCAAAGTTTCTTCAGCAACGCCTCTTTCTGTAAAATAAGCACTTTCGGGTTTATTATAATCTTTAAATGAAGGATTTTGATCGAATTGAAAGAAAAACAATCCGAACATAATAATTACAGACGCGGCCGCAGTCCAATACCAAGGTTTCATAGAAACGACTTTTGATTTCTTTTTCTTGAAATATTTGTCTGAAATTCGGGTCAGATTTTGTTCAAAAACAGCTCTTTCGGTTTCCAAACCAAATCTGTTTTCGAGCTGCGAATGCATTTCTACGAAAGTCTCGAATTCTGCTTTCAATTCTGGATTTTCTGCCAATTGTTTTTCAAAATTATCCTTTTCATCAACGGTCAGTTCGCCCTGAAGATATTGATCAAATAATATATAGCGCTCTTCGTTCATGATTATTTGTTTTTTAAAGAGTTAAAATTTTTCGCTTCCTGAATCCACTGTGTCAATTGTCCTGTACACAACGATTTCTTTTTTCGAACATAACCGTAAGTCACATCAAGTTTTTGGGCTACTTCTTCCATTGATTTTAACGTAAAACTGAGTTTTAAGACTTCTTGGCATTTTTCTCCCAGTTTCTGAAACATGGTGTCAAAAAGCTTTTGTTTTTCGTCAAATTCTTCCGTTTGTTCGATTAATTCTCTCGCAGATTCACTAGTAGATAAAACGTTCTCAAAAATTGTTACCCCTTTATTCTCAGATTTTTTTAATTCATTAAGCCAGCGTCTTTTGCATAACAGGAAAAAGTAGGCATCAAACGGACAAGTTAGATGAAGTTTATTGGCTTTCGCCTGATTAAAAAGCAAAATCAGAACTTCCTGAATCACATCCTGCGCATGATCTTTATCGCCCGAATTGTTGGTTATAAACATACAGACTTTGGGCGCGAACTTTTTGTAAATCATTTCGATAACAACCGAATCATTTGCGACGAGTCCGTCAATATATTTTTGGTCAGGATGAATTTTACTTTGATCCATAAAAAAGGTTTTAACAGCTAATTTAAAAAAAGAATCTCAAACAATTTTACATCATGGGGTAACAAAAATTCAATTTTTTGTATTTAACGATACAAAAGTCTTTTAAAAAACATTAAAAAATTAAAAGAAATGAAAAGTTACCCATTTACAACCGAAAAGAATCTGGACCGATTTTACGAAATCATCGCGGCCAAAAAACGCAATGGTTTTGTAGTTACCGAGCATAACGAAAAACTGCCTTATGTGGTTTTATCCAAAGAAAAAAAAGAGGTAAATCATGCGCTGCATTTATTTCTAAGCTGTATCACTTTCGGTTTTTGGCTGATTGTTTGGATTTATCTGATTCAAAAATTCTCCTTTAAAAAAGAAATATTGGTCGCCGTTGATGAAGACGGAAATCTATTTGAAGATAAATGCCTTTCTGTTTAAAATACAGTTTTTAACACATAGAAACATAGAATTATTTACAAAATAAAGAACCCGAAAAGAAACGCGTTTCTCAAACATAGTTTTTGCCAAGTGCATTCAAACTAGGTGAAACGCCTTTACAAGGCTGCAAAATCTATGTTTCTATGTGTTTAAAAATATTTTCAAAAAAAATCAATAATAGGGGGTAACAATTTTCAAAGCCAATTGATATAACGGTATAAAAGCCTTTAAAAAAATATTTTAAAAAACAGGGGTAACAAAATCAAACCCCAATTGATTTACAAAAAATAATAACCAGAATCTGAAAACCACTTGATAACGATCAAGCCAGATTTATAAAAACTAGAAATTATGAAAACAACTTTTAAAACAATCGGACTTTCACTTTTATTAATGATTTCTTTTGCAAGCTGTGATAACAGCGACGGAGATGATATCAAAGCAATTCCTCCAACAAAAGCCGCTTTTAAAAGCATCAGCGAAAAAGGGGTAAAAAGAAATACACAAAACTTTACGATGACAGCAGGAAATGGTGTTGTAACGCTTACTTCTGCAAAAGGGGTTAAACTCTACATCAACGGAGATTGTTTGACTAAAAACGGAAATCCGGTAACGGGACAAGTGGATATCGAATACATCGAACTTTTTGACAAAGGAAATATGCTGGTTACCAATAAACCAACGATGGGAATTATGCCAGATGGAAAGAAAAATTTATTGATTTCAGGTGGTGAATTCTTCATCAAAGCAACTCAGGGGGGAGTCGAATTACAAACTTCTTGCTCGTTAAGCATGATTGTTCCAACTGCTTTAACTGACGGATATGATAATTTAATGACTTTATGGACTGGAGTTATTGATGAAGAAGGAGAATTGGCTTGGAAAGATGCCAGAGGTGCAGACGGAAAAGGCGGTGTACAAGGCGAAGGAAACAACTATTATGTAACATTCGGAAACTTCGGATGGACAAATGTTGACCGTTTCTACAGCGATCCGAGACCAAAAACAACTATTTTAGTTGATGTTCCAGAAGGTTATGACAACAATAACAGTGCGGTTTATCTTTCTTACGACGGAGAAGGAAATAATGCTCTTGCAAAATTAGACACTTACACAGCTCAAGGATTATTCAGCGAGCATTACGGACAAATTCCGGTTGGATTAGCTTGTCACATTATTTTTGCTACAGAAGATAACGGAAACTGGCGTTATGCGATCAAAGGAGTAACAACAACTGCAAATGCCGTTTATACTTTTACATTGGCCGAAACAACAGTCGGTACCGAAGCTCAACTGGTTGCTGCAATTAATGCCATACAGTAACTTTAAAATGCTTTTTTAAGAAAAAGTGGTGATTTGCTCACCGCTTTTTTTTACATTTAATCTTGTTTTAAAATTGATTCTGATGATTTTAAGGCTAAAAACTATCTAGTTATGAAACCACAACTGTCTGTTTTCTTTATTCTATTTTCTATTTTTTCAATAGGACAAACCAAAGTGAAAGACACCATAACCCGAAGAGCCAATATTGGTTTTACTCAAAACGGAAATTTGGTCAATTTTAAACCAGAAACACCGCCTTTGATTCCGATTGCGGGTGCACCAAAGCCAAGTTATTCTTATTTATGGGAACTAGGCGACGGGCATTACAGCAAAGAAACCGAGCCCAAACACGTTTACAAAAACAAGGGAACGTATACCGCAAGACTTGCTGTAACCAATAATTACGACAACGGAAAACCTCCTGCAACAAGACCCAAAAAAGTGGCTGTAAACGATATTACAGACAACAATTACAAAGACATTGCCTCAATCGCAGACCAAAACGGATTTACAATTATCAAGAACTGCGACCCGATTCCAGATCAGGAAATGGTAGTCGTAGTGAGTTATCAAAATCTGGAGAGTTATGTTGCGAGCGGGAAGCTCTATTTATTTTATAATGAAAAGGAATTCAAACATAATAATTTCGAATTATCCGATTTTAGAACTTATGCAGGCGAACGTGAAGTTCAGGAAAAATTGGTCGCTGCAGTAGACGATCTCAACGATTCAAATAATTATTTGGCTTCCACCGAAGGGAATTTTAAAACCAAATATAGAAATACTACAACAGAGGAAGATTTGGATGCTTCACTTTTAGATGCTAATAAAATATATCATAATGTTTCTATTTTAGAATTTGATGATGCGAATCCTGGGGAAACCCGAAATGTATTTTACACTTTTAAAACGACTCCCGAAATGATTAAAGATACAAGTGCTACAGTAACCATGCGCGGTATTTTTGTTCCGAATCGAAGTTATAAAAACCATAAAATAAAAAAACTCGAAATGGAAATTGTAACTTCTCACGATCCCAACAAAATGGGATCTAACGGAAGTTTTATGAATTACAGATTGGTGCGTTTTAAACGTGTTAATTTTAAAACCCGTTTCCAAAATAATGGTGAAGGTCCGGCGCGAAAAATTCGTTTAGAAACGGATATTCCAGATATGTTTGATAAAAAGACTTTCCAAATCGAAAGTATGTATCCAGAATGTCCGATCTGTCCGAAAGGCGAAGAACCAACTGTGAGTTGTCTCGATACGATTATCAAACAAAAGCAGATTATTTTCACTTTCAAAAATATTTATCTTCCAGGAAGCGAACAGAAAAATGTTCACGAAAAAGATTCTACCAAAGGTTTTGTCAAATATTCGATGAAGTTTGGAGAAGACTTTCATAAAGTAAAAACCAAAAGCCGAACGGCGATTATTTTTGATAAAAACGAACCGATTATTACCAATTATGCCACTACCCGATTTCTTCCCGGAATTTCGATTGGTGCCAAAGCAGGTTACAATTTCTATCCCGATTTAGATAAATCGACCAGTTATTTTGTGGGCGCGACGCTTTCACCTTTTAAATCGTATCGTTTTTATTGGCAGGTCGAATGGGAAAATGCTTTAAACAAATACAACAGCGACGTAAATGTTGTTGATGCGTTTAATACCAATGCCAACGGAACTCGACAATTGGTGCGTACCACAACTTCAACAGAAAACAAAAATATCAACTGGGAGATTCCGATTTTGATTCGATACAACATTAATAATTATATCGGAATTGGCGCGGGAATTCAGGCGAATATCAATGTTTCTTCTGAACAAAATCAGATGATAAAAGTCGATACTTATGAAGGTGATAAGGAAAACTTTTTGATTAGTTCTGAAACCTCTTCAAACAAAATAAAAAACACATTTACCGATTACAAAGCTGGACTTTTATTTGATCTTACCGCTGGTTTCGCGAGAATCGGCCCGAGTCTGGGTGCGCGTTATGTCATCAATTTTGAACAGAATTTCAATTACTTTCAGGTTTATGGGATCTGGAAGTTTTGATTTTTCTTGATTACACCGAGATTCACAAAGGTTTTTCGCAGAAATACGCAAAGTTTTTTGCCACAGATTTAAGGGATTAAACTAATTTTTATATTCTTTGGCTGATGTTTTTGCCACGAATTCCACTAATTTTCACTAATTTACTATGTGATAATTTATTTAAAATAAAATTCGTGTGAATTTGTGTAATTCGTGGCAAACAAAAAATCCTTTTTAATCTTTTAAATCTTGGCTAAAAAAAAACTACATCGTTTATATTCTTTAATCTTTTTTCTTCTGACAATAAATGGTTTCAGCCAAAATCAGGAAGATAAAATATATAATGCTGTTGATAGTTTTACTGCTAATCCTTCCGCGGAAGCGTTATCCAATTTAACTAAAGCAGAAAATGATTTCTGGAAAAATCCGAAACCAAAAACCAAAGACGAATTACTGGCAATTGTGATTTTAAACTGCAACAAAGCTTATTTTGAAAATCAGTTTGGGCAGACTTTAAATGCGGTTAAAAGTTATGAAAAAGCTTGGTCGATTTATCAGAAAAACAAATTCAAAAACTACGATATAATTGAATATTGCCTGAAGCCTTTAGGCAATTTATATACGATTCTAGGCGATTACGAAAACGCCGAAAACATCATCAAACAATATTATTTTATTGCCAGCGAAGAGAAAAACGAAACACAGAAAGTTTCGGCTATTCTCAATTTATCCAATGTTTATCAAAATACCGGAAATGTTGAAAAAGCAATTGATTTAATCGAGAAAACACTTCGAACCGAAAAACTTTCTCCCACTCAAAAAGGGATTTTATACAATAATCTCGGTGCTAATTATTTGTTGAGCAATGTCGGTTTTGTGGTAAAAAATAATGCTTTAGCAAATGCCGAAAACTCTTTTTTGAAAACCATTTCATTATTAAAAAAAGACAAATCGCAGTCTGAAACTTTGGCGAATGCATATCGAAATTTAGCCAAACTAAAAATGGAACAAAATGAACTAGAAGCGACTTCCGAATTTTTAGCGAAAGCGAATATCGAGTTTCAGAAAATCTCGAATAAAGAACCGCGTAAAATAGCGCAATTGTTTTATGAAAATGCTTTTCTAGATTTTAAACAGGGAAAAATCGGCGAAGCGACTCAAAATATTAGTGCGGTTTTTAAAACTTTGATTCCAAATTACAATCCAAAAAATAGTCTTCCAAATCAGAATTCGCTTTATGCGGAGACTGTTTTATTGGATGCTTTGGATTTGCAGGCATCGATTTATTTATCCGAAAATAAACCTCATAATGCATTGAAGAGTTTTGCGCTTTCGTTTCATATCGAAGAACTTTTGCAGACACTTTTGATTTATGAAAACTCCAAAATTATAACCCAAATCAGAAACCGAAACCGAACTGAAAAATGCATCGAAATCTATAATTCGCTTTATCAAAAAGAGAAAAAAAAGAGTTATCTAGAAAGTGCTTTTTTGCTTTCGGAAAAAACAAAATCGGTAGTTTTAAAAAGTCATCTTTCGAATATGGCATCACTTTCGAGAGAACAAAAACTGATTTTACAGCAATTGCAAAACTGGAATACGACAATTTTAAAAGAACAGCAAAAACTAGAAGCAGCCGATATTTCTAAAATAAACGAAGCCATAAAAAAGCAAAACGAATTGATGCTGCTTTTAAAATCTAAAGACACCAAAACCAATGCAAAATCTCAGACTAATTTTGATTTGCAGCAACTTTTTGAGAAGTTAGAAAAAGACAATGCTGTTCTGATTGAATATTTTTTTGGATCAAACTACATCTATAATTTTACTATAGAAAACAAAAAAATAAAACTCTATTCAATTCCTTTAGAACATCGAGGTTTGACTGATTTGGTTGGTTTCATTAATTACTTTAACGACGCGAAAACAATCGTTAATAATCCTAAAAATTATAATCGTTTAGGAAATAAAATTTACAAAGAGCTTGAAATTCCGAAACCTCATCATCATAAAAACCTAATTATAATTCCCGATGGTATTTTGGGATTCCTTCCTTTTGAAGCTTTGATCACTCAGGAATCTGAAACAACAAATTTTGCTAAAATGCATTATGTTTTAAACGATTTTGATGTGGCGTATAATAATTCGGCTGCGTTTTATTTGAATGCAGTGCCGCTTTCTAATACTCAAAAATCGGTTGTTGGAATTTTTCCTGTTTTTGAAAAAACCAATTATGCGTTGCGTTTTTCTAAGAACGAATTAGAGTCGATTAAGCACAATTTTGATGGTCAGTTTTTTGAGAATGAAAAGGCGACTTTTAATAATTTTAAAAACAATGCTGTTGGAAAATCGATAATTCATTTAAGTACACATGCTTCAGCAGGCGATCTGGAAATTCCGGCAAGCATCAAATTTTACGATCAGGAAATTTTGTATTCTGAATTGTACAATTTACAGCTCAATCCAGATTTAGTTGTTTTGAGTGCCTGCGAAACGGGAATTGGAAAATTGTTTAAAGCCGAAGGCGCAATGAGCGTAGCAAGAGGTTTTCAGTTTGCCGGCGCGCAGAATCTGTTGTTTTCTTTGTGGAATGTCAACGATTATACGGCTTCTATTTTTATGGATTATTTTTATAAAGAAGTAAAATATAATTCTTCTTTTGTGCATTCAACAGCAAATGCAAAAAGAACATTTTTAAAGGATGACAGTATTTCAAATGCCAAAAAATCACCTTATTATTGGAGTGCATTTGTATATTACGGAACAATTGAAACGCCTGAAAAATCATCCAATTATATCGTTTATATCATTAGTTTTTTGATAATAATTGGTTTATTTTTGATATATAAGCGAAAACGAAATGGAAGATCTACATAAAATTCTCAAACTGGAGAAGTACAAAAAAATAAAATTTAAAATTACCAAAACACAGCATTTACAAATTAAAGCCAAAATTAACGGTATTAAGGGAACTTTCATTTTAGATACGGGCGCATCAAATACCTGCGTTGGTTTTGAATGCATTGAACATTTTGAACTGGCGGCAAAAAATTCTAAGACCAAAGCTTCTGGAGCCGGCGGAACAGGAATGGATACGCAGATTTCTTCTCAAAATAAACTGGAATTAGGCAGATGGAAAAACAAAGATTTCAGTATCGTAATTTTTGATCTTTCTCATGTAAACGAAGCTTTAGAATCGTATAAAGCCAAACCTGTACATGGTATTATCGGTGCCGATATTTTGTTGGAAGGGAAAGCTATTATTGATTATTTTAATCATTATTTGTATCTTAAATAGGAAAACTTCAAATTTCAATAATAAAAAAAGGGCTTCTTCAAAATGAATCAGCCCAGTTTTTCAGATTGCTCCAGCGAAGCAAAATATCTATAGTATAATTCACATTCCTGTATCCAAAAGCTCCAGAGGAGCTACACATAATCCTTTTAGACAAAGATTTTTTGAGTTCTATTCTATTTCTTGTTTTAGGGTTTCTGTTTTAGGAACTATATGTTTTTTCAATGAAAAATAAGCAACAACCGTACTTAATAACATTAAAAAACCACCTAAAATAAAAGGCGCTCCTGCAAATTTGAAAGGCGCATCTTCGTGAGTAAAAAAGTAAAAAGTATTGGCCATCATTGGCGGTCCTATGATAGAAGACGCGCTCATTAAACTGGTTAAAGTTCCTTGAATTTCTCCTTGTTCACTTGGTGCTACTTTACTCGCTACGACAGACTGCAAAGCTGGTCCTGCAATTCCGCCAAGGCAATACGGAATTAAAAAGACAAACATCATCCAGCTTTCTGTTGCAAAAGCGAATAAAAGCATTCCTATTGTATATAATGCTAAACCTGTGTAGATACTTTTTTCATTTCCAATTTTTGGATTGATATAGCGAACTAATCCTCCTTGCACAACTCCAACCAACAAACCGATTATTCCCAGAGAAATTCCGATCATTCTTTCGTTCCAGTTAAATCGATAAATCGTAAAGAAACTCCAGTTACTTTGTACAGCATGAGAACCTACATACAATAAAAATATAGCTGCAATCAAACCAATCAAAGTTGGATGTTTTCTTAATCCTAAAATCGCTCCAATCGGATTGGCACGCTTCCAGTCAAATTCTCTTCTGTTTTCTTTTTTAAGTGATTCGGGTAAAATGAAAAATCCGTAAAGGAAATTCAGCATGCATAAAACTGCCGCGGCATAAAACGGAACCCTCGCTCCATATTGACCTAAAAGCCCTCCGATAACGGGACCTATAATGAACCCTAATCCGAAAGCAGCACCGATTAATCCAAAGTTTTTAGCTCTGTTTTCGGCTGTGCTGACATCTGCAATATATGCCGAAGCCGTTGTGATACTGGCTCCCGTGATTCCAGCGATTATTCGTCCGATAAAAAGCCAGGTAATTGTTGGGGCAAACGCTAGTAGAATATAATCTAATGAAAATCCGAAAAGTGAAATTAATATAATTGGTCTTCTTCCAAATTTATCACTCAAATTTCCAATTACTGGAGCAAATACAAATTGAGTTATCGCATACGCGAAAGTTAACCAGCCGCCTATTTTTGCTGCTTCGCTGATGTCGCCGTGAATCAGTTCTTCGATTAATTTCGGAATTACCGGAATAATAATTCCCCATCCTGTAATGTCAATTAACATGGTTATAAAAATAAAACCAATCGCCGCAGATTTATCTTTTTGTAGCATAGTTATTTTCTAAAGAGATGCAAATAAACGAAAAAGCCTACATTTATTTAAACATCAATAAAAAAATCACAAATTCCAAGGTTTAAATTCTAATTACAATTGAAAGTATTATTTTTTTTCACGCAGATTTAAAAAAGATTTAAGCAGATAAAGACAGATTTTTTATTTGATCTGCTCAAATCTGCCATCCCGATAGCTATCGGGAGCGTGAAACTTTTTTAAGAGATCAGTAAAAAAAATCCCAAATTCCAATTAAGGAATCTGGGATTTTCAAATCAAAAATTAATCAATTAATGCGTATGTTTAGGATTAAAACCGTCTTCGCTTAATTCTGTATGCTCATAATCGGCATGCATTTCAGCTTCGTAATCGATTTTTTCTCCTTTAGACAATCTTCTTATAATACCTTCCATTATTTGGTAGATAACCGGAACCACGATCAAAGTAAGGAATAATGAAGAGATCAAACCTCCAATAATTACCCAAGCCAAACCATTTTTCCACTCAGCTCCAGCTCCAGATGCCAATGCGATTGGGAACATACCAAATACCATCGCAATAGTCGTCATCAAGATCGGACGTAAACGCGCGTGGTTTGCTTGGATCAATGCCTTTCTGATTGATTCACCAGCTGCTCTTCGCTGATTAGTATAATCGACAAGCATGATCGCATTCTTACACACCAGACCAATCAACATGATGACCCCTAAAATGGTAAAGATATTTAATGTATTGTTTGTTAATGCCAGTGCAAATAAAACCCCGATAAACGAAAGCGGGATCGCAAACAATACCACAAACGGGTGAACGAAACTGTCGTAAAGACCAACCATTACAAGGTAAACCAAGATAATAGCCGCTAATAATGCAATTCCTAAAGTACCAAAACCTTCAGATTGGTTCTCTTGGTCACCTCCCCAGATATAGTTTACTCCAGTCGGTTTTTGCAATTTGTCTAGTTTTTCCTGCCATTGCTGTACAATTGTTCCAGCCGGCACCCCAACGTTCTGACCTTGTACGGTTACAGAAGCTGTTTTATCTCGACGCTCTAATTTACTTGGTCCTGAACCTTCAGAAATTGTTGCGAATTGGTTTAGTTTAATCTGCTGTCCTGCGTTGTTAATGAAAATCAAGTTACTAACATCGGTAATGTTTTTTCTATCAAATTCGTTGTATTTGATATTGATGTCGTATTCGTATTCACCAGCTCTAAATTTACCGTCTGTATTACCACTATAAGCTGTCTGCATTGTTAAACCGACAGTTTGAAGTGTTAATCCTAAAGCGGCCATTTTATCTCTGTCTACCTGAACATTGATCTCTGGGTTTCCGTCTTCAACTGTTAATTTAATCTCCGTTGTTCCAGGAATTGTACGTAATTCAGCTTCTGCCATTTTTGCAAATTTCATAGCGCTTTCTACGTTCGGACCTGTTACGATCAAACCTAAAGTTGCATCTTCAGCAGTACCTAAGATACCTACTGGAACTGTTTTTACTTTTGCCCCAACTAATATTTTTTCAAGTTTACGTTTTGTTTTCGCTGCGTAAACATTCGCATCGTCCGTACGATCTTTTTGTTCAATCATTTTAACGTCGATCTCCGCTTTGTAAGCTGTTGCCTGTGCTGCTCCTAAACCTTCACTCGTCTGTCCTACAGTTGTAATCTGGCTGAAAACATATTTCTCTCCTTTTAAGAAAGCTTCTGCTTTTTGCGTCATAAAGTTTGTCTGCTCTAATGAAGCATCTTTTGGCATCTCAATTTGTACTAAGAACTCACCACTATCAGATGATGCGAAGAATTCTCCTCCAATGTAACCACCTCCCATTAACCAGAAAATCGACCCGAAGAATAATACTAAAACGACACCAATAGTTTTGAAATAATGATCTAAACACCAGTTCAATAAGTTAGAGATCCAATCTGTAAAACGAGTTAAGTAACTTTCGAATCCAAGAATTACTTTCCCGAAAAGGTTTTTACCTTCAATATGCTCTAATTTACCAAAACGTGAAGACAACCACGGAATAATTGTAAACGAAGCCAATAACGAGAACATTGTAGAGATAATTACCGTAACACAGAACTGTGTAATAATGTTCGATACAAGACCTGTACTCATTGCAATTGGCAAAAACACCACCACAATTACTAAAGTAATCGATGTTACCGTTCCACCAATTTCGGCAGTACCATCATACGATGCACGAATTCGGCTTTTACCCATTTCCATGTGTCGGTAAATGTTCTCCAATACCACAATCGCGTCATCCACAAGAATACCAACAACAAGAGATAAACCAAGTAAAGACATTAAGTTAAGCGTATAACCTAATAAATAGATTCCGATAAATGTTGCAATCAAAGATGCTGGGATCGATACCATTACAATCAATGAGTTTCTAATACTGTGCAAGAAGAACAACATTACAAATGCTACCAGAATAACCGCAATTAATAAATCGTGTACAACAGAATCTGCTGCTTCAAGAGTAAAGACTGTACTGTCTTTTGCTACTTCCAATTTTAATTGAGCCGATTTATAATCCGTTTCTAATGTTTTAATTGTTTTAATCAACTGCTCACTTACCGCAACGGCATTGGCATCTGATTGTTTTACAATTTGAAGTACAATCGCACTTTTTTGATCTACACGCGCAATTTTCTCTGCGATTTTTTGTGTATCCTGAACATCTGCAATTTCTCCTAAACGAACCTGAATTCCGTCTTTAGAAGAAACTACTAAGTTTCTTAATTCTTCAACACTTTTATATTTACCTGCTAAACGGATTAAGATTTTTTGATTTCTAGTTTGAATGTTTCCTGTTGGGAAATCCAAGTTTGAAGTTAAAATAGTCTGTTGTACCTGAGGAACAGAAAGTCCGTAACCTTGCATTTTTACAGCATCCAGATTCACTTGAATCTCACGCTCTTGACCACCAATAATGTTTACCTGTGCCACACCTTGTACACGAGATAAAACGGGTGCAATCTTTTTATCGATCAAATCATAAAAAGCAGCTTCGTCCATTTTACCATTCGCACCGAGCGTCATAATTGGCAAATCACTCAAAGAGAATTTAGTCAAAGACGGCGGATCGGCATCATCTGGAAGATCACTCAAAATCGCATTGATTTTACGCTGTGCATCGTTCATCGAAATATCTACGTTAGCAGTAGAAAGTAATGTAATTGATACTACAGAAAGTGACTCATAAGATTTCGAATCAATTTTCTTGATATTTTCTAATGACGCAATCGCATCTTCAATCTTTTTTGTTACTGTATTTTCAACCTCACTTGGCGAAGCTCCAGGATATACAGTAGAAACCGTAATAACGTTGGTTTCAAATTTCGGGATCAGCTCATAACCTAACTGGCTGTAGCTGAACAATCCACCTAAAATTAGAATTGTAAACAATACAATTACTAACGACGGACGTTTAATGGATATTTCGGCTAATTTCATATATGCTGTTTATTGATTTTACAAATCAATTATTTAATAATTTCTACTGTATTTCCGTCTTGTAAGTTGATTTGACCAGTTACAATCACAACTTCTCCGTCATTTAAACCATTGATGATTTCAACTTTATCACCCAAGATTCTACCTGCAACTACTTTTTTCAATTTAGCAACATTGTTTTCAACTACGAAGATTTCGTTGCTGCTTACACTTCCTACGAAAGCATTTCTTGGAACCACTTTTAAGTTTTGTTTTTGGTTGTTAGAACCAAAGTTTGCAGTTCCGTACATACCCGCTTTTAAATCGTTATTTGCATTGTTTGTGATTTCGATTTCAACAGGGAAATTTAACGATGCATCTGCTTTTGCAGCAATGAAAGTAATTTTTCCAGAGAAGTTTTTATCAGGATAAACACTTGCAGAAATATTAACTTGGTTTCCTAATTTTAAACTTGCCACTTGAGTTTCGTTAACCGTAACTGCCAATTTTAATTTAGAAACATTTACAATATCAAATAAAGCTGTTGCAGGCATTCCAGCTAAAATAGATCCTGGTTCAACATATTTTTTATTGATGTAACCGTTAATTGGAGCTTTCACTTTAGTATCTCCAACGTTAATGTTAGCTTGTGTCAAACTAGATTGTGCATTTGTCATCGCTAATTTTGCCTGATCTAATTGTTGTTTTGTAACACCGCCTGTTTTAAAAGCATTTTCGTATCTCGCATAATCCGATTTTGCATTTTGATAAACGGCTTGAGCTTGTTGTGCATTTACATTGATAACATCACCTCTTACTGTTAAAAGGGTTTGTCCTACTCTTACATAGTCACCTTCTTTTACTAAAACACTAATTACTTTTCCAGATTTCTCAGCAGAAAAAGTTAATTCCTGAATTGGAGCAAAGTTTCCGTTAGCTGTAAAACCTAAGTTTACATCTTCTGTTTTTACTGTTGCTACTTTTACAGAAACTGCTGCATTTTTTTCAGCAACGACTGCTGTTTTTGCTTCGTTTTCTGCTTTATTTTTATTTAAGAGATAGCTAATCCCGAAAAAAGCTACGATTATGATTACGAGTGTTATAATTATTTTCTTCATTGTAATAAGTTATTTAGTAAGAGATTTTAGTTCGCCTTTTGATTTAATTAGAGATATTTCGGCAATTTTATAATTTAAAACTGCTCTGGTATAGTTATTTTGAGCTTCAAGTGATGCATTTTCAGCATCAAGTAAATCCGTTAAAGATGCTAATCCTTGAAGGTAATTGTTTTTGGTATTGCTAAGAATTTCTGTCGCCAAACGCATGTTTTCTCTTTGGTTCTCGATTGTAACAAGGTTATTGTTTATCTGAGTGATTGCGTTTCTGTAATCTAAATCAAGAGAAAGTTTTGTGTCTTTGATATCTTCTTGTAAAGATCTGATTTGCACATCTGCTTGTCTTACTTTAGCACGAGTTCCGAAACCAGTAAAGATCGGTACATGCAGATTTAATCCGATAGAAGAGAAATCTGACCAATAAACACCTTTGTCTGGTTTTGCAAACCAAGGAAATTCTGGTCCTTGCCCGATATAGTTATATCCAGCTGTTAAAGAAAGTGTTGGATAATAACCTGCCTGAACTGCTTTTTTATTGAAAACCAAAAGCTCCTCTTGCTTCTTTAAAAGCAAATATTCTGTTCTGTTTTCAATATTTGGCTCTTCTGTCAACGCCGCCGGAATAACTTCAAATTCTTCTTTTGGAAGAACGATTTGAGTTTCAATAGGCATTCCCATATAAAACTTCAAAGCATTTTCCTGTAAAGTAATTTGATTTTTAATCTGCTGACGTTCTGTGTCTATATTTGACATTTTTACAACAATTCGGTCCAAATCAATTTTTTTAGCCAAACCATTATCAAACTGTCCTTTTACAATATCACGAACTTTAGTTGTGTTTACGTAATTACTGTCTAATAAAATTAATCTTTCTTGTTGTACATAAACAGAATAGTAGTTATTTGCAACTCTTTCAATAACTTGTTCTTCTGTTAATTGATCGTTTATTTGATAAAATTCGCGTGTAGATCTAGCTGCTCTTAAACCTGTAAAAACAGATTGATCAAAGATTGCCTGAGTTAAAGAAAGTCCTGCAGTCGATGTCCATTTTTGGCCAAAAGCCGCCTGAATTGTAGTTCCCGGCTGACCGAATCCTGCTCCATCAATAACTGTAGTCTGAATAATTGGATTGTACGTTAGATTTCCGTTGGCAGAAATTTGAGGCAATGCTCTAGAGCGCACTTCCTGAATTTTATATTCGCTATTTTCAACCTCCAGCTTTGCCTTTTTTGCATCAGCTTTATTTTGAAGCGCATAATTGACTGCGTCTTTCAAGGTTAAAGTTGTTTGTGCACCGGCCGAGAAGCCAATTGTACACAAAAATATAAGAAGGATTCTTTTCATAAGTAGTTAAATATTTATTTTTAAATTTTGAGATAGCTTCGTCATTACATTTTATACTCCCCGTAAACGAATGACGATTAATTTTGGATTGATGATTAAATGATAATTCTTTTTAGTTGTTTTTCTAATTCTTGGACTCCCATTTCTGTAGCCATTGCACGAGTATGATATTCTAATGCTTCTAACTCTATTCGCTGTGCTTCGCTTTCAGAAACCGTATTTTCGTTAATATGAAAAATTAATGTGTAGTAAAATTTAACATACACCTCTATATTTAAATCACTTCTGTAAAGTCCTTCTCGGATTCCTTTTTCGATATTATCTCTAAAACATTGCGTGCATTGATCAATTTCGTGAGAGAGGATATTTTGATAAATTTCTGGATAATGTTTTTTTAATTGATAAATCGGCGACGTATCAATATTGTTTTTAAACATATCGCGAAACATTTCTCTAATTTCAAAATTTTCATGGATCGCATTGTAATTTTTGGCTACGATGCTGTCCATAATTTCGTGAACTTGTCTATGAACCATTGAGGTGCTTTCCTCAATCAAAACTTCTTTATTGCAGAAATACTTATAAATCGTTTTTTTCGAAATACACATTTCACCAGCAATATCATCCATCGTAACACTCTTAAAACCAAGCTTTAAAAATAACTCGCTTGCTTTTGAAATTATTTTCTCTTTCATTTTTAATTCTCAAATTGTATTACAAATATAGTTTGGAAACTAAAATCAAAAAAATAGTTTCCGATAAATTTGTAATAATTTTTACATTAATTTATTCAATTCGTACGATTTATATGCTAAATTCTAAATTCGCGACAATATTAATGTCTTTTCCTAATGCTGCTCCGTGATGATTAAATGAACTGTATTCTAACCCAAAATCTTGACGTTTGATTTTTCCTTTAATTTCAAAAGCTACTTTTTTCTCCCCGTTATAGATATTTTCACCTAGAAATTCAGCGTCTAATTCTACCACTCTGGTAACGTCTTTTATAGTCAAATCTCCTTTAAAGAAATTGATGTTTTGATTCACTTTTTGAAATGAAGTCGATTTGAAGCTGATAATTGGATGTTCATCTTCTTCAAAAAAATCCTGAAGCTGTAAATAAGCATCAATAGATTGGAAACTTTCATTTTTATTATTAATATCCAAAGAGAATTCAACCGAAGCATCTTCGATTTCATTGTCTTCAATATCCACATATCCATCAAATCTATTTGCAGTTCCTCCCATATAAGCAGTTCTAGATCGTCTCATTTCTAATAAAACGTCTGATTGGCTAGAGTCTAAGGTCCATTTTGTTTTCATAAACAACTGATTTTGTTTGATTTATAAATCATTCTGTTTTTAACGGAAACTTTTACAGTGTTCTAAGTTTCCAAATTTATGGTGCAAATATAAACAGGAAACTCTAAACACCAAAAAAGTTTCCATGTTTTTTAAAAATAATTTTAACATATTAAAAATGAGAATGCTCAAAGTCCCGAAATCCTTAAAAACTTCTTTTAATACTTTTCTCGACTAGATAATTCATAATTGAATTGTATCTTTGAGCCTCATAAATCAGATTTTTCCATTTTATGCACGATATTAGTCAGTACCAGGATTTTTTTATAGAATATTTACAAAAACAAAACATTCACAAAGAACCTTTTAATCTTTACGAACCAATAGAATACATTTTAGGTCTTGGCGGAAAACGCATTCGCCCAGTCTTAACGTTAATGGCTTCTGAAGTTTTTGATACCGACTATACAAAAGCACTGCCGGCTGCAATGGCTGTAGAGGTTTTTCATAATTTTTCTCTTGTTCATGATGATATTATGGACGATGCTCCTTTAAGAAGAGGGCAGGTTACTGTTCATGAAAAATGGAATTTAAATACCGGAATCCTTTCTGGAGACGCAATGTTGATTTTGGCTTATCAGTATTTTGAGCAATATGAGCCAAATGTTTTTAGAAATCTTGCAAAATTATTCAGTAAAACGGCTCTTGAAGTTTGTGAAGGACAACAATGGGACGTTGATTTTGAAACTCGAAAAGACGTTACAATTCCTGAATATTTAAAAATGATTGAATACAAAACAGCTGTTTTGGTTGCTGCTGCAATGAAAATGGGTGCGATTGTAGCCGAAACTTCAGAAAATGAAGCCGATTTAATCTACGATTTCGGACTTAATTTAGGTTTGGCTTTCCAGCTTCAAGATGATTATCTGGATGCTTTTGGAGATCCAGCAACTTTTGGAAAACAAGTTGGAGGCGATATCATAGAGAACAAAAAAACCTATTTATATTTAAAAGCTTTAGAGTTTTCGTCAAGCGAAAAAGCATTAGAATTAGAACAATTATTTACTTTACAACTAGATGATAATTCTGAAAAAATTGAAACTGCAAAGGCAATTTTTAACGAATCCGGCGCTTCAAAAGCAACGCAAGATGCTATTGAAATGTTCACTTTAAAAGCTTTTGAAACTTTAGAAAAAATGGAAATCAGCGCTGATAAAAAAGATGTTTTAAGAACTTTCGGCGAAAATTTAATGGGACGAAAAGTTTAGTTTTTTAGCTGCAGATTAAAGGATTTCATGGATTAATCTTGGAAATCCTTTAATCTTCGGCAATCTTTTACATAAACAAATCCGACAAGTTTTAAAAACCTGTCGGGTTTGTTGTTTTCAGAAGACTGTTTTACTAAAAAAGTTCATCAGGATCAACAAGATCTGATAATTTTTGTTTTAAATCCTCTTTTAGAATTGTCAAACCAAATTGATATGATGCGTTCATCCATCCAAAACCTTCTTCGGTTATATAATTAAATTCGGTTCCTACGTTTCCGTATTCTGCGAAAATTTTGTGTGAGCTTATCGATAAATCAAACTTTTCCGGAATTGTTCCGTTGTAATCAACTGCATTTCTGGTTATAAGCCACAGCCAGCGATAGACCATTTCTTGTGCTTCATCATTAAAATTATAATTTAAAAGCCCTTTCCACAAAAGCATTTGATGCGGCGCCCAGCCAAACGGATAATCCCATTGTCGTATAGGAGCATTTTCATGAACACCTTCAATTGATTCTTTGGTGCTTCCTGCAATGCCGCCTTTCATTTTAAATTTTGGAAGTGTCTTTTTTACCAAAATTTCTGCTTGTTCTTGCGTGCTTATTTTTGCCCAAAGCGGATAAAATGTGGTCGCAGCATCGAAAACATGCTGTTTTTCATTCACAAAATCATAATCGTAATAAATTCCGTTTTCAGGATTCCATAACAATTTGTTTATTTTTTCTTTTCTCGCAGAAGCTTTTTGCAGCCAATATTCGCTTGAAAAAGATTTATCTTCAAAATACTGAAATTCATTTTTAAAATATTTCTGAATCAAAAAAGCAATATCAGTTTCATATTTATAAAGCAGGCTGTTAATGGCAACTGTATTTAAATTAGCACAGACTCCAACTAATCTATTGGTTGTATCGTGGCCGCTTTCGCGCATGCTTCGATCGTGAATAAAATATTTGTCGAGTTCTTCATCAACCACTTCTCTTTCCAGATATTTCTTTTCAAATTCGCGTGTCGATAAATTGTATTTGGGAGCATATTGTTCCAGAATGTCGTCAAAATGCCCTTCTTCCACTTCAAACGGAAGTCCAATTCCTTCTGCTTTATAACGATTTAAACCATTTGCTGTAAGTCGTTTTCCTTCTTCCATCCAAACCGTCAGATATTCTTTTATAGCGGTTTTTAAATGCCTTTCAATCCAAAAAATATCAGGATTTGACTTTTCTAAAACATCCATAATCAGCGATGTATACAATGGCGGCTGTGTACGGGTTAAATAATAACTTCGGTTTGCATTTAGAATTTTTCCGTAGTGATCGATTTGATATTTAAAGTTCTCGGCTATACCTAAAGCCAATTCAATTTTATCATCAATCAAAAGTCCTTTGGCGATAAAATAGCTGTCCCAGCCATACATTTCATTAAACCTGCCGCCGGGAACCACGAACGGAACTCCTGAGATTTCATTGTTTTTAATTTGAAGCGCCAAAGCCAGAATTCCAGGTTTTTTGTTAAGCGATAAAACATATTCTGGAGAAATATTTTTAGGCAATTGCACCACTTTTAATTTGGGTGTTACGGCTTCTAATTTTTTGAAATAATCAAAAACAATTTCGTCGCCAAAAGGCACATACAAATAGGCAAATTCGTTTTCTATTTTATCATCTTCGAGGATTTTCTTTACGCCGGCAGCATCGATTGTTCGCGTAAGACCGTTCCAATACAAATCTTTGATTTTTCTTGAAATTCTTTTTACAGGATCTTCGGTGATTTCATTTAAATCTATTACGGCAAATTCAGTACTGTTTTTCTTGGCCAAAGCCAGTTCTTGCAATAAATTTGAAAGCTGATACGTCCCTTCAATCACGGCAGAATTTCCGTTTTCATCATTCAATAAAAACTTTTTAGGACCGTTGTCATCAATCGTGATTTTTTTATCGCCGTCGGTATCTTCCTGAAGCAATAATTTTTCGATGGTTTGGTTTATATGGAGTTTAAATTTCATCTTTTGCAGTAATTTTTTTTAGGATAAAAAAGGAAATCAATAATAAGGTCATTGGAATTAAGGTAAAATAAAAGGCTTTTTCCGGCCCTTCGTTTTTAAACAGCCATCCTGTTATTCTGGAACCTAATGTGCCGCCAAGAGCAGAAAAAATGACAATTAATCCGGTCATGGAACTTTGCAGGTTTTTAGGCAGTGCACTTAACACAATAGAATTTAATAACGGATAAATAGGCGCAATAAAAAGTCCGATTAAAGGAAATGCGAACCCAATTAATGGAATATCTGAAAGTGTATCAATATTTTTTACTTCTAATCCCACTGTTTTTGGAAGTACAAATGTGACCAAAAGCATGGCGCAGATAATGCAAAAACTTAAAACCCAAATCCAGTTTATTTTTTTAGTTACAATTCCGGCAATCAATCTTCCAACGGCTAATGAAACCGCCAGAATACTTGCCATCATAATACTTATATTTTCTGGCAGGTGAAGTACTTTGGTATTGAATGTAGGAAGCCATGAAAGTATTCCCTGCTCGATCATTACGAATAAGAACACGCTGACAACAAAAATAATGGTGAGCAGTTTTGCCATTAATTTAAACATCTGCAGAAAATCATCTTTGAGATTTACTCCTGCTGCTGTTTCGGTTTCTTCAAATTTTATAAAAAGTAAAAACAGAAAGGACAAAAACGATAATCCTGCCAATAGCCAATATACATTTAGCCATGAATTTGGATCTTTTTCGTTATTAAACGCTGGAAATAAAAAATAAGCCAGCGCAATTCCCACCATAAAAAAACCTTCAATACTGCTCATCAAAGCGTTGTGTTCTTTCTTGGTTTCGGTCACGGTTCCTATTAACGAATAAACGGAAACTTTTATCAGCGCAAAAGAAACTCCAACGGTGGCAAAAAGGATTTTAGCATTGTCGAATGAATTTCCAAAATACATAGAAATACAGGCCAAAGTAACCAAAGCTAATCCTGCAAGCATTGCTTTTTTATAGCCTATTCTTGGTAAAAAAGAAGCTATAAAAAAAGATACAATTGCAATTGGCATATCTTTAAAAGCTTCTAAAATACTGGCCTGAACTTCATCGACTCCATAATTTTTCTGTGATTTTAAAATCACAATCCCAACGCTGTTTAGTAAAATAGCGAAGACAAAATAATTGAGATAGAGGGAAATTTTAATTCCTATGTTTTTCATTTTTTTATTTTGTTTTGTCTGTGCGTTACTGCATGGAAATTAAACACATAGAAACATAGTTTACTTTATGTTTAAAGACGTTTCACTACATTAATTCACATAGCTATGTGTGGAAACTAGTTTTTTTCTATTTTTTTGATACTAAAATCTATGTTTCTATGTGGTTAAAAATTGTCTATGCTTTTTGGTTACGTTGCGGAGACGCACTGCTGTGCGTCTCTACATTCCTGTATTGTGTTACATTGTATTTTTATGTAAAGACGCACCGCAGTGCGTCTCTATAAATTTAAAAATTAATCGCTACCGAAAATCTAAAGGCACGTCCTAAAATAGGTCTTGCCATAAACACATCGCTCGCCGCAGATGTGGTTTGTCTCGGATCTCCTTCTGTCAAACCAATTTCATTGAATAAGTTCGAAGCATCTACCGCAAAACGAAGATTGTTATATGTGTAATTCAAACCTGCTCCCACTTCCTTGTAAGCCGGTAAAACTTGTTTGTTATCCTGATTGGTGAATTTTTTATCATAATAAGAAAACTGAACATACGCTGTAAAATCTTTTGTAATATCCACTTCTGGTCTTAGATTACAGAAAAACTTAGGGATTCTTCGTGCTGTATTTCCATTAAAATCAAAAGTAGAACCATCTGCATTTGTTCCTGTAAAGTTGTCGTATTCTGGTTTTTGAACTGTAAATGTAAAATTCAATTTTGCGAATTTATATCTCGCATTCGTTTCTACTTCAAGACCAATATTGTTTACATCGGCAAATTTATTTTCAGAAGATCCATCAGATAAAATATCAGTAAAAGCAACATTTTTTAAATTCATGTGAAACAAGTTGGCATTTACAGAGAAGAAAGAATTTGAATATTTATAACCTAATTCAAACTGATTTACTTCTGTATTTTCCAATTTGCTCAAATCGGCTGCATTATCATAAAATGATTCCTCGATTGGCGATCTAAAACCGTGGCTGTAACGCACGTAAGAAGCCATATTATCATTAAATTTATAATTTCCCGCTGCTGTATATGACCACTCGCTTACATCATATCTCCAATACGTGTACGGATTTCCTTTTACGGTTGTTACCGCATCATCGGCAGTATTATTGTCTAAAATCCCTAAGTCTTCAGCAAAAAATCTGGCGTTGTCTCTGTATCCTGAATATTTGTCTTTATTGTATCGTAAACCAGCATTAAAAGTTAGTTTATCTGTTGCTTTGATTTCCGCATCAGCATAAATATCATTCAAAAGACCTTTTGTCTGCGCGTCTCTTTCTAACCATGTAATTCTTTCTACACCATTCCAAGTATGTTGAACCCCAGTTGTATTATCGGTAACATTTAATAATCTCGGATTGTCTGAAACACCTACTAAATAAGAATTCCAGTTCCAATATTGATTTGATTTCCAGTTAGAATAGTAATAACCCGCTGTTAGTTTTACAGGATCTAAATCAAAAGAAAAAGAGAAATTATTAGCAAAATTGCTCATCTTTTTCTCGATGTGCCAAAGATCTGCTCTCATAATTAAAGCGTTTTGATCCAGAGTCTCTCCATTGTCTACGTAGCTGTATGTTAAGTTACTTGCGGTTGTATTTTGAACACCTGTTGCATAAGCCTCTTGTGTCCAAGGTCCGCCATTAGGGAAAATAGCATTGTAATTTAAATCGATGCTGGTTTGCTTGAATGCATTTTTGAAAGTAACTTTCTCTGAAATTTTCTTTTTAAACTCAGCTCCAATTGAGTTGATAATTGGATGTGAACCATCTTCTAAATCGGCACTGAAAGTACCGCCTCCGTATTGAGGAACATTTAAATGACTTAAATTTACTGAAGTCAACGTTCCGTAATTTGGATTAAATCCCGGAATTCCTTCTACTTTTCCGTTGTTGCTTTTTAAAGGAATTGGTAAATAGAATGTATTTCTGTCGTCAAGATGTTTGAAGTTAATTCTTAAATAATCGTTATCGTCAAATTTATAAGTAATATTTCCTTTTATTTGTCCGCCTTTATTCGCTGTAAAACCTGTGTTTCTAACGCCGTTATCGGTTCTGTAAAATCCTCCGACATTAAAAAACAATTTATCCTGAATTAAAGCACCAGATAAATTCAAATCAGTTCTAAACATTCCGTAATCAGAAGTTGTGAATTTTGCTCTTCCCTGAAAATCGTTTTGACCTGTTTTTGAAATAAAGTTGATAATTCCACCAGGCGCATTATTTGCAAAAATTGAGGCAGAACCTCCACGAACCGCTTCCATTTTGCTTACCGTTTCATCTAGTCGGTAAAAAGTATCGGCATTTGCAAATTGTAAAGCACCATCTTCAAAAACTGGTAATCCATCTTCCTGAATCTGTACATATTCGTAAGCTCCTGCGGATGGAATACCTCTTGCGAAAAGGTTATTTCCGATTTCACCTCCAGATGCTTCAACCACAAATCCTGGAATAGTCTGTAATAATGCTGCCGTACTCGACGGCGCTCTGTCCTCGATTGCTTTGGCTCCCATTGTTGTAATGGCAACACTCGATTCTAATTTAGATCTTGGAGCAGATGAACCTGTTACAACAACTTCTTTCAAACTCTGCGATTCGGTTTCTAAAAGTAAATCTGCCGTTACAGATTCTCCTTCTTTTACTGAAATTTCTTTTTTATACGTTTTGTAACCCACATTTGTGGCTTCTACAAAATAGTTTCCGGCAATAACATCGGTAAAAATATAATGTCCGTTTTCGTCTGTGATTACATTTTTCCCTTTGTCTTTTAAAGATACATTAGCCCCCGGAATCGATTGTCCGGTTTCATCTACTACTTTTCCCGATACTGTATTTTTTGCCTGCGCAAATGTCTTATTTTGAGCAGTAATCAGGCATATTATCAAAAATAATATCTGTAAATAATAATGCTGTTTTTTCATTTTGGTTTGGTTTCGTTAGTAAAACTTTCATTTCATAGATGTAAACTTAAAGACTAATTAACTTGAAATTAAGAATTAAAAATCGAAAACGTTTTCGAAATCACCTAAAACGTTTTCGAAAATTTATTTTTAGATTATGAAATTTATTTTTTAGTACATTTATTTTATGAATGACACTAAACTAATAGATATAGCTTCGGCATTAGGTATATCGGTTACGACTGTTTCAAAGGCTCTTAAAGGGTATACAGACATTAGCAAATCGACTCGTGCTAAGGTTCTTGAAATGGCCGAGACGATGAATTATATCCCTAATTCTGTTGCCGTTAATCTTCGAACTAACGAAACCAAAACTATTGGTGTCATTATTCCGGCAACGGTTCATCACTTTTTTTCGAGTGTTTTGAATGGAATTTTAGAAGAAGCCGAAAAAAGAGGTTATCTGGTTATTATTCTGCAATCAAATGAAAAATATGAACTTGAGAAAAAACAACTTGCTTTATTGATTCAGAAACGTGTTGACGGCGTTTTAATGTCACTTTCTAATGAAACAGATGATTTCTCTCATATTAATGATGCGATCCGAAAAAATACTCCGGTCGTTTTGTTTGATAAAATTGCGAAAAGAGTAGATTGTTCTAAAGTGGTTATTAATGATGCCAAAGCTGCTTTTGATGCTGTTTCGTACCTTATTAATAAAGGTTATAAAAAAATCGCTCATTTTAGAGGTTCGTATGTTCCTCAAAATTCAATTGATCGCTTTTTAGGTTATAAAAGAGCACTAGAAGCCCACGGAATTGAGTATGATTCGAAACTCGTTTACGTGTGCGACAATAATACCGATTTTGAAGACGGCTACGAGAACGCGCAAAAAATCATGACTGAACATCCTGATATCGATGCCATTTTTGCCATTACCGATTTAGTCGCTATCGGAATTATAAAATATTTTAATGAAGCGGGAATAAAAACACCGGATCAGGTAGCTGTTTTTGGTTTTAGCAACTGGTTTATGAGTACTGTAATTTCGCCTAAATTAACGACAATTGACCAGCCTGGATTTGAAATGGGACACACTGCGGTTTCTATTTTAATTGATGAAATTGCTGATATAAAAGAGAACAGAAAGGTGGAGCATCAAATTATAGAACTTCCTACAAGAATCATAGAAAGAGAATCGACTGTAAAATGATTTTTTAGTTTTAACTTTGCGCAAATTCTTAAAAAGCATCAATGTTTCCGATTCCTGAAAATACCGATTTTTTATTGGCTGATGCCGAAAAAGAAAATTTATATCTAAATCTTATCGAACAGATAAATAAGGATTTTAATCTGGCAAATGAAGGCATCGATTTTCCGTTAAGCATTTCGCCTGATGAATTAAAAATACAGCTCCACGAAAAAATATATCGAATGATTCAGTACAAATTTGCTGAATATTTAAACCTTCTTTATATTATTGATGTACCAGAAAATGAGATAAAAAGTCTTGATGGATCTGATTTGGTAATTCTGGCTGAACAGGTTGCTTTTTTGATTTTGAAGAGAGAATGGCAGAAAGTTTGGTTTAGGAATTTTTATAAATAAAGGTGCTAAGATACTAAGATCCTGAGCTGCTAAGTTTTTTAACTATACTTTTACAAATAAATATTACTCTTCTACCAAAATACTATAATTTTCTGGTCTTACGATTTTTTGTAGTTTGTCTAATTCTGTCCAATGTCCAAAATCTTCAGTTGTAGCTTTACTGTTTATAATCTGGAAACGACCGTTTTTAAAACAAATCTTTGCTATTCCAACTGTTTTTCTATTCTTTTTAAAAATAAAAATATCTCTGTATTCGGCAATACAGGCACAAGCATCATGTTTTAATGAATCTTTTTCACTAAATACATTTTCAATCTTTTTTTGCTGATGAAGTGAAAGATTACTTTTTACGTAATGATGTTTTAATAGTGTTTTTCCAAAATCATTTTTAGGAATTGAATCTGGAAAACTATAGACGAAAATTTTAAAAAGCTCTTCCTCCTTTTTACTTGTTTTTTTGGCTCGACCTAATTTAAAAAAGTCATCCTCAGAAAAATTCAAGTAATAATGATCAATTTCATCAGAATCAAAAAAAGGTTGTAATTCTTTTTTTACAACCTTTTCCTTTTCAATGTTTGACTTCTTTGAATTATTACAGCTTAAAGCTAAAATCGCTATAATTATAAAAGTATATTTTTTCAAATCCCTACATTTAAAACCTTAGAAACTTAGTATCTCAGTGCCTTAGCAACTTAAAAATAAACCCTCACGAAAGGCATAAATCCAGAACCGTAAAGACTTCTGTCTGGATCGTAAAGCACATCATAACGTGCACCGATTGTCACGTTTCCGGTTCTGTAACCAGCACCTAGATATAAAGCGGTATTCCAAAAATTGTCTGAATATTGAGGGAAACCATTTCTTGCATTGTAATCGGTGTTAACACGAACTTGTTCTAATTCGGCAGATAATTGTACTTCTGGAATCGGATTTACCAATGTTATTAAACTTCCTCCATAAACGTAAGATTCATAATAGTTTCGCGAATTTAAATATCCAAATTGAAGTCCAACACCGACCGCTACAATTTGATTTACATTATAAATAGCACTCGGCATTACAGAAATGTCGGTATAACCAGATCCAATTCCTAGACCTAAACCGCCTCCAAACTGAACTTTATCCCAAAAATGATTTTTGTTATCAATAACATACGCTTGTTGTGCACTTGCAAAACTTGAGAATAAGACTGTCAAAATCACAAAATAATATTTGCAATCGATTGAAAATTGAATTTTATTCATACTTAACGTTTATTTTAACAAATTTTTACGTAAAAGTACGTAAAAAAAAGATTTAAATAAATGTGATTGTTGTACTTTTGCCTTTCTATATAACAAAAAGTATATTCACTCATATTATGGATAGGTTTTCATTTTTAAACGCAGCGCATACCGAGTTTTTTGCACAATTATACGATCAATATTTAGTAAACCCAGACAGCGTAGAGCCTAGCTGGAGAAGTTTCTTTCAAGGTTTTGACTTTGGACAAACAACTTATAACGACGAAAACCCTGTGCAAACTATCGTTGAGTACGTGACTAGCGACAATACAGATTACAGTCAGGTTTCAGAAAAACTAAAAAAAGAATTCAACGTTCTAAAATTAATTGACGGATACCGTACGCGCGGGCATTTATTCACGAAAACAAATCCTGTTCGTGACCGTAGAACTTCTTCTCCAACTTTGGATATTGAAAACTTCGGATTATCTTCAGCAGATCTTAATACAGTTTTTGATGCTGCACAGACAATAGGCATGACACCTTCTTCTCTTGAAGCAATTGTAAATCGTCTTAAAGCAATTTACTGTCAGCATATTGGTATTGAATATATGTATATCAGAAATCCTGGCGTTGTAAAATGGATTCAGGATAAATTGGCTGTAAATGTTAACCAGCCTAATTTTTCTACAGAAGAAAAGAAAACAATCTTAAATAAATTAAACGAAGCTGTATCTTTTGAAAACTTCCTTCATACTAAATATGTGGGTCAAAAACGTTTCTCATTAGAAGGTGGAGAATCTATCATCCCAGCTCTTGACGCTTTGATCGAGCAAGCTGCTGAAAAAGGTGTTGAACAATTTGTAATGGGAATGGCTCACCGTGGTCGTTTGAATGTTTTGGCAAACATCTTCGGAAAATCTACTCAGGATATTTTTGGTGAGTTTGACGGTAAAGATTACGATCAGGAATATTTTGATGGTGACGTAAAATACCACTTAGGTCTTACTGCTGACAAAAAAACAAGAACTGGAAAAAGCATCAACATCAACTTAGCACCAAACCCTTCTCACTTAGAAACAGTTGGAGCTGTTATTGAAGGTATTACCAGAGCAAAACAAGATAAATATTACGCTGACGATTTCTCTAAAGTTTTACCAATCGCTGTTCACGGTGATGCTGCAATTGCAGGACAAGGTATTCTTTACGAAATCATTCAGATGGCGCAACTTGACGGTTACAAAACTGGAGGAACAATCCACATTGTAATCAACAACCAAGTTGGATTTACAACTAACTATTTAGATGCTCGTTCATCTACTTATTGTACAGACGTTGCTAAAGTAACTTTATCTCCAGTATTACACGTAAATGCTGATGACGCTGAGGCAGTTGTACACGCTGTATCTTTTGCATTAGACTACAGAATGCAATTTGGACGTGATGTATTTATCGACCTTTTAGGATATAGAAAATATGGACACAACGAAGGTGACGAACCTCGTTTTACGCAGCCAGTTTTATATAAAATCATTGCTAAACATAAAAACCCAAGAGATATTTATGCTGAGAAATTACTTTCTGACGGTGTAATCGATGCTTCTTATGTTAACGGGTTAGAAAAAGAATACAAATCTAGACTTGAAGAAAACTTAGAAGCTTCTCGTAAAAAAGATTTGACTATCATTACTCCATTCATGAAAAACGAATGGGAAGGATTTGTTCAGGTTACTGACACACAAATGCTTCAAAAAGTAGATACAACTTTTGCTAAAGAAGGTTTAGATTCTATTATCAATACAATTTCAACTTTACCAGAAGATAAAAAATTCATCAACAAAATCACTAAAATTGTATCTGACAGAAAAGCAGGTTATGATAACAATACTATTGATTGGGGAACTGCAGAAGCATTAGCTTATGGTTCACTTTTAACGGAAGGATTTGATGTTCGTATTTCTGGACAAGACGTAGAGCGTGGAACTTTCTCTCACCGTCACGCGGTTGTTAAAGTTGAAGATTCTGAAGAAGAAGTAGTTCTATTAGATGGCATTGAAAACAAAAAAGGAAACTTTGGCGTATTCAATTCTCTTTTATCAGAGTACGGTGTTCTAGGTTTTGATTATGGATATGCATTAGCAAATCCGAAAGCATTAACAATCTGGGAAGCACAATTTGGAGATTTCTCTAACGGTGCTCAAATTATGATTGACCAGTATATTTCTTGTGGAGAAGACAAATGGAACAATCAAAACGGCATAGTAATGTTGTTGCCTCACGGATATGAAGGACAAGGTGCTGAGCACTCTTCTGCAAGAATGGAGCGTTACTTACAACTTTGTGCAAGACAAAATATGTATGTTGCGGACTGTACAACACCAGCAAACTTCTTCCACTTGTTGAGAAGACAAATGAAAACTAATTTCCGTAAACCATTGGTAGTTTTTTCTCCAAAAAGTTTATTACGTGATCCAAGATGTGTATCTACAGTTGAGGAACTAGCAAACGGAAGTTTCCAAGAAACAATTGACGACAATGCAGTAGACAAAAAGAAAGTAAAAACTTTAGTTTTCTGTACAGGTAAATTCTACTATGATATTGTTGCTGAAAGAGAAAATAACGGAAGAAATGACGTTGCAGTTGTTCGTATCGAGCAATTATTCCCTTTCCCTGTTGAGCAGATTAAAGAAATTATTGCAAAATATCCAAATGCAGATGATTATGTTTGGGCTCAGGAAGAACCTAAAAACATGGGAGCTTACAGCTTTATGTTAATGAACTTTGATCTTGTAAAATGGAGATTAGCTTCGTTAAAAGCATACGCTGCTCCTGCATCAGGAAGTTATACACGTGCAAAACGTCGTCACGCAGATGCAATCAGAATGGTATTCGATAAAGATTTATTTAGATAATTAAAAAATAGTTTCAAGTTTAAAGTTTCAGGTTTAATGTTAACGTGAAACTTTAAACAACACAAACCTTAAACAAAAAAATAAGATGATTTTAGAAATGAAAGTCCCATCACCAGGGGAATCAATAAAAGAAGTTGAAATTGCAACTTGGTTAGTAAAAGACGGTGATTATGTAGAAAAAGATCAGGCTATTGCTGAAGTTGATTCAGATAAAGCTACTCTTGAATTACCTGCTGAAATGAGCGGTGTAATTACATTAAAAGCAGAAGAAGGTGATACAGTTGCAGTTGGTGCAGTAGTTTGTTTAATTGATACAGATGCAGCAAAACCTGCAGGTGACGCTCCAGCAGCTGAAGCTCCTAAAGCAGAAGCACCAAAAGCGGAGGCTCCAAAGGCAGAAGCACCGAAAGCAGAGGCTCCAAAAGCAGCTCCGGCAGCAACAAGCTATGCAGCAGGAACTCCTTCTCCAGCAGCAAGAAAAATATTAGACGAGAAAAATATAGCGCCTGCAACCGTTTCTGGAACTGGAAAAGGCGGTAGAATTACTAAAGATGATGCTGTAAATGCTGTACCTTCTATGGGAACTCCAACAGGAGGAAGCCGTGGTACTGAGCGTACAAAATTATCAATGTTACGTCGTAAAGTAGCTGAAAGATTGGTTTCTGCTAAAAACGAAACAGCAATGTTGACTACTTTCAACGAAGTAAACATGACGCCAATTAACCAAATTCGTAACGAATACAAAGATGCTTTCAAAGCAAAACATGGTGGTTTAGGTTTAGGTTTCATGTCATTCTTTACAAAAGCAGTTACAAGAGCTTTACAATTATATCCAGATGTTAACTCTATGATGGATGGTGACTACAAAATCGCTTACGATTTTGCTGATATTTCAATCGCAGTTTCTGGACCAAAAGGTTTAATGGTTCCTGTTGTTCGTAATGCTGAACTTTTAACTTTCCGTGGAATTGAAGCTGAAATCAAAAGATTAGCTTTAAGAGCTCGTGATGGTCAAATTACAGTTGACGATATGACTGGAGGAACTTTCACAATCACTAACGGTGGTGTTTTCGGAAGTATGTTATCTACTCCAATTATCAACCCTCCTCAATCAGGAATTTTAGGAATGCACAACATTATTGAGCGCCCGATTGCTGTAAACGGAAAAGTTGAAATTCACCCAATGATGTATGTGGCTCTTTCTTACGACCACAGAATCATTGACGGACGTGAATCTGTTGGTTTCTTAGTTGCTGTAAAAGAAGCTTTAGAAAACCCATTAGAATTATTGATGAATGGCGATGCTAAACGTGCTTTAGAATTGTAATCCTAAGCATTTTAATTATACCAAACCCTGCTCTTTACCGAGCAGGGTTTTCTTTTTTAAGTTAATTCTTATTTAAGGATATTTTAAACTAATTTTAAGGTATTTAATTTGGAATAAATAAAAATAAAGTTTGTTTGATAAGCAATCAAGGCTTACATTTGCGCTATTAAAATCAATTCTAAATAAAATGAAATTAAAATTTACAATTTCTTTTTTGAGTCTTTGTCTTGCTTTATTAACCAGCGTGTCTGTTTTAGCCCAAGAAAAAGCAACCATAAAAGGTCAAATTAGCTTGACAAATGGTCAAGCTGCAGATAATGTTTCTATTACATTAAAAGGAACAAAAATTGGAACTACGACAGACGAAAATGGTTTCTATGAAATTAAAAATATTAAACCTGGTAACTATGTAATTAAAGTTTCTGGTGTTGGTTATTCTTCTAAAGAAAAAAGCGTTACGTTAAATAGTGGTGACTCAATTATCGAGGATTTTAAAATCAGTGAAAATTCTCAGGAATTAAACGAAATTGTTGTAAATGGAAACAAAAAAAATCCATTAGCACGTAAAGAAACACAACAAGTATCAAGATTGCCTCTTAAAAATCTTGAAAATCCACAAGTATATACTACAATTACTAGTGAACTTTTAAAAGAGCAAGTGGTTACAAATATCGATGATGCACTTAAAAATGCACCAGGATTATCTCCGCTTTGGGCTTCTACTGGACGTGGTGGTGACGGTGCAGGTTATTTCTCTTTAAGAGGATTTGCTGTGCAGCCAACTATGACAAATGGATTACCTGCTTTAAATAACGGAAGTATAGATCCTGCAAATATTGATAAAATTGAAGTTATTAAAGGACCTTCTGGAACTCTATTCGGAAGTAGTTTAATTTCTTACGGAGGTTTAATCAACTTAACGACTAAAAGACCTTACGATCATTTTGGAGGAGAAGTAAGCTATACAGCAGGAAGCTTTGGATTAAATCGTGTAACTGCAGACGTTAATACTCCTGTAGATGATGAACACAAAATTAATTTCAGAATTAATACTGCGTATCATACAGAAAACAGCTTTCAAGATGCTGGATTTAGAAAATCATTTTTCTTTGCTCCATCTTTATCTTACCAAGCTAGCGACAGACTTTCGTTCTATATCAATACTGAATTCATGAACAACAAACAGACGAATGCTACTATGTTGTTTTTAGACAGAGGTGCACCGTTAAGAGTTCATAATATAAATGAATTAGGTTATAACAACAAACGTTCTTATACAAGTAACGAACTTGCAATTGAAACCCCTTCTTACTCTCTTCAAGGGCAGATGAATTACAAAATCTCTGATCAATGGACTTCTCAAACTGTTCTATCTAGAGGATCATCTAAATCTGAAGGGTATTATACTTATTTATATGAAGGTACACAATTTTTTCCTGCACAAGTAAGTGAAGGAATTGTTTTGGGACGTTCAATGAATTATCAAAATACAACAACCTTAACAACAGATATTCAACAAAACTTTATTGGCGATTTTAAACTTGGAAACTTAAGAAACAGAATCGTTGTTGGTTTTGATTACTTTAACAGAGGTCAAGTTGATAATGGTTCTGGATATGTATCAAATGGAAGAGTTTATATTGGAAACCTTGATTTAGCAACTGTAAACGAATATGTATTCGGCATTACAGATCCTGCACTATATATTACAAATGGTGATAGTGGTAACCTAACAAAAGCTGGTTCTGATAAACTTATAGCAGAAACTAATGCAAACAATAACAAAACAAAACAAGAAGTTATTAGTGCTTATGCATCAGATGTAATCAATATTACTCCTGCATTATCTGCAATGGCAAGTTTACGTGTAGATCGTTTTATGACTGCTGGTGACGTCACTACAAATGCTGATGATTTTAATCAAACTTCTTTCTCACCAAAATTTGGTTTAGTTTATCAGCCAATTATTGACAAAATTTCGATTTTTGCTAACTATATGGATGGTTTTACCAATACTGCTCCAACAACTGATACTGGTTTAGGCGGAATAGGTATCCCAAGAACTTTCAAACCAGAACATGCTAACCAATTTGAAATCGGAACTAAATTAAATGTTTTTAAAGATAAACTTTACGCAACATTTAGCTATTATGACATCAAAGTAACAGATCAGGTTTATACTGTATATGGTTCTACAGGCGGAGTACCAACTCAAACTTCTTTCCAAGATGGAGAACAAAGAAATAAAGGTTTTGAAGCAGAAATCGTTGCAAATCCAATTACTGGTTTAAACATTGTTGCAGGTTACAGCTATGTTGATGCTGTTTTAAATGCTGGAGACCCTTCTTTCGTAGGAAACAGACCAGAGAGTTCAGGACCAAGAAATACAGCAAACTTTTGGGCAAGCTACAAATTCCCTCAAGGAGATTTACAAGGTTTTGGTTTAGGTTTTGGTGGAAATTATGCTGACAAAAACTTAATCATGAACAGAAATGTTGTTGGTCAATTTGCAATCCCTTCTTATACTGTTTTAAACTCTTCTATTTTCTACGGAACAGAGAAATTTACGTTGACATTGAAACTAGACAATATTGCTAATGTTGATACTTACGATGGTTGGTCTACAATTCATCCAAAAAACATGAGAAGTGTATCTGCAAACTTCTCGTACAGATTTTAATAAAAAACATTCAAAAACACCTTTCTTTCATCGGAAAGGTGTTTTTTAAATTTCTAAGATTATGATTACTATCGCCAGCCTTATCGTTTTTTTAGCTTTTTACACTCTTTATTACACTTCAAAAAGAGCTGTTTTATCATATGATTTTGGTTTTGAAAAATGGATGAAAAACAATCCAAAACAAACTAAAATTACAGGTTTAGGATTACTATTGACTGCCTATGCATCGTGGCTTTACACACAGTCTTTATGCTGCGGGACTTTGATGTTTTTTATTCAATTAATGACTATCGGAAGCTTAATTATTATTTTGGCTCCTCTTAAAAAAGTAAACCATAAAGCACTTTTAGCTCTTTTTATAATCATTGCCATCTTAGAATTTTATTACGCTTAAATCAATTCACTAATGCCAGCAAATCCAAAATATTTAACTCCTGCTTTTTTGCCGCGTTTTCTTAAAATTACGGCTGCAATATTAGGCGGTTATTTCGTTGCCGTTTCTTTTCACCTTGCACTAGCAGCTTGGTTTAACCGAGCTAATGTCTTAATGACCATGGCATACAGCGGCTTTATACTTTGGGTTGCTCTTATGATCATTGCTTTTCTTGCTAAAAGCGGCTGGAAAATCTGGGGGATTTATATCCTGCTTACTTTAGTTTTCTGTCTTTTTATTTATCTAGGTCAAACATACCATCCAACGGCAAAATAATTTATGAATAACCGTCATTATAATATTTATTTCCATACACATACTGTCAGCGGTATCGTGATCAGCGTAGTTCTTTTTGTCATTTTCTTTGCTGGGTCTTTTTCTTTTTTTAGAGATGAAATCATCAATTGGGAAAGAAGTGAATCCACTGCAATTACAAGAGAAATTCAATTAGACTACAATAAGGCACTAAAAGATCTTGACAAAAAACATATTCTGCACGGACGAAATATTACGATTTCTAAACCTTCTGTAGAAGAAAGAGTTGCCGTTTACATGGAAGGGACCAGAGACACTTTGGCTCCAGCCAAACAAAAAGAAGGTTCATTTTTCTACCTTGACACTAAAAATTTTAAATCTTACACTTACGAAGAATCTTATTCTTTGGGAGAACTTTTATACCGTTTGCACTTTTTGGCGCAGATTCCATATCCTGCAGGATATTACCTTTCAGGATTTACTGCTCTATTTTTCTTATTTGCAATTGTAACCGGAGTTTTACTGCATTGGAAAAAAATTGTTTCAAACTTCTACATCTTCCGTCCAAAAGAAAAATTAAAAACACTTTGGACAGACGCCCACACCGCATTAGGAATGATTGGTCTTCCTTTTCAGTTTGTTTATGCTGTTACGGGTGCCTTTTTTATGATTAAACTTTTAATCGTTGCTCCGGCTGTAATGGCTCTTTATGAAGGTGATGACAAAAAGCTGTATCAAGAATTAGAATACAACGATCCTGATTATGCATTTGAATACAAAAAATTAGCGAATCCGTTTAATGTTAATGAATTAGTTGCAAAAGCAAAAAACAACTGGAAAGATTTCGAAATTACTAGAGTAATTGTTCAAAATTACGGAGATATTAATATGCACGTTTTAGTAGAAGGTGAATTATTGTCGCACAAGAAATTTGTCGGAGTTGGAAAAGTTGTTTATCGCGTATCTGACGGAAAGGAAATTGCTAAAAAAGATCCAATATCTCAAAACAATTATCTTGATGGTGTAAAAACAGTTTTATATCGTGTTCATTTTGGAGATTATGGCGGATATGCTTTAAAAATCATAAGCTTCGTTTTAGGAATTATAACATGTTTTGTTATTATTTCTGGTGTAATGATCTGGCTTGTGGCAAGACAAAAAAATAATCTTCCAGAAAAGAAAAGACGTTTCAATGCGGCCGTTGTTCGTATTTATTTAGCGATCTGTTTGAGTATGTATCCAATTACAGCTTTGGCTTTTATTGGAAGTAAAATCTTCTATCCTTTAAGCCAGTCTAATTTGTTTAGTCTTTATTTTGGAGGATGGTTATTGCTTGCAGTCTTTTTTATCTTCAAGAAGAATGATGGTTTTACCACTAAATTCTGTTTGATATCAGGAAGTATTTTAGGTTTTCTGATTCCAATAACAAACGGAATTGTCACTGGAAATTGGTTTTGGAATTCATTTATTCACAACCAAATTCAGATTTTCTTTATAGATGTATTTTGGATTGCTTTGGCTTCAATATCACTATATGTTGCTTATCATTTAAAACCTAAAAAAGCTGTTGCTTAATTTTTTACTGCAAAGGCGCGCTAAGACACTAAGTTTTTTAAGCTTTTAAAAACATAATTAATTTAATCTCGCGAAGACGCCAAGCCGCAAAGTAATACCAGAAAAACTTAGCGACTTGGCGTCTTTGCGAGATTATTCTTTTATAAGCATTTCAACTTATACGCAAAATACTTTAGAATAATTTGTCCCATATAGATTTTGAGCATACTTTTACGCTTTTAATCAAAAAATGGGATTCAAAACGCAAATACGATTTTTACATAAATGGCTTGGATTAATTTCTGGCCTTATTGTTTTTATAATCAGTATTACGGGCTGTATTTTTTGTTTTCATGACGAAATAAAAGATATTACAAGAAAAGAATGGCGATTGGTAGAACCAGAAAACAGAGCTTTTTTACCACCTTCTACCCTGCAGGAAAACGCCAAAAAAATTGTTCCTGATTTTAATGCTAGTATGGTCGCGTATTATGGTAAAAATCGTTCTGCCATAGTTTATACTTATTCTGGCGAAGAAAGTCAGTATTTATATTTTAATCCTTATAATGGAAAATTTCTAAAGTCTGAAAATCCTAAAACAGACTTTTTCATTATTGTAGAATATATTCATTTGTATTTACTGCTTCCCGATTACATCGGAAAGCATATTATTGGCGGCGCTACGATTATTTTTATTCTTTTATTGATTTCTGGAATCATACAATGGTGGCCAAAGAAAAGATCTGACATTAAAAGAAGTCTAACAATAAAATGGTCTGCAAAATGGCGTCGCGTTAATTATGATTGGCACAATACCTCTGGATTTTACATCTCTCTTATCGCTTTAATCCTTGCTATAACTGGACTTACTTTTACATACGAATGGGTTGGCGACGGAATTTACAAGTCTTTTAATTTTGGCGGCGATAAAGCAGCAGAAACCAAACTTCCCTCAATTGATAATACAAAGTTCAAAGCAAATTCGATAACAGCAATAGATCGTGCTTTTGTTCAAACAATGAAATTGAAACCAGAATCCGAAATGTTGTTTGTGATGATTCCGCAGCAAAAAGGCGATATTGTAAGTACTGGAGCTTATCCGCACACTTTAAGATACGATCACCAAAGCAATTATTATTTTCATCCGGAAAGCGGGAAATTAATTGAAAAACAACTTTTTGAAGACAAAAGTTTAGGCTTGCAGGTTGTAGAAATGAATTACGGAATTCATACCGGACAAATTCTAGACTTGCCAGGAAAAATTCTCGCTTTTATAGTAAGCCTGTTCGCCGCTACGTTGCCTGTTACTGGTTTTGTAATTTGGTACGGAAGAAATTATAAAAAGAAAAAGACATGAAAAAACCGCCTTGACGGGGCGGTTTTAAAAAAAACAATAAACTAAAACTTTTTTAGTTTCTATTTGCGACAGCATTCTTTTGCAAATTCTTTACAGAACTTACTTTACTGTTTACGTAAGCCACTTGAGAAAGATTACTTTCATTATAGAATGTCCAATTTCCAGTTTTCATACCTTCATTATATTCTCCTTCTACAGTTTTATTTCCTCTTTCATCATAAGATACCCAAACACCGTCCAATTTTCCATCCTTAAAGAAGCCTTCCTGTTGTATCCTTCCATTGTCATAATAATAAGTAGCTTTTACTTTATTGCCAACAACTTCCAATTCAGGCTTACCTTCTTGTGCTGTTAAAATTCCAGAGAACAACACAGCCGCTAAAATCACACACTTTTTCATATCTTTAGGTATTAAATGTTATCAAATCGTTATCAAATATAGTTAAATGTTTACATTAAAAAAACTTTTGCTTAACAATTTGGTAACATTGAATGAAAACTTAACATTGGAAAATGTGTAAAAATGAAAAAACCAGCGCTGAAGCACTGGTTTTACTGGTATTTTATGAAATTTCGTTCTTTACGATAACGATGTAAATTTCGTAAATATTTTAGTTCAATAAGCTATTTAATTGAATTTCAAGCTTCGGATCTGATGGTCTTGATGCATCTGCATTTACAACATTTCCTTTTGGATCAATTAAAATAAATCTCGGAATTCCGGTTACACCATATTTAGTAACAAATTCAGATTCCCAATCTTTGTCTGCAAAAAGCTGTATACCACCAAGATTTTTATCGGTTACAAATTTTTTCCATTTCTCGTTATCTTTCAATTTATCAATAGAAATACTGACAAATTCAATGTTTTTTCCATGATACTTTTCTTCCATCTTTTGCAAATACGGAATTTCAGCTCTACAAGGCGCACACCAAGTAGCCCAAAGATCAATGTAAACATATTTACCTTTTAAATCTGCTAATTTTGTTTTACCTCCTTTGTGGTTTTCATAGTCAAATTCTGGAGAAGGTTTTCCTGCTAATTTATTTGCTTTTGAAGCTCTTTCATATTCCTCCGAAGCATATTGATGAAAACTTTCAAAACTTTGTTTTAAGGCGGTTTTAAATTCAGGATCAAAATCACCTTTCTCAAGAGCTTCGGTATCTTTTTTCAATTTTTCGTCAAGTGCAGCAACAAATCCATCTTGTTCCAGCTTAAATTCAGCTTCTTGAAACTTTTCGTCTTTTAAAGCTTGTTGTGCAAGAAAGTTACTTTCATTTACACCTTTACCTTTATATATAATAGTCTCATCAAATTGTTTGGCATTCATCGTTAAATTTATTTCGGAATTCGGTTTCAAATATATATTTGAAGATTCTGTTCCATCAGAGAATACATAAAATCCTTTTGGGGTGTCAAAAGAAGCCGCAAAAACTCCTTTTTTGTCAATCGGAATTATTTGTTTAAAACCGTTTCTTCCTTGTATTACTAATGTATCGCTGTTTCGATTTTCGATTTTAGCTGTAAACTTTATTTGACTTTTGCTTTGTCCAAGTACATTCAAAGCATTTATAATTACTAAACCCGCAACAAAAAGTTTTCTCATAGGTATTTAATTTAGTTTTTAGTGAATCAAAACTAAAGAATTTAAAGCTTCCAAATTTCAGAATTAACAAAATATTTAAAATAATAAACATCAAGTTTATCACTTTACTATATTATCTTGAATTTTGTATTTACTTTTGCAGTCTAAAATTTTGATTATGTATAGAAGTCATAATTGTGGCGAATTAAACGCTTCAAATATTAATACCGAAGTTACACTTGCGGGCTGGGTTCAAAAATCACGTGATAAAGGATTTATGAATTGGGTCGATTTACGCGACCGTTATGGAATTACACAACTTATTTTCGACGAAAGTCGTACTGATAAAAACGTTTTTGAATTGGCAAAAACACTTGGACGTGAATTTGTAATTCAGGTAAAAGGAACTGTAATTGAGCGTGAGGCTAAAAACAAAAATATCCCAACAGGTGAAATCGAAATTTTAGTTTCTGAATTGACTATCCTAAATGCTGCTCTTACTCCTCCATTTACAATTGAAGATGAAACAGATGGTGGTGAAGACATCAGAATGAAATATCGCTACTTGGATATCAGAAGAAATCCGGTAAAAAACAGTTTGTTATTCCGTCACAAAGTGGCAATGGAAGTTCGTAAATATTTATCTGATTTAGATTTCTGCGAAGTTGAAACTCCTTATTTAATTAAATCTACTCCAGAAGGAGCGAGAGATTTCGTTGTACCAAGCCGTATGAACGAAGGACAGTTTTATGCGTTGCCACAATCTCCACAGACTTTCAAACAATTATTGATGGTGGGTGGAATGGATAAATATTTTCAAATCGTAAAATGTTTCCGTGACGAAGATTTACGTGCCGACCGTCAACCTGAGTTTACACAGATTGACTGCGAAATGGCTTTTGTTGAGCAAGAAGATATTTTGAATGTTTTTGAAGGATTGACAAGACATTTATTAAAAGAAATAAAAGGCATCGAAGTAGATAAATTCCCAAGAATTACCTACGATTATGCTATGAAAACATACGGAAATGACAAACCGGACATTCGTTTCGGAATGGAGTTTGGTGAATTAAACCAATTCGCACAGCATAAAGATTTCCCCGTATTCAATACTGCCGAATTAGTAGTTGGTATTGCGGTTCCAGGCGCAGGAAATTATACTCGTAAAGAAATCGATGCATTAATTGACTGGGTAAAACGTCCTCAAGTTGGAGCTTCTGGAATGGTGTATGTGAAATGCAACGAAGACGGAACTTTTAAATCTTCTGTAGATAAATTCTACGATCAGGAAGATTTAACAAATTGGGCAAAAACGACAGGTGCAAAACCTGGAGATATGATTTTTGTACTTTCTGGTCCAGCAAACAAAACACGCACGCAGTTATCTGCACTTAGAATGGAATTAGCAACTCGTTTAGGATTACGTAATCCCGAAGTATTTGCTCCATTATGGGTTGTAGATTTCCCACTATTAGAATTGGATGAAGAAAGCGGCCGTTACCACGCAATGCACCATCCTTTTACTTCTCCAAAGCCAGAAGATTTAGCTTTGTTAGAAACAGAACCAGGAAAAGTTCGTGCAAATGCTTATGATATGGTATTAAACGGAAACGAAATTGGCGGTGGATCTATTCGTATTCACGATAAAGCGACACAACAATTAATGTTCAAATATTTAGGATTTAGCGAAGAAGAAGCAAAAGCACAATTCGGATTCTTGATGGATGCTTTTCAATTTGGAGCACCACCACACGGAGGATTGGCTTTTGGTCTTGACAGATTAGTAGCAATTTTAGGAGGTCAGGAAACGATTAGAGATTTTATTGCCTTCCCAAAAAATAATTCTGGACGCGATGTAATGATCGATGCACCTGCTGCAATTGATGATGCTCAATTAAAAGAACTACATATTAAAGTTGATTTAGTTTAAAAAACATATTTCATAAATAATGAAAATGCTGCAGCCTTAAATCGCTGCAGCATTTTTTTTGAAATTATTTTAGTTTCTATTTTTTGTCAAAATAATCGATGAAAAGCAAAAAAAATCGACAAAATGAAGAAAATATATCGTAAAAAAGTTCTTACTTTTTGAAGTATTATTAATGATTCTCATTTAAACCTACACAGTTTCAATATAGACACAATATATACACTAAAAACTCTGTAAATCAATAATTTTTACAAAAAATTAACACCTCTATGTCTTTTGTATGAATTTTAATCTTACATTTGTTTTATTATAAATTATTATTACAATTACAATGCGTACAGGTACAGTAAAATTTTTCAATGAATCTAAAGGTTATGGATTCATTACAGACGAAGAAACAGGAAAAGATATCTTCGTTCACGCTTCAGGAATTAACGCGGAAGAATTACGCGAAGGTGACCGTGTAAGCTATGAAGAAGAAGAAGGAAGAAAAGGGAAAGTTGCTGCAAAAGTAGCGGTGATCTAAGAAAAATATAGCAATTTATTTTTTTTGCCTGAATGGTCTAAGAAAAACGTTTCGATTAATTTCGAGACGTTTTTTTTTGGACATTTCTTAAAAAAATATTAAAAAAACTCTTTGTTATTTATAATCAATAAAAATTACATATAAACGCGGTTTCAAGCACTACTTATCTCCCCCTTTAGCTTGTGTTTTACAGAGTTGAAAGTTATCTTTGTGGCTCATTTTTTAAGTATAAAATCGAAGTTTATGCAATCTGATCAATACAGTTACATCCCTATTTTAATGCAGCTTATTCTGGCTGTTGGTTTTGTGGTAGGAACAATCATTATTTCTGGAAAATTAGGTCCAAGAAGAACCTCTGAAGTTAAAGATAAAAACTTCGAATGTGGTATCGAATCTGTTGGTAATGCCCGTATTCCTTTCTCAGTAAAATATTTCCTAGTTGCAATTTTGTTCGTATTGTTCGACGTAGAGGTAATTTTCCTTTATCCTTGGGCAATAAACTTCAAAGATTTAGGAGTTGAAGGAATGTTAAAAATGATTGTTTTCATGGCTTTGCTTTTAGTTGGTTTCTTTTACATCATCAAAAAGAAAGCTTTAGAGTGGGAATAATTTAGAGATTTTAGATTTTAGATTGCTGATTTTAGATTTAAGAATGATTTAGAATTAAAGATTTAGAGTTTAATTCCTCAAATAAAAAATTTGATTTAAAAAATTGATTTTACTTTTTACGATTTCAAACAAATCTAAAATCTAAAATCAGAAATCTAAAATAAAATGAGCGATTCAAAAGTAAATATGGTTGCACCGCCAGAAGGAGTTGTTGGTGAAGGTTTCTTCGCAACAAAACTTAATGATGTTGTTGGTTTAGCAAGAGCCAACTCATTATGGCCGCTTCCTTTCGCGACTTCATGCTGTGGTATCGAATTCATGGCAACAATGGCATCTCACTACGATTTAGCACGATTTGGTTCGGAGCGTGTGAGTTTCTCTCCACGTCAGGCAGATATGTTATTGGTAATGGGAACTATTTCAAAAAAAATGGCGCCTATTTTGAGACAAGTTTACGAGCAAATGTCTGAGCCTCGCTGGGTAATTGCAGTTGGAGCTTGTGCTTCTTCAGGAGGAGTTTTTGACACGTATTCTGTTCTTCAGGGAATTGACAAAGTAATCCCAGTAGATGTTTACGTTCCAGGATGCCCGCCAAGACCAGAACAAATTGTAGACGGTGTTATGAGACTTCAAGAGTTGGTAAAAAGCGAATCTGTGAGAAGAAGAAGCTCTCCAGAATACCAAGAATTATTAGCTTCCTATAATATCTCATAAAATGGCTTTAGAAAATACCCAAATTCAAGATAAACTGATAGAGACATTCAATAATGATGTTTTTAACTTTCAGCAGGAAAGAGATATTTTTACTTTAGAAGCTTCAGCAGACACTATTAAACCGCTGATCCTTTTCCTTAAAAATGATCCTGAATTACGTTTTCATTTCTTAACTGATTTATGCGGTATTCATTATCCAGATAATGAAACAGAGCGTCAGTTTGCAGTTGTATATCATTTACACAATTGGTACGAAAACAAAAGAGTAAGAATCAAAGTTTTCTTAAACGGAGAAAAACCAGAAATTAAATCTATTTCAAACATATTCTTGAGTTCAAATTGGATGGAAAGAGAAACCTACGATTTCTACGGGATTGACTTTATCGGACATCCTCAATTGAAACGTATTTTAAATATGGATGAAATGCAGTCTTTCCCTATGCGAAAAGAGTTTCCTTTGGAAGACAGCGGAAGAACAGATAAAGATGATAGATTCTTCGGAAGAACACCATCAAATTGCTAAAAAATAATTCAACATTATAGAATGTCAGAACTATTATTACCACCAGAGCATCGTTATGCTAAAATAATTAAGGAACGTTTAAATGAAGACGGAAGTGAACTTTCTGTACTGAATTTAGGTCCTACACACCCTGCAACACACGGTATCTTTCAAAACATCCTTTTGATGGACGGTGAGCGAATTCTTGAGGCTGAACCAACTATTGGTTACATCCACAGAGCATTCGAAAAAATTGCCGAAAATCGTCCTTTTTATCAAATTACACCTCTAACAGACCGTATGAACTATTGTTCATCTCCCATCAATAATATGGGATGGTGGATGACATTAGAAAAATTATTAGGTATTGAAGTTCCAAAAAGAGTAGAATATTTAAGAGTTATCGTAATGGAGCTTGCTCGTATTACAGACCACTTAATCTGTAACTCTATTTTAGGTGTAGATACTGGTGCGTATACTGGTTTCTTGTACGTATTTCAATTTAGAGAAAAAGTATACGAGATCTACGAAGAAATTTGTGGTGCTCGTTTAACAACCAATATGGGAAGAATCGGAGGATTTGAAAGAGACTGGTCGCCAGAAGCTTTCAAAAAAATTGAAACTTTCCTTGAAGAATTTCCAGTTGCTTGGAAAGAATTCGAAAACTTATTCGAAAGAAACAGAATTTTCCTTGATAGAACTGTAAACGTTGGTGCTATAACTGCTGAACAAGCAATGGCTTATGGATTTACAGGTCCAAACTTGCGTGCTGCCGGAGTTGACTATGACGTTCGTGTGGCTCAGCCTTACTCATCTTACGAAGATTTCGATTTTATAGTTCCTGTTGGAAAATCAGGTGATACTTACGATCGTTTCTGTGTTCGTAATGCTGAAGTTTGGGAAAGTTTAAGCATTATTCGTCAGGCTTTGGACAAAATGCCGGCCGGAAACGAATACCATGCTGAAGTTCCAGATTATTACCTTCCTCCAAAAGAAGACGTATATAATAATATGGAATCATTAATCTATCACTTTAAGATTGTAATGGGAGAAGTTCCTGTACCAGTTGCAGAAATTTATCATCCTGTTGAAGGAGGAAACGGAGAATTAGGATTCTATTTAGTTACTGACGGAAGCAGAACTCCATATAGATTACATTTCAGAAGACCTTGCTTTATTTACTATCAAGCATATCCAGACATGATTAAAGGCGCTTTACTGTCTGATGCAATTGTAATTTTATCAAGTTTAAATGTTATCGCAGGAGAACTAGACGCATAAATTGTAGATTTTAGATCTTAGATTTTAGATTGCTGATTGAGAGCGCAGATTTTAGAATTTAGATTTAAAAATTATAATTAAGAATTGAAAAATTCAGATTGAAGAATCTAAAACTTAAAAAATGATTGAAGAATCATAGATTATAGACAAAGATTAAAAAAATCTAAAATCTACAATCAGAAATCTAAAATTAAAAATGGAACGTAAACATTACAAACAAGAAATAAATATGACGGAAGCATTGATGGCTCGCATCAATGAATTGATTAGTCATTATCCTGAAGGAAAACAAAAATCGGCTTTACTGCCTGTTTTGCATGAAGTTCAGGATGCACATAACAACTGGTTAAGTATCGAATTGCAGGATAAAGTTGCTGAAATTCTTCAGATTAAACCAATCGAAGTTTATGAAGTGGTGACTTTTTATACTATGTACAACCAAAAACCAATTGGAAAATACATGTTCGAGTTTTGCCAGACATCTTGTTGTTGTTTAAGAGGTGCCGAAGATTTAATGGATTACACTTCTGAAAAATTAGGCATTAAAATGGGCGAAACAACTCCAGACGGAATGTTTACCATTGCTGGTGTAGAATGTTTAGGTGCTTGCGGATACGCTCCGATGATGCAGTTGGGAGATTTCTACAAAGAAAAATTGACAGAAGAGAAAATCGATCAGATCATTGCTGATTGTAGAGATGATAAAATAATATTACACGATAAATAAGATGTCACAAAAAATATTATTAGATAAAATCAATATTCCTGGAATTAAAACCTACGAAGTTTATCGCCAAAATGGTGGTTATGCTTCTGTAGAAAAAGCTTTAAAAACCCTTACCCCAGACGAAGTTACTGAAGAAGTAAAAACATCAGGTCTTCGCGGACGTGGTGGTGCAGGTTTCCCTGCTGGAATGAAATGGAGTTTTATCGATAAAAAATCAGGAAAACCAAGACACTTAGTGTGTAATGCCGATGAGTCTGAACCGGGAACTTTCAAAGATCGTTATTTGATGGAATTTATTCCTCACTTATTGATCGAAGGAATGATTACTTCGAGCTACGCTCTAGGCGCAAACCTTTCATATATCTACATTCGTGGAGAATATATGTGGGTTTTCAAAATATTAGAAAGAGCAATCGCCGAAGCTAAAGCTGCCGGTTGGTTAGGAAAAAATATATTAGGAACAGGTTATGATTTGGAACTTCACGTACACTGTGGAGCTGGAGCATATATCTGTGGAGAAGAAACTGCATTAATCGAATCTTTGGAAGGTAAAAGAGGAAATCCTCGTATTAAACCACCTTTCCCAGCAGTTTCTGGTCTTTGGGCAAACCCAACAGTAGTAAACAATGTGGAAACTATTGCAACGGTGCCTTGGATCATCAACAATTCTGGTGAAGATTATGCAAAAATTGGAATTGGGCGTTCTACAGGAACTAAATTAATTTCTGCTTCTGGACACATCAAAAACCCTGGAGTTTACGAAATTGAACTAGGTTTAAGTGTTGACGAATTCATGAATTCTGATGAATATTTAGGAGGAATGTCATCTAGCCGTCCATTAAAAGCATTTGTACCGGGAGGCTCTTCTGTGCCAATTTTACCAGCTGAATTGATTTTCAAAACAGCAAACGGAGAAGATCGTTTAATGACTTACGAATCTTTAAGTGATGGTGGTTTTGCTACTGGATCTATGTTAGGTTCTGGAGGATTTATCGTTTACAACGACACTGCTTGTGTAGTAAGAAACACTTGGAATTTTGCTCGTTTCTACCACCACGAATCTTGCGGACAATGTACTCCATGTCGTGAAGGAACAGGTTGGTTAGAGAAAATCTTATGGAGAATCGAAAACGGTCAAGGTCGTGAAGAAGATATCGAATTATTGTGGAGCATTCAAAGTAAAATTGAAGGAAACACAATCTGTCCACTTGGTGACGCCGCTTCTTGGCCAGTAGCTGCTGCGATTCGTCACTTTAGAGATGAATTTGAATATCACGTTCGTTTCCCAGAAAAAATTAAAAATAGAGATCACTTTGTAGCTGAGCCTTTTTCTCAGGTAAAACATTTAGTTGGCGGTAAAGTAATCGTATAAAAACATATAGCAGAAAGTTATAAAGTTAAAAATATTAAAAGGACAGCAAATCTTTTGAATATTCCGACTTTCAACAAAAAAGTTTAAAATAGTTTCAAGTTTCAAGTTATTCTAGTTTCACGTTCAACAACCTGAAACTTTAAACGTGAAACTAAAAAAACAAAATAGAGAGATGAAAGTAACCATAGACGGTCAAAGTATAGACGTAGAACCAGGAACAACGATCCTGCAGGCTGCACGTATGATTGGAGGAGATCTTGTTCCACCAGCCATGTGCTATTACTCAAAATTAAAAGGCAGCGGCGGTAAATGTCGTTGTTGTTTAGTTGAAGTTTCTAAAGGTAGTGAAGCTGACCCGAGACCAATGCCGAAATTAATGGCATCTTGTGTAACAGGATGTATGGACGGTATGGAAGTAAACAGTAAATCGTCTGCAAGAGTAACTGAGGCTCGTAAATCTGTAACAGAATTTTTATTAATCAATCACCCATTAGACTGTCCTATTTGTGATCAGGCTGGTGAATGTGACTTACAGAATTTAAGTTTCGAGCACGGAAATCCGAAATCACGTTACATTGAAGAAAAAAGAACATTTGAGCCAGAAGATATTGGTCCAAATATTCAACTGCATATGAACCGTTGTATTCTTTGTCAAAGATGTGTACAAGTTGCAGATCAATTAACAGACAACAGAGTTCACGGAGTATTAGATCGTGGAGATCACGCTAATATTTCAACTTGTATTTCTAAAGCTATTACAAATGAGTTCTCTGGAAACATGATTGATGTTTGTCCAGTTGGAGCTTTAACAGATAAAACGTTCCGTTTCAAATCAAGAGTTTGGTTCAATAAACCTTACAACGCACACAGAGAATGTACTACTCCAGGATGCTGCGGTAAAACAACTGTTTGGATGTTTGGTGGTGAAATTCAGCGTGTAACTGGTCGTAAAGACGAGTACCATGAAGTTGAAGAATTTATCTGCAACAGCTGCCGTTTTGATCATAAAGATGTTAAGGATTGGGTTATTGAAGGACCGAGAGAATTTGAAAAAGATTCTGTAATCAACCAAAATAATTACACTCAAAAATTAGAGAAAGTTGAAATCGATACTGAGAAGAACATTCTTTTAGGTAGAGATATTGACCGTAAAAAGATTAGTATGGCATCAATTCCATTAACTACAAACGATAAAAAATAAGAAATGGAAAGTGCATTTATTATAGAAAAGAGTGTTGTTATTGTTGTCGTTTTTGCGATAACTATGATTATGGCAATGTATTCTACTTGGGCAGAACGTAAAGTTGCTGCTTTCCTTCAGGATCGTGTTGGTCCGAACCGTGCGGGATGGGGAGGTTTATTACAACCACTTGCCGATGGTATGAAATTGTTCTCGAAAGAAGAGTTTTTCCCAAACACGCCAAATAGATTTTTATTCGTAGTTGGTCCTGCAATTGCAATGAGTACAGCCTTAATGACAAGTGCTGTAATTCCATGGGGAGACAGATTACACCTTTTTGGAAAAGATATTATTCTTCAGGCAACAGATGTAAATATTGCATTATTATATATTTTCGGAGTACTTTCTGTTGGAGTTTACGGCATCATGATTGGTGGATGGGCTTCTAACAATAAATTCTCTTTGATGGGAGCAATTCGTGCGGCTTCTCAAATGGTTTCTTATGAAGTTGCCATGGGATTATCAATGATTGCATTATTGATGATGACTGGAACAATGAGTTTAAAAGAAATTTCATTGCAGCAACAAGGTATGAATTGGAATGTATTCTATCAGCCATTATCATTTTTAATTTTCTTAATCTGTTCATTTGCTGAAACTAACAGAACTCCTTTCGATTTAGCAGAATGTGAAAGTGAATTAATTGGAGGATACCATACAGAATATTCTTCTATGAAAATGGGTTTCTACTTATTTGCTGAATACGCAAGTATGTTTATCTCTGCAACTATTATTTCTGTTTTATTCTTCGGTGGTTATAACTATCCAGGAATGCAATGGATGGTAGAAAATGTTGGTATTAATGCTGCTAACCTTTTAGGAATTGGTGTATTATTTGTAAAAATATGTTTCTTCATATTCTTCTACATGTGGGTACGTTGGACGATTCCAAGATTTAGATATGACCAATTAATGCACTTAGGCTGGAGAATTTTAATTCCGCTTTCTATCATTAATATCATGATTACTGGAGCTGTTATTTTAAGACACGATATCGCAGCTGCGTTAGGATTCTAAGAACCGTAAAGCCCTAGCCCCGATAGAAGCGGCATCCTTTTATTTTTTTCTTTAAAAAATAAAAGATACAGCGGATAGCGGGATTAGCTTCAAATAAAAACAAAATAGATTTTGAATTTGATTGATCTCAAATTGTAAATCATAAAACTATAATAGTAAAAATGTCAATAGAAACTATATCATTATCGGGTAGAAAAAAAGTGGTGTCAAACAAGGACATGACTTTTTTGGAACGATTGTATCTTGTGGCAATTGTAAAAGGTTTATTAATTACCATTAAACACTTTTTTAGAAAAAAGGCTACAATTCATTACCCAGAGCAAGTACGTGAAAGAAGTGCTGTTTATCGTGGCCAGCACATGTTGAAACGTGATGAACAAGGTCGTGAAAATTGTACAGCATGCGGATTATGTGCATTATCTTGTCCTGCAGAAGCGATCACAATGAAAGCTGCTGAACGTAAAGCGGATGAAAAACACTTATACAGAGAAGAGAAATATGCTGAAATCTATGAAATCAACATGCTTCGTTGTATTTTCTGTGGTCTTTGTGAAGAGGCATGTCCAAAAGATGCAATTTACTTAACAGAGTCTAAAGTTTTAGTTCCTGCAAGTTACGAAAGAGAAGATTTCATTTTTGGGAAAGATAAATTAGTAATGCCGTTAGAAATGGCTTTGAAAAATGCTCAACTTAAAAACGCTAACTAAATGATACATATTCCTGATTTTGCACACGCAACAACTGTTCAAGTTATCTTTTGCTTTTTAGCGTTTATTACTGTTATTACTGCATTCTTGACTATTTTTAGCAGAAACCCGATTCATAGTGCTATTTATTTAGTTATCTGTTTCTTCTCTATTGCTGGTCATTATTTATTATTAAATTCTCAGTTTTTAGCTGTTGTACATATTATAGTCTACTCGGGAGCGATTATGATTCTCTTCCTGTTTACGATAATGTTGATGAATTTAAATGAACAACGAGAAGTGCACCGCCCTAGAATTACACGTCTTGGTGCCATTGTTTCTTTTTGTTTGATCGTGATTGTTTTAATTACAATTTTCATCAACTCTAAACCAATTGTTGGCGGATATGATTCTACTGGTGAAGATTTCCAATCTATTCAGGTTTTAGGTAAAATATTATTGAACGAATACATGGTTCCGTTTGAATTTGCATCGGTCTTACTTTTGGTTGCAATGATTGGAACGGTTCTATTGTCTAAAAAAGAAAAATTAAATAAATAATGGGTAATATATTAAATCAAATAGGTATTGAAAATTACATCTTTTTGAGTGTTGTACTTTTCTGTATTGGTATTTTTGGTGTATTGTACAGACGAAATGCAATTATCGTTTTCATGTCTATCGAAATTATGTTGAATGCGGTAAACCTTTTATTTGTTGCTTTTTCAACTTATCATCAAGATGCGCAAGGACAAGTTTTTGTGTTCTTCTCGATGGCAGTTGCTGCAGCAGAGGTTGCGGTAGGATTGGCCATTTTAGTTTCTATTTTTAGAAATTTAGGCTCAATTAGTATCGATAGTTTAAAAAATTTAAAAGGATAATTAGAAATGGATACCAATTTAGCTTTAATTTTAGTTTTAACTCCTTTACTGGGTTTTCTGGTAAATGTCTTTTTTGGAAAAAGCTTAGGAAAAACAGTTTCTGGTGCAATCGGAACTGTTGCTGTGGCAATTTCTTTTGTTGTTTCAATTTTACTTTTTAATCAAATTACTTCTACAGGAAAAGGAATTCAGGTTACTTTATTTGACTGGATTCAAATCAGTAATTTAAAAATCAATCTTGGATTTTTATTAGATCAATTATCTGTTCTTTGGTTACTTTTTGTAACTGGAATCGGATCTTTGATTCACTTATACTCTATCAGTTACATGCATGACGATGAGAATATGCATAAGTTTTTTTCGTATTTGAATCTATTCGTTTTCTTTATGATTACGCTTGTAATTGGAAGCAACTTATTAGTTCTTTTCATCGGCTGGGAAGGTGTTGGACTTTGTTCTTACCTTTTAATTGGATTCTGGCATAAAAACCAAGATTACAATGATGCTGCGAAAAAAGCTTTTATCATGAACAGAATTGGAGATTTAGGTCTTTTGATCGGAATGTTCATTATCGGTTCAATGTTCTCAACATTAGATTATGCCACTTTACAAACTGCAGTTTCTGAAAGTTCTCCATTACTTTCTTTAGCCGCTTTATGTTTATTTATTGGTGCTTGTGGTAAATCTGCACAAATTCCGTTGTACACTTGGTTACCAGACGCTATGGCTGGACCAACTCCAGTTTCTGCATTGATTCACGCGGCAACAATGGTTACCGCAGGTATCTTCATGGTAACGAGATTAAACTTTGTTTTTGATTTAGCTCACGATGTTCAATTTGTAATCGCTATTATTGGAGGTATAACTTCATTAGTTGCTGCAACGATTGGATTGGTTCAAAACGACATCAAAAAAGTATTGGCTTATTCTACAGTTTCACAATTAGGTTTAATGTTCTTAGCATTAGGTTTTGGAGCTTACGAAGTAGCTGTTTTCCACGTAATCACACACGCTTTCTTTAAAGCTTGTTTATTCTTGGGTTCAGGATCAGTAATTCACGGATTACACGGAGAACAAGATATGCGTAATATGGGTGGATTGCGTAAAGCAATGCCAATTACGTTCTGGACAATGTTGATTTCTTCATTAGCAATTTCTGGAGTTCCATTCTTCTCAGGATTCTTTTCTAAAGATGAAATTTTAATGACAGCTTTCCACCACAATATTCCATTATATGTTGTTGGATCTATTGCTTCAATCATGACAGCTTTCTATATGTTCCGTTTAATGTTCTTGACTTTCTTCAAAGAATTTAGAGGAACAGAAGAGCAAAAACATCATTTACACGAAAGTGGTTCATTAATCACTATTCCGCTTATCATCTTAGCTATTTTGGCAACTTTCGGAGGATTAATTAGTTTACCGGGAAACAGCTGGTTAAACGAATACCTTGCTCCTCTTTTTACAAAGGCAGCTGGCGAAGAACATCATTTAGGACCAACAGAATACACTTTAATGGGTGTTGCGGTTGTTGGAGGATTATTAGGAATCTTGATTGCTTACATTAAATACTTTAAGCAGGATAATGTTCCAGAATCTGATGATAACATTGTTGGAGTAAGCAGACTTCTATATGACAAATATTATGTAGATGAAATCTACGAGGCAATTTTTGTAAAACCAATTAATGCTTTGTCTAAATTCTTTAGAGATTATATCGAAACTGGTTTATCTGCTCTTGTTTTTGGATTGGGTAAAGCTGCGAATGAAATTGCTTTTCAAGGAAAGAGATTACAATCGGGAAGTATCGGATTATATCTATTTGTTTTCGTTTTAGGAATGTGTGCCATTATTTCCTATATATTTTTAGCTCAATAATATTATAACTATGAACGTTTCTACTATATTAATTATACTCTTAATTGGTGCCTTTGCCACTTATTTTTCTGGTGACAAACTAGCTTCAAAAGTTGCTTTGCTTTTCAGCTTAGCTGCTTTAGGATGTTCAATTGTATTATTGAATAATTATAATGCCGGCGAAAATATCAGCGTAATCAACAGCTGGATTACACAGCCTAAAATTTCTTTTGCTTTAAACGCTGACGGATTAGGTTTGGCAATGGTTTTACTTACTGCTGCTCTTACTCCTATTATTATATTTTCTTCTTTTGGAAATGAATACAGAAATTCAAAAGCTTTCTACGGATTAATTCTTTTCATGGCATTTGCTATGACAGGAACTTTCTTAGCTTCTGATGGACTTTTATACTATATTTTCTGGGAGCTAGCACTTATTCCAATCTACTTTATTGCTTTGATCTGGGGTAATGGTGATGCTGAAGAACGCAGAAAAGCAGTGGTTAAATTCTTTATTTACACGCTTGCTGGTTCATTATTTATGTTAACTGCTTTTATCTATTTATCTCAAAAAGCAAACGGAAGTTTCTTAATCGAAGATTTATATAAAGTACAATTATCTGCTTGCGAGCAATTCTGGATTTTCTTGGCTTTCTTCTTAGCGTATGCTATTAAAATTCCAATTATTCCTTTCCATACTTGGCAGGCAAATGTCTACCAAAAAGCACCAACTGTTGGAACAATGCTTTTATCTGGTATCATGCTAAAAATGGGACTTTATAGTGTTATCAGATGGCAGTTGCCAATTGCACCGCTTGCCGCTAAAGAATACATGTACATCTTTATCGCTTTAGGAATTGCTGGTGTAATCTACGGCTCTATCGTAGCTTTAAGACAAAATGATTTGAAAAAATTATTAGCTTATTCTTCTCTTGCGCACGTTGGTTTAATTGCAGCTGGATCTTACACCTTAACTCTTGACGGTTTAAGAGGTGCCGTTTTACAAATGATCGCACACGGTTTTGTAGTTGTTGGATTATTCTTTGCTGCTGAAGTTATTTTCAGAAGATTTGAAACAAGAGAAATTGCAGAATTAGGCGGTATTCGTACTCAGTCTCCAAAATTTACTTCAATGTTTTTAATCTTAGTTTTGGCTTCTGTTGCTTTACCAAGTACATTTAACTTTGTTGGAGAATTTACAGTATTATACAGTTTATCTCAAATCAATATATGGTTTGCTATTTTAGGAGGAACAACAATTATTTTAGGAGCTTACTATATGTTGAGAATGTTCCAACACGTAATGCTGGGTGAAACAAATTCAAAAACTTTTGCAGATGTTTCTCTTAACGAAGGAATTTCTTTTGCAGTAATTATCGCTGTTTTATTGTTCTTCGGATTTTATCCAAAACCAATTACAGATTTGATTACTCCAAGCTTGGAAACGATTTTACAAGTTATCAATAAGAATTAATTTTAAACAAAAATAAATTAGGATTCGTTTTACTGAAATTCCTAACTCAAAAAGACAAAAATGAATACATTAATAGCTATAACAGGATTGGGTATTTTCTGCCTATTGTTTGAAATTCTTAATTTAAGAAAAGCCATCATTCCTTTTACCATTTTAGGTTTATTAGGAGTATTGGCAATTAATTTCTGCGAATTCGGAATGGAACAAAGTTATTACAACAACATGATTACGGTAAGTAAGTTCTCTACCGCTTTTTCATCTTTGTTCATCATTTTGACTATTTTCCTAGTAGCGTTAAGTCATAATTTTTATCATAAACACCCAACTAAAATCTCAGATTTTGTTGCGATTAAAGTTTTCTTACTTGCCGGTGCAGTTGCTATGGTTTCTTTTGGAAACTTAGCTATGTTCTTTTTAGGAATTGAAATCCTTTCAATCGCTTTATATGTTTTGGCAGCAAGTGATCGTTTGAATATTAAAAGCAACGAAGCGGGTATGAAATATTTCTTGATGGGATCTTTCGCTTCTGGAATTATCTTATTCGGAATTTGTTTGATTTACGGTGCAATGGGAAGTTTTGATGTTCTTGAAATCAGCGAAAGCTCATTATCAGCAGAATTACCAATCTGGTTTCCTATCGGAATGATTTTAATGATTGTTGGAATGTTGTTTAAAATTGCTGCAGTTCCTTTCCACTTCTGGGCTCCAGATGTTTACGAAGGTTCTCCTGCTTTAACAACTGCTTTAATGAGTACTTTGGCAAAAGTGGTTGCTATCGCGACTTTATTTAAATTGGTTTCTGGTTTAAATTTAATTTCTTCTTTAGAAAATCAAGATCTTTTACACACATTTGAAGTTATTGTAGTTGTTCTTTCAATTGCTTCTATGTCTGTCGGAAATATTATGGCATTGAGACAAGTAAACGTAAAACGTATGCTGGCATTCTCAGGAATCTCTCATGCAGGTTTCATGTTAATGACTTTATTAACGGTTTCTGCTTCTGCTGGCGTTTTATTGTACTATACTGCTGCTTATGCTTTGGCTGGTATTGCTTCTTTCAGCGTTATCTTATATGTATGCAGAGATCACGATAATGAAGATATTACAAACTTTCACGGTTTAGGAAAAACGAATCCGCTATTGGCAGCTATTTTAACAGCTTCATTATTATCTATGGCTGGTATTCCTATCTTCTCTGGATTCTTTGCTAAGTTATTCTTATTCAATCAAACTATTCAAGCAGGATATATCGGGCTAGTAATTGTTGCTGTAATTAACTCTATTATTAGTGTTGGTTACTATTTCAAACTAATTCTTGCAATGTATTCTAAAGAACCAAATCAAGAAAGAACAGGAAAACCATTTCTTATTTATGCTGCTGCAGTTGTTTCAATTGCATTAAATATTGCTCTTGGTTTATTTCCTTCATTAGTTTTAGATCTTTTGAAATAAAAACGTTTCAATAACAATATTAAAAATCCATCAAATTCACTTTTGATGGATTTTTTATTTTAAAGATATTTTTCAAAGAGAAATTCATGTTAAAAATTTCTCTCTAGCAATTCCACTTCAAAAAAACTCCATATATTTGGGTTTAATTAAACGTATTAAACTATGAACTTTAATTCTAAAAATCCATTTTTAAGCGATAAGCGTTTTTCATCAAATGCAGTTTCTAAAGCGGAAGCAAACGGATCGCAGATTATTGATTACAATCAGGAAATGACTTTGTCTGGCACTATAAATAAAACAGCGATTTTGTTTTTAATTCTTTGTGCTGGTGCAATGGTTACTTGGTGGATGGCTTTTAACGGAATGAATCCGATTATTCCTTCTATCGGAGGAGCAATTGTTGGTTTTATTTTGGTATTGGTTGCTGCTTTCAAACCTCATCTTTCTCCATACTTAGCGCCCGGTTATGCCCTATTTGAAGGTTTATTTATAGGAGGAATTTCTGCTATTTTTGAATTAAAATTCCCAGGAATTGTACTAAATGCTGTTGGAGCCACTTTGGTAACCTTTTTAGTATGTCTTGGCTTATATAAATTCGGGATTGTTAAAGTTACAGAGCAATTTAAATCTATTGTAATTGCTGCGACATTAGCGATTGCTACTTATTATCTAATTTCTTGGCTGGCTTCATTAATCTTTCATTACACACCAGTTCATTACGGAAACGGATTTATGAGTATTGGTATAAGTGTTTTTGTGATTATTGTTGCTGCTTTAAATTTATTCCTAGATTTTGATCAAATCGAAAGAGGTGTTCAAGAAAGAATGCCAAAATTTATGGAATGGTTTGGTGCTATGGGATTAATGATTACTCTGGTTTGGTTATACATAGAGTTTTTAAGACTTCTATCTAAACTTGCAAGTAAAGACTAATATTTTTTTACAACATATCCGAAAGCCCTTTTGAGTAAAATCAAAAGGGCTTTTTTTATTTCTATTCATTCTTTTTTGTTTAATTCTCCTTCAACAAAAAAAGAAATTGCCTCTTTAAAAACATAAAAACAAATTATTTCTTACAAAATAAATTATGTAACTTTTTTGTAATCAAATTTTTTAAAACTTCTCCATTAATTGCTATCAATTTTTAAAGAATTCATAAAGATCAGTATTTGTAAGATGTTTTCGAAAAACCAATAATATGTAATTAATTACAATCAATGCAATAAATTACATTTTTATCATAATAACCATGATTAATTATTATGATAATCTTTTTTTAGCCTAAAAAATTATATTATTAATAATTAATAAATACATTTGTGTAATCGATTACAATTAAACCACTTGTGTCGACAGCAAAACCACTTGCTTATTTATTAACTATCTTAAACCAAACAATTATGAAAAAAAACCTACTTTTAGTAGCTGTCTTTCTCATGACGGCTCAATTATGGGCACAAACAATCAACGAAGCTTCTGGATGGCTTGAAACTGCATTTGTAAAATGGCAACCCGTAAGCGGTGCACAGACCTACAATGTTTATTACACAGGAAATGGATTTACTGACAAAAAAATTGACGACCAGCTTATTAGAAGTTATGGTTCTTATTTACGTGCTGATATTCCTGGTCTAAAAGCAGGGACTTATACTGTCAAAGTAAAACCAGTAATTTCTGGGGTTGAAGGAAACGGTACTACAACAGGAAGTTTAACTGTTACGGCACATGACAGAAACGGATTTGCTTTTGAAGGCGGTCGTGTTCCCGGTGGTTACAAAGTTGATGGAACTGCAAAAGACAACGCTGTAATTCTTTACATTACACAAAACACCAAGAATACCATTTCTATGAATATTACTGGTGCTAGTTCTAACCCGTGCATCGGATTACAGAATATTTTGTATGCAATTAAGAAAGGAAAAGACACTCGTCCGTTTATTATTCGTTTAATTGGAAATATTACAGACATGACCGTTATGGAAGGCGGTGATGTTGTAATAGAAAACAACAATAATGCATCGAGCTATGTTACATTTGAAGGAATTGGTAATGATGCCGTAGCTAACGGTTGGGGAGTTCGTCTTAAATCGGCTTCGAATATTGAAGTGAGTAATCTTGGTTTTATGAACTGCAATAGTACCGCTGGGGACAACGTAGGAATGCAGCAAGACAATGACCACGTTTGGGTGCATAATTGCGATTTATTTTATGGAAATGCAGGAAGCGATGCGGACCAAATAAAAGGCGATGGAGCACTAGACAATAAAACTTCGACTTATATTACCATGTCGTACAATCACTTTTGGGATAACGGAAAAGCAAGTCTTTTAGGTCTAAGCGAAGGAACAACTTCTGGACTATACGTGACGTATCATCACAACTGGTTTGATCATTCTGATTCACGTCATCCAAGAGTTCGTTATTATTCTGCTCACATTTATAATAATTATTTTGATGGTGTTTCGAAATATGGTTCGGGTTCAACTTTGGGTTCTTCGCTATTTGTTGAAGGAAATTATTTTAGAAACAGTAAACATCCGATGTTAACTTCTCTTCAAGGAACGGATATTTGGGACGAAGCCAATCAAGTTAATAATGCTGGAACAATGGGGACTTTTTCTGGTGAAGCTGGAGGAAGTATCAAAGCTTTCAACAATACTTTTGACGCATCAAACGGAACAAATAATATGCGCTTTGTAGCCTATAATGATCCTAACCCTTTATATAATATTTCAGGGAAAATCAGCTCAACAACAGATTTTGATGCTTATGTTGCTGCAACAAGAGGCGAAGTTGTAAGCAGTTCTGTAAAATCTAAATCTGGTGCCAATACCTACAACAACTTTGATACAGACGCAGCTTTATATGTGAAAAATTTAGTTGTAGAAACTCCGGCAACGTCTAAAACCAAAACAACTCAATACGCAGGACGCGTTTCGGGAGGAGATTTAAAATGGACATTTAACAATGCAACCGATGATACTTCTTCTTTAGTAATAACGGCTCTAAAATCTGCTCTTACCAATTACACAGGAACTTTAGTTGCTGTACAAGGCGAAGGAAACCCGCCAGCTGGAACTCAGACTTTAACTTCAACCACAAACAATAATCAAACGGTTGTAAGCGGCACTGCAATTGCTTCAATCGTATTTACTTGGGGTGGTGATGCTACCGATGCAACGGTGACAGGACTTCCCGCTTCTGGATTAAGTTTTGTTAAAAATACAACGGCAAAAACGATTACTATTACAGGAACGCCAACAGCTACAGTTTCCTATTCTATCGCCACAACTGGAACTAGCGGTTCGCCTGCAACGGGATCTGGAACCATAACTGTTACGCCTGCAGGAACTCAAACTTTAACATCTAATGGGAACAATAGCCAAACCATTTCTTCTGGAACTGCGATTGCTTCTATAGTATTTACTTGGGGCGGTAACGCAACTGATGCAACGGTGACAGGACTTCCTGCTTCTGGATTAAGTTTTGTTAAAAATGCAACAGCAAAAACAATTACAATTACAGGAACTCCAACAGCAAATGTGTCATACTCTGTGACTACTTCTGGAACAGCTGGAACACCCGCAACTGCTTCAGGAACTATAACTGTTACAACAGGTTCTGGAGGCGGAAGCGAACTTCATAATTTTACAACTTCTGGAAAAACAAGTTCATTTTATTCTATAACTGGAAACATGAATTCGACACCAGGTTCTGTAACTTACAACGGACTAACTTTAACGGAGCGCTTAAAAATTGAGTCTAGCACTACTATCAACTATACGACAACAAGTGCCTCAACATTGATATTGGTTTTTGATGCCAGTTTTACAGGAACTATCAAAGTCGATAATGTCTCTTATACCGCTTCTGCTGGAATTGTTACTGCATCAATCGCAGCCGGTTCGCATTCAATTACAAAAGGATCTGTTGCAAACTTATTCTACATTAGCACTGTTTACAGCGGTACTTTAAAAACTGCTAACGTAACAGAATCAATAACTGTCGAAGAAAGTTCAAAAATTATATTGTACCCAAATCCTGTTTCGAGTACTTTATATTTAGCCGATTCAAATCAGAAAGTTGAAAAAGTTTTGATCTATAATATCGTTGGGAATTTAGTAATCAGCTCAGAAAAGAATGCTGAAAGCATTGATATGAGCAGTTTAGTTCCTGGAACATATTTGGCCAAAATTCACACTTCAAATGGATCATTTAACCAAACTCTTATAAAAAAGTAAACCTAACTAAACGTAAAAGGCTTCCTAATTTGGAAGCCTTTTTATTATTTATATTTTTTCCTATTTCTAAATTCCTGCTTTTCGCTCATTTTACCAAACTCTCTAAAACAGTATTTGATACTTTCGAGATTAAAAATCACAAACAATAACATACCGGTAAAAATCGTAATCCAGCTGTAAATCATTTTTACACCCGATATCTCCGAATCTGAAGTATAAAAAACAATCGTAGGTAATATGGCAATGATTAGAGTTAATCCTAAACAAAGCAATAATGGATTGATTATAAAACTAATGATCGAAGCTAAACCTGCTTTTCTAAGTAGTATTGCCAAAATTAACAACCCAACAATGCTAAAAATAATAACTGCAAAACCGTACATTAAAATTTGGTCGCGCATCCCGTTAATGGCTTCTTCGTATCCAAAAAAAGTATTAAAATTGAACCCCATCGTATTTTTTTTGTTCTGGTGTAACATCAAATAAAGCTTGTGGTTTGTAACCTGCCAATTTTGCTAAAATGAAATTCGGAAATTCCTCTATTCCCACATTATACAAGTTTACACTGTCATTAAAAAACTCTCTTCTGTCGGCAATTTTATCTTCCATTTGAGAAACTCTTTTTTGAAGTTCTAAAAAATTGGAATTAGACGAAAGTGCTGGATAATTCTCTGAAACAGCAAACAAATTCTTCATTGCTTTTGAAAATTCATTCGCGTTTTCAATTTTATCGGCAACACTTTGAGAATTCAAAAAATCGGTTCTTAGTTTGGTTAAGCTTGTCAAAATTGATGTTTCATGTTCCATAAATTTAGATGCAATTTTTACTAATTCAGGAACTTCATCAGCTCGCTGCATCAAAATCACATCAATGTTTCGAAACGCTTTTTCATAATTATTTTTAAGCATTACCAGCTTGTTATAAATTCTAATGAAAAAATTTAAAAATATAATCAGTAATAATACTCCAGCAATTAATACAATATTTTGAATGCTCATGTTTTTTAGTTTAAAATGATATAAATAAGTAGAAGTGAAATAAAGAATAAGGTAATCAAAAATGAATCTAATAAAGGCTTGAATTTATTTCTAAAGGAAATACTTCGCGGTTCAGCGATACCGAAAACTGTGTCAGAATTTCCTTTTTGAATAATCGTGCTGCCGTTATCAGAACCGGCATATCCAATTAAAAACATGTAATCATTATGTTTTAGATACGTTTCGCTATATCTTGTTTTTCCTCCAGCTTGATTATCAATTCTATCAAAAAAATACTCCAGTCCTTCTCCATCAACTACAACAGAACCTGTTTCGTCTTTAATTTTAAATTTACCTGTTTTAACTTCACTAAAAATGGTGCTGTAAGTAGTTCTTCCATCATCGTCTGGCTTACTTTCTTTTTCAATTTTATAAGAATATCCGATACATGGTTTATTAAAATAAGGTGAAATGATCGGTTCAATTTCTTCTAAATCGCCTTCAACCTCAACTAATCCCATTGCTGCTGCGCCTATTTTTGAAGTAGGAAGGATTGCCTGTGTTCTGAAAAATCTACTTTTACTATTCGGAAAAAATATGTTTTTTATGATGATAAAACCAGGAATTATCAAAAACAAAAGTTTTAAATTTTCGCTTACCGCCAAATAATAAAAAGTTCCTCCAAGTGAAACCAAGATAAGTAAACCCAGTATTTTTTGACCAAATGTTGTCTTCGGAATATTATGTTTCCTGTTGAATTTTTCTGTTTCTATTTTTTCTTCTTTACTGCTTTTAATACCCGAATAAATCATACCGATTATCGCGAATACAAAAACTGAAACAAATAAAAGAAGTACAACAGCAAGTGGATAATGATCGTCAATTAAATAACTTACACCAACAAAAAGCGGGCAAAAAACAAAGAAAAGCCAACCAGGAAATTTAAAATTAAAAAGTCCCGAAAAGATTATTGTGTGAAACAATGCAATTCCGCAGCTAAAAAGCATCAGAAAAACTACCTGCGCTTCATCGGCTTTATTTTGAGTCAAAAAATCAAAAAGATCATTCATACAATATATCTTAGGCGTTTAAAATACAATTTCTACTTCTTTTGAAAGCTGTTTTCTTATTCTTCCTCTTTCTGAATCGGATATCGGATTATTACTTAAATCGATACCAATAAGTTTTTGCAATTTATTTATTTCGTTCGGAAGTTCTGTAAGTTCATTATCCGATAAAACCAAGAATTTCAAATTTCTAAATTTTAAAATCTCCTCTGGAAAAGTTTTCAATTTTGCTTTTGATAAATCCAATTCAATTACTAAATCTGGTTTTAACTTTGCTTTTTCAAGATCATAAAAAGTTGTTTTTTCTTTCTTTACAGTTTCATTATTTCGAGTAAAAACTCCAAAACCTGCAATGATTAATACTGCCACAAAAAAGATACATAAAAAAGCCGCCCAAATCGGATCTCCATTTTTTTCTGTTGTAAACAGCCTCAAATAGCTGTAATATGCCATTCCAAAAAACAAGACCAAAAACAGCCCCGTAAATATGGTAATTAAAACATATTTAAAAATAGAAAAAATAATATTCTTACCTTTTGTGGTATTTTTTGCAAAGACAAAATAAAGTCCGAATAACAAAATTACAACCCAAAAAGCACCTACTCCAACCCGTGCTAATGTATTTCCATTTTCAATAATCATAAATGAAAAAAACGTTGGAAACATTAAGACAAACCAAATCAGAAGAGCTGTAAAACCTACTGAGAGGCAACCTAATTTATTCTCTTTTTTTGAAGATTTAAGCCAAAAATAAGCGATCAAAAAAGATAGAAAAACCAATGCTATAAAAACATAACCGAAAGGAGTAAATCCTGCTAAAAAAAGTAATCCCATTTTTTTCTATTTACCAATCACCAGCTGGAAGCTTTTCTCGAACTTCGTCTGGATTGTCACTACCAAAAAGCGGTGGTCTTTTTAAATTAAACTTTTTAGTTTCATGTCTGCTCGGCATACTGTCATGCATTGTATTGGTCACTTCATGATCGACTTTTCCAGCAATAAAATCGTACTCACTCGATAAATGAGAACCAGCTCCAGCATTAAATGTACCCATTTTTACAAGGGTCAACTCATTATTTATATATTTATAAATCGTTTCTCTAGAACCAGGCGGTCCAATTGCCTGAAGCGTAATATGCAACTGTCTTTCTTTATCTATAGAAATTTCTTCATTGTCATAGATTCGATATCCATTTTCAAGATATTCAGGACCTACTGCTTCCCACGAAAGATCCTGTAATTTATAACCTCCTGTTTCTTCCTGCAAGAGAACCAAAACAGCACGATCGTCTGTCCTATCATTTTCATTCTGCAGTACAATTACAATATCTGTTAGGGAATCATCATTCAAAAAACCTTCGGCCTTCATTTTTATTTCGCAAGACTGCAGAACAAAATCCTCTACACTTTTTCCTGTTTTTGGAAATTCGAGTTGTTTTAAAAGTATTTCTTCACTTTCAGTTTCTTCATAATCATAAATTTCTGGATTTAAGGTGTCTTTAGTTTCTACAACTGTTTTTGCTTTTGCCTCTTCTTTTTTATTGCAACTTAGAAAACCGACAATTATTAACAACAAAAATATTTTATATCTCATTCATTCGAAATTTTACCAAACTTATGTAAAATACTACAACATTTAACATAAAAAAAGCCGTTTTTTCTATTATTTTTAGAAAAAACGGCTTTAAAAGTTTGTTATAATATTTACAAATCAAATTTAATTCCCTGAGCTAAAGGAAGATTTGCAGTATAATTAATGGTATTGGTCTGACGACGCATGTAAATTTTCCAAGCATCAGAACCTGATTCACGACCACCGCCGGTTTCTTTTTCCCCTCCAAAAGCACCGCCGATTTCAGCACCCGAAGTTCCGATATTTACGTTCGCGATACCGCAGTCTGAACCTACAACAGATAAAAATCTTTCTGCTTCACGAAGATTATTCGTCATAATGGCTGATGACAAACCTTGAGCAACGCCATTTTGAAGTTCTATAGCATTGTCAACTTCTCCAGAATATTTAATTAAATATAAAACTGGGGCAAATGTTTCGTGTTGTACAATTTCAAATGAATTTTTGGCTTCTGCAATTGCTGGTTTAACGTAACAGCCGCTTTCGTAACCTTCTCCAGAAAGCACTCCTCCTTCTACTAAAATATTTCCTCCTTCAGCGACAACTTTATTTAAAGCATTGGCATACATTTCAACTGCATGAACATCAATAAGCGGTCCAACATGATTATTTTCGTCAAGCGGATTTCCAATTCTTAATTGTTTATACGCTGCAACTAATGCTTCTTTTACTTTATCATAAATACTTTCGTGAATAATTAATCTTCGAGTTGAAGTACAGCGCTGTCCAGCAGTTCCAACCGCACCAAAAACAGCTCCGATTACCGTCATTTTAATATCAGCATCCGGCGTTACAATAATTGCATTGTTTCCTCCTAATTCTAACAACGATTTTCCTAAACGTCCTGCTACTTCTTTGGCAACAATTTTTCCCATTCTGGTTGAACCTGTTGCAGAGATTAACGGAATACGAGTATCTTTTGTCAACAACTCTCCTATTTTATAATCTCCGTTTACCAAACAAGAAATTCCTTCTGGAAGATTATTTTCTTTTAAAACTTGAGCGATAATATTCTGGCAGGCAATGCCGCACAAAGGTGTTTTTTCAGAAGGTTTCCAAACGCATACATCTCCAGAAATCCAAGCCAAAGCGGTGTTCCAAGACCAAACCGCAACTGGGAAATTAAATGCCGAAATAATTCCGACAACTCCCAAAGAATGATATTGCTCGTACATTCTATGCCCAGGTCGCTCTGAATGCATTGTAAGTCCGTGAAGCTGACGCGAAAGTCCAACTGCAAAATCGCAGATATCGATCATTTCCTGAACTTCTCCGTAACCTTCCTGCAACGATTTTCCCATTTCATAAGAAACCAGTTTACCTAAAGCTTCTTTATTTTGTCTCAATTTTTCTCCAAACTGACGAACAATTTCTCCTCTCTGAGGCGCTGGCATCAATCTAAAAGTCTTAAATGCTTCTGTTGCCGACTGCATTACTTTTTCGTAATCTGCTGCGGTTGACATTTTCACAGACGCAATTAATTTTCCGTCAACTGGCGAATAACTGTCTAAGATTTCTCCAGACGAAAAATTATTAGATCCTGTTGATGTTCCTTCATTTATCTTTTTGATGCCCAATTTTTCTAGAGCTTCATCCATTCCAAATTGTGATGCTATTGTTGTCATTGTAACTTTTTTGGTTAAAATTGTTATATTTTTATTGTAAAGATATTGTTTTCGAATTAATTTTCGATTGAAGTTAATTCATAAATGAACGTAAATTTAAGATTATTTAATAGTATTAACAGAAACCAAACCTCATTATTGAATTTATTTAATGAAATTTGCAGTACTTAAAATTAAAAATATGACCTTTTTTTACAGGCTTCTCCTTTGTTTTCTCTTAGTTTCAATTAATACATTTTCTCAAAAAGAAAAATCATCTTTTCAAGTTATTCCACTTGGTGTAAAAGGTGGTATTGACGAAAAAAATCTTTCGGCTTATTTAATAGCGCCAACCGATTCCAAAGATTTTATCTGTTTGGATGCAGGAACAGTAAACGCTGGAATTGAAAAAGCAATTGAAAAGAAAACATTTAAAGTTTCGACAAGCGAAGTTTTACGCAAATACATAAAAGGTTATTTGATTTCTCACGCTCATTTAGATCACGTTTCTGGGTTAATTATAAATTCCCCAGCCGATTCATCAAAAACAGTTTATGCCACTCAAAAATGCATGGAACTGATGGAAAATCATTATTTCAATGATCAAACTTGGGCAAATTTTGGAGATGCCGGTCCCGGTTTTCTATTAAAAAAATATCATTTTCAAACTTTAAATACCAGCGAAGAAACGCCGCTTACAAATACTTCAATGACTGTGAAAGCTTTTCCATTAAGTCACGTGAATCCGTTTGAAAGTACCGCTTTTTTAGTAAAAAATAATGATTCGTATGCCTTATATCTTGGTGATACAGGTCCGGATGAAGTTGAGAAAAGCACCGATTTAAAGAATCTATGGACAGCAATTGCGCCTTTAATTCAAGAGAAAAAATTAAAAGGAATTCTGATTGAAGTTTCATTTCCAAACGAACAGCCAGATAAGTTTTTGTTCGGTCACTTAACGCCAAATTATCTAATGAAAGAACTTCATGTTTTGGAAGATTTGGCAGGAAAAGGTTCTTTAAAAGGTTTGAAAATTATCATCACACATTTAAAACCTCCAGCAAAAAATATTGCTAAAATTAAGGACCAAATTAAAAATCAAAACGATCTGGGAGTTCAGATTATTTATCCGGAGCAAGGGAAGAAATTGGAATTGTAAATCAATTATAAAAAACAAAACCCGACAGGTTTTAAAAACCTGTCGGGTTTACTAAATTTCATCAAAAGTATAATTATTTCTTCGCCACAAATCTAGGATCAGTTTCCATAACAGTCCCGCATTTATCGCAAGTTCTTAATTCTTCTGAATTGTAGAAATGCTCGAAATGAGGAAGAAAATCTTTCTCTATATTATGAAGTTCAAAATAGACTTCATACAATTTATGATTGCAGTTATCACAATGCCAAAGCAAACCATCCGTAAAACCTTGTCCGGCGCGTTTTCTTTCAATTACAAGACCAATTGAACCTTCGGAACGAACTGGAGAATGTGGCACTTTCGCAGGATGCAGATACATATCGCCGGCATTTAGTTCCATTTCTTTGCGCTCGCCGTCTTCTTGAATCACAACTTTTATACTTCCTTCTAGCTGATAAAAAAGTTCTTCGGTTTCGTTATAATGATAATCTTTTCGCGCATTCGGACCCGCTACGATCATAACGATATAATCTCCAGAATCTACGTAAAGATTTTTATTTCCAACTGGTGGTTTTAGTAAATGTCTATTTTCGTCAATCCATTTGGTAAGATTGAAAGGTTTTGCAATTCCCATTTTTTTTTAATACTAATTATAAAAGCTAAGTTACTAAAAAGTATTCAGTGTTCAGTATTTTTAGTATTCAGGTTTAACGCTGTTTCACAGCCTACGCCGAGATAGAACACTGACCACTCACCTAACCTCTTTTACCAAATAAATATAAACAGGAAAATGATCGCTGAAACCTACTTCATTCTGACTGTGTCTCAGCGGGTAACCTTTGTACTGCCCAGTGGTCTGAATGAGATACGGAGGATTAAAAATCCCTGCTTTCCAAAATTTATAATTCGAAAAATCCGAATCTAGAAAAGGCTTCGTCATTATAATTTGATCAAAAATACTCCACGAATCGCGATATGCAATAGTTCCCATTCCTTTGTTTGCCATTTCTTCAAACGGATTAAAAAGTCCCAAGTCTGAGACTTCTGCTTTTTTAGTTTTGGCCTCTAAAACTGTTTTTATGCTTTTGTTTAATGGTCCGTCGTTTAAATCACCCATTGTCAAAATTTTTGCTTTTGGATTTATCTGCTGTAATGAATCTATAATTTTTCGATTTAATTGCGCAGCCGCTTCACGAAACTGACTACTGGCTTTTTCGCCTCCCGATCTCGATGGCCAGTGATTAACAATAATGTGAATTTCTTCTCCTTCCAGAAAACCAGAAACCAAAAGCTGATCTCGAGTAAAAACGCGATTTTTATTAATCTTCATTATTTCAATACTGTCATTCAATACGTCATTTTGTTCTTCTTTCTTATCAATAGCTTTTTTATAAATAATTAAAGGAATGCTTGAAAATGAAGTGGGACGAAAATATTTCTTTTGATACAATAATGCGACATCAATTCCGCGACGGTCTGGAGAGTCAAAATGAACAATACCGAAATCGTACGGCAGTAATTTTGGATCTTTAATTAAATCTTCTAAAACGCCTCTGTTTTCTATTTCGCTTCCTCCGATTATAGTCGGAGCATTCGTATTTTCTGGTGTTCCGATTTCAGAGATTACTCTTGCCAGATTTTTTACTTTCTGTTGATATTTTTCTTCCGTCCATTGTTGTGCGCCATTGGGTGTCCATTCGTCATCATTTGTAATTGGATCATCGACACTGTCGTAGAAATTCTCAAAGTTGTAAAAAGCAACAGTATGAATTGTATATTTTTTGGCCTGTGATTGAAGTTGAATCGAAAAAAGAAGAACTAAGAAATAAAATCTAATAAACGGCATCTATTTTATGTTTTAAAAAAGATGAATTTAAACATTTTATTTAATTGTAAGAAAATTCAAATGAAATTAAATTCTAAAATTTCTATATTTGTTTTTAATACAATGAATCAGCAATAAATTATGAGCACGAAAAACCTATTCAACATTAAGAAACACTTTGTTCTATATAAATTCGTATTTCTTATTTTTGCCTTACAATCATTCACCTGTTATTCTCAACAACCCATGATAACACCACCTTATTTACAAAAAGGAGATACTGTTGCGCTTTTGGCAACAGCTAGAAAAAATATAGACGACAATTTAAAACCTACTATTGATTTATTACACAGCTGGGGATTAGAAGCAGTTGTAGGCTCTACCATCGGATTAGATTATCATCAATTGGCTGGAACTGATGAGCAGAGAGCTGCCGATTTTCAGAAACAAATGGACAATCCGAATATTAAAGCTATTTGGTGCGTTCGAGGCGGTTACGGAACAGTAAGAATGTTAGATTTATTAGATTTTACAAAATTCAGACAACATCCAAAATGGGTTATAGGTTTTAGTGATGTAACTGTTTTGCATAATCATTTGAATACAATGGGTTATAAATCGCTTCATTCTATTATGCCTGTTACTGTTCCTAGAGCAACGCCAGATGCTGTAAGTTCTTTAAAAGCAGCTTTATTTAATGAGCCTATTTCATACTCTATCAGTCCGAATCCGATGAATAGATTTGGTATCGCAACTGGCGAATTAGTGGGCGGCAATTTATCCATTTTATATAGTTTATTAGGTTCGCCATCTGCAATTGATTGTCGTGATAAAATTTTATTTATTGAAGATTTAGATGAATATCTTTATCATATTGACAGAATGATGATGAATTTGAGACGAAACGGATGTATCGAAAATCTTAAAGGAATTATCATCGGCGGCATGACCAGTATGAAAGATAATGAAGTGCCGTGGGGTAAAAATGCTTTAGAAATTATTGACGATGTGACTAAAAAATACAATATTCCTGTAATTTTTAATTTCCCAGCCGGTCATATTCGTGATAACAGAGCTTTAATTATGGGAAATACCGTTTCTATAGAGGTTACTGCAACTGGAAGCACGGTCACTTTTAAAAGATAAACTCCTCTATTCCTTAATTTAAGGAAATCTATAATACCACATAAAAAATTTCGCAAAGACGCGAAGTCGCAAGTATATTAAAACTTTGTGTCTTCGCGTCTTTGCGTGCAAAACATTCTGGGTACTAAAGGTTCAAGCTAAAACCTAAAACCTATAACTTTAAAACAAAAAACCCGTGGCAGAACATAATGAACTCGGTAAAAAAGGAGAAGAACTTGCTGTATCTCATTTAAAAGAAAATGGATATAAAATTCTACAACGAAATTGGGTATTTCAAAAAGCCGAAATTGATATTATTGCACAAAAAAAATCCATTTTAGCTATTGTCGAAGTAAAGACAAGATCGAGTCTCGATTTTGGTGCACCGCAAGATTTTGTGAAGCCAAAAAAGATTCAATTATTAATTAAAGCAGTAAATGCCTACATAAACGATAGGGAAAAGGATTTTGAAGAAGATTTAGAAATTCGTTTTGACATAGTTGCCATCCATAAAAACGGGGAATCATTTGCAATTGAACATCTTACTGACGCTTTTTATCACTTTTAACATAATTTTTCAATGTTATAATTGTAACAATTTGTTTTTTTATTTATATTTGCAGAGAATTATAACATCCTAATGTTAAATTAACCAACCAACTACATTACAAAAAAAAAAAAACGAATTATGAAAACTGTTTCTTCAATTGTAGAAAATTACATCAAAACAAAACCATTTCTCTTGAATGCATTGTCGCTTGGAATTATCAACCTCACGTCGCTTTCTCGAAACATTATGACTGAACTGGAAAGTGAATTTGGAAAAGAGGTAAAACAAGGTGCTGTTGTCATGTCTCTAAAAAGACTTACAGAAGAATTGGATTTTAAATTGAACCACAAAATCAATAAAGTAATTAAAAACATTGGAGAAATTACGGTGCGCTCTGAGCTTACAGATTACACCTTTGCGGCTTCAGAAACTGTTCTTAACAAACAAGCAGATCTTATTTCTGACATCAATGCTTTATCTGATATTTTCTATACTTCTTCTCGCGGGGTAAACGAAACTAATATCGTAGTAAGCAGCAGTGTAAATCATTTAGTTGAAAAACACTTTATGAGAGAAAAATTAATTCAGAAATTAGACAATTTAGCTTCGATTACAGTTAAATTACCAAAAGAAAACATTGTTGTTCCAGGTATTTATTACTTCATTTTCCAACGTTTGGCTTGGGAAGGAATTATCATTAACGAGGTAATTTCGACTTCAAACGAGTTTACTATTTTAGTTGGAGAAGATCAAGTTGATGTTGCTTTTAAAGTAATTAAAGACTTGAAAAACTGAATAAAAAGAACTTTAAGCATCATTTTAGATGCCATTTTATATAATCCTTTTATCTCTTTTTATTGAAAAGAGTTAAAAGGATTTTTTATAAATAACCACAATTGACCGATTCAATATTTAGCAAATAAGAATATTCTCAAAAGTAAAAACCTCAAATTTAAATTTATTTCACGAAAGCGTCAATTTGACACTTACTTGTACAAAAGGGACTTCCGAACGTTTTTTGACTCATTTCTATAAAAAACTAACAAAAAATACGAATTAAGTTTTTTTAGATATAATTTGTTACGAATAATATTTTTATATATTTGCCAAGACGTCCGATGCAGACCTCACATTTTGATAGTTTAATACCAGTAGAATAAATTAAAGCGAATTAAATTGTTAGAAGCGAACGACCATAGTGAAAAATTATTGGTAAGTGAACTCAAAAATGGAAACGAAAAAGCTTTTCGCCAACTTTTTGATTTATACCACCAAGATATTTATGGTTACAGTATCAGCCTTCTAAAATCAAAAGAGGCGGCAGAGGAAAATGTTCAGGATGTTTTTATGAAGGTTTGGATTAACCGTGAAAGTTTAAATATAGACCAATCTTTTAAAGCCTATATTTTTACTATTGCAAGAAATCAGGCTTTTAATGTTTTGAATAAAGCAGCGAATGAAGTGATTTTGAAAGAAGCTGTCTTTTACGAAAGTCAAAAAACACATGAATACGGAGATTACGCTGTTCGCGAAGCCGATTGCAAAAAACTCCGAAAACAAGCGATAAAACAGCTTCCTCCGAAACGACGGCAGATTTTTAAGATGTCCAGGAAAAAAGGAATGAGCTACGAAGAAATAAGTATGGAACTCGGAATCTCAATAAATACAGTCCGGAACCAAATGAGTAAAGCGCTCGAATCGATGCGCGGCTTTTTTCAACTTCACGATGAAATTATCTAACCAAAACCACAATAATGCCCTAAAATCACTCTTCGGAGTGATTTTTTTTGATCTTTTTATTTTTTTTGCCACAGATTAAAGGATTTTCACAGATTAAAAATCTATTTAATCTTGGGAAAAACAAATTGAATTGCCTTCAGCTTTAGCTGGAGGTCTAGAATATAGTGCTCCAAGGGCTTTAGTCAAACTAATTATTTGGCTAAAGCCCATTTAATGACAAATTTTATCACTCCAGCTAAAGCTGGAGGCAATTGAAAAGAAAATTTGCCTAAATCTAAAGCATCCCAAAGTTGAAACCATAGGTTATGTTCAATCAACCTCGAACAAAAAATCATTTAAAATCTGTTTTAATCTGTCTAAATCTGCGTGAAAATTTTTTTTTCAAAAACAACCATTTTTAAAAACACTAATAATCAGCAACTTAAGAACTATTCTTCTGCTTAAAATGTTAAAATTTAAAAATTTACAACGTTTGAGTAGTACTCGCTTTCACTTCAACTGTATTATAGAAACACAGAACCCAAAAACATTCTTAATGAATTCAAATTCTGAAATAAAAAAGCTTTTACAAAAATTTGTTTTAAACCAATGTACTCCAGAAGAGACTGAACAAGTTGTTGCATATTGTCGTGAAAACAATATGACCGAAGAATTTCCAACAGTAGAAGATGTTCAAAATCTGTTGGATGAAATGCCAAAAATGGAAAAGCAAACTGCTGATTCTATTTTCAATACTATTTTGACCTCATCAAAAGAACAAGAAACGGTAATTGAAATGCCGGCTAGAAAATCAAATTACAGAAAATATATTTCAATTGCTGCTTCTGTAATTGTGTTGTTAGGAATTGGCTTTTTCTACAAACAAAATTTAGCGGATAAACCTGTTGAACAAAAATTTGATTTTAAAAGTTCTGATATCGTTTTACAATTAGAAAATGGAGAAACTCAAATTATCTCTGAGCAAAATTCATCTCAGGTAAAAGATGCAAAAGGGAATGTGGTTGGAAATCAGAACGGAGATAAATTAGTTTATGAAAATAGTTCTGACCCAGAAAAATTGGTTTACAATACCATCAAAATTCCATACGGAAAAAAATTCCGTCTTCAACTTTCTGACGGAACTTTTGTTCACTTAAATTCTGGAACAACTTTAAAATATCCTGTAAAATTTATTGCGGGCGAAAACAGACAAGTATTTCTGGACGGAGAAGCTTTTTTTGATGTTGCAAAAGACAAAAAACATCCTTTTATAGTAAACGCCGACGAATTGAATGTGCGTGTTTTAGGAACACATTTTAACGTTTCAAATTATCCTGAAGATACTGCAACCGATGTTGTTTTGGTTGAAGGTTCTGTCGGAATGTATGAATCTAAAGAAGAATTTGACGCTGCCAAAAACACGATTTTGAAACCTGGTTTTAAAGGAAGTTTCAATAAAGAAAATGCTAAAATTTCGACCAAAGCGGTTATCACAGATATCTATACTTCGTGGATAAACGGCGGATTGACTTTTAGAAATATGACTTTCAAAAACATTATTACCAAGCTTGAAAGACGCTATAATGTTACAATTGTAAACAAAAACGAAAAACTGGCCAACGAGAAATTCAATGCAAGTTTTAAAGAAGAATCTATAGAAAATGTGATGAGTTATTTTAATGAGATTCACGGCATTAATTACACCATAAAAAACAATCAAATACTAATTAAATAACCACTAAAACCAATGAAAATTTATGATGAAATAAAAGTACTAGAATAAAAAAATCGGAAAGAGCTGCGAACAATTTCCGATTAACTAAGTGATTGAATATAACGAATTAACTACAATCAATTAACAAAATTATGAAAAAAAAATCTAAGAATAATGGGTTTCTATACTCATTGTTCCAAAGTGACCTAAAATTGAAACTAACAACTCTCCTTATTTTGGTCGCCATGTTTAATATTAAAGCGAATACTTATGCCCAAAAGACAAAAGTAACTTTAGATTTAAACAATTCAACAATCGAGAAGGTTATTGAGACCATTGAACAAAAAACAGACTTCAGATTTATTTACAAATTGAGCGATATCGACTTAGATCGAACGGTTTCAATTTCTGTAAAAGACCAGTCTATATATGTGGTTTTAGACAAGATTTTTAAAGGAACTCCAACCGAATTCAAAATTCGCGATACACAGATTATCCTCAAAAAACCAGAATTAAAAACCCAAGTAATCCAATTTCAAAAACAAACCGTTTCTGGTATTATTACCGATGAAAACGGCCTGCCATTACCTGGAGCTTCTGTTATTGAAGAAGGAACAAAAAACGGAATGGTTACTGATTTTGATGGAAAATATAAACTTACTGTAGAAAGCAGCCAATCGGTTATTGTGGTTTCTTTTGTGGGGTATAAAGAGAAAAAAGTAACTGCAAACCAAAGCGTTATTAATATTCAGCTAATCCCAGACGCGACAGATTTACAAGAAATTGTAGTTGTGGGTTACGGAACAGCATCAAAAAGAGATGTTACTGGAGCTGTTTCTTCGATTGCTGCGAAAGATATGAATCAGGGTGCTATTACAAATCCGCTGCAATTAATTGCTGGAAAAGCTGCCGGTGTAAATATTTCGCAATTAGGAAGCGAGCCTGGTCAAGGACCAAGTGTTCGTATTCGCGGTATATCTTCTTTAATCGGAGGAAGTGATCCTTTGGTAGTTGTAGACGGAATTCAGGGAAATATGGATTTATTAAATCAAGTCCCTCCAAGCGAAATTGAAAGTTATGACATTTTAAAAGATGCTTCAGCAACAGCAATTTACGGTTCTCGTGGCGCGCCGGGTGTACTTATCATAACAACTAAAAAGAATAAAGCGGGCAAAACTACTATGGAATATATCGGTTCTAGTTCTTTAGATTTTATTCCGAAAAAATTACATATGTTAAATGCAGACGAGTGGTGGTCTGCAGCACAAAGTGTTGGTGTTCCTGCTTCTGCAAATCATGGTTCAAATACCGATTGGTACGGACTTTTAACACAAACTGGATTTACCAATACACACACTTTATCTTTTGGAGGTGGAACTGACAAATTTAATTACAGAGCTTCTTTGACAGCCATTATGCAGGATGGAGTTGTAATTAACTCCAGCAACAAAAAATATATCGGCCGTATTCAGGCAAGTCAAATGGCGCTTAATGATAAATTAAAATTGACTTTTAACTTAAATACCGGAATCAATAATACAACAAGTATTATCCAGAGTATTGGCACGGCAGCTTATACTTCAAACTTAATTACAAATGCGTATTTGGTTAGACCGACAGATCCTGTTTTTAATACTGACGGAAGTTACTTTACAGATTCAAACGTATTTCAATATTTAAATCCATATGCAACGGCACAAACTGTTTCCAACAATGCTGAAAATGACAACTTATTTGCAAGTCTTAAAGCCGATTTGGATTTAGCACGTGGTTTAACGGCAAACTGGTTCGGAAGCTGGAGAAAAACAAATACTACTGAGGGTTATTATCTTCCTGTGGTATCTACAAGTGCCTATGCAATTGATCAGAATGGTTATGGAAATGTTAGAAATCGCAGACAAAATGAGAAACTAACCAATTTCAGTTTGAATTATAAAAGAACTTTTGGCATTCATAATATAAACGTTTTAGGATTATACGAATGGCAAAATCAAATGTATCAGGGGAATTTTGCACAAGTAAGAGGTTTTATAAATGATGATGCTACTTACAATGCACTTCAATTAGGTGATTTAACTAAAATTCGTCCTGGTGATATCGAATCTTACAAAAACGATAGAACTTTGGTTTCTTTCTTAGGAAGATTAAATTATTCTCTATTAGATCGTTATTTACTTACTGCTAGTATTCGCCGCGATGGTTCGTCTGTGTTTGGAGTTAACAACAAATGGGGGAATTTCCCTTCGGCATCTGTTGCTTGGCAGATTGACAAAGAGCCTTTTATGCGCAAACAAGAGTTATTTAGCGAATTAAAACTGCGTGCAGGTTACGGAGAAACAGGAAATCAGCAGGGACTTTATCCTCAAAATTCAATTTCATTAGTGGGCAGCAGCGGTACAACTTATTTTGGAGGAGCACCGATTACCAACTACATAATTACACAAAATGCAAATGCCGATTTAAAATGGGAAACCAAAAAACAAACCAATTTAGGTCTTGATTTTTCTCTTTTTAATAGTCGTTTGAGAGGAACTGTGGATGTTTATACTTCAAAAACAGAAAATTTATTATTTGATTATACAGTACCTCAACCTCCATATCCTTATCCAACTATTAAAGCCAATGTTGGAAGTATCTCGAATAAAGGTATTGAAGCTTCACTCGCTTATGATGTAATAAAATCAGAAAAAAGCACACTTACTCTGGCAGGAAATGTTTCTTTTATGAAGAATGAAGTACTTAACTTAAACGGAAGCATCAACGGAGTTCCGTTAAATACTGATTATGTTGGATGGGGCGCTGCCAATTCTTATTTAGTAAAAGGAAAACCAATTGGAGCTTTTTATATTCTTGAACATACTGGAAAAAACGAGAATAATGTAGAAACTGTTTTAGATCGTGACGGAAATGGAGTAATTGATCAAGGAGTAAAAAGTCCAGATCGTTACTATGCAGGTTCTGCTTTACCGACTTATACTTTTGCATTTAATCCTTCATACCGATATAAAAACTTTGATGCTTCTATGTTAGTAAGAGGTTCCGGAGGAAATAAAATCTACAACGGATTACGCTCTAACTTAAGCCGAATGGAAAATATTGGTAAATCGAATGTCTTGGCAAGTGCTGTAGATCAAGGAATTTATACTTCTCCATATGGTTCAGATTTATGGTTAGAAGATGGTTCTTTCATTCGTTTAGAAAATCTTACTGCGGGATATAGTTTCCGTTTTACAGATAAATACATTGATACTATTAGACTTTCACTTACAGGAACCAACTTATTCCTAATTACGGATTATTCAGGTATTGATCCAGAATTGAATGTGAGCGGAAGTGGCAGAACTGAAGATAACTTTGGAGGCGACCGTGGCATTTACCCTCGCACCAGAAGCGTGGCGTTTGGTTTGACTGTAAAATTTAAATAGTAAAAGACATGAAAATTAAAAATATATTGATAACAGGAAGCGTATGTTTCCTGACACTTTTTAGTTGTACAGATATTGACGAAAATGTGTACGATAAATATCCTGCTGATGAATTTTACGGAACGCCGCAAGGTGCCGATATCGCTTTGGCAAGTGTGTACGCTCAGGTTCCTGGTGAATTTGTAAGAGACAATGCTTCTGGTGTTGGATATGCCGGCGCAGATAATGGCTGGTACGATATGAATTGTATGTCATCTGATGAACAGGTTATTCCGCATAGAAATACGGGTGACTGGCAGATGGATTTTGCTCGTCTTCACAAACACGAATGGCTGCCAACAGATTTCATTATTAATAATACTTGGAACTGGCTTTACAAATCTATTTTCAATGCCAACTTAGCTGTTAGTCTACTAGAAAAATCAAATGCCAATCCTTCAAAAATTGCTGAAGCCAAAACACTAAGAGCTTTCTTTTATTATTTATTGATTGATGATTACGGCGACGTTCCTTTCTTTACCGATAATAACATCACTGTTGATAAAATCCCGCAGTCGAGCCGTAAAGAGGTTTTTGACTTTATTGTAAAAGAACTGAATGAAAATGTTGAATTACTATCTGGCACAAGAGGCGGCAATTATTACGGAAGATTCAACAAATGGGCAGGTTATACTTTGTTAGCAAAAGTATATTTGAACGCAGAAGTTTATACAGGAACTTCAAAATGGAATGAAGCTTTGGCCGCTTGTAATAAAGTTGCTGATGGAGGATTTACACTTCACTCAGGAGCAGTAGATGCTGCAAATCCGTTAGGAAGCAAATATTATGAATTATTCGGCGATGTACTTCCAGATGACGAAACGATCCTGCCAATTTATGCGACGCTGGATGTTGTTTCTCGAAACATTTATGCTGTTCGCAGTTTGTACGGAGCACACGCCCAAACTTTATTTGGCTTCAGCGGTTGGAATGGTACTATTGTTCCTAAAGAATTTTTCTTGAAATATGATGCAAACGATATTCGCAGAAAGCAGTTTTTAGTTGGAGAACAGCCAGGCGGCACCAATTATACGCTTGATGTAGCTTCATTAGACAATCCGGGAGCAGATCCGCAGGCAGGAGTTCGTAATGTTAAGTTTTATCCTGTTGCACCAAGAACTGGCGGCGGTGCTTCAAACGATTTTCCAATTTTTAGATATGCTGATGTTATTTTAATGATGGCCGAATGTAACGCTCGTTTAGGAAACCCTGGAGCTGCAAAACCTTTCATTGATCAAATCAGAGTACGTGCAGGATTAAATGCATTAGATCACAATCCTACTCTTGATGAAATTTACAACGAAAGAGGATTTGAATTAAACTGGGAAGGGCACAGAAGACAAGATATGATTCGTTTTGATAAATTTTTATTGGCTAATGAATTCAGACCTGCTTCTCCTGCTTATAGAAAGTTGTTTCCAATTCCTACTTCAGCTTTAGATGCTAATCGCGGATTAAAACAAAACCCTGGTTACTAAAAACAAAACTATCATGAAAAAATATATCAATAAATTATTCCTATTAGGCAGTTTGGTTTTCTTGGGTTCATCCTGCGAAAACGACGCCGAATTAACGACATTAAAGTCTGTTAGTTTTCCATCAGAAATAAGTGTTTCTTCTACCAAAATAGTTTTAACAGAAGATACTGCAGACGATCAGGTTTTACTGGTTTCTTGGCCTGAAGTTACTTTTCCTGTCGAAGCTCCTGTGACTTATGCTTTGCAGTTTGATTTGGTTGGAGACACAAGCGGCGCCAACGCTTGGCTTAAAGCAAAACGAATTGAAGTGGGAAGCGAAGTATTAAGCAAAACATTAATCGGTCAGGAATTAAATAAAATTGCTGTCGATTTAGGACTTCCAATAGATGTTGAAGGTAAATTAGTAGTACGCGTAGAATCGGCTATGGATCGAAAAATCTATTCGGATCCGATTACTTTGACAGTAACTCCTTATGAGAAAAGTGTTGTTTTTGGCGAAATCTATATGCCGGGCGCGTATCAAGGAGAGTGGAATGTTGACATCGCCAATTCTTTACCTGCCATCGCAAAAGGTGTTTATCAAGGTTACGTTACAGTTCTGCCGGGTTACGGACCAGTATTTAAATTGAATACTGAAAGAAACTGGGCGCAATTTTACGGAGCTGGTGCAGTAAATGCAGATATGGTAAATATGAGTACGAAAGATTTTGCGCTTCCAGGTGAAGGATCTTTCCAAGTTAAAGTGAATTTAAATACTTTAAAATGGTCTGCAACGCCTTATTCTTGGGGAATTGTTGGCGACGGAACTGCCGGCAGCTGGGATAACAGCACGCCTATGAACTACGATTACCAAACTAAAACTTGGAAAATTACCACCGTTTTAGTTCCTGGAAATGTGAAATTTAGATTGAATAACAATTGGACCATCAATTACGGATCTAAAAATACAACAGACGGAATTGCTTATCTAGATGACTCAGGAGCGCACTATATTGGTGAAGGTGGTACTTACGAGATCACAATGAAAATCAATGATGTAGATCCTGCAAATCTTGGATATCCTCCAACGCTGACATATACCATCACAAAAAAATAGATAAAAATTAAGTTTAGTTTGGTTTGAGTTTACCTGTCTTTTTACTTCGGAAAGGCAGGTTACTTCTCAACCATTTAAAATATAAATACTATGAAATTTAATATAAAAATCGTTTACGGATTCTTGCTTGCGTTGGCGTTCATTTCGTGCAGTTCATCAGACGACGATAACAAAACTCCAGATTCCCCATACACCCAATATGGAACTTCTTTTGATAAAATGCCAAAGAAAGAAGATGCCATTATTTATCAAGTAAATATTCGCGCTTTTAGTCAGGCAGGAACTTTAAAAGGTGTTCAAGACAGATTGACTCAAATTCAGGAATTGGGTGCTAACGTGATTTATTTAATGCCGATTTATCCTGTCGGGAAAGAAAGAGCAACTGGCGAATTGGGTTCCCCATACGCTGTAAAAGATTATAAAGCAGTAAATCCTGATTTCGGGACTTTACAGGATCTTCAGACTTTGGTTGAAGAAGCACACAAAAAAAATATGGCTGTGGTTTTAGACTGGGTTGCCAATCACACCGCTTGGGATAATGCTTGGATTACACAGCACAAAAATTGGTATCAGCAAGATGCAAACGGGAATATTATTATTCCTCCGGGAACCAATTATAACGATGTGGCGCAGTTAAATTTCAATAATACTGAAATGAAAGATGCAATGATTGATGCTATGTCCTATTGGGTTTACAATGCCAACATTGACGGTTTTAGATGTGATTATGCTGATTTTGTACCAAATAATTTCTGGGCAGACGCTATTTCAAAATTGAGAAAAATCAAAAAAAATCAGGAAATTTTAATGCTGGCAGAAGGTTCAAAATACAATCATTTTGCATCAGGTTTTGACTATATTTTTGGTTTCAATTTCTTTTATACTATCGAACAATTATTTAAAGAAAATAAGTCGGCAACAACAATTCAGAATTCTAATGCAACAGAATATACCAATGTTTACGATCCGACAAGTAGAGTTGTTCGATATACCAGCAACCACGACGTCAACCTTTCTGATGGAACGCCTTTAGAACTTTTTGGAGGTAAAAAAGGTTCTATAGCAACTTTTGTTGTAGCCGCGTATTTAAAATCGATTCCGATGATTTATAACGGTCAGGAAATTGGTTACGACAAAAGATTAAACTATTTTGCTAAAACTCCTATCGATTGGTCAACCGCAGATAATGAGATGTTAGCTGAATACAAAAAAATCATTGCGTTTAGAAATTCCAGCAACGCTCTTAAAAAAGGAGAATTTACAGGCTACAGCAGTGATGCCGTAAGTATGTTTACTATGGTAAAAGATTCTGATAAAGTACTGTTACTTTCTAATCTAACTGGCTCTGCTGTAAAACAACTTATCCCAACTACACTAAAAGGAACATGGAAAGATGCTTTCACCGGAGCTTCAGTAACAGTTGGTTCAGATGTAACGCTTCAGCCTTTTCAATATTTAGTGTTGAAAAATTAACGCCTAAAGCAACTTTAAAACCTAAATTTGCACAAAACAAAAAATACCATGAATTTTCAATCCCAAAAATCATTGCTTCAAATGCATTTGAGCAAAAAGACTGCGTTTTTATTTTTTATTCTTGTAAGTACATTTTGGCTTCAGGCACAAGAAATAACTTCGCCAGACAAAAATCTTTCTCTAAAATTTGAATTAAAAGAGGGCGGTATTCCGTCTTACCAATTATCATACAAACAAAAGCCGGTTATTAAACCAAGTTCTCTAGGTCTAGAACTTCAGAACAATGCTTCGTTTATGGATGGTTTTTCGATCACAAACACAGCACAAACTTCTGTTGATGAAAATTGGAATCCTGTTTTAGGGGAAGAAAAAACAATTCGCAATCATTACAACGAATTGGTTGTCACTTTAGCGCAAGCGAAAAACAACAATAGATTTATCCGTATTCGTTTTCGTTTATTCAACGACGGATTGGGATTTAGATATGAATTTCCAAAACAAAATGACCTGAATTATTTTGTAATTAAAGAAGAGCGCACCGAATTTCATTTGGCTGGAAATCATAAAATTTTCTGGATTCCGGGAGATTATGACACCAACGAATATGCTTACACGACTTCAAAGATTTCAGAAATTCCTTCTTTGATGAAAAAAGCAACTATTGAAATTAATGCACAACAGCCAATCAAAGCACTTTCTGTACAAACACCGTCTATGATGAAATCTGATGATGGTTTATACATCAACATTCACGAAGCAGGATTAATCAATTATCCGGCAATGTACCTTGAAGTTGATGCTAAAACCAACAAAATGACAAGTCACTTAGCGCCAGATGCTGTTGGCAACAAAGGTTATATGCAGACCGATGCACAGACTCCGTGGAGAACGATTGTGGTAAGCGATAAAGCAACCGATATTTTAGCTTCGAAATTAATTTTAAACCTAAACGAACCAACCAGTTATAAAGATGTTTCATGGATTAAACCCGTAAAATACATCGGAATTTGGTGGGAATATTTCGTTGCTGGAAGAAGTACGTGGGCTTTCGGAAAAGAAAACAACGTTAAAATGACGGATGATTTCACCAAATTGACTCCAAACGGAAAACACGGAGCTACAACAGAACGTGCCAAAGAATACATTGATTTTGCCTCTAAAAATGGCTTTGATGCGATTCTTATCGAAGGATGGAACATTGGCTGGGAAGACTGGATTGGCAACTGGAAAGAAGACGTTTTTGATTACGTAACAGCCTATCCTGATTTTGATGTAAAAGCAGTTCATGCTTATGCAGCTTCAAAAGGTGTAAAAATTATCATGCACCACGAAACTTCAGGATCGGCTACGAACTATGAAAGACGTCTGGATCGTGCTTTTCAATTTATGAATGATAACGGTTATAATGCCGTAAAAACAGGTTATGTAGGACAGATTATTCCGCGTGGGGAACATCACGACGGACAATGGATGGTGAATCATTACATTAACGTTGCTAAACGTGCTGCCGATTATAAAATTATGGTCAACAGCCACGAAGCCGTTCGTCCAACGGGATTAAACCGAACTTTTCCAAACTGGATTGCTCAGGAATCAGCGCGCGGTACTGAGTTTGAATCTATGGGAGGATTAGCTCCGGATCACACTACAATTTTACCTTTTACCCGTTTAATGGGAGGTCCAATGGATTATACGCCTGGAATTTTCCAGACCGATCTTTCGTATTACGGAACAGGAAGTTCACAACGAGTAAACACCACTTTAGTAAAACAATTGGCTTATTATGTAACCATGTACAGTCCGTTGCAAATGGCGGCTGATATCCCAGGGAATTATGAGCGTTTTCCAGATGCTTTTCAGTTTATCAAAGATGTGGCTGTAGATTGGGATAACAGTTATATTTTAGAAGCTGAACCTGGAGATTATATTACAATTGCTCGTAAAGCAAAAGGCAAAAACGAATGGTTTATCGGCGGTATTACAGATGAAAATGCTAGAACAGCAAACATTTCATTTGATTATTTACCTGCAGGAAAAAATTTCGTCGCTACCATTTATGCCGATGCTAAAGAAGCTGATTGGAAACAAAATCCACAGAAATATACTGTTACTAAAGTTATTGTAAACTCAAAAAGCAAATTGAAGCAGTATTTAGCTCCAGGCGGTGGTGTTGCCATCAGCATTAAAGAAAGAGCTGCTTCAGAGTTGAAGGGATTGAAAAAATTATAGATTACAAAGTTTTTTTACCAAGAATTTCACGAATTCCACGAATCAAAAAGCATCAAATTAGTGCTGATTCGTGAAATTCGCGGCAGAAAACCTATGCTCATTTTTGAGCAAAAATTAAACTTACTATTGAAAACTATTAACCACAAAATGTTTGTCGAATTTAAATACAATGCGAGTGAGAATGAATTTTAGTTAGAAATGCCGACAAGCATGCAAAAAACTATTATTATGAAAATCAACATTACCACTAGATTATTTCATATTACCAAAGCATTAATCTGCTTTCTGTTATTATTTGCAAATTCCCTTTATGCGCAAGATCCCGCGCAGTATGGGACTCCATTTGCGAGCGTACCCGATACGCGAGACATCAACATGTATCAGGTGCATATTCGACCGTTTAGTGCCAACGGAAATTTAGCCGGAGTAACCGCCCGATTAGACAATATAAAAGCACTCGGCACCAATGTTATTTATTTAATGCCGATTTTCCCTCACGGAACCGATTCTCGAAGTTCGGCTTCCCCCTATTGTATTAAAGATTTTAAAGCCGTTGGTTCCGAATATGGCTCATTGGCCGATTTAAGAACCTTAGTCGATGGCGCTCACAGCCGTGGAATGGCGGTTATTTTAGACATTGCCATCAACGGAACTTCTTGGGATCATGGCTGGACAGTTTCACATCCTGAATATTATAAACGAACGGGCACAACAATCCAGCAATTAGGAAACTTCTCTGACATTGCCGCGCTTGATCTTAATAATTCGGCAACTAGAAATGCCATAAAAGATGCCATGCGTTACTGGATTTTCGCAGCCAATATTGACGGTTACCGTTGTGACTATGCAAACAATCCTCCTTTGGATTTTTGGTCAGAAGTGAATTCAAACCTTCGAAGCATAACTTCTCACAACTTATTAATGTTGGCTGAAGGTGACCGACAAGAAAACTTTCAGGTGGGTTTTGACATGAATTATGGCGACAGATGGTTTCATGCCGGTTTATATGATGTTGCTGGTGGCGGACCTGTTTCTCAAAGACTTCAAGACCAAACTACTTATGAATATGCTAAAGCAACAGGAAATCAGCAAATCGTTAGATATACGGGTAATCATGATACATATACCAACGATGATGGCGTAAGAAGACCAAGTATCGTATTTAAAAATCATAACGGAGTTGTTGCTAATTTCTTAGTTTCTGCTTACATGAGAGGCGTTCCGTTTTTAATGAGCGGACAGGAAATCGACTACGAACCCAAAACCGACTGGCCGTGGACAAATTTTAAATTCAATTGGTCTCAAAATCCAACCGCTGCAGCCGATTTTGCTAAAATCTTAAATTTTAGAACTACAAGTGCAGCAATCCGTCGCGGGGACTTAACAACGTATGCGAATGACGATATCAGCATTTTCACCAAAACATTAGGCACTGAAAAAGTAATTGTAATGTCGAATTTGAGAAATGCTTCAAAATCATATGTAATTCCAGCGGCTTTAGCAGGAACTTATGTAAATCCATATAACAATAATGCTTCGGTAACTTTAACAGCAGGTTCTACACGCAATTTCGCTGCTTACGAATATTTGGTTTTAACCAATACCAACGCTCCGGTTGTAGCCGTTACAGGGGTTTCAGTTAGTCCAACAACAGCAACGGTTGGTTTAGGATCAACACAGCAATTAAATGCGACAATTGCTCCGGCCAATGCAACCAATCAAAACGTAACTTGGACATCGAGCAATACCGCTGTGGCAACCGTAGACGCATCGGGATTGGTTAATGCTGTCGCTGCAGGGACGGCAACAATAACCGTAAAAACAGTTGACGGAAATAAAACAGCAACTTCGGCGATCACAGTTTCAACAATTCCAGTCGCTTCTGTAGCAGTTTCTCCAACTTCTACAAGTTTATATGCAGGAAATACACAACAGCTTACAGCCACAGTATCGCCAACAAATGCAACAAACAAAAATGTAACTTGGAGTTCCAATAATACTGCAATTGCAACTGTAAATTCTAGCGGACTTGTAACAGCGGTTGCAGCAGGAACGGCAACGATTACAGCGACAACACAAGACGGAAATAAAACAGCTTCGGCAACCATAACAGTTAATCCGAATACGAATTTCACTGTTTATTTCTATAAACCATCAAATTGGGGAACTGGAATTAAAATCTATTATTGGAGTGCGCTTCCAGCAGGAGTTTTAGCAGATGCTGCGTGGCCGGGCGGAAACATGACCAATGCAGGAAACGGATGGTACAGTTATACCTTTACGAATGTAACTTCAACCAATTTAATTTTTAATGACGGAACCAACCAAACTGCCGATTTAAGCCGAAATAAAACAGGCTGGTACATGAACAACGCTTGGTACGATTCAAATCCGGGAACTGGCGTTGCAGTTACAAGTGTAAGCTTAAGTCCATCAACGGCTTCTTTAAATGTTGGCGCAACTCAACAACTTACTCCTACAGTTCTTCCTGCAAATGCTACAAATAAATCAGTAGCATATAGTTCAAACAATACCGCTGTAGCTACTGTAAATAGTTCTGGTTTGATTACCGCTGTCGCAAATGGAACTGCAACAATTACGGTTGCAACTGTTGACGGAAACAAAACAAGCACTTGTCTAGTTACAGTTACAACTGCGCCAAGCGGAGGAAATTATTACACCATCAAAAACAGATGGACAGGCGCCTATTTATCTGATGCAGGAACAAATACTGGTTACGGAACAACTGTTTCAGGAAACAATTATAAATGGCAGAAAATCGCTATTGATGCCACTTATTTTGTATTGAAAAATGTTGCAACAGGCGAATTAATGAATATCGAAGGTCAAACCGGAAATATACAATGCAATATAACCGACACTACTTTCTGGAGCGCACAATGGTCAAGTGATTATATTGACGGTACGTGGACAAGACTTAGAAACAGATGGCAGACAGGAAATATTATTCATGTAGAAAACCAAACGGGTTCTGCACAATACGGAAATTCGCAAGATGGCTGGTACAGCGCACAATGGCAGTTGCAACCAACAACTGTTGGAACTTCAAAAACGGCTTCAAATGTTGAAGAGGTTTCGAAAATTGAACCTGTAATTGGTATATATCCAAATCCTTCAACAAACAATGAACTTCATTTTTTATTACCAGAAATTGAGAATGGTTCTGTCGTTTCAATAACTGTTTCAGATATTAGCGGAAGAACCGTTTTAACTCAAAATCTTCCTTCATCAGGACAGATCAATCATAATTTGGCAAGAGGAGTTTACGTTGTAAATATCTTATCTAAAGATTTTAAAGTAACTAAAAAACTGATTGTTGAATAAGGATTTGTAAAGTCTATGAAATTGAAAAGCGCATGAAATTCATGCGCTTTTTTGTATAGTGCCGTACCAATACGTTAAGGTAATTTCATTTTTAAGTTTACCCAAAAAATCCATGTTTATTAGCGGTAAGCCTTATATTTGGATTTATCTTCATAACTTCATTAATCAAATTTTCTTTTAAAAATTCGCTATCGGGAAGAGAAATTCTTTTCTTTTCAGAGGTAGTAATTGTAATTAAATATACATATCCCATTTTAACTTTAATTCTATTTACATCTATGGTCTTAATTTCTTCAACTTTTATAATTATCGGACTACGAAATACATGAAAAAGTAAAATAGATTTCTCTTTAATAACATATGGCGGGGTATATTTATAAATAAATGATAGATTATCGTTTACAACTTTAACTTTTAGCAAATCGGCTTTTGACAAGGAATTTATCAGAGAAAAATATTGTTGATAATGGTTTCGAAATAATAATATCATTGGGCTCATTAATAAAAATAATAATCCGAACATTGTAAATGAAAACAAATAACTATCATTCATTCTTGAATTATAACTTTCTTGGCCTATTAGCTCTTTGCCTAGAGAATTTGTTTCTAAAACAGTATAGATAAAAAACCATAAAGGCACAATTAAAGTTACAACAAGACAAAAACAAATGAATAACTTGATCCTAAGTTTAATTTGTTTATTATATTCCTCTAAATATTTTTGTTGCTCTAAATCTATTGACTTTTTCTCAAAAGACAATTTTTCCTTCTCATTATATTTTTTATAATTTTTCTTGTTCAATAAGAAAAGAATAAAAGGTAATAGTACTGCCACCATTAACAAAACCCTCATATACATAATTTCTATTTTTATTTATTTCTCAAACCTTTCTTTAAACTCTTCTTTAGACATCACATATTTTAAATGACAATATACACTGTTTTCGTATTGGTCTGGCGTAATATCATAATTTTCATAAATGGTTTCGCCATGGTCGCCGCTATGCCAAAGGCGAATTGGCTTTTCGTCGCCAACAACCCTAAATACAGGAATAGGATGCTCTTTTGTACCCATTTTTGGGTTTTGCATTTCATCTTTGTTAACAGTTATACTAAACCCCATACTCTTAATGTGGTTGAGAAATGCCAAATAGAAATTTTCACCAATATTTGCCATTCGAAACTGAAAATACTTATTCTGTTTTTTAGAATAAAATGTCTCAGTACTTATGTAAATTTTACCTCCTATTCTGGATAGAAAGGCAGTATATCTTTCATGTCCAAAATAAATTTTTTCATTTGGATCTAAATGAATTTTTATTTCCTCCATATTACCCAAATATTTACTTAATTCTTTTTCGGCATCATTTCCTTGAAAAAATAATTTATTTGCAAAAAAGAGCAATAAGGGAAATACTACTAATCCTGCAATCAGGTATCCTATTGCATGTGGAATTCCTAAGTTTTTCATTTTTTTAATGTAGCTATTACACCTATGTGATTATTTTCATCTTTTCTATCAGATTCCTTAAATACATCTAAAGAATCTTTATACATCTCATCATCATAAGAATTGGACCAAGTATCAATTCTAAAATTGACAACTCCTGCGGCTAATCCCCATCCGAAACCTTTAAGCATGCCTTTCCATGGTGTTTGGTAAGAACGAGAAGCGATATCCTAGACCAAAAGTAAAGAGGCTACCAAATCTTTTTTATCTATTTTTCTCAAACCTTTCTTTAAACTCTTCTTTTGACATCACGTATTTTAAATGACAATACACACTGTTTTCGTATTGGTCTGGCGTAATATCATAATTTTCATAAATAGTCTCACCATGATCTCCGCTATGCCAGAGGCGAATTGGCTTTTCGTCGCCAACAACTCTAAAAACAGGAATAGGATGCTCTTTTGTGCCCATCTTTGGATTTTTCATATCGTCTTTATTAACTGTCATAATAAACCCCATCCTTTTTATATGATTATTAAAAGCATAATAAAAATTTTCGCCAATATTAACCATTCGAAATTGAAAATATTTCTTTTCTTTTTCTGAATAAAAGGTATTAACATCAATATGAATGATGCCATCTCTTTTTTTACTTAAGAAAGCTGTGTATCGCTCATAAGTTCTTAAAATAGTATAATCATCCTCTAAATGAATTTTTATTTCCTCCATCTTATTTAAATAATTATCTAGTACTTTTTCTGTGTCATTTCCTTGAAAAAATAATTTATTTGTAAAAAAGAGCAATAAAGGAAAGACAATCAATCCTGCAATTAGATATCCTATTGCATACGGTATTCCTAAATTTTTCATTTTAATGTAGCTATTATTCCTATGTTATTATTTCTATCTTTTTCATCAGAATCTTGAGCTTCTCTTAATGCTCCTTTATGCATTTCATCCTCATAAGAATTTGACCCAGTATCAATTACAAAATTGGCAACTCCTGCAGCTAATTCATATCTAAAACCTTTAAGCATGCCTTTCCACGGTGTTTGGTAAGAACGAGAAGCGATATCTTGCGCCAATGCTGCATTTGCTGCACCAGCAAGATCTCCTGCAGTTTCTCTCGCTGCAGCTTGAGCACCATATTCTGCAACCTCGGTATTAAGAGCTTGATTTATTTTGGTTACTTCATTAACACCGTCAATAAAGCCTCCAACTGTACCTGCTCCAGAAACTTCTGTTTGTATTACAAAAGCATCTTTTGCTTGTTGAAGAAGATTATCTCTTTCTTGATTTTTAGCTCTCTGCGTTTCTTCATCAATTTGTCCTTTGGAATAAAAATATATAGATAAAGGCGAGGCAATTGCCAGAGATACCGGCGTTGCAGATGTTACACCAGTGATGAGTCCCATAACAAATTGGCTTGTTACATGGGCATTTACTTCATTTTGATTATTATTCGCAATTTGTTCTGCTGCAATTTGAGCAATAGCTTGGTCCATAATGACACTGACTTTTCCGCCTTTCATGCAGCTTATAAAAGAACGGTTAAGTACTGCTTTTACGCCCTCAATCATTACGGAATCATGAAGTAATTCCCATTTAGAATCCTCTGTCGTTTTACAATCTGTTGCTGTTTTATAAACTGCTGCTAGTCCAGCACCAGCACTTACACCTAATGTTGCAAAAGCGGCTACAGCAAATACTATCGCTACTGGTCCTGTAGCAATTACTGCAACAAATAGAATTGCACCAATAGCAATTCCGGCACATAATGTCGCTAGCCCACCCCAAAATTTTGAAGCATTTTTACAATTAAAACTTTCGCTGATTCTTTTATCAGATTCATTTAGCAAGGGCGTATTTCTTGCGGTATTTATTACGTAAGATACTCGCCCTGCACGACCTACTTTTTGCGGTCCTGACTGCATGAGGGTACAAATTACCGTTGTCCCTTCTGGTACATAAGATTCTGCCATGGTTATTCTATTTTGGTTAATTTGTAGGTAATCAGTACCTGGATATTATTTTTTACTTCTTCAATAATGGTAATTTCAGATTGATTAATCCAATTTTCTTCCGTATCAATTGTCACTCTCTCTCTTACACTGAAGTTAAATTCTGAGAATTTATATTTTATCATTGGTCTAAACTTCTCATTGTACTTTCTTTCTAAAAAATCATTATTTAATTTCTGTTTATCTATTTGGCTTACTTTTCTAATTTCTACAGTTGAAGGAGATTCAGAAAGAATATCTTGTTTAAAATCTAATAAAGTTTCATAGCCATCAAATAACTGGGAATAGTATTTGCGTGTGTAAGGCTCGAAAATATCTTTAGATACTAAGTAATCATCAAAAAACACATCAAAAAAAAGTTTAGATCTTAAATCATTTATTAAGTTTTCTTCTTTAAGTATTTGAATTTCGGATAAGTGAATAAATTCATCAAACTGATGTCTCGAATCGTCTGCTCTCAAAAAATCATATCTTGCTCTTAAATCCTGCTTAAGGTCTCCCCATTTCTGAATAATTTGTCCGTGATTTACGATTCGTAGAATTTTTCCAGTCTTACCATCTACAGCAACCGTTACATCACATTTTATTTTGTCGATTTCGCTGACAAGTTTAATCGCTGCTTCCAATGGTTGCTGATATGCTTCAATTATATTGTCAACCATGTTGACATAAACAAACAAACCTTGCTGTGTCTGCTGTTTTTTAACAATAAACTCTCTCTTGGTGTCGGCATGATTTTGAATAATTCCATTTACTTTTGTTACAACTGTTTGTTCACACCTGTATCTTGCCTGCTGATCAAATTTTAAATCATTTACTACCTGTACATCTTTTTCTTTGTCTTCCTTTTTAATTATTTTCTCAGTGTAAGGAACTCTCACCTCTTGTAAACAAGCAATATATTCTGCACCAAAAAAAGAAGAAAAATATCTTACATCAGGATTTAATCGTTTCAACTCTTCAACAGAAATTTTAAACTTTGCTGCTACTTCGTCTATTTTTTCTTCAGCAACTACTTTATATATATCAAATGCCATTTTTGTTAGATTTTTACTAATTAATATCTACTTGAGATCCTGTAATAACAGTGGTTCCGTTAAATACTGCTTTAGCGCTTCCAGAGCCATTAATTGCAGTTTGTTTTGTTCCGTTTATTACAATGCTTTCACTTTTAACATCTATTTTTTCTGAGGTTAGCGTGATACTGCTATTACCGACTTTTAGTGTTATGCTTGTTACAGCTGTAAGCTCAAATGTATCTTTAGCGTCAACAATAATTTTACCATCGCTTTGCATTTTTAGCATAGCTTGAGGTGGAGCATCTTCTTTTGCTCCTACATTTACAGTCAGTGTGGAAACTGCATTATTAATGATATTGCAGCTTCCGTCGAGTTCTAGATAATTGCCGTCTGGTGTACTTTGCTTCCAGCTTCCTTTTTTATCATTGCTAACGGTTTCAATGCCGCTTCTGGTTCTTATTGCTTTTATATCATTATTTGGAGAATGATAACCACTTTTAGTTTTTTTACTTGAGATAGTACCCACAATTACTGGCATTTCGGCATTACCAGCCTGAAAATCGACAAAGACTTTTTCTCCTACTTCTGGAATAAAATAGAATCCTTTTCCTCCTCCTCCATGTGGCTGCACCATAGGTATAAAAGGCGTTACCTCTCCTTTTTCCTGTTGCCAAGACATTTGTACCTGGAGTCCTCCCAAACCATCTGGATCATTATTGGAGATTATTATCGCCGACTGGCTCTCGCAATGCGGAATCAAATCTGGATTTGTTCTTGGTGAGAACACAGCACCATTATAGTTTATTGCTGTAAAATGGTTTTCGTAACCACCACCGTCGTTGCAGGTATGTGTTATTCCTATTATTCTGTAAGTTCCTGCAAGTTGTGTATCTATACCCGAAATCCGAACATTGCTTCCTAAAGTGATTCCAGGAACTTCGCTAGAAGCTTCCACCTGCATCATATCACTCATCGCGGCACGCATTTTATTTTTGGCATATTCCTCCGAAGACTGGTCTCCATATCCACCAACTGAATTTTGATTGAGCTGCACAACGGTCTGCTTGCTAAAAACCTGATTGGATTTATTAATTAAATTTTGATGATATCCATCGACTTCTTTTCTAAAATTTATGGTTTCTTTTATAGAAGATTCTCCCGCTCTGTTATCATTTTCTATTACTTTAAATAATGCAGGTGCTAATTTTATATCATAACTAAAATCAAACATATTGATCCCATACGATAATTGAGGTTGGTTTCCTCCACCAGGACCACCAAATATCATAATACGTCCATTATAAAAGAACCATTGTCCATATCGCATTGCCAATCTATTTAAGAAGTCAAAATCACTTTCGTTATACTGAACCGTATATGCCAAAATCTCTTGATTAAAAGGATTTACTTCCATATCGATATCATAATCAGATTTTACTTTATTGACGATATCGGCCATGCTCATTTTAGTAAATGAATGTGATTCTGGACCACTATCTAGAACTATAGATTCGCTGTAACCTTGAATCACAATTGTTTCTTCCATGTCCATAAAACGGGATTTACGCATTGTAACTTTGGTAACAATACCATAAAACTGCATAATATAATCCTTTGGATTTGTAATAAGCAGTACGTCGTCAAGATCTGGAATTGCTTTTATTTCTATGCTTATCTTTTCACCAGAAAGTTTTTGTGAAACCGGCATAGCACTTTCATATTCACCTACTAATAAATCATTTCTAATCTCAATCGAAAAAGTATGATGATCATGAATTTGCTGATTTATTTCTAAATGACTGAAGTTCTTGATAATGGTTTCACCAATTTTTATTGTTGTGGTTGTTTGTAAGGCCATTTTATTTTTTGTTTGTTAATTAAATTGAAAAAAACTCCAGTAAAACTGTTTTAAAAATCTGTGAATTTATTGTATTCAAAGCTGTCAAAAGGCATCCATAGGTTTTGTTTTTTGGTGTACCAAACTGCAATTTGTATCGAATCATTTTTATTCCAAATAGCTTCTCGTATTTGAATTTTAATCCCACTTTTATAATACTTTCCAATTTCTGCTCTTATCCCTGGAAAAACTTCACCTTTTTTAGCGTTATTAAAAACTTCGGTTTTATATGGATTTCCGTAATGACTTAATGCTTTTTCAAAAGAAATCTTTGAGACAGTTCCTAATGGTATTGATGCTTTTTTACCGCTTGGGTTTTCTTGCTTGGTTTGACAACTTAAAAGCATACATGTCAAGTAAAAAAGAAATATCAAATATATTTTTCTCATAGTGACAAAGAGAATTTTGTGTTAGTTAACATTGCATCTATCTCACCAAGGATATAATCAAAATGCCGTATTCTTAACTCCATGCCTACATTCATAATGCTGACTTTATCAGAATTAAAAGGACTTGCAGTATTATATTCATCTGCATGCATTCCTGCAATTGAACTGCTGTTTCCAATTGCATGACCAAATTCGTGAGCAATATTTTTTTGGGAAACATTTATTGGCGCTCCAACTTTAAACATACTTTGTATGTCTACCGTATATAACTTTATATGCCGAATATTCCAATTAACAAATGGCCTATTGTTGTAATTATTAGAAGCAACTTTCACTACATCTACAGACCAATGCTCGTTGGTAAGTACCCATTTAATATCAAAAAATAATCTGAAAGTGTCATTTTTATATTTTTTTGCAAATAATGAATTTCCTGTAACTTTTAATTGAGTTCTTCTATTCCAGACTTTATTCATTTCTTTTTCAAAAGACTCATGTATTTTTTGTTTCTCTTTATAATTCCAATCGGCAAAACCATTTACTATCCAATTATATTTCCACCGCTGTATGACAACAATATTTTTACTTTCCGTATTTATATCAATGTCTAATCGAGGAGTTTTTTTTACAATATGTCCCATTAACAATAGATTTAAGAATTCTTCCAATTATTCTCAAATACTGTATTTCCAATTTTGATTTCATTGGATGTTATTAAGATTTCAGTTCTCATTGGAACCGTTCCTTCACTTCTAAAACTTTTATGAAAAGCAATACAATAAGCTTTTTTAAAAGTGACATTCTTCATTGTGCTCATAGCATCCCTGCGATAAAAAATAATTTTACCATCTTTTGTGCTTGTTTGAGAAACCATCCAGTCTGAAAACAAATCGGTTTGCGTACTTTCGACCACTAATCTAACCTGACCGCCTTTCGTTTTATTTGCCGGTTTTCCGTTGCTATCTGTAGCTTGGTTAAAAGTGACATCAAATTCTAAAACATTGAAAATCTCATTTTCTAATTCTAATTTTGCTAAGAAACTCATATAATATTTTTTAAATATAAAATTCCTACAATTTATGAAGAGGTTTTTGAATGTACAATCCCTAGATTTAGGGATTTTTCGAAGAAAAAAAAGACATAAAAAAAGCGCATGAATTTCATGCGCTTTTTTTATGTCTTTTATTAATTAAAATAATTCGTGGCTGTTTTTTTCTAAAAAGAATAATTCAAAGCAAAACCAAAATCATTCGATGATGATATTTCGTTTCTTATTATTGCTGGTTTAAAAGCCAGTCTTTCATCAACATTAAATTGAGATAAAGCGGCATCAACATTGGCATCGATTATATTTAAAACATAAAATCCAACCATGAATAATGCAGAAAGATCTCTATTTCTTTGAAATCCCTTTTGAACAGTAATCAATTGACTTTCTGTTAATCTCGCCAAACTCGGATTACTGCTTTTACCCTCAAGCCTGCTTTTATACTCATCTCTGTATAAATTGTACTTTTTCTGATTATCGTTATATAAATACGTACTCGTACCTATTGCTCCATAAACCAGAGGCACTTTCCAATATTTCTTATTGTAAATTTGTCCCATACCTGGAAAAATAGCAGAATAAAACGCTGCTTTTGCAGGACGAAGCGGGTCAATTCCTACAGGCTTTAAAGAATCAGTGGCAATTATTTCTTTCGTTTTCTGAGCTGATAGTGTGGTTATTCCAAATAATAAAAATGCAAAAAGAAGTCTATAAGGCATAAAAGTTGGCTTTGAAAATTTTTGCTCAAAGAAAACTTTTTTGTTTCAAGATTTTTCTTAAATAAAAGGTAAATAAAACTTAAATTTTAAAGTATTTTTTCGCCACGAATTTCATCAATTGGCACAAATTTTATTCACAATATTGAAATTTTTAATTGGTGTTAATTAGTGAAATTCGTGGCAAACTTATTTTACTCCTCAAACAATTCCATCAACTCTAAAGCTCTCTTAATCGACTTCACATTTTCAAAAGTCAATAACAAACGTAATCCGTTTACGGTTTGTTTTTCTTTCATTTTGCAGAGATTACTATGTTTTTGAACAAAGTTTAAGACATTTCGAAACTTCACCGATTGGTAATAATCTGATTGCTGATCTGAAACGAAATAACCAATCATTTTACCTTGTTTTAAGACTAATTTCTCGATTCCCACTCTTGTTGCAATCCATTTAATTCGAATGCTGTTTAATAACGCAACAGCAGGTTTTGGCAATGGTCCAAAACGGTCGATTAGTTTTTTCTCAAATTCCTGTAAACCAGTTTCGTCTTTTATTGCGCCTAATTCGTTGTATAAAACCAAACGTTCTGAAACGTTGTTGATAAACTCATCTGGGAATAATAATTCGAAATCGGCGTCGATCTGAATATCTTTTACGTATTCTTTCGTATCAATATCATTTTCTTCTGGATATAAATCTTTGAATTCGTTTTCTTTCAATTCCTCAATTGCCTCGTTCATGATTTTTTGGTAGGTATCAAAACCAATTTCATTAATGAAACCGCTTTGCTCGCCGCCCAATAAATCTCCTGCACCACGAATCTCCAAATCTTTCATAGCGATATTGAAACCGCTTCCCAATTCGCTGAATTGCTCCAACGCCTGGATACGTTTTCTCGCATCTTCGGTCATCGACGAATACGGCGGACAAATGAAATAACAGAATGCTTTTTTATTACTTCGTCCCACTCGACCACGCATTTGATGCAAATCTGATAATCCGAAATTATTGGCGTTGTTGATAAAAATCGTGTTCGCATTCGGAACGTCCAATCCGCTTTCGATGATTGTGGTTGCGACCAAAACATCAAAATCTCCGTTCATGAAACCTAACATCAATTCTTCGAGTTTCGCGCCGTCCATTTGTCCGTGACCGATTCCCACTCTTGCATTTGGAACCAAACGCTGAATCATTCCTGCGACTTCTTTTATATTTTCAATTCGATTATTGATAAAGAAAACCTGTCCGTTTCTTTGAATTTCATACGAAATCGCGTCGCGGATAATTTCTTCATTAAAACCAACCACATTCGTTTCAATCGGATAACGATTTGGCGGTGGTGTTGTAATTACCGATAAATCTCGCGCAGCCATTAAGGAGAATTGCAAAGTTCTAGGAATCGGCGTTGCTGTTAACGTCAGCGTATCGACATTGGCAGCAATCGTTTTTAGTTTATCTTTTACGTTTACTCCGAACTTCTGTTCCTCATCAACAATCAATAAACCAAGGTCTTTAAAAACCACATTTTTGTTTACTAATTGATGTGTTCCAATAACGATATCTAATTTTCCTTCGGCTAAATCTTTTAAAGTCTGTGTTTTTTGTTTTGCTGTTCTGAATCGGTTTAAGTAACCAATTGAGACTGGCATGTCTTTTAAACGTTCCGAAAAAGTTCTGTAATGCTGGTACGCCAAAATGGTTGTCGGAACTAAAACCGCTACTTGTTTGCTGTTGTCAACCGCTTTAAAAGCAGCGCGAATCGCAACCTCAGTTTTACCAAAACCTACGTCACCACAAACCAAACGATCCATTGGGCGATCGCTTTCCATATCGGCTTTTACTTCTGCCGTTGATTTGGTTTGATCTGGCGTATCTTCATAAATAAACGAACTTTCCAATTCGTTTTGAAGATAACTGTCTGGTGCAAACTGAAACCCTTTTTCTAAACGTCGTTTTGCATACAACTGAATCAAATTGAACGCAATATGTTTGACACGCGCTTTGGTTTTCTGTTTTAAAACTTTCCAAGCGTTCGATCCTAATTTATAAATTTTTGGAGGCGTTCCGTCTTTTCCGTTGTATTTTGAAATTTTATGAAGCGAGTGAATGCTTACATATACAATATCATTATCAGCATAAACCAATTTGATGGCTTCCTGCGTTTTTCCTTCAACCTGAATTTTCTGCAGTCCGCCAAACTTCCCGATTCCGTGATCAATATGCGTTACATAATCGCCTACAGAAAGTGCGGTTAATTCTTTTAAAGTGATATTTTGCTTTTTAGAATATCCGTTTTTGATATTGAATTTATGATAACGCTCAAAAATCTGATGATCCGTATAAGCTGTTATTTGATTTTCTTCGTCAATAAAACCTTGGTATAAAGGCAATACAATAGTATGATATTGTTTTCTGATATTCTCCGAATTGGCTTCATCTAAACTTTCAAAAATGTCGTGAAAACGTTTCGCCTGAGTTTCATTCGAACAAAAAAGATAATTGACATATCCGTTAAAATGGTTGTCGCTCAGATTATTCATCAATAAATCAAATTGTTTATTGAAGGATGGCTGAGGCTGGATATGAAATTCGAACTTTTTAGTTGTTTTATAAACTGGTCTTGACGCCAATTCTACAACTGAAAAATCCAAAGATCTTTTTATAAATGACGCCTGATTCAAAAACAATTGTTCTGGCGCAGCGTGTTTTATTTCTTTAGACAATTTCTCAAAAGCTTCTTCTGCTCTTGCAAATTGTTTGTCTAACTGAGAAAAAAGTCCTTCTGTATTTTGAATGAAAAGAACGGTCTTTTCGGCAATATAATCTAAGAAACTCTCACGGTTTTCCTGAAAAAGTTTATTTTCAACATTCGGGATAATCGTGATTTTTTTATGCGTTTCAACTGACAATTGTGTTTCAACATCAAAAGTTCGAATGCTGTCTACTTCATTACCAAAAAACTCAATTCTATAAGGATGATCGTTTGAAAAAGAAAACACATCGACAATTCCCCCGCGGACTGAAAATTCCCCAGGTTCAGTAATAAAATCGACTCTTTTGAATTCATATTCAAATAAAACTTCATTTATAAAATCAATTGAAATTTTATCATTTAAAGCGACTTTTAAAGTGTTTTTGTCTAGTTCTCTTCTCGTAACTACTTTTTCAAAAAGCGCTTCTGGATAGGTAACAATTACGGCTGGTTTTTTTCTGGAATTTATTCTGTTTAAAACCTCAGCTCGAAGCAAAACGTTGGCATTATCAGTTTCATCAATTTGATATGGACGACGAAATGAAGCGGGATAGAATAAGACATCCTGCTCACCAATCATTTGTTCGAGATCGTTTAAATAATATGCCGCTTCTTCTTTGTTGTCTAAAATAATCAAAAAAGGCAACTCTGTTTTCTTAAAAACAGAACGTATAATAAACGAAACAGCAGATCCTAACAATCCGCTGATGTTCATTTTTACCTGATTTCCTTCCAGTAAACTCGAAGCTATCTGCTGTGCTTTTGGCAGATTATCGTATGTTGTATATAAGGCGTTTTTACTCAACTTGCAAATTTTTATCTATAGGCGGTGCCGAACTTTTAATGGCACGCGTAGTATCTAACATTCTTAAAAAATCTTCTTCTCCTTGCTCTTTCGGAATTTTGGCTTTCTCAACAATTTTATCCATTTGTCTTTCTAATGAAATCAGTTCTTTATTGATTTCCTGAACCAAAAAAACTACTTTATCGTCTGGAATTTTACTCAAATGAATAAACAAATCGAGCATTTTGATTTTGGTAACTAAAATAGAAATACGGCTTTTGATCTGAGGCAGATTAAACTCTGATGGAATATTATTATTTAAAGCCATTGCTTTCTTAGAAATAGCCGTCGATTTTTTCTGAAACGCCCCAATTGTTTTTCTTGGTTTATCTCCTATTTCTTTCATAAAATCACGCCATTCTGTCCAAGAATTTAATTTGCTTTCCGAAATTTCGTTAATTGGTTCGTCAATAAACGTCCATCCTTTATTGATATTATTAAAAATAGCTTCTTTCTTTTTGGCTTCTTTAGCGTTTTCAGCAAGTCGTCTTTCGTCATTGCTTTGGCAGGAAAACAATACAATCGTTAAAAGCAGTAAAAGAGATATTTTATATTTCATTTGTAAAACATTAGGCTACAAAGTTACGAAGTAATTTTACAATTACGAATTCTGTTTTTTGCTAATAAAAAGTTGTTTTTGTAATAGATTAAAGAGATTTAATTCTTAATCCTTTCTTTAAAATTAACCTAAAAGAGCGCAAAGGTTTACGCAAAGTATGCTAAGATTTTTATATCAAGATACTTTTTAAAGCACTAAGTTCGCAAAGCTTTTCAACATCGAGCTTTGCGAACTTTACATTTTAAACTTATTGTATATAAAAAACCTTTGCGCACTTTGCGGTAAAAAAAATTAACCAATGAGGAATAATCCAACGAACGAACTTTTTTATTAAAGAATTTATAATTTATGATTCTGAAAAGCATACGTAATTGCGAAAACGTTATATTTGTCTTTCTAAAATCATTAAAAAATGAATCCAAAAATATTGATCATTGGCGCTTGCGGTCAGATTGGAACCGAACTGACTCAAAAGCTTCGTAAATTGTACGGAACAGAAAATGTAATTGCTTCTGATATCCGAAAATTAAATACTGATGTTGTTAATTCAGGTCCGTTTGAAGTGGTCAATGCCTTAGATTTTAACCAGATCGAACATTTGGTTGAAGTACATAAAATTACCGATGTTTATTTAATGGCGGCGCTTTTGTCTGCTACAGCCGAAAAAAATCCTGCTTTTGCATGGGATTTAAATATGAATTCGCTTTTTCACGTTTTAAATTTAGCGAAAGCAAAAAAAATTCAGAAGATTTTCTGGCCGTCTAGTATTGCTGTTTTTGGTCCAACAACACCAAAAGAAAATACACCACAATACACTGTGATGGAGCCTTCTACGGTTTACGGAATAAGCAAGCAAGCGGGCGAAAGATGGTGTGAATACTATCATAACATTTATGGTGTTGATGTGCGCAGTATTCGTTATCCAGGGTTAATCAGCTGGTCGACTCCTCCAGGCGGTGGTACTACAGATTATGCTGTTGATATTTTTTATAAGGCTATTGCTGACAAAAAATACGAATGCTTCTTATCGTCTGAAACCAAAATGCCGATGATGTATATGGACGATGCGATTGATGCAACAATCAATATTATGCAGGCTCCAGCTGAAAAAATTAAAATACATTCTTCCTACAATTTGGCTGCGATGAGTTTTACGCCAACAGAAATCGCTGCGGAAATCAAAAAACATATTCCAGATTTTGAAATTACTTATAATCCGGATTTCCGTCAGAAAATTGCGGACAGCTGGCCGGCAAGTATCGACGACAGTCCTGCAAGAGAAGACTGGGGATGGAATCATAAATTTGATTTGGAATCTATGACTAAAGACATGATTGAACATTTGAGTTAAATTCATTAAAATAAAAAAAATACCGAAGCGTTAATCTTCGGTATTTTTTTTGCTTTTTCTAAAACTCAAATTCTCCAATCAGAATTTTGCTGTCGTTTTCACGTTTATTTTCTTTCTGACTTTGGAAAACAGCAATTTTACGTTCTTGTCTTCCATCAGAATAGTGAAGATAAACTTCCGCCATTATTGTTGTTGGTCCAGAAAGCAGATTTTGCCTCTCTCCAAAAAAATTGGTTTTAATTTTATATTTACCTTTTATGGCTTTTTTTAGTAAAAACTGCTCAGGACCAAATCCCTGAGTAAAATCATTACTTAATCTTCCTCCAATTTCTGTAGATTTATGAGAATAAGAACAATCTTCTCCTCTCGGATCTGTAACCCATAGATCTATATCTGTATTGTCTTTATTCCAGTTAATTACAACTCGAATGTCTACTGGTAAATCTGCTTTTAGACGATCATCTATTTTGCTCGCATCTACATTTTTATTTTGGTTTAGAATATTATTAATTTCCATAATCAAAATCTCCTCAATACCGTTATCTCTTATTGAAATTTCATCGGTATATTCCTGATACAGCATCGATTTATAGATATTAAGAGCCTCTTGAGGTTTTTTATTATCAACCAAAGCTAATGCATAATCTCTGTGGCTTTGAGCATCGAAAGGTCTCCATTCCAGAATTTTTTGAGTAATCCATAATTCTTTTTCATAATTGCCTCTTTGTTTTAGCAGATAAGATATCGTTTTGTATAACTCTTCATTTTCCAAATCAAGCTCTGCTAATGTACTTAAGACTTTTAAAGAAAGTACTTTATCTCCTTTTCTAAATAGCAATTTAGAAACATCAAAATAATACGTTACTTGCTTTTCATATTTAGAACGGTTTTCAAGATACTTTTGATAGATTAATTCAGAAGAAGTTAAGTTCTGAAAATCTTTCATATACTCTTCTTTGCTTTCTACCTCGATCAAAGTTATTTTACCTTTAGATTTTGTTGATCCAGAGGTACTGTAAACAGCATTGTCTTGTACTTGATCTTTATTTTGTCCTAACGACTGATTAGAAATCTTAGGGTATTGCTTTTTTTCTGCAGGTTTAAACTCACTATTCCACCAGGTTACTAGCTCACGGGTTACATCAAAAGACTTAGATAAAAGGTTTTTTCTTTTTTCTAAAATTTCTTTTTTGTTTCTTGAAACGATTTTATTGTACTCCGATAATAATTCCTGAGGCGGTGTAATTCTATAACGCACATAATCATTCACGTCATCCAATACAATAAGACTGGTATTCTTACTTACCACTCCGAATTGCTCACTCAGGTTCATGATTTCATCACGGTTTTGAGTTGAATTAAGTTCAAGGTCATTGATTTTTCTTTGCGCCCAAAATTGTGCAATCGGCCAATTATCTACTTGCACAGCGGTACTGAAATCTACAGGAACTTCATAGGTTTTATTTCCCACTGAAAAAAGGGCGGTTAGTTTACCCAAATTTGGAGATGCAATTCCAAAGATATTAACCGGTTCATTTACTACAGTTCCAACATTTGGAAATAGCTCTTGAATAGCCGCATTTTCTTTAAATCCTAAAAATTTAATAGGCTGTTTACTGTATGCTTTTAGAGCAGACGGCGTATCTAATTCATTAAGATTGATAAAATTCCCTCCTGATTGTGATGCCAAAAGTTTTAAAAGGTTAAAATCAGAAGTAGGTGTGCTTACAATACTATTTACAGGTTTTTTGAATTTTAATGTCAAATCACCAAAATTTGAAATTCCGTCAGAAAACAAAAGATATTCTTCTATTTCTGAAATCTCTTTTAATGCCCCAAAGTCGGTTCCACCATCATATTTTAAGTCAACAATTCTATTTTTTAGTGCGCTCCAGTTTCCACCAGAAACAGTAAATTCTTCTGCCTTTTCCAGAGTATTATTTAAAAGAACAAAAGATACTGAAACATCTTTGTTGCTCAAAAAATAGGCATTAAGAAAGTCAAGTTCTTTTTGATGGTTTCTCTTCGATCCGCTAAATGAGTTATCCCAAATAATTGCAATCTTACGAGATTTTGATTTTTCCTTCGCAGGAAAGTCTGTCGAAACACTTGCTGCAAAATAAAATTTATCCTCAGAAGTTTTCTGCAGCAAAATATTTGAAGACTGACTGGCTTTAGGTATTGCTATTTTAAGATTTTCATTTGGTGTGAAATTTTCTTTGCTAATCTCAGCAACCCATTGATTTCCTTTTTTCTCAAAAGCAAAACTTCCATCTGGATTTTCAGTAATTTTTGGAGTTACAAGACTTTCATTAATTAGTACTTTCAGATTAAATTTCGGAATACGAACCGTTTCATTTGCAAAAGTCAAAAGATACTGATAGTCAGAAGCAAAAACTTTTAGTTCCTGATGATACGTAATTTTAATGGTTCTACTGCCTTGAGCCGGGATCGGATAAATTCTTGTTCTGAAATTATTTCCCTCCACTTTTTCAATAATCCCTGGATCTATATTTCTTTTTTCAATACTTTCAAATACTTCTTTAGCACGTTCTTTAGGAACAGGGACTGCATGTCTTAATTTTCCGTTAATATCTAAAGCATAACCGCTTACACTTACTCCTTCAGGTAACGGAATGGTAAGTTTTCCTTCTAAAATTCTACTGCTCGGATTATAAAATGTATAAGTAGCTGTTGTTGTGGCAAGATTCCCCAAAATCTTGGTTTCGATTTTTGCTTCTTGCAGAACGACTGGATGTTTTTTTAGATTTTCTACATCCAGATTTGGAATCTGAGAAAAAACTGCACTATAAAACACTAATGCACAAATAGTAAAAATTTTATTCATATTAAAAAAATGGTTTCTTATTTAATTACAAAAGAGAAAATACAATAAATTTTTAAGTGACTTTAATTAGAAATTTCGAATGTGCTTAGCAACAATTCCAAAATTAATACCCTGTACTTCATCTACTCCACTGAAATTGACTGCGATTAACTGACCACATTCATTAAATACCGGTGCACCACTAGCACCATGTGTAGAAGTAATACTGTATTGAATTTTATTCCCGTCTGATTCTTTACTAATTTTACCATCATAAAGCTGCACTTTCAGCCCTGAATTTGTCTTTGCCAAATCCATTCCCAAAGGATAACCAACCATTATAGCTTTTTGCCCAGGATTCAAAGAAGTATCATCGTCAACTGTATTGTCAAGATTGATAATGTTTGTAACACTTTGCGGAGTTGTATGATTAGTAAGTCGCACAGTACCTAAATCAATATTGGTATCTTCTGAAATTTTTTCAATCTCACAATTAAGCCATTCATCGTTTGAATCATGAAGTGCTACCGCAATATCTACAGTTTTTACATATACCTCAATATCATCTTTAGATACATATTCTTTAACCGGAATTGCTGCAGCAATATCTGTCGATACATTGGCTGTATCTTCTTCTACATCATTTGAGCTTACGAATTCTTCACCTGTTGACTCTTCAGTTCTTTCTTCTCCTTCGCCTTCACCTTCATAATCACCTTCGCCTTCGCCTTCATCATAAGCAGATGCAGCATGCCAGTTTCTTTCAATAAAACTTTGATACTCATCTTCTGAGATATCTGTAGTAAGAATTGAAGCAATTTTCAATCTTAGATTTCTTATAGTTGTATTTACTTTTTCCTGATCTTCATTTGATGAGTTCCATGGTTGTAAAACATGGCTGTTGGTCAATATTTTTCCATCTCTATCTATGAAAAAGCCTGTTCCAAAAATCGTTTCTTCTTTTGCGTTTTGATTATTAAGCTGAATTTCTTTTCCCTTAATTTTTGCAAAATAACCATAGCTGTGTTTTATCAGTACAACTGCGTCTTTGTATTCGTCATAAACTTTTGTATCTGAATCTAAACAAACAGAAGGAGGCGGCGTTGTAAAGTATTTAAAGCCAAAAAAAGCTGCTGTTGAGAGAATTACCGCAGTAAAGATGATAATTTTATAAGGTTTTCTTTTTTTTCCGCTGATATCTTCCAAATCATTATTTGGTCCAATTTTTCTAATTTTCATTTTTTAAACAGGTAGGTTTTATTAATTTGCTTTTAGGTTGTCAATTCGCAAAATTATTATTATTTGCTTTTTTTGACCGGGCCAAGGTAGTAATTTAATTGTTAAATTTTAACAGTAAAACAACCTGTTATTTGAATTTTATTTCCACTTACGACTATCAATTTGGTTAATTATTAATGGGGTAAATATATTAATCTTTGGGAATAAAAAATAATATTTAACTTACAAAAAACATTTATTAAACAAAAAAAATCCAAAGACAGAAACTATCTTTGGATTTTATATTAAGGTAAAAAATATCTTTTTACTTCATTTCAAAAACATTATTTGCTTGTTTTACATCAGCCATTAATCCGCTTGGATCGATTGTGATTTTTTTGATTGCCGTTTTGTTTTTGTCAATTGTAAAACTATAGTTTTGCTGTGCCCAAGCCCAATCTTCAAGAACTGTTCTCTTTTCGTTTACGTTTGGATTTGGTTTGATGAAGTTCATCATTCTTAACGGAATATAGAATGTTTCAGAAGTTCCGTCTGTGTAATCTACTTTTAAGTCGATCGGCATTGGCATTCTTCCAATTCTTTCTAAAGTAACGGTTGTTTTTCCTGCATTATCTGCCACATCTTTGATTCCGTAATCGATCGTATTTGTTGTTTGTGTCCAATCAATTAAGTACCAATCTAATTCTGCACCAGAAACTCTTTCTGCTGTTCTTTTAATATCGTTCGGATTTGGATGTTTGAATTTGAAATCATTATAATATCTTTTCAAAGTTGCATCAACATTCTCTTTTCCGATTACATACTCTAATTGAGAAAGAAAAAGACTTCCTTTAATGTAAGATGAAATACTGTACGGACGATTTTCGTCATAACGATCTCCGTGTGTAGTCTGTGACTGCTCTTTTCCTGAATTTACCAGACTGTAATAAGCAGCATAATTTCCTTTAAAAGGATTTGCTTCTTTCTTATCTCCTTTTAATTCATTCAAAGCACTGTCTTCAATATAAGTTGTAAAACCTTCGTCCATCCAAGGATGTTTAGATTCGTTTGAAGCCAAAATATGCTGGAACCAAGAGTGTCCTAGTTCGTGTGTTGCAGTTCCGGTAATTCCTTCAAGAGTGCCACTTCCAAGCATCAAAGTACACATTGCATACTCCATTCCTCCGTCTCCACCTTGAATAAATGAATATTGTTTGTACGGATAAGCTCCAACTCTGTGATTGTAATAATCCATAACTTTTACCATTAAAGGCTCCAATTGTTTCCAGTTTCCTGTAGTTTTAGGATCGTTTTTATAAAAGAAATGTAAATCAACATCGTTTGGTCCTTTTACGATATCGTGAGTATATTCTTTATCGGCAGCCCAAGTAAAATCGTGAACATTTGGTGCAATAAAATGCCATGTTAATGTTTTTGCTTTTTTAGGATATGTAACTGTTACACCCGCATCTTCGTAACCGTGTCCGATAGAATTTTTATCCTGAAGATATCCAGAACCTCCAACTGTATATTCTTTATCGATTGTAATTTTTACGTCAAAATTACCCCACACTCCGTGAAATTCTCTCGCGATATACGGATCTGCGTGCCATCCTTCAAAATCAAATTCGGCTAATTTTGGATACCATTGTGACATCGAAAGTTCAATTCCTTCTTTATTATTTCGCCCAGAACGACGAATTTGAACAGGAACCTGACCATCAAAATCTAATGTAAAAGTCGATTTAGAGTTTGGTAAAATCGGCTTAGCCAAAGTTACCTCTAAAATTGTTGATGAAAGTCTTGTTTGAGCCGCAACACCGTCTTGTTTAAAATTGGTGATTTTTAAGAAACCCATTTCGTTTGGTTTCAGTGTTTCAATTCGGCTTTGCTTAATTTCTTTTCCTTCTGCGTCTTTTACTTTATTAACCATTCTTGCATCTGGATCTTTTATAGAGTGCAGACGAGCATCCATTTCGCTTCCCGGCTGAAAAGCATTTGGATATAAATGATAAAATACTTTTCGCAGTGTGTCTGGAGAATTATTGGTATAAACTAATTCTTGTTTTCCTTTGTACTGATAGTTTTTAACATCCATAGAAACCTCCATTTTGTAATCAGCATGCTGTTGCCAATACGGTGCATTTTGCGCAAATGCAGGGCTTAAACCCAAGCTTAAGAATGAAAGTAAAATAATTTTTCGCATGATTTATAAATAATGAAAATGGAAGAGCAAAAGCCCTTCCATTGGATTAATAGTGTATTCTTTTTATTTCTTTGACATCTTTTCTGCCAGCAGTAAAGCGTTATACGCATTTACCATTTTTGCTGTTTTTGACGATTCTGCCGACGAAACTGCAACTGGCTCCTGATCTGGATTTGGATTTTCTCCTAAAACTACCTGCGCCGGAAGTGCCACTCCAGATTCCATTAAAATTTGTTTTACCTGAGCTGCTTTCAATTTAGGATAATACGAACGAATTAACGCCGCAACTCCTGCCGCATTTGGAGAAGCCATTGAAGTTCCCTGCAGATATTTGTACTTGTTATTTGGAACTGTTGCATAAATTTCTTCACCCGGAGCAAAAACGTCTACGTTTATTTTTCCGAAGTTAGAGAAACCTGCCACAACATTTTTTCCGTATTCTTTATTGATCGCACCAATTGTAATCACATTATCTGAAAATTCTTTGATGTTGTCTTTTGAATCGTTTGGATAATTGATGTTTTTAGTTTCATCAATATTATAACCGTCATTTCCAGCTGCATGAACAATCAATACATCTTTTTTAGCTGCATATTTTATAGCATCGTAAACCCAGTCTTTATGCGGAGAAAAGCTTTTTCCGAAACTTCCGTTGATTACTTTTGCTCCATTATCAACTGCATAACGAATTGCTAAAGCAATATCTTTATCGTATTCGTCTCCGTCTGGAACGGCTCTAACAGTTAATATTTCAACATTCGCTGCAACTCCATCTCCACCTAAATTATTACCTCTAACTTGAGCAATAATTCCGGCAACGTGAGTTCCGTGAAGCGCTTTTTCTTTATCTGGACCAAAGACAACGTTATTTCCGTAGTGATTGTTTTTGATATCATCAGGATTATCGCCTACAACTTTTCTGCCATCGTATTCTTTGTTCAGGTTATAATTTAACTGATCATAAACCTGCTCTCTGTATTCTTCTAGATCAGCTTCTGGATCAAACGTCGGGCCTGCATTAGTAAAAATCTGCGTCATGATCATCTTACTTCTTGATACTTTTGGATCTGTAGAAGTGATCGAGCTTAAATCTTCTACTTTGTAAGTTGTTTTATTTAAAGCTTTTTTGATAGTACCGTGAACATCCAACAAGAAATCTACTTGCTCTTTATCTTTTAAAGCTTTTTCATACTTCTCAGTATATTGAGCCAGAGCTTCTTTATATTGTGCAGAACCGTCATCGCCTTTCTTAACGATACGAGTCATTTCTAGATTTTCGTGTACCGAATTACCAAGGAAATTCCATCCGTTTACGTCATCAATAAAACCATTTTTATCATCATCGATTCCGTTTCCTGGAATTTCTTTTGGATTGGTCCAAATCATTCCTTTCAGGTCTTCATGTTCGATATCTACACCAGAATCTACGATTCCAACAATTACCTTAACTCCAGTTTTACCTTGAAGTAATTCGGCATAAGCTTTGTCAACACTCATTCCCGGAATAGAATCTTTTATTAAATCAAGATGACTCCATCTTTTTAATTGATCTTCTGAAACAGGAGCTTTTTTTACAATTTCTAAAGGTGCTTTTATAAATTCTTTTGAAGTAGAAACCTGAGCTTGTACAGAAGCACTGTAGCCTGCTAAAACTAATAAAGCAAAAGCAGATAATTTAAGAGGTTTTATATGATTCATCTATGTTTAATTTAATGTGAAAAGTTAAAAGTTGGGTCTAAATTATGCTTTTTTGTTACAAAAAACTAACTGTTAACACTGTGTTATGAAATTATGAGTCTAATTTTAATTTTCTATAGTCTTTTTATTCCTTTTTTATTCAGTAAATAACTCTAAAGCAAGCACCCATACATCTGACAATCAATCTATTAAAATCATCAATAAAAAGCTGATTGATTCTTTACGTTTTCCCGTAAAGAAGTACGGATTAATATTACTATAATTGCTTCGGCCTAATTCTAACTTATTTCTATGAAAACAAAACTACTATTATTGCTTTTACTGGCAAATTTTTCTATTTATTCTCAAATCAATTATGCTCTAAATGAAGATTTTGAGAACTGGAACAATAATGATCTTGTCAACTGGACTACTTTAAATTCAGTTTCTTCCAGTACTGATGCCTCAACAGGGAATTACAGCGCAAAATTGTCTTTAACGAATTCATCTTTACGTCCACAAATCGCGACCAAAGTTTCATTAAAGGCAGGTGTTATTTATACTATTAAATTTAAATATAAATACTTAAACAACAATTATAGTGGTCTTCACCCTATTTCATTAAAAATATCCCAGACGGGAAGCTCTACAACATTATCAAGTAATACCTTTGCAACAAACAATTTATGGACTGAAAAAGAAACTATTTTTATTCCAGATACTAATATTTCATATGATTTATCTTTTTCTACATTTAGCTTTGATGATGAATCATTTGATGTTTTAATTGACGATGTTAAAGTTATAAGTGAAGTACCTCTTCAGTATACTTCAATACCAGACATTAATTTTGAAAAAAAACTTATTGCTCTAGGAATTGATTCTGGTGCTGTTGATGGAAAAGTCTTGACATCAAATATTGAATCTATTAAAACCATCGATTTATATTTTAGCAATATCATTGATTTAACAGGTATTGAAGACTTCAAAGCTCTTGAATCTTTAAGCTGTATGTCGAATAAAATATCTGCTATTGATCTTTCAAAAAATACTGCATTAACTTATTTAAATATAGCTTATAATAATTTATCAACATTAGATCTTTCAAGCAATTTAAGTCTTGAAAATCTATCAGTATCGAATAATAATTTGACATTTATAGATGTCTCTCAAAATATCAATTTAAGATATTTTAGTTGTGCAACAAACCAACTTACTTCAATTGATGTTAAAAATAATAAATTGTTGAATATGCTTTGGTGTCAATTTAATCTATTGACAAATCTAGATCTTTCAAAAAATAGTGCTTTAGAATCATTTCTTTGTTCAAACAATAAATTTCTAACGACAGTAAACTTAAAAAATGGCAATAATGGTCATATATATGCGAGTCCAAATTCAGTAAATTTTACTGAAAATCCCCTTCTGAAGTGTATTATAGTTGACAATGCTTTATATGCTAACGAAAAATGGTCTTTATTTAAAGACTTAACCGCATCTTATTCTACAGCTGATTGTTCTCTATTAACTGCAATACCAGACCCTACTTTTGAAGACAAATTAATTGCTTTACAAATTGATAAAGATGGTAAAAATGGGTCCGTATTAAACAGCAGTATTGAAAATATAACATCGTTAAACGTGTCATCAGCTTCTATCAAAGACTTAACAGGAATTGAAGGCTTTACCAACTTAAATTCGTTAAATTGCTCAGGAAATTTATTAACATCTTTAAATCTTAAAAAGAATATTGCCTTAACATTTATTGATTGCAGTAATAACATTTTAATTGAAAACTTAAGCATAAAGAATGGATACAACGAAAATCTAAGTTTAACTTCTAATTTTACTTCCAACCCAAATCTAAAGTGTATTGAGGTTGATAATGCAAGTTATTCTAATTCTAATTGGAATTCTCTAAAAGATGAAACTGCAAGCTATAATGAAGATTGTGACCTATATACTTTAATTCCTGATTCTAATTTTGAAGACAAATTAATTGCTTTAGAAATTGACAAAGATGGTAAAAATGGAAAGATAGCCAATTCAAGCATCAAAAAAGTAACCTCCCTAGATCTGTCAAATTCCAATATTAATAATCTCGCAGGAATAGAAGCCTTTACCGCATTGACATATTTAGATTGCAACTACAACAATTTACAATCCATAGATGTGAGTAAAAACACACTTCTTACTAAACTGGCACTACATGATAATAAATTAACCAGCTTGGATATTTCAGCAAATAAAGAATTGTTTAATCTGATGTTTAGTCAAAACCAAATTTCTACCATTGATTTATCACAAAACAAAAAACTTCATTATCTAACTGCTGACAGAAATAACCTTACCAGTATTGATTTTTCAGCAAATTCTGAATTAGAATCTATTTATTGTGGCAGCAATAATCTTACAACATTAAATGTATCAAATCTTCCTAACTTACTAGACATAAATTGTACTTTTACCTCTATTTCAAAATTAGATGTCTCTTCTAATCCAAAATTGGTAAATCTCTATTTTAATAACTGTTTATTAACTGAATTAGATCTTAGCAACAATCCACTACTAAAAAGAATAAATGTTAGTAATAACCTATTAACATCATTAGATTTATCTCATAATCATTTTCTAGAACTTATTTTCATAGAATTTAATCCGATAACAACATTAAATATTAAAAACGGAAATAACGAAAATTTTATATTGCCTACGACAAATAAAACAAGCAAAACTACTGCAGCTTTTGATGCCTGCAGCTTTCTAAGCAATAAAAATCTTTCTTGTATTCAAGTTGATAACGTAGAATTTTCAAATTTAAATTGGTCACAAATAAAGGATGCTACTGCGACTTATTCCAGCACTTGCAAATCATTAACTATTGAAGAATCTATTTTTAATAAAGTAGTTATACATCCAAACCCAACCAAAGACGAATTAAACATTCAAAACGTAAGTTTAGAAAAAGCCAATGTTTACAATGTTTTAGGACAGTTAGTGAAATCATTTAACCTAAACAGTAATAATACAGACAATACAATTAATTTATCTGGTTTGCCTAAAGGAGTGTACTATATATACTTGATTAATGGAGATACAGCTTCGGCTAAGAAAGTAATTGTAGAATAATCGCATTTAGTTAAATTAAAAATCCCATTTTCATTAATTTGAAAATGGGATTTTTTATGTTTCAATTTTATTTATAATATCTCGTCGCAAGTAAAAACATCTTTTAATCTAACGCCTTTTTCGGTGTGTTCGACTGTTATAATCTGATTGTGAGCATCGTGTTCTAAAAACAAATAATAATTTTTATCTGCTGCCTCGTTTAAGAATTTAGCTTTTTCATCTAACGATAAAAGAGGTCTTGTATCATAACCCATTATATAAGGAAGCGGAACATGTCCAGCTGTAGCCAAAAGATCAGCACAAAAAACGATCGTTTTATCTTGGTATTGAATATGCGGAATCATCTGCTTTTCGGTATGACCATCAACATAATAAATTCCGAAATTTAATTCGTCAGAAAACCCAAAATCGCTTTCGGGACGTTTTATAAAGTGAAGCTGTCCACTTTCCTGCATTGGAAGCAGGTTTTCAGACAAAAAAGAAGCTTTCTCTCTTGCATTAGGCTTTGTTGCCCATTGCCAATGATTCTCGTTTGTCCAAAATCTAGCATTTTTAAAAGCAGGCTCGTAACCCGTTTTATCTGAGTTCCACTGCACACTTCCGCCGCAATGATCAAAATGAAGATGTGTCATGAAAACATCTGTAATATCATCTCGATGAAAACCATATTTTGCCAAAGATTTATCTATCGAATGAGAACCCCAAAGTGAGTAATAGCCAAAGAATTTTTCGGATTGCTTATCGCCCATTCCAGTATCGATAAGAATAAGCCGATTTGCATCTTCAATAAGCAGACAGCGCGCGGCAATATCAATTAGATTATTAGAATCAGCAGGATTTGTTTTGTTCCAAATCGTTTTTGGAACTACTCCAAACATGGCACCACCGTCTAATTTAAAATTTCCAGATTCTATTGGGTAAAGTTTCATAAGCTTAATTTCTAAAAGAACAAAGCTAGGAAATCCAAAATCCTTTTGTGCTGCTTAAAACTTAAAAACTTTTAATTTTTATTGTAAAGTAACCGATGTACTCCCCATAATTTCCTGTTTATCAAAGAAATTAACAAAGTAAGTTCCTTTTTTAAACAAACTATCATCTGTATTTAAAATGCCGTAAACATTTGCTGATTTACCTTGAAAGTCGGTGCTTACAATAAAACTGTAAACCAGCGCCTTATCATTTCCAAATTCAATTAATTTATTTTCTCCCAAAACCGAGTTTTTCTGATCCAAAACCTGAATATAAAAGACTCGTTTTCCTGTTTTAGCAATCGAATTTGCATTTACCGTAAAACTTACTTTTAGCTTTTTAGTGTTCCTTGCTTTTTCGGTTTCCGATTCTTTTCCAGAACTTTTTTCCTTAAGTGCCACAACATTAAAATTGCTCAACGCTAATTTTGAAGCATCTTTTAAAGTTGTTTCTAACTTTTTTTGCTTAGAAATCAAAGTATCGTTTTCTACTTTCTGCTTGTACATCACTACATTTTGACTTTCAATTTCTGTCAATAAATTTTTATTCTGCGATTTCAATTTTTTTATCTCTTCCATTTTAGCGTCAAGCGAAGCTTTTAAGGTTACGAGTTGATTTCGAAATATTTTAATCTGATTTATAGACGGATTATGAGAAGCTTGGATAATTTCCATCAAATTTTCGACATTTCTTTTTTCCAATTCTAATTCTTCAAACAGGGCCGCATTTTCTAATATTACAGTATCATATGCTGTTTTCAAAATATTTAAAGAGTCTAAAATATTTTTCTGTGCCAAAACACCGTTCTCAACATCTGAAATATTTTGAATAGCATGGTCTTTTTTCATTTTCCTCTGCCCACCGTTTAACTCACTGCTAAAAATAAAGACTGTAGCGCCTAATCCGAAACCAAGTAAAAGTGCAAAAAAAAGTTTAAACCAATTATTTCCGTATCGATTTTTCATAATTACCCCAATTTTTCGCAAAATTATTCATAAATAATTCATCTCAAAGAGTATAAATACTGGTTTTTAACAATAAAAAGGCAAAATCACAATGAAGAGACATTTTTGATTGAAAATAAAGGTGTATTTTTTAAAAACAAATGTCAAAATAACTATTATCTATTTTAACATTTGTTATAATAATGTGAACCGTTATGGAAAAAGGTTTTTAAGTCGTATCTTTGCAGATAATTTCATTTCTGCATTGACATACAGCACTTTAAAATGTAATAATTTAATTACTTTTTAATAAATAATAAAAGGAATGTTGAAAAGATAAATACCATAAAAACAATGATAAAAGTTTCTGATACAGCCAAAAAGAAAATCATCGACCTAATGACAGATGATGGTTTTGATGCCGCTAATGACTACGTACGTGTAGGTGTGAAAAGCGGTGGATGCTCTGGTTTGTCTTATGATTTAAAATTTGACAAAACGAAAGGCGACGACGATAAAATATTCGTAGACAACGACATTCAAATTGCAGTTGAAAAAAAATCTTTTTTGTATTTAGCCGGAACAATTCTTGAATTTTCAGGCGGATTAAACGGAAAAGGTTTTGTTTTTAACAATCCAAATGCAAGCAGAACTTGTGGTTGCGGCGAATCTTTTTCACTATAAATTAAAAAGAATTTATATAAGCAAAATTTAAACTTTTTAGAAATTAAACTTTCTGAAGAGTTTTAAAAAACTAAAAAATGTCAAAATACACAGAAGACGATTTAAAAATCGAACTCGAAACTAAAGAATACGAATACGGTTTTTATACAAATATAGAATCGGAGACGTTTCCTATTGGCTTAAACGAAGACATCGTAAGAGCTATTTCTCTTAAAAAAGAAGAACCAGAATGGATGACCGAATGGCGCATCGAGGCTTTTCGTGCGTGGAAAGAAATGATCGAGCCAGAATGGGCAAATGTTCACTATGAAAAACCAGACTTTCAGGCAATTTCTTATTATTCTGCTCCAAAACAAGTTGATCCAAACAAAACTTTGGACGATGTAGATCCAGAACTTTTAGAAATGTACAAAAAGTTAGGAATTTCTGTTGACGAACAAAAAATGATGAACAATGTCGCTATGGATATTGTAGTAGATTCTGTTTCGGTTGCAACGACTTTCAAGAAAACTTTGGCAGAAAAAGGAATTATTTTCTGTCCAATTTCTGAAGCGATCAAAGAACATCCAGAATTAGTAAAAAAATATTTAGGTACAGTTGTTCCTCAGAAAGATAACTTTTATGCTGCGTTAAATTCAGCGGTTTTCTCTGACGGAAGTTTCTGTTATATTCCAAAAGGCGTTCGTTGCCCAATGGAACTTTCAACTTATTTCAGAATCAATCAGGCAGGAACAGGACAATTCGAAAGAACTCTAGTTATTGCCGATGCAGGAAGTTATGTTTCTTACCTTGAAGGATGTACAGCGCCAAGTCGTGACGAAAATCAATTGCACGCTGCTGTGGTTGAATTAATCGCTTTGGATGATGCTGAAATTAAATACTCAACAGTTCAAAACTGGTTCCCTGGAAATAAAGAAGGAAAAGGTGGAGTTTACAACTTTGTAACCAAAAGAGGTTTATGCGAAACAAACGCTAAAATTTCTTGGACTCAAGTTGAAACAGGTTCTGCTGTAACTTGGAAATATCCTTCTTGTGTATTAAAAGGAGATAATTCAGTAGGAGAATTTTATTCTATCGCTGTTACCAATAATTTCCAACAGGCTGATACGGGAACAAAAATGATCCATTTAGGAAAAAACACTAAATCGACTATTATTTCTAAAGGTATTTCGGCTGGAAAATCACAAAATAGCTACCGTGGTTTAGTGCAAATCTCGCCAAGAGCAGAGAATGCAAGAAACTTTTCTCAATGTGACTCATTATTAATGGGTAACAATTGTGGTGCACATACTTTCCCTTATATCGAAAGTAAAAATCCATCAGCAAAAATTGAGCACGAAGCAACTACAAGTAAAATTGGAGAAGATCAGGTTTTCTATTGCAACCAAAGAGGTATTCCGACTGAAAAAGCGATTGCCTTAATTGTAAACGGTTTCAGTAAAGATGTATTGAACAAACTTCCAATGGAATTTGCTGTTGAAGCTCAGAAATTATTAGAGATTTCTTTAGAAGGTTCTGTAGGATAATTTGAAGATGGAAAACAAAAAAGTCATCATTTTAGGTTCTTCCCGAAAAAACGGAAACACAACAAAAATTGTGGATGAAACTTCTAAAGAACACCATATTGATGTAGTGAATTTAAGTGATTATACTATTTCTTATTATGATTACGAAAGCAAAAATATAGACGATGATTTTTTGCCTTTAATAAAAGGAATTATCGAAAAATACGACACCTTAATTTTTGCAACGCCCATTTATTGGTATAATATGAGCGGAATCATGAAGGTTTTTTTCGACCGAATTTCAGATTTAATCCGAATTGAAAAAGAAACCGGAAGAAAATTAAGAGGAAAGAAAATCGGAGTCATTACAAATTCACATGACAATGTAATTGAAGATACTTTTTACATTCCGTTTCAAAAAACCGCCGATTATTTAGGCATGGAATATTTAGGACACGCACATTTTAATGCCAACATCCTAAACCAACAAACAAAAATAGAATTGACATTTATATAAAATAAAGAACAATGTTATCAATAAAAAACCTTCACGCCGCGATTGGTGATAAAGAAATCCTTAAGGGAATTAATATAGAAGTTAAAGCTGGAGAAGTTCACGCGATAATGGGACCAAACGGTTCTGGAAAAAGTACACTTTCTGCTGTTATTGCAGGAAATGAAAATTATGAAGTTACAGATGGAGAGGTAATTCTTGACGGAGAAGATCTTGCTGATCTTGCTCCTGAAGAAAGAGCACATAAAGGTGTTTTCCTTTCTTTTCAATATCCGGTAGAGATTCCTGGAGTTAGCGTAACTAACTTTATGAAAACGGCTATCAACGAAACTCGTAAAGCAAACGGTCAGGAAGAAATGCCTGCAAACGAAATGCTAAAAGTGATTCGTGAGAAATCTGAATTGTTAGAAATTGACCGTAAATTCCTTTCTCGTTCTTTAAACGAAGGTTTTTCTGGAGGAGAGAAAAAAAGAAACGAGATTTTCCAAATGGCTATGTTAGAGCCAAAATTGGCAATTCTTGACGAAACCGATTCTGGTCTTGATATCGATGCTTTAAGAATTGTTGCAAACGGTGTAAACAAACTTAAAAGCGACAAAAACGCTATTATCGTAATTACGCACTACCAACGTTTGTTAGATTACATCGTTCCAGATTTCGTTCACGTTCTTTACAACGGAAGAATTGTAAAATCAGGCGGAAAAGAATTGGCGTACGAGCTTGAGGAAAAAGGATACGATTGGATCAAAGCAGAAAACTAGTTTACAGTTACAGTTTACAGTTTACCAAACTCATAACTTATAACTCATAACTTATAACTAAAGAAATGGATTTAAAAGAAAAATTAGTATCGTCTTTTATGGCTTTTGAAGAGCGTGTTGATGTGCATTCAGATTTGCACGACATTCGCACGAATGCTATAAAAAACTTCGAAAATAAAGGTTTCCCAACCAAAAAAGAAGAAGCTTGGAAATATACATCGCTAAATGCCATCTTAAAAAATGACTTTACGGTTTTTCCAAAGCAGGAAAATGCAATCGAATTCAATCAGGTAAAAAAATACTTTTTACACGAAATTGACACTTATAAATTAGTTTTTATTGATGGTGTTTTCAGTTCGCATTTGTCTTCTACAACACACGACGGAATCGATGTTTGCTTAATGTCATCGGCATTGACCAAACCAAAATATAAAATGGTTATTGATACGTACTTCAACCAAATTGCTAGCAAAGATGATAGCTTAACTTCATTGAATACTGCATTTGCTATTGAAGGTGCTTTTATTAATATCCCGAAGAAAAAAGTAGCGGATAAACCAATTGAAATTATGTATTTCTCAACTGGAAATGAAGCTGCTTTGATGGTTCAGCCAAGAAATTTGGTTATTGTGGGCGAAAATTCACATGTTCAAATTATTGAGCGTCACCAAAGTTTGAACGAAAATCCAGTTTTGACGAATTCTGTTACGGAAATTTTTGCTCAAAAACGTGCGATTGTGGATTACTACAAAATTCAAAATGACAATAGCGAAGCAAACTTAGTGGACAACACTTATGTTTCGCAGCAACAGGAAAGCCACGCTTATGTTCATACTTTCTCATTTGGAGGAAACCTTACGCGTAACAACTTAAACTTTTACCATTTCGGAGAAAGATTAACAAGTACACTTAACGGAATTTCTATTTTGAATGATAAACAACACGTTGACCATTATACTTTGGTAAACCACGCACAACCAAACTGCGAAAGTTTCCAAGATTATAAAGGAATTTTCTCTGATCGTTCGACTGGAGTTTTCAACGGAAAAGTTTTAGTTGAAAAAGAAGCTCAGAAAACAAATGCTTTCCAAAAAAGCAATAACATTTTATTGAGTGATAAAGCAACTATCAACGCAAAACCACAATTGGAAATTTTTGCTGATGACGTAAAATGTTCTCACGGATGTACAGTTGGACAGCTTGATGAAACAGCAATGTTCTACATGCAGTCTCGCGGAATCCCGAAAAAAGAAGCTAAAGCTTTATTGATGTACGCATTCTCAAATGCCGTTATCGAAAGCATCAAAATACCAGAATTGAAACAAAGAATTACTAAAATCATTGCCATGAAATTGGGCGTGAATTTAGGATTTGATTTGTAGTCGAGGTTTTTACCGCAAAGACACAAAGGTTACGCAAAGTTCGCAAGGTTTAGTTTTAAACTTTGCGAACTTTGCGCTTTTATACCTTGCGCTCTTTGCGGTTAAATTTTATTTCCCAACAGAAGCAATAACCTCCTTCAAAAACCCATTAAAATCAAATCCTGGTTCTTCTTCTCTCACTCCCATTCTCACAATCACCATATCTTTAGACGGAATAATAGCCACCATCTGACCTTGGTAACCACTGCAATAATACATATCACGAGGAACATCTGGGAATTTTCCTCCTGCATTTAACCAAAATTGCGCTCCATATTTTCCTTCAGAAGTATTGGTTGGAGTTGCAGTATATTTTACCCAGCTTTCGTCAAGGATTTGTTCGCCGTTCCAATTTCCTTTTCTTAAATACAACAATCCGAATTTTGACCAGTCACGCGGTGTTGCCCAACCGTAAGAAGAGCCTACAAAAGTTCCAGACATATCTTGTTCTACGATCATTGAGTTCATTCCGATTTTGTCGATTACGGCGCTGTACCAGAAATCAAGATATTCTTGTTGTGTTTTAAATTGTCTTCTTAAAATTAAAGACAATAAATTGGTTGTTCCAGATGAATAATTCCAATGCGTGTTTGGTTTGAATTGTGCAGGTTTATCCAATTGTACTTTTCCCATATCTTCGGCTTGAAAGAGCATTTTTGTCGCATCGCAGATTGTGCTGTAATTCTCTTCCCATTCTAATCCCGAATTCATGTGAAGCAAATCATTCAGAGTAATAATTTTACGCTCATCATTTTTCCATTCTGCAACTGGAGCTGGTTTGTAAATATCAATTTTTCCTTGTTTAGCCAAAACTCCAAAAGCCGAACTCGTGATACTTTTTGTCATTGACCAACCCAGAATTTTACTGTCTTTATTAAAACCTGTATCGTACTTTTCGGCAATCAATTTGTCTTTATACAAAACTACAATGGCGCGTGTTCTTTTCTTTTTTCCTCCATTTTTATCAAAAGCATTTTCTACTGCATTTTTTAATTTCAAATAATCAATATTGGCAAAAACAGTATCTGCTGGATCAACATTCCCATAAGGAAATGGCAGTATTTTAGATTTATATATTCTTCTATTTGGTACTAAATAAGGCTTTGAAACATCAAAATCATCATTAATCAAAATCGCTCCCAAACCTTCACGGTAAATCGCTTTTCTCTCTTTAAAACCATAAACAGAAGCAGTTGCAAATTTCCCTTTTTCATCAATCGAATTTTTTGCACGATCAATCAGATTAATATCATTATCCGTTTTCTGAATTAAATCTAAAGATCTATGATCCATAAAATGTCCAGATGCGACACTTTTAGCCGAGAAACCCGAAATTAAATCAAGCTTCGGATAAGTTGTAAATCCGAAATACAAAAAAGCAAGAACCAAAACAAGCAAAAGTACTTTGAGAAATTTTTTCATGATGCGCTAGATATTTTTAATGCAATATAAATAATTTATGTTCACGTTTTTAGAAGACAAAATATAATTCTGATTCGGATAATTCAGAAAATAGAAATGATTTTTACGGATTCATCATTTAAGCCTGCAATCAATAGCGCCATAAAAGGAAATTATAGAATTCCTGTATAAACAAATTTAGTTTTAGTACTTTTGTAAATAGATTTTTTCTAAATAAGACATGCTAGATATTCAAAAAATAAGAGCTGATTTCCCGATACTTTTACAAACTGTAAACGGAAAGCCATTAGTATATTTCGACAACGGAGCTACTTCGCAAAAACCACAAATCGTGATAGATGCCGAAGTAAAATATTATCAAGAAATCAACGCCAATATTCACCGCGGCGTTCATACTTTAAGCCAGTTAGCTACTGATGCTTACGAGATTTCTCGCGGAAAAGTAAAAGAGCATATTAATGCAAAACATGCTCATGAAGTTCTTTTTACTTCAGGAACAACACACGGAATTAACTTAGTGGCAAATGGTTTTACTTCTATTTTAAAACCAGGTGACGAAGTGATTGTTTCTTCATTAGAACATCACAGCAACATTGTACCTTGGCAGATGTTATGCGAAAGAACTGGAGCAACTTTAAGAGTAATTCCAATTGATCAGAACGGCGAATTAATTATTTCAGAATTTGACGCTTTACTTTCTGACAAAACGAAAATCGTTACCGTAAATCATATTTCTAATGCTTTGGGTGTAATAAATCCAATCAAATATATTATTGACAAAGCACACGCAGTTGGTGCAGCAGTTTTAATTGACGGCGCGCAGGCTGTTCCGCATTTAAAACCAAATGTTCAGGAATTAGATTGTGATTTTTATGCTTTCTCAGGCCATAAAATGTGCGGTCCGACAGGAACTGGAATTCTTTACGGAAAAGAAGAATGGCTGAACAAACTTCCTCCATATCAAGGCGGTGGTGAAATGATCAAAGAAGTGACTTTCGAGAAAACCACTTATGCAGATCTTCCGCATAAATTTGAAGCTGGAACACCAAATATTGCTGGCGGAATTGTTTTAGGAACTGCTATTGATTATTTAAACGAAATTGGTTTTGATAAAATTCATGAATATGAAAATGAATTATTAGAACACGCTACAAAACGTCTTAACGAAATTGAAGGCATAAGAATTTACGGAAACACCAAAAATAAAGCTTCAGTAGTTTCGTTTAATATTGATGGAATTCACCCGTATGATATTGGTTCTATTATAGATAAATTAGGTATTGCAGTTAGAACAGGACATCATTGTGCACAGCCAATCATGAATTTCTTCTGTATTCCGGGTACGATTCGTGCTTCTTTTTCTTTCTACAATACAAAAGAAGAAATTGACTTAATGGTTGAAGCCATTAAGAAAGCACAAACAATGTTAAGCTAAAAAACGAAAATTATGAGAATAGTATCAATATTACTTTTAACTGTTTTTATCGCAGGCGGATGCTGCAGCCAAAAAAAAATAGACATGAAATCAACTCAAATTGAATATTCTGCAATGTCTAGAGGATATTACAAAAGTATTGTTGTTGAAGACAAAACGGTATCGGTTATTAAAGAACGTAATGCTGAAGCTGTAAAAAGCAATATTGATGACGCCAAATGGAACCAAATTGTTTCTGCATTTTCAAAAGTTAATCTAGAAAGTCTTTCTACTTTAAAAGCGCCGACAGACAAACGTACTTACGACAGCGCTGCAATTGGAAATTTAAAAATAACAAAAGACGGAAAAACGTATGAAACTCCAGGTTTCGACAATGGTTTTCCGCCAAAAGAAATCGAAAAACTAGTGAATTTATTAGTTGATTTTTCTAAAGAATAATTATGACAATAAAAGAGATACAAGACGAAATAATAGACGAATTTTCAATGTTTGATGACTGGATGCAGCGTTATGAATACATCATTGAACTAGGAAAAAGTCTCCCGTTAATCAAAGAAGAATATAAAACCGACGAAAATCTAATCAAAGGCTGTCAGTCAAAAGTTTGGTTACAAGGTGAAGAAAACGACGGTAAAATTGTTTTTACAGCTGATAGCGATGCTATTTTAACTAAAGGAATTATTGCGATTTTAATCCGCGCTTTCTCCAATCAAAAAGCAAAGGATATTCTGGAAGCTGATACTGATTTTATTGACGAAATTGGTTTAAAAGAACATTTATCTGCAACTCGTGCCAACGGTTTAGTTTCGATGATCAAAAACATCAAAATGTACGCTTTGGCTTTTGATGCAAAAAATAAAAATTAAATTTTAAACCATATAAGTAATATAAGTTCATTTAAAGCACAGCTTAAATTTTCTTATATTACTCATATGATAGAAAAGTAAGTTTTATCCTTCTTTTTATTTGTATTATTGCTTAAAAAAAGTAATGATTACAAAAAAATATTTGACTGATTTAATTTATCAGGTTAATGGAGCGGCAATTGAAGTTCATAAAAGAATTGGAGCAGGACTTTTAGAAAGCATTTATCATCAGTGCATGATTAAGGAACTTTCGTTAAGAGGAATCAATTTTCAATCAGAATTAAAAATTCCAGTTGAGTATAAAGGTTTGGAGTTAGAATCTGATTTAAGATGTGATTTATTTATTGAGAATTGTTTAGTTCTTGAATTAAAAGCGGTTGATCAAATCATTCCAGTACATGTTGCCAAACTAATGTCTTATATGAAGCTTCTAAAATCTCCAATAGGATTGATGATAAATTTTAATGTTACTAATATTTATCACGAAGGACAAAAAACATATGTGAACGAATTATATCGTTGGCTAGAAGATTAAAAAAATAATTATTAAACAAATTTTAGGTCGTACAAGTCAAAACTTAAGTTTTCTTATATTACTTATATGGTGGAAAAAACAAAAAAATGGAACAAGAAATAGACACAAACGAATTAGGAGAATCAATCGTAAGAGTTTTAAAAGGCATTTACGATCCTGAGATTCCTGTAGATATTTACGAATTAGGATTAATTTACGACGTAATGGTAAACACCGATTACGAAGTAAAAATCCTTATGACATTGACTTCACCAAACTGCCCGGTTGCAGAAAGCTTACCAAGAGAAGTTGAAGAAAAAGTAAAAACAATCGAAAACATTAAAGATGTAGACGTTGAAATTACTTTCGATCCGCCTTGGAGCAAAGATTTAATGAGCGAAGAAGCGAAATTAGAATTAGGAATGCTTTAATATTTTGTTTCAGGTTTAAAGTTTCAGGTTACTCAACTTGAAACGTGAAACTTTAAACCTGAAACAAAACTTTTCATTATGGAAGAAATCATCAATAAGGTTGCCAACAGCGCACTAGAAGTATTCGATTTGGAAGATTATTATCCAAAAGGATTTCGTGTGCAGATTGACATTTCGCAATGGCTTTTAGAAGGATTTTTATTAAAAGAAAAAGACTTTAGAGAGCATCTTAAAAATCACGACTGGTCGCAATATCAAGATCAATATGTGGCTGTACACTGCAGTACAGACGCCATAATTCCCGCTTGGGCTTTGATTTTGGTGAGCGTTCATTTAGCGCCCTTCGCCAAAAAAGTTGTCAACGGAACAATCGAAGACCTTGATGCAAGTCTTTACGAAGAAATATTAAGCAAAATCGATTATTCTGTTTACAAAAGTAAACCAGTTATTGTAAAAGGTTGTTCACGAAAACCAGTTCCAATGAGAGCTTACATTTTAGCAACAACATACTTACAGCCATTTGCACGAAGCATAATGTATGGCGAAGCTTGTTCTGCAGTACCTTTATACAAAGAATCTAAGAAATAACCTGCATTTACACGGCAATATCTCCCAGTTTTAAATTGGTTTTTAGTATATTTGGTAATACACTTAAATTAAATAACCATGAGAAAGCTGGCACTTTTACTATGCATCGTGGCGAACTTTACTTTTGTTCACGCACAAAATTCAGAAAAAGAATTAGTACAAAACACAGAAAAAGCTGTAAAAAAAATCAACGATACAATTGAAGAACAAGGCTGGAAAGCAAAAGGAACAGTTTCTCTTTTATTAAACCAATCCAGCTTTAACAACTGGATCGCGGGTGGTGAAGATAGCTTCTCAGGAACTTTAGGAATAAATTACGACTTTAATTATAAAAAAGAAGATTTAACCTGGGACAACAAAATTCTTGCTTCATACGGACTTTTACAAACTAAAAATACCGATTTCGGAAAGAAAACGGATGATCGATTGGAGTTCAATTCCATTCTCGGAAAAAGAGCTTTTGGTGAATGGTATTACTCTTACTTCGTAAATTTTAGAACCCAATTTACCACGGGCTACATCTATGGTCAAGATGAAAACGGAAAAGAAATTAGAACTGAACAAACCAAATTCATGTCTCCAGGTTATCTTACCACTGGACCTGGTATTTATTGGTCAAAAGATGATAATCTTAAAATAAACTTTGCTCCCCTGACTTCAAAATTCACTTTTGTAGACAATGCTTATACAAGTGGAATTGACAGGTTTACTGGTTTACCTTATGTAGATGGCGATTATTTTGGAGTTGACGAGGGAAAAACAATGCGTTACGAGCTGGGTTTTTATGCTTCCGTTTATTATAAATTGGCCATTATGACCAACGTAACCGCAGAAAACACCTTGAATCTTTATTCCAATTATCTCGAAGATCCGCAAAATGTAGACATTAATTACTCACTGAATATTATCATGAAAGTAAACAAATTCTTGTCGGCTAATTTCGCATTTCAAGCCATTTACGATGATAATGCTTTCAAAGGACTTCAAACCAGACAAGTATTTGGTTTGGGAATCAATTTCGGATTTTAATCAGGAGCCCAGCAAAAGGCATTTCTATAAACATGGTTTCCCGCTCTCGGCTATATCTCGCTGTAGCCCGACGTCGGGCCAGCAAGGATACCGCCTCCATCGGGGCTAGACACAATCAATTCGCTTCTTTTTAAAAAATTTTTCTCCCATTTTTGTCCTCCTGAGGAACGAAGGATCTTCGCAAGAAACTCCACAAAGAAAATAAAAATACAACTTAATTACCTCCAGAATAATAATAAAAGAAAAGGCTTTAGCCAAACTGCAATAGTTTGGCTAAAGCCTTTTTATATTCAACAAAAAACCTCCAGACAAATCTGGAGGCAACTGATTTTTTATTTTCAACCTTTATAAAAACTCACAATCCTAAAAATTGGAATTTGGAATTTCAGCTTTGGAATTTAAATTTTCAAATTTTATTCTTCTTCCTTTTCAATAGCATCCTTATAATCCGGATACAAGAATTTATTATATGGAAAACGTGTTATATGAATCTGGCGAACCGCTTCGTAAACCACTTCTCTAAACTCCTCAAAGTTCTCTTTATTTCGAGCTGAAATAAACAACGCATTATCTTCTCCAACATTGCTCATCCACGTTTGTTTCCATTCGTTAAGAGTATAATGTTTACGCGTCCTTTCAGTAATCAAATCATCTTCGTCTATCGTCAAATGTTTATAAGCATCGATTTTATTAAAAACCATAATCGTTGGTTTATCGTTGCTTTTAATCTCTTGTAAAGTCTTATTTACAGAATCAATATGATCTTCAAAATCAGGATGCGAAATATCTACAACATGCAATAATAAATCGGCTTCACGAACCTCATCAAGCGTACTTTTAAACGAATCTACTAATTGTGTTGGTAATTTTCGAATAAATCCAACTGTATCCGAAAGTAAAAACGGAAGGTTTTTAATCACCACTTTTCGAACTGTCGTATCTAATGTTGCGAATAATTTATTCTCAACAAAAACATCACTTTTTCCGATTGCATTCATCAAAGTCGATTTCCCAACATTGGTATATCCAACCAAAGCCACACGAACCATTGCACCGCGATTACTGCGCTGAATACTCATTTGCTTATCAATCGTTTTGATTTTGTCTTTCAATAACGAAATTCGATCACGAACGATACGTCTATCCGTTTCAATCTCTGTCTCTCCAGGCCCACGCATACCGATACCCCCTTTTTGACGTTCAAGGTGCGTCCATAAACCAGAAAGTCTTGGCAACAAATAAATACATTGTGCCAGTTCTACCTGTGTTCTTGCATATGAAGTTTCAGCTCTTTGTGCAAAAATATCCAGAATTAAGTTTGTTCTATCTAAGATTTTACAATCAATAATTCTAGAAATATTTTTTTGCTGCGACGGAGTTAACTCGTCATCAAAAATTACGGTTGATATCTTGTTTTCTACTACAAAAAGATTGATTTCGTCTATTTTTCCCGTTCCCACAAAAGTCTTCGGGTTCGGACGTTCCATTTTCTGCGAAAAGCGTTTTATCACTTCACCTCCAGCGGTAAAAGTCAAAAACTCCAATTCGTCCAAATATTCGTTAAGTTTTTCCTCACTCTGATTTTGAGTAACGATTCCAACAATTACCGTTCTCTCAAAATTTATAACTTCTTTTTCTAACATAGTCTTGAATAAGTTGCAAATTTAATCATTTGTACGCTACAATTACTTATACAATTTCGTTTTTAAATTTATATTCCTTTTGTTTCTTCACAAAAAAATGGAACTCCATCAAGATAAACTCGACAAAATTCCATTTACAAATGGTCTAAGTTTTAAACCTTTATTCGTAAATAAACGTTTTTTCTGTTTTTACAATTCCATTTTCCTCAATTTGAGAACAAGAAATTGGATAGTTTAATTTATTGTATTTGTATTTTCTGCTGATGGCAACCAAAACGGCAGAAGACGGACTAAAATTCATTTCATTATTATAAGAGATAGATTCAAACTCAAATTCATCTTCATGATACGAAATCATTGGTACGATTACTTTGTAATTATCTCCAAAAAGACTTTGAACAATTAATTGATCAACTGACTTTTTATCATCGTAAGTATACGATTTCGAGATTTTATCTCCCACTAAACCTTTGTGTTTAGACACATTATCGTTTACGTATACATATTCTATTTTACCTATAATCTGTTTGTTTCTGTCACGAGAAGTACGTCTTACAATGATTCCGTTCTCTACAATATATTCAATATCATCAACCAGGTTTTGGTGATTGGTACTTTTCTTTGTAGTCACTTTAACTCTTGCTCCTTCATATCCAAAAGAAACTACTTTTGTAATGTAATTAGGCCCTTCTTGATATTTTTTTACAAATTTTGTGATGTTATTATCCGCATCATAAGTATAGTTTACAACTTCTTTCCAATCGCTTCCTACCTTATCTTTTACGGTCATATCCAACAAACCGTTTTTGTTGTAATAGAAATGCTGTATAACATCAGAAGTTGTAATTGTCTGCAGTTTACCATCTTTAAAAACCATTGTTTTATTAACAATCTCACCATCTTTAGAATTCAGGTAATTTGTTTTTACAATATTAATCTGCTTAAGTTTTACTGGAGCGTCCTGACTGTGCGATAGACATGGCAATACCATCATCAGGATGGCGATAAAGTAGGTTTTCATGTGATATTTGTATTGATTTGGGATGACCAAAGTACAAAAATCAATTAAATTTCAAGGAATTGAAATAGAAAAACTACAAACTTTTCAATAAAACACTAAAAATCAAACAATTATTTTTCAATTTATTAACAGTCTCTTACTTTTCTCCAAAAATCTTCACATCATCTACCATAAAAGCACCGTTTAATGTTTTGTCTTTTCCTGAACCGACATATCTAAATCCGATATTTATGTTTCCCGAATAAGCAGATAAATCTATCCCGCCAGAACTTATAAATTCACGCGACGGAGTTAAAATCGTTGGAATTTTAGCTTCTAATTTTGTCCATTTTGCTTTTGTAATACTGGAACCGTCAAAATTGGTCGAAACATAAATTTCTAAAGTATTGAGTGATGAATCTATTTTTAAATCATGCTGTGCAGTTCTAAAAGATAATACCGCATTTTTGTAACCGTTTAAATTTATTTTTGGAGAAACCAACCAAGCGACATTCTCTGCTGCAGTTGTACTTGTTGTATTAAACTCGGCATAACCATTGCCAGAATACACCATGCTTTTCCATAATTTTGATGCTTTTTCTACAATATTACTCCAGCCGGGAAGGGCAAAATTGACATTGTTTTTAACCGTTTGAAAATCTTCCGAAAAGAACGGAGTGTTTCTTTTACCATTCATCACAATATCATTTTCAGATCGTACCATAAATTGATAATCAGAAGCAAATTTGGTTAGAATCCCACGCACTTTTCCGCTTCCATCCGGCACAAAATGATCGGCAAATTTTGCATAACTGCTGGTTCTAAAAATAATTTGATTTCCAGTTTTGTCTCTTAAATTCCAGTTTGTAGAACCTCCGACATTATTCGATTCTTCAAAATAATGACGGCCTAAAGCAGCTTCTGTAAACTCAACATCTTGTAATTCTATTAGCGTATTTAACTTCGTATCAGAAAGCGCTTCTTCTATAGAAAGTTTTGCAACCAATTTATTTTCATCAATGGTAGTACAAGAAGCATTTAAAACATTTCTAAAATCATTTTGTGAAATTCTCCCGATCGTTGGATCACCAGAATTGCTTACATAAAGACTTCCGATACGTAATCCGCCATAATACAAATCTGTAAATTGATTTTTAAGTTTTACATATACTTTGTTCCCAACTCTGTAATCTATATAGGTATTAGAAACATCAACAGGAACACTAAAACCAATTGCTGGAATTCCATCAGAAGCCAACGTCTGAAGTGATAGGGTTTTGAAAAAATTTCCTCCTTCATCACTTGAAACAACGTATGCTTCTATTATATCATCATATAAATATTGTTTCGCTGTAGTTCCCGAGAGTTTGTAAATATTTTCTACAGATTTATTTACTGTAAAATCGGGCTGCGTACAAGCTAATTTTGGAGATTCAACTTCAGTAGTGCAGTTACATATCATTATTGAGACAAAAAATAAAATTAGTTTTTTCATGAGAAATAAATTTTCAGTTTATAAACCGATTGTAAGATTTAAAAAATAAGTTCGTCCGTATCCGTAATAATATTTAGAACCAAAAGAAGGAGTTCCGCTGGAGACATCTTGATTCAATGCTCTAAAATTCGCATTTCTTGCCTGCTCAAAACCGCCTGTTTTATATAGCAGATTCGTCAAGTTATTTACACTCGCAAAAAGACCAACATACTTTCTATGAATACGCCATGATTTACCGCCGCTAATATTAAGCAGCATAATTGGATCAAATTTTTCTTGTTTTAATAATTCATTTCCACGTTCGAAAGTGGCTTCTGGAAACGGAAAACCATTTGCTGGATTAATATAAAACTGAGATGTTCTCGAAATTGGCGACACATCAATATAACTTTCTGCTAAATAGTTGATATTGGCTCCAAGCCACCAGAATTTAGGATCACGATATTCTAATCCAAATGAATAGGCTTGTTGCGGCGTTCCCGGCTGTTTGTAATTTTTAAGATATGCCGGTCCAAAATCAAAAGTTGTTTTAGCACCATCTTTTGCTCTATTAGCGTCGTTTGTAATTGTTACATTTGGATTACTGCTGTAAATGTAATTTCCAAAAGCGGCAGAAAATGTCGTTTTTACTGTTGATGAAACCTGATACTCAAAACCTAATTCTAGGCCAGTATTTTTCTTGTCCAACTTTGTCAAAGTCTGGCTTACAAAAGCATCTGTCGGATCGTAACCTCCTCCTTTATCAAAAATCCCTTCGGCATAGAAATAAGATGTTTTTGAAGTATTTTTAATTAAAGTATAATAGGCTGTAAAGCGTAATTTTAGTTTCGGAGAACGATAAACATAATTCGCTTCGGCACTGCTTATATTTTCGCTTTCTATTCCGTCAACAACAGCATTATTTAAACGTGAATTTGAAAAAGTGTTTCTAAGCGAAGGCGCTCGGGTAAGATGTGCAAGATTAAAAAACAACAATTGTTTTCCTGAAATTTTATAGGTAAATCCGCCTTTGAAACCAAAATTTTCAAAATTTACTTTATCACTTTTTCCTAAAGAAGTTGTGGCATAAAGTCCGTTTTGGTACAAACCTTCTCTTTGATAATTTGATTGCGAATAAGATTGCGCTAAAAAGAATTCTGTTTTGTTATAAGTGAATTTAAACTGTGTAAAGACATCTAAAGTATTGGCCAAAAGATCATAATTATAACCATAAATATCTCCTTTTTTGACCTGCCTATTTGGGTTTTGCAAATCGGACTGTGAAAGATTGCCTTTGTAAAACGGATCAATATCTTCAAAATATTCGCCTCCTAAAAGATCTAGTAAATATTGAAAATTATGCGATATTAATTTCTTAAAAGTAAATCCTCCATCAAAAGAAATATTCGGAGTTATCTCTGTATTTAAATTGGAGTTTACAGCAAAAGTTCTATCATCCGTTCTGTCTTCATAAAGTACATAATGACTTTTGGATGGCTCAAAACCATTTTGTCCCAACTTTTGATTGGCAAAATACATTTCGTTCCAATTAATCTGCGGATTGGCTAAAAATGAAATTCTATTTTTTTCTGCATTTTCATAATCTGGAGTAAACTCACCTGAAAATTCGCCTTTGTCTTTAGCGTAAAGCGAACTAAAATAGCTTGGCATTTTTCGATAATAAACAGGATCCGGACTGTCGGCATTTTGATAATCGATATTGCTGTTTCCAACTTTTCCAAATTGATACATAATACCAGAATTGAGATTGGTTTTATCATCAATTTTAAAATAATGATTGAGCATCAATAAAGGTTCTTCAACATTTTTTACTTTTGCATTTCGTTTTTTCCCATTCTGAAATCCCCAATACGAATTGTACTTTTCGCCCATTAAATCAACCACTTCATTTGTATTAGCCGAATTTTTTCCACGTGAATTTGGAGTATAAAATCCCGTAAAGTTCAAAGAATGTTTATCGTTTAATTTCTTTTCTACACTAAGAAAAAAAGAATCGGCATTGAAATTTGTGCCTTCAAAATAACCTTCTTCTGCCCAGCGTTTTCCTGCCGAAATTGTGTACGCCCAACCCGAAGCATTCATTCCAGAAGCATAAGTTCCAATTGCTCGCCAGGAATAAGTTGTGTTACTTCCAGAAAAGTTTAGTGATGCACCTTTTCGATACAAAGAAGCTCGAGTAAAAATTTGCTGCGTTCCTAGAATCCCTCCAAAAGTATAATTGGAAGCGGCAGTTCCGACAGAAAACTCCTGATTGCGAAGAACATTGTTTAAACCGCCCCAATTGTTCCATTGCGGTCTTCCGTCGTAGATTTTATTCATCGTCATTCCATTGAGCATCATCGTTCCATTTTCGCTGTCTAACCCGCGAACACGAAACCTGGCTTGTCCCCAATTGAATGCGGATGCCTGCATAAAAGCATCTTTAGAAGATTGTAAAAGTCCGGAAGTCATTTCTGAAGTACTATTGTCTTCAGAAAAATCACTGTCTAATAAAGTAATTAATGCCGCGGGAGTCTCATCAGAAAAGACCTCTTCTAATTGTAAAATCCCTAGATATATTCTTTTTCCAAACTGCGACTTAATTTTTAAAAGCAAGTCTTTGTAACCTTGGCTGTGCACCAATAACAATTGTTCTCCTGCGATAGAAGAATGCAGTTCGAATTTTCCGTTAAACTTTGTGAGCTGTGTTAGATTAGAATTCTGGATCGTTATTACAACATTTTCCAGTGGATTCTGTGTTTTGGAATCTACAATGATTCCACTAAAAATGGTTTCGTCCTGCGCAAAACCAATTTGAAAAAACAAAATTATAAAAAGAACTAGGTATTTTTTTCCCATTAAAAAACTTCAATTTTTGAATACTAATTTTTAGGATGCTTTGATCCTTATTCAAAAGAGGAAATTTGTTTTTTGGAAAATTTCTTATTCAAAGAATAAAATTTTTCAAATATAATTAAAATTGATTAAATGAAAATAAATTCTTACTAATTTTGCCAATTGTTTTTAAAATCTGCTAATTTTATTATTTGAAAGAATGATAACACCCTAGTTATGATGAAGTTATGATTTTAGAAACCATAAAGGCAATCAAGACACCAAAAATTCCGATAAAGGCAAAAGAAAATCGAAGTCCAAAATTCTCTGCAATATGTCCGATTACCGGTGGTCCCATTAAAAAACCTAAGAAACTAACACTAGAAACAATCGTTAGAGCTTCTCCCGCAGGCACGGTTGGATTTTTTCCTGCTATACTGTAAACCGTTGGCACAATCGTAGCAACTCCCAAACCTACAAACATAAAAGCAATTGTACACGGAACAATATAAGGTAGAAAAACGGCTGTAAAAAGTCCCGCCGAAATCATAACGCCGCTTATCTGCATAACGCGTTCACGACCAAATTTGTTGATTAATCCGTCGCCTAAAAATCTTCCGCTGGCCATCATAATCATAAAAGAAGTGTAACCTAAAACAACTAATGGTCCAGGCGCTTTTACAATATCTTTAAAATAAACACCGCTCCAGTCAAACATCACACCTTCGCTTGCCATACTGCAAAATCCGATTACTCCCAGCCAGATTAAGGCGCTGTCGGGCTTGACAAACATCTTTTTTCCTTCTTTTTTAGTTTTTACTTTTTCTTTGGCTCTTACTAAAAATCTAAAATTAAAAGCAATCATTAATAAAACAATTCCGCCCACAATTAAAAAGTGATGCAGCGGACTCAATTTTAAAGCCAGCATTCCTAAACCAACCAAAGCTCCTGTAAACCCAGCAAAACTCCACATTCCGTGAAATGCCGACATGATGGTTTTTCTAAACAAAACTTCGGTATAAACGCCTTGTGTGTTTACGGCGATATTGGCTAGATTTCCGAACAATCCGAACAAAAATAATCCGACAGATAATTGCATGGCTGTTGTTGCCAAACCTAAATTGACAAGACAAAAAACATACATTATTAAGGAGAAAATCAGAATGCGGTGGCTTCCAAATTTGGTGACCATTTTTCCAGAAAAAGGCATTATGGCCAATTGTCCTACGGGAAGCGCAAAAAGAATAGATCCTAAATCGCCTTCGGTTAAATGTAAAGTTGTTTTAATATCTGGTATACGACTTGCCCAAGTTGCAAAACTTAAACCCATTCCGAAATAAAACATTCCAACGGCTAAACGAATTCGATTTAAATAAGACGCTTTTGCCTCTCTAAATACTTTTTTGATTTTCCCTTTGGTTTGAAAAAGCGCTAATGGATTAAAATTTATCAGCATACTGAATTTTGTGTTTTTATGATGTTTTCAAAAATACTAAAAACGCTCGTCAAAGTGCATAAAACCTGATGTTATGCACAATATACAACGTTATTGTTTATAAATTCAATAGATATCAATTGAAATCTTCCTATTAAAATTACAAACTTTTAAGATTTCTTCGGCATAATTGCAATCATTTTTACAAAATCGAGAACGAATGAACAGCTTTTCACCAAAAAAAAAGACGCACTTGTTGTGCATCTTTAATTATGTATTTCGTTTCAAATATTAGATCCTGATTGTTTTCTGTTGTGCGTTACTTGCAATTGCGGCTTCAATTACCTGCATTACTTTTACGCCTTCTTCGGCTGTAACCGGTTCTTTTTTGTCATCTGCAATTGATTCATAAACTCCGTCAAAAAAGCTGAAATAATTTCCTTGAAGTGTTGGTATTTTTTCTCGAACAATTTTTCCATCAATTTCAGTATGCAATAGCCCTTGTAGACTTTCGTCTTCTGTTCCCCAAGAATCTAAATTTGGTTTTTTACCTACTTTCAATTCATCTTCCTGAACATCACCGCGAGGTTTTAAAAACGAACCTTTTTTTCCGTGAATCACATACGCAGGATTGGCTTCTCTAACAAAAAAACCAGCTTTAAGACGTACTCTAAAGTTGGAATAAAACAATGTCAAATCGATCCAGTCGTCTACTACAGAGTTTTCTCTCGTTACTCGAATGTCTCCAAAAACAGCTTTTGGACAGCCAAACAAACTTACGGCTTGGTCAATTATATGAGGTCCTAAATCTTTTAAAACTCCTGCTCCATCATTGGCACTTTCTTTATGCGCTTTTGGACTCAAAATCGGATTGTATCTGTCAAAATGAAATTCGGCTTCTACCAAATCTCCCAAAAGTCCTTCGTCAATTACTTTTTTGATCGTTTTAAAATCGCTGTCCCATCTTCTGTTCTGAAAAACAGCTAATTTTAAACCTTTTTCTTTGGCAATTGATGCCAGTTCTTTGGCTTCTGCAACTGTTGTGGTAAAAGCTTTTTCTACAACGGCATGTTTTCCTGCCAGAAGTACTTTTTTAGCATACTCATAATGCGTTCCTACCGGCGTGTTTACAATTACCAAATCGACATCGTCTGCTAATAATTCGTCCAGCGAAGCGTAACTTTTTACGTATGGATAATCTTCCTGAATTAATTTTTTGCTTCTTTCCCAAGAACCTAATAATTCAAATCCTTCGTGAAGATCTAAAAACGGAGCATGGAAAACTTTTCCCGACATTCCGTATGATAATAATGCTGTTTTTATCTTTTGCATTTGTATAGTTTTTTTTGCCACGAATTGCTCGAATTAACACAAATCGATAAGTATAAAATTTTTAATTCGTGAAAATTTGTGCAATTCGTGGCAAATAATTTTTAAAGTTTAGCTCTTTCGTATTGTTTTGGCCATTGAATATCGTCTCCTAAATCTTTTGCAAAATCCAATGGCAAATTCGGATTTCTAAGAGATTCTCTGGCAAATAAAATCAGATCGGCTTGATTGTTATTTAAGATTTCTTCTGCTTGCTTGGCTTCGGTAATTAATCCGACTGCGCCTGTTGCAATGCTGGCTTCTTGTTTTACTTTTTCAGCAAATTGAACTTGATAACCCGGACCTAAATTGATTTTTTGATGCGAAACCAATCCGCCTGATGAAACATCGATTAAATCTACATCTTTTTCTTTTAAAATCTTCGCCAATTGTACAGATTCTTCAGGATTCCAGCCATTTTCTGCCCAGTCTGTTGCCGATATACGAACAAATAATGGCAAATCAGACGGCCATTCTTCCTTTACAGCGTCAACAATTTCTAACGTAAAACGAATTCTGTTTTCAAAACTTCCTCCATATTCATCGGTTCTAACATTCGTTAAAGGGGATAAAAACTGATGCAGTAAATACCCATGTGCAGCGTGAATTTCTAGAACCTGATAACCCGCTTCTACTACTCTTTTTGTAGCTGCTTTAAAATCAGAAATTACTTTTTGGATTCCGTTTTTGTCTAAAGCTTCAGGAAGAAAAGGTTCGTTCTCATGATACGGAATCGCACTTGGCGCAACGGTCTGCCACCCGCCCTGAGCGAAATCTAATTTTTTATTGCCTTCCCACGGTGCCGAAACACTGGCTTTTCTTCCCGCATGTGCAAGCTGAATTCCAGGAATGGAGTTTTGAGAAACAATAAATTGATTGATTTGTTTTAGTTTTTCGATGTGTTCGTCTTTCCAAATTCCGAGGTCAGAAGGAGAGATTCTTGCTTCTGGAGAAACTGCAGTTGCTTCCTGAATGATCAAACCAACGCCACCTACAGCACGGCTTCCTAAATGAACCAGATGCCAATCGTTTGCAAATCCGTCAACAGAAGAATATTGACACATTGGCGAAATAACGATTCTATTTTTTAAAGTAATTTTTTTTATAGTGAGAGGAGAAAATAATTGAGATGTCATATAATGTAACTTTTTATGATTTTGTACTACCAATTAAGAAGGATAGTGTTTAAAAAGTAAAGTTAAGCATCTCAAGAAAAGTAGTAATCTTATTTTTATTAATTAACAAACATTTAAAACCTTAAACACTATCTTGCACGTTAAATTAAAATAGAAAACGCTACTTTTGTGCGTTAAATACGAACTAAAATTTTAAAATGGATATAGTTATCAAACTCTCTCAATTTTTATTGAGTTTATCTTTACTTATTATTCTTCATGAATTAGGGCATTTTATCCCTGCAAAATTGTTTAAAACCAGAGTCGAAAAATTTTACTTGTTTTTTGATGTTAAATATTCACTTTTTAAAAAGAAAATAGGAGAAACAGAATATGGTATCGGATGGCTTCCGTTGGGAGGTTATGTGAAAATTTCTGGAATGATTGACGAAAGTATGGACAAAGAGCAAATGGCTCAAGAACCACAACCTTGGGAATTTCGTACCAAACCAGCTTGGCAGCGTTTGATTATTATGCTTGGCGGAGTTACTGTAAACTTTATATTGGCATTTATTATCTACATCGGAATGGCGTTTGCTTACGGTGATACTTATATCGCAAATTCTGATTTGAAAGATGGTGTAGCGATTGATAATCCTGCCATGATAAAAGCAGGTTTTAAAACGGGTGACAAAATTATTTCTATTGACAATAAAAAGGTAGAAAATTTTGACAGCGACATGAACATGAATGTGATCATGGCTAAAGAAGTTTTGATTGAAAGAAACGGACAACAGCAAACGATCAAAATGCCTACAGATTTTGTAGATCAATTGTCTAAAACAGAAAAAGGACTTCTTATTGGTATTCGTTACCCTTTTGCAATCGGAAAAGTTGCTGAGGATTCTCCGAATCAAAATTTAAAACCAAAAGATTTGGTTCTTTCTCTTAACGGACAAAAGATTAAATATTTTGATGAAGCTAAAGCAATTTTAGAAGCAAATAAAGAAAAAACAATACCTGCTGTTGTTTTGCGTGATTTAAAAGAAACTCCTATTACATTAAAAGTTACTAAAGAAGGTAAACTTGGCGTTAACGCAGGTAGTTTAGACATGAAATCTTTAGAAAAACTGGGTTACTACAAAATCAGTACAAAAGAATATGGTTTCTTCGAATCTATTCCGGTTGGTCTTCAAAAAGGAAAAGATCAGTTAGTAGGTTACGGAAAACAATTAAAAATGATTTTTAATCCAGAAACCAAAGCTTACAAACAAGTGGGTGGTTTTGCGGCGATTTACAACATTTTTCCTAGTTCTTGGAGCTGGGAAGTTTTCTGGAATATCACGGCTTTATTGTCAATTATGCTTGGAGTTATGAATTTATTGCCAATTCCGGCTCTTGACGGTGGACATGTGATGTTTTTATTGTACGAAATGATAAGTGGCAAAAAACCGAGCGATAAATTCCTAGAGAACGCGCAAATGGTTGGTTTTGTATTACTTATTACACTGTTACTATTCGCCAACGGTAACGATATTTACAAGGCGATTATGAAGTAGAAAAAAAAATTGATAAAAAGAGTGAAAAAGTTTTTGAGAAACTAAAATTTCGATTATATTTGCACTCGCTAAAAAGAACAGCAACTTCCTCCTTAGCTCAGTTGGTTAGAGCATCTGACTGTTAATCAGAGGGTCCTTGGTTCGAGCCCAAGAGGGGGAGCAACTTTTTAGCAAACATATTTACCTTTAAGGTGATTCCTCCTTAGCTCAGTTGGTTAGAGCATCTGACTGTTAATCAGAGGGTCCTTGGTTCGAGCCCAAGAGGGGGAGCTTAAAAAAAAAGACGATCAAATTGATCGTCTTTTTTTTTGGAAAAATTCCAAATCTGAAAAATTCCAAATTCCAATACTATACAGAATTACTTAACCGCAAAGTTCGCAATGTTTTTACGCAAAGTTCGCAAAGCTTTAAAATAAAACCTTTGCGAACTTTGCGCTTTTCCTTTGTGTCTTTGCGGTAAAATCACAAGTATATCGACACAGAAGCACTTTGCCCCTTTGCGCCTCTGCCCCTTTGAACCTTTAAAAAAAGTCACTTCATCGTCAAAGTTTCACTTTTAAACCTTTTCATTAAAAGATCTGCTTTTTCGGTTTCGTTGATAGCTTTTAAGGATTGAGCATAACGGTAATAATAAATCACATCGGGATCTTTTACCAAATCGAATAATTGAGAATAATACGTAACCGCCGAAGTAAGGTTTCCTTCAAAGTATAATCGGTCGGCTACTTTTCTGAGCATTTCGGGCGATTTATAGCCTTTTTCCAAGACTTTCGCGTATGTTCCTACCACATCAACGTTTATGTACTTTTCTTTTGCAGGAGGCGTTACAATCGCAACTTTTAAAGGCTCTACAGATTGAGCTGCAGTTTCAACCGGAGACTGCAAAGGCATAACCTCAACAGGCACTGCTTTTGTTTTTCGTTTTACATATCTCGGAATCACGGTTCGGGTATTGTTAGGCCCCAAATCGTTGGTATACACCATATCTAGTTTTGAAACTTCATAAGTCGTAATCCTGCCTCCAAAAAGTTTATTGATTCTTTCTTCTACATAATATGATTTTATCACGTAATCGTCGTTGTTAGAAAGATTGTCTGTTAACAATATCGTGTTTCCAGATCCCTTTTCGATAGTGGCTTTTTCAGCATGCTGTGCAAAACAGCTGAAAGAAAAAACGAATGCAATAGTGCCAAAAAATGCTTTATACTTTTTCATAGTAACGGCTATTAGATTAATGCCTCAGTAAAAAACCTATATAAAGTTACTAATTCTACTATCCCATTTTTTAGAAACGCTGCAAAAAACAGTTAAAATCGTTTAACTACATCATTCTTTATCAATGACTTAAAACTACATTGCAGCTGTTTTGTATTTCGCTTTCTGTTTTCATGGCACTTAATTTTAATTGTACGAAAAATTGTATTTTTGCCTTCAGGAATTAAACAATAGAATATCATAAGACAAAATACAAGAGATGGTATTTCACCAAAAAAGATAGTCTTTTACCAATATTCCAATTTTTAAGGATTTTTAATATCTTTGAAGTATGAGCACAGCAACAAAACCAAAACATATCGGGAGAAACATAAGCCGCATTCGTGAGCTTAGAGGAATGAAGCAAGAAGCACTTGCCATGGCTATTGGCTTCAGTCAACAAACAATTTCTAATATTGAAGGAAGCGAAACGATTGACGAAGAAAAACTAAACATCATTGCAGATGCTTTGGGCGTTTCGGCTGATGCGATTAAAAATTATAATGATGAAACCTTGCTAAATATTATTAATAATACTTTCAATAGTAATGATAATTCAACAATGAATGCGATTAACATTCAACCAACTTTCAATCCTCTTGATAAAATTGTAGAACTTTATGAGCGTTTGGTTCAGGCTGAGAAAGACAAAGTTGAGTATTTGGAGAGGTTGATGAAGGGGAAGTAAATTTTCTTGAAAATATTATTAAAAGAGGCGCAATTGATGCGCCTCTTTTTTTTGTTTTTTAAGACTTACAAACATTCCCATAATTTTCTTAAAAAAAGAGAAAAACCATAGACCATAAATTTAAAATTCACTATTTCAAGAATTTTTATAAAATTACGGAAAACCATAATTTCTCTATAAATCAATACTTTACATTTACCAATAAAACAAGTATTTATACTTATAACCATTATATTGAAAAATACTTTATTTACACAAATTATCTATTTAAGTAAAATAAGTAGACCTAATTTGATTATTACAAAACTTATTTCTAATTCTTGAAAAACAAAGATTATGGACTTTCAAAATTATCAGGAGCAGGCAAGCAAAACAATACAAAAAAGTTCTTTAGATGAAAAACTTTCATCAATTGTTCCTTTTTTAGGAATTATAGGAGAAATCGGCTCTGTTTTAACACAATTAAAGATCAAATTACGAGATGGTAAATCTTATAAAGTTTACGAACAAAAGTTAAGCGAAGAACTCGGAGATGTATTATGGTATTTATCAACAATCGCGACCCAAAATTCATTATCATTAGATGTAATTGCATCAAAAAATTTAGATAAAATTAATGATCGATTTATGGTTGACGAAAATACTGAATATATCGATTTTGATTTAAATTACCCTGAACATGAACGCTTTCCTGAAGAATTTGAAATTATGTTTAAATCATATGAAGAAAATGGCATGAAAAAATTACAAATTATCGACCAAAGAGATAAAACTATGATAGGCGATCCTTTAACAGATAATACTTATGAAGATGATGGTTATCGTTATCACGATATTTTTCATTATGGCTACTTAGCAATTATGGGATGGTCGCCCGTTATACGTAAACTTTTTAAATTAAAAAGAAAAAGCAATTCAGAAATAGATGTAAATGAGGATGGGGCAAGGTCACAAATCACTGAGGAACTAATTTCACTTTTCATTTATCATCACGCAGCAGATCTAGATTTATTAAAAAATTGCACAACTATTGATTCTGGCATAATAAAGCAGGTTCAAACTTTGGTTAAAAATACAGAAGTAAAAGACTGTAGTGGAAAACAATGGGAAAAAGCTATTTTAAACTCATATGAAATTTTCAACAAGCTAAGAGAGAATGAAGGAGGAAGAGTTTTAGTTAGTAAAAAGAATCGACAATTAATATACCTAGGTAAAAAATAATGAAAAATATTACAGTTTTAAATAAAAGATTAAAACCAAAAGCATCTATAGTTTATGATACTTATTGGAAGTTTGCAACTGAAAGACAAAACGTATTCTTTAAAAGATTTAAGAACTCTCAATATCCTTGGTCAACTGATCTCATACTAAATGAATATAAATTTACTAACACATATAGGGCTACCGACAGAGTGAGTCAATATTTAATTAAAAATGTAATCTATAACGGTAGTCAAACTCCTTCTGAAATTTTTTTCAGAATAATATTATTCAAAATATTTAACAAGATTGAAACTTGGGAGTTTCTAAAACATCAATTAAAAGAAATCAGTTGGGAGACATATTCATTTAATAAATACAATAGTATTTTAAGTGAGCTTATGAATAATAAAATTGCTATTTACTCAGCAGCATATATTATGGCATCTGGAAAATCATCATTTCACGAGACAAAAAAGCATCAAAATCACTTAAAGCTAGTAGAAATGATGATGAACAGCAATCTGGTAAATAAATTAATGAAGGCTAAAAATATGGCTATTGGTTATAATATTTTAAAAGAATATCCAACTATTGGAGAATTTTTGGCATATCAATATATAACGGATATTAATTATAGTACTCTTACAAGTTATTCTGAGCAAGAATTTACTAAAGCAGGACCAGGTGCAAAAGATGGCATTACTAAATGTTTTTCTTCATTAGGAGAGTATAATTATGAAGATGTTATTAAAATGATGACAGATATACAAGAATCGGAATTTGAAAGACTAGGTCTTTACTTTAACAATTTATGGGGCAGACCTTTACAATTAATTGATATTCAAAATATCTTTTGTGAGGTTGACAAATATTCAAGAGTAGCACACAGTGAAATTTTAGGTAAATCTGACAGAACCAGAATAAAACAGAAATTCAAATTTGAAAAAAAGGAAAAAATTGAGTTGTTTTTTCCTCCAAAATGGAATATTAATCATTTAATCATTTAGTTATGAGCAAAAAAAAAATATTTGTAAGCCATAAAGGCATTAATGATGAGTCTTTTCAAAAGCTCAAAGAAATAATATCAAAAGAATTTGACATTGATGACGACAACATTGACGGAATAAAAGACGAACAAACAAAAGAAGAGGAAGAAGAGATTGTAGGTTTGTTAAAAATCAGAATTAATGAAGCCGAAAAATTTATTTGTCTTATTGACGAAAATACTTTTGAAGACGCATGGGTAAATTCTGAAATTGAGTACGCTCATATATGCGGAAAAAGAATTGTAGGAATATACGCTCTAGGAAGTTCTGATAGTGTTGAAATACCTGCGACTTATAAAAAATACGGTGGTCCAATATTAAGTTTGAATTCATTAGACAAATTAAATGAAATTCTAAGTGGTGAAAATATTCCAAACGTAACGCCAGATGGAAATCCAAGTCCACCTTTACACGAATATCCACCAAGGGTAAAATGTTAAACTTCAAAAACAATGAAATATTATTCATATAAAATAGAACACGATTTCGGTTTAGCACCAAATCCTTTTGGCAGTTATTGTACTTTAGCTGTTTGCAGACCTACTATTAGAGGGAACAAAAATCTTGAAATTGGAGATTGGATAATTGGTACAGGTAGTGCTAAACTAAAAAATCTACATCACCTTATTTATGCAATGAAAGTTGAAGAAAAGCTAACATTTAATGAATATTGGAACGATCCAAGATTTAATTATAAAAAACCACAAATTAAAGGAAGTTTAGTCCAAATTTATGGAGATAATTTTTATCATCAAGATTCCATTACGCAAAAATGGATACAAGAAGATTCTGCCCACTCATTCCAAGATGGATCTCCAAATCCTGGGCACATAAAAGTTGACACAGATGGTAAATATGTACTTATTTCTAAAACTTTCTATTATCTAGGGGACAATTCAATTTTAATACCCGAAAACCTTCGTGACATTTGTAGCAATGGAAGAAATATGAAAGGTCCAAGTATTGATATAAAAAATGCAGATAATTTTATAAAGTGGATACAAGATGAATGTCAATTAGGAATTCAGGGAAATCCAATAAGTTGGAAAGATATAAAATAGTAGTAAAATTTATATCGCAAGAACATAGAAAAGCGCCGCAATCCAAAAGATCACAGCGCTTTTTATTTCATAAAACTCTCGGTAATTAAACCCCTAATTTCTTAGCAATTTCAGCAGGAATTCCTCCTTTGTTTACTAGTAATGCAGTAGTTTTATATTTTACGAAGTTCTTAGTTACGAATAAGAAACCTTTGTAGTCGTTTGTTTCTCCCCAAGAATTTTTTACGATATAGTATTCTTTACCCGTTTGATCTTTTGCGAGACCGATAATGTGCATTCCGTGGTCGTCTGTTGTAGTGTAGTTATCAAACGCAGCCTGGCGCATTTCTGGCGTAATTTCTGGTTCAGCTTTTGGTCCGTTAAACATGTCTGCTTTTTCTTCAGCTGTCATGTCTTCGAATTTCTTTTGAGATACATAAGCCACACCATTTTTCCAGCTAAAGCTTTTTTCGCTCACATCTGTTGCCCAAGCTACTGTGTAACCTTTTTTCAATGCATTGTCAATAACATCAGTCATGTCATTCACTTTTACATTGTAAACTTGATCTAATGACCAGTTGTCTGGCACCATCATGGTTGTTTTTTGGTAATATGGAGAAGTTGTAAAAGAAGACATTTCTACATATTCGTCTGGATTAATTCCAACTACTTCTTTAGCAAAAGATTGCGGTGTGTAGTTTTTTCCTTTGTAGGTAAAGTTTTCCGGTGCTTTTCCTAAATAAGAATCGATAACCGCTGCATAAGCTTTTTTCCAGTTTGGAGTCAATTCTCCGTTCGGGTTTTTCACTACAGCTGCTAAAACGCCTTCGATTAAAGCGGCCATTTCGGCAAATTTATTTTTATCTGTTCCGTAGTTTAATCCTGTATATACTTCTCTTGGCACAGTTCCGTATTTTTTGTACATATTAATTACATCGTGCAATGCTCCACCGTCTCCAAGTGTAATCGCTCCGTGCATACGTACGTAGTTTTCTCCTTTGTCAACATATACATTTCGTGCAGAATAAATTTGAGATAATTCTACCGGCTGTTTTCCTAAACGAATCATTTCTGACTCTAAAAATGAGTTGGTAGAATAACTCCAGCAAGTTCCAGAAGATCCTTGAGTTTTTACCGATGTTGTTCCTAAGTTGATTACTTCTGTAAATTTAAAGTTCTCTTTACTTTTGTCGCTTGCATTTAGTTTAAGTGAGTTTACTAATACGTCCTGCGCAAAACAGCCTGCTGTTCCAGCCAAAAATACTGAAGCGGCAAACATTGATTTGAATGAAAATGTATTCATAGTATATGTTTAAGTTTAATAAATTAGTCTTTGGTGTTTCTAATTTGTTACAAAACAATTAAATTTTATGTAATTTGTTGCTATTATGCGGTTAATATTTTCACAATCTTTTTATTAAGGTGTATAATAGTACAAAATCTGCAAAACTGAAGCGACTGTTTTTTATTAGTTTGAAATGCTTTTGTAATTAGCAGTTTAATAGTATTTTGGTAACTGAAATTACAAGCCAAAAAACCGAAATGTACGAACTGGAAAAAGAGAAGTATTTAGGTAATACCAAAAACATCTTCAACAATCAGCAGGGAATTGCTGTTGTTGAAACAGAGTATCAGAATAAGGTTTTTGAAGGCTGGCATTCTCATGAAAATGCTCATATAACGCTTTTTCTAAGAGGCGGTACATCAGAAAAACGAAAAAATTCGAGTACGGTTGTAGGGCCGGGTTCTTTATTATTTTATCACAGCGACGAACTGCATCTGAATCAAAACACGCTTTTTCCTTCTAAAAACATCAATCTCGAAATTGATGAAAATCTTCTGAAAGAGTTTCAAATCAACGAAGCGGTGATCGAAAAGTCGGTTGAGAATACAGCGCTTACTAAATTCTTGATGCTTAAGATTTTTAAAGAGTCTCAAACTGCTGATCCTTTTTCCGGCGATACTATAAATATGTTGTTTGCCCAATTGGCGCAGGCAAATAAGCATGCTGATAAGTATGAAAAAAGTCCGATTTGGGTTAAAAACCTGCACGAATTATTAAACGACTGCTGGAATGAAAATCCAAATCTACATGATCTGGCGAATGTTCTACACTTAAATCCGATTACGATTTCTAAACATTTTCCGAAATATTTTGGCTGCACTTTGGGAGAATATATGCGCCGCATCAAAATCGAACGATCTCTCCCGCTTATAGAATCGAGCAAAATTAATTTAACCGAAATTGGTTTTCAATGTGGTTTTGCCGATCAGAGTCATTTTATAAGAACGTTTAAAAACCAAACGGGATTTCTGCCCAAACAATTTCAGAAAATTTAAGCAAGGCAAATTTCATTCTATTTTTTGGTTTTGATGCACGATACATTTGCATCACATTAATCTTAAAACCAAATCTAAATGGAAACTTTGACTACCAAACAAAAAATATTCAATTCGCCTGTAACCAAAATTATTCTGGCACTGCTTGCTTTTATGGCCGTTATTATAATCGGTCAGCAGGTTGCTTCAAAATTATTAGCCTTAACCGATTTAGACAAAAATATCAGAAACGTTCTAAAAGGGCTTTTTGTGTCTTCTGCAGGGATTCTTACTTATATTCTTTTCTTTAAAAAATATGAAAAAAGAGCCATAACAGAATTTTCTACAAACGGTCTTTTTAAAAATGTTTTCAGCGGTATTTCGATTGGTTTTATTTTGCAGTCGCTGATTATTTTGATCATGTACCTCAATGGAAATTACAGCATTATAACGCTTAATCCTGTTTCGTATATTATTATTCCGTTTATAATCATGTTTACGGTGGCTATTATCGAAGAAATATTGGTTCGAGGCATTATCCTGAGAATTATGGAAGAGAAACTGGGAACTTATATTTCGCTAAGTTTTTCGTCTATTCTATTTGGAGTTTTACACTTGGCAAATCCTCACACCACTTTAATTTCTAGTTTGTGTATTACCGCTGCCGGTTTTTTAATGGGTGCCGCTTTTATTTACAGCCGTAATTTATGGTTTCCGATTGCTTTACATTTTGCTTGGAATTTTACGCAATCTGGAATTTATGGTGCAATTACTTCTGGAAATGAACAAACAGGAAGTCTTGTAAATGCCAACATCCAAGGTCCTGAAATTATGACCGGAGGAGAATTTGGCCCAGAAGGCAGTATTCAGGCAACTTTGCTGTGTTTTATCGCTGCCGGACTATTATTAATGCTATGCAAGAGACAAAATAAAATCGTTAAACCTTACTGGAAAAAGTAATAAAATAAAACCTCGACAGGATAAAACTGCCGAGGTTTTCTATAAAAAAACTAAATTGTATTATCTAAGCCAGTTACTGCCAAATACGATATAATAAGCCCAATCTTCGGGGCCTTTTGCAACGTCTACGCCCATTCTGAGTTTGAATTTTCGCGCAAGCAAATATCTAAAACCGGTTCCGTAACTGTAAACAACGGGTTTTGCAAAAGCCTGATCCCAATCGTTAAAAGCGCTTGCCAAACCGCCGTAGCCCATTAAACTCCAGCGTCGGTAAACATCCCAACGCAATTCGGCTTCGGTTACAATACTTATTTTTCCTTGATATCTTGCTGCCGGAATTCCTCTTAAATTAATTCCCGGCAGGAGATAAAACGGTGGATTTCCAAATGCTTGTTCGCCTTCAATTCGCAATCCTCCGATTAATTTTTTGCTTAAAGGATAAAATCCGATTGCCGATATATTAACGCGCCAGGCATCATAATCGCTTCCTAATATATTATCGGACCAAAAAAAATCGGATTGGAGTCGAATCCCTTTGTCGGGCGTAAAAATATTATCGCGTCCGTCAAACTGAATTGCAGCACCAAGCTGACTTATCGTGCTTTTAATATCTTTTGGATCTACAAAGGGTGGCGGCAAATTAAAATCGGGCAGGTTTATTTTAGAATTTAAAAACAGGTATTGCGGTCCTGCACTCCATTTCGGATTGTTAAATTGTTTGAGCCACTGTGTATAAAAAATCGTCGATTTAAAATTGAGTTTAAATTCCTGATCGGGCAGATTCGGTCTGTTGTTGGCATAAAAAGACAAATTCATATCGCCGTAACCTGCCATAATACGGTACAATATTCTAGATTTTATCAATGTTCCAGATCTAAAACCTCCTGCCATCCAGCTTTTGTTTTCGGTGTACATTCCTATTGCTCCCGTTATATCTGGATTTATGAAACGTTTTTTGCCATTTTCGTCAATTACAGGCGCGTGTTTTTTTAAGAAAACAGGAACAATCGCGCCTCCAAATCCTCCAAGTGCGGGTTCTGTGATAATGGTGGGAATGACTATAAAACCATGTGCATAAATAATATAATCGCTTAAGTCAAAAGCACCGTCAAGAGAATCTTTAACGCTGATATGATATTTCTGCGCATTTGCGACATTAAATGACAAGAACAGCCAAAGTGAAAACAGGACGATTATTGGTGATGGTTTTACGTTTTTCATATAAAAGATCTAAATCGTTTGTACCTAAAATTTATCGTATCCTTAAAATTCAAAAATCTTTAACCTTGTTTTTTCTTGAGGCTGAAAACATGTGCGAGCGTAATAAAGAAAGTATTTCCTTGAAATCTGTTTTCGGCATTAAATTCTCCAAGCCATCGAAAACCCGCCGATGTCATACTTCCGATATGAAAATAATTCACCTCAACTCCTAATGCGTTTACGTGATCTTTATCGGATTGAAGAATGAGGGTTCCAGCCGGAATTTTATCGTCTGAGACTTTGTATTGCAGATAGTAAATTAATCCGGCATTCAAGATTCCTTTTGGAGCGGTTTTTTCAGCATTCATGCAATAAAATGTTTTGCCAAATCCGCCTTCAATACTTAGAATATCTCCCGTTTTAATATCGGTATCTTTTTTCTTTCCGTTGATTTCATAAGACGCCAATACTGCAAAATGGAATGTTTTTTTATCGTTGAAAAACAAAGTCGTTCCTGCCGAAAATTCATTCATAAACATTCCTAAACCGCTGTTATCACTGCCACCCAATTCATATTTTCCAGTTGGGAGATACATTTGATAGCTGAAAACAAAATCGGCTCTTTTATGATGCCATCCTAATTGAATGGGCACTAAATACATATCTGTAAATGCAAAATCACTTTTAGAATCAATATAACTTCCCTGAATAGTATTTGTCGCTCCTGCTAATAAAATCGTGGCGCCGTAATTGGCTCCCAGAATCTTGAAATCGCTCACGTATGACGCTCCGACTCCTGTTACAAACATGGTTAAATCGGGATCGCCTACTTTGTCGCCATCAGGATTTCTGAGCGATGAAGCTGTATAAATATATCCAGGAATATAAAGGCTTAAAGTATTTTCTGGTGCCTGTGTACCAGACTGAAGTCCCATGGCGCCTAAGATGTGACCACCCTTTAGCTGTGCATTACCATAAAAAGAAATCAGAAATAAGAGTGTAATAGCAATTGTCTTTACTATTTGTCCAGCTTTATTAAATTTTGTTTTCATGTTGTAATGTTTAAAATTTATAAGACTTTACAATTGCCTATTTATTTAAAATAATAAGCGTTGGTATGATCTGGATTTATCCTGATGGTTTTAAAATATTCTGAAGGCGATTTTCCGGTATGTTTGATAAATGCCCTGAAACAGGTAGTTCTTGATTTAAAGCCCGAGCCCCAAGCCATTCCTTCGAGCGAAAGATCTTTCCATTCTGGATCGTTGATTTTGTCTTTAAAATATTCGATCCTTTTCAAATTGACATAATCCTGAAAATGAAGTCCAAACTCAGAATTGATTAAATTTGAAAGATGATGCACCGAAATTCCGGTTTCTTCTGAAAGATCTCGAATGACAAAATCTTTTTTTAGAAAGAGTTTCTTTGAATTAAAAATATAATCCAGCTTTAATAAATAATCTTCTTTTTTCTCTACCGTTAATTCGTGTACAACAGGAAGAATACTTTTAATTTCTTTGGTTTTGACAATAAGGGTATTGTCGCTTACAAAATCAAATGTTTCTTCTTCGTCATGAAAAATCTGCGGTCTGAAATACAACCATCCAACAGTTAAAAACAAAACCGACGAAATTAAAAAGTAACATGAAAGGTCTACAACGTCTATTTTTCTGAGTAAAAAATGATGTACAAAAAGTGCCGAAAACAGGAATAAAATCATCAGATTGTATACTCTAATCCAGTTGATTACTTTGACACGATGAAAATGGTTTCCTTTGAATTTTTTCAGATCATAGTTTAAAATCAACATGGTTTGAAAAAACACATAAAACAGCCAAATCGTAAGCGTTAAAATAGAAAATGGATTTTTGATTTTTGAAGCTACATAATCTACAATTGGCAGATTGGTAAAGCTTCCGATATATACAAATAAAGTGAGCACAAAATAAATTACAAAAGGCATAAAATGCAGCCAATCGTATTTCTTAAATTTTCTGCTCGGTGACAAAATGTTTCTTACATATAAAAATGAGCACGGAGCTGCTAGAAAAATAAACGATTTTGTAATTGTAAACAGGTCTGGAATCTCTTTAAAAAGATTGGCAGACAAATAGAAATTGTAGATACTTACTACCGCAAGGCTCAATAAAAACATTCCTAAAAAGAAACTTCTAGAATAGCTTTTTTTAGAAAAAAGAACCATAAAAGATGTAGCAAGTCCCGCAATTGTGGCTATGAAAAAGAAAAGCGAAAGTAAGATATCGATCATTTTTTTAAGGTTAATTTGTTTGTAATACTTAAAAAAGGGGTTCGAGAAAGGGGTAAACAAATGTGCTTATCGGCTGATTATACCAAGCACATTTGTTTTTAGTTATCATAAAATTATTTTTTGACTGCTCCAGGAGGGAATCCTTCCAATATTTTTTTGATAGAAGAGTTGATAAATTCTTCTGGATTATCGGGTTTGCTGTCTATTTCTGCATTACCGATACCCTGCCAAAGCAATTTTTGCGTTTTGGTCGAAACAATATCAATTACAAGAGAGCCGTCTACATAATCGTATGTGTTAAATGTCGTATTGGCACCGCCCATCATGGCGCCGCCACCCCAATATCCGTATGGACGGTACATTCCTCCATAACCATAAAAATCGGTATTGGCGCTTACAGAGGTTTTGTTTTTTAAGATAGAAACGGCATTTACTTTTAAATCCGGATTAGAAGATTCTGTAAAACCTTTGGCAAGCATTTCGTTTCGAATTGCTTTTGTCACTCGATCGGCATTTAGCTGATTCACCTGACCTTCCTGCGCTCTTAAATCATAAACAGCAAAAGTTCTATATTCGCTGAAGTTGGCGCTGTGATCATAATCGGTAGTTACTTTTACAGTTGGAGAACAGCTGTAAACTAATGTTAATACTAACATTGAAAAGATGCGAAGATTTGTTCTTTTAATATTCATGATGTTATATTTAAATTAATGATTAAATCTGTTTCACTCGAATGTATCAAAAATGTAAAAATCTGGGAATAAAAGAAGAGGCGCTTAATGGCAGGTAAAATTTTGCAAATACTTGTGTAACAATTGCTTAGAAGACAATAAAGATAATTTATTTTATTTAATTACCACAACAACAAGCGTAAAATTCTTACTTAAAGCCAAAAAATCAATGTAATCTAAAAGTGTTGTTTTGACATTTTTTAATACATATTAACTTTTTACAACTATAAGTTGTTTCAAATAAAATTATATTTCGGCTGCAATTGGAAGTCGTCCTTCTTTTATAGCCGTGAGCATTTTATCATAATCCGCTTCGTTTTGATCTGCATACAGCAAAGAAAATTTTGCAATTGCATCGGCAAATTCGTCTCCTTTACCGATATAACCCGATACTAAAGACGGATCGCCGGAGCGGGCATGCGCTCGTGCTAAAGCCCATCCGCAGGCTTTTGCGTAATCGTTCATGTTTTCCGTTTTCATGATTTCCAAAACAGGTTTTACTTTAGCATCTCGCAGTTGTCTGATATAAAAAAACCGATTCTGATCATCATTTGTCCATCCTAAAAACATATCTGAGGCAGACTGCATTAGTTTTTGTCCAATTACAATTCGTTCGCCTTGATGTTTGTATTTTGATTTATGTTTTAAATTAGATTCTAAGACACTTTTTCTAGCTTCTTTAAATTGAAGAAAAATAGGCTCTCCCGTAGCAGACATTAAAAGTGTAATACCGCACATAGTTCCCACACTTCCTACACCGACTACTTTTATGGCAATATCATGGAGTTTATACCTGCTTAATAAAACCTTTTTTTCATCAGGCAGTGATTCCATGTATTGAATGTGGGCTTTTTCGGCAACCTTCAAAACAACTTCTTCTTCTCTTACCGTCGGATGATAAATCAAAGGCGGATCATCTTTAATTCGTGCTCGTTGTCCTTCTTGGTAAGTCATTTTAGCAAACTCCTTTTCGTGGGCTGTAAATTCAGATGCTTTTTTGATTCGTTTTTGATGAAACTTTTTGATTTCTTCATCTTTTCCCATTTCAATAAGTGCTGCCAAATCTATATCGGCATACCAAATCTGAAGCGCAGAAAGCTGGCTATAATCCAACATATGTCTTTTATAACTGTCTGCAACATTCCACGCAAATTCTTTACAATGTTTCTCAGAAAAATTTCTCCATCTTCCGGCTATTGCAAAACTTGAGGCCAGTCTCTTCAAATCCCATTCCCAAGGTCCTGGAAAAGTTTCATCAAAATCATTTATATCAAAAACCAGTTTACGTTCGGGAGTTGCAAATCCGCCAAAATTCATTAAATGACAATCACCGCAAAGCTGTAAATGAATACCAGAATCTGATGTTTCGGCTAAATCTGCTGCCATTATGGCTGCAGATCCTCTAAAAAAAGCAAAAGGAGATTCCATCATTCTTCTGTATCGAATGGGCAGTAAGGTTTCTATTCTTCCCACACTGCTTTCAATTAAAATTTCAACAGGATCTCTGCGATTTTCAGATGGTTTCCATTCCTGATGAACAGAGCGCGGTATTTTTTTTCTAATCTCATTTCCTTTCGCAAATCGCTCTGCTTTTGAAGAAACTGGATCAAATATAGTATCGCTTATATCTTTAAGTTCATTAGTCATGACAAATCCCTTTTAATTTTTTATAAAAATCAAATCAGCTTTTTACCAAACCTGGCGGGGTATACCCTTTTATCATATTTTCTTCTGGCCAATAAGCTCTCAAGAGCAGTCCAAACTTGCCTTTTGGAACAGGAAGCCAGTTATTGGATTTATCTCCTGAAGGTTTTGCATTTTGGAAATAGATTGTCAAAGAACCATCTGGATTATATTTCAGATTTTTATTTTTTGTTCCAAGTGAATATATTTTGGATTCGTTGATAAAGAAAAAATGGTTGCTGTCATAAACTGTTAGTGACCAAAATCCTTTTACTTTTGGAATCAGATCTTTTGGAAAAGTAATCGTGTAATTGGTATTTCCGTTTAACTCAACTCCTTTGCTGTCTAAATCCTGATTATAATAAATGGTTTCTTGCGGCTGATTTACAAAAATATTGGCTCTTGCCGCGCTGGTTCTGCTGAGATAATCGGTGCCAAAAGCCGCTCCATTTTTTGTAGTGTTCCAATAATTTCCAACGGGAACACCAACATTTTTAAACTGTCGCAAAGGCTCAATTAATTCTTTTTCGGCATCGACTGCCGCTTTTATTAAAACAGGCATCAGCGTACTGTCTTTTTTTACAGCATTCATCACAGAATTAAATAACCCGTACAACCCTTCTTCTCCTCTCATTGCAGGAACTTCTTTTAATACGTCTGGAAATTCGGCAAAGAATTTTTCGGGAACCACAAATGCCACTTCTTTTCCTCCTTCACTTTTATTCGGATCAGGGAAAGAGGGAACTTTTGCCCATTCTTTGGTTTTTGCTTTTCCATCATATTCACTTAAAGGATATGCCATTAATTGATTAATTACATGCTGAATTGCTGCTTTATCTTCTGGCGTATTATTTAAAAAGGCTCTCGGAATGACAAATGCCAGATTGGTATCGCTTCTAAAAACTTCTGTTATACCATCTGGAACTTCTCCTTTCCAGCCTGGTCCTGCGATTAAGTAAAAGCCTTTTTTACTGCCGTACATGGCACCAAGTCTTGCAATTCCGTCAGTTCTTTGATTTCCTAACTGAACCACCCAAAAACGGTCTCCAAAGTCAGGAACCTGGATTACAACGGGGCTTTCGTTTAACAGCATAATTCCAAAACCATACACAACATCTTGATTCGGACAAGCAACATAACGTTCTGCCGGAGTAATATAATCTGATGTCATACACAAATGGTTTACAGGCGCTACAGGAACGGCTCCTCCGTTTAATCCTGGCTCGGGAACTTGCCGCATAACCAAAACTCTGTTATGCATGTTCATTAACGGCCAACCCCAAAAATACATCTGCTTTCCTAATTGATAGACATATTCTTTTGTCATTACAACATCTGGAACAGGTCCGGGAACTATTGTTTTTGCACTATCTGATGCTGTGGGTTCAGTATGAACCGTATCCGATTCTTTTTTATTTGAATTGCAGGAAAGGAATGTAATGATCAATAATAGAATTACTTTTTTCATAATCTAAATTTTTTAATTACGGTTTTTAACTTATTGTACTTCTGTCACATCTCCCATTTTCCAAGTTTTCTCAAAAAAACCTTTTTCTGGTCCGTAAAAACGAGCCAATAATTCAAATTTCCCTTTTGGATCTGTTGGCACCCAATTACTTTCTTTACCCGCTGGGGCTTTTGCTCCAAAATAAACATCAACAGAACCATCGCTGTTTTTTTGAAGTCCTGGAGATGTCGAAGAACGGCTAGAATATTTCATATTTTTGATTAGTGCGTGGGTTTCTCGATCATAAACCGTAATCGACCAATACAATTTTATTGGTACATTTGGAGGTAAATGCAGCTGATACAATTTTGCTCCATCAAATTCCTGACCTTTATCATCTTTAATCGACATTAAATAATACTGTCCTGTTCCTAAATGTTTAGTGCTGAAATAAGCCATAGAATAACTTATTGCCCTTTCACTTACTGGATAAATATTAGGAGCTAAATAATTAGACATTATTGCCTTTACAACATCTGGCGAAGCTGGCAAAGCCCAATTAGTACCCTCATAATAAGGTGGTTTAAAAATAGCTTGGTATCTGCTGTCAATCCATTTCCCAGCATCTTTTATGGCCGCTTCCAAAATCTCTTTTTTTCTAGCATCTGCTTCAAAAGATTTTCCTTTTTCGATACCAATTGTTTTTAGAAAATCAATCATAACCAAATCTCGGGTTAACCAAGGTTCGCGCTGTACAAATTGATTTAAGATTTCGAAAAAATGAAAATTGTATGGAATCGTATTGCTGAAATCTATTTCTAACAAATCCAGAAATTTAGTTGCTGGAGGATTTGCTGCTTGAGAATAAGGATAAATTTTAATTCGTTTTCCATATTCAATTGCACGTTTAATATCCGTTGGACTTCCGTCTGTAAGATTAGAACGCAAAATAGCAAAACCTGTATAAGTTGAAGACGGCATCGGAATATATCCTGATGGAACTTTGCCTTTATAACCTGGTGGCAGAATTATATATTTTCCTCCTTTTCCCTTATCTACTCCTGCTGGACCAATATCTTCAATTGCTGTCTGCCAGCCATCATCTAGACTTCCTGTAAGTGAAGAACTTCCTTCTGCTGGTGGAATTTCTAAAACGACAGGACCTTTTCTAGTATCATATAATGGATTTACATAAATAACATCTGGATTGGGAGTTAAGGTCTGATTTTTAGAATTTATTAATCCTGACCAATAAATTATCTGATTGAAACTGCCTTTTGCTTTTGTTAAACTTTCATTTAATAACTCAAAATTTACAGCTGGAATTCCCCAAACTACAGTTTCAAATGCTCGATTGTATAAAACTTGTTCGTCTAAATTTGCAGGTTTAAAAATCTCTGAACCTGAACTAGAAGCTACCACATCTGTTTTTTCTGCGGAAGTTTTATTGCATGAAATTAATAAAGCAACCGCCAATATGTAAAATATTATTTTTATCATAATTATGTTAGTTTATAGTTAAAAGGAATTGTAATAATATATTGAGAAGAATGTTATGATCCAGGAAACACAAAAGCGACCACTGCGCGTAGTCCCCAATCCGGTTTAATAGATTGATGCCCAACAATTGGAATTAAGGGCTGTACCGAAAACTGAACCACCTGATCGCCAAATTTTGTAATTCCCCCCATCATAGGATTCAGAGAAATTAACGTTGTATTGCCTTCCCAGTTTTGAGTAATTTCTGCATTGACTCCCCAGTTTGCACCGCTTTTATAACTATGAGATAAAAATATCTGGGTATAAAAACTATTAAAATCGGCACGATCATCGGCACCTGCCACAGACCAAATCTGATTGGCTATAAAACCAACCGAAAGTCCTTTACCTTGATGCATAACCAACAAACTTGGTCCTAATCCAAATTTTTCTGTTCCTAGAAATTTTTCTGTCGCAGTCGGCACTAAAAATGCCGGACCAATTCCGTAGATTATTTTTTTACTTTTAGGAGCAAAAAAAGCGGTAACGGTCGCATCGCTTAAACCAAATTCGTGTGTATTAAGACCTGTAATATTTCTTTGATCTACTACGGGAAGTATATACCTCGTAATCAGATTCAGGTTATCACTTAATTTAAAAGGAATTACAGGCTGAATATTTACCGTGTATTTGACACCATTGTAAGGACCAATACCGTAATTAAAGTTATTCTGAAGCGGCACACTGATTAAACTTGCTACTGGATTTGCCAGTTTATCTGCCAGTTCCTGTGCACTCGCTCCAGGTTTTTCTTCCTGCCCATAACTCTGAAAACTTAGAACAAAGCAAACCGCAAATAACAGTCGCTTAGTATTGTTGGAAAACACCTTCATGACTTTTCTTTTTATATATTTTACTTTAAAATCAAAATAAAACAACCCACTAATGAAGTTGTTTCACTTCGATTCTAACTAATTCAATCTAATTATCCGAAAAGACTTTTTTCCAGTCTTTTTTCATATCGATTACGTGCCATTTGTTTTTCGCCGCTGCATTTAATGAAGCATTATCTTTTTCCTGATAGCTATACTCTCTAATAGAATCATTATGATTTACGAGCAGCTGAAATGATGGATATTTATTTCCCTGCGAATATTTTAGCATCGCAATATCTCCAGCTCCTCCTTCGTTTCCGCAGGCAAAAACTGGACGTTGTCCAATGTGTAATTGTATGCCGACAGGTTTTCCTTCTTTATCATTATAATGATTTAAAGCAGCTTCTCTTTGCACCGCATTTTTTTCATCATCATATTTATATTTAAAAGAAGTACCAACTACCTGCTCTTTCGGAATTCCATAAAAATCTTCTGATATTGCTCGTACGACCTCAATTGTTCCTCCGGTTACGATAAAAGTTTTAAAACCGTTGGAACGCAGGTAATTCAATAATTCTAATTGAGGCTGATAACGAATTTGTTTCACAGGAATATTTTTGCCTGGATATTTAGCATCTTTAAAAAAATCATTAACCGAAGTTTCAAACTCATCTTCTGTCGTTCCAGTATGAGTTGCTGCCACTAATTCGATTAATGCTTTATCACCGCCTTTTTCAAAAAAGCTTTTATCTTTTTCAACTACTGCTTTGAAGGGTTGTTTTTGGGCTAACTCTGGTTTAGCCTCAACCATTTTTTTAACTCTATAAAAAGCAAATAATTCCTGAACATACGGTTTTTCTGCCCATAGCGTTCCGTCATTGTCAAAAGTTGCAATTCTGTGTTCTTCTGGGATAAAGTCTGGACTTCCTTTTTTGGTTATTTTTTCTACATAAGCAATAATGTCGCTTTTTAAAGTTCCATCATTCCAGCTTGGCAGTGGGTCAACTGTAACCGCAGAGTTATCTTTTGGATTAACAATTGTGGTTTCTTCTGATTTGTTTTTACAGGAAAAAAGAAAAAAAGACAATAGTGTTAGAACGTATATTTTTCTATATATCATGGTGTAGATTTTAAATCATAGAGCTTGAATTATAGCTAGTTCAAGCTCTATAAGATGTTTGTTATTTTTTCTTGCCTGATTTTTTTGTGTCAGATGCCTCAGATTCTTCTTTTGCCATCATCGTTTTTTCTACAAAATTTGTGGCTTTAATTCCAGTTATAGTCTTTTTAAGTATAGATGCTGGATTAAAACTTGGAGGGAATGAACGTGGCGGATATTCTTTGAATGATTCTGCAAAAACAAAAACTTCATTCATTAAACCATACAATGATCCAACATGATTCATTTGCCAATCCCAAAATGTGTTGGAAGTAATATCTGCCCTTTCATAAGGATCTTGATATAAGTTGAATATTTTTTGCAAACGTAATTCTGTAAATGGCTCAGCCCATACGGCAAACGTACCTTCTTTGCGTTGTTCTGCAAAAACATACTTGTAATCTCCCTGACGAATACCTACTAATAGGCCATCATCATCAGAATAAAAGAATTTATCCCTTACACTTTTGCCTCCATTAAGTAATTTTGTCTGATCAAAACCGTCTAAATGAACTTTATAATTTTTACCGTTCGCATTGTAGCCTTTTAGCAGTTTATTTATGATATCTGGTTCTCCTGCAATTGAAGCAAAAGTTGGGATCCAGTCGTTATGGCTCATTAATTCATTCGTTATGGTTCCTGGTTTGATGTGTCCCGGCCATCTAACAATACAAGGCACGCGGAAAGCTCCTTCCCAGTTTGTGTTTTTTTCTGAACGGAATGATGTCATTGCACCGTCTGGCCACGTGTTCATGTGAGGGCCATTATCTGTAGAATATACCACAATGGTATTGTCTGCAATTCCTAACTCATCAAGCGTTTTTATGATGCTTCCAATAGTTTCATCATGCTCGATCATACCATCAATATATTCGCTGTCTCCATGTGTATATCTGCCCCTGTGTTCTGCTCTTACATGTGTACGAAGGTGCATACGAGTAGCATTAAACCAGCAGAAAAACGGTTTTCCGGCAGCATTTTGTCTTTTTATAAAATCAATAGCCGCTGCAGATGTTTCATCGTCAACAGTTTCCATTCTTTTTTTAGTAAGAGGCCCTGTATCTTCTATTTTTTGTTTCCCAATTTTTCCAAAGCGTGCATCCGGAATACTAGGGTCATCAACATTTGTAGCTGTACATTTTAAAACTCCTCGTGGTCCAAATTTTTTCACATATTCTGGATCTTTAGGATAATCTGGCAATTCTGGCTCTTCTTCTGCATTTAAGTGATACAGATTTCCAAAAAATTCATCAAAACCATTTACCGTTGGTAAACTTTCATTTCGATCTCCAACATGGTTTTTTCCAAATTGTCCTGTTACATAACCAAGGCTTTTCATAATGCCTCCTATAGAAGGATCAAGCTGACTCATTCCCATTGGCGCACCAGGAAAACCTACTTTTGTAAGTCCGGTACGAATTCCGTGTTGTCCTGTCAGAAAAGCTGCGCGTCCAGCGGTACAGCTTTGTTCTCCGTAATAATGCAGAAACCGCATTCCTTCATTAGCCAAACGATCAATATTGGGTGTGGTATATCCCATTAAACCATCGCTGTAAGCGCTAATATTTGTAATTCCGATATCATCTCCCCAAAGCACCAATATGTTTGGCTTTTTACTTTGAGCCGAAATAGAAATTCCTGTAAAACACAATGCAAAAAATAAAATTGCATTTTTTAAGCCGCATTTTAATTTGATTTGTTTCATGATAAAAAAAATTCGTTAATAATTTCTTGTATATATGAGCGTAGAATTCAAATAAAAAAATTGGGGAAACAAAACTATAATCAACTGACTTGTTGCATTTTTAAAAAGTGTTTCAAATTCATTTTTATCAGTCGAATTTGAAACAAAGCATTTTAACTTTTTATTAAGCTTCTCAAAATTAACGAATTAAGAAACTATCAATAGTATTTAAAGGGAATGACATTGTTTCATTTTATAAAATGAAACAAGAAAAAAGGAGAATTTGCACCAAAGTGTTTCATTTTAGAAAATGAAACATTATAAAAGCATTGAAAATAAACACTTTAAACAATTAAATCTGAAATCAGATTTAAATAAATAAAATTAAAGCTGTTGCTCTCTATTTAGCAAAAAAAGGCTAAATGCAACAAAAAAGTGATTTTTTGACCTTAAAAGAAGTGTAAATATTGAAGTAAAAACCTTAAGAAAACAAAAATCAATCAAAAATTTAAAGCATATTATACTTACAAAAGGCTTTATCGTTTTTTTGATTGAAAATAAAAAAGCCATTTACAGATGTGCAAATGGCTTTTTTAAAATTATAAATGATAAAATGGACTACTCGATTTCAGAAACTCTCATAGTGTTTACCATTCCTTTATCTTTAATTGGCATAGCCGCAAGATTGATTAAATAATCTCCTTTTCCAGCATATCCTTTTTCTACTGCAATTTTGTTTACATCTGTAACAGTATCATCTGTACTTTCTTCATTATCATAGTAGAAAGATTTAACTCCCCATAATAAATTCAATTGTGTTAAGATTCTTCTGTTTGAAGTAAATACTAAAATATGTGCTGAAGATGGTCTCCAAGCCGAAATTTGAAAAGCTGTATAACCGCTGTTTGTTAAAGTACAAATTGCTTTAGCTTCAATTTCGTTAGCCAATAAAGCTGCTTGGTGGCAAACTGTTTTAGTAACAAAACGTTTTGTTTTGATTTGTGGTGTATTTTGTGGAACTTGAATTAATGGTGAATTCTCAACAGCCTCACAAATTTGCGCCATTCTCTGAATTACTTGTACCGGATAATTTCCTGTAGCAGTTTCTCCAGACAACATTACAGCATCAGCTCCGTCCATTACAGAGTTTGCAACGTCATTTACTTCAGCTCTTGTTGGAGTTAAACTTGTAATCATTGTTTCCATCATTTGTGTAGCAACGATAACTGGAATTCTAGCAGTTTTAGCTCTGCGGATCAAATCTTTTTGTACCAATGGCACTTCGTGAGCAGGAAGCTCAACACCAAGATCTCCACGAGCAACCATTAAACCATCGCAATATGCTACAATTTTATCCATGTTCTCAAGAGCTTCCGGCATTTCGATTTTAGCAATAATTGGAATTTTAACTTCTGAATGCTTAGCGATTAATTCTTGTAAATCTTGTAAATCGCGTGGAGTTTTCACGAATGAAAGTGCGATCCAGTCTACTTTTTGCTCAATTGCAAAAATAGCATCAGCAATATCTTTTTCTGTTAAAGCTGGTAAAGAAATTTTTGTATTAGGTAAGTTAACTCCTTTTTTAGATTTTAACTCTCCACCTTGAATAACTTTAGCAACAACCTCTGTTTTTTTATCTGTAGAAACAATTTCGAAAATAAGTTTACCATCATCAAGCAAAATACGCTCTCCAACATTTACATCATTTGGGAAATTTTGATATTTCATAAATGCTTTTTTTGCATTTCCAACAATATCTTCAGCAGTTGTAAAAGTGATTTCGTCACCATCGTTTACAACTGTTCCTTCTTCCATTACACCAACTCTTAGTTTAGGTCCTTGCAAATCTCCAAGAATTGCCGTAGTGTAACCAAACTCTTCGTTTAATCCTCTAATGATATTAATCTTCTCTTTTACACCTTCGTAATCTGCATGCGAAAAATTGATTCTAAACACATTAACCCCTGCATCGATCATATCTTTGATGATCTCTCTTGTACTACATGCGGGACCAAGTGTAGCAACAATTTTGGTTTTCTTGTTTGTTAACATTTTTTTTAAAAAATTAGATTGTTTTTTGATTTTATATTGTCTGTATCAACGGCATAAATAGCCGCAATACTTTCTATGGTATTTAATTTTTGTTGAATTTCTGAAAAATTTAGCGCCTCTTCGCTATTGTCTATTTTCAGGAAAAAATCGACTTTTTTGAATTCAGGAAGTAAATGAATTGTTGTAGAAACCTCACTTGTTTCATTAGAAAACAAATTCTGGAAATCATTTGTACTCACAGAAATGATTTCATTTTTATTCTGAATTAAATTCCATGAAACGGCTTTTTCAGAATCATAATAATAGAACCTCGAAAAATTTGCTTCGCCTTCCTTAGTTTGAGCATGGATCTCGTGTTTGCTCTTACTTAAGTTGATCGGAAGGTGTTTATTGATAAAATAGGCCAATCTATAATCTTCTAATGAAGTATGAATCGCCATTAAATAATAATCAATTTCGTCAAATTCGTCTAAATCCAATCTATGAATAGCCATGTCATGAAAAATCAAGTTGTAAATATACTATTTCTAGCGGAGCTTAAATAGTGAAGACAGTGTTGTTTTTGTTAAATTATAAACGAAAACGATGTAGCCTTGTGATACTTACAACATTTTTGCGGCTATTTCTTGTCAATTTTTTCTTGAAACGCAAAATAGGCTCTTTGTGAAGCTTTTTCTTCGGCCTTCTTTTTTGAAGTTGCTCTCGCTCTTGCAACCACTTTGTCATCAATACTTAATTTAACACCAAATAGGCGCTGTCCGTCTATCCCGTTATCTTCAAAAATATCATAATGGAAAACTCTTTTTTCCTTCTGACACCATTCGATAACAAGACTTTTATAACTAATAACTTTACCTTCTAATCGCGCGATGTCAACATAAGGTGTTATTACTCTTTTTTGAATAAATCTCTCGCAGAAAGCATATCCTTTATCTAGGTAAATTGCGCCTACTAATGATTCAAAAATATTACCATGAATATTTTCTCCAAAGTGCTGAATCGGCACTTTACTCTCTACAAACTGAACCAGATTTAAATCTTTACCTAATTCATTTAGATGTTCGCGACTCACAATTTTAGAACGCATTTTTGTCAAATAACCTTCGTCGCCATTTGGAGCTTTGTTAAACAAATGTGCAGCAATAACGGCACTTAACATCGCATCTCCCAAAAATTCTAAACGTTCATAATTAATTGGATGTCCTGCTTCATCAATTTTATTTGAAGATCTATGCGTGAACGCCTTCCTGTAAAAATCCACATTAGCTGGCGGAAAACCAAGAATTTTCTGAATAGTGCCAAAAAAAATCCCGTCTTCTAGAGAACGGGATTTAGAGAATATTTTTTTGATAAAATTCATACGCACGAATTAATCAGCTAATTTTTTAAATAATACACACGCATTATGTCCACCAAAACCAAAAGTGTTACTCATTGCAACATTTACTTCTCTTTTTTGTGCTTTATTCAAAGTTAAATTAAGCGATGGATCAATGTTTTCGTCAACCACAGTATGATTAATCGTTGGAGGAACAATACCGTGCTTCATTGCCAAAATAGAAGCAATTGCTTCAATAGCTCCAGCAGCACCAAGTAAGTGTCCTGTCATTGATTTTGTTGAGTTGATGTTCAAATTTTTAGCGTGCTCTCCAAAAACAGCACTGATTGCTTTTAATTCTGCAACATCTCCAAGAGGAGTCGAAGTTCCGTGAGTGTTGATGTGATCAACATCTTCCGGACTCATTCCAGCATCTCTTAATGTATTTTCCATTACAGCAATTACACCAATTCCTTCTGGATGTGGCGCAGTTAAGTGATAAGCATCTGAAGACATTCCGCCTCCTCCAACTTCACAATAAATTTTTGCACCTCTTGCTTTAGCGTGTTCGTAATCTTCAAGAACCAAAGCTCCGGCTCCTTCTCCTAATACAAAACCATCTCTGGTTGCATCAAAAGGTCTAGAAGCTGTTTCTGGACTTTCGTTTCTTGTAGATAAAGCGTGCATCGAGCTAAAACCTCCCATACCAGCAATTGTTACAGCTGCTTCAGAACCACCAGATACAATCACATCACACATTCCTAAACGGATGTAGTTGAAAGCATCAATTAATGCATTTGCAGAAGATGCACATGCAGAAACAGTAGTATAATTTGGCCCCATATAACCATTACGCATCGAAATGTGTGCTGGTGCAATGTCGGCAATCATTTTAGGAATAAAAAACGGATTGAATTTTGGTGTTCCGTCTCCTTTTGCATAATACAATACTTCTTCTTGGAAAGTTTCTAAACCTCCAATTCCTGCTCCCCAGATAACCCCAACTCTTTGTTTGTTTACGTTATCATTTGTGATTCCGGCATCTTTGATAGCTTCATCACTAGCAGCAATTGCATATTGTGCAAATTTATCTAATCTACGAGATTCTTTGCGATCCATGTAATCTTCAATATTGAAGTTTTTTACTTCGCAGGCAAATTTCGTTTTATGCTTTTCTGTATCGTAATATGTGATCGGAGCGGCTCCGCTAACCCCATTCACAAGTGCATTCCAATATTCCTGGATATTATTCCCGATAGGAGTAAGTGCACCTAATCCTGTTACCACAACTCGCCTTAATGCCATAAATTTGTATTTTGTATCTTTAAACAAATAAAACCCACGCTTTCTTAACTTATTGTTACTTAAGAGCCATGGGCATTACAATATAAATATATCTTTTTGATTGAAAATCAATCGAAATTTAAATTTTAAAAAAATAATAACACCCGATTTCGTTACTACGAAAATCGGGTGTGGTATTATTATTTTTTAGCTTCCTCGATATAAGAAATAGCTTGACCAACAGTAGCAATGTTTTCTGCTTGATCATCTGGAATTTGAATATCAAATTCTTTTTCGAATTCCATAATAAGCTCAACAGTGTCTAATGAGTCAGCTCCCAAATCATTAGTGAAGCTTGCTTCTGTTACAACTTCGTTTTCGTCAACACCTAATTTGTCTACGATAATCGCTTTTACTCTTGATGCAATGTCTGACATAATCTTTAATTTTAGAATTTAATTTGTTGGCAAAAATAAAAAACTTTATTTTAAAACCATGATTTAGTTTATAAATGTGATACTAATTTATAAAATTAATTTCAAGAAAGGTCTTTCAAAGCTATTTATTTTCGATTTTTATTCCGTTTTTTGCACTCTCAAAATACACAACTTTATGAAAAAAATTATCGTTTTTGCTTCAGGATCAGGAACTAATGCAGAAAAAATTATAAAACATTTTTCAAAAACCGAAATTGCAAAAGTCGTTTCTGTTTTTACAAATAATGCTTCAGCAAAAGTGATCGAAAGAGCAAAAAATCATCAAATTCCTGTCGAAATCTTCTCAAAAAATGATCTTTTAGAGAGAAACGTACTACAGAAAGTAGCGGAAATCGACCCGGATTTGATAATTTTGGCTGGCTTCTTGTTGAAATTCCCAGAAAACATAATTGAAAGATATCCAAACAAAATAATCAATATTCATCCTGCACTTTTACCAAATTATGGAGGTAAAGGAATGTATGGAATGCACATTCATAGAGCAATCATTAATAATAAAGAAAAAGAAACCGGAATTTCTATACATTATGTAAACGAACATTATGATGAAGGCGCTATTATCTTTCAAGCAAACGTAGCATTGACCGATGAAGATACGCCAGAAACCGTTGCAGAGAAGATTCACGAATTAGAACAAAAACATTTTCCTGAGATTATTGAACAATTGCTTAAAGAATAAAAATTAAATCATATAAGTAATATAAGTTCATTTTACTTTATGGAAATAGAAAAAACTAAAACATCCCAAACTACCACTAAGAAATATAAGTCTCAAATTTTAAATGATCTTATATAACTAATATGGTTAACAAAAATAAATTTTAGACAAAGCACAGCCAATCTAAAATCTAAAATCTAAAATTAAAAAATGCACGAAGTACATATATATACAGACGGCGCAGCAAAAGGCAATCCGGGCAATGGCGGTTATGGCGTTGTAATGGAATTAGTGGGTACTCCATATAAAAAAGAATTTTACGAAGGTTTTCGTCTTACTACTAATAATAGAATGGAACTTCTTGCGGTAATTGTTGGTTTAGAAAAACTAAAAAATCCGAATATGAAGGTTTTGGTCATTTCGGATTCTAAATACGTAGTTGATTCCGTTGAAAAAAAATGGGTGTTCGGCTGGGAGAAAAAAGGTTACACAGGTAAAAAAAATCCAGATTTATGGAAACGTTTTTTAATTGCATACCGAAAGCATCAAGTTAATTTTAAATGGATTAAAGGTCATAATAATCATCCGCAAAATGAGCGCTGTGACCAATTGGCCGTAATGGCCTCGTTGCAGCCCAAACTTTCAGTAGACGTTTATTACGAAACCATTGGTTCTAAAGAATAAAAAAACGCATCATATATATGATGCGTTTTTTTGTACTAACTTAAATTTTTTACTTAACAGCTTATTCTTTATCTAAATCTTTTGCGGTTTTAAATCCTGTTAAAAGACCAATTCCGGCCATTATAAAAATAATTGAAGGATAAACAGCCCCATCATCTAATGATGTATAAGTTGTAATTAATAAAGCAATAAAAATTCCAACACCGCTTCCTATTAATAAGAAAGCCAAATTTACTACAAAGACTTTCCACGCTGGAACATTGCCATTTTTCCCTTGAATAAATATACTCGCATCCACACCTTTTTCTATAAGTGCCAAACGCTCTCTGTTTCTTGTTGAATAAATTAAATAAACGATTCCGAAGATCATTAGAAAGAAACTAATTGGGATTAAGATTTTGTCATCCATGATTTTTTATGTTTTTAATTGATTGATATACCCATAGGACGACAGGTTTTGAAATGAGGTTACACATTTTGTGAAAAAAAATTAGAAAATTAGAAAATTTGCCAATTAGACAATGATAAAACGACTGATAATCAACTAATTTTGATAATACTATTTTTTACGTAACTCGCTAACTTTGTCAAAGCTGAATCGCTTCCATTACTCTACAATATTCTTATTTCGATCGAAGGGAGAAATTGGATTTGAAACATAACAGAATTTTAAAGCTAGCATTTTCTAATTTTCTAATTTTCTAATTTTCTAATTATTAATTTATTTTTCAAATTTCTTGTAACCTAAAGAAACAAACTGTCGTCCTATATAATATGAGCACAATAAATGATCAACATTATATCGATAAAATATTGCAAGGCGAGACAAATGCGTTTGCCGTGCTGGTTGATCGTTATAAGGATATGATCTTTTCACTGGCTCTCAAGATGGTCAAGAACAGAGAAGAAGCCGAAGAAGTTGCACAAGATACCTTTATAAAGATTTACAGTTCGCTGACCAAATTTAAAGGAGATTCGAAATTTTCGACTTGGATTTATAAAATTGCATACAATACTTGTCTTGATCGTTTAAAGAAAAATAAAAAAGAAGACCTGAATATTTCGATAGATGAATTTTCTTCTCATTTAATAAAAACAATGGACAATGCTTTGAGCGCTTTAGAAGATAAAGAACGAAAGCAAACTATTCACAAATGTTTAAATTTATTACCCGGTGATGAAAGTTTTCTGTTGACTTTATTTTATTTTGAAGATCAGAGTTTAGAGGAAATTGGAAAAGTAATGAATATCTCGGCCAACAATGTCAAAGTAAAATTATTTAGAAGCAGACAAAAATTAGCCGTAATTTTGAGACAGCAGTTAGAACCTGAAATAATAGAATGTTATGAAAAGCGATAAAGATATAGAACAACTTATTGATAAAATGATGGCTGAAGAAAAACTGCAGTCACCATCAATAGATTTCACTTCAAAAATTATGGCGAATGTTCAGATTTTAGAAGATAAAAAATTGAAAGCTTACAAACCTTTAATTTCCAAACCAATCTGGATTTCGATCGGTATCGCTGTGGCTTTATTGGTTATTTATGTTTCTCTTTTTTCAGTTTCAGAAAATGATCTTAAAGTTGATGAAATTGGGAAATTATATTCTGATAAAATCTCTACCGCATTTTCTGGAATTCATTTTTCTAAAAATACCTTATACGCGATTTTGATTTTGCCAATCATGATTTTGATTCAGGTTGGCGTTTTGAAGAATTATTTTGATAAGAAGTATCAGTTGTAAAATAATCGCAATTATTTTCAAAAAAGTTGCATCCTAAATTCAAAAAACCTATTTTAAGCTTTCAAAAAAATCAGTTTTAACCAATTCATTTACAAGAGTTTTACTCCGAAATCGTTGTCATTTTTTTAAGAAAATTTTGAGACTCTAAACCGTTGCAAGATTGTAACTTATAGAGTATCTTTGCACCCTAATTCGAAATTCATAAAATGAATAAACTATTGATTGTTGGAACAGTTGCTTTCGACGCGATTGAAACTCCTTTCGGAAAAACAGATAAAATATTAGGTGGTGCTGCAACCTACATCGGATTATCGGCATCATTTTTTAACTTGCAATCGGCCATTGTTTCTGTAGTTGGCGACGATTTTCCTCAAGAACATTTAGATTTATTGACTTCAAAAAATATCGATATTTCTGGTATCGAAATTGTAAAAGGAGGAAAAACCTTTTTCTGGAGCGGTTTATACCACAACGATTTAAATTCTAGAGATACTCTTGTTACTGAATTGAACGTTTTAGCTGATTTTCAGCCAAAAGTTCCTCAAAACTATAAAGATGCTGATGTGGTAATGTTAGGAAACTTACACCCATTAGTACAAAGCAGTGTTTTAGACCAAATGGAGAAAAAACCAAAATTAGTAGTTTTAGATACTATGAACTTTTGGATGGACTGCGCTCTTCCAGAATTGCTAGACGTTATCAAACGTGTAGATGTTATTACAATCAATGACGAAGAAGCAAGACAACTTTCTGGTGAATATTCACTAGTAAAAGCAGCTTCGAAAATCCAAGATATGGGACCAAAATATGTGGTGATCAAAAAAGGAGAACACGGAGCACTTTTATTCCACAACAGAGAAGTATTCTTTGCACCAGCTTTACCATTAGAAGAAGTTTTCGATCCAACAGGAGCTGGAGACACTTTCGCAGGTGGTTTCTCTGGATTTATTGCGCAAAGCGAAAACATCTCTTTCGGAAACATGAAAAATGCAATTATTTACGGTTCAAATTTAGCATCGTTCTGCGTCGAGAAATTTGGAACTGAAAGGATGGAAAACTTAAGTAAAGCCGAAGTAGCGATTCGATTACAGCAATTTAAGTCGTTAACTCAGTTTGACATAGAAATATAATGCGCAAAAGCCTCGGATAAAACGGGGCTTTTTTTATTACGTTAATACACACAACTTACAACACACAAAAAAAACAAAAACAATGAGCGACGCGTTAAAACACGAATGTGGTATAGCTTTAGTAAGATTACTAAAACCGCTTGAATATTATAAAGAAAAATACGGAACTGCTTTTTACGGAATTCAGAAGATGTATTTAATGATGGAAAAACAGCACAACCGCGGACAAGACGGGGCTGGTTTTGCAAGCATTAAATTGGATGTTGAACCTGGACAGCGCTACATCAGCAGAGTTCGTTCGAATCACTCGCAACCAATACAAGATGTTTTCAAACAAATTAATGAGCGAGTTAGCGAAGAGTTAAAAGCGCATCCTGAACTTGGAGACAATATGAAGGAACTAAAAGCAAATATCCCTTATGTTGGAGAATTGTTTTTAGGACACGTTCGTTACGGAACTTTTGGAAAAAACAGCATCGAAAGTGTTCACCCATTTTTACGTCAAAGTAACTGGATGCACCGTAACTTGATTTTGGCTGGAAACTTTAATATGACGAATGTTAAAGAACTTTTCGAAAATCTAGTTGAACTTGGACAGCATCCAAAAGAAATGGCTGATACTGTTACTGTAATGGAAAAAATTGGTCACTTCTTAGATAAAGAGGTTATGCAATTGTACCAAGACTGTAAAGCAGAAGGATATTCTAAAAGAGAAGCTTCGCCTGTAATTGCAGAACGTTTGGATATTGCAAAAATATTAGCTCGTTCGGCTAAAAACTTAGACGGAGGTTATGCTATGGCTGGTTTATTAGGTCACGGTGATGCTTTTGTATTTAGAGATCCAGCAGGAATTCGTCCAGCTTATTTCTATCAAGATGATGAAGTAGTCGTTGTTGCTTCTGAAAGACCAGTTATTCAAACTGTATTCAATGTGCCTTTTGAAAAAGTTCAGGAAATTGAACCAGGAAATGCTTTGATTATCAAGAAAAATGGTACAGTAAGCATGGATCAAATCCTAGAACCAACTGTTAAAAAAGCTTGTTCATTCGAAAGAATTTATTTCTCAAGAGGAAGTGATGCTGAAATCTATCAAGAGCGTAAAGATTTAGGAAAATTAATTCTTCCTGCGGTTCTTAAAGCAATTGACAGTGATACAGATAATACTGTTTTCTCTTATATTCCAAATACAGCCGAAACTTCATTTTATGGTTTAGTTGAAGCTGCTCAGGATTTCTTGAATCAGAGAAAAAACAATTATATTCTAGAAAATAGAAACACATTAACTGCTGAAACGCTTCAGGAGTTATTAGCTGTAAAAATACGTACTGAGAAAGTTGCCATAAAAGACGCAAAACTTAGGACGTTTATTACTGAAGACAGTAGTCGTGATGATTTAGTTGCTCACGTTTATGACGTTACATACGGCGTGATCAAACCAGAAGACAACTTAGTTATTATTGACGACAGTATTGTTCGTGGTACTACTTTAAAAATGAGTATCATCAAAATGATGGATCGTTTGAATCCAAAACGTATTGTGATCGTTTCATCGGCTCCACAAATCCGTTATCCAGATTGTTACGGAATTGACATGGCTAAATTAGAAGGTCTTGTTGCCTTTAGAGCGGCCCTAACTTTATTGAAAGAGAGAAACTTATATCATATTGTAGACGAAGTTTACGCAAAATGTAAAGCTCAAGAAAATTTCGCAGACAAAGATGTTGTAAATTATGTAACCGCAATTTATGATCAATTTACACCTGAAGAGATTTCAGATAAAATTGCAGAAATGTTAAGCTCACCAGAAATCAATGCCGAAGTAAAAATCATCTTCCAAACAGTAGAAGATTTGCACGTAGCATGCCCTAAAAATTTAGGCGATTGGTATTTCACTGGAGACTACCCTACTCCAGGCGGAAATCGTGTCGTAAATCGAGCATTTATGAATTTTTACGAAGGAAAAGACGCTAGAGCTTATTAAAAAAGTATTAACAAAAGGTTAATTTGTGCATTTCATCGGTTTTTTTTGCCGTTCATCCTGTTTGTTTGGTAAAATTGAAATGCTGTAATACTTTTGAGAAACCATAACATTAGTAGGTTAAGTTTATGGTAGATTTGGGGCAAAAAGGGTGGAAGCAATTCCACCTTTTTTATTGGAATAAACTCAAGTATTTCTAAAACAGCTTCTTAAAATTCCGTTTATCGGATATACTTACCTTTCGTCTGAAAAATTTTTGATATACATTCAACTGCCATACTTTTACTAAACCATAACATTAGTAGGTTAAGTTTATGGTAGATTTGGGGCAAAAAAGGCGGAAGAATTTCCGCCTTTTTTAATTTTTAGATTGTTGTTGATTTTTGACTTTATTTAATAACAATAAAAAGACACCTTAAAAATCACCATCCTTTCTCTATATTCTATTCTCTATATTCTATATTCTATTCTCTATTTTCTATTCTCTATTTTCTATTTTCTTTACTCCTTTTTCTTTACTTTATTTTCTCTTCCCTTCATTCCATCTTCTTATTCCTTCAATACAGCACATTGTATTCCATTAATCGGATATACTTGCCTTTTATCTAAAAAATTTTTAATATATACAGAACCGCCATACTTTTACTAAACCATAACATTAGTAGGTTAAGTTTATGGTAGATTTGGGGCAAAAAAGGTGGAAGCAATTTCACCTTTTTTATTTTCTTTTTTTTTAGAGAATAGAAAAAAGAACATAGAACAAAGACTACAATGCTCAAATTGAATTTTGGTAATCAAGAAGTAAAAAAGAAAAATATTATAAAACGAAAAAGACGGACAACTATTAAGTTATCCGTCTTTTTTCTATATTCTATGCTCTATACTCTTATTTATCTAAAGCAAATCTTCTTGCAACTTCTGTCCAGTTAATTACACTGAAGAAAGCTTCGATATAATCTGGTCTTCTGTTTTGGTAGTTTAAGTAGTAAGCATGCTCCCAAACATCCATTCCTAAGATTGGAGTTCCACCGTTACCAGCAACTTCTGGCATTAATGGATTGTCTTGATTTGGAGTTCCTACAACTTCTAGTTTTCCACCTTTTTGAACAACTAACCAAGCCCATCCTGAACCAAATTGTCCAGCTCCAGCTTTAGCAAATTTTGCTTTAAACTCTTCAAATGAACCAAAAGAAGACTCAATTGCAGCTAATAAATCACCTGTTGGCAATCCTCCTCCGTTTGGAGACATTACTGTCCAGAACAAATTGTGGTTGTAAAAACCTCCACCATTATTACGAACTGCTGCGTTTGATTTATCTAAGTTGATTAAGATATTTTCGATTGTTTTCCCTTCTAAATCTGTTCCTGCAATAGCAGCATTTAGATTTGTAGTGTATGCATTATGATGTTTTGTATGGTGGATTTCCATTGTACGTGCATCAATATGTGGTTCTAACGCATCATATGCATATGGTAACTGTGGTAATTCAAAAGCCATGGTATTAAATTTTTATGGTTTATAATAATTTATCCCAAATTTAGACATTTAACTTTGGAATAGAAAATACTATTTCGTTATAATTGAATTTAATTAAATGATAATTTGATTTTTTCTTATGTAAATAATTGTAAATCTTTATTTTCCGTTAAAAGTGGTCATTGTATTTTCTAAACCGGCCGTTCCAAAAGTTCTAATAATTTCCGAAGACACTTCTAGTCTTTCTGGTAATTTAGCATCTTCTTCTGCATTCCATTCTCCTAAAACATAATCTACTTGTTGTCCTTTTTTAAACTGATCACTGATTCCGAATCTAAAACGGGTATAATTTTGCGTATTTAAAACTAGATTAATGTTTTTAAGTCCGTTATGACCTCCATCGCTTCCTTTTGGTTTGATTCTAATAGTCCCGAAAGACAGATTTAAATCGTCCGTAATAACCAAAATATTCTCCAACGGAATATTTTCTTTATCCATCCAATATTTTACAGCCTTACCGCTTAAATTCATGTAAGTATTTGGTTTTAAAAGAAAAAAGGTTCTTCCCTTAAATTTATACTCTGCCATTGATCCCAATTTTACAGTTTCAAATGAAAGTCCTTCTTTTTTGGCTAAAAAGTCCAGTACTTTAAATCCGATATTATGTCTGGTGTTTACGTATTCAGCTCCAATATTTCCTAAACCTACGATTAAATATTTTTTCATATTATCTATGTTCTCTTCTTTTGGTGTTGATGAAAACAGTTTTGTTATCCATTTTATCATTTGGCAAAAGTAAGATTAATTAGAGAATGTGCCAATTGGATAATTAGATAATTTAGCAATTTGATGGTTTGATAATTGCTTTTGCTTGTCTTAATTTAACCGCAAAGTTCACAAAGGTTTTCGCAAAAAACGCAAAGAAGTTCTCTCGCAGATTTTGCTGATTAAGCAGATTTATTTTCTTAGGAGCTTAGAAGCTTATGAAAAAGATTTTTTCTTGCTAGCCCTGACAGAAGCGGTATCCTTTTTATCCGCTTTTTAGCGGATGAAAAGATTTAGCGGATGGCAGGAATGTCACGTCTTTTGAAAACGGGATTTTCTGCTTCTAAAAAAAATAATTAGATAATTTGAAAATGTGACTACTTCTTCAATTAGATAATGTGAGCATGTGTCAATTAGATAATTACCTGCTGGTCGTTGTTTAACCGCAAAGTGCGCTTAGATTTTTACGCAGAGAACGCAAAGTTTTTATCTTTAACTTGAGAAGTCTTTTAAATTAAAAGTTCGCAAAGCTTTATTTAGACAGCTTTGCGAACTTAATATTTAGATATTACCTGCACACCAAACAAAATATCTTGGCGTGCTTTGCGTTAAAAAAACTTATGGCCTAGCCACAAAGTTCGCAGAGATTTTGAGCTTAGAACCTTAGCATATCAGCACCTTAGAACCTCAAAAAAAAAGCCCCAATCGTAAAGATTGAGGCTTTTTGTATAGAGTTGAAAAAATTACTTTTTCTTTCCTTTTGCAGGAGCTTTTGCAGCTTTTGCAGCTTCTTGAGCAGCTTTCATAGCAGCACGAGAGATTCTTACTTGAGCAACAACTGTGTTGTCTGGGTGCATAATTTTGTACTCTGGTTTTCCAACTTTAGTAACATATAATTTGTTACCCATTTCAAGTGGAGTGATGTCAGCTTCAACAAAATCAGGAAGATTTGCTGGTAAAGCTTTCACTTTTAATTTACGTTGGTTCAAACGTAAAACACCTCCCGCAAGAACACCTTTAGATGTACCAACGATTTTCACAGGAACTTCCATTGTGATTTCTTTATCATCAAATAATTGGAAGAAGTCAATGTGTAAAATTTTGTCAGATACTGGGTGAACTTGGATATCTTGCAAAATTGCATTGAATGATTTTCCTTTTCCAAGCTCAATCACAACTGTGTGTGCATTTGGAGTGTAAACCAAGTTTTTGAACGCTGCAGCGTCTGCTGAGAAGTGTACTGCTTGATTTCCTCCGTATAACACGCAAGGAACCGCTCCAGCATTACGTAAGGCTTTAGTTGACACTTTGCCCACGCTTTCTCTTTCTGATCCTTTAATTGTAATTGATTTCATTGTAAAAAAATATAGTTATTAAATAAATATTCTTCTTTAAAAATGTCTTAACGCCTTAAGCAGTTATTACATTATAAATTTTCCACTGATGGAATTGTTGTGGTGAACCATCTGCATTACCTCAGCAAATAGAGGCGCACAGCTTACCACTTTTATTTTCTTTGATTCTTTCTTTAACGGAATAGAATCGGTTACGATTAACTCAGTTAATTTTGAGTTTTCGATTTTTTCGTAAGCACCGCCAGATAAAATAGCGTGTGTACAAATTGCTCTAACGCTTAGTGCTCCTTTTTCGATCATTAGGTCTGCCGCTTTCGCTAAAGTTCCTCCTGTATCGATCATATCGTCTACTAAGATTACGTTACGCCCTTTTACTTCACCAATCAGTTCCATAGTGTCGATAACGTTGGCTGCTTTTCTTTGTTTATAACAGATTACTACATCTGATTCTAAAAACTTAGAGTAAGCATATGCTCTTTTTGAACCTCCCATATCTGGAGATGCAATTGTTAGATTTTCTAATTTTAAACTTTCTACGTATGGTAAAAAGATGGTAGATGCAAATAAATGATCTACTGGTTTTTCAAAGAATCCTTGAATTTGATCTGCGTGCAGATCCATAGTCATAATTCTTGTTGCTCCGGCAGCTGTTAATAGGTTTGCTACTAATTTTGCCCCAATCGGAACTCTTGGTTTGTCTTTTCTATCTTGTCTTGCCCAACCAAAATAAGGCATTACAGCTGTAATGTGTCTTGCTGATGCGCGTTTTGCGGCATCAATCATTAACAACAATTCCATCAGATTATCTGCGCTTGGAAAAGTCGAACATACGATGAAAACTCGCAATCCTCTTATTGATTCTTCGTAAGATGGCTGGAATTCTCCATCACTATACGTTGACATCGTTACTTTCCCTAACGGAATTCCGTAATCTGCAGCAATTTTTTCTGCAAGATAAACACTTTGTGAACAAGCAAAAATTTTAGCTTCTGGTTCTAGGTGCGACATTATAAATTGTTGTTTTGTAGTTAGTTGTGTGTGCGTCGTTTTAACGAGGTGCAAATTTATAAAATTTATTGGACACTGAAAGCAAAAATTTAAGTATTTTTAGTAGTTGATTTAAATTTATTTTTTACATTTGCACCGTGTTAAAGGAATGACGCCATTTATGACTTCATTCTATTGCGTTAAAATAATTGATTTCTCATTTTATTTTTTCGTCTGCTAAGCCCGGATGGCGGAATTGGTAGACGCGCTGGTCTCAAACACCTGTGGGAAACCGTGCCGGTTCGACTCCGGCTCCGGGTACTTAAAAACCTCTTCTTAACGAAGAGGTTTTTTTTATGCCTTTTTTTGAACCATATAAGTTATATAAGTAAATATAACTTTGAGTTTAAGTACCTTTTTTAAATGAACTTATATCACTTATATGGTTTAAATAACCTCGCAACTCGCATTATGCAAAATTGGAAAATTGCACGAGTTGGCAATAAAACACAATTGATTTGCTTTTTGATGCAATTCTAAAGCCAATTCTAATTTGTCTGAGTTTACAATTGTAACTTTTGGATTTAATCGAACTTCTGTAAAACGTCCGCTTCCGTCTGTATTTACTTCTAATGTTGCTTCGGCGTTGTCTGTATAATTTAGAACTTCAATTCCGTTTTGAGAGCAGACATATAGGTACGACATCATGTGGCAGGAAACTAAACTGCTTAAAAGCAAATCTTCTGGATTGTATAATTCTGGATCGCCTTTGAACGCTTTCGCTGCTGAAATATCTAAAACTGGTTTTCCTTCAATTTGAATTTGATGGGTTTTGCTGTAGAATCTTTTGGATGATTCTTCTTGGTTTTGTTTTAAAGTCCAGTTTAATTTTGCTTTGAATAAATGTTTAAATCCCATAAACTATTTGATTATTTTGCTGATTCTATTTTCTCAATAAACCATTTGCTACCTATCTTTTTTAAAGAATACTTATAACCTCCAGATATAGGCAGGACAAACTTCACCTCTGAATTAAACTCATCCTTTTGATTTACAACATATTTGCTTTTATCGATATTCAGTAGATCTTCCTCAAATGCTTCTTGAGTAAGAAAGAAATGATCATAATCAAAACCATATGGAGGCCCGTCATTTTCTGGGTTTTCTTTGTAATATTGATCTGCTTCTAAAAACAATTTTTCTTCATTTTTAAGAAGATTATCAGTTAAAAAACCACTTTTTTTCAATTCCGAAATATATTTTTCAGCTTCTTTAAAATCTACATAATAGTTTTCTGCCTCTTCATTCTCTTTCGCATCCGCTGGCCCTCCACCAATAGCATCAAATTTACTCAGCATATCCATGTTTTTAATATACCATTTCATAAAGTCTTTAACTAATGTTATTTGTTCATTGCTATCATTAGATATCTCTGGTTTTTTACCTGAATCTACTTTAGCAACAGGACTGCTTTTTGATTGATTTTTATTTTGACAGCTTTGAAGGAATAAAATGGAAAATAAAA
>NZ_JBHUDZ010000012.1:12110-140928 GCF_042678225.1 Flavobacterium artemisiae | reverse complement strand
GCAGAGACGCAAAGTTTATTTTCTTTGCGTCTCTGCGACTTTGCGAGATTCAAAAATACTTCTTATTTAAAAAACTTAAAACAAAAAACCTCGAAAGCAAACACTTTCGAGGTTTTTCAGAGAATTAGAACTAACTAAACAAATTCTAAAAATTACTTTTGAACCGAAAATTTAAAAGTAGTTTTTGTTTTATAATTTTCTCCCGGGTTTAAAACCGTTGTTGGGAAATTTTTCTGGTTTGGAGAATCTGGATAATGTTCTGTTTCTAGACATAATCCTGTTCTGTGAGCAAAAGTTCCTCCATTTGGCATTGGCAACGTTCCGTCAAGGAAATTTCCAGAGTAGAACTGAATTCCAGGTTCGTCTGTTGTCATTTCCAAAACTCTTCCGCTTGCTGCGTGATATACTTTTGCAATGATTGTTTTTCCTTTTTCAGGATTATTCAATACCCAGCAGTGGTCGTAACCTTTTCCTCTTTCTAACTGCTCGTTTTTAACGGCAATGTCTTTTCCAATTAATTTTGGTGTTCTGAAATCGAAAGGCGTACCAGCAACATCATCTAATTTTCCTGTCGGAATCAAAGTGGCGTCAACTGGAACTAATTTATCAGCATTTAAAGTCAATTCGTGGTCTAGGATTGTTTTGGTAAAATCTCCAGATAAATTGAAATAAGAATGCTGTGTCAAATTCACAACCGTTTTCTTATCTGTTGTTGCTTCATACAAAACCTCTAATTGATTATCATTTGTCAAAGTATACGTTACAATAACTTTCAAATTTCCTGGATACCCCTCTTCCATATCTTTACTTAAATAAGATAATTTTAAAGAAGCTGTTTCTCCAGACTTAGCCTCATCGGCTTTCCAAACCACGTTGAAATAGCCTTGTGGTCCACCGTGCAAAGCATTTGGCGCATTATTGATTGCCAATTGATAGTCTTTTCCGTCAAGCGAAAATTTTCCTTTTGCAATTCTATTTCCGTATCTTCCGATTAAAGCTCCAAAAAAAGGATTTTCTTTTTCGTATTGTGCCAAAGAATTAAAACCTATTACTACATTTTCTGAAACGCCTTCTTTATTTGGCACTTTCAAATCGGTAATTCTTCCTCCAAAAGTGATGATATCAACTTCCATCCCATTTTGGTTTTTCAGTTTATAATTATCGACTTTTTCGCCTTTAGCGGTTGTTCCGTACTCTGATTTTTCGATTGTAACTGCTGCTTTTTTATCCGAAGAAACTGTAGCTTCATCCATTTTTTTATCGTTTTTGCATTGGACAGAAATTGCTGCCAGACTTAACAGGCTTATTCCAAAAATACAACGTTTTAATACATTCATAAATGATATTTTTTTGGTTTGTGAAATGGTTAGATGTTAAAAGTTATTTGTTGAACGTAATAATTTACGCGGATAAAACCGATTCGCTGTCGCAAAAGCGAAGACACTGATTTACAATGATTTTTTTAAATTATATAAATCTTCGCTTTTGCGACAGCAAATCAGTTTTATCTGCGTTGAAAGTTAAAAGTAACAAAAAACTCTGAACCTTTGTCACTTTGACCTTTGCAACTTCAATTAAAGTCCATGTTGAAACAAATGGAAATACGCTTCGTTGGCATTGATTTTATCTTTAAACTCTCTTACCGTTGTTTTTTCATCAATTACCAATAATTCAATTCCAGCGATGTCTGCGAAATCTTCCATATATTCTGTTGTGATCGATTGGCTGTAAACCGTGTGGTGCGCTCCACCAGCTAAAATCCAAGCTGTTGCTGCAACTTCAAGATTTGGTTTACAATCCCAAAGAACACGTGCAACTGGCAATTTTGGTAATTCTGCCATTGGTTTTATTGCTTCCACTTCGTTAACAATTAAACGGAAACGAGTTCCCATATCCACCAAAGAAACGTTGATTGCGTCTCCTGCAGGCGAGTTGAATACCAAACGAGCTGGATCTTCTTTTCCTCCAATTCCTAATGGATGCACTTCGCAAGAAGGTTTTCCGTCAGCAATAGATGGACAGATTTCCAACATGTGAGAACCTAAAACATATGATTTTTGTGGTGTGAAATGGTACGTGTAATCTTCCATGAAAGAAGTTCCACCTTCCAAACCAATACACATTACTTTTAAAGCTCTTACCATTGCAGCGGTTTTCCAGTCTCCTTCGCCGCCAAAACCATAACCATCGGCCATTAATCTTTGTGTTGCGATTCCTGGTAATTGTTTCCAAACTCCAAGGTTTTCAAATGTATCTGTAAAAGCGCCAAATCCTCCTTCTTCAAGGAAAGCTCTTAATCCTAATTCGATTTTTGCTGCTTCAACCAAAGAACTTCTTTGTGCACCGCCTTCTTTTAAAGAATCGGTTAAGTTGTATGATTGCTCGTAAACGGCTAATAAATCGTTTAATTCTTTATCAGTTACTTTTTCAATATGTTTGGTAACATCTGAAGAATCGTATCCGTTTACCGACATTCCGAAACGAATTTGTGCCTCAACTTTGTCCCCTTCTGTAACGGCAACTTCACGCATATTGTCTCCAATACGAGCTACTTTTAAGTTTTGAAGTTCGTCCCAACCAAGAACAACTCTTGACCAGATTCCTAATTGTTTTTGAACTCTTTGATCTTCCCAGTGACCCACAACCACTTTACGTTTTTTACGCAAACGAGACATGATGAAACCGAATTCACGATCTCCGTGAGCCGATTGGTTTAAGTTCATGAAATCCATATCGATAGATCCCCACGGAATTTCAGCGTTGTATTGTGTATGCAAATGGCATAATGGTTTTTTAAGGATATTTAGTCCGCCAATCCACATTTTTGCTGGAGAGAAAGTGTGCATCCAAGCAATAATTCCGATACAGTTTTTCTCAGAATTCGCAGCCAAACATACATCTAAAATCTGCGAAGGCGATTTCACCACATCCTTATAAACCACTTTTACAGGAATTGAAGACGAAGCGTCTAATCCTTTTGCAATAATCTGTGAATGTTCTGCTACTTTTCTTAGTGTTTCTTCACCGTATAATTCTTGGCTTCCTACTACAAACCATACTTCTTTTTGAGAGATATCAATCATGTCTTTATTTTTGTTTCAAGTTTTCTTTGTTTCAAGTTTCAAGTTTCAAGTTCTTGAATACCGAAAATCTTATTGTTATGTTATATTTTTAGTTTTGTTTGTTTCACGTTTCATGTTTCACGTTCCAACAACTTGAAACAAAAAAACCTGAAACCTGAAACTAAAAATTACTGTCCGTAGTACGAATCTTTTCCGTGTTTACGGTTGTAATGTTTCTTTATTAAGGAATCTTTTAATCTTGGTGCGTTTGGATTTATTTGTAAAGTCAGGTACGCCATTTCTGCCACAACTTCTAAAACTTTACTGTTGTAAACCGCTTTTGCTGCATTTTTCCCCCAAGCAAACGGACCGTGATTTCCAATTAAAATCATTTCTACTTCTTCGTACGAAAGATTTTTTTCTTTGAAGCAATCTAGAATCTGAATTCCAGTATTGTGTTCGTAGTTTCCTTCAATTAAAGAATCTGCCATTGGAGGCGCACATGGAATATCAGCTGTTAAGTGATCCGCATGTGTCGTTCCAAAAATCGGAATATCTTGCTGAGACTGCGCCCAAGCTACAGAATAGGTTGCGTGGGTATGCGCAACGCCACCGATATTCGGCCAGTTTTTGTATAAATAAGCATGCGTTTTAGTGTCAGACGACGGACGCATTGTTCCTTCGATAACATTATTGTCAAAATCGACAATTACGATATCTTCGGGTTTTAAATCTTCGTACGGAACACCGCTTGGTTTAATGGCAAAAACACCATTTTTTCTGTCCACAGCGCTCACATTCCCGAAAGTATAAACTACAAGATTCAATGCATTTAACTGCATGTTTGCCTCGTAGCATTCTTGTTTTAAATCTTTATAAAGAGAACTCATTTTGAGAAATTTTAATAGTTGGATCGGCAAAAGCACTTAATTGTTCGTATGCTAAAAGCAGTTTGTGATACGCTTCAACTTTATCCGTTTGAGGGAAATATTCTCCGTCAAAATCACTTCCGATTTTTTGGCTTGCTTCGATTACGTTTGGATAAATTCCGGCTGCAACGGCTGCATAAATTGCCGCACCTAAAGCAGGAGTTTGGTCTGAAGCTGCCACTTTAATTGGCTTGTTTAAAACGTTAGCCAAAGTCTGCATGATGAAAGGCGATTTACGAGCAACACCACCAATACCGATAACGCTGTCGATTTTTACACCTTCTTCTTCAAAACGGTCTACAATTTTCTTCGCTCCGAAGCATATTGCGTTTACTAAAGCTTTGAAAATATGAGGCGCTTTTGTACCTAAAGAAAGGTTCGAAATCGCACTTTTCACTTCCTGATTGGCATCTGGAGTTCTTCGTCCGTTGATCCAGTCTAAAGCAATTGGAAGACTTTCTGAAACAGGGATTTTTTCCGCTTCTTTCGTTAATTCAACAATTAATTTATCGCTGAATTCTTCTTTTAATTGTTCTTTTTGCGCATCATTTAAAGTTGCTGAAGACGCTAATAAATGTTCTGTCGGCCACATTAGCAATTCTTTGTACCAAGCCAATAAATCACCAAAAGCTGATTGTCCTGCTTCAAGTCCAATAAAACCTGGAATTACAGAGCCATCAACTTGACCGCAGATACCGCGAACGGTTTTTGTTCCCACTTCATCATAAGAACCAACTAGAATATCACAAGTTGAAGTTCCCATAACACGAACTAAAGTATTCTCTTCGATTTTAGCTCCAACTGCACCAGAATGCGCGTCGAAAGTTCCAACAGCAATTACTGTTTCTGTAGAAAGTCCTAAACGGTCTGCCCATTCTTGACTTAATTTTCCGGCAACTAAATCTGAAGTGTATGTTTCGTCGTATAAATTGCCACGCAAAGTCGCTAAATACGGATGTAATTTTTCTAAGAATTCAACTGGCGGTAATCCGTTCCAGTCTTCGTGCCACATGGCTTTGTGGCCTGCTGCGCAACGGCTTCTTTTAAAGGTTTTTAAATCTTTATCTTCAATTAATAAATACGTCATTAAATCGCAGTGCTCCATCCAAGTGTGCGCTGCATTTCTAACCGCTTCGTCTTGTCTTGCAATGTGAAGGATTTTTGCCCAAAACCATTCCGAAGAATAAATTCCGCCAACGTATTTTGTCACGTCTTCTCCGCCCCAGCTTACTGCCAATTCGTTGATTTCGTTTGCTTCATTTATTGAAGTGTGATCTTTCCATAAAACCATCATTGCATTTGGGTTTTCTTCAAAACCTTTTGTCAATGCTAATGGCGTTCCGTCTTTGGTTACTGGAACTGGAGAAGATCCTGTTGTATCAATACAAATTCCTTTTATTAATGACGGATCAACTTTACTTTCTTTTACAACATTTTGAATTGTAGTTTCCAATCCTTCAATATGATCCAAAGGATGCTGACGAAACTGATTTATAGAGGCGTCACAATATTGTTTGTTTTTCCATCTTTTGTAATGAGAAACATTCGATGCCAGCTCCTGCCCATTTTCTGCGTCAATAAGCACCGCTCGAACAGAATCTGTTCCGTAGTCCAATCCTATTACGTAATTTTTCATTTCTAAACTTAATTGGTTAAATAATTGACAAATATAAAAATTATAATTTCATAAGTGTATAAAAAACACTTAATAAAATTTAGTGCTTTAATTTTTTACAAAATATGCATCAAAACAAAGATTTAAGCTCAAAACCAAATATAAATGCCAATGTTACATTTATAATACTGCGATTATTTCATCTTAATCTTTAAAACCGCCACAGAGTTAGTTGGAAAATCTTAATCAACTTAGTTAAATTCGAATATTGGTTTACCGTTTTTATCAAATTTTAATTTCATCATTCTCGCATGACGATTAGGATCATATAACGGGTCTGCAATAATTTCTTTCAACGGTCTTTTATCTGTCGCAGGTACAACTTTTGGATCACCAACAGCTTTTTCATAATCCCTTGCATGATAAACTACTAATGGTTCTCCGTTTTCATCTACTGTGAATGAGTTATGTCCCGGCCCATAAATATGTTTTGATTCATTGGTTTTTAATACTGGATATCTGGATTTTTTCCAAGAATTTCTGTCTAATAAATCAGCATTTTCATCTGCTTCCATCATTCCCATACTGTAACAAGAACCGGTAGCACTTGCTGAAAAAGTAATGTAAATTTTCCCTTTGTGTTTAAGAAATGCAGGACCTTCATTTACCCAAAAACCAATGCGTTCCCAATCATAATCTGGAGTCGTCAGCATGAATTGAACTGTTTTTAATTTTACGGGTGATTCCATTTCGGCTAAATACAAATTAGAAGCTGCGAACTGCCCGCCTGTTTTTTCTGCCCAGCAGAAATAGCGCTTATTTTTATGCTCAAATACAGTTCCGTCTAGAGAAAAATCGGTAAAGCTTTTTGGATCTGCGTCGGCGGCCTGCATTTGCCCCAATTCAATCCACTTGTCATGTAAAGGATCCTGGCCTGTACATTCCAAAACATAAGGTCTTAATTTCCAAATATCGTTTTCTTCGCTTGCTGCAAAATACACGTACCATTTTCCATCTAAATAATGAATTTCAGGAGCCCAGACATGACGGCTCATTGGTCCGCTTTTATGTTTTTCCCATACTCTAAAGGTTTCCGCCTTTTGAAGTTCATCAATAGACTTTGCGCGTCTTAACTCTATAGCGTCGTAGGTTGGTACAGATCCTGTAAAATAATAATACCCATCTGTATGCTTGTAAATAAAAGGATCTGCTCTTTGCAATACTATAGGTTTGTTTGTTAAGGTTGTTTTTGCAGCACTCACTTCTCCTTTAGACAGCTCTTTTTCTGCTTTTTTATCTGTACAGGAAGAAACACTTACAAAAACAATGGCCGAAAGTGCCCAATTTTTTAATAGGTTTGTTTGCATGTTATATTGGTTTGTTTGCATGTTATATTGGTTTGTTTGCATTTAATTTATTTGAGGAATTCAGTTTTTATAATCAATCCACACTTTCATTTTTCCAACGCCTCGATTTGACCAGGAATAATACGGAATGGCTTTGAATTTTGAATTTTCAATAACATTTACGCCTTGCAATAAGTTCGCTTCTTTTCTCACTTTGAAAGTATCCAAAGACGAAATATCGATCTTATCAAAACTGTTTTTATTATCAATTTCTTCAATCGCATACACTAACGGGCCATATTCTAAAGAGACTTTGTTTTTATTGGTTTCAACCTTAGAATTCGTTTCAACTTCCTGAACTTCCATTGGGAAATTAAGCGCTATTTTGTCGCCTTTTTTCCAGTTTCTGGTTACGTTGAAATAACCGTTTTCAGGCTGAATCGATAATGTTTCCCCGTTTATAGAAATGGTTGGTTTTTGAGTTGAAGCTTTTTTATACGCATATAAATCTCCTGGTAAAACTTCATTTCTTGCCCAGCCTGGAACGCGAAGTTTTATAGTGAAATGGCTTTCTTTTTTCGGATTTACCGAGATTCCAACCTTTCCGTTCCAAGGATAAGAAGTCTGCTGTGAAATCTGTAAATCGGTTTTTCCTAATGTGAAAGAAGCGTTGTTTGAGGCATATAAATTTACATACAAATCGTTCTTAGTTTTGGAATAAATCAAGCCCGGAATCGACGGAATAAATCGAATCAAATTGGTTGGACAACAAGAACAGTCAAACCAAGCCTGACGTGTACAAGAACCTCTGTTGGATTTGTAAACGCCATCTGCTTCTAAGGCATTTGGATAAAAAAAGTTTTTCCCGTCAAGCGAAATACCCGAAATCAATCCGTTGTACATTGTTCTTTCGATTACATCAAAATACTGCGATTTTCCGTACAAACTATGCAGTCTGTGATTCCAATACACATCACCAATTGCAGCGCAGGTTTCGTTATAAGCCGTTAAGTTTGGTAATTCATAGTTTAGTCCAAAAGCTTCGCCGTCGTGTCTTGAACCAATTCCGCCGGTGATGTACATTTTTTTGTTCACCATATTATTCCATAAATTATTTACGGCATTTTCATAGGCTTTATCTTTTGTCAAAGCTACAATATCGGTCATTCCGGCATACATATACACGGCTCTTACGGCGTGGCCAACGGCTTCATTTTGCTGAATTACCGGAATATGATCTTGTGCATATTCACCATATAATTTATGATTTGCTGGATTTCCGCGATTGTCGAGATAGTATTTCGCCAATTTTAGATAGTCTTCTTTTCCAGTAATTTGATACAATTTCAACAAACCTGTTTCCACAATTTGATGTCCCGGCACACCTTTTATCTGACCCGGATTATCTCCAAAAGTTCTTACCAGCATATCGGCTGCTTTTATTGCAATGTCTAGAAAATTGGTTTTTCCTGTTGCTTCATAATGCACAATTGCAGCTTCGATCAAATGTCCCGGATTGTACAATTCATGACTGATCTGCAACGATTCCCAGCGTTTTCCTTCAATTACCGGAACCCAAGTTGCTGGTGGTTTTGCTGGATTTATAGTTCTCCAAGTGGTAATATATCCGTCTTTTTCCTGACCAATTTTTACAATCGCAATCATAGAATCCAGCACTCTTTCCAGTTTCGTATTCGGAGCGCTGATTAAAGTATTCGAAGCTCCTTCAATAATCTTATAAACATCAGTATCATCAAATGGCATTTCGCCGCGTACTTTTCCTGTTTTTTGTTTTCCCGCGATTAAAAAGTTCTCAAAACGCCCTTCTTCATCACATTTTTTAATGGCATATTCAATCGTAATTTCCTGTACTCTTTTGATAATTGGCAACCAAAAAGAATCTGTAAGTTTTACGTTCTGAATATTTACTGGTTCGATTTCGTAACCTGCTTTTAAGGCCGATGTTTTATTTTGTACCACATCGTTTTTGGTTTCCTTACACGAAGCCAAAACTAAAAGTGATATAAAAATCGTTAAAATTGGTAAATTGTATTTCTTCATTTTATTCTATTTTAAAACAGGCCACAAATCGGCATCCCATTGTATTTCTCTTACTACTAATTTTGGTGTTCCGTTGGTTTTCTTTTCGTAAGCGTGATAAAACATATAATCTTTTCCATCAAAAGTGTAAGCGCTGTTATGGCCTACGCCAAAGTAATTTTCATCGCCTTGAACCACTAAAGTTCCTCCGCCTTGATCGAGCTGTTTTCCTTCTTTATCAACATACGGTCCGGTTACATTTTTTGCTCTTCCGACCACAACTTTATAAGTGCTTTTTTCTCCGCGACAGCATAAATCCCAAGAAAGAAATTGGTAGTAATAGCCGTTTTTCTTAAAAATAAATGGAGCTTCGAGCGCACCGTCTCCAGGATCTGAATCGGCTAATTCGAAACTTCTTTTGCGTTTTGAGATCGTGTGCCATTCCTGAGGTTCTGCAATCGATTTTAAATCGGGATTTAATTTGACCAATTTCAATCCTTCCCAAAAAGAACCAAAAGAAAGCCAAGGTGTATTGTTTTCATCAAAAATTAAATTCGGATCGATCGCATTCCACATATCGCGATTGGGTTGAGACTGAATCACAATTCCCTGATCAACCCATTTAAAATTTTTGTCTTTTGGATCTAAAGTTGTATTAATCGCTACACCAATAGCCGATGTGTTTTTAGCAAAAGCCGAAACCGAATAATATAAATAATAAGTATTGTTGTGGAATGAAACATCTGGCGCCCAAATATGATTTTTGAAATCTGCTGCAACGCCATCTGCCCAAACGGGTTTTTCTTTGAAAACCTGTGGCTGTTTGTCCCATTTTTTTAAATCTTTTGAGCTATAAACGCTGATTCCGTTTCCGGTGCAAAACAGATAATAAGTGTCTTTTTGTTTTATGACAACTGGATCGTGTACGACAATATCCTGCGCCATAACCACCGAAGTTATAAGCATCAGAAAAACAGAAATTTTATGTTTTATGTTTTTGTAAACCATATAAGTGATGTAAGTAAATTTAAGTTTAAACCTCAACGAAAACTTTTTTAGGGCATATAAGCAGTTCAAAATGATCCCGATAGCTATCGGGAGTGACTGCGACTGAACACTAAAAAAAACCTGAACACTGAACACTAATTACTGTATTCCCTCAGAAGTCATCACAACACGTTTCATTGTTCCGTCTTTGTTGTAAAATAATTTATCGACGCAGACTGATCTTCTAAAACTTCCTCCGTCTGGTTTTGATGCTCCGTTGTGATAAATGAAATAGGATTGTCCTTTAAAATCAATGATCGATTGGTGATTCGTGTTGCTGTTTCCCGCAATTTCATTCAGAATACCTTTAAATTCCCAAGGCCCTGTAATGGATTTACTCATCGCGTACGCAATTTTTTCAGGAAATTCATAAGCATAGGACAAATAATACCAGTCTTTGTGTTTATGAATCCACGGTGCTTCGGTGAAATTTGGCAGTTTGATGTGGTGAATTTCTCCATCGATTTCCGTCATGTTTTCTTTTAATTTTGCGTAGTGACAAGCGGTATTTCCCCAAAACAAATAAGCTTGTCCATCTGTATCGATATAAACCGTCGGATCGATATCGTCCCAGCTTATATCGCTAAATTTGGTCATATCGTTGGTGATTAATGCTTTCCCTAATGCATCTTTAAAAGGCCCAAGCGGATTATCGGCGACTGCAACTCCAATCGATTTTCCTTCAATTGTTGCGTGATGAACCGTTACGTACCAATAAAATTTTCCGTTTCGTTCTATTACCTGCGAAGCCCATGCATCTCCCCGTGCCCATTTGAAATCGGTTACTTTTAATGGCACTGGATGCGATTCCCATTTTTTCATATCCGAAGAAGAATACACCAGCCATTCATTCATTTTATAAAAATGAAAATCGTTTGGCGCTTCGTCGTGGCCAGCATATAAATACACTTTGTCTTTGTAAACTAATGCCGCTGGATCTCCGGTGTATTTATCTGTAATAATGGGATTGTTGAATTTTACCGATTGTGCATTTCCTGCAATCGATAAAAGCAAAATGGACAGGCTTGTAAATAGGTTTTTCATTTTTAATTGATTTGCTTTTTGCCACAGATTTCACAGATTAAAATGATTTATTTATATAATCTTTGGCTTATTTTTTGCCACGAATTCACGAATTTTTTATAAATTATAATTCGTGAAATTTGCAGTTATTTTTATTACACAGATTTTTCAGATTTTTTTAATCATTTTAATTCGTGAATTCGTGGCTATTTTTTCTCTCGCAGATTTGTTTTTAATCTTTTTAATCCTGTAATCTGTGGCATTATTTTAATTTACTTTCTTGCCCCAAACCGCTAATCCTGCACTGTTGATTCCTGTATAGCTTAAAGTCACTTTTCTGGTTGCCGATTCCCAGTCCCAGGCGTCGATTACGTTGCATTTAACTCCGTTTATGGTTGCGATTTTTTTAGCAGGATCGTACGACCAAGTTCCGGTTACATCACCGCTTACTTTTTTGTCAGCAGTTAAATAAAGCGTAACCGATTTCTGAATGGTTTTGTATTGGTAATTCATCGTGATTTGTTCCCAAGTTCCTACCAGATTTCCTTCTGCAAAAGTGGTTGCTGGCACTCCTGCATAACGTTCTGGTTCTATTACAGGCCAGCCGTCTTCTGTCCATTGAATGCCGTGAACATGTCCCATCATAACTGCATTTGAAACATTGATTCCCGCAACTCCTTCCGGCAGACGTGCCTGCGAAGCATAAAACCATTGTTTGGTTGTTGGGTTTTGAAAAACAGCACAATGTGCAAATCCAACCCATCCCGTATGATTTTTAAATTGATATGGATGTGTTAGTAACGGAAAACATTCGGCGCCGTTTGTAATGCTGATTCCAGTGTTGGTTACATAAGGTCCGAGAATGTTTTTCGAACGGGCTACACGAGTGTTGTACGCCACCGATAATTCGTCATACGCCAAAAACAAATAGTAATATTGTGTGTCTGGATTGTACATAATTTCTGGACCTTCGAGTGCCTGCCAGCGGTTGGTATTTACGTTTCCACGGCCTGCAATTCTTACTCCGTAATCGTCGATTGTTTTTAATTTGTCTGGTTTTCCTGTTGCTGGATTTAGTTTTAAAGCGGCAATTCCAGAATGCCATGAACCATAAATTAAATATTGATCGCCTTCGGGAGTTTCGATAAAACTTGGATCGATGGCATTGAATTTAAAATAAGCGTCCCAATCATTTCCTCCGTTTCTCACGTAACTTTTTACGCCGTCTGGTTCAGAGCAAACCACCATTCCTTTATCAACCCAATTGTTTGAAGCTAAATCTGTAGTTTCAGCCAAGCCAATAAAAGCGCGTTCTGTCCAAGACGTATTTGTATCTGTTCCCGTTATTGGATTGGTTACTACAATGCTGTAATACATTCTGAAGACATTCCCCACTTTACGAACGCACGGTGCCCAATAACCATAACTCGGATTTGTTATTGGAGGAAGCGCCGGATTCATTCTGGCTCTTTTATTGTTTAAAGAATCTTTTACCCAAGCCGGAGCTGTAGTCATAGAAGATCCCATAAATTCCCAGCTGATTAAATCTTTTGATCTTCTGTAGAAAAAATGCCCGTTGCCTTCATGTGCATTTCCATACGAAGCATCGGTTTGATACATATAATAATAGTCTCCCGATTTTTCTACCGATGGATCGTGTACATTGGCTAAATTCCATTGTGATCTGCTTGCCCAGCCGGAAATTGCCGTATAATTATCTGCATAAGTTGGCCCGTTAAAAGTCGGAGTCACTACCGGCGGATCAACCACTACTGGCGGATCTGGTTCTAACGCCGGATCATCTTTGGAACAGCTGGTCATGAAAACCGCTGCTGCAAAAATTCCGATGAAAGAAATTTTTAAAATGAAGTTTTGTTTTTTCATCTGCTTCTATTTTATTTTCCTTCTAAAACAATTACTGAGAAAGGAGGAATTGTGATTTCAAGTTTTCCTTTTTTGTTTTCGAAACTTTTAAAAACTGTCGGAACAATTTTGTTTGGATTTTCGAATGAATTGTAATCTTGTAATTTTCCCGATGTAATGATGCTTGCCGTGAAGTTTTTAACACCTAATTGATTTGCATCAATTTCGATTTTGTTTTTGTTTTTGGCATCCACATTTACCAATGAAATATGAACTGCTCCATTTTTATCTTTTGATGCCGAAGCCGAAACTGCTGGTAAAGTTTCTCCATTAAAAGTATATAATGGTGATTGAAAGCTTATTGGTAATAGTTTCGCATCTTGATGTACGGCATACATTTTCATTACAGAATAGGTTGGCGTTGTAATCATTTTTGCTTTATCTGTTAAGATTACGGCTTGCAAAACATTTACGCATTGCGCCAAATTGGCCATACGAACGCGATCTGCGTGGTTGTTGAAAATATTCAGCGTTGCTCCCGCCAAAACTGCATCACGCATAGTATTTTGCTGATATAAAAATCCTGGATTTGTTCCTTTTTCAACTTCATACCAACCTCCCCATTCGTCCACAATCATGGCTACTTTTTTCTCTGGATCGTATTTGTCCATAATTGCCGAATGTTTGGTAACCAATTCTTCCATTTTCAAGGCAGATTTCATGGTTTTGAAATAACCTTCTTCTGTAAATTCCCTGTCGCTTCCTTTTTTACCCCAGTCGATTACGGCATAATGATGAACGCCGACTCCGCCTAACATATTTAACGGAATGCCTTTCATTAAAACTTCTGTCCAATTGTAATCGGAGCTGTTTGATCCAGATGCAATACGTGTGATTCCTCCAGTATTTTCCCAGTCTGACATAAAGGTTGCAAATTTGCGGTATTCGCCAGCGTAATATTCTGCGGTCATGTTTCCTCCGCATCCCCAAGCTTCATTTCCAATTCCCCAGAATTTTACTTTCCACGGTTCTTTTCTGCCATTTTTTGCACGTAAATCACTCATCGGACTTTTACCGCTGAAATTCGTGTACTGAACCCAGTCGGCTAATTCTTGAACGGTTCCGCTTCCTACGTTTCCAGATAAATAAGGTTCTGCTCCAAGAAGTTCACACATATTTAGGAAATCGTGCGTTCCAAAACTGTTGTCTTCGGTTACGCCTCCCCACCATTTGTTTACAATAGTTGGTCTTAGTTCTTGAGGGCCAATTCCGTCTTTCCAATGATAAGTATCGGCAAAACAACCGCCCGGCCATCTTAAATTTGGAATTTTCAATTCTTTTAAAGCCTTAACAATATCATTTCTTACTCCGTTTGTATTTGGAATTTTCGAAGTATCGCCCACAAAAAAACCTCCATAAATACAACGCCCTAAGTGCTCTGCAAAATGACCGTAAATGTTTTTGTCAATTGTTGGCGCATCGTTAGTATTTTTAATGGTTATTGTCGTCTGCGCAAAACTCAGCTGACTACAAAACGAAATAAGAAATGAGATTAAAAGTGCTTTTTTCATAGTGGTTTTTGTTTTAGAGGAAAGCCCGAAAACTTTCCTCTGAATTTTAGTTTTTTAATAAGAAAGTGTTGGCCATCCAGATGACCACGTAAAGTATACTATTTCGAGTTTCGGATTTCCGCCGTCAGCTCCATCATAATAATGAACAGCTCCTTTTTGCGTTCCTGTAATTCTAGACAAATGCCCTGGGCCAATGTAATTTCCTTGCGAAGCTAGAACAGTTGTTCCGCCGCCACTTTTTAGAGAAACTCCATTTTTATCTACAAAAGGCCCAAACGGACTTGTAGAACGTCCAACTACAATATAATATGTACTGTTTACGCCATTGCAGCAAGTGCCGCGGTTTACAAACATATAATAATAGCTTCCTTCTTTGATTAAACACGGAGCTTCCCATGATGCACTGTTTCCGCCGGCAACGATGGTTTTGCTTCCTGTTGTTTTTCCTGTTGAAGGATTAATTTGAATTACTCCAATACCCGCGTGCCAGGAACCGTAAGCCATGTAAACATTGCTTCCGTCAACCAAAATAGATGGATCTATGGCATTGACATCTGATGCTGATGATGAAGAAACGACAACGCCTCTGTCTGTCCATGTTGTTCCTGCGCTTTGCGAAATGGCTGGCGTAGTAACCAAGCCAATTGCAGATGTAGCTGAACCAAATGTTGAGCAGGAATAATACATATTCCATCTGTTATTAAACCAAGCAACATCTGGCGCCCAGAATGTTTTTACAAATCCTGGAACATATCCTGTAATCCAGCTTGGTGTTGACGTGAAAACTGATGTTCCCCATGTCCAATTCGCTAAATCTCTTGTATACGTCATTGGAATATTATCTCCTGTTGTAAAAACATAATAGTTGACACCGCTTTTTACAATCGTACTCGGATCGTGCGACGGCACATTTCCGCTAACTGTTTTTGCTGTTGAATTGGTAACCTGTGAATCCTGCGTATTTACAACTGTTGCTGCTTGTTCTGTTGGAAGAATATCGTCATTTTGACAACTCCCGAATATCATCGCTAATAAAACCAAACTTGTAATTGTTTTCATTCTTCTAATTTTAGTTAATGTTAAAAAATTACTTCTCTTGTATTGGAAATTCTAAGGTATAATATCATGTGAAGTTTTTTTATGTCTTCACATGATATCAGGTATTTAAACTAACTCAAAATATATTTTAGTTTTAGTTTTTAGTCACGCTATGCAGTGACTGTGACTGTAAAATCAATAACTGTCATTTTGTTTTGTTCCCGGATTGTTATCCATTTCTAATTGTGGAATTGGGAAATATTCACGGCCTGTTGTATACGAATTAAACTCATTATCTCGTGCTTTCAGCCAAGCCAATTTTGTTTGATTTTGAAGCCATCCCCAACGACGGATATCATCAAAACGATGTCCTTCAAGAGGGAATTCCAAAAATCTTTCATGGCCAATGTGTTCTCTCATCTGATCTTGATTCATTCCTGGTTTTGTTGTCGACAAGTCAGGAAGATTTACTCTGTTTCTTACCATTTGGATATAAGTATAAGCTCCCGGCGTATCTCCTGTTTCATTTAAACATTCTGCATACATTAAAAGAATGTCTGCATATCTTAACAAACGCTCATTGATTCCAGAACGCCAATCGTATTCGTCTGCAAATTCTCCATCAGAATTTTGATATTTTCTACAAAAAAGATCATTTAAATCGGCTGGACTTGAAGCATAAAATGTGGCAAAATCTTTTCCGTATAATTTTGTTCCTGGTTTGTTGTAGAAAATAGTGGCATCTAGACGAGGATCATCTTCTCCCGTTTTTGTTTTTTCTTCTTTAAATTCATTAAACAATGCCCAAGTTGGCTGAACGTCTGTCCATCCGAAAGCACGAGGCGCATACGTAATCGCTCTTGCTGAAGTTTTCCCCCAGCCAGATGCAGGAGCACCTCCCCAGCCTAAGTCAACTCCTCCGGCATCTCTGCTGAATTGTACTTCAAAAAGAGATTCTGAATTGTTTTCGTTTGCTGTAGTAAAGTTGTCACGGTAATTTGTTACTAGTGAATAAACACCTAAGTCTATTACTTGTTTAAAAGTTGTTCTTGCATTAACAAAGTCTTTGGTAAACAAATAAGTTTTTCCTAAATATCCTAACGCAGCACCTTTTGTGGCACGACCTTTTTGTCCTGCATCTAAACCTGAAACTGCAGTATATGAATTTGGCAATAATTCTGCGGCTGCTTTAAAGTCTGAAATAACTTGTGCCCAGCCTTCTTCCTGTGTTTTCTGTGGATAATAAACTGCCAATTCTGTTGGAAGGGGCACATTCTTAAACATATTAACCGCATGGAACAAAAACAAACCTCGTAAAAAATAAGCCTGACCTATGATTCTGTCTTTTAAAGCGGCATCTTTAAACTCAATTCCAGGCACATTTGCTAAAACCTGATTGGCTCTGTATATTCCTTGATAATAGGTTTCGTAAGCCCAGCCGTAAATTGCGGCATCGGCTACATTCGAGTTGAAGTGTCCAACATTGTACATTGACCCCCAAGGGCTGTTTGTACGTGAATCATCTGCTTTTACGTCTAACAATAATGGTGTACTTCTCATGTAAGTACCGTCTGTTAATAAACTTCCATACACTGCATTTACACCTTTCAAGGCATCGTCATCTGTTTTCCAGAAAGAATCGACTGCGTTGTTATTAGGATCCAGCTGTTCTAAGTCTTCATTGTCTACGCAGCTTGTGGTAACCAAAGCAAGCGAAAAGAAAACTGCTATATAATTAAATATTTTATATTTCATTTTAATACATTTTTAAGTGGTTGCACCTGTTTAGAAACTTACTTCTACTCCTAAAGAAATTGTTCTAGGATTTGGAAAAGATCCCGCATCATATCCTCTCGAAATTAATCCGTCACTATTAAAATCTGGATCGTATCCTTTGTATTTAGAAATAATCAACAGATTTTGACCGTTTAGGTAAACCTTAGCTTTTTCAATAAATTTATCTTTTAATGGAATGTTATAACCGATTTCCATAGTCTGCAATTTCACATAATCGCCACTTTCAATAAATCTGTTGGAGTCTCTGCTGTTTCCGTTTGGATCTCCAATAACCGGCGCAGGGATATTTGTATTGGTGTTTGTTGGTGTCCAATAGTTCAATTCGTCTGTATGATGATTTGTGTATTGGCCAATCATTAAATTGCGGTACATGGCATTGAATACTTTGTTACCGCCGGCTCCCTGCCAGAACATTGAAAAGTCAAAATTGGCGTATGAAGCGCTGAAGTTCAATCCAAAACCATATTTAGGAATTGTAACTCCTTGAAAAGTTCTATCTGCGTCTGTAATTTGACCGTCTCCGTTAACATCTTTAAATTTAATATCTCCTGGTGCTGCTCCAGTTTGAGTTGGTGAAGAAGCTACTTCGGCCGCATTTTGGAAAATTCCAATCGCTTCCCAAGCAAACATTTCTCCTACAGATCTTCCTACTTCTGTTTTAGAAACCGCTCCATAAATAGGATTTCCGTTTACACCAATTTTGGTCACTTCGTTTTTTAAAGTCCCGAAGTTTCCAGAAATATCATATTTAAATTTATGGTGGTGATTACTATACGAAGCGGTAAACTCAACTCCTGAATTTTTCATTGATCCAGCATTTGTTGTAATACTCGCTGGAAATGCTCCTGTAGAAAAAGGAAGCGGCACTCCTAACAATAAATCATCTGATTTTTTGATGAAATATTCTGCCGTGAATTGTAAATCATTGTTTAAAAATCCAAGTTCAATTCCAACATTTGAGTTTATCGATTTTTCCCATTTTACATTCGGGTCAAGTGCTGCTACTACAGTTGTTCCCGGAGCAAGCTCATTATTAAAATCATAACCTGCAAAACTGTTTACTGTTGAAGCAAAGAAATATTGCGAAATGGTATTGTTTCCTAATGTACCGTAACCACCGCGAATTTTAATATTGCTTATCCATTCTGGTAATGTCCAAAATTTTTCGTTGCTAAGTTTCCATCCTCCTGAAAAAGAATAAAAGTTGGCTGAATTATTTTTTTTGCTGAAAAGGGACGTTTTATCTTGTCTAAAGTTAGCCTGTACTAAATAGCGATCATCATAAGAATAGTTTAATCTGCTGATATAAGATATTCCCGTAATCGTAAATTTATATTCTGATGCATTTCTAGCATCTGCATATTGAAGCATCGGAATTTCGCCGGGTGTATAACCTACACCTCTTGAATTATATCTGTGATAATCACGTTTTTCTTGAATCCATCCTGCTAATACATCTATTTTGTGTTTGCCCAGCGAAACTTCATAGGTCAACAAATTATTCAAAAACGTTCTTAACTCATTTCCTGTTTCAACATCCAAAGAGGCTTCATCATTTGTTGTAATGTAATACCAGCCTAAATCACTTGGCGGAATAAATTTTCTATTTACCCAGTCGGTTCTGTCATAACTAACATCCAATTTGTATTTCAGTCCTTTTACAATTTCAATTTCTCCCCATACATCACTAATGAAACGGTTTCTTTTTCCATTGTTATCAATTAAATTGTTGTATCCAATAGGGTTCATAGAAATGGCTCTTTGAGTCAAATTGTCTGTACCTCCATAACCTCCAAGTCTATTTGGATCGTAAACCGGCATAGTTGGAACAGCTCCTAAAATATCGCTCACAACAGTCTGACCTGCATTATATTCATTAAAAATTTCTTTATCCGATTGTGTGTACGCTATTTTAGCGCCGTATTTAAATTTTCCTTTTTTACCATTTAAATTTAAATTGGTAGAAAGTCTCTCATAGTCCTGAGGCGTTTTGATGTAACTTGTATTTTTAAAATAATCAACATTAAAACTATAAGCGATACTTTCTGCTCCTCCTGTAAAAGTCAAGGCTTGATTTTGCACAACACCCGTCTGAAAAGATTCTTTCTGCCAGTCTGTATTTACATTTGAAATATATGACGCACTATTAGGATCATTTCCTGGAGCAATACTCACAGGAACGCCTGCTCTGATATCTCTATTACGTTCGGCTTCGCTTGTAATTCTTTGATATCCTACACGGTCTGTCAAATCCCATTTTTTAGCTACATTCTGAAGACCGACGATTGATTTGAATTTGATATCCATTTTACCGGCTTTCCCTTTTTTAGTCGTAATAATCACTACCCCATTAGCTCCACGCACACCATAAATTGCGGCAGAAGAGGCATCTTTTAAAACCTGCATCGATTCGATTTCGCCTGGTGCAAAATCGTATGGAGAATCAACCATAATTCCGTCAATTACAAAAAGCGGATTGTTGTTGCTAAATGAAGTTATCCCTCTAATTTTTACATTTACAAATCCACCTGGTTCTCCCGAAGACTGTACTGTTACTCCCGGAACTTGCCCCTGAAGCATTTTTGCCGCATCATAAGTAACGGTCTTTTTAGCTGATTCTAGATTTACGACACTTACCGATCCTGTCAAATCTGATTTTTTCTGAGTTCCGTATCCGATTACAACAACTTCATTTAATTTGTTCGTGTCTTCGCTTAAAGCAGCATTTATTTTTGATTGTGAACCGACGGTAATTTCTTTAATTTGAAATCCGATAAATGAAAAAACTAAAACATCGTTTGGTGATGCTTTTATAGAATACTCTCCATCAAAACCTGTTGTGGTTACGGTTTTGGTTCCTTTGATCATTATGTTTACACCCGGCAGGGGTAAATTATCTTGCGCCGAGGTAACAAGTCCGCCTACTGTTTTGTCCTGTGCTGACATTTGGTAAACAGAAAATAATAGCATCATTACTGCTAAAATCCATTCTTTTCGGAGCAAAACAAAATTGCATCCCAAAAGTCCATTTTGGTTTGTTATCATACTGGTTTGTTTAAGGTTAGTTAGTGGTTTGTTTATAAGTGTTAATCTTACATTTGTAAATTTATATAAAAAAATACCTCCAAAACAAATTAATATCATAAAAAAACTAGAGAAAAAAAACGGATATCATAAATTAAGTGTTAAACAAACATTTAAAAATTAATGTTTTATTCAAAAAATTTAGCATTTTATTAATGTTAATTGTGTAAAAAATACACTTTTAGTCAAAAAGTCTTTTTTTAATCAAAATTTTCGTCTGTTGAAAAAAAAGTGAAATAAGCTGTTTAATAAGCTTTTGAAATTAAAAAAAAGCTATATTTGTAAGTAAAAGATTGTTTATTTTTGGTAATTTTCTATCAAACTTTTAGTAATTTTTCAAAAAACTATCCTTAACTATCCTGTTTTTTTCTTAAAAAAATCTTAAAAAGCCAAAATGAATGTTATTTTTGTCCAAAAAGAGATTTTTTTAACTCTATTTTTAAACAGTTATTTATGTAAGTGTGAAATCTACATTAATAAATTATGAAACGAATTAGGAAGTTTATATCTTTACCAACAAAACATTAAGTATGCTAAACAGTTATAGCTCTGCCGATAAGGTTTTACTAGCGGTAGATTGTATCATTTTTGGATTCGATAACGAAGGCCTTAAAATCCTTTTGATCAAGAGGGATTTTGAACCTGAAAAAGGAAAATGGTCCTTGATTGGCGGTTTTTTAAAACGAGATGAAGTGCTTGATGATGCTGCTATTAGAATCTTAAATACTTATACTGGTTTAAACGATATTTATATGGAACAGCTGTATGCGTACAGCGAAATTGATCGTGATCCGGTAGAAAGAACTATTTCGGTATCTTATTATGCACTTATTAATATTGAAAATCATAATGCTGAATTAATAAAAAATTATCACGCGCAATGGTTTCCTATTAATGATGCACCATCATTGATTTTTGACCATAACGAAATGCTTCAAAATGCGATTAAACGACTTCGTTATAGAACATCGATTAAGCCAATCGGTTTTGAATTGCTTCCAGAAAAATTCACCATGCGTCAGCTTTTAGAATTATATGAAGCTATTTTGAGTAAAGAATTGGACAAAAGAAACTTTATCAGTAAAATAAATTCGTTAGAAATCTTAAACAAACTTGAAGAAAAAGATATGCAGTCTTCTCGAAAAGGTTCTTATTTATACACTTTTAATAAGGAGAAATACGAAGAAAAACTGTTGAATGATTTTGTATTGAATTTATAAAATACTTTTATGTTTCTCACAGATCTAGGAGATATTTTTTGATATTAAATCTGTGAAAAAAAAATTATAAAGAGTTCCTTAATATAAGAGCAGATTTGTTTTCGATCTGCTCTTTTTTTGTTCCCTTAATTACCATATTGGCTAAAATTTCTCCCATCAATTCAAAATTCGTAGAAATAGTCGTAATTCCGTTTGCAGCTATTTTTTTCAGCGCCGTTTCGTTATAAGAGATAATTCCGAAATCTTCACCTAACTTTAAATTTTGCTTCATCCCGTTTTCTATTACCAAAAGCAAATCACGATCGGTTGGAATAATGTATAAATCTCCCAATGCTATTGATTTTCCGGTAAATTCAGTAATAAATTCATATTCAAAATCGTATTCTTGGCAAAAAGATTCAAAACCCAATTTCATTCCTTGCGGTTCTCTAAAATCAGAAAAAATCAAAATCAGTTTTTTATATTTTGCCAATCTTGTTTTTCCTTTTAGCAGTCCTTCATAAATATCTTTTTGATGATTTTGATAAACAGCAGGAAACATTTTTAAGTCAGAATTGGTCTGATCCAGAATAATGACATCATTTACTGGTAGGGTTTTTATAGAATCTACTATATCGTTTAAGTTCGTCGGCATAATTATATATTTAGTATAATTTCCGTTGCTGTCGTTTAAAAGCTTTTTAAAAACAGGCACATTAAAATGATGAAAGAAAATATCGACCTGAACATTTTTTCCGATGTGTTTTAAAAACGAATTATAAATGTCTTCTTTAAAAATATTCAATTCATCAAAAAGCAAAAAAATCTTCTGAGTTATAGTGATTTCAATGCTTTTAACGTAATAACCCTTTCCAGGAATGGCATAAATGATACCTCTTTTTTTCAATTCGTCGTACGCCAGCAAAACCGTATCTCGCGACAAACCAAACGCCAGACAAACTTTATTTACCGACGGAAGACGGTCGCCTTTTATTAATTTTTCGTCTTCAATCGCTTTTTCTATTGAAAGAATAATCTGCTTATATTTTGGAAGACCAATGTTATTTTGAATTGAAATAATATTCATAAAAAAGTCCTTTTGATTATAATTTTTAAAAACTGGTAGGTACTGGTATGCAAAAATAAGAATTGTTTCTATTTTTGGATTTCATTTTTGGTAAAAATAACATGGAAATAAAACACATATCGCATTTAAAAGAGGTACATAATTGCAATTTGTTTGGTTTAATGCCCGATAATCAAGAAATATTTTCATTCGAATTAAGTAATAAAAACGGAATGAAAGTACAACTTATCAATTATGGAGCGACTGTTACTTCCATCCAAATTCCTCTAAATGACGGAAACCTGGTTGATGTTGTTTTAGGTTTTGATAATTTACAAGCGTATTTAGAATCGTATAATCTGCCAAGTGCTCCTTATTTTGGAACTACAGTTGGGCGTTATGCGGGTCGTATCCACAACGGAACTTTTACTTTAAATAATAAAAAATTTCAGCTTGACGGAAATAATAACGGAAACACGCTTCATGGCGGTCCGATGGGTTTTGGCCGAAAAGTCTGGAGTGTAAGTGATGCCGATGAAGGAGAAAATCCGTCGATAACTTTTAGTTTAATAAGTGAAGATTTGGATGAAAATTTTCCTGGCGAAATGCAGGTGGATTTAAAATATACACTGACCGAAGAAAATGAATTGAAGTTAGAATATAAAGCTGTTTCTACTGAAGACACCGTTATAAACTTGACACATCACAGTTATTTTAACCTCAACGGACATGATTCTGATGTTATTGAACAGCAAATGTTTATAAAATCGGCCAAAATGCTCGAAACCGATTCTAACAATATTCCAACAGGAAATTATATTGATTTGACGAATCATGATTTCGATTTTAGAACGCCGAAAAATTGTCCGTTTCCAATTGACAATTCTTTTGTTGTGAATTCTAAAACTGAAATTGTAGCGCAATTAATTAGTCCAAAAAATAATTTGAAAATGAATGTGTACACCGATCAGCCTAGTGTACATATATATGTAGGCGGTAATTGTTTCGGACAATTAAAAGGAAAACAAAATACAGCTTATCATGCGAAAAGCGGAATTTGTTTTGAAACTCAAAATTTTCCGGATGCGCCCAATCAGCCCCATTTTCCTAATTCTGTTTTGAAAAAAGGCGAAACTTATAAGCAGAAAACGCTTTATAAATTTGAAAATCTAAACTAACTAAATTCTTAAACCAACTACCTCAAGAACTTTATAATGAATGACATTTTAATACAAAATACAACTGCTTTTTTTGAAAAATCTTTTGGTTCTAAACCAGAAAAAGTAGTGCTTTCGCCAGGAAGAATCAACATTATCGGCGAACATATTGACTATAATGACGGCTTTGTTTTACCAGCTGCGATTGATAAAGTAATTTGTTTTGCTTTTGAAAAAAGTAATTCTAAAAATTCTAAAATAATTGCAATTGATTTAAATGAAGAATTTGAAATCGACTTAACGCAGGAAGTTAAATTGAGCGATGTTGTTTGGACAAATTATATCCGCGGCGTTATTAAACAATTGCAGGATAATGGATTTTCTTTTGAAGGTTTCAACTGTGTTTTCAGCAGTAATATTCCGGTTGGTTCAGGATTGTCTTCTTCTGCCGCTTTAGAATGCGGGATGATTTTTGGTATAAAATCTCTTTTTGATTTAAAAATTGAAAAAGTAGATATTTCTCTTTTAGGACAAAAAGCAGAGCACTGGGTGGGTATCAACTGCGGTATTATGGATCAGTTTTCAAGCGTTCATGGTCTTGAAAATAAAGTGATAAAACTAGATTGCAATACTTTAGATTTTGAATATCACAATGCAGACTTCAAAGATTATTCTTTGATTTTGTTTGATTCTAATGTTAAACATTCGCTTTTTACTTCTGAATACAATACTAGAAGAATTGAATGTGAAGAAGGTTTAGCAATAATAAAAAATAATTTTCCTGAAATAAAGAGTTTCAGAGATGCTTCTGAAGAGCAGGTTTTGAGTCTTAAAGACAAAATGACCGAAAAAGTTTTCAGCAGAGTTCACTTTGTTGTAAAGGAAATTAATCGTGTTATAAAGGCTTGTGAAGCTCTGGATAAAGGCAATATTGAGCTTTTAGGAGAATTACTTTACGAAACGCATTATGGTTTATCTAAAGAGTACGAAGTAAGCTGCCAAGAGCTGGATATGCTTGTAGATACTGCAAAAGCAGACGATTCAATCGTGGGTTCAAGACTTATGGGAGGCGGTTTTGGCGGCTGCACGATTAATTTAGTTAAAAAAGGTCATGAAAATGAGGTAAAAAGTAAGTTTTCGAAACTTTATTTAGATACATTTGGAATTGAATTAAAATTCTATGATGTAAAAATCTCAAATGGAACAACACTACTTTAATACCACAAAGAATGAAAAATTTTGACATTAACGAAGACCCGCACAGACGTTTTAATCCTTTAATCAACGAATGGGTTTTGGTTTCTCCACACCGCTCAAAACGCCCTTGGCAGGGACAAAATGAAGTCTTATCTACTGAAGATTTACCAAAATACGATGCGACCTGTTATTTATGTCCAGGAAATGTTCGCGCCAATGGTGTAAATAATCCTGATTACAAAAATAGTTTCGTATTTGAAAATGATTTTGCTGCGATGAAACAAGACGAAATCATGTTTGAAGAAGATATTAAACATACCTTTTTTAAAGCAGAACCAGAAAGAGGAATTTCGAGAGTGGTTTGTTTTTCGCCAAGACATGATCTTACTTTGCCAGAAATGGATGTTGCCGATATTGAAAACATCATCAAAACATGGCAGAAAGAATACACTGATTTAGGAAATATTAAATACATCAACCACGTTCAGATTTTTGAAAACAAGGGAAGTGTTATGGGGTGCAGTAATCCGCATCCACATGGGCAGATCTGGGCGCAGTCTTCTTTGCCGACACAGGTAGAAAAAACACAAAACAGCTTAAAATCATATTACGATAAAAATCAAACAACACTTTTAGAAGATTATCTTAAAGCCGAATTAAAAGTAGGAAGCCGTATTGTAATCGAAAATAATCATTTTGTGGCATTGGTTCCGTTTTGGGCAATTTGGCCTTATGAAACCATGATTATAAGTAAAAGAGCTGTAAATAAAATTACCAATTTTACAACTGAAGAAGTAAACGCTTACGCTAAAATTTTAAAGCAGTTAACTATAAAATATGACAATCTATTCAGTACGTCATTTCCTTATTCTTCAGGAATTCACCAATCGCCTACAGACGGATTAGAGCATCCAGAATGGCATTTTCATATGCATTTTTATCCGCCTTTATTAAGATCTGCAACGGTAAAGAAATTTATGGTTGGATACGAAATGCTTGGTGAATCACAAAGAGATATTACGCCAGAAAAAAGTGCTGAAATTTTAAGAAATCTATCCGAAACGCATTACAAAGATGAAGTTCGATTATCATAAATGATGTTTAAAGGAGTAAAAACAGTAAAATTTAACAGAATAATCTTCTCATAAATGTAAAAAACACATTTGTGAATAGTAGATTTATAAATTTTTATTTTACATTTGGCTCTTGTTCATTTTTGATAAAAAAATAACAAAAATAAAACACATATCGCATTTTTAACAAGACAAAACAACATAAAAACTGTTTTTAAAACCACTAAACAAATTACCCTTATATAAATTAAAATACTACTAACAATGAACCAAAACCTCGCTTTCGCAGATTATGCGGTTTTTATTATCTATTTTATCGTAGTCTCTGTCTACGGATACACCGTTTATCGTAAACGTAAACAAGACGAACAAGATGCTAAAGCTTACTTTTTGGCTGAAGGAAATTTAACTTGGTGGGCAATTGGAGCGTCCTTAATTGCTTCTAATATCTCTGCAGAACAATTTATTGGTATGAGTGGTGAAGGTTTCTTTTTAGGAATCGCTGTTGCCGCTTACGAATGGCTTGCTGCTATTGCTCTTATTATTGTGGCTGTATGGTTTATTCCTGTATATCTTAAAAACAAGATTTACACGATGCCTCAGTTCTTAAAAACACGTTACAACGAATCTACTGCTTTGATTATGGCGGTTTTCTGGTTGTTTTTGTATGTTTTTGTAAACTTGACTTCTATCTTATATCTAGGAGCAGTTGCTATTAATGGTCTTGCTGGAGGAGAATATCTTCATGCGATCATGATTGGTCTTGCTGTTTTTGCTTTATTTATTTCTCTTGGAGGAATGAAAGTTGTGGCTTACACAGACGTTATTCAAGTAGCTGTATTAATCATTGGAGGTTTGGTAACTTCTTATATCGCTTTAACAACAGTTGGACAATATTTTGGCGTGGGCGAAAATGCAATTGCTGGTTTCAAAGTTTTAATGAGAGAAGCTCCTGAGCACTTTAAAATGATTATCCCAAAACCAACTGCGACTTCTACACAGCTTGAAATCGACAAATATTTAACTTTCCCAGGATTGTTATCTTACGCTGCCGGTATCTGGATCATCAACTTAAACTACTGGGGATGTAACCAATACATTACGCAGAGAGCACTTGGAGCAGATTTACAAACGGCTCGTACAGGAATTTTATTTGCTGGTATGTTAAAATTATTAATGCCGCTTATCGTAATGCTTCCTGGTATTGCTGCTTACGTTTTATATACAAACGGACATTTACCTCAATTGGTTGGAGGAAAAGACGGAGCTTACTCTGCTGTTTTAACATTCCTTCCAACTGGATTAAAAGGACTTTCTGTTGCTGCTTTAACGGCTGCAATCGTAGCTTCTTTAGCTGGAAAAGTAAACAGTATCTCTACAATCTATACTTTAGATATTCATAAAAAATACATTCAGAAAGAAGCTGGCGAAAAACAACAGGTAAATATTGGTCGTATTGCCGTTTTTGCTGCAATGCTTTTAGCAGTTCTATTTACATGGAATGACATCTTAGGAATCGGTGGTGTTGGTGGATTTACATACATCCAAAAATACACTGGGTTCATCAGTCCGGGGGTTTTTGCTATGTTCTTCTTAGGTATGTTCTGGAAAAGAACTACTGGATCTGCAGCTATCGTGGGTGTAATCTTAGGATTTGCATTATCTGTTTTATTCAATGAATACGCTCCTGCATTATTTGGAAACGACACACTTTTATATACAGCTTACCCTAACGGAAAAGGAGCATTCGAAATTCCGTTCCATATTTGTATGGGATTATCATTCTTCTTCACTATGTTGGTGATGATCTTGATGAGTTTCGCTGGACCAAAAGTAAACCCTAAAGCATTCGAGACTGAGCCTGGAATGTTCAAAGTTAAACCGCAGACAACGGTCTTAATCGTAATCACGATGCTGATCATTATTGCGCTTTATGTTAAGTTCTGGTAATAAATATCAGTTCTAATTCTCTCTATTTTTTACAGCTGTTGTTTGTCATGAACAACAGCTGTAAATTTTTAAAAGAGTTTTTTTGCCACGAATTACACGAATTTCGCTAATTTCTTTTTTTTAAAACTATTATAAAATTTGTGCCAATTCGTGTAATTCGTGGCCAAAAAAAACTTAAACTTAAACAGTATTTAAATTAAAATAAAAATCATGCAGTTATCATTAACCCAAAAGATCATTATCGTTACGGGAGGCGCAAAAGGAATCGGTTTAGGAATCGTTAAGGTTCTTGCCGAAGAAAATGCCATTCCGTTTATCGTTGGCCGTAACGAAAATGACAACATCAAAGCCGTAGAAGAATTAAAAGCCATTGGAAAAGAAGCACATCAAGTTGCCGCTGATCTAACAAAACCTGAAGACTGCAAAAAAGCTGTTGAAGCTATAATCACAAAATTCGGCAGAATTGACGGATTGGTAAACAACGCCGGCGTTAATGACGGTGTTGGATTAGAAAACGGAAATTATGAAGATTTCGCTGCTTCGCTTCACAAAAATTTAGTGCACTATTATTTAATGGCACAGCATGCACTTCCTTATCTTAAAGAATCAAAAGGAGCCATTGTAAACATTGGTTCTAAAACTGCCGAAACCGGTCAAGGCGGCACCTCAGCTTATGCCGCTTCAAACGGAGGAAGAAATGCTTTAACGAGAGAATGGGCGGTTGAATTATTGAAATATAGCATTCGTGTAAATGCCGTAATTGTAGCAGAATGTTACACGCCACTTTATGAAACGTGGATCAATACTTTTGAAAATAAAGAAGAAAAATTAGCAGCAATCACTAAAAATATTCCGTTAGAAAACAGAATGACAACAGCTGAAGAAATCGCGAATATGGTAGTTTTCCTTCTTTCAGAAAAATCTAGTCATACAACTGGACAGATTATTTATGTTGATGGTGGTTACACTCACTTAGATCGATCTATTTAGTTTTTTGCCACGAATTACACAAATTTCTCGAATTTATAATTTATGGAAATTTGTGCAATTTGTGGTTTAATTTTTTAATATATCTAACGAAAGTTGGCTCTATTTGTCATTCTGAGGAACGAAGAATCACACGCGAGATTCGACAAAGATTGGAGAATAAACTTTGAGGAGTTTCTAGTGCGATTCTTCGTTCCTCAGAATGACAATATTATGAAAATCAACTTATCCCTGCACTATTCTTAAACTCCGAAGGCGTGATTCTTTTAAACTTTTTGAAGAGTTTATTAAAATTGGATGCCGTTTTATAACCGCATTCATACGCAATTTCAGACATGCTTTTATCGGTTTCTAATAACAATTTACAAGCATTTGAAATTCTAATTTCATGCAGATAATCCACAAAATTCTTTTTTGTTTTTACTCTAAACATTCTGCAAAAAGATGTTCTTGTCATATTTGCAACAGAGGCAATTTCTTCTAAGGAAATATTCTTTTTATAATTTTTATTCACATATTGAAAAACTTCCGAAAGACGATCCACTTTTGAATCTTTCTGCATCAAAGAATAAATCTCGTCATTAATATAAATCTTGTCTTGACTATCGGAAAGAATTGATAAAATCTCAAAAAGTCCAACAATAACTTCGAAGTCTTTTTTCGCGACTAATTTCTCTAGTTTTTTAGCAATCTGTTTATTCGTTTTTCCGATAATTGAAATCCCTTTTCCAGCCTGCACAAAAAGTTCGTTGATTTTTTGAGTTTCTTTTAATTCGTAAAAAGTGGGACCGAAAATATCTTTATGAAAATATACGACTATCGAATTGGCTTTTAAATCTTCAATTCCTTGATAATATTTTTCGTCATTCAGCCAAACGTGCGGAATATCAGAACCTAAAAAAACCATATCGCCGGGTTCAAAAGGCATTACCGAATTTCCGATGATTCGTTTTCCGTAACTCTCTTTCACATAAACCAATTCCAATTCCGGATGCGAATGAAAAGGCGCTTGAAAAAACGGTTCAATCCGATTCAGCACCGAAACTTTCGTGTTGAGATAAGATGCTATTTTCGTTTGCTCCAATTTCATATTGCAAAGATAATTAAAGATTATATACGGATAATATTAGACCACTAACGAATGTGTAAAAAAGCTAATTTTATTTTTCGTTAACTGCCCGGATTCTATACAAAATCACAAGATTAAAATGGTATAGAATGAAAGCATTGACATCAAAAAAAAAGAAAAAAACAACAACACAATGTCTGAGAATAACACAAAAAAACTGGTTGTAAAACTGCATCCAGATGATAATGTATTGGTTGCCTTAACCGATCTTCAAAAAGGAGAAACCATACATTTTGAAAACGAAACTTACGTTTTACAAGACCTCATCAAAGCCAAACATAAATTCTACATGCAAGATATGAAGCAGGGAGAAGAAGTGAATATGTATGGTGTTTTGGTTGGAAAAGTACAAAACGATTTGGCAAAAGGAAGTTTAATGACGACCGAAAACTTAAAACACGCTGCAGATCCTTACGCTTACAGAAATGCTTCTTACGAATGGAATGCTCCTAATGTTTCTAAATTTGAAAATCGAACTTTTAAAGGATACAAAAGAAAAGACGGACGCGTTGGAACAGCAAATTACTGGCTTTTTATCCCGACTGTTTTTTGTGAAAACCGAAATTTGGATGTGATTAAAGAAGCTTTACACAAACAATTGGGATATGCGGTAACAGACAAATACAATCAGTTTACACATGAATTGTTGGAAGGTTATTTGAACGGAAACGACATCAACGACATCAATATTGAATTGAATCCGACTCCAAAAAACAAACGTGTTTTTGAAAATGTGGACGGAATTAAATTCTTAAATCACCAAGGCGGTTGCGGTGGAACACGTCAGGATGCTTCTACTTTGAGCGCTTTATTGGCTTCTTACGCCAATCATCCAAACGTGGGCGGTATTACACTTTTGAGTTTAGGATGCCAGCATTTACAAGTTCAGGATTTTGTGAATGATGTAAAAAGACAAAACCCTGAGTTTGATAAACCATTGTTTATTTTTGAACAACAGCAAACGGAAAGCGAAGAAGTTTTGATTACAAATGCCATCAAAAAAACTTTTGAAGGTTTGATCGAAATCAATAAATACGAAAGAACTGATGCGCCTTTAAGCGATTTATGCATTGGTGTAAAATGTGGCGGAAGCGACGGTTTCAGCGGTGTTTCTGCAAATCCAGCTGTGGGTTATACTTCTGATTTAGTTGTAGCTTTAGGCGGAAAAATTCTTTTGGCCGAATTCCCTGAATTATGCGGTGCCGAGCAGAATTTAATTGACAGATGTGTTACTGAAGATAAAGCGAGAAAGTTTATCGATTTAATGGAATCTTACGATGAGCTGGCGCATAAAGTGGGTTCAGGTTTCCACATGAATCCTTCGCCAGGAAATATTAAAGATGGCTTAATTACCGATGCTATAAAAAGTGCGGGCGCAGCTAAAAAAGGCGGTACTTCTCCAGTAATTGACGTTTTAGACTATACCGAATTAGTAACTAAACCTGGTTTAAGTTTGGTTTGCACGCCAGGAAATGACGTGGAAGCTACAACAGGAAAAGCAGCTTCTGGCGCCACTTTAATTTTGTTTACGACAGGTTTAGGAACTCCAACTGGAAACCCGGTTTGTCCTGTAATTAAAGTCGCGACAAATTCTGTTTTGGCAACAAGAATGAAAGATATCATCGATATTGACTGCGGACCAATTATCAGTGGTGAAAAATCTATTGAAGAAATGGGCGAGGAAATTTTAGAATATTGCATCAAAGCCGCAAGCGGCGAAATTATTCCGAAAGCTGTTCAATTAAACCAAGATGATTTTATTCCTTGGAAACGCGGCGTATCTTTATAATCTCATTTCAATTAAAAATAAATTATTAAACACATATAATATGTTTTCATTACAAAATAAAAAAGCCATTATCACAGGTGGCGGAAGCGGAATCGGAAGAGCTATTTCGGTTTTATTTGCAAAACAAGGAGCTGAAGTTCACATTTTAGAATTAACTGAAGAAAGTGCAAAAGAAACCGTTGAAGAGATTAAAGCTGCCGGCGGAAGTGTTTTTGCTCATGCTTGCGATGTTTCAAACCACGAACAAGTAAAATCAACTTTCGAGAAAATCGGAAATATTAATATTCTGGTAAACAACGCGGGAATTGCTCACGTTGGAAAAGTAGACACAACGTCTGAATCTGATTTTGACCGTATTATGAATGTAAACGTAAAAGGTGTTTACAACTGTCTTCACGCTTCAATTCCAGCTTTAAGAAATTCTGGCGGCGGTGTAATTTTGAACTTGGCTTCGATTGCCTGCTGGGTTGGAATTCCTGATCGTTTTGCGTATTCTACCGCAAAAGGTGCGGTTATGGCAATGACTTTATCGGTAGCAAAAGATTATTTGAATGATAAAATCAGATGTAATTCTATTTCTCCAGCGAGAGTGCACACGCCTTTCGTAGACGGATTTATTGCTAAAAATTACCCTGGAAAAGAAGAAGAAATCTTTGAAAAATTATCGCAGTCACAGCCAATCGGCCGTATGGGAAAACCAGACGAAATCGCTACTTTAGCATTATTCCTTTGCAGTGACGAATCTTCTTTTATCACAGGTTCTGATTACCCAATTGATGGAGGTTTTATTAAATTAAATAACTAAAAATATTTTCGCCACGAATTACACGAATTTCCACAAATTATAATTCTTGAATTCGTGACGACAAAATAAAGCCACAGATTAAAGGATTAAAATGATTTAAAAAAATCTGCTTAAATCTGTAATCCCGATAGCTATCGGGAGCGTGAAACAAAAAAATTAAAAACCACAAATTTCACAAATTAAAATTCGAGTAAATTGGTGCAATTCGTGGCGGGAAAAAAATATTACTAACAAAATAAAAGATTATGAAACTTATTAGATTCGGAGAAGAAGGAAAAGAGAAACCAGGAATTCTTCTAAATGATAAAAGATACGACGTTTCGTCTATCGTAACAACAGATTATAACGAAGCGTTTTTTGAAAATGACGGATTAAAAAAATTAGAAGAAGCTTTAAAAAGCAATCCATCTTTACCAGAAGTAAGCGATTCAGTACGTTTAGGATCGCCTGTTGCAAGACCTTCAAAAATTATCTGCATCGGATTAAACTATGTAGATCACTGTGAAGAAACAGGTGCTGCAATTCCAGAAGAACCAATTATTTTCTTCAAATCTACAACATCTCTTTGCGGACCAAATGATAATTTGATCATTCCAAAAAACAGTGAAAAAACTGATTGGGAAGTAGAATTGGCGTTTGTGGTTGGTAAAAAAGCAAGTTATGTTTCTGAAGAAGATGCGCCAAACTACATTGCTGGATATTGTTTATTGAATGATTACAGCGAAAGAGCATTCCAAATCGAGCGTGGCGGTCAATGGGCAAAAGGAAAAGGTTCTGACACCTTTGCTCCTCTTGGACCAATCATGGCAACTCCAGACGAAGTGGGCGATGTAAACAATCTAAAAATGTGGTTGACTGTAAACGGAAAAACATTCCAAAACAGTAATACTTCAAACTTGATTTTCAAAATTCCATTTTTAGTACATTATTTAAGTCAGTTTATGACTTTGCTTCCTGGCGATGTTATCAGTACAGGAACGCCTCCGGGAGTTGGGTTAGGAATTAAACCAGATCCAATTTACATTAAAGCAGGCGACGTAATCGAATTAGGAATTGAAGGTTTAGGCACAAGTAAACAAACTGCTGTAGCTTATTCATAAAAAATAAAAACATGGCAGCACAAAAATTCTGTTTGGCCTTAGATTTAAAAGACGACCAAAATCTGATTGCAGAATATAAAGAACTGCACGAAAATGTCTGGCCTGAAATCAAAAAAAGTATTCAGGATTCGGGTATCGAAGTTTTGGATATTTACTGCACAGGAAATCGTTTGTTTATGATTATTGAAGGAGATGAAAATTTCTCTTTTGAGAAAAAAGATGCGGCCGATGCGGCTAACGAAAAAGTGCAGGAATGGGAAACTTTAATGTGGAAATTCCAACAAGCTTTACCTTGGGCAAAACCGGGTCAAAAATGGATTTTGATGGATAAAATATTCCATCTTTAATTTAGGAAAACATATAGTTTCTTAAATAAGAGACTGTAATTTTTAATTATATTTTTTTTGTAACAAAGCGAGGATATCAGAAATGATGTTCTCGCTTTTGTTTCTAATAATGTTTAATAGAAAATATTTTTTTACTGATATTTTTTCTGTAAAAACATGTATATCAATTCAATATCTAAATTTTATTTTTCTAATAATAAATCGTAACAAGAAAATAATGTTGTCAGAAATTAATTGTCAATTTATTTTAAATATATTTATCCCAAATTTTAAAACCATAACCAAAACATGAAAAAATTAGTACTTACATTATTGTTTGTTTCTGGTGCTGCTTTAGCACAAGATATGGAAGTTAAATCTGGAGATTTTGCTTTCTTAAAAGATCAAAAAGAAATCAATGTAGAATTTGACTACAGCAGTTTTACTATGATGAAAGAAAAAAAATCAGAAGCTCAATACGTTGAAGAAAGAACTGCTGATCTAAACGAAAAATCAAAAGGAAACGGAAACATCTGGAGTAAAAAATGGAGCGGTGCAAAAGAATCTATCTGGAATCCTAAATTTTTGGAATTAGTAAATGTTGTTTTAACTAAAGACAAAAAAGATGTTAGTTTTCAAGAAGGTCTTTCAACTCCTTATACTTTGATTGTACAAACAGTTTGGATTTATCCAGGTTGGGATGTTGCCATGATGAAACAAGCAGCAAAAGTTACTACCAATTTAAAATTTGTTGAAACAGCTAATAAATCACACGTATTATTAGAAATTTCAAGCGAAGAAGCTCCTGGAGACCAATACGGAAGCAACTTTAGCAACGAATCTAGAATTGGAGAAGGATATGCTAAAACAGGTAAATCTCTTGGAAAACTTCTTTTGAAAAAGGCTTATAAATAATTAAGATCTTTTCTTAAAATACAAAACCCTGGCTTTCGCCAGGGTTTTCTTTTTATTTATTTTCTTTTTCTTTTTCCATGTCAATAAGATAAGCCATGTTCTTGATCACATTGTCATGTTTTTTAACGAACGGATTTTCCTCATTCCAAACATAACCTGCCAAGACAGAACATATTTTCTCTTTTACATCTGGATTTTCTGGCTGGTGGAAAAATAAAGTCTGCAAGTTTCCTGTATACCATTCTTTCACGTAAGTGGTAAAAACTGCAATTCCACGTTTCATGTATCCAGTAAATTCTGTTTCCCAGTCTACTGTTGTTCCTTGTGATTCTTTCAAATACAATTTAGCAGCAAGCATTCCAGATTCGGTTGCAAAAGCAACTCCAGAAGAAAAAACAGGATCCAAGAACTCAGAGCTGTTTCCTGTTAGAGCAAAACCGTCTCCGTACATTCTTTTAACTGCTCTAGAATAGTTCTCTAATTTTACAGGCTCAAACAAGAATTCTGTCCCAGCGAATCTCTTAATATAGTAATCCGATTTCTGGATAGCATTTTTTAAAGCTTCTGCATTGTCTTTATTAGAAGAAAGCGAATTGATAAAATCTGTCGGGCCAACAACTCCTAAACTTGTATTTCCATTAGAGAACGGAATTACCCATAACCAAACTTCTGTTTCTAGAATATCAAACGAAATAAGTGTTCCTTCTTCGCCTTCTGGTCTGTTAATATCTTTAACATGCGTAAAAATAGAAGAGTGCGGGTCTAATTTAGAAGGAGTATCTAAATCTAAAAGTCTAGGCAGAACACGTCCGTATCCGCTAGAATCAATGATAAATTTAGCATGAATCTCTTTTAAATTACCGTCTTTGTCTTTTACAACGGTTTTAGAATTTTTACCTTCAAAAGAAACTTCCAGAACTTCAGATTCAAATTCTAAGTCGATTCCTTTTCTAATAACTTCTTGTGCCATTGTGTTGTCAAAATCAGCTCTTGGAACCTGCCAGGTCCAATCCCATCCTTCTCCAAATTTCTTACTGAAATCAAAAACACAGATTTCTTCGCCTCTAATAAAGCGTGCTCCAAGCTTCTTTTCGAAATTCATTGCATCGAGACTTTCAAAAAGTTCAGCCTCAGCGAAATGATCCATTACTCTTGGAATTAGACTTTCGCCTACTACAAGTCGAGGAAATTTTGTTTTCTCGACTACTTTTACCTTAACATTATTTTTGTAAAGATATGATGCTGAGACACATCCGGATGGTCCAGCACCAATAACTAAAACATCAACAAACTCCTTTGTCATATTAGAATTATTATCATTAATTAACCTACATTTGCCATCGTCAAATAAACTACATTTATTTTGATAAATAAAATTAAATTTGCACAATCAAAAACGATTTAATGAATACAATTAATGAATATTTAAGTTTAGCTGAGTTTGAAGCTATTATCTTTGGAAAAAACAAAGTTGCGGTAAGTGACGTGGTTCTAAATCGCGTTAATGAGAGTTTTAATTTCTTGAAAGAATTTTCAGGGAATAAGGTTATTTACGGTGTAAATACAGGTTTTGGGCCAATGGCTCAATACAGAATTAAAGAAGCAGACCAAATTCAGCTTCAGTACAACCTAATTAGAAGCCACTCTTCTGGAACAGGTAAACCGCTTAATGCAGAATGTGCAAAGGCAGCTATCTTAGCTCGTTTGAATACACTTTCTCTAGGAAACTCAGGAGTTCACCCTTCTGTAATTCATTTAATGGCAGAATTAATCAATAGAGATATTACGCCATTAATTTTTGAACATGGTGGTGTTGGTGCGAGCGGCGACTTAGTACAGCTATCACATTTAGCTTTGGTCTTAATTGGTGAAGGTGAAGTTTTTTATAAAGGAGACAGAAGACCAACTTCTGAAGTTTTCGAAATCGAAGGACTAAAACCTATTCAAGTAGAAATTAGAGAAGGTTTAGCATTAATCAACGGAACTTCTGTAATGACAGGAATTGGTGTTGTAAATGTTCATTATGCTACTAAATTATTAGACTGGTCAGTAAAAGCATCTTGTGCTATTAACGAATTGGTTCAAGCATACGATGATCACTTCTCTGAAGAATTAAACCAAACTAAACGTCATAAAGGACAGCAAGAAGTAGCTGCAAGAATGAGACAAAATCTTTCTGACAGTACTTTGGTTCGTAAAAGAGAAGATCACTTATATTCGGGAGAAAATACAGAAGAAATTTTCAAAGAAAAAGTACAAGAATATTATTCAATAAGATGTGTACCTCAAATTTTAGGTCCAGTTTTAGAAACCATAAATAATGTTGCATCTATTTTAGAAGACGAGTTTAACTCTGCAAACGACAATCCTATTATTGATGTAAAAAACCAACACGTTTATCACGGAGGAAATTTCCACGGAGATTATATTTCTTTAGAAATGGATAAATTGAAAATCGTTATCACAAAATTAACGATGCTTGCAGAACGTCAATTGAATTATTTATTGAATTCAAAAATCAACGAACTGCTTCCTCCATTTGTTAATTTAGGAACTTTAGGATTTAATTTTGGAATGCAGGGAGTTCAATTCGTAGCGACTTCAACAACTGCAGAAAGCCAAATGTTGTCTAACCCAATGTATGTTCACAGTATTCCGAACAACAATGACAATCAAGATATCGTTAGTATGGGAACTAACTCGGCTGTAATCACATCAAAAGTTATTGAAAACTCTTTTGAAGTTCTAGCAATCGAATTAATTACGATCGTTCAGGCAATCGATTACCTTGATCAGAAAAATAAAATTTCATCTGTTACCAAAAAATGGTATGACGATGTTCGAAACATTATTCCAACATTTAAGGAAGATCAAGTAATGTATCCGTTTGTTCAAAAAGTAAAAGATTATTTGATCAACAGTTAAGATCCTCTTTTTTTAGTATTAATATTGAATTTTAAAATCATGAAAAAAACACTTATTTTTTTATTGCTGGCAGGTATTCAATTTGTTAATAGTCAAGAATTAGCATTAGTCAAAAAGAATTCAAAAATCGGCTATATTGCCAAAGACGGTTCTTTTAAAATTGAACCTCAATACAAATCTGCGAAAAGTTTTTCTGAAGGTTTGGCTGCTGTTGAAAATGGCGGAAAATGGGGATTTATTGACACAAAAGGTGCTTGGGTAATTCCAGCAGAATTTTCTAATGCAAAAGATTTTAACAGCGGTATTGCCATCGTTCAAAAAGACAAAGAATGGGTGTATATTAATACAAAAGGAGAAGTCTTAAAAGCTCCGGCTACAGAAAAATTATTTGATTTTAATGAAGGCGTTGCTTTTATAAAACAAGGAGACAAAATCGGATTGATCAACTCTAAAATGGATGTTGTTTTAGAGCCAAAATACAATATGATCAAACCTTTTGAAAATGGTTTTGCTAGAGTTGAACTGAATAAAAATTGGGGAATTATTAATACTGCAGGAAAAGAATTAATAGAACCTGCGTATGCTGAAATTGGAAATTATTTCAAAAACACTACTTGGGCCAGAAAAGACAAAACTTTTGGTCTGGTAAGCGGCGGGAAATTTATTCCTGTTGATGGTGCCGAAAAAATATACGATTTTGAAAACCAAGATCTGACTTATGCTAAAAAGAATGGAAAAATAGGCTATATTGACCTAAAAGGAAACTGGGTGATTCTTCCTCTATTTGATAAAGGAAAAGCCTTTTCTAAAAATTTAGCTCCAGTCTTGGTAGGCAAAAAGTGGGGATACATCAATCTAAAAGGTGACTTTGTGATTGAGCCTACTTATAGTGACGCAGAAGTTTTCAGTTCAAATGGCTTAGCTCCTGTAAAAGAAAACAATTGGGGTTTTATTAATGAGTCTGGAAAAATAATAATTCCGACACAATACGGTATTACTTCTAATGGGTTTATTCTTTCGTTGTTTACACAGCAGGACAAAGGATTTGTCAACGGTCTTGCTCGAGTAAAAAACGAAGGAAAATGGGGATTTCTTAAACCAGATGGAACTGTTTTAAGTAACCAATGGTTCGAAAATGCTGAACTTTTTTCTAATTCTAAAACATCAGAAAAAAATCAAGCATCAGAAACTCCTGCAGAAAAACCAAAACAGGAAGCAAAACAAACAAAACCAGCAAGTAAAAAGAAGAAATAACATTATTTCAAACAAAAAATAAAATTTACCTATATAATGAAATGTGTATTAGTAACAGGTGGTTCTAGAGGAATTGGAAGTGCTATTTGTAAAAAATTAGCAGTAGAAGCCAATTATCATATTCTAATTAATTATCATTCGAATAAAACAGCCGCTGAAGAAACATTACAAGAAATACAAAAATTAGGAGCAACTGGAGAAATTCTAGGTTTTGATGTTGCTGATTTTGAAAGCGTACAAGATGTTTTAACTAAATGGCAGGAAGCAAATCCTGAGGCTATAGTTGAAGCAATTGTAAACAATGCTGGAATAACAAAAGATGGTCTTTTTATGTGGATGACGCCGCAGGACTGGAACAGTGTTATGAATACCAGCACAAACGGTTTCTTTAATGTTACACAGTTCTTTATTCAAAAAATGCTGCGTAACAAGTACGGACGCATTGTAAATATCGTTTCAGTATCTGGTGTAAAAGGAACAGCAGGCCAAACCAATTACTCTGCAGCTAAAGGTGCAATTGTAGCCGCTACAAAAGCATTGGCACAAGAAGTGGCAAAAAGAAACATTACTGTAAATGCAGTAGCCCCAGGTTTTATCAAAACAGATATGACCAGCGACTTAGACGAAAAAGAACTTTTAAGAATGATTCCGGTAAATCGTTTTGGTGAAGCAGAAGAAGTTGCAGATTTGGTAAGCTTTTTGATTTCTAAAAAAGCAAGCTATATAACAGGAGAGATTATTAACATCAACGGAGGAATATATTCTTAATTTACTAGGCGCGCATAGAAAACTGTTTTTTATGCGTAAAAGATCAAAAAAAAGAAATACATTGCTCCCGCATAGATCCTGTTATAATAGAGTTCAAGTTTAGCTAAACAACATTTTTGAATAAATAGAACAAGATCTATGTATAATAAAAAAATTACACATAGGATAAAAAATTACTTAGAAAGAAGATGAATAGAAGAGTTGTAATTACTGGAATGGGGATTTATTCTTGTATCGGAACTACTTTAGACGAAGTAAAGGAGTCTCTATATAATGGAAAATCTGGTATTCAGTTTGATTCTGAAAGAAAAGATTTTGGTTTTCAATCTGCTTTAACCGGAATAGTTCCTAAGGCAGATTTAAAAAATCTCTTAACACGCAGACAGCGTATGAGCATTGGTGAAGAAACCGAATATGCTTATATGGCTACTATCGAAGCATTAAAAAACGCCAACATTGATGATGCCTTTTTTGATGAACATGAAGTTGGAATTATGTACGGAAACGACAGTGTTTCGAAAGCCGTTATTGAAGCTACAGATATTGTTCGCGATAAAAAAGATACTGCTCTTATAGGTTCTGGTGCAATTTTTAAATCGATGAATTCGACGGTGACCATGAATCTTTCGACGATTTTTAAACTTCGAGGGATCAATCTAACGGTTAGTGCTGCTTGTGCCAGCGGATCACACTCTATCGGATTGGCTTATTTTTTAATTAAAAGCGGTTTTCAAGATATTGTTATCTGTGGAGGAGCTCAAGAAATTAACAAATATGCCATGAGCAGTTTTGATGGTTTAGGAGTTTTCTCTAACCGAGAAAGTGATCCTGAAAAAGCCTCAAGACCATTTGATGCCGGCCGTGACGGACTAATTCCGAGTGGCGGAGGTGCAACTTTAATTCTAGAAAGTTACGAATCTGCTATTGCCCGTGGTGCTACTATTATTGCAGAAGTTGCCGGTTACGGATTTTCTTCAAACGGCGGACATATTTCTACTCCAAATGTTGAAGGTCCAGCTACAGCTATGAAGCGTGCATTAGAAGATGCGCAATTAAAAGCGACCGATATTGAGTATATAAATGCGCACGCAACATCTACTCCTGTTGGAGATGCTAACGAAGCAAAAGCGATTTATGAAGTTTTTGGTGAGAAAAATCCTTACGTTAGTTCTACTAAGTCAATGACAGGTCATGAATGCTGGATGGCTGGAGCAAGTGAGATAATCTACTCTATATTAATGATGAAGCACGATTTTATTGCACCAAATATTAATTTGGAAAATCCAGATGAAGATGCTTTAAAATTAAATTTAGTTAAAACTACGTTAAATAAAAAATTTGATATATTTTTGTCCAATTCTTTCGGATTCGGAGGAACCAACTCTGCGTTGGTGGTTAAAAAGTTTAAATTAGACAATGAATAAAGAAGAGATTATAGCAAAAATTAATGGTTTTTTAGTAGACGAATTTGAAGTAGATAATGACGATATTGAACCAGATGCTAATTTAAAAGACACACTTGGATTAGACAGTTTAGATTATGTTGATTTGGTAGTTTCAATTGAATCTAATTTTGGTGTTAAACTAGTTGAAGCTGATTTTGTCGGGATTGCAACTTTCCAAGATTTCTATGACCTTATCGAAACCAAACTAAAAGCTAAAGCTGTTTAATGAGTCAATGGGACGGCAAGTCAAAAGGAACAGTTTTAGGTTATAAGATATTCGTTTTTTTAATTCAAAAAGCGGGTGTCAAAGCAGCGTACGTTTTATTGTATTTTGTAGCCTCTTATTACTTTTTGTTTTTAAGAAAAAGCAACAAAGCCATTTCTTATTATTTTAAAGAAAGGCTGCAATATTCCTATTTCAAATCCAAGGCGATGGTCTTCAAAAGTTATTACACTTTTGGACAAACCTTAATTGATAAAATTTCGATTTCTGCGGGAATGCGAAATAAATTCACTTATGAGTTTGACGGAATTGAGGTATTGAAAAAACTGCTTGCCGAAAAAAAAGGTGGTGTTTTGATTAGCGCACATGTTGGAAATTTCGAAATTGCAGAACATTTTTTTGGAGAAATAGACCTTGATTTTCAAATCAATCTGGTTACAACAGATCTGGAACATTCTGCAATTAAAAATTATCTTGAAACAGTAACTCAAAAACCAACTGTAAAGTTCATTATCATCAAAGAGGATTTATCTCATATTTTTGAAATTAATGCCGCTTTGGCTAATAATGAATTGGTTTGTTTCACTGGAGACCGCTATTTTGAAGGAACTAAATCTTTGTCTGAAAAACTTCTTAACAAAGAAGCTGATTTTCCGGCTGGACCTTTCTTAATTGCTTCAAGATTAAAAGTGCCGGTAGTTTTTGTGTATGTTATGAAAGAGCCAAATTTACATTATCATTTGTACGCAAGAGAAGCAGAAGTAAAACATAGAGATGAAAAAGCTCTTTTGAGAGAATATGTTAAAAGCGTTGAAAGTATACTCGAAAAATATCCATTACAGTGGTTTAATTATTTTGATTTCTGGAATCAGTTAAAGAAATAATAGTTTATTTTTTAAGAAAATCTTACAGGTTCAAAGTTTTTTTTCCTATAAAATAATAAAAAAAACGAGAAATCGAAGCTATTCTCAACAATAAGAAAATTCGTTTAAATAAATTTACATACTTTTGCCTACCACCAAGCAAAACAACCCAAATGAAAAATGTTCTCGTAATTTATTATTCCCAATCTGGACAATTGGAATCGATTGCACGAAATATTGCAAAGCCTTTTCTGAACTCAGATGAGATAAATTTAACGTTTTACGAAATCCTACTAGAAAAACCGTTTCCTTTTCCTTGGAACAAAGCTTCTTTTTTTGATGCTTTTCCAGAATCTTTTTTACAGATTCCAACAGAATTGAAACCAGTTCCTGATGCGATTTTAAACACAAAATTCGATTTAATTTTATTTCATTATCAAGTTTGGTATTTATCGCCTTCAATTCCGATTAATTCATTTTTGAAAAGCGATGACGCCAAAAAAATCCTGAATAATACTCCTGTAATCACAATAAGTGGTTCTAGAAATATGTGGATCATGGCTCAGGAAAAAATCAAAGTTTTGCTAAAAGAAGCCAATGCAAATTTGGTCGGAAATGTAGCTTTGGTAGACCGAGTAGGAAATTTGATAAGTGTAATTACAATTGTTGAATGGATGTTTTCGGGAGTTAAAAAGAAATACCTGGGCATCTTTCCGCTTCCGGGAGTTTCAGAAAAAGATATTAAGGAATCAGATCAGTTTGGAGAAATCATGCTCGACGCGATTCAAGGGGATAAATTGTCCGATTTACAGCCAAAATTAGTCAATGCGGGTGCCGTAAAAATTAGTTCATATTTAGTAACTGTTGACAAAACAGCCAATAAAATTTTCAATAAGTGGTCAAATATCATTTATAAAAATCAAAAAAAGCGAAAAACGCTATTAAAAGTATTTAATGTTTATTTATTCCTTGCGATATGGTTAATTTCACCAATAGTGTATATATTGCACCTCGTTACCTATCCGCTTAAGTTAAAAACCATAAAAAAAGAAACTCTGTATTACCAAGGAGTTTAGAAGACGAAATTTAGATTATGTTTGAAGTATACATTACAAAAGCCGCAAAGTATTTGCCAAATGAAGCCATCTCTAACGACGAAATGGAAAATTATTTAGGTCTTATCAACGATACTGCCTCAAAAGCAAGACGTATTATTTTGCGAAATAATAAAATTGTAAGCCGTTATTACGCAGTCGACAAAGCTGGAAAAAGCACTCATAACAATGCTGAGTTAACACGAAATGCAATTGTACAGCTTTTTGATGACAATTTTACGCCTCAAGATGTAGAAGTACTTTCTTGCGGAACCTCGACGCCTGATATTTTCCTGCCATCTCACGCTGCAATGGTACATGGATTATTACAGAATAAATCGGTTGAACTAAATTCGTCTACAGGTGTTTGTTGTGCGGGAATGAATTCTTTAAAATTCGGATTCCTTTCTGTAAGATCAGGAAATTCAAATAATGCAATCTGCACAGGATCAGAAAAAGTTTCGACTTGGCTTATTGCTCAAAAATATAAAAACGAAGTTGATAATTTAAAAAGCCTTGAAGAGCAGCCTATAATAGCTTTCAAAAAAGACTTTTTACGTTGGATGTTATCGGATGGTGCTGGTGCACTTTTGTTAGAAAACAAACCAAAAGAGGGAGAAATTTCTCTTAAAATAGAATGGATGGAAGCTTATTCGTATGCTTTTGAGTTAGAAACTTGTATGTATGCGGGAGGTGACAAATTAGAAGACGGAAGCATCAAACCTTGGAGCGAATACGAGCCAGAACAATTATTGAATGAATCTGTTTTTGCCATCAAACAAGATGTAAAATTATTAGATGAATTTATTCTTATCAAAGGTGCCGACAGTATGAAAGAGGCAATGGATAAGAATAAAATTGTCTCTGATGATATTGATTATTTTATTCCTCATGTTTCTTCTAACTTTTTTGTTGAAGGCTTGAAAAAAGGTTTACACGAAAAAGGAATCGGAATGAGTGATGAAAAATGGTTTATGAATCTTTCTAGAGTAGGAAATGTTGGTTCTGCTTCTATTTACTTAGCTCTTGAAGAATTGATGAACTCTGGAAATCTTAAAAAAGGACAGCATATTTTATTATCTGTTCCAGAAAGCGGAAGATTTTCTTTTGCTTATGCTTATTTAACAGTCTGCTAAAATGGAAACACTTGCACTTTTAGAAAAAGAAATTGTAGAAAATCTGATACCACAAAAGTTTCCTTTTGTAATGGTAGACAGCATGCATTCTTACACAGAAACATCATTGGTATCTGGATTAACAATTCAGAGCGAAAATATTTTTGTTGAAAACAATACATTTCTAGAAGCAGGTCTAGTAGAACATATGGCACAATCTGTGGCGCTGCATACCGGTTATCAATTCTATTTAAGAAATGAGGATGCACCAACAGGATACATTGGTTCTATTAAAGAAATTCAGATCAAAAGGCTGCCTTTATTATCGGACCATATTCAATCTGAAATAACTATTTTACAAGAGTTTGGCGGTATTACATTAGTAGATATTGTCACGACACTAAATAATCAAGAAATTGCTCGAGGACAAATGAAAACGGTCTTGGCAAAATAAAAAACAAATGATGGATAATACTGCAATTGACATACAAAATTATTTGCCGCACCGCGCACCGCTGTTAATGGTAGATTTAATTTTGAACATAGATGCTAATTCTGTTGAAACCACTTTTCTTATCAAAAAAGACAATGTTTTTGTTGATAACGATGTTTTTATTGAAGCTGGATTAATTGAAAATACAGCACAGACTTGTTCCTCTATTGTCGGCAAAAAATATTTCGTTGATGAGAACGGAATGGAAACTGATAATGCAAATGTAATTGGATTTATCAGTGCTTTAAAAAGTGTAAAAATACATGGCTTACCAAAAGTCGGTGATACTATTGTAACCAAAGCCGACTTAGTTTCAAAATTTGCAGCAGACGATTACACTTTGTGTACTATGAGCTGTACAAGTATGTTAGGAGAGCAGCTTCTGTTAGAATGTGAAATCAATTTATTTATTCAAAAAACAATTTCTCCAGTAGAATATTAATTTTGCTTTTTGAATAAATCGAAATTATTTTTTCTTTGTTTTAATGTAAATCTATGAAAACTATAATTTCCTGCATTGTGTTTTATATGCAGTCTTATTTATAATTTTATTATTGCTCTATAAAAATAAACCGTCATGGAAAAAGAAAATGTACCACAGGATAAAAGCAATCTAACAAAAAACAATGTTAAAGAGCTTTTGTATGCAACAGATGAAAATGGCGAGTACACCACTACTTTAAGTACGGGATGGGAACCTAAAGCAATTGCCCTTTCAAACTCTATCGAGGAAATAAACGAACGAATTGCTGATGCCAAAACTCAGGTTGAAAATGGCGAAGCAAGTCCGATTCTTTATTTTATGGAACTTAATAAAATGGATTTAACGATTTTATCAAGTTACGTAGGTTTATGGAAATGGCGTGTAAAAAGACATTTTAAACCTAGTGTCTTTGCGAAATTAAATGATAATACTTTAAAAAAATACGCTGCTACTTTTGAGATTTCTATTGAAGAACTAAAAAACAGCATTACAAAATAATGGAGTTACCTTTTACACATCACCAATCTGCACACTGCGAAAATGGAGTAGCTTCTAATCTGCTTAAAAGCAACGGACTCAATATTAGCGAACCAATGGTTTTTGGTATTGGTTCGGGTTTATTTTTCGTATATCTTCCTTTTTTAAAAGTCAATCATGCACCGGCAATTAGTTACAGAACTTTGCCAGGACAGATTTTTAATAAAGTAGCTTCAAGATTAAATTTAAAAATAAAAAGACAAAAGTTTTCTTCTGTAAGCGCTGCAAATAAAGCGTTAGACGAAAATTTAAAAAATAACATTCTCACAGGATTACAAGTTGGTGTATATCATTTAAGTTATTTTCCTGATGAATACCGTTTTCATTTTAACGCACACAATTTAATCGTTTACGGAAAAACCGAAACCGATTATTTGGTAAGTGATCCTGTAATGGAAACTGTAACTACTTTGACACATGATGAAATGGACAAAGTGCGTTTTGCCAAAGGTGCTTTTGCTCCAAGAGGTCAAATGTATTACCCAATTCAGATTCCTGAAAATGTCGATTTAAAAAGCGCAATCATTAAAGGAATAAAAAACACTTGCCGTGATATGCTGGCGCCATTTCCTCTTGTTGGTGTTGGCGGTATTAAATATGTTTCTAAACGAATTAGAAAATGGCCGTCAAAATACGGAACAAAAAAAGCCAATCATTATCTGGCACAAATGGTTCGTATGCAGGAAGAAATTGGAACTGGAGGTGGTGGTTTCCGTTTCATTTATGCTGCGTTTTTACAAGAAGCTTCTGTTATTTTAGGTAACGAAGAATTGAAAACACTTTCTAAAGAAATGACGCAGATCGGCGATTCATGGCGTGATTTTGCCGTTGAAGCTTCTCGTATTTATAAAAACAGAAGCGTCAAAGCAGACGCCTATAATACTATTGCCGATGAACTTTTGGATATCGCGAATAGAGAAGAAATCTTTTTCAAAAAACTAAAAAAAGCAATCAGCTAAAAAAATATTTTGCAGTCTATCATAAAAATAGAATCCCTTTCTAAACAATACAAAAATGCAGAAATGTATTCTTTGAATAATGTTTCGCTAGAAATAAATCAAGGAGAGATTTTTGGATTATTAGGACCAAACGGTGCTGGAAAAACTACTTTGATTTCGATGCTCTGTGGTTTGATAAAACCGACTTCAGGACATTTTACAATTGATGATCTGAATTACAGACAGAATTCTAGAAAAATCAAAAAAATCATCGGCGTTGTTCCACAGGAATATGCTTTATACCCAACCTTAACTGCCCGCGAAAATCTTCTTTATTTTGGGAGTATGTATGGCCTGAAAGGATCGTATTTAAAAGATAAAGTAACCGAAACGATGGATCTTTTAGGTTTATTAAAATTTGCAGACAAACCAATTGAGACATTCTCAGGTGGAATGAAACGAAGAATAAACTTAATTGCTGGAATACTGCACAATCCAAAAGTTTTGTTTTTGGACGAACCAACTGTTGGTGTCGATGTGCAGTCTAGAAATGCCATCATTGATTATTTAAAAGTGTTAAACCAAAACGGAACTACTATTATTTATACTTCTCATCACTTGGGTGAAGCTGAAGATTTCTGTACTAAAATTGCCATTTTAGACCGAGGCCGTATTTTTGCGCAGGGAACTCCAAAAAGTTTGATTGCCACAACTGCTGATGCAAGAAATCTCGAAGATGTTTTTATTTCATTAACCGGTAAAGACTTTAGAGATGGTATATAAAATTTGGATGTCGGTAGTAAAAGAAATCCTTTTACTCAAAAGAGATTTAGGCGGCTTGATTATTTTATTTGTCATGCCTTTGGTTTTGGTAATTACAGTTACTTTAATCCAAGACAGTACTTTTAAAACCGTAAGCGATTCTAAAATCCAGATTCTTTTGGTTGACAAAGACAAAGGATCTGTTTCTAAAACGGTTTTTGATAATTTAGAAAAAAGCAATTTGTTTAGCGTTGTTACCCAAATTGATAATAAAGATATTACCGAAGAAACTGCTAAAGAAGCGGTTTATAAAGGAAAATTTCAATTGGCTATTATAATTCCTCAAAACCTAAGTTCAGATTTACAGGAAAAAATAGATCAGAATGTGGCTAAAATTGTCAGCAGTATGGGCTTGACTGACAGCACTGCAGTAAAAGAACCGCAAAGAATTATCAAAGAAAAAGAGGTTAAATTGTATTTTGATCCAGCGGTTCAGATGAGTTTTAAAAACGCTGTGATGAGTTCGATCGACAAAATGATTTCGCAGATTGAAAGCAAATCGATTTATACTACTTTTCAAAATCAATTAGGAGAAGGAACTACACAATTTGAGCAAAAAAGTTTTATTACTTTCAAAGAAATGATTCCTAAAATCAATAATAAAGAAGTACGTCCGAATTCGGTACAGCATAATGTTCCAGCTTGGACACTTTTTGCGATCTTTTTTATTGTGATTCCGTTATCAATCAATATCGTAAAAGAAAAATCACAAGGAACATTTGTGCGTTTATTGACCAATCCTGTTTCCAATTTAGTTGTTATTATCGGAAAAACGATTACGTATCTAATCATCTGTATGATTCAGTTTTACATGATGGTTGCTGTGGCGATATTCTTGTTTCCGAGTATCGGACTTCCGCCTCTAAATATTGAAGGACATTGGTTTTTAACAAGCATCGTGGCTTTATTTTCTGGATTTGCTGCAGTTGGTTTCGGAATTTTACTAGGAACTGTTGCCAGCACTCAAGAACAATCTGCTCCTTTTGGTGCAACTAGTGTTATTATTTTGGCGGCAATTGGCGGGGTTTGGGTTCCAGTATTTGCCATGCCAACTATCATGCAGTACATTGCCAAATCGTCTCCGATGAATTGGGGCCTTGAAGCTTTTTACGATGTATTATTAAGAAGCGTTTCTTTTACCGAAATTATTCCAAAACTAAGTTTGTTATTTTTATTTTTTATAATCACCACTTCCATTGCCTTATTCTATGATAAAAAGAAAAGAACAGTATAACGAAGCCTCTGCCCTAACTGTTTCGCATGAAATTCGAATTCGTTTTAACGAAACTGATCCGTTAGGAATTGTTTGGCACGGCAATTATATTACTTATTTTGAAGACGGAAGAGAAGCTTTTGGACGTGAACATGGATTAACTTATTTGGATATTGCCAAAACAGGTTACACAACTCCAATTGTAAAATCAACATGCGAGCATAAATTGTCTCTTCGTTACGGCGATGTTGTAACTATAGAAACAACGGTAATTGACACACCGGCGGCAAAAATGATTTATCGTTTTAAAATTATTGATGATAAAGGCGAAGTAGCCTGCACAGGCGAAACAACTCAGGTTTTTTTAGATAAAGACGGAAATTTAATGCTGACAAATCCTCCATTTTATGAAGAATGGAAACGAAAAGTTGGATTACTGAAGTAGAACACGGATTTCACTAATTAGCACTAATTAAAATAAAAATCTTTTTTAATCTGCTCAGATCTTTATAAATCTGCGTGAAACTTTTTAAGATAAATCTTAAAACAAAATACCTACAAGGTTTTGAAAACCTTGCAGGAAAAACGACAAATAAAATGTTAAAAGAAATATACATTACAGAAACGAATTGTATCACGCCTTTAGGTTTTGATGTTGAATCCAACATTCAAGCTATTCTTCGCGGCGATTCGGGAATTCAGCTTCATAATGATATTTCTTTGATGCCAAATTCATTTTATGCTTCGATCATTAATGAAGAAAATATAAATGACTCTTTCGCGAAAATCAGCGCGGAAAGCAAATATTCACGATTAGAAAAATTGATGATTTTGGCTTTAGAACCAATCATCAAAAATTCTAAAGTAGAATTAAATTCTAAAACAGCTTTTTTACTTTCTACCACCAAAGGAAATGTTACTTCTTTAAAAGACAATTCTGAAGAAAGTTTTAATAACGCTCATTTAGACGTTTTAGCAAAAAACGTTTCTGATTTCTTCGGATTCCAAACACAGCCAATCGTAGTTTCGAATGCCTGCGTTTCTGGAATTTTAGCCGTTTCTATTGCCAAAAGAATGATTCAGTCTGAGTTATACGATAATGTTTTTGTCGTAGCGGGCGATGAAGTTTCAGAATTTGTTTTATCTGGCTTTAATGCTTTTCAGGCAATGAGTGATCTTCCTTGTAAACCGTATTCAAAAAATAGAACAGGTGTAAGTTTAGGAGAAGCTGTAGCAGCTGTTTTAGTTTGTGCGAATCCGGCAACTGCTAAAATAAAAGTAGTCGGCGACAGTTCGATAAACGATGCTAATCATATTTCTGGACCGTCAAGAACGGGTGAAGGATTGTTTTTAAGTATTCAAAATGCTTTAAAAGAAGCTAAAATCGACGCTCAAAAATTAGACTATATTTCTGCTCACGGAACCGCAACACCTTTTAACGACGAAATGGAGGCAATTGCTTTTGGAAGATTAAATCTTCAAACCGTTCCTGTAAATAGTTTAAAAGGTTTTTACGGCCACACGCTTGGCGCATCTGGATTATTAGAAACAGTTATCGCAATAGAATCTGCTAACAGTAATACGCTTTTTGAATCTAAAAGTTTTGATGAAATTGGTGTAAGTGAACCTATTAATGTTATTGAGAAAAACGAAAGTGCCAATATTAATTTCTTTTTGAAAACGGCGTCTGGATTTGGAGGCTGTAATACGGCTGTGGTTTTTGAAAAAATTAAACACAAATTGCACTAATTTTCACGAATTAATTAGTGTAATTTATTGTTGATAATGAATCTGTGTTAATTTGTGAAATTCGTGTTCAATTTAAAAAATGACTCAAAAAACATACATACAATCTTATATCCAAATTGAAAACAACGAAATTGTTCTCAATGGAGAATCTGTATTTAAAATAGAACCAACTGATTTTGCCGATTTTTCTAAGCAGGCATATCGTCATTTTGAAATGCAGTATCCTAAATTCTTCAAGATGGATGCTTTGAGCAAGCTGGCTTTTCTTGGTGCAGAACTTCTTTTGAGTCCGATAACTTCAGATGAAAAAGAAAATAATATTGCTTTAGTTCTGGCCAATAAATCGGCAAGTTTGGATACAGACGTGAAACATCAGGAATCAATTTCGGACAAAGAAAACTACTTTCCGAGTCCCGCAGTTTTTGTTTATACACTCCCAAATATCTGTTTAGGCGAAATAAGTATTCGTCATCAGCTGAAAAGTGAAAATTCTTTCTTTATATTTGACACCTTTAATACAGAATTTATGTCGAACTATTCTAACATTCTTCTAAATTCAAATAAAGCAGAAATTGTCCTGTGTGGCTGGGTAGAACTTTTTAATAACAATTATAAAGCTTTTCTTTGCACCATCGGAACAAATGAAAATTTAAAATTTACAAACGAAAATATCAATACATTATACAATAAATAATCATGGAAGCATTAAAACAAGAATTAAAAGAAAAAATCATTACTACTCTAAACCTAGAAGATATCGCAATTGAAGATATTGCAGATAATGATCCGTTGTTTGGAGATGGTTTAGGTTTAGACTCGATTGATGCTTTAGAGTTAATCGTAATTTTAGATAAAGACTACGGAATCAAATTGGTTGATCCAAAAGAAGGTAAATCTATTTTTCAGTCTATCGAAACTATGGCTGCTTATATTGAAGCAAATAGAACTAAATAAATTTTAGGTTCAGACTTTAGATTTTAGATTTCAAGCAGAAATACTTAAAATCTAATTCAATTGGTTTTCAAAAAATTTTGTAAACCTGAAAAAATAGTCTCCAAATCTAAAATCTAAAATTTAAAATCTAAAATGACAAGAGGTGTTGCCATAACGGGAATGGGCATTATTTCTTCGATTGGTAATTCAGTTGAAGAAAGCTATATTTCATTAATCGAAAATAAAATCGGGGTTTCTCAGATTCAGAATATTTCGACCATTCATGCCAATGTAATCAAGGTTGGTGAAATCAAAAAAACGAACGAAGAACTTATAGAAGAATTGCGTCTAGACGAAACTAACAATTTCTCCAGAACAGCAATGATTGGTACTTTGGCAGCAAAACAAGCTGTAAAAAATGCTGGAATTTCTTCTATAAACGAATTCAGAACCGGACTTATTTCTGCAACCAGTGTTGGCGGTATGGATATGACCGAAAAACATTATTACGATTATTTTGAACATCCAGAACTGGTAAAATATATTACTTGTCACGATGGCGGCGATGTTGCAGATAAAATTGCAGAAGAATTAGGTTTAAAAGGAATGGTAACGACGATTAGTACAGCTTGTTCGTCGGCAGCTAACTCAATTATGCTGGGCGCAAGATTAATTAAATCTGGAAAATTAGACCGTGTGATTGTTGGCGGTGCCGATGCTTTGGCAAAATTTACCATCAACGGATTTAAAACTTTGATGATTCTTTCTGACGATTACAACAAACCTTTTGACAATACTAGAAAAGGTTTAAATCTTGGTGAAGCTGCTGCGTTTTTGGTTTTAGAATCGGATGAAGTGGTTGCAAAACAAAACAAAAAAGTGCTGGCAAGAGTTTCGGGATATGGAAATGCAAATGACGCTTATCACCAAACTGCTTCTTCAGAAAATGGAGACGGTGCTTACTTGGCGATGAAAAAAGCATTTGAAGTTTCGGGTTTAAAACCTTCTGATATTGATTATATCAATGTTCACGGTACTGCAACTCCAAACAACGATTTGTCTGAAGGACGTGCTTTACTTCGTATTTTTCAAGACGAAAAAGTAGCTGACTTTAGTTCCACTAAACCTTTTACAGGACACACTTTAGCCGCAGCTGCTGCAATTGAAGCTGTATTTAGTGTTCTGGCAATTCAAAATGGTGTTGTTTATCCTAATTTGAATTTTGAACAGCAAATGGAAGAGTTTGATCTTCAACCACAAACTACTTTAAAAAATAAAAATATCGAACACGTTTTATCTAATTCTTTCGGATTTGGAGGAAACTGTTCTACTCTTATATTCTCAAAAAGCTAATGACAAAAAAAACATATATAAATGGAGTAGGCTGTATTTCGACTCAAAAAACATTTGATACTGTTTTTTTAGAAGAAGCCGTTGTAAATGAAAACGAAAATGTTTTAAAAATCGTTTCACCTGCATACAAAGAGTATATTGCTCCTGCCGCAAGCCGACGTATGGCAAAAGGCGTTAAAAACGGAATTGTTGCTGCAGCTCTTGCTGTAAAAGATGCTGGTGTAGAAAATGTAGATGCAATTATTACTGGAACTGGTTTAGGTTGTATCGAAGATTCTGAAAAATTCCTAACTGCTATTTTAGATAATGATGAACAGTTTTTAACTCCGACTTCATTTATACAGTCTACGCATAATACAGTTGCAGCACAGATTGCGCTTACTATGCAGTGCAAAGGTTATAATTTTACGTATGTAAATGGCGCTGTTTCTTTTGAATCAGCTCTTTTGGATGCTAAAATGCAGATTGAAGATAACGAAGCCAATTCTATTTTAGTTGGCGGTGTTGACGAAAACGGAGATTATACTACTGCCCTTTTTAAATTAAACGGACGCATTAAACAAGATAATCAAGAACCATATCATCTTTTAAACAGTGCCACAAACGGAGCGGTTTATGGAGAAGGTGCTAGTTTTTTTGTTTTAGAAAACGAACAAAAAGAATCTACTTATGCTCAGGTTTTAGATATTGAAATGATAAATACGCTGGAAGTAAATGAAGTTGAAGCCAAAGTAATTTCTTTTCTAAAAGCAAATAATTTAGAAATTTCGGATATCGATGCCGTTGTTTTAGGTTTTGACGGAAATGCAGCTTTTGAAAAATATTATTCCAATCTTGCTCAAAATGCTTTTGCAAATACTACACAGCTTTATTATAAACATCTTTGCGGCGAATTTGATACTGCCTCTGCTTTTGGTTTATGGATGGCGGCAAAAATCATTAAAACACAAGATGTTCCTGAAATTACAAGAGTAAATTCTGTTACCAAATCTGAGTACAATACTATTTTATTATACAATCAATTAAACGGAAAAAATCATAGTTTTACGCTGCTGTCAAAATGATAACGCACAAAAACATATCACTATTTTTTATCTTTTTGATTCTTGTTCTTAATTTTCTGAATTTTTATATAACCGTAAATTTTCTTTGGTTTTTAGCAATTGTTCTGATTTGGATTGGGATAAATGCGTTTGGATCTTCTAGAATTTCTTCTAATTATCATGTAAAAGCGTATTGTACTAATCCGTTAGAAACTGAAAAAAAAATTGCGCTGACTTTTGATGACGGTCCAAGTCCTTATACTTTAGAAGTATTAGAATTGCTGAAAAAGTATAATGCAAAAGCAACATTTTTTTGTATTGGTAAAAATATTGAACTGTATCCTGAAATTGTAAAACAGATTGTTGACGAAGGTCATTTGATTGGAAATCATTCGTACAGCCATTCTAAATTTTTTGATTTTTATAATGCCGACAAAATAACCGAGGAACTTAGGAAAACGGATGAACTTCTGGAAAAATTCATTCCTGGAAAAATTAACTTTTTTAGACCTCCTTATGGAGTTACAACTCCTTCGATAAGAAGAGCTTTAAAAAAGACCGGCCATAAAGTAATCGGTTGGAATATTCGTTCGCTTGACGGTGGTACAAAAAATCAAGAATTAATTTTCAATAGAATAATAAAGCGTATTTCTCCCGGCGGAATTGTACTTTTGCATGATACAGCTCCACACTCTGTTTTGGTATTGGAACAGTTTTTGAGTTTTTTACAGCAAAATAATTATACGGTGGTTTCTACAGAAGATCTTTTGAATCTTTCGGCATACGAAATCACTCAAAAATAAAATACAATGAAGACTAAATTATATACTTTTCTTTTTTTTCTGAACATCTGCTTTTTGACTGCTCAGGAACAGAAAATGACAGCAGCAGAAATCACTGCTTTTAAAGAAGATGTCAATGTGGTTTCTAAAAAAATCAAAACTTTAAGCACTGATTTTGTACAGTACAAACATTTAGATTTTTTATCTAAAGACATTGAAACTTCTGGAAAAATGTATTTTAAAGAACCTTCGATGCTGCAATGGCAATATAAAAAACCATACAATTATAGTATTGTTTTTAAAAACGGAAAGATTCTAATTAATGACGAAGGAAAGAAAAGTGCGGTTGATATCGGCAACAGTAAAATTTTTGGACGCATTAATAAATTAATTATCGGAAGCGTGAGCGGTAATATGTTTGATGATAAAGAATTTACGATTTCGTACTTTAAATCAAAAGGGCAAAACATCGCAAAGTTTCTTCCGAAGGATGCCGATCTAAAAAAATACATTAAACAAATAGAACTGACTTTTGATAAAGAAGAATCAACTGTTATTCAGGTAAAACTTTTAGAATCTTCTGAGGACTACACTAGAATTGTACTTAAAAACAAAGTAATTAATGCAAAAATCGACGATTCAGTTTTTACTAATTAACTGTTTTCTACTGTTAATTTTGGTTTCCTGCGGTTCTGTCGCAAAAGATTTTACACCCAAAAAATTAGAAAAAACGACTTACGAAGTTCCTTATTTTTCAGATCCAAAAATCGATTATGTTTATAAAACAAACATTACGGTTTATGGAAATGAAATCTCTGGAATTTTTATTGCTAAAAAAATAAACGACAGTATTCATCGTGTTGTTTTTACTACCGAATTTGGAAACAAACTTTTAGATTTTGAAATTTCAGAGAAATCTTTTAAAGTCAATTCGATAGTTTCAGAACTTGATCGAAAAATCCTGATCAATACTTTAAAAGAAGATTTTCGATTACTACTCCAAAAAGAGCATACTATTGCAGCAGCATTTGAAAAAGATGGTTTTGATATTTATAAATCTAATGATCACAATCGAGATAACTATTTGTTTGTTTCTAAAACCAGCAATAAATTAGAAAAGATCGTTCGAGCATCCAAAACAAAAGAAAAATTTACCCTTCTTTTTAATTCAGAAAACAATATTTTTGCTGATAAAATTCAGATAAATCATCAAAATATTAAACTGCAGATTGTATTGCAGTATTTAAAATCAGAATAGAAAATTTAAACTAATTATAAACTTTAAATCAATTAAAGATGAGAAAATTTGTTGTAATTGCTTTTGTTTTATTTATTGGTCATTTGTCACAGGCACAAGTAAAAGTGAGCCCTGGACTTAGAGGAGGTTTAAATCTTGCGAGATTAACAAACATAGACAATAATAATACTAAATCTGATTTTTATATCGGAGGTTTGGTTGATATTAAATTTAATAAATACTTTTCGTTACAGCCAGAAATCAATTATTCAAGACAAGGTTCGGAAGGTCGTTATTATGATATAAATGACAATTATTATGAAACGAAATATGAATTAAATTATCTAACTTTAGGTGCAGTTGCAAAGCTGAATATTAAAGGAAGTGGTTTTCATGTTTTAGCTGGTCCGTCTGTAGATTTTAAAATCGATGATAATTTTGGAAATTATGGTTTTAACCCTGTAGATGTTGACTTTGCAATTGTTGGCGGTGTTGGATACACATTACCAAATGGACTTACATTTGAGGCAAGAATAAAACAAGGATTAATAGATATTTATGGTTATGATAACTATTATGATGATGGAGAATATTATGACGATAATTTGATCCTAAATCAAGTTTTTCAAATCGGTATCAGTTATACCTTTAAAATGAAATAGAGAATATGACGAAAAAATTATTTTTTCTTCTAACTGTATTTTTTACAGTTCATTTACAAGCCCAAATGAGTGCCAAACCTGGTTTGAGAGCGGGGGTCAGTTTTTCGACAATTTCTGAAATGCATGCTGATTACAGAACAGATTTCTATGCTGGTGGATTCATCGAAATGAATTTAACGAAGCATTATGCGCTTCAACCAGAAATAACATACAGCAGACAAGGTTCTAATAATGTTGCTCGAAATTATTATGATGAAGTTTCACAAACAGACAAAGTCGAATATTTAGATTTAAATTTGAATTATTTGTCTTTGGCGGCAATCAACAAAATTAAATTTGCTCAGGGAATTCAATTACAAGTTGGCCCAACATTAGATATTTTGCTGAATGACAATCTTGTTGTGAAAAAAACTCAAAATGATTTGGGTCTCGTTTTAGGAGTAGCTTATGAGTCGCCTTCGGGTTTTATCTTTGAAGCACGATTTAAAAAAGGTTTCTTAGATATCTTGAGCAGCGATTATTATCAGAATGATCGTAATAATGACTATTTATTTGGCGATTACAATACAAATATTAATTTTCAATTAGGCGTTTCCTATTCATTTGGAAAATAAAAATTATGGTTTTAAAAGATTTTTACAAAGTCCTGTCGGAGGAAAAAGTATCCGATACAAAGTACAATGTTACCATTTTGGTTAATGAAAAACACGATGTTTTCAAAGGCCATTTTCCAGGAAACCCAATCATGCCCGGCGTTTGTATGATACAGATTATAAAAGAACTAACAGAAAAATTTACACAGAGTTCTTTGTTGATCCAGACTTTGACAAATGTCAAATTTATGGCTTTGATTAATCCCGAAGCTACACCAGAATTACGTCTAGAACTCGACATTACGCATACAGAAGATAATTTGATTAAAGTTAAAAACACCACTTTCTTTAACAGCACAACTGCTTTAAAACTCAGTACAGTGTATAAAAAAATTTAACTATGAAACTACTATTTTCAATTTTACTATTGATCGGCTTCTCTGCTACTACGCCAGACTTAGCTTCGATCCGAAAAATGTATTCTGATGTCGCAAAATCAGAAATAAATGCAAAAGAATTTACAGAAAAAATGTCAGGCGTAACTTCCAACGATGATAAAATCTTGGTGGCTTATAAAGCGGCTTCTATTTTAGTAGATTCTAAATTCGAAAAAAAATTAACCGAGAAAATCGAGCGCTTTAAAGAAGGTGCAAAAATGCTCGAAGCTGTAATTGCCTCTGAACCGAATAATATCGAAATGAGAATGATTCGTTTAAGCATTCAGGAAAATGTTCCTGGAATTACAGGTTACAAAAAAAATATTAAAGAAGACAAAAAATTCCTAACAGTACACTATCCTACATTGACAGGTACTTTGAAAGAATATATTAAAGACTTTGTTTTACAATCTGACAGTTTCTCTACAAAAGAGAAACAATTTGTGAAGTAAAGCTTCAAATAAAAACTCATGAACTCAATTTTGCCCCCGCAGGAATTACTAAATTCGATTAACTTTTGCGTTATTGTACCCACTTACAATAATCAAAAAACACTAAAAAAAGTATTAGACTCTATTTTAGATTATTCCTCGAATGTTATTATTGTCAATGACGGGGCAACAGATTTGACAAATGAGATTTTAAAAGAATACTCGCAGCTCGTTCAAATTCATCATCCTAAAAATTTAGGAAAAGGACGTGCGCTTAGAAACGGCTTTAGAAAAGCGATCGAATTGGGTTTTGAATATGCAATTACGATCGATTCTGATGGTCAGCATTTTGCTTCTGATATTCCGTCTTTTATTACGGAAATTCAGAAGCAGCCAAATGCACTCTTGATCGGAAGCCGAAATATGACACAAGAAAATGTTCCCAAAAAAAGCAGTTTTGGGAACAAATTTTCTAATTTCTGGTTTAAGTTTGAAACCGGAATTAAACTAGACGATACACAATCTGGTTTTAGATTGTATCCTTTAAAATTACTTCCAAAGAAATTTTACACTAATAAATTTGAATTTGAAATCGAAGTTATTGTACGCGCAGCCTGGAAAGGAATTGTGGTAAAAAACATTCCGATTCAAGTTTTATATGATCCGGCAGAAAGAGTTTCGCACTTTCGTCCGTTTCGAGATTTTACTCGAATCAGTATTTTAAATACGGTTTTGGTAACCAATGCCCTTTTATATATTAAACCACGCGACTTTTTTAGACGCGCAAAAAAAAAAGGTCTTAAAAAGTTTTTCCTAGAAGATGTTTTAGAAAGCGACGATTCTAATTTTAAAAAGTCGGCCGCAATTGCTTTAGGTATTTTTATTGGCCTCTCTCCTTTTTGGGGTTTCCAAACCTTACTTCTATTTACTTTTGCCGCATTATTCAGGCTGAATAAAGTGATTGCATTTTTATTTTCTAATGTGAGTTTTCCACCTTTTATTCCGTTTATTATTTACGGTTCTTTAAAGATCGGAAGCTTTTTTGTTACTGCAGATGCTCCTTTACATTTAGATAGTTCGATAACGTTAGACGATATTCAAAAAAATGCTGCACAATATATCATCGGAAGTCTTATTTTAGCAGCCGTTTCTGCATTGACTGCTGGTTTGATAAGTTATTTACTTCTAACGGCTTTTAGTTCTAAGAATAAAACGAATATTTAAGTTAAGTTTGCCACAGATTAAGGATTAAGATGATTTTTTTCGCCACGAATTTCACGAATTTTCACGAATTAATTTGTGGCAAAAATCAATATAAATTTATGCCCTTTTTCAAATAAGAATTCGTGAAAATTCGTGAAATTCGTGGCGGAAAAATTTTAAAATAAAAATCCATGCACAAATACTTCTACGCCATTCATTTATTTATTAATCGAAGAAAATCTCTTTCGGTTTTTTTGGCTGTTTTGATGCTTTTCATATTTGGATTTTTTGCATCTAGATTAAAATTCGAAGAAGATATAACCAAACTAATTCCGACGAATGAAAAAACAGATGTCACTGCAAAAGTTTTAAAACAACTTAATTTTGCTGATAAAACGACTGTTATTTTTAAAATCAACGAAAAAGGTACTGCCGATGATTTGAGAGAAATGGCAACGGTATTTTCTGACAGCGTTACTAGTTCTTGTAAACCTTATGTAACAGGTATTCAGGGAAAAATTAACGAAGAAAATATTCAGGAAACGATTGATTTTGTATATCATAATCTACCGCTTTTTTTAGACGACAAAGATTATCAAAACATACAACAGAAACTTCAAAAAGACAGTATTGCCGCTACGGTGGAAGGCAATTATAAATCGATTATTTCGCCTTCTGGATTTGTAACCAAAGATTTTATTCTACAAGATCCTTTTGGTATTTCGTTTATTGCATTAAAGAAATTACAGCAGTTAAACATTAGTGATGATTTTACGCTTGAAAATGGATTTGTGATGACGAAAGACAAAAAGAAATTACTTCTTTTTATTACCTCAAATATTCCGTCTAGCGAAACAGAAAAAAACACCATTCTGGCCGATAAACTGGTTTCGATACAAGACAATTTAAATCAGAAATTTAAAGGTAAAGCTTCGATCAGTTATTTTGGTTCGGCGATGATTGCTGTTGCCAACGCCAAACAAATTAAGAGCGACATTATTTTGACAACCTCAATAGCGATGTTTACCTTAATGCTGATCTTAATTTTGTTTTACCGCAAAATTTTGATTCCGCTAATCATTTTTCTGCCAACTGTTTTTGGCGGTTTGTTTGCTGTTGCATTCTTATATTTTACACGCGGACAGATTTCTGCAATTTCTCTCGGAATTGGATCTATTTTATTAGGAATTACCATTGATTATTCCATCCATATTCTAACGCATTACAAACACAACAGCGATGTAAAAACGCTTTATAAAGACATTACCATGCCGGTAATTATGAGTAGTTCTACAACTGCTGTTGCTTTTTTATGTCTGCTTTTTGTAAAATCTACAGCGCTTAATGATTTAGGGATTTTTGCTGCTGTAATTGTAATGGCTTCTGGATTTTTCTCTTTATTAATTGTACCACATTTATATAAACCAAAAGAAAATCAGTCAGAACATAAAAAAAATGTGATCGATAAACTGGCTCATTTTTCTTTTCACAATAATAAAATCTTAATCGGCTGTTGCGTTATCATAACTATTATTTGTTGTTTTACTTATAATGATGTTGGCTTTAATAATGATTTATCTCAGTTGAATTTTGTTCCAAAAGATATTAAAGCAGCTGAAAAAGAATTGGAAGAAAGCAGCAGTCTAACTTCTAAAACAATCTACACGGCTTCTTACGGAAATAGTATCGAAGAAGCGTTACAGCATAATAGTCAGCTTTTTAATGATTTGTCAAAAGCAAAACAAGAACATAAAGTTTTAAACTTTAGTTCGGTTGGCGGTATTATGCTTTCGAAAGAAGAGCAAGAAAAGAAAATTGCAAAATGGAATTCTTTCTGGGAAAATTCTAAAAAAGCATTTCTAAAATCAGAATTAATCACGCAAGGTGCAAAACTTGGTTTTAAACCTACGACCTACGATGCTTTTTACGAACAGCTTAATCAAAGTTTCAAACCTATTTCTGCACAAGAATATTTAAAAATTAAGGCATTACAGCTGCAGGAATTTGTGAGCGAAAAAAATGGTTTTTACACCATTTCGACTTTAGTAAAATTAGCGCCAGAACAGCGCGATGCTTTTGTAAAATCGACTGAAAAAAAACAAAATGTTATTGCGATCGATCGTCAACAGATGAACGAAACATTTTTCAGCACTTTAAAAACTGATTTTAATTCTCTTGTAAATTATTCATTTATTGCCGTAATTTTAATTCTCTTTTTCTTCTTCAGAAGAGTAGAATTAGTTCTTGTAAGCTGTATTCCAATTGCTTTGACTGGAATTGTGACTGCTGGAATAATGGGAATTTTTGGTATTCAAATGAATATTTTCAGCATGATTGTCTGCACTTTGATTTTCGGACACGGTGTTGATTTCAGTATTTTCATGACAAGTGCATTGCAAAAAGAATATACATCGGGAATTAATGAAATTGCAATTTACAGAACCTCAATTATTTTGGCGGTAATTACGACAATTCTCGGAATAGGAGCCATGATTTTTGCACAGCATCCTGCGCTTACATCTATTTCATCCGTTTCGTTAATCGGGGTTTTTGCAGCACTAATTATTACGTTTATCTTCTACCCGATTCTTTTTAAAATCATTATTTCGAATCGTCCAAAAAAAGGAAATTCACCTATAGATATTCGTACATTCATGCACGGAATTATTTCATTTTTCTACTACGGTTTTGGCGGTATTGTTGTCTCTTTTTTTAGTTTAGTCATCATGCCGATTATTCCAATTAAAGAAGAAAAGAAAATAAAAGGTCTACGTTATGTGACTTCAAAATTTATGAAATCGGTACTTTACAGCAATCCATTCATAACCAAAAAAGTTATAAATCCGCATGGCGAAAATTTTGAAAAACCTGCTGTCATTATTGCCAATCATTCTTCATTTGTCGATATTTTGGCAATCGGACAATTAAGCCCAAAAATTATTTTTCTAGTTAACGACTGGGTTTATAAATCTCCAATTTTTGGAGGAGCCGTTAGAAAATTAGGTTTTTATCCTGTTTCTGAAGGTTTAGACAGCGGTATAGAACCACTTCGTCAAAAAGTAAAAGAAGGTTATTCTTTGATTATTTTTCCAGAAGGAACGCGTTCAGAAAGTAATCAAATAGGTCGTTTTCACAAAGGCGCTTTTCTATTAGCAGAAGAATTCAATCTGGATATTCTGCCTATTTTGATACATGGTGCTTCAGAAGCAATTCCGAAAGGCGATTTTGTTATTCATCATAGCAATTTGCGACTTTCTATTTTAGAAAGAATTACACCTGATAATCTTTCGTTTGGAAAAAATTATGCCGAAAGAACAAAACTTATAAGTACTCATTTTAAAGCTGAATTCAATAAAATGCGTCAAGAATTTGAAGGCGCAGATTATTTCAAAAAGATGCTTATTCAAAGTTATGCTTACAAAGAGAATGAAGTAGTTCGCGATGTAAAAAACAATGTCAAAACGAATTTAGAGACTTACTTCCGTTTGAATAATTGCTTTTCGCCAAAAGCAAAAATTTTACGTTTCGGAAATGATCATGGAGAATTGGATGTATTATTGGCTTTGCAGGAACCACAGCGAAAAATCTTCTCATTTATTTTTGATGAAGAAAAACGCGCCGTAGCAAAAACCAATTACATTGCGGGTAAACGAAAAATTACTTATTTAGAAAAACCAGAAGAAATTGAAGCAAATCAATTTGAGACCGTTTTAATTTCTGAAGAAAACTTAGAAATTGATCTGGAAAAATTAGCTTCAAAAAGTTCTCAGATAGTTTTGATTCATAATACAGCTCTAAAAAACACTATTCTTAGTTTTGGTTTTGAATGTATTTTGGACGAAAATTCAATAAGTATTTTTAATAAAAAGTAAAATGAAAAAACATTACGATGTAGTCATTATTGGCAGCGGTTTAGGTGGACTTGTTTCGGCTATAATTCTGGCAAAGGAAGGTTACAGCGTTTGTGTGCTCGAAAAAAACAATCAATATGGCGGTAATCTTCAGACTTTTGTAAGAGACAGAACCATTTTTGATACCGGAATACATTATATCGGCGGTTTGGATGAAGGTCAAAATCTGCATCGTTATTTTCAATACATCGGAATAATGGGTCATTTAAATCTAAAAAAATTAGATGAAAATGGTTTTGATATGATTTCTTTTGATGATGATACAACAGCATATCCGCATGCTCAGGGTTTTGATAATTTTGTTAAACAACTCTCCAAATATTTCCCCGACGAAAAAGAAAATCTTTACAACTATTGCCAAAAAATAAAATCAGTCTGCAGCTCTTTTCCTCTTTATAATCTGGAATCTGAAGGTCGATATGATGACGAAATTGTAACGCTTAACGCGAAAGATACAATCGATGCCTTTACTCAAAATGACAAACTAAAAGCTGTTTTGGCGGGATCTAATTTTCTGTACGCCGGAATTGCGAACAAATCTCCTTTTTATGTTCATGCTTTAGTCGTTAACTCTTATATCGAAAGTTCTTGGCGCTGCGTTAATGGCGGCAGTCAGATTACAAAACAGTTATTAAAACAACTGAAAAAATACGGAGGCGAATTTTATAAACATAAAGAAGTTACCAAATTTGAAGTTGAAAATCAGAAAGTAATTTCGGCAAGAATGAAAGATGAAACAGAAGTTTCTGGCAATCTTTTTATTTCTAATATTGAGCCGAAAACAACTTTGAAAATGGCGGGACAGGAAAATTTTAGAAAACCATTTTTCAATAGAATTCAAAATCTTGAAGGCGTTCTTTCTGCTTTCAGTCTTTATATTGTTTTTAAACCTAAAACTTTTAAATACATCAATCATAATTTTTATCATTTTAAAAATAGTGACGAAGTTTGGACAGCTCATGAATATGACGAAAATTCTTGGCCTAAAACGTATATGGCTTCTATGAATGTTTCTGCAAAAGAAGAAGAATGGGCAGACGGAATGACATTTTTGACCTACATGAAATACGATGATGTTAAAGCTTGGGAAACTACATTCAACACCACTTTTGATGAAAATGATCGAGGTGAAAGTTATGAAGACTTTAAAAATAAAAAAGCTTCCAAATTTTTAGATGAAATCGAAAAGAAATTTCCTGGAATTCGAGATTGCATAAAATCAATCCATACTTCTACACCGCTTTCTTATCGTGATTATATCGGTGGTGACGCCGGCAATATGTATGGTTATGTAAAGGATTCAAATAATCCGATGAAAACTTTAATTCCGTCCAAAACTAAACTCGAAAATCTGTATCTTACGGGCCAAAGCGTTAATATGCACGGAGTTCTTGGAGTAACGATTGGCGCTGTTATTACTTGTTCTGAAATTGTCGGAAAAGAATATTTATTAGAAAAAATCAATAAAACAACTGAATAAATCATTTATGAAAAGCCGTATTCTATCTATTCTTTTCATTACTTTTTTAGCATTACTGACTTCTTGCGGTACTTCGAAATCAAAAAATCACAAACCCGATCTTAGTGCTTATAACGCTGACGTTCCTGTAGTAAAAAAACTTTCAGACTCTGTTTTTGTTTCTGGAAAAAATTCGTTTTTCAAAAACAAACAAGGACTTTGGGAATTATATGCAGAAGGCGATCCATTACAAATTGGTCTTACAACTGGAGCTTTGACCGATTCTCTTTTACAAAAACAGCAACGTATTTTTTTCTCTAAAATAACGGATTTTATTCCTTCAAAATTTCAACAAAAAATACTTCGTAAGTTTTTGATCTGGTACAATCGCAAATTGTATTTGAATGTTCCAAATGAATATCAGGCAGAAATTTATGGTGTTTCTCAATATACCGGGCATGAATTTGATAATATTGCACCGCAATTTCAGCGCAATTTATACCTGCACGGAGCGCACGATATTGGCCATGCCATGCAGGATTTAGCTTTAGTTGGCTGCTCTTCTTTTGCGGTTTGGAATGAAAAAACGGAAGATGGAAATTTATTGCTTGGCCGTAATTTGGATTTTTATGTAAATGATGAATTTGCAGAAAATAAAATTGTTGCTTTTATAAATCCAAAAGAAGGATTTCCGTTTATGATGGTGACTTGGCCGGGAATGATCGGCACGGTTTCTGGAATGAATCTCGAAGGTTTGACGGTAACTATTAACGCATCAAAATCGCAGATTCCGCTGACTGCAAAAACACCAATTTCTATTCTTACCCGAGAAATTTTACAACATGCTAAAAATCTGGACGAAGCTATTGCGATCGCCAAAAAAAGAGATGTTTTTGTTTCTGAATCTATTATGGTTGGAAGCGCTCACGATAACAAAGCTATTTTAATTGAAGTTTCTCCAGAAAAAATGGATGTTTACGAAGCGCCAAACAGCAGTGAATTAATTTGTTCGAACCACTTTCAAGGAGAAGTTTTTAAAGATGACAAACGAAACCAAGAACAAATCCTGAACAGTCATTCTGAATATCGTTTTGAAAGAATGCAGGAATTGCTGAATGAAAATCCAAAAGTGAATCCAAAAATTGCTTCTGAAATTCTTAGAAATAAAGAAGGCTTAAAAAATATTGCTTTGGGTTACGGAAATGAAAAAGCTTTAAATCAGCTTTTGGCACATCACGGAATTATTTTCAAACCAAAAGAAAAATTGGTTTGGGTATCAGCAAATCCGTATCAATTGGGCGAATTTGTATGCTATGATTTGAATTCTATTTTTAAAAACAGAACAGAAGCTCAGATAAATTCTCTCGAAATTGAAAACTTAAACATTCCGAAAGATCCGTTCTTAAAAACGGAAATGTTTCAGAATTTTAAAAAATTTAAAACTGTAAATCAAGAGATTGACGATTCTTTAAATAAAAAAGAAAAAATAGCTCCTGAAAAGCTTTTGCAATATCAATCGTTAAACCCTGAATATTGGGTTGTGTATTACAAAACAGGATTGTACTTTTATCAGCAAAAAGATTTTGCTGCTGCAAAAGTGAATTTTGAAAAAGCATTAACAAAAGAAATTACTACAGCTCCTGAAAAAGCAGCAATTGAAAAATACCTAGAAAAAATCAAAAGAAAATTACAATGATTCCAGATATAGAAAAAGATTCTTTAGCCCAAATTAAAAATTTTCAAGAGCAGAAATTAGTCGAGCTTTTGAGCTATATCAGTCAAAATTCTCCTTTTTACAAAAGACTTTTTGCAGGACAAAACATTGATATTTCAAAAATAAAAACCCTTGAAGACTTACAGCATCTGCCTGTAACCACCAAAGAAGATTTACAAAAATATAATGATGATTTTTTATGCGTACCGCAAAATAAAATTATAGATTATGCCACAACATCAGGAACTTTGGGAGATCCTGTAACTTTTGGTTTAACAGATTCTGATTTAGATCGTCTGGCATATAATGAAGCTATTTCGTTTGCCTGCGCTGGAATTGCAGAAGGCGATGTCGTACAATTAATGACTACAATGGACCGAAAATTTATGGCTGGTTTGGCTTATTTTCTTGGTCTTCGAAAACTAAAAGTCGGTGTAATAAGAGTTGGTGCCGGAATTCCCGAAATGCAGTGGGATTCGATTTTAAAATACAATCCGAGTTATTTAATTACAGTTCCTTCTTTCCTTTTAAAATTAATTGAATACGCTGAAATGCACGGAATTGATTATAATAATTCGAGCATTAAAGGCGCTGTTTGTATTGGAGAATCGTTGAGAGAACAGGATTTTTCGATGAATATTTTATCGAAAAAAATCACTGATAAATGGAATATCAAGCTTTATTCTACTTATGCTTCGACAGAAATGAGTACTGCTTTTACAGAATGTGAACACGGAAAAGGCGGTCATCATCACCCTGAATTAATTATTGTTGAAGTTCTTGACGAAAATAATATGCCTGTAAAAAATGGCGAAATTGGCGAATTGACTTTTACTACTTTAGGTATTGAAGCCATGCCTTTATTGCGTTTTAAAACTGGAGATATTGTACAAGCACATGATGAACCTTGCGCTTGCGGCAGAAATACTTTGCGTGTTGGACCAGTTGTCGGGCGTAAAAAACAAATGATCAAATACAAAGGAACAACACTTTATCCGCCAGCGATGAACGATGTTTTGAGCAGTTTTGATAATATCGAAAATCACTTAATCGAAATTTCTACCAACGATTTAGGAACTGATGAAATCCTGATTAAAATTGCAGCAAAAAACCAGACTCCAGAATTTCTTCAGGAAATAAAAGATCATTTTAGAGCCAAATTGAGAGTAACTCCAAAAATAGAATTTGCTTCAAGAGAAGTTTTGAATCCGTTGGTTTTTAACCCAATGAGCCGAAAACCAATTCGGTTTTTTGACTATCGTTAAAGGTACAAAGTTGCAAAGGTCCAGAGGTACAAAGATTTAGATTCTGAATATAAAACCTTTGGAACTTTGTCACTTTGAACCTTTGAACCTCAATTTGGCGCAAATTGAACTAAATGTTGTAATTTTGCAAAAAATTATGAAGATGGTTAAGATTGGCAATATAGAACTTCCCGAATTTCCTTTACTACTTGCTCCGATGGAAGATGTGAGTGATCCGCCGTTTCGCAGATTATGCAAAACGCACGGAGCTGATATGATGTACTCTGAGTTTATTTCGTCTGAAGGGTTAATTCGTGATGCAATAAAAAGCCGTATGAAGCTGGATATTTTTGATTACGAACGTCCTGTCGGAATCCAGATTTTTGGTGGTGATGAAGAAGCAATGGAAATGTCGTCTAAGATTGTTTCGACTGTAAAACCTGATTTAGTGGATATCAATTTTGGATGTCCAGTAAAAAAAGTGGTTTGCAGAGGTGCCGGCGCTGGAGTTTTAAAAGATGTTGATTTGATGGTTCGTCTGACAAAAGCGGTTATCAAAGGAACTGATTTACCAGTGACAGTAAAAACACGTTTAGGCTGGGATGAAAGTTCTATTAATATTGATGAAGTTGCAGAAAGACTTCAGGATATTGGAGTTCAGGCTTTAACAATTCACGCAAGAACCCGTGCGCAAATGTATAAAGGTCATTCTGATTGGTCGCACATTGCACGTGTAAAAAACAATCCAAGAATTACAATGCCTATTTTTGGAAACGGTGATATCGACAGTCCAGAAAAAGCATTAAAATATAAAAACGAATATGGAATTGACGGCATCATGATCGGTCGCGCCGCGATTGGTTATCCGTGGATTTTTAATGAAATAAAACACTTTTTTAAAACAGGTGAACACTTACCTGCTCCAACGGTTATTGATCGTGTAGAAGCAGCTAGAAACCATTTACAATGGTCAATGGACTGGAAAGGTGAGCGTTTGGGAATTGTTGAAATGCGACGTCATTACACCAATTATTTTAAAGGAATTCATTCGTTTAAAGAATTCAAACAAAAATTAGTTACTACTGACGCTCCTGAAGATTTATTCGCAATTATGAAAGAAATCGAACAGGTTTATGCAGGATACGAATTTGTTTAAACATAAAAAAGACCTTCAAAATTGAAGGTCTTTCCTTTTATAATTTATTTCAATGATTCTAAAATCTTCTCAGCAATTTCAGTTTGTCCGCTTTCGCTGGTAATATAATTTCTATCTTTTTCATTAGATAAATATCCCATTTCTACAAGTATAGCAGGGCATTCAGTATTTTTTAAAATATAAAAAGGTGCTTCACTTACTTTTCTTTTGGTAAGATTTCCTGTAGATGCAATCTTTTCAATTACATTTTCAGCTAACATCTTTGATCGTTCATTAAATGTTTTATTTTTTGATGAAACATAAACTTCAACACCATTTGCTGTTGCATTAGAATTGGTACCGACATGTAATGAAACAACCAACTCTGGTTTTAAATTATTTATAGTTGAAGTTCTTTCACTCAATTCCATAAAATGATCCCCTTCACGAAGTAAAACAATTTCGGTATTTGAATCTTTATTCAGAGTTTTGATTTTCTGAGCAATAGATTCTGAGATAATCTTTTCTTGAATACCGTTAATTGTCGCTCCATAGTCATGACCTCCATGACCTGCATCAATAATGATTACTCTTTTGTCAATCGTGGTAAATCCCAGAAATCCAAATAGTAAAACTCCTAAAATGGCTAAAATTTTGATTTGATTTTTCATTATGATTTATTTTTTAGTTACATAATCACAACGAAAATATTTAAGAAATATTGTACAAATACTAAACTTGAACCCTCTTCCACTTCCCTCTTTTATAGAAAAAGATTCCGGCTAAAGTAATGGCAGTTTCAGCAACCGGAATGGCAATAAAAACTCCCGTTGGTCCCATATTAAAATGTTTTGCTAATACATAAGCCAATGGAATTTGGAACAGCCAAAACCCAAAGAAATTAATTCCGGTTGGTGTCCAGGTATCTCCTGCTCCGTTGAAAGTGTTTATTAAAACCATTCCGATCCCGTAGAAAATAAAACCAATACTCATGATTTGCAGTGCTTCTATCGCAATGATTTTTACCTGTTCGTCATTCGTAAAAAACGAAATAATATATTGACCAAAAGCCAAAGTAATAATCATTATTGAAGCCATGAAAATAACATTGTATCTTGCGGTTGTATAAACTGATTTCTCTGCACGTTCTATTTGTTTGGCGCCTAAATTCTGCCCCACCAAAGTCGCGGCCGCATTGCTCAATCCCCAAGCTGGAAGAATAAAAAACATCATAATTCTTAATGCCGTTTGGTAACCAGCCGAACCATGATCTCCTCCTGTTGTAGCGACTAATTTTGCCAAGAAAATCCAGCTGCAAGACGCAATTACAAATTGTAAAATTCCCGGAGCTGCAATTTTTACTAAAGCTTTTATTTGTGTAAAATCGGGTGCAAAATAGGAAATCTTGATTTTTAAAACTCCGTTTCCAAAAAACAAATGATACACTTGATAAAAAACACCAATGCTTCTTCCGATTGAAGTTGCTAAAGCAGCACCAATTAATCCGAAAGCTGGAATTGGCCCCAGACCGTTAATCAAAATCGGACATAAAATGATGTTGCAGATATTGGCAATCCAAAGACTTTTCATAGCAATCGCTGCATTTCCAGCGCCTCGAAAAATTCCGTTTATCAAGAATAAAAGCATAATACACAAACTAGATCCAATCATAATTTGTGTAAATCTGTAACCATGTTCTGCAGACTCTAAAGAAGATCCCATTAGAATCAAAATATCTTTTGCATAAATAATTCCGAAAATGCTCATTATACTGTTAACGGCAAATGCAATAATAATCGCCTGCATTCCAGCTTTTGCAGCAGCAATTGGATCTTTTTCTCCAATTCTTCTTGCTACAACTGCCGTGGCCGCCATACTCATTCCGATAGCGAGAGAATAAATTACAGTCAAAACGGATTCGGTTAACCCAACGGTTTGAATGGCAAAACTGCTATGTTCCAAATGCCCGACGAAATACAAATCGACTAATGCAAAAACCGATTCCATCATCATTTCTAAAACCATCGGAATGGCCAATAGAATTACGGCTTTTTTTATACTTCCAGAAGTATAGTCAAATGATTCGTCTCCTTTTAGGGCTTGTTTTAAAGTGGTAAAAATTTTAGAAAAGAAGCTTTTCTGTATAGTTGTTTCTGTCATGATATTTTAGGATAAATAATAAAATTGGTCCAGATGTATTTTTAATCTGAACTGAAAAGTAAACGTAAGTATCCTAATTATTCTAAAAAATAAAATAGGATTAAGCAGAAACAATCATATGCTGTAGATTTATAATGCGGTAAATATAAGTAATATTTTTAAAGAAGAATTAATCTAATAACTTTTTACTTACGCGACTGCTTGCGATTAAAGAAGCAACAAATCCGAGAGAAACAATTGTTCCCATTACGATTAAAACATTTTCTAGGGTAAAAACTACTGGATAAGCCAGAGTTGGTGTAATCATAATTAGTTCAAAACGCTGCTGGAGAATCACTAATATAATTCCTAAACCAAGGCCGATTAAACCGCCAAAAACGCTGAGTAAAGTTCCTTGAAGTAAGAATATTTTTCTCAGACTGCCAATTTCAGTTCCGAGGTTCAAAAGAGTTTTTAGATTTCCTTTTTTCTCCAAAATCATCATAATCAAAGCACCAACTAAATTAAAAAGCGCTACAATAATTACGAGTGTAAAAATTAAATAAACCGCAATATTTTCGGTGTTGAGCATTTTATACAAAGACTCATTTAGCTGTGCTCTATTTTTTAAAGTGATTTTATTTTTAAAAATCGAATTAAGCTGTTTTCTTATTGCATTTTCATCTGCATCCGGCTTTAAATTAAATTCGATTCCCGAAATTTGATTGGGTTTATACATCAACAATTCTTGCGTTAAACCTAAATCTGCAAAGACATATTTAGAATCTAATTCTTCGCTGACTGAGTAAATTCCAACAGGTAAAACATCGGTTTTATTAAAAGCTTCTTCGGGATTTTCGATAGCGCCTTTTCCTGGTTTCGGCGCAAAAATCTGAAGCGGGTTTTCGAAATCAAGAATTCCCATCGAGAAATCCTGTGTCATTCCGTAACCAATAACAACTTGATAGCTGTCTGGTTTAAGCCATTGTCCGTTAAAGAGCTTTTTCTTTATATCATTCACAACAGGATAAAGACTGTCAACGCCTTTTAAATAAGTAACCTGCTGTTTGTCTTTAAACAAAAATAAAACACGTTCTTCTATAATTTTGGTGTAAGAGACAACACCGTCAATTTTTTTGATTTGAGTCTGCTGATCCGGTGTTAGTAAAAATGATTTTCCGTACGTACTTGTCAATTTTAAATCGGGATCAATTTCATTTGTAAAGGAAAGACTGAAAACCTTTAAACCGCTGAAAACGGATAAAACAACAAACAAAGCCATTGTACCAACAATGATTCCCATGCTGGCAATTCGGTTAATTATATTTATAGCATTGTTTTTACTACTGCTAAAAATATATCGTTTGGCTATGTATAAAGGGAAATTCAACTTATGATTTTCTTCTTTTTTCTAAAAGATCACGGTTTTCTATTGGGTTTTCTTTTCCTGCAAGTGCATTATCAATTTTCTCAATATAATCTAAAGAGTCATCAATAAAGAAAACTAAATTAGGAACACGACGTAATTGCAGACGAACTCGCTGTGCTAAATCGTGTTTGATCAAAGTAGTATTTGATTTAATTCCTTCTAATGTTTCTTTGGCTTTTTCCTGGGGAAAAATACTTAAATAAACGGTTGCCACAGACAAATCTGTAGTTACACTTACTTTGGATACTGAAATTACCAAGTTTGTAACTCCATTTTTTCTCACTTCACCTTGCAGAATATCAACCAGATCTTTCTGGATTACACCGCCTATTTTTTTCTGTCTATTTGTTTCCATACTGCAAAAATAATACTTTTAAATTCAATGGTAACAATTTCAAACAACTTCAATCTTAAATTAGTATTTATTACTTTAAATTAAGATCGAAATGAGCGTTTTTCTAGCCTCATTTCAAAAAAATGCTATCTAAAATACAACTTCTTTCTATTTTTTCTGCTGACAAAAGTCATCTTTCTTTTGCTAAATATTGGTCAATTTTGATCTAAATCTAACACATCTAATTATGAAAAAGAGAGAACCAATTAGCCACATCATGACCAAAAGTGTAATCACAGTGAGTCACAATGATGATTTAAAAAATGTAGTAGAAAAATTAAAATCCAATTCTATACGACATCTTCCTGTTGTGAATGGAAAAGATGTAGTCGGAATTATCAGCCGTACTGATATTAACCGCCTTACGTTTGGTGCATTGTTTGATGGACAAGATGGTGCAGACGAAGCTATTTTGGAAATGCTTACCATTCCGCAAGTTATGACTTCGAAGCCTAAAACCGTTTCATCAGATCTTATTATCAGAGATTTGGCAGAAATTTTTGTGAAAGAAGAATTTCATGCGGCGCCGGTTGTTGACAAAGGAGAATTAAAAGGAATTGTAACTACAACTGATGTTTTAAAATATTTCTTAGAAGAAAATTATTAATATAAAAAAGGGAGCTTAATTGCTCCCTTAAATTTTTTATCTGCTTTGCAGCCATCCTTCCGGATTGTTGTTTGATGTATTTTGAAGAATCAAGAATTTGATAATTGTTTTTCCTGTATCTCCGCTTGTTCTCACTCTACCAATACTTTGTTTTATGGTTACCTTATCACCTTGACTTACCGAAACCGAACTTAAGTTTTGATAAACCGTAAAGTAATCCCCGTGCTGAATTACAACTGCCTTGTTCACTGGAGATAAAACGATCACTTTAGAAACTTCTCCAGCAAATACGGCTCTTGCACTGGCACCATCTTCTGTTGTAATCTCCACTCCAGAGTTATGTACCGTAATTGAAGGATGCAGCGGGTGAGGCTGGTCGCCATATCCAAGAGAAATAAATCCTTTTTCTACCGGCCAGGGAAGTCTTCCGCGGTTGGCTTTAAAATCGGCCGCTAAAACTTTATCTTCTGGCGTTAAAGCAATTTTAGATGAGGAAACTGGTGCTTTTGTTTCACTTGAACCAGGATTTGCTTTTGCTCTTTCAGCTGCTGCTTTTCTATTGGCTTCAGCAATTGCTTCACGGATTAAACGATCAATCTGTCTGTCAATTCGTTTTGATTCACTTTGTTTTGATCGAATATCTGCAGCAATTTTGTTTTTATCTTTTTTAAGGGCATTTACCAATTTCTGCTGCTCTTTTTTCTCTGCTTCAAGAGTTACTTTTTCTTTTTGATTTTCTACAATAATCTTCTTTTTTACTTGTCTCTGACCATCTAGTTTTGCATTGAAATCTACTAATTGTGCCGTTTTAGATTGGATTTCTAATCCTTGGTTTTTTCTAAAAGTTGTATATTGTTTTAAATATTGCGCTCTCTTATATGCTTGTAAGAAACTCTCAGAAGATAAAATAAACATTGCTCGGCTTTGTTCAGAACGGCTTTTGTATGATTTCAAAATCATCTCGGCATAATCTTCTTTTAGAACTTTAAGTTCTTTTTTAAGTTTATTAACCTGAACCTGATTAATGTACATATCATTACTCAACAGCTTTTCTTGTTTTGCCGTTGTATTGATTAATTTCTCTTTTAATTTGATTTTATTCGCCTGAATCAAATATTCGTTTACAGCAGATTTCTCTTTTTTACGAACAGATTGAAGCATTTTTTCATTATCTCTAATTTCCTGCTGAATCTGCGCTTTACGCTGCTCCAGTTTTTCTTGCTGTGAATCCTGCGCAAATACAAAAGTAGTTGCACATATTAAAATTAGGCTTAGGAGAAATTTTGGCATGTTTATGTTTTCTTTTTGCAAATTTACTTAATTAAAACTTGTTTGTATCCGCTTGGAACACTGTACGGAAAAGTAAGTTCTTCGTTAAATGAAATATTATTGTAATTCAAATTGATATTTGTTTTTCCTTTTGGCTGAACCGCGTTGATTTCGATACTTGTTGGAAGTGTTCCTTGATCGAAAATTTTATTGTCCGAATAAGAAATCTGTAAATTTATATTTTCTGATGGCTGTGAAATTTCTTCTTTTTGAATCAGATATTTTTCACCATCTAAGAAAAAGGTTTTCTTCACTTTAGCATCTTTCTCATCGTCAAGTCTAAATAGATTTTCTACAATAGTCTGCGTATATTTTCCTTTTCTTAAATCATCAAAAGCTTCTCCAACTAATAGATTTTGAACTTTAGAATAATCTAATTCTGTCCCCAGCCATTTGCTCAAACTTGTAAAATCGCCATCGTAATAAGTGCTGTTTATTTTTTCGTAATAACTAACTTTTGATGGAGTTATTAAAGCCTTTGCCATTGTAATTCCTAAGAAACGTACGCTTATTAAAATCTGTTTGTCTTTTTCGATTCTAATTTCTGCTGTTACGTTCTGGCTTTGTTTTTCATCAACATATCTAGCACTTGCTTTTATGTAAAGAGTTGAAAAATCTAGTTTATTGTTATAATGTTTTTCGATTACTTTTTTATCTTCTTTTGTCGGTGCAACCGTCTCACTTGTATTGTTTTGTACTGCAACCGCTTTCGATTTACATGAAATTACTGCAATCGACAGCAATAGTACCGCTATATATTTTTTCATTTGAATGTTCTCCTTTACTTTTTCTTTTTTAATAATTCATTTGCCTTCAAAAAGTATTCCTCTTTTTTCTTTGCGTCGCCCAATCCATTATATGCCTCTCCTAATTGAATATTAAAATCTGATTCCAGTTTATTATCGTCAACAACATAATCGAGTCCCATTTCGAGAACAGTTTTTGCATTTTTAAATTGCTTTAACTGATTGTTTCCTAAACCTGCATAATAATAAAATTGCGGCTGACTCGGATATACTTCGATCATTGTCATCGCTCTTTTGGTCAAGGGTTCGAATTGTTTTGCTTTCGAATAAGCTTCCAATAATAATAAATTGGTTTCACGATCTGTATCTGAATTGGCTTTTAAATCTTTTTCATAATATTTAATTGCGTTTTCAAATTGTCCTTTGCTATGATAAAATTTCCCTATTTCTTTGGCCACATCAACATTTGGGTCATTATCGAAATATGAAATTGCTTTTTCTAAATCTGGAGCGTACTGCGGATTTTTATTTACATAAATTAAAAATTCGTTTAGTGTACGATGTTTTATTTTGGAATCAATTTTGGAACTTGCCAAAATTACATTCATTGATTTTATGGCTTTATCTGCCTGATTAGAATCTAGATATGTTTTAAATAAACTTACCTGACCCCATTCTGAATTTGGAATTTCTTTCGCCAATTGTTTCGCAACTTCCAGCGATTTTTCGTTTTCATTATTCTTAGAATACAAAATAATAAGATTAAGATAATTGGATTCTTCTTTTGGATCTTTTTTGATCTGCTGAATCAAATTGTCTATTTCTGCATTCTGATATTTTCCTTGTGATAAAATCTGCTGCTTATAAATTTCACGATCTGATGATTTTCCGAATTTATCGTTCATTTCATTAATCGCCGTCAATGCTTTATCATATTGATTGGTAATCATGTACAACGAAATCAGATCATCTTTATACTCTTCGTCAAAAACAATAATTTTCTGAATCGTTTCTATCGCAAGAGGGTAGTTTTTGGTTTCAAAACTTACATCATAAATTCCCAGCCAAAACCATTTGTTTTTAGGATCTAATTGTGTTGCTTTTTCAAAAGCGGTCTGAGCATTTTGATATTGTTTAAGCGACAGGTAATTTTTTCCTAATTCAAAATAAGCAACTGCATCATTGGGTTTCAGCTTAATGCATTTTTCCAATGATACAATGGCTTTATCATAATTTTCAATTCCTTTTTGTTTTAATGATTCGTAAAAAGAATCCTGATATTCATCTGTTGCCATAGCAATATCTTCGGGTTCTGTCTGTGCAAAAACCGAAAACGTGCTTCCGAAGAAGGCAAAAAACAAAATAGTTAAGATTCTCTTTTTCATCATTTTAAAAATTACTTCTTAAACAAAACGAAACTTTTTTAATTTTTATTTTATTCTAAAACAGCATAATCCCCAATGCTGATACTTGTGAATTTTCCATCATAACTAACATGATTTCCAATCATTGCATTATCTAAGTTAGCATTTTTTATTTGAGAATTTGTCTGAATCAAACTGTTTTTGATTGTACTGTCTGTTACATGACAACCTTTTCCAAGAGAAACATTTGGCCCAACAGTAGCATTTTTAATTACTACGTTTTCTCCAATATAACATGGCGGAACGATAGTTGCGTTTTCTAATGTTACGCCATAATCTACCAAATGTTCACCATCATTATGCAAGAAGCCTAACATTCTCGTATTCGTTTCTACGGTTACATCTTTGTTTCCACAGTCCATCCATTCGTCAACACTTCCGGTTTTAAAAACTTTTCCGTTTGCCATCATCGCTTTAATTCCGTCGTTGATTTGGTACTCCCCTCCGTTTTGAATATTATTATCCAAAACATTTTGAAGTTCGTTTCTTAAAACACCAACTTCTTTGAAATAGTAAATTCCGATAACGGCTAAATCACTTACGAATTCTTTTGGTTTTTCAACCAATTCGATTATTTCGTTATTCTGATTCAATTTTACAACACCAAAAGCTTCAGGCTGATCTACTTGTTTTACCCAAATAACAGCATCTGCAGATGGATCTAATTCAAAATCTGCACGAATTAAAGTATCTGCATAAGCAATTACAGCTGGGCCAGACAAAGATTCTTTTGCACACATAATAGCATGTCCAGTTCCTAGTGGCTGATCCTGACGATAAATTGAAGCTTTTGCTCCTAATCCTTTTGCTAAATCCTCTAAACTTGTTACAACATCATCACCAAAGAAAGCTTCGTCTCCTAAAATAAAAGCAACTTCTTCGATTGGTTCTTTTAATATTTTGGCAATATCTTCAACTAAACGATGTACGATTGATTTTCCTGCAACCGGAATAAGCGGTTTTGGAACTGTTAGTGTATGTGGCCTTAGTCTCGATCCGCGACCTGCCATTGGCACAATTATTTTCATTTTCTATCTGATTTTATGGGAAGATTTCAAAATCTTCATTGGGTTTGGTCTTTCTTTATTCTAAAATAAATACTGAATAAAAATTTATTTTACGCCAGTACTTCCGAAACCGCCTTCTCCTCTTGAAGTTTCAGAAAGTGTTTCCACTTCAATCCATTCGGCTCTTTCGTGTTTAGCAATAATCAGCTGTGCGATTCTTTCACCGTTTTCAACAACGAAATCATCATTTGATAAATTTACTAAAATTACCCCGATTTCTCCTCTGTAATCTGCATCAACTGTTCCAGGCGAATTTAAAACGGTCACTCCTTTTTTTGCTGCCAACCCGCTTCTTGGTCTAACCTGCGCTTCGTAACCAATTGGCAATTCGATAAAAAGTCCTGTTTTTACAATAGTTCTTTCTAAAGGTTTTAAAGTAATTGATTCTGTTAAATTCGCACGAAGATCCATTCCTGCAGAAGCAATCGTTTCGTAATTTGGTAAATCGTGCTGTGATTTATTGATAATTTGAATTTTCATTTTTATTGTAATATTTAAACGCGCTTATTTTCTTTTCATTATTCCTTTAATCGTACTTTTTTCGTAATGGTAAACCAAATACATAAAAGCTAATAATAACGGAATTCCAACAAAGTAATTTTCTCTAAATCCGTAAAATGAGATTATTGAAAACAGAATTGAAACTCCTAAATAAGCTCCAATTTTGTTCATATCATAAGGAATCGGATAATATTTATTTCCTAAAACATACGAAATCAACATCATACTTCCGTAAGCCGAAATAGTTGCAATCGCTGATCCGTAATAACTGTATTTTGGAATTAAGAAATAATTTAAAACTAAAGTTACAATCGCACCTACAATAGATATGTAAGCACCAATTTTGGTTTTATCTGTTAATTTGTACCAAACCGATAAGTTATTATAGATTCCCAAAAAGAAGTTTGCCAAAATAATTAACGGCACTACTTTCATGGCTTCCCAATACGATTTGTTATCTAATAGTAAGTATTTTAAAACATCTGCAAAAACGATAACCCCTAATAAAATTAGAGAACCAAGAATTACAAAATATTTAGTAATCACGGCGTAAGTCTGCGGTGCATTTTCGTTTTTGGCATGGCTGAAAAAGAAAGGCTCAATTCCTAATCTAAAAGCTGTTGCAAAAAGAACCATAAATAATCCAAGTTTATAACAAGCAGAATACGCTCCAACTTCAGATTTTGCTAAATTTTCTGGAAGTAAATATCCTAAAAGAATTTTATCAAAATGTTCGTTAACTGCAAATGCTAATCCAGCAACCAAAATTGGAAGTCCATATTTCATCATTTTTTTCCAAAGTACTGGATCGAATTTTCGTCCAAGCGAAAGATAATTTGGAGACAACACAATAAATGTCGCCAAACTTGCCAGAAGATTTGCAATGAAAATATAAGCGATCTGAAAGTTTTCGACATATAGATTATCCCAAACAGAATTTGGATTTGCATCAGCTAATTTTGGCAGATACATTAAGAAGAATATATTGAGCAGCAAGTTTATTACAACATTTCCAATTTTAATAGCCGCATAAACCATTGGTCTTTGATTGGCTCTTAATTTGGAAAATGGTATTAAAACCAACGCATCTAAAACTAAAATCCAAACGGTGTAGGTAATATACTGCACATCAACTTCGGCTAAATTGGCGAGTGTATTTCTAAAAATTAGCGCTACAAAAAGGAAAATTATGGAAGTCCAAAATATAGAAATTGTCGAAGTTGCTATAACATTCTTTTTATCTTCTTCGGCACTGTAAAATCTAAAAAATGCCGTTTCCATTCCGTATGAAAGTACAACGTTAAAGAAAACCATCCAAGACAATACAATCGAAACTTCACCATACTCAGCCGTTGGTAAAATTCCTGTATATAATCTCACTAATAAAAAACTCAGCATTCTCGGTAAAACTGTTGCCAGTCCGTAAATTGCTGTTTGCTTGAATAGATTTTTATATAATCCCAAAATATAATCTAATAATGTTTGTAGGACAAAAATAACCATTTCTTTGGTTTAATGTCGCATTTGTTGGTGTAATAAAAAAAGAAGCTTCTAATTTTAAGTAGTCATTTTACTTTGGTCCAAAATCTTTACAAAATGAAATCCTTTTGGAGCATAACCTTGATTGTAGTAAAATCGATGCGCACCAAAATTTCCAGTGAATGCATCTAAAACTATGCTGCTGCAACCTATCTCATTTGCTTTTTTTTCTACATAATCGGCAAGTATTTTTCCGATCCCTTTTGAACGATGTTCTGGATTTACTACAAAATTATCTATTTCGAGGTATTTTCCTGTCCATAATTTTGTTGCCGACCAACATCCAGTAATTCCGAGACAAACTTCATTTTCAAAAACTGCAATTTGAGTGTAATTATGCGGCACCATTTCAGAAAGAAAGTGTTTGTATTTTTCTACTGTCATATTAGGATACAAAAAACGGATAGTTTCAATTTGATCCAACATTTCATTTATAGTGGTAAGTTCAATTACTTTCATTTCATCAAAAATTATATTTCAAAAATACTTATTTTTAAATTTAAATATTTCTGAAATTAGAACAAACACCTTTAAAATCACACAAACTTTTTATTTGTAAGAAAAAAATAAAAAATGCACAAAATAAAAAAATATATTTTTTATCTTTATTACTATAATAATAAGAAAACTTCAACGTTATATTATTAACTAACACTACTTTAGAAATTTTTCTCTTAAAATATTTCTTTTCTTCAATCCGCATTTTTCTTAAACATGTGAATAATATAAATCTCACATGGGAATTATGTAAGATTTTTTCGTTAAACCTTTCTTAAATTTGTAACATAGGGATTGAGAAAGCTAAATACAACCCATATAAAAAAGGAAGCACTGGGACTAATAAAGCTTGTTTGTTCCCATAAAAGACAAAGCATAAAAGGGATTGAAGTTAGCTAAAATGTAACCCTTATAAAAAAACTAAGCACTGGGACTGATAAAGCTTGTTTGTTCCCATAAAAGACAAAGCAAAGGGAGTGATTCTGCTGAAATGTAACCCTAAAAAAAACAGAGCCGTGGGACTAATAAAGCTAGTTTGTTCCCAAAAAAGACAAAGCACGCAGAGTTATCTGTCTATTTTTATAAAATGGTAGTGATTCTCAATTTTTGAATAAACTTGAGAATCACCATTTTATAGATCTTTCTAAAGGAAATTTTTTTGAAACTTCTTATAAAGAAAAAAGCCAGCAAATGCTGGCTTTTTTCTTTATATATACTTTTGGAATTATTATCCGTTTAAAGCTTCTGCTCCACCAACAATTTCCAAAATCTCACTTGTAATCGCAGCTTGACGAGCTTTGTTATAAGTTAATTTCAATTGGTTTCTTAATTCAGTAGCATTATCAGTTGCTTTGTGCATTGCTGTCATACGTGCTCCGTGCTCTGAAGCAAATGAATCACGAATACCTTTGTATAATTGTGTCTTTAAAGATTTAGGAATCAATGTCAACACAATTTCTTCTTTTGAAGGCTCGTAAATATAATCTCCAGCATTGGCTGATTCATTAGATTTAATTGGAGCTAAAGGCAAAAATTGTTCAGTTTGAACGATTTGAGTTGCAGCATTTTTAAACTGATTGTAAATCAATTCGATTCTGTCGTACTCTCCAGATAAGAATTTCTCAGTTAAGTTATCAGCAATTCCAGCAACATTTTCGAAAGTTAAATGATCAAAAATTGCATTGTGATGACCGTGTACTTTATGCGTTTTGCTTAAAGCATCGTTTCCTTTTTTACCAATAGCAAAAATATCAACTTGTTTTCCAGCATAAAATGCTGTACGGTTTTTAATTTCTTTGATCACGTTAGAATTAAAAGCACCACACAAACCTCTGTTTGAAGTAATTGCTACAAGCAAAACTTTTTTCACTTCACGTTGTGTAGTATAATCTCCTCCTACTTCACCTTCTAGTGATGCAGAAAGATTTTGCAATAATTCTGTTAATTTTTCGGCATAAGGGCGCATTGCAGTGATTGCATCTTGTGCTTTCTTAAGCTTTGCAGCAGAAACCATTTTCATCGCAGATGTAATCTGCATCGTCGATGAAACGGAAGTAATTCTATTACGGATTTCTTTTAAATTTGCCATCTATTAATTAGAAAATGCGACAATTTGAAAATTAGATAATTAGAAGAATGTTAAAACCATCTCTAATTATCTAATTTACCAATTATCTAATTAGTTATATTTTGCTGAAATTTCTTTTGCTGCTTTTTCGATAACGTCAGTAATAGTGTCATCTAATTTTCCAGCTTTCAACGCGTTAAGCGTATCTTTGTGCTTAGTGTTTAAGTAAGCTAAGAAATCTGCTTCAAATTCTTTTACTTTTTCAACAGGTACGTTTCTTAATAAGTTTTTAGAACCAGCGTAGATAATAGCTACTTGGTTTTCTACTGTATAAGGATCATTTAAACCTTGTTTCAAGATTTCAACGTTTCTTTTTCCTTTTTCAATTACGTTTAAAGTAACAGAATCAAGATCAGAACCAAATTTAGCGAAAGCTTCTAATTCACGGAATTGAGCTTGGTCTAATTTTAAAGTTCCAGAAACCTTTTTCATTGATTTAATCTGTGCATTACCTCCAACACGAGATACAGAGATACCTACGTTGATAGCAGGACGAACCCCAGAGTTGAACAAATCTCCATCAAGGAAAATCTGACCATCTGTAATAGAGATTACGTTTGTTGGGATATATGCAGAAACGTCACCAGCCTGAGTTTCGATAATTGGTAAAGCAGTTAACGAACCACCACCTTTTACGATAGACTTAATAGAATCTGGTAAATCGTTCATGTTTTTAGCGATACCATCATCAGCGATTACTTTACAAGCACGCTCTAATAAACGAGAGTGTAAGTAGAAAACGTCTCCAGGGTAAGCCTCACGTCCCGGTGGTCTTCTTAATAAAAGAGAAACCTCACGGTAAGCAACAGCTTGTTTAGATAAGTCATCATAAACGATTAACGCTGGACGACCAGAATCTCTAAAGTACTCTCCAATTGCAGCACCAGCGAATGGAGCATAAACTTGCATTGGAGCTGGGTCAGAAGCATTAGCAGCAACGATAACTGTATAAGCCATTGCTCCTTTTTCTTCTAACATCTTAGCGATTCCTGCTACAGTTGAAGCTTTTTGTCCAATTGCAACATATATACAGAATACAGGTTTTCCTGCATCGTAAAATTCTTTTTGATTTAAGATTGTATCGATACAAACAGTTGATTTACCTGTTTGACGGTCACCAATTACAAGCTCACGTTGTCCACGACCAACTGGGATCATAGCATCAACTGCCTTAATACCTGTTTGTAATGGCTCAGTTACTGGCTGACGAAATACAACACCAGGTGCTTTTCTTTCTAATGGCATTTCGTATAAGTCACCACCGATTGGCCCTTTTCCATCAATTGGAAAACCAAGAGTGTTAACTACACGTCCTACCATTTGTTCACCTACTTTAAGAGAAGCAATACGCTGAGTTCTTTTTGCAGTAGATCCTTCTTTAAGTCCAGTTGATGGTCCTAAAAGTACAACCCCAACATTATCTTCTTCAAGATTCAATACGATACCTTCCATACCGTTATCAAATTCTACTAACTCACCATATTGTACATTAGACAGCCCGTAAACACGAGCAATACCATCTCCAACTTGAAGTATTGTTCCTACTTCCTCTAGCGTAGCACCAGATTCAAAACCTTCTACTTGCTTTCTTAATATTGCTGAAATTTCAGCAGGTTTGATTTCCGCCATCTTAATTTATAATTTAGACACTTTTTGTGTTATAAAAACTAATTACTTAACTCTCTTTTTAATACTTGTAATCTGTTTGCAACAGAAGCATTGTATTGATTATCTCCTATTCTCAAAATAAATCCACCAATAATTGAAGGATCTACTATATTTTCGATTGTGATTTTTTTATCTGATAAAGTTGCAACTTTTGCTAAAACTTTAGCTTCTAAAGCCGCATCCATAGGAATTGCTGTTGTAACTTTTGCTACTTCAACACCATTATTTTCATCAAATAATTTATTGTATTCTAATGCAATTGCTTTTAGAATTTCAAATCTTTTGTTTTCGAATAATAAATGAAATAATCCTTTAGTAACTCCATTTACATCTGCGAAAACTTCTAGAAGAGCACTTTCTTTAACTTCAACTTTTGTAGTTGGGTTTTCAATAAAAGTACTTAATTCTAAATTTGTTTCAATTGCATTTGCAATTGATTTCATATCGTTATTGACAGCTTCGGCAACACCTTTAGAGTTTGCTAAGTCTAGAATTGCTTTTGCATAACGAATTGCTGCTCTTGTACTTGCCATAATCTTAGTTTAACTTTACGTCACCTAACATTTTCTCTACTAATTTAGTTTGAGATTCTTTGTTAGATAATTCTTCTTTCAATAATTTTTCAGCGATACTTAATGATAAAGTAGAAACTTGAGCTTTTACTTCAGCCATAGCAGCGTTTTTCTCGCTTTCAATAGCAGCTTTTGCTTGCTCGATCATTTTTTGACCAGCTTCTTGCGCTTCGTTTTTAGAATCAGCAATCATTTTCTCTTTCATTTCACGAGCTTCTTTCAACATCGCGTCACGTTCTGCACGAGCTTCATTCAAAATTCTTTGATTGTCAGCTTGTAAATTTTCCATTTCTCTTTTTGCATTTTCAGCAGAAAGCAATGCATTTTTGATACCTTCTTCTCTTGCAGTAATAGAATCCATAATTGGTTTCCAAGCAAATTTTACTAAAAGCAAAATTAACACTAACAAGATTAAAGCTTGCCAAAAGAATAAACCGAATGAAAAATCGTTAATTAACTTATCCATTTTATATAACTATATTAAATATTTAATTTCTTTTTTTAAAGTAGCAACACCTTTAACCAACCGTTAAAGATGTTGCTATTTTTTCTTTATTATTTTCCTAAGATCAAAGCAGCGAATGCTAAACCTTCTAATAAAGCAGCGATAATAATCATCGCAGTTTGGATTTTACCAGCAGCTTCTGGCTGACGAGCAATAGCGTCCATAGCAGATCCACCGATTTTACCTAAACCTAAACCTGCACCGATTACTACTAAACCAGCACCTACTAAAGTTGGAATTGTTCCCATAAGTATTTATATATATAAAATTAAACTTCTAAATTAAATAATTGCTGTTTCGTCTTCGTGGTGGTGAGCATGATCATGATCTTGAACAGCCATACCAATAAACAATGATGATAACATTGTAAAGATAAACGCTTGTAAAAATGCAACCAAAATTTCAATAACAGAGATAAACAATGTCAATCCTAATGAGATTGGTAAATCTGCTGCTAAATTTTTACCCACAAAAATCATTGCAATTAAACTCATAATTACTACGTGTCCTGCAGTAATGTTTGCATACAAACGAATTAATAATGCGAATGGTTTTGTTAATGTTCCTAAAATCTCAATTGGAGCTAAGATAATTTTCATTGGGACTGGTACTCCTGGCATCCAGAAGATGTGTCCCCAATAATCTTTGTTTGCACTAAATTGAGTAATGATAAATGTAAAAGCTGCTAAACAAACTGTGATCGCAATGTTTCCTGTTACGTTGATTCCTAGCGGAGTCATTCCTAATAAATTCAAGATCCAAACAAAGAAAAATACAGTTAATAGGTAACCCATATATTTACGGTATTTTTTCTCTCCAATATTTGGAACAGCAATTTCATCTCTGATAAAAATTATTAATGGTTCTAAAACTCTACCAAATCCTGTTGGGATTGGTCCTTTTTTATATGATCTTGCTAAACCAGTAAACATTAAGAATAATAATACTGATACGAAAAGCATTGAAACAACATTTTTAGTAATCGAAAAATCTAATGGCTTTTCGTTTTCTGGATGACCATGTTCATTAAATGTAATTGTTCCAGCTGCATCTGTTTTGTAGATTTTACCGTGAACTAATTTATAGAAGTTTCCATCAACTTCCGCAACAGCTTCACCGTGGTGTAATTTTGAAGAAGAGAAAATTTTCAATCCTCCATCAATTAATATAACTGGTAATGAAAAACCATAGCTTTTATGTTCTTTCTCATCTTGAAAGAAAACAAAATCGTGAGAATCTTGTAAGTGGTGATCAATAAAAGCGTCCACCTTTGCTTTTGGGTCAAGAGCTGCATGCTCTCCTTCCGCTGGAGCATCGTGTGAAACTACTTCTTCATGAGCTGTTTCCGTTTGTACATGCGTTGAATCATTCTCTGAGTTTGCAAAACCCATAATTGGTAGAGAAGCTACAAAAGCTGCTAGAATAAAGCTGAGTGGTTTGTTTGAAATCACCATATCTTGGAAAATCTTATTTTTTACGTTTCTAAAATTTGGTGCAAAGGTACATTTTTTATTAATATTCAAAAGGATATGAAAAATTATTTTTAAACCTTGTTTTAAAGAATTGTTATTTTAACGCTTTTCATTTAATAATCGGACAGTTAAAAGCGTCTGAAATAACAAAAACAGCACAAATGTTATAAAAAAACTAAATTTCTCAACATCGCTTTCTCCAGTTTTGTTTTTTAAAATTGGCTGCAGAAATAAATACGCCAATAACATTTGAGTAAAAGTTCCAAATAAAAATGACATTCCAACTATTTCAAAATTCTTCTTTTTTACTATTAGTAATATAAGGTATAGTAAAGCGGAAATTCCGAACAAGAATAAATAGTGTAATTCTAAACTGTAATGAAAGTTTTGAATGTTGATGTCAAAAAAGAAAAAAATTGCTTTATGCAAAAGGTAAGCCACTACAGCAAGACAAAATAAATAAAAAATCGGTTTGTAATTCTTTGAAAGCATTTGAAATAAATTTTGTGCAAAGATGCAACATTTATCTCAAGCGGTTTTTATTTACAAACTACTTTGTTTTATTAATATCATTTACTTGTCGAATTACATTATACAATGCAATTCCAACACCAGCCAATACAAAGATGGTGTTGTAATAAACTTTTGGGCTTGGATGGTTTTCGTCGAGCCAAGTTCCGAAATAAGAGAATAGAAAAATAATAACTCCCATTTGAAAGGGAATATTAATAAATGCCAACCATTTATTTCTTCTATTATTCGGCTGCTTTTCCATCTTCTAACATTATTACTTGATTAGAATGGGCAATCATTGTACAAGTTGCTGTAAAGTCGGCACCTGGTTCTATCGATAGTTTTCCGACCAAAACCTCGCCGTGTATTTTTGCAGTAGATTTGATGTTTAAGATTTCTAAGACTTTTATTTTTCCGTGAAACTCTCCTTCTATATCTGCATTGTGGCAGATAATTTCGCCTTTGACAACTCCCATTCCTCCTATCACTAGTTTACCTTGGGAAGTAAAATTTCCGATCAATTCTCCGTCGAGCCTAAAATCGGCTTTTGAGACAATGTCTCCAACAATTGATGTTCCTTCTACAATTCGATTTGTTTTTCCTAATTGTTCAGTTCCGTTTTTTTTTACTTTGTCAAACATGGCGATTATGGGGTTTTGGGCGTCAAATATATATCTAAATTTTTCTTCATCTGAACAACGGTATAGTTATCACTCGAAATGATAATGGCTGGATGTGCAATTTTATACTTTTTGTCATCTCTAAAAACGCCGGCAACATCTCTAGCATATGATTCAGACTTTAAACCATGAATAACGACAAAATTTTCGGTTCTATTGTATTTGTCAAAAGAAGTTGTCAATCTTTCAAAATTTTCAACTAACAAAAATACTCTAATAGCTTCTTCAATTTGTTTAACCGTTTTGGTGTCATTTTTAGGAATAGCATATACAATTTTCCAGCTTTTACCATCGACCGCTGTAAAATCTAGTTTTTCTAAACTCGGAATTTGTTTTTCTAAAATTTCACGGGCATTTTTACCTTCTTCACTATTTGGGTAATTATCTGCCACATTTTCCATGCCTTTTTTGTAGGCCTCTAAACCGTCGACTTTTCCTAAAACGTTGGCTTTTAATAATTCATATTTCGAAACAATGTCTTCACCAGAATATTGATTGATTAAATTATCTATATTGGCCAATACTTCATCAAACTTTTCTTCTTCAAAAAGTTTATACCATTTTTTATATTCTTTGTCTGGACTCGAAATAGATTCTGGATTGGTATTGTTTAAAATCTGTGCATACCTAGAATCTGGATATTTAGTCGAAATTTCAGATTTAATTGCAATCGCTTTTTCTGGATCCGTGATTTGATAAATTTTATACAAATTGTACATCGCAGGAAGTACTAATTTCTCTTCTGGATTGTTTTTAAGCAATTGCTCCAATTTATCACTTGCCAATTTATATTCTTTAAACTTCTCTTTATATATAAGACCTAATTGATAGTACGCAAAATTTCTTTCTTTGCCAATACTATCCATTACTGGTTCAGAAGTTGGAATTTGTTTTACATAATATGCTACAGTATATTTTTCGATTACTACTGTATCTTTAGCAACAGTCGAAATATCTTGATCTGCAATGCTATCATTCATTGCTGCAGCATTTGCCGATTTTATAGAAGAAAGTCTCCAGTTACTGCCAATGGTTCTGTTACCCCACATTTTTTTAAATTGTAGTTTTCCGTAAGCAACTGTCGTCGGGTTGTAAAAATAGAAAGTACTAACAGCATCATTAGTGCTTGGAGGCATTATAGATTTATCTTCAAAATCTGTTGGTCTGCCCAAATTCTGCGGATTAACTGCAACATCATCAGGGGTTTGTGCTTGAGAATTTCTGTCAATATTTGCTAGTCTTTCTTTTTCCTTTTCTTCTTGAAGACGTTTGGCTTCATCTTTCTTTTTTAATTGAGCGATATAGTCCTCAAAATAAATTTTTCTGTCTGAAGGCGGCAGATTGTATACCTTAATAATACTGTCATTACGTTTTGCAATTGCTTCGTATTTAATTACATTATCAAGATTTTTTCTGTTTTTTTCTATAAATGCATACTCTCTTGTTTTCGGATCCAGTTTTACCAGCGTACTGTCGTAATATTTGGCCGCCATAGTATAATTAGTATCTTTAAAATACATATTACCTATGTTTCTGTATGCAGAAGCCATCAAGTAAGAATCTTTAGATTTTCTTGCGAGCGATTTATTGTAGAATTTTAAAGCATTTTCTTTGTCTTTTCTTTTATCGTAAAAATTTCCCATTTCATAAAACAAGACATCATAATAAGGTCTGTTTTCTCGATCGGCGGTTAATTTATTGTAGATTTTTAAAAAGATAGTATCGTTTCCTTTTTCATAATCATACATCTGTGCTTTTTTAGCATAAGCATGCATCATGTATTTACGATCTATTTTTCTGTTTAAATCGATTACCTGATCATAAAAATAAATCGCACTGTCTTGTTTACCTTCTGCCTGGTACATTTGTCCAAGGATAAAACGGTATCTTCCTCGCTCATCATTTTTTCTTGTAAATTGTTCTGCAATTCTCAGTTTTGCAACCGCACTGTCTTTTTCTTCTAAATTTAAAAAAGCTTCTGCCAAAAGCGCATGCGCATCTGCATAAGTTTGTTTATCTAAATCTGTTTCTGTCTTTTTAAGTAATAATCTAATATTTTTAAGAACAATAGCATCATTTCCTAAACGCATATTGGTTTTTTCCCGCCAAATTTTTGCAACATTAATATTGTCGCTATTAGGATATTTATATAAAATGTAGTTAAAAGCTTCTAATGCAGGAATAAAACGCTGATCATAATAACGCGCTTTTCCTAACATTAGGTAAGCTTCATCTATTTGATAATTTCGCTCTCTTCCTCCAACATTCATGGAGTGTTTCTGAATTGCTTTTGTAGCTTTTGTTTCTGCCTTTTCAAAATCAGGATTTTTAGCCTTATCCGATTCAGTAAAATTTTCGTCAAACTGCATTTTTTCTATTGGAAGTAATTTCCAAAAATTATCTTGATCATTGGCCTGAATAGCGCTTAGACCTTTATCCAAACCAATTCCGCCATTATACAAAATGTTATATTTTGTACTCAGCGCATGCGAATTTCTAGACAAAAAAGTATTTCTTTTGGTAGAACACGCTATCAAAAAGAATAAAAAAAGGAAAGTAAAACTATATTTAAGAGTATTCTTTTTCAATAGAAACGAGTTTAAAACAGATAACTTCTAAAAAGCAATTTTAGTATAATGACTTGTAAAAATACGCTTCTTTTTTTAATATAAAATACTTAAACAGCAAAAAACGATTCTAGTTCCTGCAAGGTCTCTTTTGAAGTCTGAATATCTTTTACAATTTCACCTTTATTAAGAGCTACAATTCGATCACAAACTTCTACGGTGTGTTGTAAATCATGACTTGAAACCAAAACTGTAACATTCGGATTATCTGCAAGATCTTTAATTATTTTTTTTAATCGGCTTACTGTTGTCGGATCCAAATTGGCAAAAGGCTCGTCTAAAATAACCACTTCAGGATTTCCGATAAGCGTCGCAATTATACCGACTTTTTTTTGGTTTCCTTTGGATAAATCTCTCAGGTATTTTTTATTGTTTAAAATTTCTCCATTAAAAAACTCCTCATGCTGCGCCAATAATGCATCGATGTCGGCTTTATTTTGATGGCGTAAATCTCCAATAAAATAAAAATATTCTTCTGGAGTCAAATACCCAATTAAGAAACTTTCGTCTAGAAAAGATCCTGTAAAAGATTTCCAATTTTCGCTCGTATTTACCTGAACATCATTTGTTTTAATATTTCCCGTTGATGGCTGAATCAAATCTAAAAGCAGACTAAAAAAAGTTGTTTTTCCTGCTCCGTTATTTCCAACCAATCCAAAACTCTGCCCTTTCGGAATTTCTAGATTTTCGATATTTAAAACTGTAGTTTCGTTATATATTTTTGAAAGTTGATTTACTTGTATCATTTTAATTTTAGATTTTAGATTGTTGATTTTAGATTCATTATCTAATTGACTAATTTTCTAATTAACTCTTTTGTTTGTAAGCACTTATCGTACTATATTTTTCTATTTTGTATCTTTTTTCGATTAATGAAAAAACTTTTTCTTTAAATACAAATCCTAAAACTCCTGCTCCGGCAACCAATGCTAAGCCGATCATTTTATTTCCAAAATAAAGTCCTAAAGCATAAAGTCCTAAAGGCAGTAAAATTTTTGGAAGACTTAATAACATCGCGTTCACATTAAAAGCTTTTTTGTCTCCAAACGCGCCTCCAGCCGAACTTAAATCAATTGGCGTTTTTGTAAAAGCACCGCCTAAAAGAACCAAATGAGAATTGACACCAATATTATAAACAGCTCCAACAACGATTGTTAAATAAATTTCCCATCCATAAAAAAGATAAAAAGAAGCCAAAATTGTTGATACGAAAGTGGCAATAACAATAAGCCACCATTTTGAAGTAATATATCCTCGATACGGAATATTCTGTGTCATCATTAATTGGTAATATGAACTGTCCCAGCTCGGCACAAATTGTCCGAAAACAAATAGAAATCCGCCCGAAACAAATATTCCTGCAAAAATCTGCATTACTTCTGGCTGATGCGAGTTTCCGAAAAAGATAAGCCCGTAAAACAAAAAGATAAAACTCATAAAAATAGTAGTTTTCGATCTCTTGTTTCTCTTTATCAGTTTAATATCATTTTTAAGAAAAGTTCCTAAAGTTCCAAATTGATTTAACCAACTCAGATTTTGTGTTGTTGCAATGTCTTCTTTTTTAGAAAGTCCTGCATCTAAGTACAGATTTTTTTTGAAGTAATTATAGGTAAAAATATACAACCCAATAAGTACTAAAACAGGAATTACGGCAGTCCAATAACTTTCGTAAAAGCCTTGAAATAGTGGAGTTGTGTAAATAGTAACATTAAATAAATTATAATACTGCGCCACTCCGAGAAGGATAACAACTCCTAGAAAAACAACAAATAGTTTATCAATATTACTTAAAACAATATTTAGGAAATTGTTGATGTAAACCAAACAAAAAGCTGCTATCAGCCAAGAGATTATTCCAAAAATGTCATATCCTTCTAAGAATAATACTGCAGAAAATGGCACAAAGAAAAGAGCGTGCACCCAATTGAAAAAAGATAAAGCTGTTTTTCCTAATGAGAAATGAACAATTGTCGGTTTCTTAATAGGCAATACTAATAAAGGTTTGATATTTAAAACGGGAATTGCCTGAACTAAAAGTCTAGCAATCAAATCAAAAGAAAAATAATAAATCAAGAATTTATTAATTGTCACTAAAGGATCTAAATTCATTTTTTTGAGCACATAAAATGCTCCTACTCCCATTCCTATAAAAATCAAGGAAAAATAAATCATTAAAAATCCGATTAAGATCTTCATTGCCAGATTGGTTCCAAACGATGCCGATCTCAAAAAGGATTTCCATTCGAGATAAATAAACTTTGTAATCATGGTTATTATGGTTATGTTTTTGTAGTAAGAGACCAAATGTAGGAAAACGTTACAAAAAAAGTTAAAAAAAATAATTTCGTGCTAAACTTTTAATAGTCGTTTGCTACTTTTGCATAAAAATTCTATCATGCCTTCATTCTTAAAACTCATAATTAAAGAGGTAAAACGCGAAACTGCCGATGCTGTTTCGGTACTTTTTAATGTTCCCGAAGAACTAAAACCAGACTATAAATTTATAGCAGGTCAATATATTAATCTAAAATTAACTCTTGACAATCAAGAAATTAGAAGAGCTTATTCCATCTGTTCTGCTCCTGACAGCGGCGAATTACGAATTGCTGTTAAAGCTGTAAAAAATGGAGTTTTTTCTCAGTTTGCAAACGCAAAATTAAAAGCTGGAGACGTTCTAGAAGTTGGCCAGCCAGAAGGTAAATTTACTTTTGAACCAGACGCAGACAGACAAAAAAATTATGCTGCATTTGTAGCAGGAAGCGGAATTACTCCTGTTCTTTCTATAATAAAATCGGTTTTAAAAAATGAGCCAAAAAGTTCATTTGTATTGGTTTACGGAAATAGAACTCCAGAGCAAACTATTTTTTATCAAGAATTACACGATTTACAACTACAATATGTAGGCAGATTTTTTGTGCATTATGTATTTAGTCAGGCAAAAGTCGAAAATGCTTTATTCGGAAGAATTGAAAAATCGGCGGTAAATTTTGTTTTGAATAACAAACACAAAGAACTTGAATTTGACAAGTTTTTCCTTTGCGGACCAGAAGAAATGATCAATACAGTTTCTAATGTATTGAAAGAGAAAAATGTAAAAGAGTCTGCGATTAAGTTTGAACTTTTTACGTCTTCGACAGAAGAAAATGTAATTCAAGGTTCTCAGGAAGGACACACAAAAATTACGATTTTAGTTGATGATGAAGAAACAACATTCGAAATGTCTAAAAAACAGACTATTCTTGACGCTGCTTTAAAACAAGGTGTTGACGCACCATATTCTTGTCAAGGCGGGATCTGTAGCAGCTGTTTAGGACGTGTAACGACGGGTTCTGCTGAAATGACTAAAAACTCTATTTTAACTGACAGCGAAATTGCCGAAGGTTTAATTTTAACCTGTCAGGCTCATCCAACTTCTGAGACTATTTATGTAGATTATGATGATGTTTAAAATATAGAAATTCCAAAAAATTTAAAATTCCAAATTCCAATGTTAAAGTTGAAATTTGGAATTTTTTTTATTCGCATCTTTGGAATTTGGGATTTTAAAATTGAAATTTAATTTGTTATGAAATCAATTCGAGAAATATTTAGAAATAAAGAAGACCTTTTGGACGAACCAGAAGTACAAAAACTTGTTGACTATTGTGAAGAATTACAAGATGAAGTTGTCGAATTAAAATTCCAAAAAACGGATAATAAAGAACTTGCTTTAATTGATATGATTAAAGAAGTTATAAAAGGATGCGAAGCTTTAGAGAAAGAACAAATGGAACACGAACGTTTTGGTTATGATGCACCAGATTATAAATCAACAGTTTCTGATCTAAAAGGATATATTTATAGTCGTTGCAAGGATGAGAAGATTTGGATTGGATAAATTCCATAGAGTGAAATTCCAATAAAAAAATCCAAATTCCAATTTTGAAGCTTATTGCTCTTTCACTTGAATAATTCTCAAAAATCATATTTAAATATTTGTGATTTTTTAAAAATTGTGCTTAAATTTTACTATATTAGTATGTGATTAAAAATAATTGTCTAAACGTTTTTAAAACATACTATCATGGCAATGCATCATTACCTCCGCCTTACTTTTATATTACTTTTTGTAGTTACATCTTTATTTTGCGTTTACTTTATTATTAAAAAAAGAAGAAACAGAAAAGCGCCCAAACTTCTTTCGGAAGAAAAATATAATTCTTCAATGATTGGTGGAATGAAAGAAATATCAATTCCTAATGAAAGCTTTTTTAATATCTGGCCTTATGTAAGCGAATTAAAAGCGGCTAAAATTTTATCTAAAAAAGTTAAAGAATCTGAACTGGTTCATAAAGTGTACAGAAATTCAACCGAAGATTTTGAACATATTCTATTAGCAACTGAAAAAGAAAATCATTTTGTAAAAGTTGTTGTTGACAAAAACAAAAAGAAAGCTTTAGGTTATCTTATTCTAGATTTATAAAAATTCAAAAATAAAAAAAATCCAAATCCCAACGTTACATTGGGATTTGGATTTTTTTATTGAAATTTCTATAAAATTATGACAGAATATGATCAATTATTTTCTTTGGAGAAATTGTTCTCATAGCATCTTCATAACCTTCGACAATTTTATTTCCATAAACCGAAGTTGGCAGTTTTGGATATTGATTTCGGTCTGAAGTCAATGCATTTTCTAAACTTTGATTAAAAGGTAAAAATCCCGCGTACGGATGTGTTGCACCCCAAAGCGTAACTACTTTTACACCAAGCATTGCCGCAATATGTGCATTTCCAGAATCCATTGAAAGCATTACATCTAGATTGCTAATCAATTTTAATTCCTGTTGAAATTTAATTTTGCCGGCTACATTTATTACATTTTTAAAAGGCTCAGAAAGAGAATTTAGAATTTCTATTTCTTTTTTTCCACCGCCAAAAAGTAAGATCGTAGTGTCTTTATTTTCGGCCAGATTCGTTATTACTTCCTGCATCAAATCCAAAGGATAAACTTTAGAATCGTATTGGGCAAAAGGAGCAATACCAATAAGCTTTTGATAATTCTCTCCGATTAAATCTGTAATTTCTGCGCTTAAAACTGCTTTTTCTGGGAATGAAGGGTTTTTAAAATTGACTGGAAAACCAAGTTCTTCAAACACTTTTGCATGTCTTTCGAACATGGTTGGCAGTTGTTTAAAAATCTTGTTTTCAGCACGTGTTAATTCTTTTTTTCCTTCTCTGCCTTTATCAACTGTGGCTCTTTTTTTCCCGCTTAAAGCGAAAAGCAAACTCACAACCTTAGATCTTAAAACATTATGAAGGTCTGCAAAAGCGTCAATTTTTAGTTTTTTTACATCAGAATATAACTTTAAAAGTCCAAAAAATCCTTTGTGTCTTTCTTTTTCATCAAAAGCAAAAAACTCAAGATTCGGAATTCCGTCAAAAAAAGGTTTAAAAAATGGACGAGAAATAACCGTCACTTTTACGTCTGGATATTGTTTTACAAAAGCGCGTAAAACAGGAACCGTCATGGCGACATCTCCCATTGCGGATAGTCTCATGACGGCTATATGCTTAATTTTGTTCGACAAGTCTGCCAAATTATTTTTTGTTTTGATATAAAACTGGGTTCAATTCGTCGTCGTTGTACATCTTCATTTGTTTGTACACTTTCATGAATTTATCACCATTTTCAATATCAGTCAATAATTCTTCAATTGCTGTAGACAAATCTGTTCTCTGCTCCAAAAGAATGTTTAATTTCTCTTGACATTTATCTCTATGCTCTTGCGAAGCTTCTGCACGAGTTGCTTCTTCATGCATATGATAAATTTTTAAAGCCAAAATTGACAATCTGTCAAATGCCCAAGCAGGACTTTCAGAATTGATTTTTGCCCCGTCTTTTACTTTTACATCGCTGTATTTTTGCAAGAAGTAGCTGTCAATATACTCAACCATATCAGTACGTTCCTGATTTGAAGCATCAATTCTTCTTTTTAAAGTCAATGCTGCAACTGGATCAATCTGCGGATCACGAATAATATCTTCAAAATGCCATTGAACTGTGTCTATCCAATTTTTTAGATATAACAAATGCTCAAACTGATCTTTTGGATAAGGATTGTTTATTGGCTGATCAACATTATCAAACTGATGATAATCTTTGATACTTTGCTCGAAAACCGAATATGCTAATTTTGAAAACATGTTTTTATTTTTTTAACTAAACAAAGATACTTTTTATACTTTTATAGTTTCAAAAAAACGGTTAATTTTTCAATTCTTCATAAAAAAGAATTGATCTTCTAAAAAAATAATATGAAAATCCATTATATCTCTGAGAATAACAGTGTCTTAAATCATTTTTTAGGACAGATTCGAAATATTAGTGTTCAAAATGACAGTATGCGTTTTAGAAGAAATATTGAGCGCATTGGTGAAATTATGGCTTACGAATTAAGCAAAATTTTACCTTATAAAGAGGTTGAAATCCAAACACCTCTTGGGATTAAAAAAACAACCGAAATTGAAACTGATTTGGTTTTGTGTCCGATTTTAAGAGCTGGACTTCCGCTTCATAATGGCTTTTTAAATTATTTTGATCATGCCGAAAACAGTTTTGTTTCTGCCTGCAGACATCATCCAAACAATGACGATGAATTTGAAATTTTGGTTGAATATCAGGCCATTTCAAACTTAAACAACAAAACCGTCCTGCTTCTTGATCCAATGCTTGCCACTGGTCAATCTATTGTTGCTGTTCATAAAAAACTGATTGAAAATGCAGCTCCATCAGAATTTCATATTGTTGTTGTTATCGCTGCTCCGGAAGGAATTGCTCATTTAGAAAAACACCTTCCTGAAAACTGCCATTTATGGGTGGCATCTCTAGATGAAAAACTAAATGAGAAAAATTACATTGTTCCTGGACTTGGCGATGCCGGCGATCTTGCTTACGGAAGTAAATTATAACTGAGAGAAAAAAGTAAATAAACTACACGCAATCAAGATATAAAATACAATTTCGTTATTTAATTTTTGCTGCATATACTCTACATGACTTGTCGCCATAATTGTTAAAGGCGCAATGCTAAACAACAGTAAATCATTACTTTTATTTGGCGAAACGATAAAAACAAAAGCTGCTATAAAAAAGCAGGCTACAGTTTTTTTGTATGATGTATGTACGATTTGTGGTCTGTTTGATAATGTCATTAACATAGAAGTCACAAAAAACAAAGCAACTGCGGTATATATTGAAAGTGCTCCGTTTTCGTAATTATTTTTAAAATAATCAATCCTAAAATCGATTACAGCTCTTTCTTGAAAAAACGCTATAAAGTCGATATGGAACATTAATGAGATCATTAAGAAAATTATGGCTACTCCCAAAAGCGCCACAAAAGGTAAAACCCAGTTTCTATAATCGCGCGAAACATGAAAAATAATCGATATAAAAACCAATATCACGAAGAGAACACACCAGAATTGAAATAAAGAAGCTACAAAAATCCAAAATGAAGCATCAAATATTTTTTCTTTTGAAGCTTTTAAAGATTGTAATGAAATTAGCCTTCTAAGTGCCAATAAAATAAAAAAGTTGGCATAAATAACATTCGCGTTATTAAAAATCGTCGGAAAAAACAAAAGGAACAAAAGATAGAAAAATATCGCGTAACCATTGTCTTTACTGAGTCCGTTCTTTTTTACTATGAAGTTTATCATAAAAAAAGACGCCAAAACAAAGCACAGCAAGCTTACTTTTTGGAAAGCCAAAAAATAAGAAGTTGCCCAAGTTGGGTCTTTAATTTGGAACATAAAAAAGAAAACCAGTATTAAAATTACAACCAATGAATAATTTAATGGCGTAGATTTTTTAAAAACACTTGTTATCATAAGGATATTTTATACTTTTGTGATTGTAAATATAATACTTGTTTAAAAGGAAAAACCCAACAAGTTGAAAAAAGATTTAGCTGGCTGAATTTATCTTCAATGCGTTACACAATAATAAATAACATATAATTTTTAAAATTATGACATCTTTTTTTGAAGGAATACAATACTTATTTGTGAACATTTTATTTGCACCTCTTGACTTTTTACGTCGTTTAGAACTAATTACTTGGTTTGGTGCAAACACAATTAACTGGATTTTTATGATCATCTGTTCATGTGCAATCGTTTATTGGATTAAACAATTACGCATTTTTGATGACGCTGGAACAGAAAACCAAGATACAACGGCTCATTCATTTTTAAAATAAAAACCAAACCCTTAATTAAAAGGGTTGGTCAATTTTATTTTTAAATTAGATCGAAACCAATATCTTTTCTAAAATACATCTTATCAAAGCTTAGTTTATCTATGTTTTGGTAAGATTTTTTTATGGCCTCTTGGAAATTATCTCCATATGATGTCACAGCAATTACACGTCCTCCATTAGTAACGACATTTCCGCTATCTAATTTTGTTCCTGCGTGAAAAACTATAGAATCAGTAACATTTTCTAAACCAGAAATTACTTTTCCTTTCTCAAAATCTTCAGGATATCCGCCAGAAACTACCATTACAGTTGTTGCACTTCTTGAATCAACTTCCAGATTAAAGTCTCCCAATTTCTGATCTGCAACAGATAAGAACAATTCAACTAAATCTGATTTTAATCTCGGAACCACAACTTCAGTTTCCGGATCTCCCATTCTAACGTTATATTCAATAACAATTGGCTCGTTTTTCACATTGATTAAACCAATAAAAACAAAACCTTTATATTCGATTCCGTCTTTTTGGAAACCTTCGATTGTTGGTTTTACGATACGCGTTTCAATTTTTTCCATCAAAACGGCATCAACATAAGGAACTGGAGAAACGGCTCCCATTCCACCGGTGTTTAAACCTGTATCGCCTTCGCCAATTCTTTTATAATCTTTGGCTGTTGGCAGGATTTTATAGTTTTTTCCGTCAGTTAAAACGAAACAGCTTAATTCGATTCCGTCCAAAAATTCTTCAATAACTACTTTAGAACTAGCTGTACCAAATTTAGCATGAACCAACATATTTCTTAATTCGGTTTTTGCTTCTTCAAGATCCTGAATAATCAAAACTCCTTTTCCTGCTGCTAATCCGTCTGCTTTTAAAACGTACGGAGGCTGTAATGTTTCTAAAAATTTACATCCTTCTTCAACCGTTTCGGCAGTAAAACTATCGTAAGATGCAGTTGGAATATTATGTTTCATCAAGAATTCTTTTGCGAATTCTTTACTTCCTTCTAATTGCGCCCCAAGTTTTGACGGCCCGATTACAGGAATATTTTTTAAACTTTCATCGTTTTTAAAATAATCGTAAATACCTTTTACCAACGGATCTTCTGGTCCTACGACTACTAAACTTATATTTTCTTTAAGCACAAGTGCTTTTACTGCTTCAAAATCGGTTGCAGAAATGGCAACGTTTTCAGCGATTGCAGCAGTTCCTGCATTTCCAGGTACTACAAAAAGTTTTTCGCAAAGTGGACTCTGAGTCATTTTCCATGCAAATGCATGCTCTCTTCCGCCCGAACCCAATAGTAAAATTGTCATGGTGTTGTTGTATTTAGTTGTGGTGCAAAAATAATTGCTTTTGAACGTAAAAAATAATTTAATCTTAAAAAGTTATGCATTCTTCGTCGTTAGTTATGGGATAATATTATTTTTGACGAAAATTTAGCCTCAGATGATTTCTCTCTTCGATATTACACTTCGTTTAAATGGTTTTCCGATCAAGGAAGCTAAAACCGAATTGAATCAAATTATAAATTTATCTGAAGAAGAATACGCTGTTTTTCTTCAAAATAAAAAGAAAGAAATTGTCGATTTTCATCTAAAAAACAATCCTTTTTATAACGAATTGATAGGTGGTAAAATTGTTGAGAAATGGGAAGATCTTCCGATTCTGAACAAACAAAATCTTCAAAAACCTCTTTCAGAAAGACTTTCAGAAGGATATCCAGTTAAAAAGGTTTACCTCAACAAAACTTCAGGATCTAGCGGCACTCCATTTGTTTTTGCTAAAGACAAATATTCACACGCTTTAACTTGGGCATCAAATATTATGCGTTTTGGTTGGTTTGGGATTGATTTTAACAAATCGTATCAAGCTCGTTTTTATGGAATTCCAATGGATTTTATCGGTTATCGAAAAGAGCGTTTAAAGGATTTTTTGAGTCGCCGTTTTCGATTCCCAGTGTTTGATTTATCTGATGAAGTTCTAGAAAAATTTCTGCAGAAATTCAAAACCAAAAAATTCGATTACCTCAACGGTTATACAAGTTCTATCGTTTTGTTTGCTAAATATTTAGAAAAGAAAAACATCGTTCTCAAAGAAATTTGTCCAACTCTTAAAGCTTGTTTTGTTACTTCTGAAATGCTTTTTGAATTGGATAAAATACTTTTAGAAAGACAATTCGGAGTTCCTATTATCAATGAATATGGCGCTTCTGAATTGGATTTAATTGCTTTTCAAAATCCAAAAGGTGAATGGCAGGTTAATGCTGAAACGCTTTTTGTTGAAATTTTAGACGAAAATAACAATCCTGTTCCACATGGAACAGAAGGCAAAATCGTGATTACTTCTTTATTCAATAAAGCAAATCCGTTTATCAGATATGAAATTGGCGACATTGGAATTTTAGACGAAAAAAGCACGCCACAAAAACCAATTCTTAAAAAACTTATTGGAAGAACCAATGATGTTGCAATCCTGCCGAGCGGAAAAAAATCGCCTGGTTTGACATTTTATTACGTTACTAAAAGTATTATTGAAGATGATGGAAATGTGAAAGAATTCATCATCAAACAAACCAAATTAGATTCTTTTGAAATTGAGTATGTTTCTGAAAATGAATTGAATTCGGAGCAAATTAAAAAAATTGGAGACGCAATTGCTATATATTTAGAACCTAATTTAAACTTTACTTTTACCAGAAAAAATGTTTTAGAAAGAACTAATAGAGGAAAATTAAAGCAGTTTAAATCTTATTTATAATATAAATAAAATCTTACATTTGTTTTTTATTAATTTAAAAACTTATGGACGACCAATCTTTACTTTCTGAAGAAACCATTTCTAACAAAATATATTTTATTCGTGGACAAAAAGTGATGCTAGACTTTGATTTAGCTTCTCTTTATGAAGTTGAAACTAAACGATTAAATGAACAAGTTAAAAGGAATTTATCTAGATTTCCCGAAGATTTCATGTTTCAATTAGTTGAAAATGAATACGTTTCTTTAAGGTCGCAATTTGCGACCTTAAAGAAAGGACGTGGAGAACATCAGAAATATTTACCTTTTGCCTTCACTGAACATGGCGTTTTAATGCTGTCAAGTGTGCTAAAAAGCGACAAAGCCATTCAAACCAATATTCAAATTATGAGGATTTTTACGAAAGTGAGACAAATGCTTTTGGATACAACTGAAATTAAAGTTGATATTCTTCAGATTCAGAAGAAGTTAGAGAATCATGATAAAAATATAGAATTGGTATTTTCTTATTTGGATGAATTAGCCGAGAAAAAAGAAAATGAAACTGAAAGAACCAAGATTGGATATAAAAAGTAATTTTTTCAAGGTCGCAAATTGCGACCTCCAATTTTTAAATTTTATTTATGTATCGTTTTTTTACAATCAACTGCGTATACAAAAACCTCATCATCAGCAAAACTGAAAACACAAAATTATAACCATGAAATTCTCGGTAAACTCCAAAATTGTGTTTTATTAATTTAAATTTTGATGCCGAAATAGAATCTTTTCTAATTCTATAAAATGCCAAAGGTTCTGAAACTGGTTTTGCAATTTTAATTTGTTTTAAAATGGTAAGCCATATTCTCCAATCCTGACGTTTTTGTGACGATTCTAGAATAATTTTTCCAAAATACTCTGCATCGTAAATGGCAGTCAGATTACCTATATAATTACAGAAAAACAATTGTTTGTAAGTAAGAGGACTTGGCGATTCGACTCTTCGGTTTAAATCATTTCCTTCTTCATCAATAGAATCGTAAAAGCTAAAAGTAAAGTGTAAATTATTTGCTTTTAAAAACTGTATTTGCTTTTCTAATTTTTCGGGAAACCATAAATCATCAGCGTCTAGATAAGCAATATATTTTCCTGCCGCTTTTTCTAAAGCAGCGTTTCTGGCAAAACCATTTCCTCTGTTTTCTAGTAATTTAAAGAGTTTTATTCTATTATCTTTTTGAGCATATTGTTCAATAACAGCAACTGTCTTATCTGTTGAAGCATCATCAACCAAAATCATTTCCCAGTTTTGATAAGTCTGATTTAGGGCAGATTCTATAGTTGCTTGAATGAACTTTTCAGCATTATATGTGGGTGTTAAAATAGATACTAAATCGTTCATCAATATGCTTTTTTATCTCCTTTAAAAATATTAATAATGGTTTGAAAAATAATTTTTAAATCTAAAAACAGCGACCAGTTTTCGATATAAAAAACATCAAATCTAATTCTGTTGATCATGTCTCTATCACTGGTAATTTCGCCTCTCGAACCGCTGATTTGCGCCAAGCCGGTAATTCCGGGCTTTACACAATGGCGTATCATGTATTTTTTAACTTTATTACCGTATTCTTTATTTTGTGACCAAAGATGCGGTCTCGGACCAACAACCGACATATCTCCCAACAGGACATTAATAAATTGAGGGAGTTCGTCAATACTTGTTTTTCGCATAAATCTTCCTAATGCTGTTACGCGCGGATCGTCTTTTGATGCTTCTTTTTCTGTCGTCTTATTCATTCGCATTGAACGGAATTTATAACATATAAATTCGTTTTCATCTATTCCTGGTCTTCCTTGTCTAAAAAATACTGGGCCTTTTGAATCTAATTTGATTAAAATAGCCAGCAAAGGTGTAATCCATGATAAAACGAAAACAATGATCGAAAGAGCAAAAAGAATATCAAAAAGTCTTTTAAACGATTTTACTTCTGGTTCGTTCAGCATGGTTTGCTTTAACGAAAGAACTGGAAAAAAATCATAATAATCTATCTTTAAATTCTTCGAAAAAATCTCTTTTGTATCCGGAATAAACTTTATTGTTTTGTTGTTCTCATCTGCAAATTCCATGAGATCTTTTAGGTAATTATTGGATACTTCTTTCAAAGAACAATAAATTTCATCTACGTCATTTTCAACAACGAAAGATTTTAAATCGGTTAGTTTCCCTGTAATATCATGGTTTGTTTTTTTATCCGAAAAAAAGCCAAAGAAACGATATCCGTAATCTTTTCTAGTTTCAAAAAGATTTTTAAGTCTAATTGCTTCGGGAGTAAAACCAATAATGATTGCTGTTCTGTAATTACTTCCGGTAATAATCCTGTATTCTTTCAAATAAAAAAACAACGAAAATTTAAAAACCGTTACCAAAACAATAGTTAGAATTATAAAAATAGAAATGTTTTTTTCACTAAAAACGGCATCTTTATAAAATGGAAAGAAAGCAATTGTAATAAGCAGAAATAGTATTCCTTGTTTTATAATTTTTGAAGCTATCTCAAGTGGTGCTGTAAAACGATATACATCATAAAAATTTATGGTATACGCAATTAAGCCCCAGCTGATGAATTGATAAAAGACTAAAATTAACACATTAGAAACTAAGTCTTTAAACAAAAAAAAGCTGAAAAATAAAATAACCGTCAAGTCAATTAAGATACTAATTGGCCTGATAAACTTTGAGTATCTTCCTGTATGAACCACGGTCATAATTGCTCTTCAAACTGCTAAATTTTAAGCAGTGTATTTATTTAATATAGCTAGAAAAATCTTTATGCTCTTCTTTAGAAAGTTCTTCTTTAGAAAGTGATCTAAAATAATCGTACGTAATTTTCATTCCTTCAGCTCGGTTTACTTTCGCTTCCCATCCTAAGATTTCTTTGGCTTTTGTAGTATCGGGCTGACGCTGCAACGGATCGTTTATTGGCAGTGGATGATAAACTACTTTTTGGTTTGTCCCTGTCAATTTTATAATTTCTTCTGCAAAATCTTTGATTGTAATTTCGTCTGGATTTCCAATATTTACAGGATATACATAATCTGAATGCAATAATCTAAAAATACCTTCAACTTGATCATCTACGTAGCAGAAAGAACGCGTTTGCATTCCGTCACCAAAAATGGTTAAATCTTCTCCACGTAAAGCTTGTCCGATAAAGGCTGGAATTACTCGTCCGTCATTTAATCGCATTCTTGGACCGTAAGTATTAAAAATACGAACGATTCTGGTTTCTACACCATGAAAAGTATGGTAAGCCATTGTGATCGATTCTTGAAAACGTTTGGCTTCGTCATACACACCGCGCGGTCCAATTGTATTTACGTTTCCATAATACTCTTCTGTCTGCGGATGTACCAACGGATCTCCATAAACTTCTGAAGTTGATGCAATCAAAATTCTGGCTTTTTTAACTCTAGCCAAACCTAATAAATTGTGCGTTCCTAAAGATCCCACTTTAAGCGTCTGAATCGGAATTTTTAAATAATCTATCGGACTTGCTGGTGAAGCAAAATGTAATATATAATCTAATTCGCCTGGAATATGAACAAATTTTGTGATATCGTGATGGTAAAACTCAAAGTTTTCTAACTTGAACAAATGTTCAATATTTTTAAGATCTCCTGTAATTAAATTATCCATTCCGATCACAAAATATCCTTCTTTAATAAATCGATCACATAAATGTGATCCTAAAAATCCTGCTGCTCCGGTAATGAGTATTCTTTTCATAATGCTTTTGTGATCTTAGTTTTGATAATCTCTGCAAATATGCACAAATTTAATAAAATAAAACCCCTTTTAAATTTACTAAAACATTAGCTTTTGAGAGATTATTCTTTTTAATTCATAAATTAATTAGTTTTAGTTTACTTTTACGAAAACTAATTTTGATCTGTTTTGAGAGTTGTACACATTGTTGAAGCATTAGAAGGTGGCGTTTATAGTTATTTTAAAGATTTGTCTGATTTCTTTGGCAATGAAGAGATAAGACAAAAAAAAGAAACGACTATTATTTACAGCGGTCATAGAAATGGGGTTGATCAAGCCAAAGTAAATGCAGAGTTTTCGACCTCAGTACAGCTGATTCATATTGATATGGTGAGAGAAATAGCACCATTTCAGGATTTAAAATCTATTTTTAAATTAACACAGATACTCCGAAAAATAAATCCTGATATCATCCATCTTCATTCTTCAAAAGCGGGTGTTCTTGGTCGAACTTCTTCTTTTTTATTATTCAGAAAAAAGAAGATTTTTTACAGCCCGCATGGTTATGCTTTCTTAAGAACCGATATATCCAATCGCTCGCGAAAATTATATATGTTAATCGAGAAGAGTTTTCAACGTATTTTTGGTGGAACTATTATTGCCTGCGGTGATACTGAGCTGGAGATTGCTAAAGAAATTGGTCCCGTAAAACTGATTCGAAATGGTGTTGACATAAGCAATATCCGTCAATATTTTTTACCTCATCAAAACAAAAAATTGACGATTGGTATTTTAGGAAGAATTACTGCGGCAAGAAACCCTGAATTGTTTAACAAAATTGCACTTCGCTTTCCAGACTTTGATTTTATTTGGATTGGGGGGGGTGAAGAAGCGCATTCAATAACGGCTCCAAATATTAAGATCACAGATTGGATTTTAGATAAAAAAACAGTTTTTTCAACTTTAAATTCAATTGACATTTACCTGCAGACTTCTCTTTGGGAAGGTCTCCCTATTGCAGTTTTAGAAGCGATGGTACTCGAAAAACCAGTAGTTGCAACCAATATTATCGGGAATAAAGATGCTGTAGTTCACAACAAAACTGGATTTTTATTTGATGATATTAGAGAACTTGATTCTTATTTTGAAATATTAAAAGAGAAACAAAAAAGAATGGAATTCGGTAAAAATGGATTTGAAAGAACGCTTGAATTATTCGATAAAAATCAAAATTTTAGACAACTTCTGGCGCTTTATCAAGAGTCTTTTTCTGCAGCCAGAAACCCGCAAAAATAGAAGACCAAAATCCGCTGAAGACAATTCCGTCAAAACGGAGCAGGAAATCATCTGTCAGGTTTGAGGTAAAAAACAAAAAGAAAAACGAGACTATAATTCCATTTTTTAAATTGAAACCTAAATAGCCAATCGTACCAATATAAAGCGCAACTACCAGAGGTCCGAGAATTCCAAACTTTAATAAAAAATCCAGAAACTGATTGTGTGTCGGGAACTCAAATTTTGCTAAAAACTGCTGATTGGTGTCTTTGTAATATTTAAATAGTTCTGGTTTTCCGTCAGAAGCTCCAACTCCAAAAGGAAGGTTTTTTACAGACAATTCCCAAGCCGATTTCCATATTGAAAGTCGTGTAACAAATGAATTAAAAACCTTAATTTCTGGATGATCTATTTCGTCCAATTTTCCAATTTTATCCATATAGGCAAATGTTACCGATGAATATTTTTCTTTCATGTAAGGATTATTCTCAACGAACAAATACAAAATTCCCGAAAGTAATAATACGGTTGCAGCTCCCGTAATTATGATTTTTTTTGTATTAAAATGTGATTTAATTTCAAAAATAAAAACAATTACAAAACCAGCTAATGCATTAAATAACGCCATTCTGGTATTCACAAAAAGAACAAAGAAAAATGACATTCCAAAAAGTAAAAGATGAACTGATTTCATCCCTAATTTTTCATGATTCTTAAAACTCGAAAAAACAAAATAGAGATTGCAAATCGAAACAAATGCCAAATGCATATTAAGCGCAGGCGCATGAATACCAAGACTATCCGAAAACTGATAACCCATTTCCCAAAGATCTACACCGTTAAGATATTTGGTTAATAATTCTGGGAAAAGAAGATTAAATCTGATGAAAAAAAACAGCATTAAAATGGTCATCAAAATACTGTAAATTTTGGTAAGTTTTATAAACTGAATACGTTGAAAATTTCCAATTATAAAAATAGGAAACAAAAGAAGCGAAGTACTTTTTTCTAAAGCTTTGAATCCTTTTGCAAATGAATCGTTATTCCAAAACATTATTACTTCTAATAGAATCGGTGATGCAATACAAAGTATTAAAATCAACGCTTTTTTACTGAATTTTAATCTTTTAAAAAAAAGCAAATTAAAAACTCCAAAGATAATAATGATTAAAGAACATGGTTTTCTGAAAATAATCGACACTGCAATTACGCACAAAAAAACATGAAATATTTTACTGAAGTTTTTTTCTGAAATGCTCATAATACAGCGCAAAATAAATTAAAGGAAAAATACCGATTTTATGACGTACCGCTGTTCCTAAATCGGGTTCAAAAACACCTTGTACAATAAAAAAAGAAAAGATAATCAATAAAACCAAAAGCTCTTTTGGGTAGTTTTTTCTATCTTTTAAACACTTAGAAAAACGAACCAGCAGAATATAAAACAACAAAAGCTGCCAGATAATAAAAACTATAATCTGTGGTGAAAGTATATGTTTTAATCCATTAATTGGAACATTCACAGTAAAAAAACCATAAAAAATACCTATCGTTTCTCCATACCAAGTATCTGTTTTTACAGGAGAAATTATGATCGAATTCGCATCTGCAGATCCTACTCTATCACTGTTTACCACTTCACGGCTGATTTCTGAAAGGTATTTTCCTTTTATAATTCCATGACTGAAAGACAGAAAAACAGCAATCAGCAATCCATAAAAAATAGATGTTATGGTTTTATTCTTAAACGTAATTCTGCTTACTGCATACATTCCACCGCCAATTATAGGAATCAGCGCATAATAAGGACGATAAAAGGCACCAAAAATCACCAGAAGTAAAATGGTATAAAACAGCGTCTTTTTTATCGAAATGTGATTGTTTAAACACATAAAAACAATAGGCGAAACATACAAAAAGGTAACAAATTCTTTTGATGGCATTGACATAAATATTGCCATCATAAATATTGCCAAATACACCAATATGTTCTTGACATTTATTTTTTCGAAATGGTCTGGAACTCCAATTTTATAAAGAATATAAATCAATATTGGAAACTGAATTAGTGCAATAATTGGAAAAGGAAGATAACGAAAACCTGAAATTTTGTACAGTAAAATTGTCAGCGGATAACTTCCAAAATATCCTATTTCATTTCCTTTATCATACGCAATAATAGCAGCATCATAGAAAAACTTAGGCGGAAGGACAAAAAAAGACAAAAATGCAATAACCAAATTTGCCATCGCAATGAGCAAAAATGCTGCAGTATTTTTTTGAATTGTCCTTTTTACTTGTATCATTTTCTAATGTATAAAAATCTTGATTTTATCCTTTTTATAAATCACAACCGCCGAAACAAGATTCCAGAAAATAGAGCTTACTGCATAGGCAGTTGCGGCGCCTGTCATTCCGTAAACAGGAATCAAAAACCGATTTAAAGTAAAGTTTATAATGACCGCTAAAATCAAAATAATCTGAAAAATATGCTGTCTGCCCGTCATATTTAAATAAACAGGTGCAGAACCAAATGCAGAACAAATTCCCTGACCGATAATTAAAATCAAAAAAGCCTGCTGTCCTGCAATATATTGATGTCCAAAAAAGGACAAAACCTGTTCAGAAAAAATACTAATGACCACAATTACAGGAAAGGTAATTGAAAAAATCATTCGAGAACTGCTGCGAACCGTTTTTGTAAGTTCTTCCATTTTATGACTGGAAAAATACTCTGCAATTTTAGCCGAAACCGTAATATTTATGGTCAAAATGATTACTGAAACAATTGTCATAACTTTTACGCCAACAGAATAAAAAGCAACCGTTTCATCGTTCCAATATTTTTTTAAGAACATAATATCAAAAGACATCAACAAAAACATGGCCATACCACTGATGGCAATAGGATATGATTTAGTAAAAATATCTTTTGTCGCAAAAATATCTTTTGATGCTGCTGGAACTATTTTATTAAAATAATTGAAAACAAAAGCGGCAGAAAAGAATGCCAAAAAAACAAATCCAATCAAAAAAACATCAACCAAATAGTCCTGTTTCTGCCAATAAAACAAAACAACAGCACCAGCTATTAATGGAATATATTTGATGATGTTTCGAAATAATTCGGCCACATACAACTTATCTTGAGCTCTTAAAACCTCAACATTTAAAAGAGATAAACCATGAAAAAATAGTACAGCCGAGCCTTTCAGCAGTATCGGATATACTTCATTGTCCGAAAAATAATTATTTACAATCTGCTCGTTCAAAAGCAATATAATAAGTAATACTGTAATTGAAGTCAATAACAGCAACGCAATCATTTTAAGGTAGACTTTCTTTAATTGGTCAAGTGCATTCTGGCTGGCAAGCCGTCCTCTAAAATATAAAATAGACTGATCGAAACCCAAAAGGCAAACACTGCCAACAGCTAAAAGAAAGGATCGAACAAAATCATACTGCCCTACTAATTTTGGACTGTAGTTTTTGGTTAAAAATACCGTGAAACCGAATAACAAAAGAACCCCTGAAATTCGTAAAAATAAAGTGCCTAAACTTTGCTTTAAGAATGGATTTTTAGAAACTTTTTCAAAAACTCTATTTGTTTTCAACTGTTTATTATTTAAGATTGGCTTTTAAAACCTCTCTGCGATAAAACTTCTGAAATAAATGAACGCAGACAAAAATCAAGATAAAAATTACCGGAAGTAAAAATTTAAAATTACCGCTGGTTATTTTAGTATTGTTAATATTTAAAACAGCATTGATTTCCTTAATTGTCTTATCGTAACTCAGGAGTTTTAATCTGTTTTTACCTTGATCCATAATCAGATATTGTTTTGTTTTTATGATGTCGTTAAGCTGTGTATTTTCATTATAATATACCAGTTTATCGTTTTTCGATCCGTTTTTAGCAGTACTCGAAAAATTATTTAAAACATGATTTATCTGGGAAATAATCGTGTCATTCTGAACAATCTGCTGTTCTAGATTTTTATATCCAATTTTTTGGAGTGCATTAAAATATTCAGAACTGTTTAGGTATTTTAATAACGGCGCAACAATGTCTTTATCAGTAGTAATTCCATTTGATACAAAAGAAATCGAATGAAAAGTATAATTTTTACTCGTTACATTGTCTTCCAGCACTTTTTTGACTTCGCCAACCTCAGCCATCAATTTTATCAATTCAAAATTTTGTTCTTTATCTTCAATAAATTGATAAACATCGGCAATGGGTTTTATTTCTATCCTCTTAATAGACTTTGGATTAGAAATTCCTACTTCGTTTTTCAAAAAAGCTGTATCCCCGGCAATAATTTTAGATTGTATTAAATCGATTTTAGAATAAAGATAATCGACACTTCCAAAATTTGGCGTGACAATGATTTTGTTCTCGTACGTCTTTTTGTTAGAATCTAAATACCATCCCAAACCAAAACCTAGAATTACCAAAACCAATACGATAATCCAGCTTTTTATAAAAAACTGAATTATATTGAATATACCTGCTGCCAGTCTGTCAAAAAAGCCATTGATGCTTTTTGAAAGCTGAAAAATATCAATCTCTTGATTCTCTTCGGTTTGGGGTATTTTTGTGCTCATTAAGAATTTTTATTTGATGTTAAAAATCTGTTCCAAAATTTTGATTGTAATTAAATACGTTGGTTTTACACCAGTTGTTCCTAATCCGCCAGAAGCTAAAGTACTTCCTGTTTCTAATGGATTATCCGAAGCATAATAAGCGTAACGAACTTTTATATCATGAGGAACACTTTTTCTAATTTTTGATGCCGATTGAATCGCTTTTTGATAATACGATCCTTCCATTTCAAGACCAATTACGCCCCAAGTAGATTCGTGGAAAAATTTCAATAAATCTCTGTTTTGCAATGATGTTCCCAAAACGGTAACCATCGCGCCTTCGTAAATATCAATATCATTTCCTTCGAACATTGCACCTGTTAATTCATTTTCGAAGAAATAATTATCAGCCGTTCCTTCGTTGATATGCGCCGACGGAATCATGATATCGCCCTTTCCTCCTTCTAGAATTCCAGCTTTACCCATAATCGAAACCGATTTTACATTTAGTAAAGTTTCTTTTTTAAACGGTTTTAAAAGCTCATCGATTGTTTCGTAAGCCTGCTCACCAAAAGCGTAATCCATTACAATTATTACTGGTTTTTCTTCGCCTACGTTGGCATGAGAAAATGCTGTTTTTGCCCAGTCAATTTTGGCTGTATCAAAAATCTGAACATCGATATTCGTTCCTGAACCATCAGGAAGCGAAATCATTCCGTTTTTCAGAGCCAATTCTTCTACCTGAGATCTTATTTCTTTAGAAGCTGAACCACTTAATTCTTCATAAATAAAGAAATCTGTTTTTCCCTTATATTTTGTTTTTAATAACGGTGTTGCAAAAATCGAATTCATCACACTATGCATATTTGCACTGATAACGTGAATTGGTCTTTTCAATAAATCGTTTGCTTTTAAAACTTCTTTGATATTGGTCGCCCAAATTTCTCCATGAATGTGATGTCCTAGACGCTCACGTAAAACTGGACTAAAAGTAATTGTACGTTTATTGTTTTCTACAATTTCTTCGATTGCTAATTTTCCTAACCAATAAATAACATGCAGGAAACGATCTGGTGCAGTTTCTGAACCAAAAGCATCGTAAATATCCAAAACTTCTTCGAATGTTCTGGCTAAAATATTTGCTACGTGAGAAATGGCTTTTTCCTTTTCGATCTGCGTCAGTTTTTTAGTCTGCATGATGGCTTGTTCCAATTTCTGCCAATCGCGAGACACTTCTCCTCCATCGTCTATTAAAACTCTATTTTTGATTTTGTGAGATTCGATGAAAATAAAAGTCAAATGCGTTAGAATATCGTAAATATCTGAACGGCCGCGCGTGATTTCGACATTCATCTGTTCTTCATCAATTCTGTAGCAGTTTCTTCTTCTTTTTGGAGGAACTATCGGCTGAAAATGTGATTTAGAATAACCTTCGTCTGAAGTTAAATTGATGAATCGGCATTGCTCAATTCCTATCGGAAGACGTTCAATAACGTACAAAAGTCCGTTAAGTTCTACTTTTTCCTCCGCTATATTCCCGTAGATTTCAGGGCGTAATGCCAATAATGATTCTCTTAAACTATCGCCAGAAACTCCCATTGGTTTGTAAAAACCTCGGTTGAATAAATGGCGCATTGTAATGTACATTTTTTCTATAGCAGCAGATGATTCCTGTGCTCTTGATCTTGATATATGTTTGGTTTCTTTCATGCTTTTTATTTAAAAATCTTCCATTGCAGAAGATAATCCTAGTATTTCGATAAACGAAAGTAGGAAATATTAATATTATTTCAATTGAAAACTAGAAATGTGATAGAATTATAACGATTATTTCAAATTAGGATTTACAATCTGTTTTAAATTTATCCTTTTCCCAATTTTCCGGATTTGAAACAATATAATCAGAAATTTTTTGATAGTCATTGTTGCTTCTAATGATATTGTCATAAAATAATTTTTGCCATTGATGCGGATATCCTAATCGGTTCGCGTGTTTAGTCACAGCAGATTTATAGGATCCAACGACAGAGGAAATCGTATTTTTTCCAATATTTTGATAGCGTTGTGAGCCTGGTTGTTGAGACAGGGCATGCCCTGTCTGTACGATATTCGCGTCGTTCAATATATTCGTATTATTGACGTTATCCAAATCAATATTATTCAATTGTTTATCAATAATTAAAATTCCGTGAATATGATTTGGCATTACTACAAAATCACCTAATTCAATATTCTTATGGTGCATGGGAATTTGATGCCACAATATATCAGCAATAATACCAGCCTCTGACAAAATCATTTTACCATTGTGAATTTCTCCAAAATAATGTTTCCTGTCTTGTGTACAAATTGTTATAAAATAAGCTCCGTTCCAACCATAATCCCACCATTGAGCTCTTATTGAAGAAATACGGTATTTATTTTGAAATTTTCCTTGATTCATTAGTTTTATTTACTTTTTTATTAAGTAATAAATAACTTACTAATAATAGGAATATTGTTCTAAAATCTACCTCAAATTATCAGCAATCTTTCTATCATTAGATAATCTCGGAATTTTATTCTGTCCGCCCAGTTTTCCCTGCGATTTCATGTATTCCTGAAAACCGTTTTTGGAGACTTTTGTAATAACGACTTTTCTTAAAACATTTCCCGTAATTAAGTCGTCGTAGTAAATGTTTTGCTTTCGCATAGAATCGTCTATGACTTCGGCGAAAGCCTGAATATTTTCTGGTTCTTTTTCAAATTCGATCAACCATTCATGATACGGCAATCCGCTTGACGGATTTATCTGTGGCGCAACCGTAAATTCGTTAATAACAATATCTGTCTCGGCAACCGCTTCTTTCATGGCGTTTTCAACTTCGTTTGCAATTACGTGTTCACCAAAAGCGGATATATAATGTTTGATACGTCCAGAAACTATAACACGATAAGGTTTTAAGGAAACAAACTGTACGGTATCTCCAATATTATAGCGCCAAAGTCCCGCATTTGTAGAAATAATCAAAACATAATTAACACCTATTCCTACTTCGCCAATAGTGTACACTTTAGGGTTTTCAGTAAAAAATTCATCTGCTTTTATAAATTCATAAAAAATACCCGAATTCAATAATAAGAGCATTCCTTTTTCTTTTTGTGAATCTTGGTAAGCAAAAAAACCTTCAGAAGCTGGAAATAATTCGATACTGTCCACTTTTCTGCCGATCATATTTTCGAATTTAGCTCTGTAAGGCTCATAATTGACACCTCCGTAAATAAAGAGATTAAAATTCTTAAAAATATCACCTATTTTTTGTCCGTCGCTTTTTTGCTGCAAACGCTCAAAATACATCTGTACCCAAGACGGAATTCCTGAAATTATAGACATATCTTCTTTTATAGTTTCAGCTACAATCGCGTCTACTTTGGTTTCCCAATCTTCAATACAATTGGTTTCCCAAGACGGCATTCTATTTTTCTGAAGATACTTCGGAACAAAATGCGCTACAATTCCAGAAAGTCTTCCAAATTTAATTCCGTATTTTTCCGTTAAAATCGGGCTTCCTTGTAAAAAGATCATTTTTCCATCCACAAAATCAGCTTTTCCTGTTTCATGAATGTAGTGCAGAATCGCATTTCGCGCCGCTTCGATATGAAATGGCATCGATTCTTTTGTAAGTGGAATAAATTTTGCGCCGGAAGTTGTTCCAGAAGTTTTAGCAAAATAAAGCGGTTTTCCTTTCCACAGAATATCTGCTTCGCCTTTTACCACTCTTTCTACATAAGGTTTCAAATCTTCATAATCTCTAACTGGAACTTGTTTTTGAAAATCTCCAAATGTCTTTATTTCATTAAAATGATGATCTTTCCCAAAATGGGTATTCTGTGCATTTTTAATTAAACTTATAAAAACCTTTTGCTGCGTTTCTACTGGTTTTTGGGCCCACTTTTGTGTTTTTTTGTATATGTTTTTTGCAAAAATTTTTGCAGCTAAAGCTTTAATTGACATTTTGTATGGTATTATTTTTTGTCGCTTTTCTTTTTCTTCTGTGATTCCTTGATTTCTTTTTCGGTCTCAGAAACTTCTTCTCTTAATTTAATTTCAACTTCTGTTGCTTTCATATTCGCGTCTGGCTTTTCATCGCTGCTTTCTGCTAAAATAGAATCTTTACTGAATTTTGCATATTCCAATTCTCCTTTCAAGACTTTCTGAACTCCTTTTATATAGGCTTCATTTTGTCGCAAAGCCGTCTCTAAAGAATCCGATTTTATGGCCAGTCTGGTTGCATTTCTCTTTAATTCTGTCGAAGAATAACCTGGAATAAATTCACGAAGCGGTGTAAAAGCAATGATAAAAGTAGTAATTAGAATTAAAAAAATGCCTCCCAGCGTAAAAGTAACAAAGACATTCATCATATTAAGTTTAAAAGAAAACAGTTCTTCAAAAGTATCTTCATTCAAAATTACTAATCTGTTTTTGGTGAATAATTTTCTTCTGAAACTATGCTTTTTCTTTGACATAAACTCTTTTAATTAGAGCAAATATAGCAATTTATCGTATTGCTAAAGCTCAGGGTTATTTTATGAATTGGCTAAATTCACTATTTTATAAAATATTTAACGTGGTCTGGTCCAAATATTTTAAACTAAAAATACTTCTATTTCGTATATTTCTATATACCTTTGCGGAATAATAAAGAAAAACAATTTGCTTCGGCATTAAATATACAATCATGGGAAGATTAGGTCTTACGGAAATACTAGTTATAGTAGCTATTGTGATTTTACTTTTTGGCGGTAAAAAAATTCCAGAATTAATGAAAGGTTTAGGAAGCGGTATTAAAGAATTTAAAAACGCTGCTAAAGACGATCAACCTGCTGCTAAAAAAGAAGAGGAAACGAAATAAGTATTTATTACTCATTACAGAACCCCGAAATACAAATGTATTTCGGGGTTTTTTATTTACACAAAAAATCTTACTTTTAGGCACCCTAAATTTTTAACAATTATGAAAAACCTACTTTTCGTGATGGCTTTTCTGTTTGTCGCAGAAAGCCAGTCGCAAACCCAGCCTTTTCCCGCCAATAAGGTACATGGAAATGGGCTTATGGCCTCGACAAAAAATAGTCAGGATGCAGAAACAAGTTATAATACTTGGAAAGGAAATTTTGTAACTACATGCTCCAATGGCAGATACAGAATAAAATTTGATGACCCTAATAAGACCGTTTCTGAAGGAATTGCTTACGGAATGCTTCTCTCTGCCTACAAAGGAGACAAAACACTTTTTGATGGACTTTGGCTTTATTACAAAGACAATGTAAACAGTAATGGCGTTATGAACTGGAAAATTAACGGCTGTTCTGGAACTGATGGTTTCAACGGAGCTACTGATGCCGAACTTGACGCTGCAATGGCACTTATAGTAGCCGATTATCAATGGACAAGTGTCGGAACCATTAATTATAAAAATGATGCTAAGACTTTAATAACGGCAATTAAAAACTACGAAGTTGAAGCTAATACCTATGTTTTAAAACCTGGAGATCAATTCGGAGGTAGTCTAATAACAAATCCTTCTTATTATTCGCCGGCATACTACAGAGCTTTTGGAGCTTATACAAATGATACCGCTTTTTGGAATCAAGTTGCAGCGAAGGCTTATACGGTTATCAATAATAATTTAACACAAAATAACGCAGTGGGAGGTTTGGTTTCGGATTGGTGCGAAGCTTCTGGTGCTTATTCATCACGCGGCGGAAATACATACAGTTATGATGCGGCACGAACACCTTGGAGAATAGTAGTGGATTACATCTGGTACGGAAACGCTGATGCTAAAACTTACGCCAAAAAATCTTCTGATTTTGTACGTGTAAATCTTGGCGGTTCAAATAATATCAAAGATGGTTATAACCAAAATGGAAGTGTAAGCGGACAATGGCACAATGCAACATTTGTTGGTGCATTTGCCTGTGCTGCGATGGCGGGTGAAAATCAGTCCCATTTGGATGTTTCATATAACGATTTAAAAAATCTTAATGAACCCAACAGCTACTTTAATCAAACTTTAAAGACATTATACTCCTTTTTGTTAACAGGTAATTTTTATTTACCATTAAATGCCACTTTGTCCAATGATAATTTTGATATTGAAAAATCTACTGTTACGCTTTACCCAAATCCGAGTGCAGATCGAATCACAATTAACGCACCTCAGCAATCTACTATCTCGATAATTTCTCCTTCTGGAAGTATTGTTCACCAACAAAAAACAACTTCTGAAAGCACCGAAATAAATCTTGCTCATCATTCTACCGGAATTTATTTTGTAAAGATTTCTAATGATGATTTTAAAAGTGTTACAAAAAAAGTGATTTTGAAATAATCTTAAAATACAAACTCCCAAACTACAATTGTAATTTGGGAGTTTTTTTATCTAAACATCCTTTATTTTTGGAATTTGGAATTTAAAAAATTGGAATTTCTATAAAACCATTGTCAGCTGAATTCTCTTTCTATCTTCATCAACTTCAGTCACTTTTACATCAACATGCTGATGTAATTTTACCACTTCATTTACGTCGCTCACAAAACCAGCTTTTAACTGCGAAATATGCACTAAACCGCTTTCTTTGATTCCGATGTCAACAAAACAACCAAAGTTGGTAATGTTATTAACAATTCCCGGAAGAATCATTCCCGTTTTCAAATCTTTGATCGATTTTACATTAGCATCAAATTCAAAAACCTTAGCCGACTTTCTTGGGTCTAATCCAGGCTTTTCAAGTTCTTTAATGATGTCTTTTAGCGTAAGTAAACCAATTTCAGGTGTTACATATTTTTCGGCCTTAATAAGTGCTGTTTTTTCTTTGTTCGCAATTAAGTCATTTAGAGAAATATTCAAGTCCTTCGCCATCTTTTCCACAACTGGATAAGCCTCTGGGTGTACCGCCGAATTATCCAGCGGATTTTTAGCATTTGTAATTCTAATAAACGCTGCTCCCTGCTGATATGCTTTGTCTCCTAAACGAGGCACTTTTTTAAGCTGTTTTCTATCTTCAAAAGGTCCATTTTCAGAACGGTACTGAACGATGTTTTCAGCCAGCTTTTCCCCGATTCCACTCACATAACTTAATAAATGTTTACTTGCGGTATTGATATTAATTCCAACCGAGTTTACGCAGCGAATTACGGTGCTGTCCAGTTCTTCTTTTAATTTCGTCTGATCAACGTCGTGTTGATACTGCCCCACTCCAATCGCTTTTGGGTCGATTTTTACCAATTCTGCCAAAGGATCTGAAAGTCGTCTTCCGATCGAAACCGATCCACGAACCGTAACATCATAATTAGGAAACTCTTCTCTCGCAATTTTTGAAGCCGAATAAACTGAAGCTCCAGCCTCAGAAACAATAAAAACCTGTAACGGTTTGTCAAACGCGATTTTTTTGATGAAAAATTCGGTTTCACGCGAAGCCGTTCCATTTCCGATAGAAATCGCATCAATTTGATACGCATTTACCATCGAACGGATTTTTTTTATCGCCATTGATTCCTCATTTTGAGGCGCATGCGGATAAATCGTTTCGTTGTATAATAAATCGCCTTTTTCGTCCAGACAAACTACTTTACAACCGCTTCTAAATCCTGGATCGATTGCCAAAATTCGCTTTTCTCCTAACGGCGGCGCTAATAATAACTGTCCTAAATTATTAGCAAAAACCTGAATCGAATTCGCATCCGCTTTTGCCTTTGCTTCCTGCAACGTTTCGTTTCCAATTGCTGGATTCAACAAACGTTTATAACTATCTTCAATCGCCAGCTGTAAATGTGCAGTTGAATTGTTTTGTTTTTTAATGATGATTTCATCAATAACGTCGTAAGCATCGTCGATATCAACATCAATTTTCATTTTGATATAACCTTCATTTTCTGCACGAAGCATCGCTAATAAACGGTGCGCCGGCGCTTTTGTTAACGGTTCTTCCCAATCAAAATACTGGTTGAATTTCTGTGCTCCCTCTTCTTCCGATTTCTTTTTAACAACCTTTGTCCCGATTGTCGCTTTTCGCTGAAATAATCTACGAAGCTGTTTACGAACATAAATATTTTCGTTGATCCACTCTGCAACAATATCTCTTGCTCCTTGAATTGCTGCTTCTTCATTAATCACATTTTCATTCAAATATTGCGTCGAAATAAAATCGAAATCGGCATCACTTTCAGACATTATTAATTTTGCCAAAGGTTCCAATCCAAATTCACGGGCAACGTCAGCTTTTGTTTTCTTTTTCTTTTTGTATGGAAGATAGAAATCTTCAATTTCTTGTAAATCAAAACTTTCTTCAATTTTTTTCTTCAATTCTGGCGTAAGCGCTTTTTGTTCTTCGATAGATTTTAAAACCGCTTCTTTACGTTTGATAAGTGTCTCATACTCTTTCTGAAGTTTTGCAATTGATTCAATAACAGTTTCGTCAAGATTTCCAGTTGCATCTTTTCGGTAACGCGAAATAAACGGAATCGTACAATCTTCTTGTAAAAGTTTTACCGTGTTTTGAATACTTGTCGCCGGCGCCTGTACCGACTTGGCAATGAATTGAATATTAGTCATAGTTTTAATGAAATAATTTCTTGTTTATAAAATGACTTTTCTGCTTATTTAAAAACTTAAACAGAACATCATTCGGAACGCTAAAATAATATCTTTGTTTCTATTTTTTAGCCAATGAAAGTTTTATTACTCTATTTTTTAATTATAAATGTTCTTGAGTTTATAATTGCCGGTTACGACAAATTTTTAGCTCGTAAAAAAAAAAGAAGAATCCCAGAAAACACGCTGTTTTTTCTAGCCTTAATAGGGGGAACGATTGGGTTATTAACAGCGATGTTAATCTTTAGGCATAAAACGGCTAAAACTTCTTTTATTTTAAAGTTCGTTGGAATTATTTTAATTCAGATTATCGTTATTTATTTGAAAATCAATCATAAAATATAGATATCAACATTGTTAATAACTAGAAAACTTATATATAATCAATTGATTTTAAATATATTAAATAAAAAACCGGAAAGATTTTAAAAAATCCGCCCGGTGTATTTTATTTATATGGTGCGAAGCACCGAATTTTTTTTGGCTCTTTTTACGAACAAGCAATTTTATTCACTCTATTTTGATGTCTTCCCCCTTCAAAAGCGGTTGTTAAGAAAGCTTCAACAATTTCTACCGCTTGTGGAATAGATGTGTATCTCGCCGGAATACTCACAATATTTGCATCATTATGTAAACGTGTTAAATACGCTATTTCTTTTGTCCAGCAAAGGCCTGCTCTCACTTTCGGGTGTTTATTAACAGTCATCGCGATTCCGTTACCGCTTCCGCAGATTACGATTCCAAAATCTGCTTTTCCCTCAGATACGTCATTTGCAACTGGATGTCCAAAATCTGGATAATCAACAGAGTCTTCAGAATCTGTTCCGTAATTGGTTACTTCATACCCTTTAGCCTCAAGCATTTTTACAATTGCTTTTTTATATTCTGGTCCAGCGTGATCGTTTCCTATCGAAATTTTCATTTTTTAATACTATTAAGTTGTGTCCTGCAAATTTACTTAATTAATATATGTTTGCCACGAATTGGACTAATTTTCACTAATTTCTTTTATAATAGAGAGTTTTAAACATTATTATAAATCGACATTTACAATTAGTATGCTTTCGTAAAATTTGAGACAAATAGACTCTTATTATAACTCGCATAATACCAATACATTATCAGTTATTAACAATTTTGATAACTCTATAATAGGCTGATATTCAATAAATAAAAAGCAGAATATTTGTTAAAATTTTGAGGTGTTAATAGCAGTTCGTAATTAGTTGATATTCAATTAACTTTAAGTTAACAGAAAATGTTAATAAGTTCGAAAAGAAAATTAGAACTATTTTTTGGTTATTTAAGAAAAATGCTTAATCCAAAACCTGATTTAAATATGCAAGAAAAGTTTCGTGAATTTTTGGAAAAGTTATCAATATCAAAAATACCATTTTCAACAGAAATCAACATATCAACTTATCTACAAAATGAAGTTAAATTTGGTTGTCAACCGTTGTTAATTAAAATTGAAAAAGACTTAAAAACTAATCATTTAACCAAAAATAACTATGTTGATAACTCCGAATAACTAAGAGAAACTTCATTTCAATACTTTTAAAAATAAATTTATTCGACATATTAACACACTATAATAACCAACAAATTTTTTTAAATTTTTAAAAATCTTTTTTGTTGTATTTAATATATGTTGAAAACTAAAAAAGTTGAAAATGAAAAATTTTATTTTTTTGAATTGAATTTTAGTCTGATTGGAATTCGTCTGATTTTGTTTCAGACGATTTTAAGCGGATTGTTGAGATTGTCGAGAATTTCCTGAACTTGTTCAAAATCGCTGGGATGAACCTTGAGTCTAATGCCACCGAGTGCCGTGGAATACATTGGAATTACAGATAGCGTGATTTCGTTTTCAAAAAAATAAGGAATTCCTTCTTGTTCTAGTAAGTGTTTGAGAATGACCGTTTCGTAGTCGTAATTGAATATGGCGATCGTCTTGAAGCTTTCCATAAAAGGTATTTTTATAAAGATACGAAATGAGAAGCATTTTAGTTGAAAAAGCTATTATTAAATAGTTCAGCTGTTTTGATTGTTTAAAATGATGAAAATCAGGATCTGAAAGTTATAATTTTAATAATTCTATTTGTTAAAATATTTAATCTGATATCTTATTTGTAATTTTAAACTTTATAAGAAAAGATATATGAGTAAGAAAATTAGAAAGCCGATAAAAAATGATAAGGATTTCTCTGGAAAAATAGTAAAGATTTTATCGAACAGCCCTAATAAAGGATTTAATTACAAACAGATAGCAGCAAAGCTTGAACTTGACGATACAAAAAGCAGAAACCAGATTATAAAAGATTTAAAGATTCTGGCTTCGTCTAAAAAAATTATAGAATCGGAACCTGGAAAATATTTAGTAAAAGCTGTAAGTCAGGATTACTACGAAGGAACGATAGATATGACAAGCAGAAAAACGGCCTATTTTATTTGTGACGAGTTTACAGAAGACGTTTTTATTCCGACAAATAATTTAAATCGCGCTTTGGATAAAGACAAAGTAAAGGTTTATGTGTATAACAGAAGAAAAGGAAAACGTCCAGAAGGTGAAGTAATTGAAGTTATAGAAAGAGATAAAACAGAATTTGTTGGAGTTATTGACATTCAAACCAATTTTGCTTTTGTTTCTACTGCAAACCCGAAAATGTATACGGATATTTTTATTCCGAAAGATAAATTAGGTGAAGCAGAAAACGGTGATGTTGTTTTAGTTAAGATTGAAGATTGGCCAAAAAGAGCCGATAGTCCGTTTGGATCTGTAATTCGAGTTCTTGGAAAACCTGGGGAACACAATACAGAAATCCATGCGATTTTAGCCGAATATGGTTTACCATCAGATTTTCCGGTAGAAGTAGAGGTCTATGCTCAAAAGCTGGATACTTCAATTCAGGAAGCTGAGATTGCAAAACGTCGTGATATGCGTGATACATTGACGTATACGATAGATCCAAAAGATGCCAAAGATTTTGATGATGCTTTGTCTTTCAAAAAGTTAGAAAACGGAAATTACGAAATTGGTATTCATATTGCCGATGTTTCGTACTATTTGGAAGAAGGAACAATTCTGGATGATGAAGCGTATCAAAGAGCGACTTCGGTTTATTTGGTGGATAGAGTAGTGCCAATGCTTCCAGAAGTGTTATCGAATTTTGCCTGTTCACTTCGTCCGCATGAAGAAAAATATACTTTCTCTGCAGTATTTGAAGTTTCACCAAATGCACAAGTTATTAACCAATGGTTTGGAAGAACTGTAATTTATTCAGATCAGCGTTTTGCTTATGAAGAAGCACAGTATATCATTGAAAAAAAAGACAATACAATTCCGATAGATATTTCTATTACAGGAGAATCGTATGTTGTTCCAGATGAAATTGTTGAAGCAACTTTAAAACTAGATGAATTAGCTAAGATTTTAAGAAAGAAAAGAATGCAGAATGGTGCTATTTCTTTTGACAAAGTAGAAGTGAAATTTAATTTGGATGCGGAAGGAGAACCAGAAGGTGTTTATTTCAAAGTTTCAAAAGATGCCAATCATTTGATTGAAGAATTTATGCTTTTGGCCAATAGAAAAGTGGCAGAATATATCGGAAAACAAAAGAAAACTTTCGTATATCGTATTCACGATGAACCAAATGAAGACAAACTGATTGCGATGCAGCAAGTTATTGCGAAGTTTGGTTATAAAATTGACTTTAGAAATAAAGGCGATATTTCGAAATCATTAAATGCTTTGATGGAAGAAGTAAACGGTAAAAAAGAGCAAAACTTAATTGATACTCTTGCAATTAGAAGTATGAGTAAAGCCAAATATTCGACAGATAATATTGGACATTACGGTTTAGCTTTTGATTATTACAGCCATTTTACATCACCAATTCGACGTTATCCAGACGTTATGGTACACAGATTGCTGCAGTTTTATTTGGATGGAGGTGCTTCTGTAGACGAGGAAACATACGAAACCAAATGTCTGCATTGTTCAAATATGGAAAGTTTAGCAACAAATGCTGAGCGTGACAGTATTAAATACATGCAGGTTAAATACATGCAGGATCATCAGGACGAAGAATTCTTGGGTGTTATTTCTGGTGTTACGGAGTGGGGAATTTATGTTGAAATTGTTTCTAACAAATGCGAAGGTATGGTTAGAATCAGAGAGATAAAAGACGATTATTATACTTTTGATGAAAAGCAATATGCCTTAGTTGGTGCGACTTCAAACAGTATTTTACAATTAGGAGATGAAATTTACGTTAAAGTAAAAAATGCAGATTTAGTAAAAAAACAACTTGATTTTCATTTTTTACGAAGAGCAGAATAAAGTTGATTATTAATTTAAAATTTTAAAGATGAGAAAGTTAATTATAGGAGCCGCGATATTAGTTGCGCAATTGTCTTTTGGACAAGTAACAAAAGAATTAGGAGATTTTGATTCGGTTAAGGTTTTCGATAAACTAAGTGTAAAATTGGTACAATCTTCAGAAAATAAGATTGTTATAAAAGGTGCTAGAGAAGCAGAAGTCGAAGTTGTTAACAAGAAAGGTTTATTAAAATTAAGAATGCCTTTTCCTAAACTTTTATCGGGTAACGATTTAGATATTACTGTGTATTACAAACACATAGAGTTAATTGATGTTAATGAAGGTGCAGAAGTTATAAGTAAAGAAACCATAAAAGCAACTTCTTTTAAAGTTAGTGCGCAGGAAGGCGGAAAAATTAATGTAGATTTGAAAGTTGATAAACTAAATGTAAGTTCTGTTTCTGGAGGCGAAATTACCTTAACTGGTAAAGCAGATAATCTAGATGCCGGACTAGGAGCGGGAGGATATCTTCTGGCAAGTAAATTAGCTACGTCTCAGACGAAAGTAAGCGTTTCTGCGGGCGGAAAAGCAGATGTTAATGCTTCGACCCTTGTTGACGCAAAAGTTAACGCAGGAGGCTCTATTTACATTTATGGAAATCCAAAACAAATTAATGAGAAAAAAGTTTTTGGAGGTAAAATAGAACAAGTAAAATAAACTAATTTTTTTTGAATGATAAATGATATTCTGGCTGGTCTTCCGTGGGGACTTTTCTTAAGCTTTATGGTTGGACCAGTGTTTTTTATACTATTAGAAACCAGTATTACAAAAGGATTTAGAGCAGCAATTGTTTTTGATTGTGGTGTAGTTTTAGGTGATATCTTTTTTATTGCAATTGCATATTTAGGAAGTTATAGATTGATTTCCAGCCTAAAAGATAAACCGGCTCTTTTTATTTTTGGAGGAATTATAATGCTGGCGTATGGTATTATTTCTTTTGTTAGATTAAAAAATAACGAGAAAATGGATGACGAAGAAATTGATCGTGATATCATCAAGAGAAACTACGGAAGTTTATTTATAAAAGGTTTTTTACTTAACGTTATTAACATCGGAGTTCTTGGTTTCTGGCTTGCAGTAATTATTTCTGTTGGACCAAAATTAGAAATGCAGAACTCTAGAATGATTACTTTTTTTGCATCAGTTATTATTACATATTTATTAGTTGACTGTATTAAAATTCTGTTAGCTAAACAATTAAAGTCTAAAATGACCCCAAACAATATTCTCAAAATAAAGAAAGTAATCAGTGTTGTTTTGATGGTTTTTGGAGTAGCGCTGATCACTCAGGGCTGGTTTCCAAAAGAGAAAGAAATGGTAAAGAATGCTTTTGAAAGAATAGAAAAGAAATAGTTGTTAATAACTCTAAATTATAAAATTAAACCTCTGAATTTCAGAGGTTTTTTTGTGTTTATAATGTTCGTAAAGAACTTAGTCAAAGTTGTTACGTATAATTTGTCATTTCGACGTAAGGAGAAATCGCACGCGTGATTCCGCAAAAGAGAACAACCAATCTTTCGAATTTCGAGTGCGATTTCTCCTTACGTCGAAATAACAAGATTGTGGAAAAAATTAAACATAAAAAAAGAGACACATTTCTGTATCTCTTTTTGAGGAATTGTCCGGATTCGAACCAAGTATCTTTAATTAATTTTTTCTAAAAATTAAACATAAAAAAAAGAGACACATTTCTGTATCTCTTTTTGAGGCATCGTCCGGATTCGAACCGGAGTAGGAGCTTTTGCAGAGCCCAGCCTAGCCGCTCGGCCACGACGCCATTACTTGAACGGTTGGCAAAAGTAACTAAAATCTTTAAAATTCAAAAGTTTCGAATGAAGTATTTTAAAAAAATGCAGATTTAATTCTAAGAATTACTTTCTTGTTTCCGTTAATTTTATAGTAACTGACTCAACGTCACCACCAATAGGAGGATTTATTTTAGAAACCCAAACTGTTGTTTTTTCTACTGTTTCAAGCTCATTTAACACTCGAATATTGATTCTTTTGGCTACATGTTCTAATAAATGCGAACGAATTGCCATTTCTTCTGTCACAATTTTGTTCAAATGAACGTAGTCAACAGTGTCTAAAAGATGATCTGTTTCGGCTGATTTCTGTAAATTGGTTTTAATTTTTAGATCAACAGTATAATCAGATCCAATTTTTCCTTCTTCAATTAAACATCCGTGGTAAGAAAAAGTACGGATATTTTTCAGTTTTATAACTCCCATTTTTGTATTGTTTCACGTTTAAAGTTTCAGGTTTTATGCCAGTTAGGTAACTTTAAACCTGAAACCTGAAACCTTTTTTTTATCTTTGCTAAAATTACTATAAAATAATGGCATCAGAAGAGAAATCACTCAATTTTATTGAACAAATCATAGAGGAAGACGTTAAATCGGGTCTTTCAAATACTAAACTTCGCTTTCGTTTTCCACCAGAACCTAATGGTTATTTACACATTGGGCACGCAAGTTCTATTGCTTTAAATTTTGGTTTAGGAATTGATTATCAGTCACCTGTAAATTTGCGTTTTGACGATACAAATCCAGAGAAAGAAGAACAGGAATTTGTTGATGCTATTAAAAAAGATGTAGAATGGTTAGGTTATACGTGGGCAGAAGAGCGTTATGCTTCCGATTATTTCCAGCAATTGTATGATTGGGCCGTTTTATTGATTAAAAAAGATAAAGCTTATGTTGACAGCCAATCTTCTGAAGATATGGCGATTCAAAAAGGAACTCCATCAACTACTGGAACTGATAGTCCATACAGAAATCGTTCTGTTGAAGAAAACCTTGATTTATTCGAAAGAATGAAAAATGGTGAATTTGAGGCTGGTACACATATTCTTCGTGCAAAAATTGACATGAAATCAACAAACATGTTAATGCGTGATCCTATCATGTACAGAATTTTACACAAACACCACCACAGAACTGGAGACAACTGGAAAATCTATCCAATGTACGATTGGGCACACGGACAAAGTGATTATTTAGAGCAGATTTCGCACTCCTTTTGTACACTGGAATTTTTGCCTCACCGTGAACTTTACGATTGGTTTTTAGATCAGATTTTTGATGATAATAAGTTGCGTCCAAAGCAAAGAGAATTTGCAAGACGTAACTTATCGCATACCGTTGTTAGTAAAAGAAAACTACAGCAACTAGTTAAAGAAAAGCATGTTAACGGTTGGGATGACCCAAGAATGTCAACAATTTCTGGATTAAGAAGACGTGGTTATACCGCTGCTTCTTTACGTAATTTTGCTAACACAATTGGTATTGCAAAACGTGATAACTTAATAAATGTTTCCGTTTTAGAGTTTTGTATTCGTGAAGATTTGAACAAAATTGCACCTCGTGTAATGGCTGTTTTAGATCCTGTAAAACTGGTAATTACGAATTATCCTGAAGATAAAGAAGAGTGGTTAGAAGCCGAAAATAATCAAGAAGATGAAAATGCAGGTTTCAGAAAAGTACCTTTTTCTCGTGAATTATACATTGAAAGAGAAGACTTTTTAGAAGAAGCTCCAGCTAAATATTTCCGTTTGACTTTAGGAAAAGAAGTGCGCCTTAAAAATGCCTATATCATTAAAGGAGAATCAGTTATAAAAGATTCGGAAGGAAATATTACTGAAATTCATGTAACTTACGATACCGATTCTTTAAGTGGAAGCGGGACAGAAGCAAGCCAAAGAAAAGTATCTGGAACGTTACATTGGGTTTCTATCAAACATGCTTTGGAAGCAGAAGTTCGTTTGTACGATCGTCTATTTACAGATGAAGCTCCTGACAGTTATAAAGACAAAAATTTCTTGGATTTTGTGAATCCCAATTCGTTAGAAATTGTAAAAGGATTTGTTGAACCAAGTTTATCAACAGCTCAAAATGAAGATAAATTTCAGTTTCAACGTTTAGGTTATTTTACTGTTGATAAAGACTCAACTGTTTCAAAATTAGTATTTAACAAAACTGTTGGATTGAAAGATGCCTGGGAAGAAAAAGGTAAAAAAGAAGAAAACAGTATCAATAATTCTTTAAAAGATATTAATAAATATTTCAAAGTTGAAACTAAACCAGAACGTATTGCAATTGAAAGTGCAATAGGGGAGAGCATTAAAAATGTTTCTAGTTTCTCTTTATTACAGAATTCTTTAAAGAAAAATATCAATAACAATAAGAGTTCATTGTTGTTTGCTCAGTTTATTTTAAAGTATTCAAGTTTAAAATCAGCTGATGTTGAAACAGAAGATATTCACAAATTATATTCAATGTCTTTAAAAAGTGAATCGACTTATGTTCGTTCAAAAGCACTTTTAAATTTAAGAGATATTGAAAATGAAAATCTGAGAAATCAATTTGATGATGAAATTTTGAAATTATATTCCAATCCACCAAAAAATGCTTCTGAAAGAGAAATTGAAATCCTTTCTGAAATGGTAAAGAAGTAATATCAACTTAATTTATGAAAAGCGCTTTTATAAGCGCTTTTTTTTTATTATATAGATTAACTATTGAATTTCTAAATTTTATAATTTTTATAAATTAAAAATGACTTTCATAAATTGATTTTAAGCTAATTTTTAAAATCTTCCGACTTCCTTTTCCTATTTTAAATAATCATTTAATAGAAAGCTTTATTTTGATTTTTACTTTTTTAAAGAGAAGTTTTTATTTGA
>NZ_JBHUDZ010000012.1:0-11886 GCF_042678225.1 Flavobacterium artemisiae | reverse complement strand
ATTTATAAAATTTATTAAAAATAGTAATTTTATAATTTTTATAGATTAAAAATGGCTTTCATAAATTTAATTTGCGGCTACTTTAAAAAACTTTTGACTTCCTTTTCATAATTTTAAAAATCATTTCTTAAAAAGCTTGATTTTTATTTTTGTCAATTTTAGACCTATTTTTAAATTTTTTGAAGTCAAATTTTCCTTTTTGTCTTTTGAAATTTATTTTCGATCTCAAATTTTTAAAATCAAAGCTTTTTTGAATTATAATTTTAATTGATTAATTTTTAAATAGTAAAATTTTTTAATTATTATTTATAAAATTTATTTAAAATATAATTTTAATAATTAATTATTATTAAAATTAGCCCCTATAAATGAATTTTAAAGAGAAAATTTATGTTTTATGATATCTAACTCGTTTTTTAGATTATTGTTTAAATAGAGGCTTTATTTTACTTTTTACTGTTATTTTAGTCAGTTTAACGGCTTGTTAACACACAATTGTTTATAAAGTTGGTATTTTTAACTCAATACTAAAACTCAGAGATGATTTTTATAAAAATTAAAATTTGCCGTGAAAGAATCTAACTCGATTTACATTGAATTTAGAAACTCGTAATTTTTATTTCAGTGCAATTTCAAAATTGATTTCTTGAAAAGACAATTTTATGTTCTCATTTTTGTTGTGATGTAATTTTGATAATATTTCGCGTAAAAGGTATTTTTCAAATTGCATCATAATGTACAAAATTCCATAACGTTGAATTTGTGTGAAAGTTTGGTTTTTAAATTTCAGGTCTGACAATTTTTAATTTAAATCTAATTATCATGAAAATTTTATATTTTACGCTATCGCTATTATTTGCAAACATTGCAATTTCTCAAACACATCAAATTACAAAACACAACGGTGAAACTCTTGATGTAAATTTCATTAAATCAGAAAATGGTTTAGTTTATTATTCTAATGTTGGAAGTTCTGAAGAAATCAAAATCAGTAAACATGCCGTTTCATCAATTACTAATAAACAAACAAAACAAACTCAGAAAATTTCTGATAAAGTACTTGTAGATTCAAAAGATGATTATAAAATGGTAACTGTTTTGCCTCAGGAAAAAACAATAGGACTGAAACAAACGGGAACATTTTCTGGAGTTTCGACAAGGACAAAAGGCGAACCGCCAATTGCAAATCAGAAACAAACTGCTATGAGAATCAAAACTAAGTCGGCTACAAATGGTTCTCCTTTTGTAAGTTACACAGAAAGAGACGGTAAGTATGAAGCAGTAACTTATGTGTATTAATAAGATTGTTAATTTTTTGTAAATTACAATTATTGAGAATTTTATAAATTTAAAAAAGGTTATCTTTATTACTAAATTTAAATTGTAATTATCATGTCTAAAAACTTAAATACAGCAGCAGCAATTTTAGCTGCAGCAGCTGCGGGAGCGGCAATAGGAATTTTATTTGCTCCGGATAAAGGTTCTAAAACCAGAGCAAAGTTGAAAGAAGGTATTGATGATACTGCTAATAATTTGAAAGATTCTATCGGAGCTGGTTCTGAAGTTCTTCGTGAAAAATTTACTAGCGCAACTTCAAACCTTGACGGAACGTTAAATGATTTATTGTCAAATGTAAGTCATAAAACAGAAGAAGTTATTACTTTTTTAGAATCTAAACTTGCTGATTTAAAAGAGCAAAACGCTAAATATCAGAAATAATATTACATTCATGAAAGCATGAAACTGACTTATTTTATAAGTTAGTTTTGTGCTTTTTAATTTTAATTATAATTATGGCTTTTGAAGATTTAAAAGAAAACACAGATAATATGCAGGATCAGGCTAAAGCGTATTTAGACAGTCAGCTTGCTTATTATAAACTTTGGGGTTTTAAGGTGGCGATGAAATCTACCACTTTGATCTTCAAGTTTACTTTGATTTTACTGTGTTTTAGTATGGTTTTAATTTTTGGATCTTTTGCTGCAGCGTATGCATTCGGCGCTTTGTTTGAAAGTAACGCTCTCGGATTTTTAACAGTAGGAGGGATCTATTTACTCTTTACTATCTTACTTTTCTTTGTAAAAGATAAAATGGTTGAAGGGCCAATTTTAGAAAAATTCTCAGAAATCTTTTTTAATGATTAATTTATGGAAAGAAAAAAATACGCTTCTTATGCTGAAATTGAAAGAGATCTCGAAGTTTTAAAATTAGAGAAAGAGATTAATTATCATAAATTGGTTTTAAGTTTTCAGAAAACCAAAGAAAGCATTACACCGCAAAATATTGTAAATGGTTTTATTTCTTCTTATACAGGTTATATCAAAAAATCATTTCCAGAAATTTTACAATCCATATTACCATTTGTTATCAATTGGTTTATAAATAAAAAAAGAGGCAGTTAAGCCTCTTTTTCGTTTTTGATATTTATTTAAATTTCTGGAGCTGCATCATCTTCATAACCAGATTGTGGTGGAGTTGGTTTATGTTTTTCAACTTTTTTATTGGTTTTCTTCATCATTTCTCCAACCTGATTTGAGGCTGTAAAAGAAGCAACCATATTATTCAACATATCACTTCCGGCTTGTGGAGAGTTTGGTAAAAGAATCAAGTTTGAGTTTGCATCAGATCCAATTGACTGTAATGTATCATAATGTTGAGTTACAACAATCAGGGCAGAAGCTTCTTGAGAATTAATACCTACATTGTTCAAAACTTCAACACTTTCTACAAGACCTCTTGCAATTTCTCGACGTTGATCTGCGATACCTTGTCCTTGTAAACGTTTACTTTCTGCTTCGGCTTTTGCTTTTGCAACGATTCTAATTCTTGAACTTTCTGCTTCAAATTCTGCTGCTGTTTTTTCTCTATCCGCAGCGTTAATTCTGTTCATTGCATTTTTTACCTGGATGTCTGGATCAATATCAGTTACCAAAGTATTTATGATATCATATCCATAAGTAGACATTGCTTCGTTCAATTCACGTTTTACTGCAACGGCAATATCATCTTTTCTTTCAAAAACATCATCCAATTTTAGTTTCGGAACTTCGGCACGAACAACGTCAAAAACATAAGAAGTAATCTGATCGTGTGGATATTCAAGTTTATAAAAAGCTTCGTATACTTTTTCCTGAATCACTTTGAACTGAACTGAAACTTTCATTTTAATGAAAACATTGTCTCTGGTTTTGGTTTCGATGATAACATCTAGCTGTTGAATTTTAAGATTAACACGTCCCGCAATTCTGTCAACCAACGGAATTTTAAGTTGTAATCCTGAATTTCTTACGCTTTGAAATTTTCCAAATCTTTCGATGACAATTGAAGTTTGCTGCTTCACTGTAAAAAATGAAGACATCAAAATGAAGAATGCTAGTACTAATAAAATAATAAATGCTGTACCCATGGTTATAAAATTTATGTTTTAAGATTTTCTAAAAATACAAATAAATAAATCAGTTTTTTTAATAAGTATTAAATTACTTTCGTGCCTTTAACATTAATTAATTATAATGAACTCTAAATGCTTTTTATTTCCAATCATTGGAATTGGAATTTTATTCTCAGGTTGTGTTGAGAAAGGGGAGATACGATGTGTACTTCCTGCGACTACAGTTAGTAGTAACTCACCAATTATTTCCAATGATCCAATTATTTTAAAGACACCTAAAATTGAGGGAGCAACTTATCACTGGACTGGACCAAATGGTTTTGAATCAAATGTTCAGAATCCAATTATTTCTAATTCTACAGTCGACATGTCTGGCGAGTATAAACTTGTAACTTCTATTGGAATTTGTAAAACAGAAGAATTAACAACAGAAGTTACTGTAATAAAGAATGTTACAACATGTGCTGTTAATAATTACGAAATAACTTTTGTAAATTCTCCGTTTACAAAACAAACATTTTTTCCTCACTACACTGACGGACATGGTACTCCAGAGAATAGTTATACTTTGAATACAGGTAATCTTGATCTTATTTTAAATGTGTTTTTTAAAGGAAATGATATTCCTAAAACAGGTAATTATACAATAGTAAATTCATCTACCGCTCTCTCTGCTAATACAGTTCATGTTGATTTTAATTGGCATTCTATTTTATATTATCAAGCTATATCTGGCGATGTCTCTGTTTCTTTTTCTAATGGAAAATTTATGGTTACTTTTTGCGATGTACCTTTTTCAAACGTAAAGAGTACCAACAATCAAAAAGAGTTTACAGCATCGGCGAAGTTTACTGAAGACTAGTTTAACCAATAAAAATGATAATAATGAAGAATTTATTTTTTTTAGTATTCTTTTTTAGCTTGAATTTTTATTCTCAAAATTCTTTCATTCTAAAAAAAGATGGAACTAAAATAGAAATATCTGATAAGTTTAATGATTTTGAGATCATAAATATAGATAAGAGAATTTCATATGTAATTCCAGGAAAAACATGGGAAAAGTACATAACATACAAAGATTTAGATTATGCCTCTTTTGGTCAATATGTTTTTAAATCTTTTATAATTGAAAAGAAACAAAAAGGTTATTTTGTTTTAGCCGAGGATGTGGATAAACGTTTAGTTTGTCTGGTTACTTCAGTAACAACACAACAAGGTAAAAGTCTTTATTCTACAATAACTTATTATGATATTTTGGTTTTAGATTTAAATAATAATATTATTGAAACTCTTGATTTTAAAGGAACTAATAAAAGCTTAGGTCATGTTGAATTAAGAAAGAAGGTGCCAGAATTGATTAAAAGAAATTTTAAAAACTGCCCAAAAGTTATTGAACGGATGGAATCTTTTAATACTAATGACGAATATTTTATGGATATTCTTGGTTTTTTTGATTCACCTGTTTATTTAAAATGCAACTAATATTTACATTACAATTATGATACAAAAATTACATTTATTTATTTTACTTTTTATTACTCTTTCCATGCATGCGCAAGTTCCTCGCGGATTTTCTCTAGGAGCTGGTATTAATCAATCAATGTTGGATTCCAAAGATCTTTTGACAGATCCAAATGTTAGTTATAGTGCTGGTATTATATTTAACTTTGGATATCACGAGAGTTTTAATTATGAATCTAGTTTTATAGTAACTAATAGTGCTTTGAAATTAGATTATGTAGATAATCAAGCTCTAACAGTACATCAGGCTAAATATAATATTCAAAACATAGATATGGGTTTTCAATTTAATTATTATATAATAAAACCTGATGAAGATAAAATTTATTTTGGTCCTTTGGCAGGAGTATATGTTTCTTATAATATGGGTCAGCTCAGTACAAGAGATGATGCTAATGAACAATATTATTTGCCATATAGACTTACCGAAAATAGTTTAACAAATATTAACAAGATCAATTATGGAGTTTCTGCAGGTCTTGTTGGTGGTTATAACAAATTTAGACTTGCTTTGAAATACAATATGGGACTTTCTAATTTTTTGGATGGAGTTGAAACGGATAATTATTCTGAAACGAATACTTATACTGGTCCTACTTTAAAAGGTAAGTTGCATACTGTTTCTCTTATTTTATATTATAAAGTTTTCTAATAAAAAAGCTCCCAATTTGGGAGCTTTTTTGTTTTTATAAAGTTGCAATCGCTTTCTGAATTCTAGAAATAGTTTCTTGTTTTCCAATGATTTCAACAATATCAAATAGGTGAGGACCTTTAAGTGCTCCAACCAAACTTAGACGGAAAGGCTGCATAATTTTACCCATTCCAATTTCGTTTTTCGTCATCCAATCTTTTACGATTGCTTCGATATTTGCAGAATCAAAACCGTCGATGTATTCTAAAGTAGAAATCAATTCCTGCATTAAAGCTGGAGTTTCTTCCTTCCAATTTTTGCTTGCTTTTTCATCATAAGAAGTTGGCGCCTGAAAAAAGAAATCTGTTAAATCCCAAATGTCAGTGGTTAAAACTAGACGTTCTTTTATTGACGAGATTATTTTTTCAAGAGTAACTTTATCAATTTTAATTCCTTTTTCATCTAAAACAGGTTGAAAAGTTTCAGCTAAAAATGATTCACTTTTGTTTGATAAATAATGATGATTCACAGATTTTGCTTTATCAATATCAAATCTTGCACCTGCTTTATGAACTCTACTTAAGTCAAAAGATTGGCATAATTCTTCTAATGAAAAATATTCTCTTTCAGTTCCATCGTTCCAGCCAATCATTGACAAGAAGTTTACTAATGCTTCTGGTAAATATCCATCACCTTTAAAACCTTTTAAATCTTTCCAATCTAAAGGAAAAACTGGAAATCCTCCAACTTCACCATCACGTTTTGATAATTTTCCTTTTCCACTTGGTTTCAAAATCAAAGGTAAATGCGCAAATTCTGGAGCGTCCCAACCAAAAGCTCTGTACAATAAAACGTGAAGAGGCATAGAAGGCAACCATTCCTCACCACGAATAACATGTGAAGTTTCCATTAAATGATCATCCACGATATTGGCCAAATGATACGTTGGCATTCCGTCACTTTTAAACAAAACTTTATCGTCTAACAGATTGGTTTCAAAACTTACATCACCACGAATGATATCTTTTAAATGTAAAGTTTCGTTAACCGGAGTTTTAAAACGGATTACATAATGTTCTCCATTTGCAATTCTTTTAGAAACTTCATCAGTAGAAATTACTAGAGATGTATCTAGTTTTTCTCGGTTTGTATGATTGTAAATAAATGTTTTCTTTTCAGCTTCATATTCTTTTCTTAAAGCATCAAGAGCTTCAGGAGTATCAAAAGCATAGTATGCCCATCCAGAATTAATCAATTCGTCAGCATATTTTTTATATAATTCTTTACGTTCGCTTTGTCTGTACGGACCAAATTTTTCATTTTTTCCAACGGTTTCTTCAGGAGAAATTCCTAACCATTCCAAAGCTTCCATAATATAAGCTTCGGCTCCAGGAACAAAACGAGTCTGATCTGTATCTTCAATTCTCAGATAAAAAACGCCATTATGTTTTTTGGCAAACAAATAATTAAATAGGGCAGTACGAACACCACCAATGTGTAACGCCCCTGTTGGACTTGGTGCAAAACGCACACGAACTTGCTTTGACATTTTGTTTATATTTTGGTGCAAAGATACGTTTTATGATTTTAGATTTTAGAATGTTGATTTTAGATTTTCCAAGCTTAGAACCTTAGCGTCTTAGTAACTTAGAATCTTAAAAAGATATTATTATAATTACTACTTTTATAGGTTATAATTAAAACAGATTTATTTTGAAAACATCATCTGCGATATATCAAAAATTAGAAGCTTTCATTAAGAAATATTACACCAACGAATTGATAAAAGGGATCTTACTTTTTACGGGATTCGGACTTTTATATTTCTTGTTCACGCTTTTTGTAGAATACTTTCTTTGGTTAAAACCATTAGGAAGAACATTTTTATTTTGGCTATTTATTGCGGTTGAAGTTTTTCTTCTAGTCCGATTAATTCTGTTTCCATTATTCAAATTATTCAAACTTCAAAAGGGAATTGATTATACCGAAGCTTCCAAAATTATTGGAAATCATTTCACAGAAGTGAGCGATAAGCTGACGAACTTTTTACAATTGTCTTCAGAAAATAATGCTGAGAGTTCAGAATTAGTTTTGGCTTCAATCGAACAAAAAGCAAATTCTTTGCAACCAATTCCGTTTGGAAATGCAGTTAATTTTAAAGCCAATAAAAAATATTTACCATTAGCTTTAGTTCCGATTTTGCTTTTTGCAGTGTTTTATATTTCTGGAAACAGTAATGTAATTTCGCAGAGTTTGAATAGAGTAGTGCATTTTAATTCTGCGTTTTTACCACCGGCGCCATTCAAATTTGTGGTTCTAAATTCTAATTTGCAAGCAGAACAAAACAAAGATTTTGTGATCAAAATGGAATCTGTTGGAAACATTGTTCCAGAAAATGTGATGATTCATATTGGTGATGAAAGCTATTTTATGGAATCTTCTCAGACTGGAAAATTCGAATTCAAAGTAGAGAAACCGACAGAGAATATTCAATTTTCTTTTGAAGGAAATAATGTAGTTTCTGAAGAATATGAATTGAAAGTAATCACTGTTCCGTCTATTGCAAACTTCGAAATGGTTTTAAATTTTCCTTCTTATCTAAAGAAAAAATCAGAAACAATTCAAGGAACTGGAAACGCAATTGTACCTGAAGGAACGACTGTTACTTGGAAAATGAACACCAAATCTACACAAGAAATTGTATGGAAAAGAGAAAATGAGACGGTAAAATTCAATAAGTTCGAAAATGAGTTTAAATTAGCTAAAAATATAAGTCAAAATACCGAATATCAAATACTTACATCAAATAGTAAGGTCAAAAACTACGAAAAACTAGATTATCAGCTTTCTGTGATCAAAGATCAGTTTCCAACCATCAATGTTGGTCCTGCGCCAGACAGTTTGAAGCTGGATAAGAACTATATCTTAGGAAGAGTGGGTGACGATTATGGTCTTTCTAGATTACAGATTGTATACTACGAACGTAACAAACCGCAGTCTGCTAAACGTGGAAATATTAATGTGAAAGCTGGAGTATTCGATCAGTTTGTTTTTAATTTTCCTAGCAATCTTCCAGTAGAAGAAGGAGTGTCTTACGAATACTATTTTGAAGTTTTTGATAACGATGCACCGCACGGATTTAAGAGTACAAAGTCTTCTACATTTTCAGATCGTGTAGCTACCACAGATGAAATTCAGGATCAGGAATTGCAACAGCAAAATAATAATATCAATAGTTTATCTAAGTCTTTGAAGAACCAAACGAAGCAGATTTCAGAAATGGATAAGCTTCAAAATACAGGAAAAGAAAAAGATAATTTAGAGTTTAAAGATCAACAGAAGATAAATGATTTTATCAAACGTCAAAAACAGCAAGACGAAATGATGAAACAATTCTCTGAAAAAATGAATAAGAATCTTGATAAATTCAAAGACGATAAGAAAGATAAAACGGCTGAAGATTTACAAAAGCGTTTGGATAATGCAGAAAAAGATTTAGAAAAGAATCAGAAATTATTAGATGAATTAAAGAACTTAAACGACAAATTAAACAGTGAAGAACTGTTTGATAAAATGGAAAAGTTCAAACAAATCAGCAAAAACCAATCTCGTAATTTAGAACAATTGGTGGAGTTAACCAAGCGTTTTTATGTTTCAAAGAAAGCAGAACAGGTTGCAGAAAAATTAAACAAATTAGCTGAGCAACAAGAGAAACTTTCAAATAATGATAAGGAAAACACAAAAGAGAAGCAGGACGAAATCAATAAATCTTTTGATAAAATACAGGAAGATTTAAAAGATTTGAAAGAAGAAAATAAGACTTTGAAGAAACCTTTAGATATTCCATCAGATGCTTCAAAAGAGAAAGATGTAGATAATGATCTTCAAAAAGCTTCAGAAGAATTGAGTAAAAAGAATACTTCTTCGGCTAAGCCAAAACAGAAAAGTGCCGCTAAGAAAATGAAGGATATGGCTCAAGGAATGCAAAGCGAAATGGAAGGTGGTGAGCAAGAACAAATGGAAGAAGATGTTGCAATGCTTCGTCAGATTCTGGATAATCTTTTAGCGTATTCATTATCACAAGAAGATGTGATGAAACAGTTTAAAGCTATGAAATTAGGTTCTTCCACATTCACTAAAAATATAAAAGTACAGCAGAATTTGAAACAGCAATTCAGACATGTTGATGATAGTTTGTTTGCACTTTCATTGCGTAATCCAAAGGTTGCTGAAGACGTAACTAAAGAAATTGGGAACGTACAATACAATATGGATAAGGCTATAGAAACGTTAACCGATGTTCAGATTCCTAGAGGAGTTTCGCACCAGCAATATGCTGTTTCATCTGCCAATAAGTTAGCTGATTTTTTAAGTGATTTATTAAATAACATGCAGATGTCTATGTCTAAACCGGGAGCGGGAAAGCCAAAACCTGGAGACGGACAAGGAATGCAATTACCAGATATTATTCAAAAACAAAAAGGTCTTGCAGATAAGATGAAAGATGGAATGAAATCTGGACAACAGAAAGGTGATAAACCTGGAGAAGGTAAAGATGGAAAGTCTGGACAAAGTCAAAACGGACAAGGAAAAGATGGTCAGGGTAAAGAAGGACAAGGAAACAAAAGTGGCGATAAAGGTTCTTCTGGTAAAGATGGAAAGAGTGGAAAAGGAGAACAGAATGGTAAAGATGGAGAAGATGGAGAAGGAGATGCAGAAGCTATTATGGAGATTTATAAAGAGCAGGTAAAACTTAGAGAAGCGCTTCAAAAAGAATTATCAAAGAAAGGTTTGGATGCTCAAGGTAGATCTGTAATAGATCAGATGAAGCAATCTGAAAAGCAGATTTTAAATAAAGGATTTAAGAACGAGAACCTGCAACGCATATTAAATATCCAACAAGAATTATGGAAATTAAACAATGCAGTTCAGCAACAAGGTCAGGATACACAAAGACAATCTGAATCTAACAAGGCTGAATTTACAAATCGTTCGAATGCTTTACCGAGTTCGCTTCTGGAATATTTAAACAGTGTTGAGATATTAAACAGACAATCACTACCTTTGCGCTCGAATTTTAATCAAAAAGTTCAAGAATACTTTAATACGAAATGATAAATTTTAATTACGAAACAGATTTTACCTTAGGAGACGAACAGGCTTTTAGCGACTGGCTTAGTGCTGTAATAGTTTCTGAGAATAAGAACGAAGGAGATATCAATTATATATTTTGTGATGATGAATATCTACATAAAATCAATGTTGAATATTTGGATCACGATACACTTACAGATATTATCAGTTTTGACTATACTGTTGGTAACGAGTTGAATGGCGATATTTTTGTTTCTGTAGAACGTGTAGCAGATAATGCAAAAGACTTTAATGTTTCGTTTACCGAAGAACTTAAGAGAGTACTTTCACATGGTATATTACATTACTGTGGATACAAAGATAAAACAGAAAATGATGCTCAATTAATGAGATCTAAAGAAGAAGAGAAGATGAAGATGTTTCACGTGGAACAGTAACTAAAATTCTTTTTATTAAATAGTAATATGTTCCACGTGAAACGTTTTTAGATTTCTATTTTTAAAACGTTCCACGTGAAACATAGCAAGGAAAAATAAAGAAATAATAATAACGTTCCACGTGGAACGTTATATAAAAAATTCGAATTAAAATAAATTCGTTCCACGTGGAACGAATTTTTAGGTTTGAATTTTAAAGGAAAAAAAAGATGTTCCACGTGGAACGATTCTTGAAATTGAAATTTTGTAGATTGAAAAATGAAACGTTTCACATGGAACATAAGTATTAGTTCTGTTTAGAAGTTTTATTTGAGAGTTCTGATTTGAGAGTTCTGATTTGAGAGTTTTGTTTGGAAGTTCTGTTTGGAAGTTCTGTATTGAAAGTTCTGTATTGAAAGTTCTGTATTGAAAGTTCTGTATTGAAAGTTCTGTATTGAAAGTTCTGTATTGAAAGTTCTGTATTGAAAGTTCTGTATTGAAAGTTCTGTATTGAAAGTTCTGTATTGAAAGTTTCTGTATTGAAAGTTCTGTATTGAAAGTTCTGTATTGAAAGTTCTGTATTGAAAGTTCTGTATTGAAAGTTCTGTATTGAAAGTTCTGTATTGAAAGTTCTGTATTGAAAGTTCTGTATTGAAAGTTCTGCATTGAAAGTTCTGAATTGAAAGTTCTGAATTGAAAGTTCTGTGTTGAAAGTTCTGTATTGAAAGTTCTGTATTGAAAGTTCTGTATTGAAAGTTCTGTATTGAAAGTTCTGTATTGAAAGTTCTGTATTGAAAGTTCTGTATTGAAAGTTCTGTATTGAAAGTTCTGTA
>NZ_JBHUDZ010000010.1:0-3664 GCF_042678225.1 Flavobacterium artemisiae | reverse complement strand
GTATTGAAGCGAACCAACTCCATTCTGTACATTACTGATTGTAACTGTACTTGTTGTATTTGCCGCTGGAGCACAATAAATCGGTGTTCCTGCGATATCCATATCCGTAGGAGCGTTTAACGCTGGTACGTTGACTCCATTTGTTAATGTAAATATACAATCGTGAGCATCTTTCACTAAAACATTAAATGTTGTTCCTGCAAAAGTTTCAAAAATATTGTTGTCAGTATAAGTTGTTCCATTATCAAAACTATACTTATAAGGTGCCGTTCCTGAACCAGCTGGAACATTAATTGTAACAACTGCTTTAGTTGGCGCATTTCCTGTACCACAAGCCAATGGTGCAGTGATAGTTGATGTTGCCGTTAGAGGTGTAGGCTGTCCAACTGTTATTGCTGCATTAGAATAAGTACATGACTTAGCATCTCTTACAGTAACAATATAAGACGTACCTGCGCTCAATCCAGTAAATACATTAGAAGCTTGGAAAGTTCCTCCATTCAATTGATATTGGTAAGGACCAACACCTGAAGTAACATTTACTGTAATTGTTCCGTCTGAACCTCCATTACAAATCACATCTGTCACCGCTGTTGTAAATACAGTTGCTGGAAGCGGATCTAATGTAAATGTCGTTGTAGCCTGACAAGCTGCTGGCAGCTTAGCATCGCTTACTCTAAATATATAATTTCCTAACGCACTTGTTTGAAGTACATTTGAAGGCATACTTACATAAGTTGCTCCATTTAGAGAATATTCGTAAGTATATGCTGTATTGTAACCTCCTGTTGCTGTTAATGTAATTTCAGCATATGGAGTTCCTGTACAATCTAATTCTTTTGTCAATTTAGCATCTAAGAATAACTGTGGTTTCACTTCAAAAGTAGTAGTGGCTGTACAACCGTTACCATCTTTAATAACCAAAGTATATACTTTTGCTTCATTGAATGTAAATGTTGGACTTGTTTGGAAAGTACTTCCATTTACACTATAAGTAGGTGCTCCAACAATTGCTGGATCAACTGTACCTGTAATTGTGAAAGTAAATGCTGTACCGTTATAACAGAACGCTGCTGGTGCTGTAATAGTAGGTTCATCATCTTTATCTAACGTTACTGTCGCTGCTTTAATACAACCATATGCATCTTTTACGTAAGCAATATAGCTACCCGCATTTCTATTAAACGTATTTGCATTCGCCCAGCCAGCAGTCGCTGCAGTTGGTACAGGATCTGTTGAAAGCAATAATAAATATGTATATGGTGCTGTACCGTCTTTAGCAACTGCTGTAATAACTCCTGAATTAGGATTACAATTTGCATTTTTAGAAACAGAAGCTGTTATAGATAAATCAATTGCAGATTCTGTAATATTAAATGTATTTGTAGCAATACTACATCCTGCATTTGTTGCGCCCGCAGTTTCTCTAATTACTACAACGTAATTCCCGAAACTTAGTGCTCCCAGATTATTGATCACTAGATTTCCATTTGCAGGAACTGTACCTGTTCCTGTAATTCCGGTACTCACCATAGTGAAAGAATTGTAGATTTCGTAGCTCACTGGCGTTGCAGTTGGATATATACTGCGTATAGTTAAACTAACATTACCATTATTACTTCCTTTGCAAGTAATGTTATTAGATGTCAATCCGTTAACTGTTAATGTAGAATTTGTAGGAATAGCTACTGTAGCTGTTTCATAATAATAACAACCTGTTCCTGCGTCATGTACAATAAAAGTATATTTAACACCTGGTATTAAGTTTGGTATCGTAGTTTTTTTACTTCCTGGATTTGTTCCTGGAGGAGTTCCTACAACGTCTTCATCATACCAAGGTAAAGTAGTTGGAGAAGTATAAGTCATTCCTGGACCAGTGTAAACTGCAAAATGGAATGGACCATTACCTACAATACTACCCATAGATGTAGTATTAATCGCTACCTCTGCTGATCCTAATCCTGAACAGTCTGCAGGCGGAGCCGTAACTGTAATATCTAAATCATCTGGAGGAGATGCTACTAATACGTTTTGTTCAATATTCGTACATCCGTTTGCATCAGTAATAATAATTTGATATAATCCAAAATCTACAACTTCGAATACAGCTGTTGTACCAGTTTGATTTGAAAATTTCTGATCATAACCGTTAACGCCTGTTACATGGTATATGTAATTAGGTGTTCCACCTGTTACATTATTAATTGTAATCGATCCCAAAGAAACCCCGCCACCGACACATGTAATTGGAGTAACTGTACGCGTTACAACAATAGGAGTTGGTTGACTGATCGTGATTGTTTCTGTATCAAAACATCCTCTAGCATCTCTTACAGTAATAATATAAGTACCCGCAGCTAAACCTGAAGTCTGTGTACCGTAATCTTTTTTAGTAGTATCATTGAATACATTGATTACAAATGGAGCTAATCCTTTTGTAGCATCATATGTCACAGAAATTGCTGCAGTTTCTTCACCGCTACAATTAATTGTTTGTGTCTGTGTAACACCCGTAATTTCTGGTGTAACTGTCGGCGTTATAATTACAGCTGAAGATACGGCAGTACAACCTCTCGAATCTGTAACTGTAAATGTATAAGTTCCGTCTGTAGTTGTTGTAAATACATTTCCAGCAAATGTTCCTGTGTTTGGAGAACTTGTGTAAGTGTAAGTACCATTTCCGCCAGCTGCAGTTAAAGTAACTTGAGCAGCTACTGGAGCAGAACATGTAATATCTTTATCTAAAACAGCAGATAATGTTAACGGATTGTTTACAATCGCCACATTACTGTCTGCAGTACAACCATTACCGTCTTTAATTCTAACTGTATAACTTCCTGGTGTAGTAATAACAAATGTATTACCTGCTTGATATGAAGCACCATTGTTGATACTATAGCTCAATGGAGCTACTAAACCAGTACCTGGAGTTGCTGTAATTGTATAGCTTCCTACACCAAAACATTGTCCAGTTGCACTAGCTGATACTGTTGGAACAGCATCTCTAGTAATTGTAATATCTAATTTGAATGAACAATTATTAGCATCTAAGATATAAACATCCCAATTTGGAGTTGCTGGATCTAAGTTTGCTTTATTATTGTTTGTATATGTTCCAGCAGGAGCGCCATCAGCAACAAATGAATATCTGTATACTGGTGTTCCGCCTGCAGCTGTAACTGTAACTTCAGATGTAGTTACAAAACAGTTTGCATTTACCGCTGCATAGGTAGCTGATAAAGCTGCTGTAGGTTGATTAATTGTTATAGACGCATTATCAGAACATCCTGTAGTTTCATCTGTAACAACAATTGCATAAGTACCCGCTGTAAGACCTGTTAAATTAACAGTAGCCGCAGTATTTCCTGTTACAGCTGTTCCGCCGTTTACAGTATAGCTATAAGAAGAAGTTGCAGCAAAACCAGCAACGTCTAATCTAATAGATCCTGTATTACCACCATTACAAAGAACATCACTTGTTTTCTTAGCAATTAATGTAATTGGAGTCGCAGGATTAATAGTATGCGCTTCTGTATAATAACATCCGTTTGCATCAGTAACCTTGAACATATAAGTTCCAGGAGCTAATCCTGCAAAACTGTTAGATGCTTGTTTAGCAATAATTACTGGTGATGGAGCAATTGTTTCGTATTGTAATGCACCA
>NZ_JBHUDZ010000009.1:191114-344758 GCF_042678225.1 Flavobacterium artemisiae | reverse complement strand
AGCGCGGATTTGCAATCCGCGCTATTCGGGTAATTTTAATATAATAAGACCTGAAAAACATAAAAAAATGGGAAATTTTAAACATTATTATGTTGATATAGTGAATGTCATAGTTGATGGAGCACTATTCGAAACTATAACAATAACTGGTTCTGGAATGTATGAGCCAAATCAAGTAAAAAGATATGCTGAAAACATGTTAAGAGAATCATATCCCAATTCACAAATAGCGTCAATAATTCTAAATCATACAAATGTAACATTAGAAGAATATAAAGAAATAATAGGTAAAAATCCTCCATGGCTCGGTAATATTAGTTAAAAAAAACATCTACCTACTGAAGTATTTAAATGAAAAAACGATAGCACGGATTTGCAATCCCTCCCCACAACAATAAGACAAATAGAATATTGTAATAAAAGCTATACAATTTATGTCGCTTTTATTATATATTTATGTACTGAAAAAATATCAAGCTTTGCGGGCACGGATTGCAAATCCCACTATCGGGTTAACAATGGAAAAACGGTTCCAATTATAATAAAATCAGTAATGGATAATACTCAAAATAAAGTTGATAATGCAAAACCTTATGCTTCGTGGACTAGCGCAAGAACATTAGAATATATTTTAAAAAATGAAATTATCTAGTAGAAAATCGTAATCAGAATATTTATAAACACGAGCTTCAAGTCGCAAACAATTTCGCTGAAATAAATAAAGTGGTCATCATTACAAATCCACACTATCGGATGTAGAATAAAAATGTTTATCATAGCCATCAATAAAATAAATTAAAAAATGCAGGAAGAAACAATTAAATCATTTATGAAAATTGGAGTCAATTCAATTGAAGACGGAGAATCAATTTTTATACTAACAATTACTTATTTAGACGAAATAAAAAATCAGGCATTTAATTCAGATGCTGCATCCATGATAGAAGGGTTAATCAATAAGATAGTAATTATTAGTGAAAACTTAAACTTCAATCAAGATTTTATAAATATTTTAGAAGTTGATTTGACAAATTTTGTAAATTCTGTCAACTCATCAACAAAAAACAATGTACAAGTATATTTTAGTAAACTCTATTCAAATGTAATGAAATTTCACAATTTACTTACAAAGAAAACCTCAAAAACCGAAATCAGTGTAGGACCATTTCAGCCCGATAAATCAGACAAACCTCGAATCTCCTTTTTAATTGCCGAAGTTATTGAGCAAATTCAAAATTCACCATATTTAACTGAAAAAGTAAAAGAAAATTTAATTGAAAAACTGAGTCAAGTTATTAAAGAATTAAACAGTGAAAAAACTAATTGGGGAGTTTATTTTAAACAAATGGCAAATGCTATTATGATTATAAGTGCATTATCTGCAATTCCATCAGGAATTGAGTCAGTTAAAAACTTATTATCTGCAAAAGAAAAACTTGAAACTGCAAACGAAACGGTGGCAAGATCTTCTTTAAATATAAGTACACATGATTTAAAAGAAGTTTTTGTAATCAATCAAACACCACAGCTTGAAGGAAAAATAATCATCGAATTAGAGCAAAAAACAAATCATTTGGAAAACGAAAAATTATTAAATAAATAATATTTAAGACTCTCATACTTGTACAAACATTATCCTTCCACTAGAAACCCGATAGCCCGATAGCGCAGATCTGCAATCCGCGCTATCGGGTTTATTGGAACTTTCTAACTTTTTCACATTACAAGATAAATCTGGAAACATTGATAATTTCCAAAACAGCTATTGGAACTTTTATTAAATTGGATCATGAAACAGAATAAAGAAAAAAAGAAAAATTGGTTTATAATTTTTATAGACATTTTACTTGATTTTATTTTAAAATAAAAAAATGCGCAAAAGGTCTTAAAACCTTTTGCGCATTTCCTTTTTATATCAAAAGAAACAAACGCTACTTCCCTTACAAACATTCATTTTCCAAATAAATTTTATGCAAATCATCCAGCAATTCCATTTCTTCTTCTGGTAAAAGCTGCAAAGCAATTTCAATTAAAGTCATTACATTAACATCCCTGTCTTTTGTGAAACTCGACAAACCTTTTGCTTCGGGATTTAGCAAAATAATACTGGCTTTTAGCAAATCTGAAACCATTAGATTTAATTCGTTATAGCCTGAAACATTTAATGGAATGGTAAACGAATTATTTTCTTTATGCTCTGGTTTTAGTTTGGTGAAATATCTTCCTTTATTTATTAATTCTAACAATTCTTCGGCTCTTTCATTATTTTTTATTTCCATGATTTCTAGTAGTTTTTATTGGAAACGAAATTAGAAAGAACAAATAAATTATAAGTGATTGTAAACAATCGGGCGAATACAACTGATTTTCTAAATCTAAAAAAACCTATCACGTTAATATATCCCTACGAGTCGTTAGCGCGGATTTGCAATCCGTGCCCGCAACGATAAGACACAATAGAATATTGTAATAAAGGCTGTATAATTTTATGCAGCTTTTATTATATATTTATCGTACTGAAAAACATCAATCTTTGCGGGCACGGATTGCAAATCCGCGCTATCGAGGACTAATTAAAAAAATCTTATTCACTTTGCGAAGTCTAACAACTTCTTATCGATATCTTCAAAAAAAAATGACAAAACAGAAATACTTAATACTTTCTAATATTGGAATCATAGCAATAGTATTTTTACTTAATTCCTGTAGTTCTTTTAAAAACAATGAAATAATAATTCCTATCGATGAGAAAACAACTGATATAGAGCTTAGCTTAGGAGAAATCGATAAATATATTACCATTGAAAAAAGACAAAACTCAATTGATGTAACTCGTAATTATTTTGTAGACATAAGCGAAGGAATTTATCCGTATATTAAAAATCATACATTTGAGATTCCAAAAGAATTTGAATTACAAACTGAAAAATCAATTGAATTAAGAAAGTCTTACTATTATACAAAAAATGGAAACGTGAAACTGATCTTGTATGAATGGAATGTTGCAGATAAATCAGAAGTTGAAAAAGAAAAATTTAAATCAATATTTTTAAATATAGAAAGAAAAGTTACTCAGAAAATTGGCCAACCTTTTTTTAAAAAAATAGAAAGTAAAAAAGTAAGAAATGACAAAACTTTTCGTGATGATGTAAAATGGCAATCACCGGAACTAAATGCATATTTGTTCAGATTTGGAGATAGAAATAACACATACAACCAAATAATATTAGCGATCTATAAAGATTGATAATACTTCACGGTGTTCGAACCCGATAGCGCGGTTTGCAAATCTGCGCTATCGGGTAAAACTTGGTATCCTTGCACCTTTACGGAAGTGCAAAAATGAGGGTAAAACTTGGTGCCCTTGTGCCTTTGCGGCAGTGACAAAAGTTAGAAAACCTGCAAGAAAATCAAAACATTAAAAAACCAAAATTAAAAATGAAAACTTATTTTGTTGACTCATTTACAAATGAAAAATTTAAAGGAAATCCAGCAGCTGTTTGTCTTCCCGACGCCGAATTGGATGCTGTGATGATGCAAAATATTGCGACAGAAATTGGCTTTTCTGAAACCGCTTTTATAAAACAGATACAAGAAAACACATATAGCATTCGATTTTTTAGTCCGAAAACTGAAATTCCTTTATGTGGGCATGCGACTTTGGCTTCGTCTAAAATTCTTTTCAGCACGACTTCATTTGAAAGTATCAAATTTATTAATTGTAATAATGTCGAATTGCTTATTGCAAAAGAAGCAGACAAAATCAAGATGCAATTTCCGGTTTACGACACAGAGCAAACGGAAGTTCCTCAAAAACTATTAGAAGCACTCGGAATTTCTGAAATTGTAGAAAAAAGATATAGCCCGAACAATAAAATAATCTTAGTAGAAATTGAAAGTGCGCAGCAACTAGCCAATTTAAAACCCGATTTTGCAGCCTTAAAAAATTCACACAACGGCATAAACGGTGTTTTGGTAACTGCCATTTCCAACAACGAGAATTTTGATTTTCACTACCGCTATTTCTGGCCGTGGGCAGGAACCGACGAAGATCCGGTAACGGGAGGTGTTCAAACTTTTTTGACAAAATATTGGGCAAATAAATTGAATAAAACAAAATTTAATGCCTTTCAATCTTCTTCAAGAACTGGAATTATGAGCACAGAACTTATTCAAGATAAAGTTTACATTCTGGGAGAAGCAGTGATTGTTTTAGAAGGTGATTTTATTTTATAAAATTATTTGAAGCTTTTTAATTAATTAAACCCGATAGCGCGGATTTGCAATCCGTGCCCACAACGATAAGACACAATAGAAACAATTATAAAATAATATTTCTAATTAATTTAGAAATTAAAAATGCGCAAAAGAATAAAAGCTATTTGCGCATTTTTCGTTTAGAATAAGAAAATACGTAATAGTTCTTCAAAAAAACTTTTATCGGTTTGAGTTATAATACAAAAAAACTTATTAAAAAAATCTTCGAAAGTTAGGTCCAAAATATTTCTAATGCATTAATTTTCAGCGTTACGGTTTCCCGTAAGGATTCTTGATTTAAAGCTTTTACATTTACCTCGAAATCAAATTGAAAATAATCATGACTGGACTTAAATTTATAGAAAATTATCCTAGCGATATCAGAGAAAAAATTGAAAATGTGTATGGAAGTATTGAAGATTTATATCAAACTATTTTCAAATTAATTGTAGAAGATTATAAAAGCTATCAAATGATGCCGCGCAACGAGAAAAAGATTGTAGAGGTACAAAATCATTTATTCGCTATTGAAGAAAAACTAGACGGTTTCGGAATCGATGGAATCGATGTAATTGCCGAAGTAAGAAGCGATTATGGCGATATCTTAGTAAATAGAGAAATTAATGCTCTAAATGAGTTCTTAAAAGATTTGGGAATCGAATATCCTGCTGTTAGAGAATGGTTAAAAGATACTTATAATCTTTAACCCAAAATATAAAACCAACCAGCCCAATATATAGTAGTATAACCATGTTAAAACCAAAAATGAGATCTGAATATTTAGATCTCATTTTTTTTGGTTCAATTGTATTTCTCTTGTGTATTAACTTTTTTGTATAGAAATTTCTATATTGATTAAATAACTGAATAGATTTTTAATTTACACCCAAATCTGAAACAATTTTTATTTATTATGAACAAAATAATTATCCTTTTCATCTTATTTTCTACTACTGTTTCTTATTCACAACTTTTTGAAGGGCAAAAATTTTGCGAGGAATCAAAAAACGAAAGTTATTTTCCGCTTTTAATTGGAAAGAAAAAGATATTCTGGAAAAAAGGTTTTTATTTTGAAACTAAAGGCGAAACAAAAATCATAAATGGGAAAACCTATACAGAATTCAAACAAGTATGGAACAATTCTGATCTTGATTCTGATTTATTATATTTTAGAGAAGAAAATGGAGTTGTATATCAATATGAAAAATGCTGCCAAATGGAAACCATTAGATTTGATCCTAAATTTAAAAATGGCCATTCTTGGAAAGATGCAAAAAAAGATGCTGCGTATACTATAATTACTTATGATGGAAAATTGAAAACTCCTTATTGTGAATATCAGAATTTGTTGGTCATTGAAGCAAAATATACTAATGTTACGTTTAATTTTTATTATTTAAGAGGACACGGTTACATTGGGGCTACGCAGGATAATCAGCTTATTTCGTGCATTTCTCCAGAATGGTAATATTTAAATCTTAAAAGATTGCTTTGTAAATTGCCTCAAAAAATATCAATTATATGAAAACAATATATTTCAGTTTGCTTTTAATTGTAAGTATCGTAAGTTGTAATTTTAGTAAAAAACAAAATCCTGACGATAAACAAAAGAAGATCATTTCTAAAATAAGATTAAAGAAAAACATATCTGAAATCGATACTTTATGGGTTTCGCAAAATGACAGCACGGTTTTTAGGAAAGAAGAATTTATGAACGCTCGCCCTTGCAGTAAACCTGAATTGCAGGTAATTTATAAATTGATCCATCCAAAAAATAATGCATATTATTTTATTCACGATGAATATGGAAAGTTAGTATTAGAAGGAAAATATACAAATAGTTATACTTACGAAGGAGTAATGTACAAAAATGGTAATTTTTATAATACAAAAGGTTATTCATACAATGACGACGGAGAATTAACGACGATTCATTATATGGAAGACGGACGAAATCTTAAAACCGAAACCTACGATAAAAAAAGAAGATTAGAAGAAATAATATATAGGGATAAAAAATCTGGCGCAACTACAAAAGTCGAATTTTATGATGAAGGCCAATTAGAAAAAACACGTTTCTATACAAGTTTTGACCAATATACTACTGTGAAAGCCAATAAATAAGGAATGAAAAAATTCGAATTATACTTTAAAGAAATTCATATCGGATCTCTTACCGAAACTAATTGGGATATGAGAAGTGCCGGCAATATAATATATCATTATGATTTTTATTCGGAAGATGCACAAAACAGCTTACTTGCAGCGTTAATTAGACATTCTATCAAAGCGGACATTTATTGGGAAGAATTTGGAGAAGACGAAAATTATCATAAAATGTGCGAAGAAGAAAATCAATTTCTTGAAATTATAAACACTCCAGATTGGTATATAGTAAATGAGCAGCATAAAAAGATTAAAATTTTATGTCCACTCTTTCATGATAACAATCAAATTGTCTGGCAGGAAGACTATTTAAATATATTATAACGTTAAATAAAAAAGCTGACCCGAGCGGGACGCTCGCGCTAGCCATAGAAATCTTTATTCCTTATTCTATTTTCTATTTTCTATTTTCTATTTTCTATACTCTAAAAAACTACGCCACAACACATTCCATATTTTTTTCTTCCATTATCTGCATATCAATTATTTTTTGAGCAATAGTTCCTCTTTCGAATATACGGATGAATTTGAAAACGGCACTCACAAAATAGCCAGGATTCGAAACCAAGCGGGCAATTTCTGTAATTCTTCCATCTCTTAACACCGTACAAGCTTCTCTTTCATTTTCTGGAACGGCAACAAATTCATTAGCGAACTTCCAAGCACCATTTCTTGCGGTTTCCATGCTGAAATCGATAAAGAAAGTGTCTATTTTTCCGGTGTATTTTAGAATCCAAGTGAGCGTTGGCCAAATTTTGATGAGACATTTTTCGACACCCGCGACCAAGTTGCTCAGAATGGCATTTATTTTGTCAAAATCAGCTTGTAAATCTGCTATGTCTTCTACCGTACAAACTTCGGCAGAGGCAATTCCTAAATCTAGATTTATATGCGCATTCATTCCGAGTAATAAATGCTGCAGGACTATTGGCCAGAACTTTTCGGCTTGTTCAAAGGCAAATCCCCAGCATTCAGATGGTTTTTCTTTGGCTTGGTATTGATAATAGGCTTTTAAATATCGATTGGCAAAAGTGACGTCCAGTTTTTCCATTCGTTCCCCATTCTGAAAAGAACCATTCAGAATACCTTCTTTTACTTTTACAGTAACTTCGCGATACAGAATGGCAAATAAACCCAGATTGCTTTGATCAATTTTTGCTTTTTCAATTATTTCATCCAAAAACAAAATTACTTCGTCTATAGTTTCAGCTTGTTTCATGCTCATTTATAATTGGTTATGGTTAATTTTGAGAATAACGAATATAATTATTTTTATCTTTGAATGTGCTTTTTTGAAGCAATTATCTTATTAACTTTTAAATAGTTATATTTGAAATACCGCTCTAAAAAATCTAAATACTCATAGAAAAATGCAAAGGAGATGAAAACACATACTACAAATTATACCGATACTTTTATAGAAGTGGCAGCAGATACCAAAGCAGAAATGGGTACCAAACCGCCATCAAAAGATAAAAAAACGGTTGCCGAAATGCAATATGAGCTAATTGCTAAAAATCCGTACGCATATACGTCTGATGATATTCTTTTTCAGGTATTTGCCGATCGAAATGATTTAACCAAAAAGGAATACAAAGAAGCTAGAGAACAGTTTTTCTCAAAAGGTCAGGCGTGTATGCGAGCTTCGCCTCTGACCAAAACATATGGCTTTGGAATTCACAATGATAAAAACGGAAAAATTGCACTTTTTGGAATGGAAAGCAAAGAATATCAAGATTTCTTAAAGGACAGCAAAATCAAAAAAGTTAAAGCAATGAAATCCAGCAGATAAATTGTTAAACCTGACAGGTTTGTTTCTGTAATTTCAGGTTTTTGAAAAACCAATTCTGACAATAAATACCTTATATTTACTACAATTAAAAATCTATCGAAAAATGAATAAGCTTCTCAAATTAAATATTATTGGAGTGATTTTATTTCTCACTTCTTGCTCTAGTTCAATGTCTCCTATTAAGGTACATAACACCCTTCCCACTTTAACAAAATCAAAATACATTTCATCGTCAGAAATGGAACAAAGCAATTGTAAAGTTTTAACTAAAAACAGAACCTACACGGCTCCAATTGGTTTATTTGCTAAAGACGATTTAAAAAATGCTGCTAGAGGAATTGACGAATGGGTAACTTTAGATGGTGGAAATGCGTATGTTTTAAGAAACTATAAATGGGTTAATGTTGGTGAAGAAACTACACAGCTTCACGTTGAATTTGACACTTTATTATGTGAATAAATCATATCGGTTATATTTGCCAATGAAACCAAAAAACACATCTTAATGCAGATTTTTAAAAGAATAATTAAATCGTTACTGCTTCTTTTTATAATATGGTTTATTGGTCATACCGTATTTATAACAATTGACGGTTTGAGTGATAACGGAAAAACTGCAGATATTGCAGTAATTCTTGGTAATAAAGTAAACGAAGATGGAACACTTTCTGAACGTCTAGAAAAACGTTTGGAATGCGGTTTGAATTTATATCAAAATCATCGTGTCAAAAAAATAATTGTAAGCGGCGGTTTTGGCAAAGAAGGTTTTTATGAAGGGACTAAAATGAAAGATTTTCTACTCGCGAAAAAAGTTCCTGATTCTTTAATAATTGTAGACAACTTAGGAAATAATACACGTGCAACTGTAGATAATACCCTAAAATTAAAAGACAGTCTGCATTTTAAAAGCATAATTGTTGTGTCACAATTTTATCCTGTTACAAGAACAAAAATGCTGTTTAAAAAACAAGGATTTGAAAATGTCAGCAGTGTTAGTCCTAATTATTTTGAAGTTAAAGATCTATATTCAATCATAAAAGAATTTGCGGGTTATTACACGCAGTAAAGAAATTCCTCCATAAAACAAGACAAACAATATCAATCAAAATAAAATAGTATCAAGTAGTGAAAAACAACTTTCTCTTCAGCTTCTTAACAGCATCTTTCGTAATTTTAACCAGCTGTAAAAAAGAAAATTCAGATTTGACATTTTATTCGTGTGACTTTGACAAAACGCAGTATAACGATCCTCAGTTTTATGATAAATGGATTTACAATAAAGAAGACGCGCTTAAAGTAAAGCTTACTTTTAATGATTCAGAATTGGACAATAGAAATTTAGATAGTCTGTATAATCAAAAAGTACAATACTTATTTATACTCGGCGGCGGCAGTATTTATGTGCATGCTGATGACTGTGAAGCCGAAATTAAAAATGATACTATCTTCATTAAATATGACATAAGAATGACTACAGATCAGGTTGGTGAAACAGCAGAATCTTTGATCTGTTTGGAAGTTAATAAAAGAAAATATCCTAATTATAAAAAAATGAAAATTAAGTATTTAGAGTTTAATTAAATTAACAGAAAAATATTGGAGTATTATTTAGATAATCAAACTAATGAATCATGGAAAACTTCGACTGGACTTCTTTCACCAAAAAAATAGCGGTCAAAGCTAAAATAGATGATATTTACGACGCTTGGACAAAAGCAGCAGCATTAGAAAAATGGTTTCTAGAAAAAGTTTCATTTTTTGATGAAAATCAACAATTGATAAGTAAAAATCAAAACGCTTCGGCAGGCAATACTTATGACTGGCTTTGGTTTTTGTATGATGATGCAATGAAAGGCAAAATTGTTTCTGCCAACGGAAAAGATCAATTACAATTTACCTTTGAAGGAAATTGTCTGGTCGATATTAAATTAAGCGAAAAAGACGGCTATACAATTGTAGAACTTCGTCATCATAATATTCCGACAGACGATTTTTCTAAACAATACATCAGGCTTGGGTGCTCCAACGGCTGGCATTTTTATTTGACCAATTTAAAATCGGTTTACGAAGGCGGTTTGGATTTACGAAATAAGGATCATAATTTGAATCCGATGATTAATAATTAAATATAAACGATGCGAAAAAGTATTTTAGGCGTTATTAGTTTTTTGATTTTTGCTTCTTTTCAAAGTAAAAAAGAAGAAGAAATTATTGTTCTTTATTCAGCCATTTCTTGCAGTTGTGCACAATGGCAAATTGTTAATTCCAATTCAAAAGAAAATATTTATTTGGAGAGATCTAATACCAAAATAGTCGACGCAGATAAAATTTGGAACGGAAAAACATTGCCTCTAAAAATTAAAGTCTTTGGAAATTTTAAAGAAGAAATTGGTTTGCCCGCAGAAATGAAATTCAAAGGAGATCCGAAACCAGCGAGAGTTTTTAAATATGATAAAATTGAAGTTATTCAATACGGTCCCAAAAATTGATGTTGCAGAAACATTAGAAAAACTTATATCTGAATTGCTTGTACTTGCAAAAGAAACGTGCTGGAATACTATTTCGAAAAACTTCGTATTTATTTTATCCGATATTTCAGAAGAAGAAGGAGAAAACTATTTTATTAAACGTCTTAACAGAAACAAACTCAACAAAAAGAAAATTCCCAAGAGCTTTATTGAAGCCGTAACCGATCTTAAAGACATTTATGATTCGATTTACGATATAAACCTACATGTCTATAAATCTGAAAAAAACAGAACGATAATTGATATTCAATATTATCTCAAAAGCAGGTTGGATGCCGATTTTTTAAAAACTGTAATTGATAATCCTCCAATGCTGCATTGTAAAATAGCAATTCCGCCTTACGTGAAAAAAGACAGTCGAAAAAAATTTGACATCAACTGGGAATTAGAAGGATTAAGATACAAGTGGCATATGCTGTGGTGGAAAAGAGAAATAAAGAGATCGTAACTTAAATTCTTCGCATTTTAACGCTAACTAAAAAAACTTAAGAGCTTAGTATTTTAGAGAATTTGAACCACATGATTAATAATTACATCTATGAAAGCAAATAAAACAAGTAGAACAGCGCAATATATGGCATTGTTTAGAGCATTAGAAAGTCAACGAAATTCTAGTGAAAGGCTTTTCTATGATCCGTATGCAAATTATTTTCTTGAATCTAAATTAAGACTTGCCGCTTATTTGTATAAATATCCAGCTATTCAGAAATATATGGACAAAATTATTCAGTCTAAAATACCTGGCGCATTTTCTTCTGGAATTGCCAGAACCAAATATATTGATGACTTATTACTTTCAACTATAAACAGCGGCGTGCAACAAGTTATTATCTTAGGTGCAGGGTTTGATACCAGAGCCTTACGTCTTGATTTTCTGGAATCGATTCCGGTTATAGAAATCGACCATCCCAATACATCAAATTTTAAGGCAGCCGTTTATAAAAATCATTTAAAAACTCTTCCAAATAGAGTTCACTTTTATCAAATTGATTTTAATAAACAAAGTCTTGACGAGTTAGCAGCATTGCATAATTTTGACTTTACAATTCCAACAACCATAATTTGGGAAGGTGTTACCAACTATTTAACCGCAGATGCTGTAAAAAATACTTTCTCATTCATTTCAAAATTTGCAAAAAACAGTAATGTTATTTTTACTTACATTCATAAAGGTATACTTCAGAATCCTAGTTCTTTTTTAGGAGGCGAAAAGCTTTTACAAGACCTTAACAATCTAGAAGAAAAATGGACATTTGGTTTTGAACCCAGCGAATTACAAGATTATCTAAATCAGTTTGACATGAAATTGATTGAAGATCTAGGCGCTGCTGAATACCGCGAAAGATATTTACCAAATAGAACCGAAAAAGGCTACGAGTTTTACAGAACTGCCATTGCAGTAAAGCAAGCGTAATTGGCAGCAAAGCACCTTTTCCCTTTGTCTCTAAGAACCTTTGCCTCTTTCTCATAAAATCCTTAATTTCGCTTCTTCGTCTGTTAGTCCCGAAGCTTCGGGATAGCCGCTCTTTTTATCAATACCCATTTTTATCAGTTTTATACCTCAATATAGGGGACTTATGACATTTTTTCAGAAGTCACTTTTCTAATTTTTTAATTTCAGGTCATCAAAAAAGATAACTACAAAAAAATTAACTAAAGCCCCTATTATGAAAACTACAAAAACACTATTAGTTTTTATCTTGCTAATCTCGTTTTATGCCTGTAAAAAGGATGCAAAAGGAGAAAAAGACAGCTACACAACTGTAAACAAAAGTACTGCTGCTTCTGAGTGCTTAGCTCCTGCAAGTTGGTTTAAGATGATTAACAACAATCGCCAGACTCCTCCGCCAAATGAGGGACCAACAAGCGTATTTGCCAACAATGCAACGGTAACAAACTGTGACTTTCATCAATGGTCATGGCAAAAATTTCTTTGGCTTACCAATGAAGTCAACGGCAAGCTATTTTTTATGACTAATTTGATTCAGGTGAATGCAGCAGGTCAGAAATTAGATCCAAGCAACGGAATTGTTTTAACAGATACTGCTCAGGCAAGTTCTAAAGTTGATATTTTACAAACTCCTAAGTACCCGGGTGTTCCTAAACAAACTACAGTCTATTATTCTATATTTATGGACAAACTTCTTTACGACACTATGATAAAATATGGTCCAATAGCCAAAAGTGATCCTTCAAAAGTAAAAGACATCACTTTTCCTGTAGGAGCATTAGAACTTAAAACCTCATGGATTGACGCAAGTGCCCTTAAAGATTCTTCGACTTATTTTGTTACACAGGGTGTAATAAATGGAGTAAAAACAAAAGTTGCACTTTTAGGAATGCATGTCGTAGGAATTGTAGAAAATCATCCGGAATTTGTATGGGCTACTTTCGAACATGAAAATCTTGCACCTGCTTACGATTGGACTAAAGCTACACCAACAGCCGATGCCCCGGTAACGAGTACAGTTGATTATCCGTTCTTTAATAAAAACAGCACGGCAACGGTTCAAAATATAACTTCAAAAAATGGAATTTACACAGATGTTTTTTCTGTTTACAAATACGGGGTCCCTGTTGAAAAAGCAATGAAAGGTTCTTTTAATGTTCAGCTTTATATGGACACAAGCCAAAATGGCTCAGAAAACTTCAATAATATTCAAACTATTAATCAAAGTGTTAAGAAACAGTTGACAGGTATCTGGAACAATTATTTCTACAATGGTTCATTATGGATTAATACCGAAGGATACAAAGACACTCAGGCACAAGCTGCTCTATTAGATTCGTTAAGTTTAAAACTTTCAAATTCTTCACCAGGAGACTTAACCAGAGGATCTACTGCTGCTTACAATATCACTATGGAAACGTATGTTCAGGTAGGATTTGGAAAACCGTCTTCTATACATGCCAATACCGTAGGCAACCTTGTTAATTGCTTCTCCTGCCATAATACATTAGATGATAATGCTAACTCTCCTCTTTTTATAAGTCATGTTTTTACAGGGTATGTACAAAGCTTGGAAGGGTTAAACAGAGCACAAATCAAAGACGAACATGTTAAAGAAATTGTCAAACAATTTAATATGCGTCTAAAATTAAAACAATCAAAATCAAAACAATAACCTTCTTACTTTTCAAATTTATAAATACAAAAAACCACAAGCTCATGTTTGTGGTTTTTATATTTTATTGATCAACATAAGATTAAAAATATAAAAACCTTTGCCTCTTTGTTCCTAAGAACCTTTGCCCCTTTCTCATAAAATCCTTAATTTCGCTTCTTAATCAAGAAAGGAAAGAATGAAGGTCTGCATTGCCGAAAAACCAAGTGTCGCACGAGAAATCGCATCTGTTTTGGGTGCCAACACCAAACACGATGGTTATTACGAAGGCAATGGTTATGCGGTGACCTATACTTTCGGGCATTTATGCACCTTAAAAGAACCCAACGACTACAAACCGCACTGGAAAAGCTGGGATTTGAACAATCTCCCGATGCTTCCCGAGAAATTCGAAACCAAAGTCGTTCAAAATTCGGGAATTCAGAAACAGTTTAAAATCATAAAAAGTCTTTTTGACAAAGCCGAAGTGGTTATAAACTGCGGGGATGCCGGACAGGAAGGAGAATTGATTCAGCGCTGGGTGATGAATGAGGCGCATTACAAAGGCGAGATTCAGCGTTTATGGATTTCATCATTGACTACAGAAGCTATCAAAGAAGGTTTTGAAAACTTAAAACCCTCTTCTAATTATGATAATTTATTCTACGCCGGATTTTCAAGAGCTATTGGCGATTGGTTATTAGGAATGAATGCAACTCGCTTGTACACTGTAAAACACGGTGGTTACAAACAAGTTTTGTCTATAGGACGCGTGCAGACACCGACTTTGGCGATGGTTGTAGACCGTTTTAGAGAAATCGAAAATTTTAAACCGCAGCCCTATTGGGAACTGCAGACTTTATACAGAGAAACACTTTTTAGTTATGAAGAAGGTCGTTTTCTAAAAAAAGAAGATGGAGAAATTCTAGCCGAAAAAGTAAAAGAAAGTGATTTCGAAATTGTTTCTGTTGACAAAAAGAATGGAAACGAATATGCTCCAAAGCTTTTTGATTTAACAGGTTTACAGGTTTATTGCAATCAGAAATTTGGATTTTCGGCAGAAGAAACGCTTAAGATTGCACAATCTTTATACGAACAAAAAGTCATTACCTATCCCAGAGTTGACACCACTTTTCTTCCTGGAGATATTTACCCGAAAGTACCTGGAATTCTGCAAAAATTAACCAATTATGCAGCGCTTACTGAACCGCTTTTAGGTAAAAAAATCAAGAAATCGCCAAAGGTTTTTAATGATAAAAAAGTAACCGATCACCACGCAATTATTCCAACTGGTGTTCAGAATAATTTAGCCTACAATCAACAGCAGGTTTACGATATTATTACGCGACGTTTTATTGCCGTTTTTTATGACGATTGTCTGGTAGCAAATACGACAGTAATCGGAAAAGCGGCCGATGTAACTTTTAAAGCAACGGGTAAAGAAATCTTGAAAAAAGGTTTCCGTGTTGTTTTTGAAGATCCGAATGCGAAGGAAAAAGAACCCGATTTACTGCCAAGTTTTGTTGTTGGTGAAAGAGGTCCGCACGAACCGTCATTTCTTCAAAAAGAAACCAAACCGCCGAATCAGTTTACAGAAGCAACTTTACTGCGCGCGATGGAAACGGCAGGAAAACAAGTTGACGATGAAGATTTACGAGAGCTAATGAAAGAAAATGGAATCGGGCGTCCGTCTACGCGTGCGAATATTATCGAAACGCTTTTTAAGCGCCAGTATATTGTCCGAAACAAAAAACAGGTCTTGCCTACTCTAACCGGAATTCAATTGATTGATACCATTCAGAACGAATTGGTAAAATCGGCCGAACTTACTGGAACTTGGGAAAAGCAGTTAAAAGATATTGAAAAAGGCACTTTTACCGCCGCTGCGTTTATTAGAAACATGAAACGAATGGTGGAAGCTTTGGTTTATGAAGTTCGAATGGAAACCAAACATGCCAATATTTCGCATGCAGCAACTATTCAGAAACCAGTTGTAAAAGCTGAGAAAAAGAAAGCTGCCGGAATTGAAGCAGAAACTTGTCCGAAATGTCAAAAAGAGACTATTATAAAAGGAAAAACGGCTTTTGGATGTTCGGGATATAAATCGGGTTGCGATTTTGTGCTTCCGTTTGTTTTTCATGATAAAAAAATTACCGAAAGTCAGTATTTACGATTAGTTCAAAAAGGCTCAACGGTAAACATAAAAGGTTTTAAAACGGATTCTGGAATGGTTGAAGGTTTGATTCGTTTTGAGGAAAATTACAAACTGAAATTAGAACCTAAAAAAACAGACTCTAAAAAAGTAAAACAAGAAACGTCAGATGTTTTAGTTTGTCCGAAATGTAAAAAGGGAACAATCCTAAAAGGCAAAACGGCTTACGGCTGCGCAGAATATAAATCAGGCTGTGATTTTAAAGTGACTTTTGAAAATGTTCGAGCGAAATTAGGCGATCAAAAACCTACAAAAGAATTGGTTTACTCAATTTTGAGTGCAAGCGTTTAGTTTTTTTTCAGCCACGACTCGAGCGATAGCGAATAAGCGAAGCAATTCACTAATTTTCACTAAATATTTATTTCACGCAGATTTAAAATGATTTAAGCAGATACCCACAGATTTTATATAATTTAAAATCTGCTCAAATCATTTTAAATCTGCTTGAAAGAATAAATCCTTTTAATCCTGTAATCTGTGGCAACTTTTTCCTGTAAAATATTTCAATAATTAATTCGTGAAAATTCGTGAAATTCGTGGCAAACTACTTTTTTTTCATACTTTAGTAGTACTATAACAAACCCAAAATCTCATAAATATGTTTCAGAAAATTACTCTCATAACCCTTATTATAGCTTTTGTTTCTTGCGGAAAAAAAGAAACTATTGAGAAAGACAAAATCAAAATCGCTGATTGGTTAATTGGAAACTGGGAAAATACTTCTCCAGAAGGTGTTTTAACCGAAAACTGGCAAAAATTGAACGACAGTACTTTCAGCGCCTCATCTTATTTTATCAAAGGAAAAGATACACTGCATTTTGAAACGATTATTCTAGCTCAATTAGGCGAAACATTGACTTATAAAGCAACAGTAAAAGGCCAGAATGATGACAAGCCTGTTTTCTTTCCTTCAACTTCTGAAACAGAACAAAAATTAGTTTTTGAGAATCCAAAACACGATTATCCACAGAAAATTACGTACACAAAAGGTGCAAATAATACTTTAACTGCTGAGATTTCTGGAACTTTGAATGGAAAACCTAGTTCGGAGAAGTTTGTTATGACGAAGAAGTAAATTCTCAAATACATCTAGCTTTTTTAATATAGTTCAATCCATTTTCGTGAATCATGAAATATATACTTTTTTTATTTTCTTTACTCGTTTTTTATAACAGTTCCGCTCAAAACTCAACAAACATCGTTGGGACATGGATAAATTACAAAACAGAAATGAAAGATGGAAGTGACGTTTATAAAGCATTCCTAACCGATTCTACCGGAACTAAGTACATTATTACACCGAATAAATTTACTTGGGTAAATGCATTAGATGTAATTGACGACAAAAAAGTAGCTGATGCTTTTGGTTTTAATTATAACCTAGTTAATAACGAAATTCAAACATCACAATATTCAGCCTACATTATAGAAAAAACAACTAAAGACTCTTTAACTTTATCACAAAAATTAAGCGATACACCCGACGAAAAATTGACAAGATTGTATCTTTTAAGAGAAGAAATTGTGATTGCTAATTTTAAAGAAAAATTTAAAGATAAATCAAACATAGTAGCTTCAACGAAATTCACTCCAAAAACAAAAAAAACTTTTCTAAAACTTTTAGGTGAGGATTTTAAAAAAAATGGCACCTATAACAATCTACGTTTCAATGGTAAACTTTTTATTTACCCAAAAGAAAAAAAAGTAGAAACTACTATTTTATATGCTACAAACAATGATTCACAAATTAAAAAAATTAAAAAATTTCTAGACGAATCTTTTGAAGATTGGGACTTAACTGGTTTCGAAAACTTTGATTCTATAGAATTACCATTTATTTATGAAGTGAAAAAAAAAGAATTAATTAGAGGAAATGATATTCGTTTTTTTGTAAATGATGTCAGCATTTTTGATCATCTAGGCGGAACCACTATAGATAACAAACAAAAATCTCTAAATTATTTCAAAAAAGCTGTGGAATCATTTCAACAAAAAAAATTTTTGAAAGCTGCTGAATTATTTGGAAAATCATTTGAAATAAATCCTGAAAACCTTGACGCGCTTTACAATAAAGCGGCATGTTTTAGTGAAATCGGAGATAAAGAAAATGCCTGTAAAACATGGAAACAAATTTCAGATTTTGGGCAAGTTAGCGGAAAAGAGCTTTATTTGAATAATTGTAAATAGAAAAAAAATTAATCTAAATTAACTACAACGGATTAATCCCGATCGCAATCTTGAGTTTCTAAAATGTATTTATTCATGCTGAATTTCAAAACTTTGCAATTCTTTATATTTAATATAAAATTCTAAAAAAACATTTTGTGTTCTTTGGGCTAAAAAACGTCCCAATAAGAAAACTCAGCCTCTTAGAAGCTTAAAAAACTCACTCATTCTCCCCGATTTTATTCACCATAAAAATCATCAAAATACCTAAAAGCGCCATAATCAAGAAAGCCCATTTCATGCTTAAATATTCAGAGATAAAACCAACCATTGGCGGAACTAGCAAGAAACCAAGATAACCAATTGTAGAGATAGAAGTTAAGGCAGAACCGCTGCTTAATTTTGAAGATCTTCCAGCAATGCTGAACACTAACGGAACAACGCACGAAACTCCGAAACCAATTAAAACATATCCAAAAATTGTTGGATAAGCATACGGCAGAATAAAACAGATTCCGAAACCTATTGTAATTAATATACCGCTATACAAAAGGATTTTTTTAGTACCGAATTTCATTACACCATAATCCCCAAAAATACGTCCCAAAGTCACTGCGGTTGCAAAAAATACAAAGGCGGCACTGGTTAATTTTGGAGATGCTTTTAATATATTTTCGAAATAAATACCGCTCCAATCGTACATCGTGTTTTCGCACGCCATAGAAACGAAACAAATCAAAGCGAACTTTACCAGATTTTTTTCTGGCATCGAGAAAAATTTCTTTTTAACCGGAACTGGTTCGTTATGAATACTCATTGGATAAAAACAAGCAGTCAAAGCTAGCATAAAAACACTCACGCCCAGCAAATGATGCGATGGCGCAATTTTCTGTGTCACCATAACGTAACCTAAACCTGCACCCGAGAAAACGGCAATACTCCAAACGGCATGAAAACGGGTAATAATAGATTTTGGATATAATTTCTGTACTTCCAGAGATTGCGCATTAATCGATAAATTGAAAATATTTCGAGAAGCTCCAAAAATCAAAAGTACTATAACCAATTGCCATACAAAAGCAACCAAACCTGGAAGAGACAAAACAATATTAAACATAATTGCTCCTAAAAGCATGATATAACGACTGCTGTATTTGTTTAGCAATTTTCCAGTAAACGGCATGGTAAGCATTAAACCAATCGGAAAGGCAAATAAAACGGCTCCAAATTCGGCTTCAGATAAATGCAATTGTGCTTGTATGTGTGGAATTCGAGAAACCCAAGAAGAATATCCAAATCCAGAAAGAAAGAAAAAAACAGTGTTGGCAATGCGATATCCTCTCGGAGTATTTTGGATTTTTTTGAAAAATGGTAAAATCATGAGTTGTGTTTCTGACCGCAAAATTAAGCCTTTTTAAAATTTATCACACTACAACTTTCAATAAGAATTTTGTTTTACGATTCTCCAGCAGTCATTTAACAATTTAATCTTCAAATCATGAAAAAATATAATTGTTAAAGTTATTTTAATTTTTACATTTGCACTGTTTTTATTTATTCTAAATAAATATTATTTTATAAACCAATAAAAAATTACCGATGAATTATTCAAGACAGAAAACATTTCGTTTTCTATTTTCAATCAGTTTTCTATTTTCGTTCTTATCTATTTTTGCCCAACAAAACCACGGAAAAATTAAGGGTACTGTAACCACTTCTGACGGCGAAGAAGCTGCAGGAGTAAATATTATTCTTAAAAACACTAAATATGGCACCGTTTCTAATGACGACGGTAGTTTTGATTTTAATAAAGTAAGAGCAAACTCTTATATTTTACAGATCTCTTTAACAGGTTATGAAACCTCAGAAACTGAAGTTATTGTAACCGAAAATGAAACCACTACAGTTAATTTACAGCTTAAAGTTTCTAACAAAGAATTAAAAGAAGTTGTCATTAACGGTAAAAAAAGCATCACTTCTAAAAAAACCGATTATGTGGCGAGAATGCCGCTTAAAAATTTAGAAAATCCGCAGGTTTACAGCGTTATCCATAAAGAACTTTTACAGGAGCAAGTGGCTGTAGATATCAGAAGTGCAGTTCAAAACTCGCCTGGAGTAGTTTCTATCAGTTATCCGTCGGGAGGTGTCGGCGTAATTTTCAGAGGATTTTCTACTGGAATCAATGCAAGAAACGGAATGGAAACAGCTTCTGGACGTTCTTCTGTAGATCTTGGAAACGTGGAAAGAATTGAAATCATGAAAGGGCCTTCTGGAACTTTATTTGGTTCTTCTGTTTCTTCTTTTGGAGGTGTTGTCAATTTGGTTACCAAAAAACCTTTTGAAACGCCTGCTGCCGAAATTTCATATACAACTGGAAGTTACAGCTTAAACCGCCTTACAGCCGACATTAATACGCCTTTAAACAAAGATAAAACCGTATTATTTAGAGTAAATTTTGCTGTTAACAGAGAGAAAAGCTTCTTAGATTATGGTTTCAACAATGCGTTACTTTTCGCGCCAAGCCTTACTTATAAAGCATCAGAGAAACTTACTTTTAATATTGATGCCGAACTTTATAACGTCAACAATACCAGACGTACTTATAATACGTATGCTGCCACTTCGGGAATCATGAATCCGAACGACTTAAAAATCGACTATAGAAAATCGATGTTCCATGACGATAATGATGCCAAAACAAAAGCAACCAAAGTTTTTGCGCAGGCAGAATATGAAATCTCTGAAAACTGGAAATCTACAACCGTATTTTCATTTGTAGGCGAAGATGTAGAACGCAGTTACCAAAGTTATGCTGTTTGGAGTTCTCCAACACAGGTAGCGAGAAGAGTTGGTCTTTGGGGACCGATTTACAATAATTACACTAACATCCAAGAAAATTTAAATGGAACATTTGCAACAGGAAGCATTAAACACAAATTCCTTGCGGGTGTTAACTACAGACTTTTCAGTTCTGCTTTTTCTGGAGGAACTACTTTTACTCTTGATAATATTGACGTTACAACTCCCTTCGCTCCTATTAGAAGAAAAGCCGTTGATGCTGGTCTTGCATTGACTACTTCGGCAATAGCAAATCAAAAAACGTTTAGTGCTTATGCTTGTGACGTTATCAATTTTACAGATCGTCTTTCTGCTATGTTAAGTTTACGTTTGGATAATTTTGAACGTGCAAAAGTTGGAACTGTCGAAGGTTACAGCCAAACCGCTCTTTCTCCAAAATTAGGATTGGTTTATGAAGTAGTTAAAGATCAGGTTTCTGTATTTGGAAATTACATGAACGGTTTCCAAAACGTACAGCCTGTAACACAGCCAGATGCTTCTATCTTTGTTTTAGATCCAATTTATGCTGTGCAATATGAAGGTGGTATTAAAGCAGAAGCTTTCAATAAAAAACTGAGCGGTTCTGTAAGTTATTATAATATTACTATTGATAATGCAACGAGAGTTAATACTGCAGGATTTACAGAACAAGATGGCAAACAGGTAAGTAAAGGTTTTGATTTTGAATTAACAGCTGCACCAATTAACGGATTAAGCATTGTAGCAGGATATGGTTATAATGATAACAGAATTGTAAAATCATCTGTTGCTGCAATTGAAGGAAATAAAGCTACAAGTTCTCCAGAAAATGTAGTGAACTTTTGGACTTCGTACACGTTCCAAAATAAATTAAAAGGTTTAGGTTTAGGATTTGGAGCTAATTATGTAGACAAAAATTTCTTTACTGCAGATAATACTTTTTACATTCCTTCTTATACAACTCTTAATGGATCTGTATATTATGATCATACATCATGGAGAGTCGGCTTGAAATTTAATAATATAACAAACGAAAAATATTGGGATTTCTGGGGAACTTCACAAGCTCCAACTAATATTCTGGCTAGTTTAACTATCAAATTTTAAAAATTTAAATTTAAAAAGCACCTCTTTTCTAAAGTTAAGAGGTGCTTTTTTATTAGCCGTTTTTAATAAACCGCTATAGTATTTACAAAACATGACATTTAAAAATTTTATAAAAAAAGCACACCTTTGGCTGGGATTGTCTTCTGGCTTAATTGTAGTTATATTAGGAATTACGGGTTGTTTGTATGTTTTTGAAGAAGAACTGCGCCCCATTGTTCACGACTATTATTATGTAGATCAGGTAAAAACTAAAAAACTGCCTCTCAGCAAATTAATTCAGACTGCAAAAGATGCCAACATAAAAGCCAATCCTAAACAGACACTTTCGGGATGCAGAGTACTTAATGACGACAGTCGTACAGTTATTGTCTGGTTTTTTGAAGAATTGGATAAAGACGCTATTTGGTATTGGAATAGATATCAAACTGCCTATGTCTATGTTGATCCTTACACAGGAGGCGTAAAAAAAATAGAAGATTACAACTCTGAGTTTTTTGTTTTTGTTAGAATGCTCCATCAAACGCTTTGCCTTCGAAGTGAAATTGGCGATCCAATTGTGGGAACAGCGACCATTATTTTTATCATTTCGTTAATTACGGGTTTGATTCTTTGGTGGCCGAAAAATAAAAGTGCTGCCAAACAACGTTTTTGGTTTCAATGGAAAAACACAACCAAATGGAAACGTAAAAACTACGATCTCCATAATATCCTCGGCTATTACATGCTGATTTTTGCTTTAATTATTGCGCTTACGGGTTTGGTGTGGGCTTTTGATTGTTACGATAAAGGAGTGCAATGGCTTTTTAATGGAGGAAAAACATTTGAGAAAAAAGAAGTTATTGTTTCTGATACCACTCAATATACTAAAAGTACATCCACAGATAAAATATTTGCGGCGACTGTAAAAGCAAATCCAAAAGCAAAAACGTATTTTTTGTTTCTGCCAAAAGAGAATGATTCATTGGCAACTACAAACACTTTTGTTCGTCATCAAAGCCGTTTTGATGATGTATCTATGCAATTTGATCAATATTCTGCAAAGCTTTTAAAAAGCACTGCATATAAGGATAAAAACAATGGAGAAAAATTTAGGTTCATAAATTACGATCTTCACGTAGGCAGTATTCTAGGATTTCCAGGAAAAGTGCTTGCTTTTTTTGCCAGTTTGGTATGTGCAAGTTTACCCATAACAGGTTTTCTAATTTGGTGGGGACGAAATAATAAGAAAAAGAAAGCTTGATTTTTATTGATCTTTAAATCATTTCTTTTAAAAATATTTAAGAGGGTGCTATTAAAAATCAGCCTTTTTTTGGTTTTAATTTTTAATTATTCTAAATAAGCCCTATGTTTGCAAAAAATATCATTCTAACAATTCAAACTTGATCTTATGAAAACAAATACTTTTAAAATCATAGCTTTTTTCTTTTTAATGCTTGTTTCTGCTCCAACATTTGCGCACGCACTTTGGATCGAAACTAAAGCAACTGGAACAAAAGGAAAAGCACAGGAAATTTCTATTTACTTTGGAGAATTCTCTGATAATGACATTACAAAAGCAGATAAATGGTTTTCTGATTTGAAGAATTTCAGCTTAGTTGTGGTTAGTCCATCAAAAAAAGAAACTAAACTTTCTACAAAAGCTTTAGACAATAAATACCAGGCATTTTTTACACCAACAGAAGATGGTGTTTACACAATCGTAATGCAGCATACAGTTGGCGACGTTTACGGAACAATGAAATTAGATTATAACTCTAGCGCGACGGTTGTGGTTGGAAACAAAAATGCTGGAAACAATATTGCAGCAAACACTAACAAGATTGCAGTTTTCTCTGAGAATGCAGATGTTGCTAAAAAAGATACAAAAGTAACTGGAGTTGCTTCTTATGAAGGTGCTATCGCTAAAGAAGCAAAAATCAAAGTAATTGCTCCAAATGGGTGGGAAAAAGAATTATGGACAAACGATAAAGGTGAATTTACTTTTACTCCTATCTGGTCAGGAAATTACATGGTTGAATATGCACACACAGACAAATCATCTGGTGAGCACAATGGAAAAAAATACGATGAAATCTGGAAAATGGCTACTTACCAAATCGTGGTAAAATAATTTTCTGATAAAATTTAATTTTAGAATTTAGTTTTCAATCTAAAAAGTCTTGCTTGATTGCAGGGCTTTTTTTATTTATCTCTATTCCTGTTGAATTAGCACATTAACTGTAAATTATAATCAACAAACTTGAAACCTCATTTATTTTTTTAAGTGAGGTTTTTTTATATGTTTTTTGAAGCGTTTTTTTTATAAATTTGATTGTCATCAATTGAAAAACAACAATTTAAAAACATTAAAAAATGAAAGAAAAATTTATGTTTATTGGTCTTTTTTCACTGTTAATGCTTCAATCGTGTAAAAAAGAAGAAAAAAATCAAGAAGCAAGAATGCCGAAACAATATGCCGTAGAAGATTTCTACGACACTAAATCGATCGGCGCTGCGGGTTTTAACAAGGACGAAACCAAAATCTTAATTAACAGCAACAAAACCGGAATTACCAATATCTATGAGTTAAATATTGCGGATACGACTTCAGTAGCGCTTACGCAGTCAAAAACAGAAAGTAATTATGCAATTGATTATCTGCCGGGCAGTTCAAAATTTATTTACTCTTCAGACAAAGGCGGTGATGAAAATGCACATTTATATCTTGCTGACAGAACTAATTCTAAAGTAAAAGATCTTACACCTTGGCCAAAAAGCGCCAATAATTTTATGGGCTGGAGTCTGGACAAGAAAAGCTTGTATGTGAGCAGTAACAAACGTGATGTTAAATATTTTGACATTATAAAATTGGATACGCTTTCTTATAAATCAACGATTTTATACCAAAATACGACTGGTTTTACTCCTTCTGTAATCAGTAAATCGGAGCGTTATATTGCTTTAACAAAAGAATTGACTACAGACACCAACGAGCTTTATCTTTATGATAATAAAACGAAAACAACTAAAAAAATCAGCGGTGAAAAACCAGCAAACTGGAACCCAATGGTTTTCGAAAAAAATGACAGCATTCTTTATTATGCAACTAATCTTGACAACGAATTCAGTTATTTGGTAAAATACAACCTCAACACCGGAAAATCTGAAAAAATCTTTGAAGATAAATGGGATGTGAATTACATGAATTTGAGTGAAAATGAAAAATATCATGTCATTTTTATTAATGATGACGGTAAAAACAAAGTCTTACTTTTTGATCATAAAACGGGGAAAAAAGTCGATTTCCCTGATTTAAAAGACGGTGATGTTCAAAACGTTATTATATCTAACAGCGAAAATAAATTATTACTTACTGTTGGAAGCAGTACTAGTTCGCCAAATCTTTATGTTTATGATATTCCGTCTAAATCATTAAAACTATTAACAGCAACTTTGAGCAAAAAAATTGATCAAAATGATCTTGCAAAAGCAGAAGTAGTTCGATTTAAATCTTTTGATGGAAAAGATATTCCGGCTATTTATTACAAACCTTTGCAGGCATCAGAAAATAATAAAGTTCCTGCTTTAATCTGGGTTCACGGAGGTCCGGGCGGTCAAAGCCGAATTGGATATTCGAATAGTATTCAGTATTTAGTAAATCACGGTTACGCAGTTTTGGCGGTAAATAATCGCGGCAGCAGCGGTTATGGAAAAACATTTTATAAACTAGACAATAAAGACCACAGCAACGGCGATCTTAAAGACTGTATTTGGGGTAAAAAATGGCTTGCTCAGCAAAATTATATCGACTCTACTTCTATCGGAATTTACGGAGGCAGTTACGGTGGCTGTATGGTTTTAGGCGCATTGGCTTTTCATCCAGAAGAATTTAAAGTCGGCGTTAATTTATTTGGTGTTGCCAACTGGTTACGAACTCTTAAAAGTATTCCGCCTTATTGGGAAGCATTTAGAACTGCTTTGTACGACGAATTAGGAGATCCAAATACTTCTGACAGTATTCGCTTAAAAAAGATTTCGCCATTGTTTAATTATCAGAAAATAAACAAACCGCTACTTGTTTTTCAAGGTGCAAATGATGTGCGTGTGCTTCCTGTAGAAAGCGATGAAATTGTTGCGGGTGTCAAAAAGAATGGTGTTCCGGTAGAATATGTAGTTTATCCTGATGAAGGCCACGGTTTTCAGAAAAAAGAAAATCAAATTACAACTTCTAAAAAAACACTCGCTTTTCTTGACAAATATCTCAAAGCAAAAAAATAAATTATTCTTAACACATCGAAAAATAGTTTTATTAAACTCAAAAAGAGGTGTCACTTTTACTATTCATTCCGATAGTTATCTGGACTATGTGTTAGAAACAAGTTTCTTTCAATTGCCTTTTTTAAAAAGAAAAATCTATGTTTCTATGTGTTAAAATTTATACATTTTGAATTCCTTCTAACGGTTAGAGTTATCCAATTTGAAAACCTCATTTAGCAATAAGTGAGGTTTTTTATTTCCTCCAAAGAATGAACTTTAAAAAAGCTATTTTTGTGGCAAATATTCCAAAAAGAAAAAGATGTCAGAATCCAAAAACAATCAATTAAAGAGGTCGCTTGGTTTAAGTTTTAATATTGCCGTTTTAATCGGCGGTACAATCGGAGTTGGAATTTTGCGCACTCCCGGAAGTATTGCAAGTCTTTTAGGCAATTACTGGCTGATTATTTTTTCTTGGATTTTTGGAGGTTTGTACGTTTTGCTTGGCGCCAATTCTTATGCTGAATTGGGTGCTATGTTACCAAAAGCCGGAGGTTCTTATAATTATATCAAAAAAGCTTTTGGTAATTATGCCGGATTTCTTTCTGGCTGGTTTGATTATATTACCAATGCCATTCCTCCTGCTTTTTACTGTATTGTAATCAGTGAATATCTTATTATTTTATTTCCAAGTTTAAAAGATTATTCAACTGTAATGGCAATTTCGCTTTTGATTGCTTTTGTATTGATTCATTTGAGCGGCGTCAAGAACGGAAGCGTGATCCAGCAGATTACCAGTTTTCTTAAAGTAATTTGTTTTGTCGCTTTAGTTGTGGCTTGTTTTATGTATTCTGGAATTCAGGTTCCAGCAATAAAAACCGATAATTCTTTTTTTCAAATCGGACTTATATTTGGATTCTTCAAATCTTTACAACTTATCATCGGCACTTATAATGGCTGGAACAGCGTTTGTTTTTTTGCAGAAGAAAATGATGATCCGGGAAAAAATATTCCAAAATCACTTTTTAGCGGGGTTATTTTGGTTGTTGTAATTTATACTTTGGTCAATATTGCATTTTTTCATGTTTTATCTGTTGAAACACTTTCAAAATCAAATCTTGCCGCTGCAGATGTAGCCAAAATACTTTTCGGAGAAAACGGTGCTATTATCGTAACCGTAATTTCGATCTTTTCTTTAATTAGTATTTTGAATGCTTTTATGATGATTCCGCCAAGAATTCTTTACGGATTAAGTCGTGACGGATTTTTTATCGAAAAAGGAACGCAGGTAAATAAAGGCGGAACTCCAATTACGGCACTTCTGGTTTCGTCTTTTTTCAGTTTATTTTTGATTTGCATTGGTTCTTTTGAAGTTTTATTTTCTTTTGCTGCTTTCATCTCAATCATCGTTTGGGGATTAGCCTACGCATCACTTATAAAACTCAGAAATCGAGAACCCAATTTACCTAGACCGTATGTTGCCTTCTGGCATCCGTGGAGCTCGATTATTGCTATTTTAGCTTCTGTCGCATTATTAGCCGGATTTATTTACAGCGATCCAAAAAGCTTTATTATCATTGTCGGTATTACGATTGTTTCATATCCTCTTTTTTTGGTTTTGAAGAAGAACTAAAAAAAGAATCCCGCTAATTTGATAGTATTAGCGGGATTCTTTTTATCTAAGTTTAAAATAGTTTTCTAAATTTTCACAGCCTGATAAATCGGAGCTGTATTCTGGAAATTCTTTTTTAACCCTTAATGAATTCGAATATTCATTCTCTTCTGCATAATCCATCATACGCAGACACAATGCTTTAAACTTATCTGTTTTTGCATTTTGAAATGCAAGCTTGTAATTGTCCACAGCTTTCAGTTTATTTCGATACTCAATTTCATCTATATAAGATTCTGTTCCGTTATTACTATCGTAATAAGTAGTGCTGGAATAACGGCGCATCATCCAGGAATTTCCGTAATCAGACATATTATAATAACAGTTTGCAATTAAAAAGTAATAATACGCCTTATCTGTAGTTGATGTTTTTTTCGCCAAATTGATATACTTAATTAAATGTTCTGTTACAGAAAGTTTGTTAACCAAGTAGTTATCTTTATGTTTTATAAATGATTTTGTATGTTTAAAATCGTAAAACGGGTTTTGATCAAAAGAATAATTATCACCATATTCTCCCCTTTCCCATGCGTTGTAATTATCATCCCAATACTTCTTATCTAAACTTCTAAAGATTTTTAATGCATTACTTAATTGATCTTCTCTAATATACTTTGTTCCCAGTAAATCTTTTAAATAATCTTTGTCTTTAGATAATTGCGAATAAATATTTTTTTGAAACTCAGACAGATCCTCATTGTCTATTCTATTCACGATTTTTTGCAAATCTTTAGCCGCATAAACAAAATCTACGTAATCGAAATAACGATAAAATTCTGCTAGATTTCCTGATGTTTTAATGCGGTTGCCCTGCCATTCCACATCATCTGGATTATACTCTTCATATAAAGTTCCTTCAATTAATGACATCAAAGCCAATCCATCTATAATATTTCCTTTAAATTCTAGTTCTCTCCCTAATGCAAAAATAAAACGTTCATCATTTTTGTATTTTAAAATAATAGATTGAATTTGAGGTTTTATAACCGCTTTTCCATTCTCCTGATCGGCAGTTATGCAAAGTGCTTTTATTTTTTCTAATTCTTCATTGACTTTTTCAGATGGATGCTGCTTTTTAAACAAAGCAATATTGTTTAAACAATCGTTGTAATGTCTCGTAATAAACTCCAGATTTATTTGTACCGCTTTCCAAACTGCCACATCTTTTATTGCATTGATTTTGGCCGCATTTATAAAATCTAATACTTCTTGCGCATAAAGTCTATCCGTTTCAGATCTGTTTCTTAATGTCTCTGTTGTAACTTTAATTTTATCATTTTGCCAAGTATCTTCTAACTCGACCGATGGCGTGTAATTAGTATAATAAGGCGTATAAACCCAATCTTCAATTTTACTCAATTCGCGCAAAAGCAGAAAACCAAGAATTTCAGATTTTGGATTGTTTTTATAAATCTCTTTAAGATAATCTAAGTTTTTGTCTTTTTTCTGCATTGAGGCATAGGCATAAATATTTGCAATTTCCTCTTTAGTTTTAGCTTGTTTTAAGACTTCCTCTATTTTAAATTTTTCATGAAAGAAATAATAACTTGCATATCTCTTTTCTGGAGAATTAGCCATTAAAGAGGCAACATCAACCATAAAAGCCGGATTTTTTTCGGTAAAAGTGTAAAAAAACAAACTCCAATAATAGAGATAATCTTTTTTTCTGCCTTTAAAATTAGCTTCAAAAACCTCTTCAATCAAATTTGTATTACCAGAATAATAAGCAAGACGTATGGTTAAAAATGCATATTTCCTTTTGAAATATAGATTCTTTTCTGCGTTTGTAATCTTTACTATTTTAGTTAATAATTGACTTCTTCTCTCGTTGTTTTCATTTTCATTTCTTTCCCAAGCATCATCAGTATCATTCGTAAGTTCACAGCCTTTGGCAATTTTCAAGTAATTAATCGCTTCTGTTTTATTATTGGCATACAAATATTTAATAAACTCATTTTCACTTTTTGAATTAATATCTGTATAACTCAATCTAAAATTGAAATCTTCTATATCTTCTATCGAAACCTTTTTATCCGTATAATTATACCAATCCAAAATATTGGCATCAATTATTTTGTAGGCATTTGGATCCCTGTCATAATCATATCCCCATAAATCGGCATTATAATAAAATGCTTTAAACGCAGCATATTTAAAATACTCTGGTTTACAAAGAGAATATCTTACATCTTCACCAGATGGTGAATAACCACAAGCCAGAATTCTGCTAAAACTATTTACTAAAAGAGCTGTAAAAACTAGAAACTTCTTCATGATTATATTTTTTAAAAGTGCTGTTGTCTAAGTGAAATAATGAAATTGTTGTAGTATTATCAAATTCGATATTTTGTTTTATTATCGAAATAGCCTCACTAATTGTTTTTGCATCTACTTCTTCGCATTTTAGCTGATCTCCCTTTTTTAGATAAGTTTCGTATTCATACGTATAATCTTTTGTTATTTCATACCACATCGGTTTAGTTTGCTGGGCAAATTCGCTTATATCTGCCGAATTAAAATTAACGAGTCCCGCAAAACGATTATTATGATACCAAAGTGTCCAGTAAAAAACAGGCAGTGCCACATCTAAATGAACTGGATAGCTTCTTTTTTTATTTAAATACGATTTTAATTCGTCAATATCTAGAATGGAGTTTTTCTCTTTTTTTGATAATGGTTTAATCAAATTATAACACATCAGCATCGCTTTATCTACTGGCGGAACTCCCATGATTTCTGGATATTTATACGGATAAAGACGCAGCGTACAACTGATTTCTTTTTTTGACAATTCCTTGATTTTCTTCAGCAGATAAAAATATTTATCTTTTGTAGACTTTGTCCAATCACAGTCAATTTGAATTTCAGTGTAATTAAATACTACTTTTTTATCATCTTTATCATTGTTGGAATAGTCATTTTCGAAGTGATATTTTTCAACCAAAAAGGTAATATTATCTGCCAATTTATCCAGCGATTTTTCGTCATTAAACTGAAAGATTTCATTTTTGATAAAAATCGTCGGCACAATTGTAACTGAATCTAAATCTCGAAAAGTGTACAATGACGGGCTGTTTTTTTGATATGGAAAATTCCCCATCGATTCATTATAATCGACTTCAAATAGTTTGTAGTACAATTTCTTGACATTTAACTTATTCATTTCTTTTGCAGTTCCGTCATCCAGATAAGAACTGCTTTTCCAGTAATAAAATGCTCTTTCAACATTTGTAACTTTATTTTCTTTTTTTGAACATGCCAAAAAGAACGAGGAAATTAAAACAAGTAAAATGATCTTTTTCATTGTAATTTGATTGTTAAATTAAGATGTAAAAACTTACCAAACATATATCTTTTCAAAATATAAAAAATAGGTCTTTAGATTTTTTTGAACTAAAAATTTGGAATTTAAACTGGTCTAACTGTTTTCTGTCTTCTTATCTCCTAGCTTGAAAATATGCTGCATAATTTTCACAACCAGAAGACAGCATGGCATAATCATCAGCATAATTTGATTTTAAATCCTGATAATATTTGTTTTTATTCCACAAAAAAGTATCGTAGTTTTCAATAGTTTCATTGGTCTCATAATCATATTCAGGGTATTTATGTCTCAATTTATTTAATTCGCATTTACCCATCATTCGCAGGCACAAAGCCTTAAATTTTTGCGTTTTGGCATTCTTAAAAGCAAAACCGTAATATTTCTTAGCCAGATTACATTCGTAAAACTCATCATTATCGATTACGGGATAATCTTGGAAATCGTTAGTAAAACCATAACGCCTCATTACTTTCAGACTTCCGTAAAAAGTCATGTTGTAATAGCAATTTGCAATTAGAAAATTATAATAATCTTTATTCTTTTCTTTAGGATCTTTTGCTCTTTCTAAATACGAAATCAATCTTTTGGTAAAAACATATTTATTTATACTTAAATAATTTTTCTGAGAAACAAATTCAGGCGTATAGGCTAAAGCAAAAAAGGGATCTTTTACTGAATATCCGTCTCCACAAGACTCCTTTTCCCATAAACAGTCATAAGTCCTGATTACCGATTGTCTTTTGTCTTCATCCGAATCTAAATCAAAGTAAGACAACGCTTTATACAGTTTATTTATTCGAATATATTTTGTTCCGATAAGATCATAAAGGTGTGGTATTTCTTTTTTAATTAAACTATATTTCCATAACGAAAATTCGTCTGATTTTTTTTCATTCTGCTTTGTATTTTCAATAATATCTTCAACTTGTTCTGGCGTATAAACCATATTGATATAATCAAAATAATCGTCAAAATAATCAGCGTAATAATGTTTTTTGTTTTTAGAAGTTTTCCAAAATGCCTCATTGTCATAACGAGAATTGGAAACTTCAGTTAATTTTGAGTACAACAAAGCTGCATCTGTAAAATTGCCTTTATATTCTAATTCTCTTCCGATAGCAAATACAAATTTCTTATCATTTTCATTTTTAAGGAGAATTGGTTTTACAGCATCCAAAACAAAAGCTTTTCCAGTTTGCTGATTTGCAGTCAATGCCATGGCTTTTATAATTTCCATTTGATTAGAATGAAGAGAATCTTTTTTGGAGAAATTTTGCTCTAGTTTCGAAATCTCATTCAAACAATTTTTATTATCCTTTGTTACAAAATACAAATACGCTTTACTCATTTTCCATAAAAGCGGATTATCTCGTTTTTTAAAATTAATCGTATTTATAAACGAAAGTACTTCTCCAGCATACATTCGATCTCTTTCTACACGTTTTAAAATAGTTGCAGTAGAACTTTTTTCAGACTCATCATAAGATGTGAGTGAAGGACTAAAAAGAGAATAATAAGGCGTAAAAACCCAATCTTCGATTTTATTGATTTCACGCAATAACAAAAAAGATAATCCATCACTTTTCGGATTGTATTTGTAAACCTGCTTTAAATAATACAAAGACTGATCTGTTCTTTTTATTCCAGCAAGCAAATAAATATTGGCTTTTTCTTGATTGTTTCTAGCATGACGCAACACTGATTCTAACGGAACTTTAGTATCAAATGAAAATGAAGCCATAAAACGTTTGTCTGGCGCATTTACAAAAATCTGTGCCGCGTAATAGTTGACTAATGCTTTGTCTTTTTCTGCAAACATTCTGAAATACAGACTCCAATACTTTAAAAAAGAAGTCTTTTGTGGCGATTTGAAGACATCATCATATAATTTTATTATCGTTGCAAAATCTTTATTATAATAAGACGATCGAATGGCCAAAAAGGTGTAACGGTATCTTAATTCTTTATCAGAAACTTTATTAGAAAGCAAAACAGCTTCATTGATAAGCTTTGTTCGCTCAGGCCTCAATTTTACAACATTGTGTTCCCAGGAATTATCATCAAATTCATTGTAGATTTCGCATTTTTTTGCAAATTTCAAATAGTCAATTGCTTCTGCATTTTTTGTTTTATACAAATGACGCAGCATTTCGTTATTGCTTTTTTCTGTAATGTCCTTCAAATTAAATCCATACAACACTTCTCTAACCGCTTCTATAGAAACTTTATTTTTGCAATACTGCAACCAATGATTTTCGTTAGAATTGATTCTATCCGTTTCGCTGGCTGGTTTTTCGTTTACACTAAAGGAATAAGTAGAATAATAAAAATCGGAATACGAATAAAGGTTAAAAATTGACGGATTAAAAAATGAAAAACGAATGTCTTCGCCTGTTGGATAAAAACCGCAGGCAAAAATGACGTTACTTGCTAAAATTAGTATAGAAACCAGAAAGCTCTTCATTGGTGTAATTTCTTAATTGTTCTTCGTCTAAGTGAAATAAGGTAACCATTGTGTAATCATCTAAAGCGACATTTTCTTTGATAATTTCTATCGCTTCATTAATTTTCTCGGGGGTTATTCTTTCGTATTTTATCTTATCTCCCACTCTTAGATAAAAATTGTCATGAACCAAATCTTGAGTTACTTCATACCACAATGGTTTTATCTGTTTCAGCGAAATAGAAATGTTTTCATGTCCGCTATAAAGAACTGTAGTAAATTTATTGTTTTGATACACCTGCATCCAAGAATAAATGGGCAGTGCAATATCCAGATGCAAAGGATATTTGCTTTTTTTATTGAGATAAAGTTTTAATTCATTTAAATCTAAAATCGAATTTTTGGCCTTATTCTCTAACGGATTTATAAGATTATAACACATTAAAGTAGCTTTGTCTACAGGTGGAACTCCCATTTTCTCAGGATATTTATAAGGATATAATCGTAAAGTACAGCTTATGTCTTTTTTAGAAACCTGTTTCAGTTTTTTCAAAAAATAGAAATAATTGTCTTTTGTTTTTAAAGTCCAGTCACAATCCATTTGAAATTCTGTCACAGGATTTTTCTCAAATCGTTCTTGAGTGTACTTATTAATTAAAAAATTAACGTTGTACACGAGTGAGTCTAAAGCCTTTTTATCATTAACCTTAAAAACTTCATTCTTTATAAAAACGGTCGGCACAATAGCAATACTGTCTTCTCCGTAAGGGTGCAATGTCGATTTTGAAATCGGAAAATCTCCAAATTCATCATTATGATCAACCTCAAAAAACTTAACGTGTAATTTTCTAATTTTCAAATCTTTAATTACCGCATTTTCTCTTTCTGTAAAATCCCAACTATTGCTTTTCCAGTAATAAAAAGATTTTTCCACATATTCAATTTTATTCGAACATGACAAAAAGAGGCATAAAATGAGAGCCGAAAGGAAGATATTTTTCATTAAAATGACAGAGATTATATTGCGTAAAACCGTATTAAAATTATATTATTTTAAAATACAAAATCACATTTGCCTCAACTATTTTTTTAGCTAAAATCAGGGCATAAAAAAAACCTAACAGGTTTTAAAAACCTGTTAGGTTTGGTATATAATTACCTTAAAAATATTATTTCAAACCTGCCAAACTTTGCTCAATTGTAGCAATTTTTGCGAGAGCATCGGCTTCTTTTTGTTTTTCGTTTGCCAATACTTTTTCTGGCGCACCTGCAACAAATTTCTCGTTTGATAGTTTTGCCTGTACCGATTTTAAAAATCCTTGAATATAAACTAATTCGGCATTAAGCTTTTCTATTTCGGCTGCAACATCAATATTTCCTCCAGAAATCGGGATAAAATATTCATTAGATTTTACACGGAAAGACAATGCTCCATCTACTTTTTCAGACACATATTCAAATGCAGAAATGTTTCCTAGTTTTGTTATAACAGAATCAAAATAAGTAGAAAAACTTTCGCTGTTTATGGCTTTCAATTCGATGCTGTCTTTCATCGCAATATTTTTTTCTTTACGAATCGTTCTGATTCCAGAAATTACCTCAACTGTATTTTCAAAATCAGTAATTAGTTTCGCATCAAATGATTTTAATTCTGGCCAAGTCGAAACAATTAAAGCTTCTTCTGGTGTTCTTTCTGCAAGTAAATGCCAGATTTCTTCTGTCAAGAAAGGCATAAACGGATGAAGCAGTTTTAGATTGCTTTCTAAAATTTCGATTGCTTTGTCAAACGTTTTTTTGTCAATCGGCTGTTGATATGCAGGTTTAATCATTTCAAGGAATAAAGAGCAGAAATCATCCCAAACCAACTTATAAATAGCCATTAATGAATCTGAAATTCTGTATTTCTCAAAATTATCTTCAATATCTGCTAATGATTGTTGAAATTTATTCTCAAACCATTCGATTGCCACTTTTGATGATTCTGGTTGCGAAATAGTTTCAGAAACTTCCCATCCTTTTATCAATCGCAGCGCATTCCAAATTTTAGTTGAAAATGCTTTTCCTTGACTGCATAATTCTTCATCAAACATAATATCGTTTCCTGCAGAAGCACTTAAAAGTAATCCTACACGAACACCGTCTGCACTGAATTTCTCGATCAAATCTAAAGGATCAGGAGAATTTCCTAATGATTTAGACATTTTACGACGTTGTTTATCACGAACTAATCCCGTTAAATATACATTAGTAAATGGTTTTTCACCCGCATATTCGTAACCTGCAATGATCATTCTCGCTACCCAGAAAAATAAAATATCCGGACCTGTTACTAAGTCGTTTGTTGGATAATAATATTTGTAATCTGGACTTTCTGGATCCATAATACCACCAAAAACAGACATTGGCCATAACCAAGACGAAAACCAAGTATCTAAGGCATCAACATCTTGAGTAAGGTTAGAAGTTGTAAGTTCTGGATTATTCGTTTTTTCTTTAGCTAAAGCTAACGCCTCTTCGATATTTTCAGCAACTACGAAATCCTCTTTTCCATCTCCGTAATAATATGCTGGAATTTGTTGTCCCCACCATAACTGGCGAGAAATATTCCAATCGCGAATATTGTTTAACCAATGCGCATACGTATTTTCAAAACGTTTTGGATGCAATTTAATATCTCCAGTTTGTAAAACTGATTTAATGGCTGGTTTTACCAAATCATCCATTTTCAAAAACCATTGGTCTGATAATCTTGGTTCGATTACCGCTTTGGTTCTTTCAGAAGTTCCTACTTTATTTAAGTGTATTTCTGTTTTTGCTAAAGCACCAATTTCTTCAAGTTCTTTTTCAATTTCTTTACGAACTACAAAACGGTCTTTTCCTTGATAGTGTAATCCGAAGGTGTTTAAAGTTGCATCTTCATTAAAAATATCAACGATTTCAAGATTGTGTTTTTCACCCAAAGTTTTATCGTTCATATCGTGAGCAGGTGTTACTTTCAGACATCCTGTTCCGAATTCTACATCTACATATTCGTCTTCGATAATCGGAATAACTCTGCCACAGATTGGAACGATCGCTTTTTTACCTTTCAAATGTGTAAAACGCTCATCGTTCGGGTTGATACAGATCGCAGTATCTCCGAAGATAGTTTCAGGACGTGTTGTTGCAATAGTCAAGAAATCTTCAGAACCTTCGATTTTATATTTTAAGAAAAATAATTTTCCTTGTTGTTCTTCATAAATTACTTCTTCATCAGATAAAGTAGTTTTTGCTTCCGGATCCCAGTTTACCATTTTATAGCCACGGTAAATTAATCCTTTGTTGTATAAATCTACAAACGATTTAATTACAGATGCAGACATATCTGGATCCATTGTAAATTTAGTACGTTCCCAATCGCAAGACGCACCTAATTTCTTAAGCTGCTCTAAGATAGTTCCGCCGTACTTATCGGTCCATTCCCAAGCGTGTTTTAGGAATTCTTCGCGAGTTAAATCATTTTTATTGATTCCTTCTGCTTTTAATTTCGCTACAACTTTTGCCTCAGTAGCAATAGATGCGTGATCCGTTCCCGGAACCCAGCAAGCGTTGAATCCTTTTAGACGCGCTCTACGAATTAAAACATCTTGAATCGTATTATTCAACATATGCCCCATATGAAGGACTCCAGTGACGTTTGGCGGCGGAATTACAATAGTATAAGGTGTTCTATGATCTGGTTCTGAATGAAAATAATTATTTTTCATCCAATACTCATACCATTTACTCTCAATCGTCTTAGCGTCAAATTGTGCTGGAATTGTCATTTAATAGGTTGTTTTAATCGTTGATTTTTTTAATTGTTTAATCTTTCTAAATTGCCGGTTTTAATTGTTTTTCTATTATAATGTCATTATTGCTGAAACTCAAAATAGGATTTAAACAAAATAACGATTAAACAGTTAAACAAAAAATTGGTTCAATTTTTGTAATTATAACTCACAGCAAAAGTAAATAATTAAGTACACTATAAAAAGCGAATTAATAATTTGTGTGTTAATTAAAAGAATGTATATTTACTTACAACTTAAAATCAATTTCAGATGAAAAATGCAGCCTCTTTTATTGCAGTCTTATTGTTTAGTGCAATGAGTTATGCTCAAAATGGCCCAAAGATTGAATTTGCAGCCCCAGACAATACAATCGATTATGGAAAGATTTCTAAAACTGATAATGGCCTACGTACGTTTGAGTTTACTAATACAGGCGACGCACCGCTGTTAATTATAGGTGCAGAATCTACCGTAAGTTCTATTGTAGTAACCAAACCTTCAGCAGCAATTTTGCCTGGTAAAAAAGGTAAAATTGATGTAAAATACAACATGGCAGCTGGACCAATTCGTAAAACAATTACGGTTGAAACCAATGCTGTTAATTATCCAGACGGAAGGGTTGCTCTTAAAATCAAAGGCGAAGTTCTTTAAAAACTAAATTATAAAAACATTAAAAAGCCGTTTCTAATTCAGAAACGGCTTTTCTATTTTCTTTATTCTATTCTCTATATTCTATTTTCTATTTTCTTAATCTCTATTTACATTCTGTTTCATCAAACTTATACTTTACATTTTCAAAGTCAATTGGTTTGTCTTTTACTAAATAAGTAACTCCCATTGTGGTCTGCATGGTTCCGTTTCCTAAAATCAGCTGTTTGTCTTTTTTAAGCAGCGCCATCGGATTTTTGAAAGTTTTGTTTTTGTCTGTTGGTGCATTTGTCGTAAAAGTGTAATCTACAAACAAAGTATCGCCGTGAAACTCTCCTGAAACTTCTCCTGTTCTTACGGTTGACGGAGCGACTTTCATAGTCAGATCACCGCTTAATTTACCACTTTTAAGTGTGTTTAATTTCAAGTCAATCGTGTCCTTTTCATAAACCGCTTTGTAGCACTGCGTTCCTACAACAGTTTCGGCATCGGCTTTTGCTGCGGCCGCTTCTTTTTGTTTTTCTTCATTTTTACAGCTTTGCAAACCAATACAGGTCAAAAGCAGACATGATAAGGCTAGATTTCTCATAATTCAATATTTTTTTAATCGTTTTGTATGTTATAAAAATAAATAAAAAGTTTTCTATAAGAAAGGCTTTTCGTCAAAAAATACGACATAAAATTGAAATTAAACCCTTATAAATTCTTAATCACAAACTCCGATCTTCTATTCAATTCGTGTTCTTCTTCGGAGCAGGCATCATCGGTTTTGCATTTTACGATCGGTATAGATTCTCCATAACCTTTTGCAGTTACTCTTTTTGCATTTATACCCGATTGAATAATAAATTCTCGCGTCGAATTGGCTCTTTTTTGAGAAAGATCTTCGTTAAATTTTGCGTTACCACGCGAGTCTGTATGCGATCCTATTTCGATTTCCATTTCTGGATATTTCTTCATTAAATCGACCACTCTTCCTAAAACGACTTTAGATTCTTTACGAATGTACCACATGTTGTAATCAAAATAAATCGGATCTGTTTTAATGATTAAACGATCTTTATCTCTTACAACATCTTTTTCTCTCTCTAAAATCTCTTTAACTTTTTCCTTCTTTTTAATTTCAGCAGCGACAACGGCAGCTTCTTTGGCTTGTTTCTCTTTTTGCTTTAATTCAATAGCCACCAAAGCTTCTTTTTTCTTGTTTTCTTCTTCTAAAATTAGTTCTTGCTTTCTTTTCTTTTCTGCAATTTCTTTTTCTTCTAATTTAATTGCTTCTAAAGATTTTAAAGCCAGAGAGCCATCATTTATCTTGTCTCGAGTTTTATCTAAAGTAAAGGATTTAGATTCGTTTGTATAATTTTCTTTGAAAGCAGAAATCTTATATGAAGCTTCACAGAGCACTCTAAAACTAAATTTTCCGTCTTCTTCTGTTGTTGTTGTAAACAATGTTTTTTTATCTGAATCCTGTAAAATAACCGTTGCATTTTCTAATGGCAATTTAGTCACAGCATCAGAAATTATTCCTTCAATCAGCTGTTTACAATCTTCTACAACTAAATCTTTGATTTCTTTAAATTGATAAATATCGTCACCGCCTTTTCCTCCTTCTCTATTCGAAGCAAAAAAACCTTCTTTTGTTGAAGCATCAATATTAAAAGCAAAATCATCTGAATTTGAATTTAACGGAAGTCCGATATTTACAGGTTCGCTATAATCATTCCCATTAATTTCAGATACAAAAACATCAAGCGATCCATAACCCAAATGACCGTCTGACGAAAAATAAAGTTTGTTGTCTGAAGAGGCAAACGGAAATTGTTCACGTTTTGAGGTATTAATTTTTGGACCCAAATTCTTGGGTGTATCAAAAGCACCTTTATTAATGTTTACCGAATAAAGGTCAAACAAACCGTATCCCCCAGGCATATCAGACGCGAAATACAGTATTTTTTCGTCGGCACTCAAAGCGGGATGTTCTACAGAATAATTAGGACTGTTGAATGGAAGTGCTGTGACATTTTTCCATTTTCCATCTATTAATTCGGCTTTAAAGATTTGAAGATTCGAGATTTTTTGATCGTTCTTTTTCTTTCTTCCGTTTTTTGAATTGTTTCGGGTAAAATAGATTGTTTTTCCGTCTTTTGTAAAAACGGCATTCGATTCGTGCATTCCCGTTTTGAGTTCTTTTGCAAAATAATGCACGACAGAATCTGCGGTATTAATATTCTTTAGCGGAAGCGAAACCAAATTCAAATACGTTTCATTATCCCATTTAAACTTTTTATCAAATAATCCTGGCTTGAGTTTTACGCCTGCAAAAACCAAATTTTCATTGTATTTCACAGCTCCGAATTCAGAATTGGGCGTGTTTATTGCTAAGTTTTTAATCTCAAAACGTTTTCCGATAGCGCTTACATTCTCTAAAGTTTTTAATTCTTTTTCAAAATTTAAAACAGCTTCAGCATCTGCAGATTGTGTATAATATTCTCTTAAAGCGACGTTAGCATCTTCTGGGCTGTTCGTAGCTTTTAGAGTCTGTGCATATCTAAAATAGTATTCTCGGTCTAATCCGTTATTATAGTTTTTGATTAATAGACGATAATACCGCTGTGCTTTGACCAAATTGTTGGTGTAATAATAAGAATCCGCCAGATTTTTAATGACTTCTTGCGAAGGTTTTTCTTCTGCTAATCTTTCGTACAAAACAATGGCTTCACTGTAATACGTTTTATCAAAAAATCGTTTTGCTCTCGCCAAATCCTGATTTTGAGAATATATAAGTTGTATTGAAAATACGAATATAATAACGAGTAGTTTTTTCATATTTTTCATTTTAGAAGAATCTTGGAGATTTATCGAATCCTTTTCCTAACAAATCCAAATCAAAGAGCAGCATAATTTCGTGTGTTCCCGAGTTAAATTGTCCCAGATTTGTCAGCGTATAATCGTAGGCGTATCCTACTCTAAGTGTTGGCGTAATATTTATATTGGTCAAAAAACTAACGGCATCACCAACTCTGTAAGCAGCTCCAAATTCAAATTTATTATTGTACAAAACATTTGCTGTAACGTCTAATGTAATAGGCGCACCTTTTACAAATTTGGACATAAAAGCCGGTTTTACTTTCCACATATCGGTTACTTGAAAAACATAACCCGCAGTTAAAAAGGTATGAATAGCTTCTTCTCCAAAAGCATTTACTCCCGATTTTTCTTCAATAAATTTAGATTTCAATAAGTTCGGAGCCGATAGTCCAACATACAAATTGTCTCTAAAATAATAGGCGCCAACTCCAATATTCGATTTTGTTGAATTAATATTTTGAGCAAAAGCCATATCGGTTGAGGCATCTCCGCTCTGTAATACAAATCCATTAAAATTGGTCTGCATGGTTGAGAAACCTGCTTTTAAACCTAACGAAAGACGATTTTGACCGCCTAACTTTAATACATAAGCAAAGTCTGCATTAAAATTGGTTTCTTTTTTGGCCCCGTCACCAATATCGTCAGACTGTAAAGAAAGTCCCACTTCTACTTTTTCTGTAATAGCACTGTGACCGAAAAAAGAAAAAGTTTTTGGCGCTCCTACTGCCCCAACCCATTGTGTTCTGTACATTCCTCCAAAATTCATCATGGCGGGCATTCCTGTGGCATACGCAGGATTCACAACACTCATATTATACATATAATATGTGTATTCTGGATCTTGCTGCGCCGATGCAGGAAGTATATAAAGTAGAAAAAGGATAAAAAATATTATTTTTTTCATTTGAAAATGATGTTTTTATGAGATGAAAAAGCAATTATCGGTTTAAATAAAGACGCCCTTGTTTAGGAGGTTTGTTGTCTTTATTAAAATGAATAACATAGAAATAAACTCCATTTGGAGCTATTCCGCCATTAATGCCTTTTGCTTCATAGTTTATTCCGTCCCAGCCAGGTTTGTCTTTTCCTCCTTCATACATTCTGTTTCCGTATCTATTAAAAATTTCTATGCTATAATCCGGATATAAAAAATCAATATCGGGAATTACAAACACATCGTTTACGCCATCCCCGTTAGGAGAAAATCCGTCGGGAATAAAAAACGGATATTCTGGTGCGTTACAATCTTTAAGTGTTACTGTCACAGAGAGATTTTCATTTGAAAAACAACCAGTCGCATTCGAAAAATCAAATCCATAATACGTCATTTTATCAATTAAAAGTGCTGTCGAAGGAATCAAGTTTCCTCCATTTGGTGCATCGTACCAAACTACCGTTGAAGGCGAATTTGTATTGTTTGATAAATTTAAAATAGTCGGATTGTCTAAGCCGCAGAAATTTTGTCCGTCATCTTTTAAAGTCGGGGCGTCTGGATCGTTTATCGTTACTGAAATCATCGATGCCGGCGATACACAACCAGCAGCAGAAGTTTCTTTGAGATAATAATTTTCAGATTTTAAAAGATAATTGTTTGCCAAAGGCGTTGTCGCAGTTTCAGAAATGTACCATTTGTATTGAGTGCCTTTGGGTTCTAAATCTGCAATAGTAGGATCATCTGCCTTACAAAATGGCTGATTTAATGCCACTGGCGCCGGCGGAATCGGATTTATTATAAAAGGATCTGAAACATTCGTAACATTTACATCGCAATTGGTAGTATTATTTTTGAGATTTGTAACTATTATAGTTGATGTTCCTGTATTTGGAATTAAACCAGACGGAATTACAAAAGCTGCATTTCCATTCGTATTTGTCAAAACGACTGTTTGAACAGATGCCGTATTTGCACCAGAAATTTCATAAGACAAGGTAACTTCTGGCAGATTATTAAGTCCAGAAACTGTGGCTCTAACCAATTCTCCAAAACAAACATTTGCAACCTGAATTTGTAATGAATTAACAGGAGGCAAAGGATTAACGAGAATCTCTCCTTTAAGATTTGCACTATTTACACATTGCGAAACGACATGCGTAATAGCCGTTATAGTTATAGTGGAAGTACCGCTTCTGGAATTTAAAATTTCTGGAATTGTAAAATTGGCAATACCGCCAACGACTGTTAATCGAGACACTTGAGAATTAGCTGTATTGGCTCCCGAAATATTATATACGATATCATAATCGCCATCGGCCAGTTTTATTGCATTAGTGATTTGCACCAAAGCATCTTGATTTTGACATACAGTTGCAGGAGTCATTACAGCTCCTGAAAGATCCGGCAACGGATAAATAATTAATTCATCTGTCAAATTGTTTACAATATTTCGACAAGCATTAACACTGTTTACAGCAGCAATACCTAAAACAGTTACTCTAAATCGACCAACTGTTTGAAAATATTCTGGTTTTATAGGAAACAATAAGACTCCGTTTGTAAAATTGGCAAGAACAGTTTCTGTAGCTGCACGTGGACCGCTCACACTGAAAGTAACATAATACTGCCCATTCGGTATTGCCGCTGGACCTTTTATTATAGTGGCCGAATAATTTGCTGTTGTTATTTCTGATTCGCAGATATCTGAATTTACCTCAAGTATTGCTCCTGTAAAATCTAATTTTCTTTCTAATCGTATTCGTACCGTGGTTCGTGCAGTAGTACAAATTGGATTATTTGACGGAACTTCATACGTAAAATTATAAGTTCCTTCTCCATATGTATTATATATTTTTTCTAGGTTTATGTTGTGATCTCCTGTAAAAGTAAGTTCTCCCGTTCCTGAATTATCTCTCCAGACACCTCCTAAATCATAATTTGAGATTCTACTAAAAAGATCTAAATTATTATAAGCCGTTAATCCGTCTGTGGCACACAAATTTAAATGGCTGGGATCTCCTGATTCTGGAGCTCTAAAAATCCTTACAACTGCTGTTGAAGACATTGCAGGACAAGTGCCGATTGCCGGCATTGTATAAGTAAATTGATAAATGCCTTCGAGATTCTCTACATAAACAGTTGATCCCGAAATATATTGATTAGTTGTATCATTATGCCAGATACCATTGGATTGCGGACTGATATAATTTCCGTTAAAAGGCTGAAAAAGATTATAATAAACAACGTCACTGCAAACAGAAACGTTTGGCGAAGTAACTCCGGAATAACCGCCAATAGTTACAGAAACTGTAGAAGTATTATCTGTACAACCTGCAGAACCCGTAACGGTATAAGTGTAACGAAAAATATTACTTTGTCTAATTGCTTGTGCATTTAGAATTCCTGTGGTGCTGTTCAAACCGCCGGAGCCGTCAACATCGGTCCAGACACCACCAGCAACAGGTGATCCTCCCAAAAGAGAAAATAAATTGATTGCCTGACTGCTCGGATTCGGAATATCGCAGACAGTAAAACTCGCATCATCACCAGCACATTGCGAATGAAGAGCGAAAGGAAAAATTAAGAAAAAAACAAAAAACGAATAGTACTGTAAGATTTTATTGTAGTTTTTCTTCATGGACTAAATTTTTACATAAACTTAATAAAATATCTGTCCAAATGCATGAATTTTTTCACAAAAAAACACCTTAAAGTCTAAAAAAATAAACAATCGCTGTGTTTACTACAAAAACAAAAGCACTAACTAACAATCGATTACAATTCGTCTTGTAATTTAAATCTGAATTTTAGTATCAAACTATTTCGTTCGACTTCCAAAGTGATATAAACATCGTCTTCAGATTTCAACATTTGATTGATTTGCTGCAGCGAATATCTGTATGGACGTTCTCGATTAATACTCACAATCATGTCTCCGGGTTTTAAACCGCATTTTTCGGCGGCAGAGTTTTTTCGAATGTTTACAATCTCATAAACTGGTTTTAATGCAAATTTATATTTGAAATTGTTATTATCTTTTTCATTGTAAGCAGCATCGCTCAACGAATTTGCAACTTGAACAGTTTCCATCCTAACCGTTTCCTGTACCCACTGTAAACCATTGTGTTGTATGGTTATACCGCTTTTGTTATAAGTAAAAGGTTCGCCATAATGACTATTTTTACGGAGATAAAGTGTTTTTCCAGCGTAATCCAAAACCAATGTAAACCGCTTTAAAACCTCCCCTCCTACTGATCCTAGACGTCCTGGAACCATCTTAACATTGCGAATAGAACTAGAATCTGGAAAAGCCACGATTGGTTTTTTAAAATCAAATTCACCAATAGAAAATTTACTGATTTTAGCACGATGTCCTTCAATATCACCACTAAAACCTTTTCCTAGAAAATCAGGAAAATTCTTTTTTGGAAGTTTAATTTTATCGTTTTCAAAAATCCAAAAAGCATCACTGTTACCAATATCAATTAATAATTTTGCAGGAAGGCTAACAGAATCGACAACTGCTGTTGAAGTAATATAAGGTTTTGATCTTTCGATGGTGATCGGAACGGCTTTAAATTTTTTTTCCAATTTCTTTCTAAAAGCCTCCGTATCGGCATGAACAGTTATTTTTTTCTTTTGATAATTGACTTCTACCAGATTGTTTCGAAAAAATTTATGACCGACGATTCCGTTTACCGGAATTCCGATATGAGAAGACAAATTAAAACTTTGATCTAAAATAATGTAAACCAAATGCCCCATTGATTTTAATCCATGAGTTTCTAAAATATTGTTGGTTGATTTAAGTCCTTCTACTTCTTCTTCGCTTCCCAAACCTCTTAAACGGATTTTCTCTACGTTATTAAAAGTTACCTCTTGTTTTTCTTCCATACTAAACAAAATTGTTTCTTCTACACCAGAATCTAAAAGAAAATTAAGCTCAACGCCATTGACTTTTATAGGAATAAAAACAAGGTTGTTTATCATTTTAAAAGGGATTACAACTTTAGAATGCTTCTTTTCCATCATAAAATCGCCTTGCGAAAAAAGCAAAAAAGGTAAGAATAACCCAAAAAACAAGAGTATATATTTTTTCATTGACAATATTTTATTATAAAATTAGTAAATATATTTATTATTGTTACATTTCTCTAAGTACTCATATTGTTTTCGTTAAATTCGAAAAAAAAATGCAAATTTGCACCTCAATAATTTATACTCATGCCAACAATTTCACTCAAAGGCAAAAACATGCCTGAATCACCGATACGCAAGCTGGCACCTTTTGCAGATTTAGCAAAGCAAAAGGGACACAAGGTGTATCACTTAAACATTGGTCAACCGGATATCAAGACACCGGAAGTGGCCATCGAGGCGGTAAAAAATATTGATTTGAGTATTATAGAATACAGTCCGTCTGCCGGATATGAAAGCTATAGAAAAAAATTAGCTCATTTTTACCAGCGCCAAAATGTAAATGTTAACACAGAAGACATCATTGTAACTACTGGTGGCTCTGAAGCCTTACTTTTTGCACTGGCCACAATTACAGATCCTGGAGACGAAATCATTATCCCGGAACCTTTTTATGCTAATTACCATGCGTTTGCTTCTTCTACAAGTGCCACTGTTGTACCTTTAGTTTCGACTATTGAAACTGCTTTTGCATTGCCAAGCATTGATGAAGTTGAAAAACTAATAACACCAAAAACCAAAGCCATTTTGATTTGCAACCCTGGAAATCCAACTGGTTATTTATATTCTGAAGCCGAGATTAAACAATTGGCTTCTTTAATTAAAAAACACGATTTATACTTAATCGCTGACGAAGTTTATCGTGAATTTCTATATGACGGAGATGATGTGCATTTTTCTGTAATGAATTTAGAAGATGTACAGCAAAATGTTATTATGGTTGATTCTGTTTCTAAGCGTTACAGTATGTGCGGTGCACGAATTGGCTGTTTAGTTACTAAAAACAAAGAGGTTTTAGCAACTGTAATGAAATTTGCTCAAGCACGTTTGAGTCCGCCGACAATTGAACAAATTGCGTGCGAAGCTGCTATTGATACACCTCAAAGTTATTTTGACGAAGTAATTGGAGAATACAAAGAAAGACGTGATACTTTGATTGCCGAATTAAATAAAATTGACGGAGTTATCGTTACAAAACCAAAAGGTGCTTTTTATTGTATTGCAGAACTTCCAATAGAAGATTCTGACGATTTTGCACAATGGCTTTTAGAAAGTTATAACCTTAACGGAGAAACAGTAATGATCGCACCAGCAAAAGGATTTTATTCGACTCCAGGAATGGGATTGAATCAGGTTCGTATTGCGTATGTTTTGAATAAAAAAGATTTAATTACTGCCGTAAATATTTTAAAAGAAGCTCTTTTAGTTTATAACAAAAGATAAAAATTAACTGAATTATTCTAAAATCTGTTTCAACTTATTTGTTGAAACAGATTTTTTTTATGCTTTGTATTTGCAAAACAATCTTGATATCAAATTAGTTCTTAGTAATTTAGCAGTAGTTTTAAAGACTTCTGACATGAAAAAAATAATTGCGATATCATGTTTCTTTATTATTTCCACATCTGCTAATAATAAAATAAGCAGCGATGTAAAGAATATCTTTAAAATCGAATATGTTTTTCTTCAAAAAAACGAAAACATAGAATATTATCGAAAAGAAATAAACCGTGCTTTTTCATTATTAAAAAAGAAAAAGAAATTTATAGACTTAGAGCTCCTCCAAAACGAAAAAGCACAAATTTTATCTATTGCTTTTCCAGAAATCCTTCGTTACAATTCTTACTCAGATTATCTGGAAACCTCTTCTAACAGAATCTTATATGTCAATAAAGGAAAAGAAGCATCTGATTTTTCAACAGGTTATTTTCAGATGAAGCCTTCATTTTTAGAAGATTTAGAGAATTATGTTGCTGCGACCGAAAGTTTAAAAGACTATCAATGGATTATTATTTCCAAAAAAAATGAAAAGGAAACACGAAAAGAAAGAATAAATCGTCTAGGGGATTTTCGCTGGCAATTGCGGTATTTAAAAGTATTTTGGTTTGTCTCTGAATATAAATATCAAAATATGAATTTTAAAACAACACAGGACAAAATCAGATTTTATGCCACTGCCTATAATTACGGCTTTACAAAGCCTGAAAGCGAAATAACAAAATACCAATTTCTACAAAAATTTCATCCTGGACAAAATACAGATGCCCTCAAATTTGCCTTTGCAGATTTTTCAATTGATTTTTTAAAGACCTACTCTATTTTTTTTAATTAATAACATCAACAAACAAAACTTCAGCAAAAAGGTGTTAATTTAAATTATATCCAAAAAGCAGTAATTAAATAGTAAAAACGATAGAAAAGGTTTCCTATTTATTAATTATCTTTACCGCCTTAAAAAGGAATACATATACTAATAGTAGTTTTTAATGATAAACAACGAAGAATTTTTAGACGAAATAGGAGATAATCATTTCAGCAGTAATGCTAAAAATCCTCTTAGAGAAGATGCTTTTGCTTTAACTGATGAAGAAAAAATAGAAAAAATTAAAAAAGATGTCGAAAACATTCTGCAGACTCTAGGAATGGATTTGACAGATGACAGCATAAAAGGTACTCCAAACCGTGTTGCAAAAATGTTTGTAAAAGAAATTTTTGGCGGTCTTAACCCTGCAAAACAGCCAAAAGCTTCCACTTTCGACAACAATTATAAATATGGCGAAATGCTGGTAGAAAAAAACATTACTGTTTATTCTACTTGCGAACACCATTTACTTCCAATTATCGGACGCGCTCACGTTGCTTACATCTCAAGTGGAAGAGTTATCGGTTTATCCAAAATGAACCGTATTGTTGAATATTATGCAAAAAGACCTCAGGTTCAAGAGCGTTTAACGATGCAGATTGTTCAGGAATTGCAAAAAGCTTTAGGTACAGAAGATGTTGCCTGCGTTATTGACGCTAAACACCTTTGCGTAAATTCGCGCGGTATTAAAGATATCGAAAGCAGTACGGTAACGTCTGAATTTGGTGGAAAATTTAAAGAACCGCAAACAAAAAGAGAATTCTTAGATTATATTAAATTAGATACTCAATTTTAAGTTTATTGTTTTTGGTTGATTGTTTATTGTTCTAATGGCAAAAAACAATATTAGTACCATCTGAACTATCTAACTATGCGATATCAAAGAATTAAAACTCAAATAACAACAAACTAAAACATCATACAACAAACATATAATATGCCGTTATATAACACACAATCGCTAAAAATATACAATTCGCTTTCGGGTGAAAAAGAAGATTTCAAACCAATCCATGAAGGAAATGTTGGAATGTATGTTTGCGGACCTACGGTTTACAGTAATGTACACTTAGGAAATGTGAGAACTTTTATGTCTTTTGACGTGATTTTCAGGTATTTTCTGCATTTGGATTATAAAGTACGTTACGTTCGTAATATAACTGACGTTGGACATATTGTGGATGATGTTGATGAAGGCGAAGATAAAATCGCAAAAAAAGCACGTTTGGAGCAATTGGAACCAATGGAGGTTGTACAGCGCTATACGGTTGATTTTCATGATATTTTGAAATCATTCAACTTTTTACCGCCAAGTATTGAACCAACAGCTACGGGTCATATTATTGAACAAATCGAAATCATCAAAAAAATCATTGATACCGGAATTGGTTATGAAGCCAACGGTTCTGTTTATTTTGATGTTGTAAAATATAACGAAACTAAAAATTACGGTATTCTAAGCGGCAGAAATATTGACGATATGCTTGCTAATACTCGTGATCTAGACGGGCAATCTGACAAGAAAAATCCGCAGGATTTTGCACTTTGGAAAAAAGCAGAACCAGAACACATTATGAGATGGCCTTCTCCTTGGAGCGATGGTTTCCCAGGATGGCATTTAGAGTGTACTGCAATGAGCACCAAATATCTTGGAACTCATTTCGACATTCATGGAGGTGGAATGGATTTGAAATTCCCACACCACGAATGTGAAATCGCACAAAACGAAGCTTGCACAGGACAATCTCCGGTAAATTACTGGATGCACGCCAACATGCTTACTTTAAACGGTAAAAAAATGGCAAAATCGACTGGAAATAATATTTTACCAGGCGAGATTCTTAGCGGAGACAACAATATCTTAAGCAAACCATTTTCTGCTTCAGTAACTCGTTTCTTTATGCTTCAGGCTCACTACAGAAGTATTTTAGATTTTTCTGATGATGCCATTGTTGCTGCCGAAAAAGGATATAAAAGGTTAATGGAAGCTGTTGATGCTTTACCAAATCTTACTTCTGGAAATACAAGTTCTATTGATTTTGCATCATGGAAACAACTTTGCTACGATGCCATGAACGACGACTTTAACACGCCAATTTTAATTGCGCAGTTATTTGAAGCCGTTCGTTACATTAATTTACTAAAAGAAGGAAAAGAAACAATATCGCAATCCGATTTAGCAGCATTTAAAACAGCTGTCAATGCATTTGTTTTTGATGTTTTAGGATTAAAAGACGAAAAAGCTGCAGATGTTAATACAGACAAATTAGAAGGCGCTGTAAACATGCTGATTGCAATGAGAAATCAGGCGCGTGCAGATAAAAACTTTGCGCTGTCTGATCAAATTCGTGATCAATTAATTGCACTTGGAATTCAGTTAAAAGACGGAAAAGAAGGAACATCTTTCAGCATCTAATAAATTTGGATGTAACAAAGTTGTCACAAAAACAACTAATATAAAGTACAGCCATTATACAGTAATTATTGATAAATATGTTATCTAAAATTCTAATATATCCGTTTGTGCTTTTGGTACGTTTTTATCAAACTGCAATATCTCCATTCACACCGGCGTCTTGCAGATTTGAACCAACATGTTCGACTTACATGATTCAGGCTTTACAAATACATGGTTTATTTTATGGAGGTTATTTAGGAATCAAGCGTATTTTAAGCTGCCATCCCTGGGGAAGAACAGGTTATGATCCAGTTCCTGAAAAAAAATGTTCACACAAACATTAACTTTCTATAAAGACGAGCCTTAATTAAATATTTATTTTTACAACAGATACAAAACATATTTTATATGACACACGCCTTAAATTTTGTTTGGAATCCTTCAGAAGGAATCAATTTAGGTTTTTTTATGATTCGTTATTACAGTTTAATGTTCGTAATTGCTTTTGGATTAGGCTGGTTCTTGATGAAAAAGATCTTCGAACGTGAAAACGAACCACTTGAAAAACTTGATTCTTTATTTGTTTGGACAGTTTTAGCAACTTTAATAGGCGCCCGTTTAGGACATGTTTTGTTTTATGACTGGGAATACTTTAGAAATCATTTATTGGAGATCTTCCTTCCGTTTAAATTTGAACCTGAATTTCAGTTTACAGGATTTCAAGGATTAGCTAGTCATGGTGCTGCAATCTCAATTATCATTGCGATGTATTATTACAGCAGAAGAATCCTAAAAAAACCTCTTTTATGGATTCTTGACCGTGTTGTAATTCCAGTTGCGAGCGGTGCTATTTTTGTTCGTTTAGGAAATTTCTTCAATTCAGAAATTATCGGACACGAAACTACATCTGCTTTCGGAATCCGTTTTTTACATGATAAATTCAGCAAAGCCGAAGCGGTAAACGCGACTCAAATCGCAGATCCAAAAGAAGCTTACAATGCTATAGCAACAAATCCTAAATTTGCCGATTTATTAGCTCAAGTTCCAGCAAAACATCCAACTCAATTATACGAAGCATTCTGCTATATTTTTGTTTTTGCAATCTTATTTTTCCTTTACTGGAGAACAAATGCCAGACTTAAATCTGGGCTTTTATTTGGCTTGTTTTTAGTTCTTTTATTTGTAGTTCGTTTTATTGTTGAATTTGTAAAAGAAAGCCAAGGAGGAATCGAACAAGAATTAGGTTTATTTTCAACTGGACAATGGCTGAGTATTCCATTTATCATTATTGGACTTTTCTTTATCATAAGAGCACAGAGAAATCCTTTAGCTCAATCATAAAACAAAATACAATATACTTAAAATAAAAAAGCGCCCAATATTTAGAATATTGGGCGCTTTTTATTTAAAGCTGATACGAAATACCAAATTCGATATTCTTCGTATTATAACCTGCATTACTGCTTCCTAATCCTGCATTAGAAACATGCCGTAAGCTTGGCCTAATATCAAACTGAAATGCTTTGACGTTTGCTGAAAAACCCAAAGCTAAAACATCTGCGAAAGCAAATCCTTTAGACATTCTTTCTGTTTCTGTATCGGTAATCATTGGGCCGATACTTCCCAAAAAATAACATGAGTATATTTTACCTATTGGTTTTCGAACTACAAAGCCTACATTCATAACATATTCATGAATATTTTTCAGTTTAGTATATTCTTCTCTTTTCTGCTCAAAATCGTGAGTTTCAGGCTTTACAAAATACAAATTCAACAATTGATGCTTTGCAAAATTAATTTCGGGCTGTATTAGAATTTGATATTGAAAATGCTTTGTTTCTTTTATCAAATAATACAATTGTGCTTTATAAAAATGATTTTCAAAAGTATAATCTTTATTATTGAATTCACTTCCAAATCCATACGACAAACCTATTCTATATTTTTTATCCGCTTGCTGTGCATTCGCAGACATGCAGACAAAAAGAAAAGCAGAAACCAATAATAGTTTTTTAGTCATAAAATAACTTTTGAATCTTCCATACAAACATAAAAAAAAGATCCAGCTTTCACTGGATCTTTTTGATATATAAAAACTTAAAAATTAAGCTTTATTATGTTTGTCTTCAATTGTGTGTTTTTCGTCTTTTGAAATCGTGTCAACCAATACTGGTGTAGCGATAAATAATGACGAATAAGTACCAACGATAATACCAATTAACATTGCAAAGATAAATCCTCTGATAGATTCTCCACCGAAGATAAACATCGTCAATAATACAATGATCATCATTAATGAAGTATTCAACGTTCTTGATAATGTAGTATTAATAGAAGCGTTTACGATATCTTCAAAACTTCCTTTACGGTTTCCGATGATAAATTCTCTTACCCTGTCAAATACAATTACTGTATCGTTCATAGAGTAACCAATTACAGTAAGAATCGCAGCGATAAAGTGCTGATCCATCTCCATGTGGAATGGCATGAATTTATAACATAAAGAGTAGATTCCTAATACGAAAACAACGTCGTGCGCTACTGCAGCAATCGCACCTAATGAATACTGCCATTTACGGAAAGAGATCATTAAGTATAAGAAGATAACTGCCATTGCACCTAAAACTGCCCAGTAAGAGTTAGTTTTGATATCTTCAGAAATAGAAGCACCAACTTTAGAAGCTTGTAAAACACCTACTTTTTTACCATCAAATGAGTTGATAAATTTATCGTAAGTTGTTGTTGGGAAATATTTCTGTAAAGCTTTGTATAATTTTTGGTTTACTTCCTCATCGATAGCAACACCATCTTCTTTAATTTTATATTTAGTAGTGATTTTCAATTGATCATCATCTCCTAAAATTTTAGCCTCAACTGGTGTACCAAAAGCAGCTGACAATTCATCTGAAACTACAGTTGCATCGATTGGTTTTTCGAATTTAACTTGGAATGTTCTACCTCCAACAAAATCAACACCTTCATCTAATCCGTTAACAAAGAAGATAGAAACTAAACTTACTACAGTAACGATAGAAGAGAAAATATAAGTAAACTTTTTAACTTTAATGAAATCAAAGTGGAAGTTTGTAAACCAGTTTTTAGTAATATTCGTAGAGAATGTTAAATCTGCTTTTCCAGCGATATTTCTGTCAATGAAAATTCTAGCAATAAAGATTGATGTAAACAATGAAGTTACAATACCGATTAATAATGTTAACGCGAAACCTTTGATTGGTCCTGTTCCGAAAATAAACAAGATTGCTCCAGTTAATACGTGAGTAACGTTTGCATCAATAATAGAACGCATTGCACCATGCCATCCGTAAGAAGCTTGAACAGCCTCAGAAAGTGATTTTCCTTCACGCAATTCCTCTTTTGCTCTTTCGTAGATAATAATGTTCGCATCTACCGCTGTACCTAATGTTAATACGATACCTGCAATACCTGGTAATGTCAATACAAAACCAAAACTTGCCATAATTCCGAATAAGAATAGTAAGTTTAATAATAATGCAAGGTTAGCATACCAACCAGCTTTACCATAATAAAATACCATCCAAGCACAAACTAATAAGAATCCTAAGATAGAAGAAATTGTACCTGCATCAATAGCTGCTTGACCTAAAGATGGTCCAACAACAGTTGATTGAATAATATCTGCAGAAGCTGGTAATTTACCTGCATTTAATACGTTAGCTAAATCTTTAGTTTCAGCAACATCAAAAGAACCTGTAATTTCAGATCTTCCTCCAGCAATAGGACCACTTGTTACACCTGGAGCAGAATAAACGATGTTATCTAAAACAATAGCAATATAACCTTTTTGAGAGAAAGCTCTTCCTGTTAACTCTTCCCATACTTTAGCACCCTGGCTGTTCATCTGCATAGAAACTGCAGGTTTCCCCATTTGGTCAAAAGTATCTTTTGCATCAGTAACAACACCACCGCTCATTGCTGGGCTATTGTCTCTGTTTCCTTTTAGAGCATATAATTCAACTGCTTCAATTTCTTTAGCATTTGCTGGATTTTTAGCTGTAGGGTCTTTTAAAGTTGTTGGTTTACTCCAAACAAATTTTGCATAATGCTGATCTGCAGCTAATAAAACTCTAATTTCTGGTCTTTTGAAATAAGCGTTGATTGCAGCTGTATCTTTAGGAGCGAAATAACCTAAAACTGGTCCGCCTCCTTGAGTAATCATTTTATCAAATAAAGGATTGTTTCCTTTTTTAACGTCAGTTGAATCTTTAGAATCTGTTAATAAAGCATTCAAAGAATCTTTAGCAACAGTTTTAGTTTCAACTTTTTTAACTTCAGTTTTCTTTAAAGCTTCGTTAGCCTGAACTAAGAAACTTCCGATTTCTTCAACTTTGTAAGTTTCCCAAAACTCTAATTGAGCTTTTCCACCTAATAATTTTTTAATTCTATCAACATCCTTAGCACCTGGAAGTTCTACTAAGATTCTTCCTGTCTCTCCTAATTTTTGGATGTTTGGCTGTGTAACACCAAATTTGTCGATACGCTCTCTTAATACTTTGTAAGCACTTTCGATAGACTCATCAACTTTTCTTTTGATTACTTTTTGAACTTGAGCATCTGACATTTGAAAGTCAACTCCACCTTCACCTTGAAGACTTCTGTTAGCGAAAATATCTGGAGATGCTAATTTTTCATTACCTTTTGAATTTGCTTCAAAAGCTTCAAAAAACTTATTTAAATATGTTTTGTTTCCTTCTAGATTTGCAGTCGCATCAGCTAATGATTTATTAAAAACTGGATTTTTAGAATTATTAGCCAAACCTTTTAATACATCTTTTACAGAGATTTGAAGAATAACGTTGATTCCTCCTTCTAAGTCAAGACCTTTATTAAGCTGTTTGTTTTTCACTTCATTGTAAGTGAAATCAGTAAAACCAAGGTTTAATACTTTTTCTTTACCAATAGAATCTAAATATTTCAGCTCCTTATCAGGATTGTCTCCTGCAAAAGCTTTAGCTTCACTTTTGACACCATTTGCCACAAAAGTGAATGATAGTTGGTAAATACTTACCAATGCAAATAGAATTGCGAAAAATTTAATAAGTCCTTTATTCTGCATTATTACTAAAAATTAATTATGTTTTATTTTGTTTTTGTTTTAAAGTCCCAATAAAATAAGCCCTGACATGTTTTTTTAAAACAAAAATACGAGATCACGAATTACCAATTTTTTTTTAAACCGAGCAAATATATAATTAACGAAAATATTAACCAATTAATTTATTAATTAATCTCAAAAAAAAGACTGCAAAAGTGCAGCCTTTTTCTTTTTTTTCCGTTTTTATTATACTAAAATCGATTTCAAAGCATCATTCATGCTGCGAACTGCATCTGCACTTTTCGCAAATAACGCCTTTTCCTGGTCGTTTAAATTAATATCTACAATTTCCTCAATTCCATTTTTACCGATTATACAAGGCACTCCAATACAAATATCGTTTTGTCCGTACTCGCCTTCTACAAAAACAGAACAAGCGATCATTTTCTTTTGATCATTTAAAATACTATCAACCAAATATGCTACAGAAGCTCCTGGAGCATACCATGCAGATGTACCTAAAAGACCTGTAAGTGTAGCACCGCCCACCATAGTATCTGCCGCAACTTTTTGTAAAACTTCTTCAGACAGGAATTGCGTTACCGGAATACCATTATAAGAAGCCAAACGTGTCAACGGAATCATAGTTGTATCTCCGTGACCTCCAATTACCATTGCTGAAATATCATTTGCTGGTTTATCTAATGCTAACGAAAGATAAGTTCTAAAACGAGAGCTGTCTAATGCACCTCCCATACCGATAATTCTGTTTTTTGGCAGACCTGTAGCTTTTAAAGCCAAATACGTCATAGTATCCATCGGATTTGAAACCACCACAATTATAGTATCCGGAGAATATTTTAATACGTTTTCAGCAACAGTTTTTACAATTCCTGCATTTATCCCTATTAATTCTTCTCTTGTCATTCCTGGCTTTCTCGGAATTCCTGATGTAATAACCACTACATCACTTCCAGCAGTTTTCGAATAATCGTTGGTAACACCCGAAACTTTGGTATTAAAACCTGTGTTTGTCGCGCATTGCGTAATATCCAACGCTTTACCTTCGGCAAAACCTTCTTTAATATCCAACAATACTACTTCGCTTGCAATTCCTCTATAAGAAATAACATCCGCACACGTAGCTCCAACATTTCCTGCTCCTACAATGGTAACTTTCATATTTTTTACTTTATCGGTTATTAATTTTGTCTATTTTTTAAAAAGACAATTCGTTTAATTGTCTAGTAAATTTAAACAATTAAACGAATTGGAATTATTAATTTTTCATTTTATGCGTCAATATTTGCATAAACTGCATTTTTTTCGATAAACTCTCTACGAGGCGGTACTTCATCACCCATCAACATAGAGAAAACTCTATCAGCCTCGGCTAAACTATCAATAGTTACTTGACGTAATGTTCTGAAATTTGGATCCATTGTTGTTTCCCACAACTGTTCCGCGTTCATCTCTCCAAGACCTTTATAACGCTGAATAGCAGCACTTCCTCCCATTCTTTCGTTAGCTTGATCACGTTGTACATCATTCCAAGCGTATTCTTTCTTTTGTCCTTTTTTAACCAAGTATAAAGGTGGTGCCGCAATGTATACGTGACCTTCTTCAATAAGCTCTTTCATGAAACGGAAGAAGAACGTTAATATTAAGGTAGAAATGTGACTGCCATCGACATCGGCATCACACATGATGATTACTTTGTGATATCTTAATTTTTCAAGATTTAATGCTTTACTGTCTTCTGCAGTTCCCACTGTAACTCCCAAAGCTGTAAAGATATTTCTAATCTCTTCGTTTTCGAATACTTTGTGGTGCATCGCTTTTTCAACGTTCAAGATCTTACCTCGTAATGGTAAAATTGCTTGAAAGTTACGATCACGCCCTTGTTTTGCTGTTCCACCAGCCGAATCTCCCTCGACAAGGTAAACCTCACATCTTGCTGGATCTTGTTCTGAACAGTCAGATAATTTTCCTGGTAATCCACCGCCCCCCATAACGGTTTTACGCTGTACCATTTCACGCGCTTTTTTCGCTGCGTGACGTGCTTGGGCTGCTAAAATTACTTTTTGAATAATCAGTTTAGCATCATTTGGATTTTCTTCCAAATAATTCTCTAACATTTCTCCAACTGCTTGAGAAACTGGAGAAACAACTTCTCTGTTTCCAAGTTTAGTTTTAGTCTGACCTTCGAACTGAGGTTCTGAAACTTTTACAGAAATAATTGCTGTTAATCCTTCACGGAAATCATCTCCAGCAATTTCAAATTTCAATTTGTCTAACAAACCAGAAGCATCCGCATATTTTTTAAGCGTTCTTGTCAAACCACTTCTAAAACCTTGTAAATGCGTTCCTCCTTCGTGAGTATTGATATTATTTACATAAGAAAAAATATTCTCTGTATAACTTGTATTATAAATTAATGCAACCTCAACAGGGATTTCACCTTTATCGTGATCCATACTGATTACGTGAGAAACAATTGGCTCACGATTTCCGTCCAAATAACGGATGTATTCTTTTAGTCCTTCTGTAGAATGAAAAACTTCACTTCTGAATTCTCCTTTTTCATCTACTTCTCTTTTGTCTGTAAAAGTAATTGTGATTCCTTTATTCAAGAAAGAAAGCTCACGCATACGAGCAGATAAAGTATCGTAAGAGAACTCTGTAGTTTGTGTAAAAATCGTGTCGTCTGGGTAAAAAGTCTGGCGTGTACCTCTTTTTTCTGTTTCCCCAATTTGTTTTACAGGATATAATGACTTTCCTCTTTCGTATTCTTGCTCGTAGATTTTTCCTTCTCTAAAAACAGTAGACTTCATGTGAACCGAAAGTGCATTTACTACAGAAACCCCAACACCGTGAAGTCCTCCAGAAACTTTATAAGAATCTTTATCAAATTTACCTCCAGCACCAATTTTAGTCATTACAACCTCAAGTGCAGAAACTCCTTCTTTTTTATGCAAATCAACTGGAATACCACGACCGTTATCTTCAACTGTAACCGAACCATCTTCGTTTATTGCAACACTAATAGCATCACAATGTCCTCCCATCGCCTCATCAATAGAGTTATCAACAACCTCGTAAACCAGATGGTGCAGTCCTCGAACCCCTACATCACCAATATACATCGACGGACGCATTCTTACGTGCTCCATCCCTTCTAATGCCTGAATACTATCTGCTGAATAATTGTTCTTCTTGATTTCTTCGCTCATATAATTTATTCTAATAAATGTATTTATGTCTAACACGCAAATATATAAAAATGCCTTCTATATACCCATTAAAATACGACTTAAAGTGCTTAAGTTATTAACAGAATCATCTTAAAAACCTAAAAAAAACTTCAAAAGCTTACTTTAAATTCCAATTTTGATAAATTCCAAATTCTAAAAATAGAAATACAGCAAAAATTTCAAATTCCAACCTTATCAAATCTCAAATTAAAACTTAAAAACAAAAATCCGAAACAGTTAAAAAACTATTTCGGATTATATGAATATCCAAAAAATGGAATTTGAATTTATTTTTTTTGAATTTAAAATCTAAGCCGTAACTCCCTTTTTAGCACTTTCAAAATTCCCTTTTAAGTGTGCCGCATTTGCTCTTCCACTCGGATCAAGGTTTTCCTGCCATTTTGGAATCCATTTACGAACTGTTTGCGCGGCGCTGACCTGTGGGTAGTATTTATGAAAAATTGAGCGGTACAAGTAAGCTTCTTTTGTTGTTGGGGAAAGATATGGGAATTCTGCACTTGCACCAGCCAATTGTTCGTCTGTAATTTGAGCTGCACAATATTCGATCAATTGATCTACCCAATTGTAACCAACCCCATCAGAAAACTGTTCTTTCTGACGCCATAAAACTTCTTTTGGCAAGTATGGATCTTCGGTCGTATCAAAAGCTTTTCTTAAAATGTATTTCTCAATTCCATCATAAGTTTTTGGCTGTTTTTCTTCTGTTTTGATTCGAATTGTAGTGTCCAGAAAATCGGTATCTAAAAACGGAAATCTAACTTCTAGTCCGTGTGCCATTGTCGTTTTATCTGCACGCAATAAATCTGCCGTAAACAACTTCTGAACTCTTTCTATAGATTCATCCTGAAACTCTTCTTCAGATGGCGCATTTCTAAAATATAAATGTCCACCAAAAATTTCATCAGCTCCTTCTCCAGACAGAATTACTTTTATTCCTGCATCGGCAATTGCTTTTGATAATAAATACATCGGAACGCCTGATCTTACAGAAATAATATCGTAAGTTTCAATATGATAAATTACTTTTTCTAAAATCTGAACTCCTTCTTCTACAGAAAAATGAATTTCGTGATGCTCTGTTCCTAAAAATTCCGCAGCTTTTCTAGCCGACATATTGTCTGGCGAATCTGCATCTAAACCAATTGAGAAAGAATGCAGTTTTTCTCCTTTTTCTTTTAATAATCTAGAAGTTATAGAAGAAATTAATGAAGTATCTAACCCGCCTGAAAGTACAACTCCCAACGGAACATTACCCAATAAACGTTTCGAAGTCGCATCAATAAGACTTTGACGAATTACTCCTAAATCTAAAGCTTGATTCGCATTTTTAACCTCTTCGTATTCTGGCTTATAATATTTTACAAAACCAGTTTTTGCAGTATAATAATGCCCTGGAGGAAAAGTAGAAAATGATTTACATTGATCTGCTATGGATTTCATTTCCGAAGAAAAATAAATTCTCCCTCTTTCATCCAAACCGTAATACAAAGGTTTTATACCAATGGGGTCACGACCGGCAATATATTTATCTCCATCGACAACAACAAAAGCAAAATCTCCATCTAATTTATTACAAAAATCATATCCGAATTCTTCATAAAGATGCACAATTACTTCTGAATCTGATTCTGTTCTAAAAGTATGATTTTTTAAAACTGTATTTTTAAGTTCCTGGTAATTGTAAATCTCACCATCATGGATCATCCAGGCCGTACTACTTCCTTGTATTGGCTGTTTTCCGGACTTAAGATCAATTATGGATAAACTTTCATGACAAAGCACACCACCATTTTCCAATATATGAAAATCACTTTCATCAGGGCCACGGTGCGACATTCTTTCAGACAATTCTTTTACAAGCTTCGGATCTTTTCCTTTTCCAATAACAGCTAATAATCCAGACATAATATTCTATTTTTATTTTACTTCCGTTCATTCTCAGTCAAAACGAACATTAAAAAATCATTAAAATTTTTCAGATAAAGCAAAAATACGCATTAATTAGCGTTTGCTTCTACTAAAATTCTAAGATATAAGTGCATTAATCTTTTTTGGGGATGTCAAATATATTAAAAGAAAGTTAAATAATTACCAATCACATTTTACAAACACGTTTAATATCAGAATTTAACAATCTAAGACAAGAAAAACGCCCTCAAAGAGAACGTTTTTCTGCAATATATACTAATTCTAAAATTAAAATTACGCTTTTACATAAGCATCGTCATGAACGCTTGCTACTGCTCTACCTGAAGGATCGTTCATGTTTTTGAATGCTTCATCCCACTCTAAAGCAATTTTTGTACTACAAGCTACACTCGCTTCTTGCGGCACACATAATGCTGCTGCATCACTTGGGAAATGCTCTGAGAAGATGGAACGATAGTAATATTCTTCTTTTGAAGTTGGTGTCTGCAATGGGAATTTGAATCTTGCGTTTGCTAATTGCTCGTCCGAAACTTCTCTTCCTACTACTTCTTTCAAAGTATCAATCCAGCTGTATCCTACTCCATCAGAAAATTGCTCTTTTTGTCTCCAAGCTACACTCTCTGGAAGCATGTCCTCGAAAGCTTTACGAACTACCCATTTTTCCATCGGATGTTCTTTGTTGATCATTTTATCTTGTGGGTTAATGCGCATCGCAACATCCATAAATTCTTTGTCTAAGAAAGGAACACGACCTTCGATTCCCCAAGCGGCTAAACTCTTGTTTGCACGCAAACAGTCGTACATATGAAGTTTTCCTAATTTACGAACGTTTTCTTCGTGGAATTCTCTAGCATTTGGCGCTTTGTGGAAATATAAATATCCTCCGAAAAGCTCATCTGCTCCTTCTCCTGAAAGTACCATTTTGATTCCCATTGATTTAATAACTCTTGCCATTAACCACATTGGAGTTGAAGCTCTTACTGTAGTTACATCATAGGTTTCTAGGTTGTAAATTACATCACGAACAGCATCTAAACCTTCTTGGATTGTAAATTTAATTTCGTGGTGAATCGTTCCGATATGATCTGCCACTTTTCTTGCTGCAGCTAAATCTGGAGAACCTTCTAATCCAACTGAGAAAGAGTGCAATTGTGGGTACCAAGCATCTGTAGTATCATCTGACTCAATACGCTTTTGAGCAAATTTTTTGGCTACAGCCGAAGTAATAGACGAGTCTAAACCTCCTGAAAGTAAAACTCCATAAGGAACGTCACTCATTAATTGTCTGTGAACTGCTGCTTCAAGCGCTTTTTTGATTTCTGGAATACTTGTTTCGTTATCCTTAACTGCATCATAGTCAACCCAGTCTCTTTTGTACCATTGTACAAATTCTCCGTCTTTACTTGATAAATAATGTCCAGGAGGGAATAATTCGATTTTTGTACAATATCCTTCTAAAGCTTTTAACTCTGAAGCCACATAAAAAGTTCCGTGTTGATCCCATCCAATGTACAACGGAATGATTCCCATATGATCACGAGCTACAAAATATTCGTCTTTATCAACATCATAAATCGCAAATCCGAAAATTCCATTTAATTCGTCAACAAAGCTCACTCCTTTTTCTTTGTATAAAGCTAAAATAACTTCACAGTCACTTTCTGTCTGAAAGTTATATTTTCCTTCAAATTGTTTGCGCAGCTCTCTGTGATTATAAATCTCACCATTTGCAGCCAAAACTAATTTTTTATCTTCTGTAAATAAAGGTTGTTTTCCTGAAGCTGGATCAACAATAGCCAAACGCTCGTGAGAAAGAATTGCTTTATCATTGCTGTAAATTCCGCTCCAGTCTGGTCCACGGTGACGAATGATTTTAGACATTTCTAATACTTGAGGTCTTAAAGCTTCGGCTTTTTGTTTTAGATCAAAGGCACATACGATTCCGCACATAATTTTATATTTTTAATTGTAAATTTTATTTTGATAAGGCAAAGATGTAATAACAGTTACAATTACAAAACACAAAACACTAATTCAGTTACAATTTTAAACATAAAATTTATTTTTACATATAAAATGTAAAATTTAAGCATCTAAAAAAGCTCTAAACTTGAAATTTTTAATTTTGAGTATAAAACTGCTTAAAAATTTAAAGTTTAATTCTATATTTTGAATTAAATTTTGAGTTATTTCAGTCCGAATGAAAAATTCGTAAAGAGATGATGGTATGTGCGTTTAGAATTATGGTTTATGCAACCATTAAGATTACAATTACAGTTTGTCATTCCGACGGAGGAGGAATCTTCGCGAGAAACTCAACAAAGATTGGAGATTTACTTTGTGGAGCAACTTGCGAAGATTCCTCCTCCGTCGGAATGACAAGATTGTTCAGAAATCTTTGTCAAAGTTTTAAACTCGACAAAGTTGATGGCGAACATAACATTAATCTACACTCTCAATAGTATAATGCGTTTTATTAATCTCAAACTCAAACCCTGTTTTATTTCCCATTAAATGCGCTCCAAGCGGAGACTGCGGCGAAAGCGCTATCACATTTATCCCATCAATGGCAATTTTAGGAAGCGCCACACTTACATACAAAAAGATTCCGTTTGCTTTTACAAGGCTCCCAACACTGATGTTTTCTGTAGTTTTTGAAGCGTCAATTTTATCTAAAATTGCTTTTTGAGCAATCGCTTCTTTCAATTTATTCGTCAGTTTTTCCTGTTCTATATGCATCATAGACAAAGCCGTTTCATGTTTGTCTCCGGCAGAACCTTTAGCATCGTTTTTAGAATCTTCGGTCAAGTTTGAAATCATGTCTTTAAAAACATCAATTCTGTCTTGAACCATTTGTGAATAATGTGAGTATATTTTTTGCTTAAATTCCATTTTTTAAAGATGCTAAGATTCTAAGTTGCAAAGATGCTAAGGTTTTTTCTTTATTAAAATTTTTATTCAAAGAAAGCTTTGTATAAAGCACTTCTCTACTAGTAATTTTTTAAAACTTAAAAAGCCATGAATTCACGAATCTACTCCAAAAAATTCATGAACTCACGGCTTAAAAAAAAAAGGCACATTTTTTTCTTAAAATCTTTGTGCCTTTGCAGCTTTGTATCTTTGTAACTTAGAATTAAAAATCAAATTTATAATTGGCACCTCCTAAAATTTGGAAACCTTGAACAGGATAATTCAGCCATTTTTCATAAGCTTGATTTCCGATATTATTTGCTTTCAAGAAAAACGTTAAACGGTCGCTAAATTTATATCCTAAATGAGCATTAGCATCAAAATAGCTTTTCAGCGTTATTACCGCTGGGTCTGTCGTTAAATCCAAATTCGACTGCATGTCTTTTCTTTCTCCCACATAAAAAATATTTACGCCGGCAAACCATTGTTTTGTAAAGTTAACATCAAGGGTTGAACTCAATTTCATCGTTGGTAAATTCCAAGCCTCAACAACATTATCAGTGTTGTAACTATTAAAAGTTCCGTTGATTCCGAAAGTTACGTTTTGCGAAAAATCAGCTTTTAATTCTGCATAAAAACGTAATGTTCTAATGTCTTCATATACTACTCCAAACGAGTTTCCGAAAGCATAATCTTCATTCGTTATCACTTCTGTATAATCATTCGCTTTAAATAGCGCTTTATTTTTTTCATTCAAATAAGAACCTGTCAAATTATAGCTGACATTGTTGGCTAATTTCCCCTTTAAACCTGCAAAAACATTGTATTGTGTGCTTGACGGACGCATGTTTAAAGTCGGTGACAAAAACGGATTTTCGGTTACAAAATCGGCATAAGAATTTTGTTGTAAACCTCCATTTACTCCTGTATAGAAAATCATTAAATCACCCACCAATTTATACGAAGCGTTTACTTTTGGATAGAAATAAAATTTATTGCCGCTGTTTTCAGAATCTGCACTATAGAAAAGACCAGCTCCTAATTCTAAAGTCCAATCATTTTCATGAATTACAAAACTCGGTTCAATTCCCACATTTGTAAAACTATATTTTAAAGCTTCTGTATTGTCTTGGAAATAATTGTTTTTGAAAGAACCGCTTACGTGATCTACAATTACATTAGTTTTGATAGCATGATCCATTACATCAACCGTAAAAGTCGGTTTTACAAAAAATCTATTTTCTGATGAAGAATAACTGTCTGAAAAATGGGTGAATTTTGTAGAAAGATTACTAAAAATACTTTCTGTAAATTCTGCATTTCCGCCCAGCCAAATAGTATTATAAGAATGATCTGGATTAATGCTGTTTACTAAATCAAAACGCTGAGCCGGAATTGTCGCTCCAAAATCTGAAGGAAGTCCATACCAGTTATAAATTTGATTTTGATAACCTAAATCAACATTCCAAGACATATCGCGGTTATTTTGTCCGTAACCGACATCTATTGCTGTATCGTAAAATTCGTCATTTAATTCTACACCTTTAATTCCTCCTTGCGAAGAATGATGACGAAACATTCCTGCTACATAATCATTATTTCCTAAATCTTGGTTTACAAAAAATTCTGCATTCAAAGTGCTGTAATTTCCAACTCCTACCGTTGCATAATTATTAAACAAACGCTCTTTTTTAGCTTTTTCAACTCCTTCGGCTTTTCCTTTAGAAGGAGTAAAAGTCGACGCAACTGGAACCGACAAAATACTATATTTAATCGTTTCTTTCGGCTGATTACCGCTGTCGTCAAGCGAAGGAATTTCTTTTACTTTAAAAGCATCCGAAATAGTTGGCGAATAAGGTTTTACTACGTTTACGGTTTCTGTACCAATACTTTCGTTTTTCTTTTGTGAAAACGAAAACTGACCAGCAAACAATACTAACAAAATGATAATTTTATGTCGGCAGTTTAATTTCATATTTCTTCTATTTGAGAGTATAGAGAAAAGATTATAGAATATAGGCTTTTGCTATATCTCAATCTTTTACTCAAACTCTTTGTTTTATTCTCTATATTCTTTTTTCTTTTTTTCTAAAATCTAAAATCAATTAAGCTTCCCACTCGCCTTTGGCAACAAACTGAGCTTTTCCTCCAATTTTAATATCAAATATATCGTTGGATAATTTTCCATTAAAATAAATTTCAGACGGACGACCAATGTAATCTCCTTGATGATTCGTCAATTCAATTTCCGGCGAATGATATTTTAAAAGATACGCCTGCAGGCAAGTACTCGCGCTTCCTGTTGCTGCATCTTCCACTAATTGATTATGTTCTACACACAACATTCTGCTTGCCAATTTCGAATCTTCAAAGCTGTAGAAATACAAACCTCTATGATCTGTTTTGCAATGATTTTTCAGCCATTTATCAGTTTTATCTTTATCTAAAACTAAATTCTCTAAAGCTCTTTTACTGTTTAAAGGCACAATTACAAAAGCACTTCCAGTTGTAACTTCCTGAATCAAATATTGATTATCAAAATCATCAATTGTCAGGTTGCTGAAAGACGGAAAATCTTCTTTTGCAAAAACATCCCAGAATTTTGGCTGTGCGGCTTTTAGCCAAATTAAATCTTCGGTTTTCTCAATAGCAATTGGTCCAATCGGAACTTCTAATGTTATTTTTTCTGGAGCATTTTCGAATATTTTATTCATCAAAACCCAAGAAGTTCCAATAATCGGATGACCTGCAAATTGCATTTCATTTGCCGGAGTAAAAATTCTTATTTCGGCTTTATTATTATCTGTGTCTAGTTTGGTTACAAATGTGCTTTCGGCAAAATTAATTTCGCGTGCAATCTGCTGCATTTGTTCTGAACTTAAATTTTGCGCATCTAAAAAAACCGCCAGCTGATTTCCAGCATATTTTTTATCTGCAAAAACATCAACTATATAAAAGGGTAAACTCATATTTTTTTCTTTTTAAGAGATTAGAAAACAGAATAAAGAGAATAGACTTTCAATCTTTGCTCCAACATCTATACTCTATTTTCTTTTTCTTTTAAGAGATTAGAAAATAGAATTAAGAGAATAGACTTTCAATCTAGTCAAAATCTACATTCTATATTCTATGTTCTATACTCTATTCTCTTTGCTCTATTACTTATTAATTGATGAATTCGTTTTTGACTCTTCCATCTTAATTGCACTTAATTCTCTTTTTGCTTCTTCAACAACATCCGGATAATCGGTAAAATTGTTGATTACGTTGTCTAGAATATAAGTTGCCTGATAGCTGTCTTTTAATCCGTAGAAGTTTTTCGCCATTAAAACCAAGCCTTTTGCTCCATAATATTTGTAAGCCGAATAGCTTTTTGCCAGCTTTTGAACAGCTGTATTCGAAGCTTCAAATTTTCCTTCTTTAGTTTTAAAATAAGCATCATAATACAATGCTTCTGCTGCTAATTCTCCTTTAGAAGTTGTCGCCAGTTTTGCGTAAGCTGTTTTCGCTTTATCTTCGTTTCCAGTCTGCATGGCTGCACGTGCTACAATAATCTGAGCATCAGCTTTTACGCCTGCATCTGATTTTGGATTTTCTAAAACTTTATCTGCAGCAACAACCGAATTGTCATAATCTTTCTTGTCATAATAACATTTCATCAAATTGGCTTGTGCAAAAGTTTTATTTTGAGGATAATCGGCTTCTTTTTCTAAACGTACTAAAACCGGAATCGCTTTATCACAGTCTTTCGCTTTTAAATAAATCTGAGCCAATCTGTTTAAAGCCTGCTCTGTAAATTCGTTTCTAGGCTGATCGATTACATATTGATAATTGGCAATAGATTTTGTTTCAGATCCATCCGCATACGTTAACTGACCCAAATAGAAATTAGCTTCTAATGCGTGTAATCCGTTCGGGAATTTGCTTACGTAACCTGCAAAACCAGTTATTGCAGCTTTACTGTTGTTTTGGCTGTATTGCTTGAAAGCAGCATCATACGTATCATTATCCAATTCAGCATCTGTAACCGAAACAAAATCCAGTGTACGAACCCAAGTTGCATATTCGTCAACTTTTCCAGAATCTACATAAATCAATCTTGCGGTTGCAACAGCTTCTAAAGCTTCCGGCGTTTTTGGGAATTCGGCAGCAACTTTTTTAAACTTCGTTAAAGCCTGTGCATCACGATCTGAATTGTAATAAATAAGACCTTGTTTTAAGATTGCTTTTGAAATAAATGTTCCGTTACCAAATTCAGAAATCAACTGATCGTACGTCTTTATCGCCTGATCGTTTTTCTTTTCTGCCACATACGTATTCCCTAACTCGAACAAAGCATCATCACGGTAAGATGATTTTTTGTACATCGCAATGAAATTATTCAATTCATCTACTTTCTTAGCATTGTTTGACATAAATCCATAAGAAAGTGCTTTTTGGAACTGTGCATAATCGGCATCAACGCCTTTAGCCGCAATTGCTTTTGCATACGCTTCGTTGGCAGCGCTGTATTTTGAAGTTACAAAACGACAGTCTCCCAATCTTAAATAAGAATCGTTTAAACGCGTTTTATCTGAAGGAGAATTATCAATCTGCGCCTGAAATGAATTCGCAGCCTGATCGTATTCTTTCAATTTAAAATACGTATAACCAATATTGTAGTTGATGTTTTTATATTCATCTGTAGATTTTGCAGCGGCCATTCCGGCAAATTGTTTGTACGTTAATAATGCATTCTGCATATCATCGTTCAAATATTCTGTTTCTGCTTTCCAGAAAGTCGCGCGCGCTGTAAATTCAGGTGTTTTTTGTTCGCTGATAGCACTTTTAAACATTTTACCAGCTTCCTGATAATTCGATTCATTATACAATTCTAAACCTCTGTAAAAAAGAACTTTTTGATACGCCGCTTTATTTTCTGGAGTTCGGTTTTTTTCTAATAAAACTAAAGCTTCTTTGTAGTTTTTAGTCGAAATATAAGAATCAACCAATAATTTTTCTACTTCTGCTCTGCTCGAATTGTTTGGGTATTTTTTTAAGAAATCTAATAAAATTCCAGGAACGGTTTGGTATGCGTTTCCGATATCGTAACTTAATTTGGCATAATTCAACGAAGCATCTTCTTGAATCTGCGCGTTGAAATCCATTTCTGATGCATTTTTAAAAGCGTTTAATGCTTCCTGTTTTTTTCCTGAATTTAAATAACTTAACCCTAAATGATAGTAAGCGTTCTGCGCCACAAAATCCCTTCCTTCAATAATTTTATTAAATTGAGAAATTGCTTTTTCGTAGTTTTTCTGCTCATAATAGGCATATCCTAATTGGTAGAAATCGGTGTTATTCCACTTCCCTTTTTTACCTGCATATTGTTCTAAATACGGAATCGCCTTTCCGTATTGTTTTAAGTTGAAATAACTTTCTCCAATGATTTTATTCAGTTCCGATTTTTCAATTTCATTCGATTTACCCATCGCCTGCTGACCTAAATCAATTGCTTTTTGGAAATTCCCAAGTTTGAAATTCATATCGGCTTGATAATACGAAAGCTTTTCTTTGTATTTTTCTTCTCCAGAAACTTCGTCAAAATATTTGGTTGCTTCTTTATAATCGTCGCCTTCATAAGCCATAAAACCTAAGTAATATTTGGCTTGCGAACCGTATTCTTTAGAATTAACGACTTTATTAAAATAGTTGGTTGCTTCTTTTTTCTTTTTAGCATTAAAATAGCTGTAACCTTTCATGAAGTTAAACTTATCAGCTTCATTTTTACTCATATAAGCTTCGTCAACTTTGTCAAACCACATTAACGCTTTTGGATAATTTCCCTGTTCAAAGAAATATTGCGCAGCTTCTATATAAGCCTGATTCTGCTTAGTGCTTGTCGGATAATCTTCTACGAATTTTTCTACCAAAGCATCGGCATTTGCTTTGTTGGTTCTAATAGCGCAATTAGCAATATAAAAAGCACAGTCAGACTGCACTTCTTCTGTAATCGCAGGGTTTTCGGTATTTTTTACATGCTCGAAAATAAGTTGTGCCGAAGCATATTGTTTGTCATTATATAAAGCCAGTGCTTTGTCAAAATCCTTTAAATCGTAAGTATAAATAGCTGATTTTTGTGCCGAAACCGTGGTCGAAATAAGGATAATTTGGAATAAAAAGAACCAGGAAAGTTTACGCATTTTAATAATATTTAGTATTCAAATGTATCATTTTTATACGGTTTATAACGAAACGTTTCAAGCTTTTATTATCTCTAAAAATTTAAAATGATACTTTTTTTTAACATATCAATCTCAAAATATTGGTTCTCAAAGTTTCTAAAACAAATATTTTAAAATCCTATAAGTGATATCAGTTACTATTAAAGCGGAGAAACTTTAGCGTGTTTTAATTAAATGAACTTATATTGCATATATGGTTTAATTTTTTAAGTTTTTCATAAGAAATTATTTTGAATCCAAACGTTAACTTAGTACTTTTACCATTCAAATCAATTTTATTATGCCACAGACCGTACTATCTCTTAAAGAAGTCACTATATATCAAGAAGGAAGAAAAATTATCTCTCACATTAATTTAGACGTTAATCATGGTGAATTTATCTACATCATCGGAAAAACTGGTTCTGGAAAAAGTAGTTTTCTAAAAACTTTATATGCTGATTTACCGTTAATTGAAGGTGAAGGACATATCGTTGAATTTGATTTGGCAACGATAAAAGAAAATGATATTCCGTTTTTGAGACGTAAAATCGGAATTGTATTTCAAGACTTCAAATTGCTTCCAGACCGTTCTATAAAAGACAACATGCTTTTTGTTTTAAAAGCTACAGGCTGGCACGAAAAAGATGCAATGGAGCACAAAATTGATGAAGTTTTGGACAAAGTCGGCATGAAAGATTTTGTAAACAAAATGCCTCACCAACTTTCTGGAGGAGAACAACAAAGAGTAGCAATCGCCAGAGCACTTCTTAATGATCCTGAATTTATTTTGGCCGACGAACCAACAGGGAATCTTGACCCGCAGACAAGTTCTGAAGTTTTAGAAGTCCTAAAAGCAATTAACGCTGCCGGAAAAACAGTTATCATGGCAACACACGATTATGCTTTGTTAATGAAATTCCCTTCTAAAACATTGAAATGTGAAGACGAAAGAATCTTCGAAGTGGTGCAAAGAAGCGTGTAATAATGCTTTCTATTTTAATTCCGGTCTATAATTACAATGCTTTTTCTTTAGTAAGCGAATTAGCAACGCAATGTAATTTAAGTGGTATTAATTATGAAATCCTTTGTCAGGATGATGCTTCAAATTCATCAGAAAACTTAAAAAATCAAAAAATTAATTCGCTCCCAAATGGTTCGTTTTTTATAAATGAAATCAATTTAGGAAGAGGAAAAAACATTAATTCTCTAGCTCAAAAAGCAAAATACGACTGGCTTTTGATTCTGGATTGTGACACTTTTCCTGTACACCAAAACTTCATTTCCAATTATATTGACAAGATTTCAAAAAATGCTAAAAAAGTGTTTTTTGGCGGGATTTTGTATGAAAATAAAAAACCAGAAAAAGAACAGTTTTTACGCTGGGTTTACGGTAAAGAAAGAGAAACTCAATCTATTCTAACCTCTAATTTATTGATTAAAAAAGAACTTTTTTTAAAGTTTCCTTTTGATGAATCTATAACGAAATACGGTTACGAAGATTTGGTTTTCTTTTCTGTTTTAAAATCAAATAAAATTGAAATCTCAAAAATCGAAAATCCAACTTATCATTTGAATCTTGAAACTTCAGAATTGTTTTTGAATAAAACCAAAACGGCTTTAGAAAATCTTCATTTTCTTTATAATGAAAATAAAATTTCAAAAAACGACAGCAAAATCATTAAGGCTTTTGAAGTTTTAAAAGCCTTTAAAATGACTGGTTTTGTTTCTTTTCTTTTTCTAAAAAACAAAAAGAAGTATGAAGAAAATCTGCTTTCGCAAAAGCCTTATTTATTTGTTTTTGATTTTTATAAATTGGGTTATTTTTCTAATTTGAATAATATTAAACGTTAAGAAATATGTCGCCCCGCTGGGGCTTTTTGCGTTAAACGAATACATTTTTTCTATAAATATTTTGCCCCGCTGGGGTATTTTTAATAGCTGTCAATTTTCATCCAAAGAATAATTTAGAGAAAAAGCCCAAGAAAACCAGAAGGTTTTCAATAAATAGTTTTGAATAAATAGTTTTGAATAAAAATACCCAAAAGAAAACTCCAGAGGAGTTTACTATTTACAGAAAATCATACATCCCAAGGCAGAACGAAACATTATAAACAACAAAATATTTTAAACCATAACAATCTGTTCAAAAAATGCTTTCCAATCATTCATGATTTTTTCAATAGAAAATTGATTTGAAGTTTCTTTTCCATTTTTTCCAAATTCGATTCTTATTTCTTCATTACTCATTAAAACAGAAAGCTTTTCGACATACAAATCAAAATTATTATCTGGAATTAAAAACCCATTTTCATTGTCTTTTATAATCGTTCTTGGTCCCACAGGACAATCAAAAGCAATACATGGAATCCCAAAACTCATTGCTTCGATTAAAACCATCGGAAATCCTTCTGTGCGAGAAGTCATTGCGTAGATCGAAGATTCCAAGTACTTTTCTTCAATATTTTTTATAAAATCGTGAACATGAACCGTAGACAAAATTCCTAGATCGATCACAATTTCAGTCAAAGTTTTTTTATCATCGGTATAAATATCCAAAGTCCAATCTGGATGCTTTTCTACTACTTTTTCCCAAATTAATAATAAACGATCCAATCCTTTTTCATAAGAATAACGGGCAATAGCTACAACTTTTTTGTTTCTTAAAGCTGCTTTTTTGTCCGTTTTAATCCAAGAAGGATTCAGAATTACAATTCCGTTTTTGACATTCCATTCCTGCAGGCTTTCTTGTGATAATGCAACGATTTTGGTAAATCTTCCCGCAGAAAAATCTTTGTAACGATATTTTATTTTTGAAATAAATTTTGAAATAAAATCTGCTTTTGGAACTTGTTCTTCAACAAATTTAGAACCGTGCGCCTCAAAAACAAGTGGAGTTTTTGATTGTATAATAAACGGAATCAAAAAAGCTTTTAAACCATTATCAGCAACTAAAATAATATCTGGATTGATCTCTTTAATTTTCTGATTTACATTTTTTTTGAAAGAAGAAAAGAATTGAAAAACATTTCCTTTCAATATCATATTATGAAAAGAAATTCTTGAATCAAAATCATAAAATGGCTGTTCTGATTCTTCATTTTGAGATAAAATATGAACTTCATAACCAAAATGTTCTGCAAAATAATTGGCTTTTACAGAGATAACTCTCGCCACTCCGCCGGCGTTTTTTATTTTTGGAACAAGGTAAAGCAGTTTCATTTTTTAGAAGTCAAAAAATCATTAAAATCCCTGATATAATCAGATTCTGCAAAAACATCTGAAGCAAAAACCAAGCAGACAGCGCCCGAAGAAAAATTCTCCAATTCGCGCCAAATTCCTTTCGGCAGATGAAGACCAACGTTGGGTTTATTTAATATATAACTGTTTTTATTTATTCCGTCGTTTACGGTTACCTCAAAACTACCGCTCAAAGCAATCAAAACTTCATGCTGTTCAATATGCGAATGCCCGCCTCGAAAAGCAGAACTTGGAACATCGAAAAGATAATAAACACGTTTGAATTCAAAAGGTAGAATATCTTTTTCTACAAAAGCCAAATTACCGCTTAAATCCTCAACTACAGGAATTTTGAGTAAAGAAATATCTTGAATAGTTGTCATATCTTTATTTTGAGTTCAGTAAATATAGCCATTGCTGTCCAATTTTTTCTAATGAAAACTTTTGTACGCTTTCAAATGCATTTTCTTTGCAGGTTTCATACAAATTTTCATTTACAATCATTTCGTTCATCGCTTCGGTTAGTTTTTGCCAATTTTGATTTTCTACTAAAATTCCGTTTTTAGAATTTTCGATTATATCTCTTGGTCCAAAATCGCAGTCAAAAGAAATTACGGGAGTTTTGCATGCCAAAGATTCTAAAATAACGTTTGGAAAACCCTCGTTTTTACTGCTTAAAACTACAAAATGTGCTTTATTCATAAATTTAAACGGATTATTTTGATAGCCTAAAAGATGCACAAAATCAGTCATTTTTGAATCTGAAATAACTTTTTCAAGTCGGGTTTTATCACCGTTCCCTAAAATCACCAAATGAATATTTTTTTGCGGTAAAATAGAATCTGCATAATTCAAAATAAGTTTATCAAATTGTTTGATTTCGTTTTCATATTGTCCGACAGCCAAAATAAAATGGAATTTCAATTCACAATTTTCTTTTTCTTTTTCAAGAATTTCTTCTAAATAAACAGGATTCGGAATCGAAACTATGTTTTTCAGCTGATGTTTTTCTTCAATCAAGTTTTTCATTTCATTTCCAAGCGCAACGTTGGCAAAACAATGATTATACATTAATCTTGTTAACCAAGAATTATTGGGCATATAATGGTCGATCAAAAAACTGTGAACCGTAAAAATCGTCTTGGTATTGTAGATAAAACGAGACAGGATAAGTTCCTGTAAAATCTTTGTCCGAAATCGGAAATCAATAATAAAGTCAAATTGATTTTGTTCCAAATATTTTCGAAGCGCATTCAACCTTTTCCATTTATTCAAAAATCCGTTGCTTTTGTTTTTAAGCAACCCAAGATTTACCAATTTCCCTGAATATGGAAAAGAGACTTCGTTTAGAACAATAATTATATCAACCTCAAAACCTTGTTTTTCAAAAAAAAGAGACAAATTTGCCATTACTTTATCGCTTCCGCCTCCGCTGAGACGATAACCAATTAAAGCAATTTTCTTTTTTTTCTGAGACATTCTCTTTGTGATTTCTTATTTTCGTATCAAATATAACTTTTTAAAATAAAAATAAAGATTTAGAACCATTAAGACATTCAGCGGCATAAAGCTTTGGCTTAATTTTTCTAAATAAATAAAACAAAATTAAGTTTCAGTATAAATGAACTCAAATCTTAATTCCTTTATTATCATAATGGTAAAATAAAAAACAAAATGCAGCATAAACCTTTGGTTACCGTTATTTGCTTGTGCTACAATCACGAAAGGTTTGTCGTTGAAAGTCTAAATTCGGTTCTGAATCAGGATTATCCTTTTATTGAGTTAATTGTTGTTGATGATTTTAGTACGGATTATTCTGTAGAAACCATTCAGAATTGGCGTATGGATTATCCTGAAATTCAATTTATTATTAATGAAAAAAATTTAGGAAGCACGAAATCGTTCAACAAAGCTTTAAAAAAAGCAAAAGGTGATTTTATAATTGATCTCGCTTGTGATGATATTTTACTTCCAAATTGTATTTCACATCAAATCAAAGCTTTTGAAGAAAGCAGTTTTAAAAATCTCGGAATTGTTTACGGAAATGCCGAATTGATTACTGAAACTGGCCAACATAGTTCTTATTATTTTCCTGTCAATTCGAACAAAAAAACAATCGAGGAAAGAAAAACCGGCGATATTTATTTAAGTGTTATTTCTGGCGGAAATAGTATTTGCTCGGTTTCATCAATGGTAAAAAGAACTGTTTTTGAGGATTTAAAAGGTTACGACGAAAATCTGGCTTATGAAGATTTAGATCTTTGGATCAGGGCTTCGCGTGAATACGAAGTAGATTATATTGATGAAATTCTAATGCAGAAAAGAATAAGTGAAGCTTCGTTAGGAACGCACTTTTATCTTAAAAATGATTCTCGTTCTAAAAAAATAAATTACTCTACTTACCTGATTATCAAAAAAGCAATTCGGTTAAATCGGACAAAAATTGAACACAAAGCGATTTTAAAGAGAATGCATTTTGAAATGATTTTGGCTTACAAAACTGGTAATTTTAAGCTTTTACTTAACTACATTTTTTTAGAAATAAAACAACGTTTGAGAATTCTTTTCACTTAAAAAAAATGTAAAAAATCTGCGTCTAAAATAAGAATGCGGATGACGCCGATTTACTTCGTAAAAACGCGGATTTATACGGATTTTTTTAAATCGTCAGAAAATTATCTAATTGCTGTTTTTCTCCCTGCCAGTCTCTTGAAATATTATTTCGGAGTAATTTTGCTGTAACACCGCCAATTAAGACATTTTCTCCTAACGGTTTATAATCTTTTGTGCATAAACTATTTGAGGCAATCGTACAAAAATCGGGCGTTTGAGTTCCTTTGAGAATTGAAACTCGATTACTCGCAAAATTATAACTGCCCACAAAAATTGGAGCCGATTTTTTAAACTTCTCACCTGTTTGGGTATCAATTAAATCATGAAAATTAGTATCAATAATTTGTGATTCTGAACCGAAACGGGCATAATCCCCGAGAACAATTTTTTCAGTACAAATTAATTTGGCACCCGTCGCCATCGATGCCATGTTTCCTAAAACGCAAAGTGCATTTTCGCCTACAAAAAGGAAATAATCTTTTCCGAACTGAAATTTTCCTTTAAAAACTAGTTTCCCTAGAAGAATTATTTCTGCTGTTCCGCGATGAACGGTATTCATTTCATACGGCTGTCCAAAACCAATCATTCCTTTTTGGATTTTTCCGTCAAGCTGAATTTCTCCAGAGATATTGTTTAATTTAACTTTTCCATAAAAGAAAACAGGAAGTTTTTTTGCCGTTTCAAAAGGGAATTTTTTAAAGTTAAAATACAGCGTTTTTGTCCAGTTTACAGAATAGTAAAATCGGAGCTTTTGATAAAAAGAACGGTATTTTCTGTAGCTTTTTTGTAGCATTTTATTTCTTTTTTCGCTTTACAAATGAAGTAAATATTTCGCTTAAATTCATTTTTTTATTCATTTGATGCAAACTGAATGCAAACGAAATTACAATCATTAATACCCATAAACTGTACTTTAATGCTGTAAATTCAATATATCTAAAACCAAAAGCCAATCCGGAAATCATAAAACACACTAAATAGGTTTGGTAAAAATCGTTTTCAAAATAAAAATTATAACGCATTTTGGTGATGATTTTTAATCCGATAAAATGACATAGAAAGTACAAACCATAACTAATTCCTAAACCTTCTAATCCGTAAAAATAATAGCCTGCAATATTCATTAAAACAGACAAAACATTAAATCCGAAAGCTGTTTTTACAAAGATTTTAGAATCGCCCTTTGCAATTAAAATAAATCCCATCGACCAGGAAACGGCACGAAAAAGCATTCCTAGAATCCCAAAACATACCATCGGAATTATAGCATCAAAATTTGAAGTATAAATAATCGGAATTATAAAATCTGCTAAAGCCAAAAACAAAACAATAATCGGCGTGATAATTAAAATTGAAACAAACGCTTGCTGCGAAACACTTTCTCTAACTTTAGGATTATTAGAATGAATAGATGCAAGTTTCGGAAAATAATCGGTGCTCATAACCGTAAAAATAATTCCGACGTAAGAATTGAGCAAAGTAAAACCTGCATTGTAAAAACCAACTTGTTCTAAACTGCCTGTTTTTCCGATATAAATCTGAATTAAATAAGTTGACAATAAAGTTAATACACTACTGATTGTGAGCATAAAACCCAACTTGACAATTGATTTTCCTTCTAAAAATAAGTTGTCATTTGAAATTTTTTCCTTTTCAATTTTAACTTTATTAGAATACAAAAAAGAAAAAATTAAAGCAGTTAATGACGTGACAATTAATGTGGGAACTATTGCATCAATTTTCAGGAAATAGTAGAGCGGAATCGAAAAAAGTAAACCGAAAATATTTCCAAACAAATTGGCTTTTGCTAAAAACTTTATTTGTCTTAATCCTTGCAAAACAGCCAATTGACCCGATGTTAATTGTTTAAATAATATCGTAACAGCAACTAAAACAAAAGTATACGTCTGGCTTGAATCTCCAAAAGTAATTTCACTCAAAAATTTTGAAAAAGCAATTGTAAGCAACATTCCGAAAATCCCTGTAAAAAAGACAATTTTTTTAATGATCTGAATAGTTTTGGAAACCGTTTTTATGTCTTCATTTTTATAATTTTCAGAAATACTTTTTACTGCGCTGGTTTCAATTCCGAAACCCGAAATACTGGTAATAATGTTTAAAGTTGAATTGAGTAAAGCGATAATTCCCATTCCGGCCGGACCGATAAATACAGCAATTAATTTGGTTCGGATAATCGAAATTAAAATCGTAAAAAACTGAACGCCTCCAAATATCGAAGTTGCTTTTAAAATCTGCTGATATGCTTTTTTATCAGACACGATTTAGTATTTATTTAAAGTTTCAATCACAAAACTTACTTCTTCGTCCGTCAAAACTGGACTTATCGGCAAGCTCAAAACTTCATTATGAATTTTTTCTGTTATCGGAAACGACAAATTATTCCAATCTAAAAAAGCCTTTTGTTTGTGTGGCGGAATAGGATAATGAATGACAGTCTGAATCTCATTTTGAGCTAAATACTCTTGTAATTTTTCGCGATTTTCTATGCGAATCACAAATAAATGAAAAACATGATTGTCGGAGAAATCCCAAAACGGTAAAACTATTTTCTCATTTTTTATTTCGGCTAAATAACGTTTTGCAATCGTTCTGCGTTTTTCGTTATCGGTATTTAAATTGGGTAATTTTAAGTTTAAAAAACCTGCTTGAAGTTCGTCCAATCTAGAATTTACACCTTGAAATTCATTGTGATATTTTTTTTGTGAACCGTAATTTCGAAGAGAATAAATAACTTTCGAAAGTTCTTCGTCATTTGTCACAACCGCACCGCCGTCGCCCAAACAACCCAAATTTTTTCCCGGATAGAAGCTGTATGCGGTTGCAGATTGTAGATTTGAGATTGTAGATTTGAGATTGTTTTTAGCGCCGTGACTTTGCGCACAATCTTCAACTACAATTAAATTATTCTGAAAAGCAATTTGATTAATTTGATCCATTTCAACCAATTGTCCGTACAAATGAACAGCTAAAATGGCTTTTGTTTTTGAGGTTATTTTAGCCTGAATTAATTCTGGATTTACATTGTAGGTTTCCAATTTTGGCTCAACCAAAACCGGCACTAAATCGGCTTGTAGAATGGCTAAAATACTGGCAATATAAGTATTTGCAGGAACGATTACTTCGTCGCCTTTTTGCAGTTTTCCGAGTTCGATATACCCTTTAAAAATTAAAACTAAAGCATCTAAGCCATTCCCTGTTCCGATGCAGTATTTTGATTGGCAATATTCAGCGAAAGCTTTTTCAAATGTTTCGACTTCTTTTCCTAAAATATACCAGCCATTTTCTAAAACCGTTTTCAGTTTTGCCTGAAAAGCAGTTTCATAAGGTTGATTTATTTTTTTAAGATCGAGAAAAGAAATCATTATAAAGTAATTTTGTAAAAATCCTGATTATAAATAGTGCAGCCTAATTCTTCTTTTTGCTTTAAAAGACCTGGATTATAGCCTTTCTCGTTTTCTTCGTTTACAATTCCCATATCAAAAAAGCGTTTTCCTTCTCTTTTAAACTTGAATATTAAATGAATAAACAAAAAATCAAGCGCTCTAACTGCTTCTCCTTTTTTTGATGTTGCTCCATATTGCGATTTTACGATTCCATTGGATTCAAAAATAGTGATTCCAGCAACAATATTATCCTCTTGATAAACAGAGAACTGCTTAATATGTTTCGGAAATCTTGTCTGCAAAAGCGTTATTTCTTCTTTGGAGTGAACAGGTTTTACATTAAATTTTTCTGATAATCGCGGTATTAAAACTTCGTCCCAAAAAGTAGTAAAATCAGTTTCTTCAACAATATCCAAATCCAGATTTTCGATGCGTCTGAAATGCTTCATTTTACTTTTGGAAATATGAAGCGGTGTTTGCAGATTTAATGCCAGATTCATTTCCTTGCGTTCTAAAACAGCATTTCTTTTAAAAAGGAAAAAATCTATTTCGTTATTTCCTTTTGTAAAATAAAAACTCGGAATGGGTTTGTAATAAAATGTTTTAAAACCGTTTAGCTTTAGAAAATTTAAAATCTCATCTAAAATAATCTCAATTTTTTCACCATTTAATTTTTCCAAAAATAGTAGTCCGCCATATGTTAAACCTTGATGCGAATATAGGATATCTCCTTTTTTATTGGCTGGAAGAATTGCTTTTAATTTTTCTTCGTCAAAAATTAAAAGTGAAAAATCTTCAAAACGATCTTCGTGATATTCCATAAAATCCCTGTGAAATAAAAAAGTCGCGTTTTTGGCATCGGCGACAAATTTATTCCATAAATCAAAATGATCTTTGTGGTATTTTTTTACGATGTAGTTTTTCACTAAAAAATTATTTATGATCGAATGCTTTTAAATGCCATTTGTACTTTACAGCCATTAATCGGATTGCGATTATGATCAGCGAAGTTACAAGATACAAAACATCATCGTTTAGATTTAATTTTCTTAAACCAAAAAATACGATGCCACCAAAAATACAGATTGTAGCGTAGATTTCTTCTCTAAATACGTTTGGAATTTCATTACACAAAATATCTCGAATTACACCGCCAAAACAAGCTGTCATGGTTCCAAGAGCGATACAAATTGCGGGATGAAGTCCTGTAAGAAGTCCTCTTTCTAAACCGATTAAAGTAAAAACACCCAAACCGATTGTATCAAATAAAAACAAAGAAGTTCTAAGTTTATCAAAACTTTTTCTGAAAAGAATAGCTAAAAAGAATCCCAGAATAATTACATAAACATATTGCATATCGCGCATCCATCCTACAGGCGTACGACCGATTAAAACGTCTCGCAATGTTCCGCCTCCAACTGCTGTTACAAATGCAATAATAAAAACCCCAAACGGATCTAATTTTTTATGCATTGCGGTTAATGCGCCAGACATAGCAAATGCCATTGTCCCAATAATATCTAGTAAGTGAAACATTTTTTTTCTTTAAGTTACAAAGATGCAAAGGGTCAAAGTTACAAAGTTGTTAAGTAATTCTAATTTCGATTTCAAAAATCAATTCAATGACAAGAATCAATGCGACTCATAATCCGTAACTTATAATTCTAAAGATTACATGTTTTGTGTGTAAAAATTGTAATCTTTTATAATAACACGAAGAAAATCACTGCTGTTACCGGATTGATTTTTTATTCCTGTAACACTTTCAATCTTGGCAACTAATTTATATAAAACTTCGTGGTCATTTTTGGCCTCAGCTCTATGAAAGTTCTCTTTTATAATTCGGACATCGTTATCTGAAAGTTTTATTACTAAAGGATAAGTTGGCACATAAGCATCTCCAATTTCTTCTAAAATGGTATGGCTGATGTTAATTTTATTCTTTAATGTAATTACAGCAGTTCCCGCCGCCATGTCACCTAAACGCTGCGATTTTTTGCTTGTTATAATCGTAATAAATCCGACTAAACCATAAAAAGAACTGAAATCTATCATTCTGAAGAACCAGCGAATTAAGTAATCGCCAAAACCTGCTTGATAACCGTCAATTTTAACTACTTTAATCTTCACAATTTTCTTTCCGATCGACTGTCCTTCAAAAATGCTTTCTAAGGTTATTGAATAGATCATTATCGGAAAAAAGAAGATAATAAAAATAGCTCCGACAGACCAATCGTCTAAAGTATTAAACCATCTTTCTAATTTAAAAACAGAAAAAAACAACACTAAAATAGTTATTATATAGCAGATTTTTATAAACAGATCTATAAAGTAAGCCCCAAGTCTTTCGCCTGCAGAAGCCGCTATGAAATTTATTTTAACATTTTGTGTTGTATTAATAGATAATTCTGACATATTTTATATTTTAGCGGACAATGAGAGAAATTGCTTTTATAAAACAAAATAAAGAAAAATGGCTGGAATTTGAGCTAGCTATTTTTGGTAAAGCTAAGAAAAATCCTGATGAATTAGCTAATTTGTACATTCAAATGATGAATGATCTTTCGTATGCTCAAACGTATTACCCTAAGAGTAAGACGGTTGTATATTTAAATCATTTGGCTTCGCAGATTTATCAGAAAATTTACAAAACCAAACGTACTGAAAAAAATATGCTCGTGTATTTTTTTAAGATCGAAGTACCGCTTTTAATGTATCAGTACAGAAGATATTTGATTTATGCCTTTGTATTATTTTTTACAACGGTTTTAATTGGAGTTATTTCGGCGCGATACGATCAAGGTTTCGTCCGATTAATTTTGTCCGATGGCTATGTAAATATGACCTTAGAGAATATCAAAAAAGGGAATCCTGTAGCAGTTTACGGCACGGGTTCTAACTGGGGAAGTTTTATCGGAATCACGATGAATAATCTCGTTGTGGGTGCAAAATGTTACTTGTACGGCATTCTGGGCGGTTTGGGTACTTTTTATATTTCGATGTCCAATTGTATTATGCTGGGAGCTTTTCAGTACTTTTTTTACGAACATGGCGTTTTCTGGAAGAGTGTCCGAGGTATCTGGATTCATGGCTCCATGGAAATTTTCGCTATTGTTATTGAAACAACAGCCGGTTTCATTTTAGGAGCTTCTATCCTATTTCCTAAAACTTTTTCTAGAATCAATTCTTTTAAAATCGGTTTTAAAAATAGTTTTAAAATATTCCTAAGTACTTTTCCTTTTACAATCAGTGCCGGATTTCTAGAAGGTTTTATAACACGCTATTCTATAGATATGCCCAACTGGTTAAGCAGCGGTATCATCTTAATTACATTAGGAATTATTTCTTTTTATTATTTGGTTTATCCTTTTATTGTTCACAAAAAATTACAGTTAAGCGCCAAATCAAATTAATCACAGCCTTTTAAATGAATAAATTTTTCTTCTTTTTATATTTCATTTTACACTGCAATATTGTTAGTGCTCAAGATACTATTATTACTCAGGATCCTCCAAAAATAGGAAGCACAAAATATACTGAAAAAGATATCAGAATTGATTCTAATCCAGTTACCGCAAAACATTTTGAGAAAAACTTCAAAGAAAATTATAAGGGTTCTGATTTTATTTACGAATACAAAGCACCCGAAAAAAACTGGTGGGATCACTTTTTAGAGTGGCTGGCTAGTGTTTTCAGGAATTTATTTCATTTCCAGACTTCAGAAGCAGCCTTGGATTTTGTTGGAATTTTAATTCGATTTATAGCCGTAGCTGTAATTGTTGTCATTATTTATTTTATTGTCAAAGCTTTGCTTAATAAAGAAGGTAAATGGATTTTTGGTAAAGACAGCACCAAGAAAACTATTTTTTATACGGATGCAGAAAAAAATATTCATCTTTTAGATTTTGAAAAACTAATAAAAGACAGCATTGCTTCTGGCGAAAAACGTGCAGCAGTACGCTACTATTATCTATGGCTGCTAAAAGTTATGGCTAAAAACCATTATATCGAATGGGATATCGAAAAAACAAATTCTGATTATTTGTACGAACTCCAACGCCCTGCGCACAAAGAGGAGTTTATGTATTTATCGTATCTGTACAATTATATTTGGTACGGTGAATTTGAAATTGACGAAACAACGTTTCTTAAAACTCAAAACCGATTTAAAAATGCTTTAAAAACCTTTGGTAATGAATAAGACTATAAAAATATACATTGCTGTTCTGGTTTTTATTTTCGTTCTGATTTTAGTACTAGACAAAGGCAATCCAAAACCAATTGACTGGACACCAACTTATTCGGTAAACGATAAAATTCCGTTTGGTTTATACGTGTTTGACAATGAAGCCAAAAAATTATTTAAGAATCAAAATATTGAAAGAATTACAACGCAGACTCCTTATGAGTTTTTAAGTTCTAAAGTAAATGAATCTTATATAAATGATGAGGAAAATCAAGACGAAAACCAATATTTGAACACATATGTAAAAACGTATTTGATAAAAGGAACTTTCTTAAACATTTCTGAAGAAGAAAATATTGACAGTCAATCTGCAAAAGAAATTTTTGAATTTGTATCTAAGGGAAACAATGCTTTTTTAAGTATGAAAACGTTTCCAAAACTGCTTGTCGATTCTTTAAAACTTGAATTAAAAACCGATTTTCTTCCAACAAAGAATGTTTCTATTTGGATGGCAAATAAAAAACTAAGCAAACTGAAGTATCAATTTAATACTGGCGAAGGTTATTTTTTCTCTAAAATTGACACTTTAAACACCACTGTTTTAGGATATCAAGAAAGTGCCAACAATAAAAAAAGTATCAATTTTATTAAAATTCCATTTCATGACGGTTATTTTTACCTGCATACACAGCCTGTAGCTTTTACGAATTACAATCTGCTTAAGGCAAATCATTTTAAATATGCCGAAAATGTAATGTCATATCTGCCGAAAAATGATGTTTTCTTTTACACAAAATATGAAGAGGATTCTATTTCTGGTTCCCCTTTACGCTACATCCTTAGTCAGCCGGCGCTAAAATGGGCTTGGTATTTATCGTTGATCGGAATTTTAATTTTTGTTTTGTTTAATGTCAAAAGAAAGCAGCGTATTGTACCGATTATAAAACCGCTTCCAAATTTAACGGTCGATTTTACCAAAACAATCGGAAATTTATATTACCAAGAAGGAGATCACACGAATATTATTGATAAAAAAATCATTTATTTCCTTGAAAAAATCAGAACCGAATATTTGATTGATACTAATAATCTGGATGATAATTTGATAAAAAAACTGCATCATAAAACAGGAAAAGATAGTAAAGATATTGAAGATCTTGTTTTCTTGATTAATGAACACCGAAAAAGTTATCACGGAAATCTTGAAGAAGATTTAATTCGAATTAATCTCGCAATAGAAAAAATTTTAAACTAAGAAGTTAACCTTATATTTATAAAGAAAAAAAGACCAAATCATGGACGACATCAATACAACAAAAAGCGAAATCACAAATGAAAATGTGAATTTTGAAACCAGAATTAATTTGGGTCCGCTTTTGGATCATGTAAATACGATTAAAAAAGAAATTGAAACCGTTATTGTAGGCCAGCACAAAATGGTCGATCAGCTTTTGGTTGCGATTTTATCCAACGGGCACGTTTTACTTGAAGGCGTTCCTGGAGTTGCTAAAACAATTACCGCAAAATTGTTATCTAAAACCTTAAATATTGGTTTCAGCCGTATTCAGTTTACACCCGATTTAATGCCTTCTGATATTTTAGGAACTTCGGTTTTCAATTTAAAAAACTCGGAATTTGAGTTTAAAAAAGGACCGATTTTTTCTAATTTGATTTTAATTGATGAGATTAACCGTGCGCCCGCTAAAACGCAAGCAGCTCTTTTTGAAGTTATGGAAGAACGCCAGATTACAATTGACGGATCGGCTTATCAATTAGAAGCACCGTTTTTGGTAATTGCCACTCAAAACCCTATCGAACAAGAAGGAACTTATAGACTTCCAGAAGCTCAGCTGGATCGTTTTCTTTTCAAAATCACTATTGATTATCCAAAATTAAACGAAGAAATTTTAATTATTCAGAGAGAACATCAATTACAAGATCACGGAAAATTAGAAGGAATTAAAACGATACTTTCTGCACAAGAAATTAAAAACTACCAAGGATTAGTAAAACAAATCAGAGTAGAGCAGAATTTATTAGAATATATTGCCCGAATTGTAATTAACACCAGAGAAAATGCCTTTTTATATTTGGGAGCTTCGCCTCGTGCTTCAATTGCAATTTTGAATGCTTCGAAAGGTTTTGCTGCTATTCGCGGACGTGATTTTGTAACACCAGAAGACATTAAAGATGCTGCAATTCCTGTATTACAACACCGTGTAATTGTAACTCCGGAACGCGAAATGGAAGGAATTACAAGCTCAGAAATCATCAAACAGATTATTGAAACTGTTGAGATTCCGAGATAAATCTTGGTTTCGGTTTTCATTTTTATAATGAAAATTGAAATTTAAAAGTATGACTAAAAACTAAGACCAATCTGAAACAAAAAAAAGTGAATTTCATAAAAAGCCTTTACCTCAATAATTTCTTTTTCTATGTGCTTATCGGCATTATCGGATTGTTTTGGTGTGCTTTTATTTTCCCAAATTTATATCATGCTGTTTGGTACCTTATACTTGTACTTGGCACATTTACAGCAATAGACATACTGCTTTTGTACATAAATAAAACGGGAATTGAAGGCGAAAGAATAATTCCAGAAAAACTTTCAAACGGAGATTTAAATCCGATTACGATTGTGATTAAAAACCATTATACCTTTAGTATTTTGGTAAAAGTAATTGATGAAATTCCGTTTCAATTTCAAGTTCGCGATTTTAAAATTTTAAAGACTGTAAAAGCTTCCAGCCAAAAAGAATTTGGTTATGATCTTCGCCCGACCGAAAGAGGAGAATATCATTTTGGAGCCTTAAACCTTTATGTTTCTTCTCCGTTACGACTGGTTTCTCGACGATATGAGTTCGAAGAAAACAAAATGGTTCCTACATATCCTTCTTTTATCCAATTAAGAAAATACGATTTACTGGCGTTTTCGAATAATTTATTTCAATACGGAATCAAAAGAATTCGACGAATTGGCCATACAATGGAGTTTGAGCAAATCAAAGAATATGTTCAAGGTGATGATCTTAGAACTTTAAACTGGAAAGCGACCGCAAAGAAAAACGCTTTGATGGTCAATCAGTTTCAAGATGAGAAATCGCAATCTGTTTATATGGCAATTGATAAAGGGCGTGTGATGCAAATGCCTTTTGACGGCTTGAGTTTATTGGATTATGCTATTAACTCGTCTTTGGTTTTGTCTAATGTAATTCTGAAAAAACAAGATAAAGCCGGACTTTTTACTTTTTCAAAAAAGGTTGAAAATAGAGTTTTTGCAGAAAAGAGGGCTTCGCAAATGCAGAAAATATTGGAAACTTTATACAATGTAAAAACTGATTTTTTTGAAAGTGATTATAGCCGTTTGTATGTAGACATTAAGAAAAGTATCAATCAGAGAAGTTTGATTATTTTGTATACCAATTTCGAAACAATGGACGGACTTAATCGTCAATTGCCTTATTTGAAAGGAATTGCAAAAAGTCACTTACTCGTTGTGGTTTTCTTTCAGAATACAGAGCTTAATTCGATCATTAATAAAAAGACAGAAACGATTCAGGAAATTTACGATAAAGTAATTGCTGAAAAATTTATGTTCGAGAAACGTCTTATTGCTAATGAATTAAAAAAATACGGAATTCATACGGTTTTGACACAACCTGAAAACCTGACACTGGATGCTATCAATAAGTATCTGGAAATTAAGTCTAGAGGGATTTTGTAAAAATTTAATATAGTAAAATGGATTATGAATTTATTTCAAAAATCGGATTAATTATTGGCTTATATTTTTTTGTCAATTATTTTTATAAAAAAATAGATTGGCACTCTTCTACTAAAAATGAACAAAAGAATTTATATTATTATATTAAGTATATTCTAATCCTCTTTTTTGGTTTTACTCTTTTTTGTAGTCTATTAATATTCTCCATTATTTTTTTTAAAGAATCTCTCTATTTTTTTGAAAATAGAAATTACTGGGAACAAATTGGTCTTTCGCTTGGCCTAATCGTTTCTTATTTTTATTATCTAATTGTAAAGGATGGGAAAAAAAATAAAGAGAATGAAAAATTGTCAATTATTAAAAAACAAAAAAATAAAATTAATCAACTTGAAAAAAGAATTAAATCATTAGAAAATGATAAGTTATGAAAAAAATAATTTCTATTCTATTCCTTTTAATTAATTTATCCAGTTTTTCCCAAAATAAAGAAACCATAGCAATTCCAAAAGGAGTTGTTTATAAATACTGTGATCCAAAAACGCTTGAAAAAGCCAAAAAATTAATTTCCGATAATTTATCAAATAATAGTGATTTCAAACTTCTCAAGAGCAATTTAATTATCGGTCCCGTTTTATGGAAGACTTTTAAAGACAATGAAAACATTCAAAAAATTGAAGGCGGAAAAGTTCAATTTCATGTTGACAATTTGGTTTTGGATGGAAAAATAAGCCAGACAATTGACGATTCTAAAATAATCTGGAACGAGTTTAAAAAAGAAGTTTCAGGCGAATATACAATCAGAAAAGCAAATGAAAAAGAATTACAATATTACTGGTCTGTAATCTCTTTTGATATTGAAGAGCCTTTGCTTATTGTCGAAACTAAAGATCATAATTACATTTTAAATCTCTTAAGAAAAGATTTGACGCTATTATGGTTGGACGAAGCTCCGAGAGCAGATGTTCTTTTGGACAACAGCAATTCGGCTGTAGTTCAATATCAGAATGGACAAGTTATCGATTCTGTTTCAAAAGGTATAAAAGAAACAAAACTTGAAAAGGTTGTTTTCCTAAATTCTGATGCAGAATTAATAGAAAATAGTTCTCTTGAAGACCTAAAACTAATTATTGAAAAGACAGAAAAAATATTTGATGACTTATTCAAAACCTCAGAAAAACCGGGAAAAATTATGGTTCAGTTTGAGTTAAAAAAGAAAAAGAACGAAATAACTTTTGCTGTAAGAGATGATTTGGATTTAGATCTTATGAAAGAATTTGAGAAGAAAGTAAACGGAGAAATATATCCAAAATCGAAAAAAAATCCAATTGGAATACAATTAATTTTTAAGGTTAACTCTCTTAACGATACACAATAGAGACTTCTATTAATTTATAGTTACATTATGTTATCCTGTAAAAATTGATTAATTAAATTAGGTAGTTTTGAAATAAATTTAAAATCAATAGATATAATTTCAAACTAATAAAAAATGAAAAAAGTAACTCTAATTCTGTTCATTTTATTAAGCTGGAAATCTCAAGCTCAAAAAACAGAAAACATTATCATTATAACCACAGACGGTTTTAGATGGCAGGAGCTTTTTAAAGGTGTTGACAAAACGATCGCTAATGATAAAAAATTCAACCAAGGCGACAGCGCTTACATCTATAAGAAATTCTTTGATACTGATTTAAAAAAATCACGCGAAAAAATCATGCCTTTTCTATGGTCCGAAATTGCGGCTAAAGGACAAATTTATGGCAATCGCGAATTGGGAAATAAAGTCGATGTTTCAAACCCATATTGGTTTAGTTATCCTGGTTACAGCGAAATCATGACCGGAAATGTGGATCTTGCTGTAAACTCAAATGGCTACAAACCTAATCCGAATGTGAATGTTTTGGAGTTTCTAAACAAACAATCTAAACTAAAAGGAAAAGTAGCCGCTTTTGGCGCTTGGGATGCTTTTGATAGAATTTTAAATGAAGAAAGAAGTGGCTTTCCTGTCATTTCAGCTTTTGATAAAGTCGGCGGAAATAAACCAACAGCTGCTCAAAAATTACTGAACGAAATGCGTGATAATTCGTTTAAACCTTTTCATGAAGATGAATGTTTGGATGTTTTTACACATTATCAGGCAATGGATGAGTTAAAAACCAAGAAACCAAAAGTGCTATATATTTCATACGGCGAAACAGACGAATGGGCACACCACGGACATTATAGATCCTATCTCGACGCAGCGAATCAAGTTGACAAATGGATTCAAGAAATCTGGAATTTCATTCAAAATGATCCGCAGTACAAAAACAAAACAACGATTTTTATTACGACAGATCACGGAAGAGGCGATAAAACCAAAACACAATGGACAGATCACGGTGCTGATGTTGTTGGAGCATCGGAAATCTGGTTTGCAGCAATCGGTCCAGAAATTGCCCCAAAAGGCGAAATAAAAACGGATTCGCAAGTCTATCAAAAACAGTTTGCGCAGACTATCGCAAAATTGTTAGGTTACACTTTTACAACTGATCATCCTGTTGCAGAAGAAGTAAAAGAAGTTTTTGAGAAATAGTTTGTTTTTTTTCCACTACCCGAGCGATAGCGAACTGACGAAGCAATTCACGAATTAGTTATTATTCGAAACTAAATAATTTGTGAATTCGTGGCGGAAAAAAACTTTGAAACCTACAAGGTTTTAAAAGCTTGCAGGAAGAAAAAAACTCTGTACCTTTGCCTCTTTGCAACTTTGAGCCTTTAAAAAAATGAAACAAATCACTTCAGTTCAAAATCCGTTTATAAAATCTTTGGTTTTACTTCAGGAAAAATCCAAAGCCCGAAAACAAACTGGAACTTTTTTGATTGAAGGACAACGCGAAATTTCACTTGCCATAAAAGGCGGTTACGAAATCGAAACGGTTTTATTTTTAGCAGACCTAGTTTCAGAATCCGAAATCAACAAACTGATTCGCAATCCTTTTCAGTTAATTGAAATCAATAAAGAAGTTTATCAAAAATTGGCTTACAGAGATACAACAGAAGGTATTCTGGCTGTAGCCAAAACGAAATCTTTAAAATTATCGGATTTAAAATTATCCGAAAATCCGCTGATTCTGGTTACCGAATCTTTGGAAAAACCAGGAAATGTCGGCGCTGTTTTACGCACCGCAGATGCCGCCAAATTGGATGCTGTTTTAATCGCAGATCCAAAAAGTGATTTATACAATCCGAATATTGTTCGCTCCAGCGTTGGCTGTTTGTTTACCAATCAAATTGCAGTCGGAACAACAGAAGAAATTATTGCTTTTTTAAAAGAAAAAAAGATCAATTTCTATTCGGCTACGCTTCAGAATTCGACTTCTTATCATACACAAAATTTTACCACTCCAACTGCTTTAGTTGTAGGCACAGAGGCAACGGGTTTAACCCGGAAATGGCGCGAAGAAGCTACACAAAACATCATCATTCCGATGCAGGGAGAAATCGACAGTATGAATGTTTCTGTTGCGGCCGCAATTTTAATTTTTGAAGCAAAAAGACAGAGAGGGTTTTGATTTTAGATTTTAGGTTTTAGATTTTAGATTTTAGATTTTAGATTTTAGATTTTAGATTTTAGATTTTAGATTTTAGATTTTAGATTTTAGATTTTAGATTTTAATTTGGCTTCGCCAAATTAAAATTGACGACCTATTAGAAGCAATCTAAAATCTAAAATTTGAAATCTAAAATCCCTAGTTCTCCCTTGCGTATGTTATAACAAATGCTTATTTTTAGTACTTGAACTATGCCGTTATGACAGAAATAGATATAGAAAAAGAAAACAAAGCTATTGCGCAGGAATACAAGGAATTACTACGAATAAGTTATCAGACTTTAAGCCCGACAGACAAAAAATTAATTCGAAAAGCTTTTGATGTTGCCGTTGATGCTCACAAAGAACAGAGACGTAAATCTGGTGAAGCTTATATCTTTCATCCTATTGCAGTTGCAAAAATTGTTGCCTCAGAAATTGGTCTGGGTGCGACTTCTATTGCTGCAGCTTTACTTCACGATGTTGTAGAAGATACTCCGATTACGGTTGAAGATATTGAACGCTTATTTAATCCAAAAGTAGCGCAATTGGTTGAAGGTTTAACCAAAATATCTTTAGTTCAAAAAGATTTAAATGCTTCTATGCAGGCAGAGAATTTCAGAAAAATGATTCTGACATTGAATGATGATGTCCGTGTTATTTTGATCAAATTGGCCGATCGTCTGCATAACATGCAGACAATGGATTCTATGGCAGAGTACAAACAAACTAAAATTGCCTCAGAAACTTTATACATCTACGCTCCTCTTGCCCACCGTTTGGGACTTTATAACATTAAAACCAAATTGGAAGATTTAGGTTTAAAATATACTGAACCTGCTGTTTACAATGATATTGTCAGCAAAATCCGTGAGACTAAAGAAGAACAAGATGCGTACATTAAAGATATTTCGGATGTTCTGAAAAAGTCTTTAGACAATGAAGGCATTGATTATATCATCAAAGGCCGACCAAAATCTATTTATTCTATTCGCAGAAAAATGCGTGCTCAAAACGTAACCTTCGACGAAGTGTACGATAAATTTGCACTTAGAATAGTTTATAAATCGGATGCTCACGAAGAAAAATTCGTGGCTTGGAAGATTTATTCGATTGTAACCGATCATTACAGACCGAGCCCGAGTCGTTTGCGTGACTGGATTTCATCTCCAAAATCTACTGGATACGAAGCTTTGCACATTACCGTAATGGGACCAAAAGGACGCTGGGTTGAAGTACAGGTTCGAAGCGAACGTATGGATGAAATCGCTGAAAAAGGATATGCGGCGCATTACAAATATAAAAACGGCGCAACAGAAGAAAGCGGTCTTGATACTTGGCTGAATTTATTGCGTGAAGCATTAGAAAACCAAGAAACCAACGCGGTTGATTTTGTCGAAGATTTTAAAATGAATTTATATTCTAAAGAAATCTTTGTCTTTACGCCAAAAGGAGAAATTAAATCACTGCCAAAAGGTGCCACTTCTTTGGATTTTGCTTTCAGCATTCACTCCGAAATCGGAATTAAAACCCGTGGAACCCGCGTAAATGGAAGATTGGTTCCTCTTAATCATGAATTAAAAAGTGGTGATCAGGTTGAAGTAATTACTTCTGTAAACCAAAAACCTACCATAAACTGGTTAGAATATGTAACTACGTCTCGTGCTAAGAATAAAATTAAAAACGTTTTAAACGAGAATACTAAGAAAATTGCCGAAGAAGGAAAAGAATTACTTGTTCGAAAATTAAAACATTTAAAAATTACTTTTAACGAGCAGGTTACAAACGAGTTAGTTAACTTCTTCAAATTAAAAACCAGTTTAGATTTATTTTACAGAGTCGGAATTGGTGCGATTGAAAATCAGCAGTTAAAAGATTATGCGGCGCAGAAAAGTAATTCGTTTATTAATTTCTTTAAAAATAAAATTAAACGAAATAAAGACACCACTGCTGCCGAAGATATTCACAAACCTGTCATCAGCAGTAATTACGACATGCTGGTTTTTGGAACTGAACATGATAAACTGGATTACAAACTTTCGCAATGCTGTAACCCAATTCCTGGAGATGATGTTTTTGGTTTTGTGACCATTAACGAAGGAATTAAAGTGCATAAAAAAGATTGTCCAAATGCGATCGGAATGCAGTCAAACTACGCCTACCGCATCATGAGCGCAAAATGGATTGACTCTTCTCAGGAAGAATTCAAAGCCATCATCAATATTACCGGAATGGACGTTTTAGGTCTTACTAACCAATTAACGAGAGTCATTTCGAACAATATGAGCGTAAATATCCAAAGTATTTCGTTGAGTACAGACGCTGGAATTTTTCATGGTCAGATTGCTGTTATTGTGAAAAACAATACGATTTTGAAGAAAATGATTAATGCCATTAAGAAAATTGACGGAGTTGATAAAGTTACAAGAGAGTACAGAACTTAAATTGATTGCTATTAATAAAAACTTAATGATGCAAAACCAGTCCTTAGAAATTCCACAAGTACAATTTGATGAAGACGGCGAACTCGTAATTACGGCTTCTGAATCTTCATCAAAAGATGATTTTGATTTTTTTCAAGGAAAATCGGTTATCCGTAATAGAAAATTAAAATCTAGATTAAGCAATTGTGATGAATGGATTGAATTTCCTTCAACACAGGAAATGTACAAAATCTTAAACGGAATTGGAAACATTGATAATTTCCTTGCCACTTTTGACGGAGAACCGTTTGAAGGCATGACGGTAAGATTATTTAATCCTAAAACCAAATTATGGAGCATTTACTGGTCTGATTCTAATACAGGAATATTAGACAAACCTGTAGTCGGTTCTTTTGAAAACAAAGTCGGCCATTTTTTTTCTAAAGATGTTTTTAACGAAAAACCAGTTATTCAAGTATTCCGATGGGACGCGAGAGATGAAAAAAATCCAATTTGGAGTCAGGCAATGTCTGATGATAAAGGAAAAACTTGGGAATGGAATTGGTACATGCATATGTCTAAATCAAACTAACCTTTGTTAGTTTTATCATAAATTAAAATAATTATGTTAATTAAGCCCAATTAAGCTTTCAAAACATTTGAGATGCAAAGCCCGTATTTAGTGCGTTATTGCTGCTCAAAATAAAGTTTAAACGTTAAACTTTAAACCCGAAACTTTTATTGATTAAAAATAATAAATTATCTTTGCCACATATGACACTCATTTCAACTGACAACACTAGAAATCAAGAAATTGTAAAAAATGTATTTACAATGTATCTTGAACAAAAAGGGCATCGCAAAACACCTGAGCGTTATGCTATACTTCAGGAAATTTACGATAGCGAGGAACATTTTGATATAGAAAATCTGTATATCAAAATGAAAAACAAAAACTACCGTGTGAGTAGAGCTACTCTTTACAACACAATCGAGTTATTGTTAGACTGCGCTTTGGTTAGAAAACATCAATTTGGGCAAAATCAGGCTTACTACGAAAAATCATATTTTGATAAACAGCATGATCACATCATTATGACAGATTCTGGCGAGGTAATTGAATTTTGTGACCCAAGAATTCAGACCATCAAAAAAACAATCGAAGAAATATTTGATATCGAAATCACGAATCATTCGCTTTATTTCTACGGAAACAAAAAACAAAATCAATAATCCGGAAAGGAATTATTCAAAATAAAAAAAGAAAAATTAACTACATTAATCAGTGGGATAACGGAGCTTGTCCCAACGCAAATTAAAACAGAATGACCGTAGATTTATTACTAGGATTACAATGGGGAGATGAAGGTAAAGGAAAAATTGTTGACGTTCTTACCTCAAATTATGATATTATTGCACGTTTTCAAGGAGGACCAAATGCAGGCCATACATTAGAATTTGACGGAATTAAACACGTACTTAGAACCATTCCTTCTGGAATTTTCCATAAAAACTCTGTAAATATCATCGGAAATGGTGTTGTAATCGACCCTGTAGTTTTTCAAAAAGAAATCGAAGGTTTAGAGAAATTCAACCTTGATATCAAAAGTAAATTAATCATTTCTAGAAAAGCGCATTTAATTTTACCAACACACCGTTTGCTTGACGCAGCTTCTGAAGCATCAAAAGGAAAAGCAAAAATCGGCTCAACTCTTAAAGGAATTGGACCAACTTACATGGACAAAACAGGTAGAAACGGTTTAAGAGTTGGTGATATCGAATTAGAAGATTTCAAAGAGCGCTACAGAGCTTTAGCGGACAAGCACGAAGCTATGATTGCTTTTTATGATGTTGCTATCCAATACAACTTAGCTGAATTAGAAAAAGAATTCTTTGAAGCTATTGAAGAACTTAAAAAATTAGACTTTATTGACAGTGAAGAATACATGCACCAAGCTCAAAAAGCTGGTAAATCTATTCTTTGTGAAGGTGCTCAAGGATCTTTGTTAGATGTTGATTTCGGAACTTACCCTTTTGTGACTTCATCAAATACTACTGCTGCTGGTGCTTGTACTGGTTTAGGAATTGCTCCTAACAAAATTAAAGAGGTTTACGGAATTTTTAAAGCTTACGTAACTCGTGTTGGAAGCGGACCTTTCCCAACTGAACTTTTTGACGAAGTGGGTGCTACAATGGCTAAAGTTGGTAACGAATTTGGTTCTGTTACAGGAAGACAAAGACGTTGCGGATGGTTAGATCTTGTGGCTTTAAAATATGCTGTACAAGTTAATGGCGTTACGCAGTTAATGATGATGAAAGGTGATGTACTTTCTGGATTCGAAACTTTAAAAGTTTGTACAGAATACAACTATAAAGGACAAAACATCTCTCATTTCCCTTATAACATTGAACCAGAAAACGTTACTCCGGTTTACAAAGAGTTTAAAGGATGGAAAGCTGATTTAACAGGATTAACTACTTTTGACGAATTGCCAATTGAGCTTAAAGAATATATCGAGTTTATTGAAAAAGAAATCGAAGTGCCAATCAAAATTGTATCGGTTGGACCAGATAGAAAACAAACAATAACAAAATAATACCTTAAACGCTCTGATAATCAGAGCGTTTTTTTATGTAATATTTTCACAATGAGAAAAAATCCAGAAATAGAAATAACCGAAACCAAATTATTATCTGATAATTGGTATATATTAAACCGAGTAACTTTTAATTATAAAAAAGAAAATCAGCCTGTTGAGTCTCATAAACGCGAAGTATACGATCGTGGAAACGGCGCCGCTATTTTATTATACAATACGACTAAAAAAACAGTAGTTTTAACAAGACAATTTCGTTTACCGACTTATTTAAACGGAAATAAAACCGGAATGATGATCGAGGTTTGCGCAGGACTTTTAGATAAAGATAATGCTGAACAAGCCGTTATTCGAGAAACTGAAGAAGAAACAGGTTATCGCTTAAACAAAGTTCAAAAAGTGATCGAAACCTATATGTCGCCAGGATCTGTAACTGAGATTCTATATTTATTTGTTGGCGAATATGACGAAAGTATGAAAGTCAGCGAAGGCGGCGGACTTGATGCCGAACAGGAAAACATTGAAGTTTTGGAACTTACTTTTGATGAAGCTTATGCGATGATTGAATCTGGAGAAATTACCGATGCTAAAACCATTTTACTACTGCAGCATGCTAAAATAAAAGGTTTGATTTAAAGTTTTTTGAGTATTTTAGATTGCTTAAAAAAGGAACTAAAATGCTCAAATCTAAAATAATTCTGATTCTGATTTTTCTTTTGCCATTATTCACATTTTCTCAAAACGAAAAATGGCCAGCAGAAAAATTGAAACAAGATTTGACTATTTTCAAACAAATAAGAGAAAAAGCAAATTCGGGAGTCTATAAATATCGAACCAAAAAGGAAATTGACAGTATTTATTCTTGGGCATTTTTAGAAATAAGCAAACCAAGAACTCTCCTTGACTTTTACAAAATAATGCTAAAAATTACAGATTTTGAAGGAAGTCTGCACAATGACACTACACTTCCTGATGATTTTCTAAATAAATATTCATCAGGAAATTTGTTTTTTCCTTATCCGGTAAAATTAGTTGAAAATAAATTAATCGTTAATTTTCAAAATTCTGAAATTCCTTTAGGATCTCAAATTCATTCTATTAACAAAATCAAAACCAATACTTTATTGGGTGTTTTTCATAAATATTACACGACCGATGGTTATAATATTTCTGGAAAATCTATCGGAATTGGGAGTTCTTTTGCGAAATATTTCGAAATGGAATATGGATCCCAAAAGGCATTTGTGGTAGAATATTCACTTCCAAACCAAACTGAAAAAATAACCAAAACTGTTGCGGGGATTTCTAATGATGTCCGAAAAGGGAATTTCAAAAATCGTCATTCGCTTCCTATTGATAGTCTGCAATATGGAAAAATTAAAACCAAATATTCTTTTAAAGTCATTTCTTCCAACACCTCTTTACTTACCATCAATACTTTTGCAATTGGCAGAAATGCAAAAGATAAAGAGCATTTGATTTACAAAAAATATCTGGACAGTTGTTTTCAATACCTTTCTAACAATTCACAAATAAAAAATTTAATTGTTGATGTTAGAAATAATGGCGGCGGAACTGATCCAAATGATATTTTGACTTTCTCATATTTAACACAAAAACCGTATCGTGAAAATTCATCTGCTTACGTCAACTTTCAGCAAATTCCGTTTCCAGAATATTTAGTTTATGAAGAAACCGAGCCTCAAAAACAAAAAGAAGAAAGAAAGGATTTTGAAGATGAAGTGAAAGAAGAATTTCCAACTCTGATGAATCAAAAATATATACAAGACCAAAAGTTCAATCTAGTATTACAGCCTGACAAAAATAGTTTTAAAGGACAGATTTATTTATTAATAAGTCCAAGAATTGCTTCTGCAGGATCTTTGTTTGCTTCTTTAGTAGCGGGAAATACAAATGCAATAGTGATTGGCGAAGAAACAATGGGCGGTTATTTTGGACATAACGGCCACACTCCTATCGAATATGAACTTCCAAATACTAAAATCAAAACACAGTTTTCGATTGTAAACTTAGAACAAGACGTTCCTAAAAAAGCCAATCAAATTTTTGCAAGAGGAATTATTCCTGATCATGAAGTGAAACAAACTTTAGAAGATTTTATGCAAAATAAGGACACACAATTTGAATATACTTTGAAATTAATTGAGCAAGAATAAATATGAAATCAAAAAAATATCGATTTTTAAAAGCCCTATTATTACTATTTATACTAATGAATTTGATTGCTTTTTTTCATGCGTATAAGTTCACTCATTTTAAAGAAAATAAATCTGAAAAAACACAAAGTCCTGAAAAATTATCTTCTTTAGAAAAAGTAAAAACATTGTTTTTTGGTGTCAACAATCCTAAACCTAAGAGTTCGAAGATTCCTAGTCAGAAATACCAAACTCTAAAACTAAAAAGCAACAAAGAAATTGAATGCTGGCATATTCAAAATCTAAATCCAAAAGGAACAGTTATTTTGTTTCATGGTTATGGTTCTGAAAAATCGTCTTTAATTGAACGCTCTGATGAATTTCAAAAATTAGGATACAGCACAATGTTAGTTGATTTTATGGGAAGCGGGAATTCAGACGGAAATCAAACTACAATTGGTTTTAAGGAAGCTGAAGAAGTAAAAACTTGTGTTGATTATATTTCCTCACTTGGAGAAAAAAATATTTACCTTTTTGGTTCTTCAATGGGAGCTGTTTCAATAATGAAATCAATAAATGATTATCAAATAAAACCAAAAGGAATTATTATTGAATGTCCATTTGGATCTATGTATGAAACAGTCTGCGCCAGATTTAAAAAAATGAACGCTCCCACTTTTCCTATGGCCGGGATTTTAGTTTTCTGGGGAGGAATTCAAAATGGCTTTTGGGGTTTTGGACATAATCCATCAGAATATGCAAAATCTATAAATTGTCCTGTTCTATTATTATACGGGGAAAAAGATAAAAGTGTAAGTCGAAAAGAGATTGACGAAATATACACAAACCTGAAAGGGATAAAGGAATTAAAGGTTTATAAAAATACCGGGCACGAAAACTATTTGATTAAAAATAAAATAGAATGGAATAAAAATGTTTCTAATTTTTTGATGAAAATCAAATAAACAATCTTAATACAGAATTCTAAAAAAGTTTTTATAGAATTCTTTTTAATCATTTTACAATCTCATTTTAACTCAACCAATATCTAATTATCTATGAAATTATTTTACTTTTTAAGAGCAGAGAAAACTTCTCTTTTTTTATTTATTCTTTGTTTAACTGCAACGATGTCTTTAGCTCAAAGCAATCAAAACTTTGATTGCAAAATTCTAAAAAACATCAAATTAAAATATACCGATAATCCTGATAAAACAGCTTATTTAACAATCTCAGGAAATAAACATGTTGAATATTTAGAAAGTGGCAAATATTTTATAAAATCGGATTTAGAGTGGTTGAACGATTGCGAATACAATGCTAAAATGACGGAAATTACATTACCAGAGTTCCCTTTTAAAGCTGGAGAAATTATGAATGTAAAATTCGAGAATATTGAAGGTAATTTTATCACAGGAAGAGCTATGGTAAGAGGCTCCAGTTATCCAATAAAATTTGAAATTATAAGATAGTTTAATATAAAATAAAGTATGAAAAATTCTATCTCATAAATGTAAATCACGAAAATAATACAAAAAATCATGTAACCCTTTTAAGCTATCACATTTATACCTTTATCATAATTAAAATCAGCAATTATGAAAAAGTTATATTACACTGCAAATGCCATGTTACTATTGATTTTAACTTTGTTAGTTTCTTGTAATCAAAGCAAAACAAATCGTAACGAAAATCAAGCAGAAACAAAAGCAAAACCACATAAAAAAATAGAGTACAAAAAAACATCTTCTGTTGAATACCATTTTGAAAAAACAAAAGAATGGCTGAAAGCAAATGAATCTGACAGTACAAAAACCGCGATTGTATATGCCGTAAACAGAACAGACAAACCTAATCTAGCTAAACAAGATTCGATTGTAGTTCCTTCCGATTTTAGTGGCGATTTGGTTTATTATTTGCCATTTCCACTTCATGTAAGCTCTTTAGAAGAGATTTCTAAAGTTATTATTTTCTCTTACCCAACGCAGACTTTTGCCGCTTACGAAAATGGCGAATTGGTTCGTACGGGCCCAACTAATATGGGAAGAAAAAAAGATCCTACTCCAACAGGTTTATTTTTTACAAATTGGAAAGCTGAAAAAACAACCAGTACTTTTAATGATGAGTGGGAACTAAAATGGAATTTCAATATCGAAAATAAACTTGGTGTTGGTTTTCATCAATATGAATTACCAGGTTATCCAGCTTCTCATTCTTGCTTGAGATTGCTGGAAAAAGATGCTAAGTTTTTATATAAATGGGCAGATGAATGGATTTTGAAAGACAAAGAGAATGTAAAAGTAAAAGGTACGCCAGTTATTGTATTCGGAAGTTATGATTTTGAGGGTAAAAAACCGTGGTTGCAATTGGTCTCAGATGCTAAATCTTTAAATATTTCTGAATCCGAAATTGATACTCAAGTTAAACCTTTTGTACAACAGATTTTAGAAAATCAAACTTTAAGAGAAACAGAAAAGAATACTGCTTCGCTTTAAAAATATAGTTCTTTCTTAAAAAAAGCAGCTCATTACTCTCATGAGCTGCTTTTTTTATTTTTTAAATTCTAAAAAGAATATATTTTGATTGCTAATAATTATATACTTTCGCTATTATTAAAAACCGACCCGATACAACCAACAAACATGAAAAAAGCTCTTTTACTGCTTCTTGTTATTCCATTTTCCAATTACGGCCAATCTTCGAAAATTTTAGATTTCAATGCTGGCTATGCTCCAGAGACCACTTACAATCAAACTACTTATACCTCTTCAAATTATGAAGTTACTTATACAGGATCAGAAGAAATATTGGAAGTCTTCAAAAAAAATGGAGCAACAAATCCCACGAAAATAAATAAAAAGTATGGTATTGAAACTCAAGCCAAAACCGGTAAAATTGATAAAGACGGAAATTTCCCTATTACAATTGAATACTTACAATCTCTTGACGAAAATGGAACAAGTATAATTCCTAGTGGCACAATGTTATTTGGCAAGGCTTCTGCTTCAAGTATGCCCCAAATGGATTCTATAGTTGCAAATAATACCGAAGAGAGTTTTAAAAATGCACTTTTTGAAACTGTAAAGAGCATGTTTTCACAGGTTATTATGCCTCAAAAGAAATTAAAAATCGGAGAATCTTTTACTCAGGAAAATCCGCTAACAATTCCAGTTGCAGGAATAAATTTTGAAATGATCATCAACACAACCTATACTCTTAAACGCATGACAGCTAAAGAGGCTTTTTTTGATATTGTGCAGACCTATACAATAAAATTAATCGAAAGCAGATTTGATACATCCGGAAGCGGCACAGGAAGCGGAAAGCTTATTTATGACATTCCGAATCATTTTATATCTGAAAATAATTTGGATATGGAATTTGATCTAAACCTGAAACACACTGATTTTGGTATCAACTTAATATCAAAGAGTGGTTATAGGCAGACAGTTAAAATTTCTAAAAACTAAAAATAACAAAAGGCGTAAGAATATAAATCTTACGCCTTTTATTTTATCTTGAAAAACTAAAAATTATCTAGAATAATTTGGAGCTTCTTTAGTAATTGTTACGTTATGCGGGTGACTTTCGGTAATTCCGCTTGATGTAATTCTCACAAAACGTCCAGATTCTTGTAAAGTCGGAATATCTTTAGAACCACAATATCCCATTCCAGCGCGAAGACCTCCGATAAATTGAAGCATACTTTCGTTTAATTCTCCTTTGTAAGGAACACGTCCTACGATTCCTTCTGGAACTAATTTCTTAACATCATCCTCAACATCTTGGAAATAACGATCTTTTGAACCTGTTTGCATAGCTTCAACTGAACCCATTCCACGATACGATTTGAATTTTCTTCCTTCAAAAATGATAGTTTCACCTGGTGATTCTTTTGTTCCTGCTAATAATGAACCCAACATTACACAGTCAGCACCTGCAGCAATTGCTTTAGGAATATCTCCTGTATAGCGAATTCCACCATCTGCAATAACTGGAACTCCAGTGCCTTTAATTGCTGCAGCAACTTCTAAAACTGCTGAGAATTGAGGAAAACCAACACCTGCAACGATACGTGTAGTACAAATAGAACCAGGTCCGATTCCAACTTTTACACCGTCCGCTCCATTGTCTACTAAATATTTAGCCGCTTCTGGAGTTGCAATGTTTCCAACAATTACATCTATTTGAGGGAATTTTGATTTTACTTCTTTCAATACATTCACCACACCTTCTGTGTGTCCGTGAGCTGTATCAATAATAATAGCATCTACGCCGGCAGCAACCAAAGCTTCAGCTCTTACAACTGCATCTCCTGTTACACCGATTGCAGCAGCAACTCTCAATCGTCCAAAAGAATCTTTGTTAGCAATTGGTTTTTGAGTCAATTTGGTAATATCTCTAAACGTAATTAAACCAACTAATTCGCTATTAGCGTTTACTACTGGTAATTTTTCGATTTTATGACCTTGCAAAACAACTTCAGCTTGTTCTAGAGAAGTTCCCTCTGCAACAGTTACTAAGTTTTGGCTTGTCATAACCTCAACAATTGGTCTTGCACCATTTTTTTCGAAACGTAAGTCACGATTGGTTACAATTCCTTTTAAGATTTTGTTTTCATCAACGATTGGAATACCGCCAATTCCGAATTCTTTCATTGCATTTTTAGCATCTGCAATTGTAGAAGTTAAAGGAAGAGTTACAGGATCGATAATCATTCCTGCTTCTGCACGTTTTACTTTTCGAACTTTTCCAGCTTGTTGTTCGATAGTCATATTTTTATGTAAAACACCAATTCCGCCTTCTTGTGCCATAGCAATTGCCATTGCGCTTTCTGTTACTGTATCCATAGCTGCAGATACAATCGGAACGTTTAATGTAATGTTTCTTGAGAATTTTGATTTAATGCTCACTTCGCGAGGAAGCACATTCGAGTAGTTAGGTACTAATAATACATCGTCGTAAGTTAAACCTTCGCCGATAATCTTGGAGTTGTGTGCTATCATGTTGCAATTTCTAGTTGAATTGCGTGCAAATATAGTGAATAAATTGCAAACTAGAATACTGCAATAATCATAAATTTAACTTTACAGGAAAATACGTACTTTATTGAACTTTAATTTTTTTAAATTCTAAATTCGAAGGTTGCTTCTAAAATTTGGAATTTCACCTAATCTTTATCTTGAAAAACAAAGTTTATTCCAAATTGAAATGCTGCGCTGTTTGCCTTAGAAACATCTTTGTACTCCAATATATTATTGACTAAAAGATACATATTCATTTTTCCTAAAGTTCCAGCAAGTCCTAATCCTATATTTTTATTCGAAAATGAATCAAACGTATATGTTGCTTTAAGATCTAATTTTCTAAAAATATTTCTTCTATAAAAAGCAGTGAAAGCACCGATTGGCGTTCTTGGTGTTGACATCGCAAAGACTTGGGCGCCAACAGCATTTTTATAATATTTCTCTACTTTTCCGCGGCAATTACATTCATCATCTGGCCGCGCTTCTCCAAATGAGTATTGAATAGATGAATAAAATTTTGTCGGACGCCAAGTGGTATATTTATTATAAAGTGTATCTCGCGGAATGGCTTGATCAAATTCATCAAAAACATTTTCGGGATCATTGGTGCCTAAAAAATCTGGGTTTGCACCTTCATATTGATAAGTTCCTTTATAAGTTAATGTCTCGATATCTTTTGATTGTCGAACAAAACCAAGATCAATTATACTTGCCGTTAATTGCAGATTATCTTTTATATAATAGGTTATTCCAGCATCCACGCCAAAACCTAAACTCCCATTAAAAAAGGTATTATGTGTGATGTCTTTTGCGATACTTCCTTCATATTCATCTTTTGTAAATGACGAAAGTCCAGAAGTTTTTAATTCTAAATCAGAAGAAATAATTTGGTTGTACAGATTTGGAGTTCCAGCATTCTGCCCTGTATAAATATAACCTGAATTCTTTGTCGAAGTTGCATTAGCTCCACTAGAATAAATTTTTGCACGCCCTCCGTAAACAAATTTATTACTCACTTTTTTATGAAAGCCGACATGAAAAACTGAAAGTACTTCAGCTTTTAAACTAAGATCACCAAGGTTAAATGATTTTCCAATATAATTTTTATTTCCATCCAAAGCCAATATTGCAAGATCTTTTGGAACATACATAAAAAAGTCAAATTCCTGATACATCCCAAACGAAATATACGAACGGCTTTCTCTGCCTCCAATTCTAAAGCCGCCAGAAAACAATTCTAACTGCTGATTGGTAATTACTTTATCATTTCTTGAAGACATATTTACTGCATTTCTAACTTTATCATTAAAGTCAACTCCATTGTCAGCAAATAAATCATAAGCCGAAAAACTGCTTGAACCGACATTAGCAGAAATTCCAGATAAAACAGGAAATCCAAAATAAAACTTATACGAAACATCAGCTCCAGGATTTACAAGAGAAGATTGCGGGATGGAAGTAAAATTATACAGCACTTCCTTATTCTGTGAAAAAGAATAAAATTGGAACAACAGACTAATAATCAGACAGTACTTTCTCATTCGATTTCCAGATAAGCTGTTGCACTTGATCTTAATTTCAAATTCCCTACGCTGTTTTCATTTAAAGGTGTACCGCTTTGTATTAAAACAACAAAACCAATTTTAACGGTTTGTTTCAAAAGATCTAAACGTTCATTTGCAAAAACTTCTGTAGGGTATTTTATAACATTCGGACTTCCTTTATAAGCGGGAACTATATAAGACAGCCTTTCGAGTACGGTGTCGTCGGCACTCAGCAATAAAAAATTTACGACAAATGCACGGTCTATATTATTTTCTATTTCAAAATCAAATTCGGCTTTTTTTAAGTGATCGTTTAAAAACTTTTCTTTAAAAATATCAAAAGCTCTCACATCATAAGCAATATGATTACCGCCGTCATCTATAAGCTGATTGGCTGGAACATCAAAATAAGCCAAGTTTCCCACAAAAACTGGTTCGAGCTTTAAATCTTTAACCTGATCAAAATCTAATTCACTCGAACAGGAAGAAAAGAAAAGTAGTAAAAGTATAATTTTTGAAATTCGGCCGTAGTTTAATTCCATGACAAAATAATAAAGTTACAATTATTAAAAACTGACTTTGGTCGTTATTATTATGGGGTAATAGTAAATATAGGCAAATTTATTGGGTTAAATTGTGACCTTAATGTTATTATTTGTTAGTGAAACTTACCAAATAACTTTGAAGCTTCATTATAAGCGCTTTCAAAACTTAAGGAATTTAAACCTGTTTGTTTCTTGTTTGCTGTAAAATAAGAAACTAGTTTTTCTGTGGGCATGTTTCCTGTAAGCTTATCTGTTGCCATCGGACAACCGCCAAAACCTTGAATAGCTCCATCAAAACGGGTACAGCCGGCTTTTGCTGCAGCATCGATTTTTTCGAACCAGCTTTCTGGCGTTGTATGCAGGTGCGCACCAAACTCAATTTCAGGATATTTTGGAATTAATTCTGAAAACAAATACGTAATAACTTCTGGAGTTGATGTTCCTATAGTATCAGAAAGCGATAAAATTTTCACGCCCATATCTGACAATTTCTCTGTCCAGGCACCCACTATTTCTACATTCCATTGGTCTCCGTATGGATTTCCGAATCCCATTGAAAGATAGGTTACTACTTCTTTATTTTTTTTATCTGCAATTTCTAAAATTTCATTTAAAGTAACTAAAGATTCGGCGATCGTTTTGTGTGTATTACGCATCTGAAAGTTTTCAGAAATCGAAAATGGAAATCCTAAATACTGAATTGGTTCATGTTCTGAAGCCTGAACTGCGCCTTGTGTATTGGCAATTATAGCCAAAAGTTTGCTCGTAGTCTGAGAAAGGTCTAACTGTGCAAGAACCTCAGCTGTATCCTGCATTTGCGGAATCGCTTTTGGAGAAACAAAACTTCCAAAATCAATAGTATCAAAGCCAACTCTTAATAATGCTTGTATGTAAGCCACTTTATTTTTTGTCGGAATAAAGGTTTTTATCCCTTGCATGGCATCTCGAGGACATTCGATAATTTTGATTTTTTTACTCAAAGCTTTTTCTTTTGGTGAAGCTAAGTTAGTTTCTTTTTTAAAGAAATAAAAGTTATAATTTTCTTTAAAATTATGTATTGTAAAATATTTCTCTTACCTCTAGCGTTAATTGGAGGAAAATAATACACCATGCTGTCATACTCCAATATATAAACATTCGTCATTTGCAATACATAATTATTACCTAATTACGTAATATTTTTTATTATTACCAAAAAACGTAATAAAAATAAAAATTACGTATATTTGTAATAGAAAGTTTATATATTTTTAATTATATTTGAATATGACTAGTGTTATTACAGGCGACATAATCGATTCTAGAAAACAGAAATCTAAAGACTGGGTAGAAGACCTAAAGAAAATCTTATCTCGTTTTGGAACAAGTCCTACTGACTGGGAAGTATATAGAGGCGATGAGTTTCAAATCGAAATAAAAAATCTTGAAGATGCTTTATGCGCTGCTATTTTGACAAAAGCATATTTACGAAGCTTAAAACTAGATGCCAGAATGAGTATTGGTTTTGGCGATAAAACACATAACAGCGAAAAAATTTCAGAAAGTTACGGCTCTGCTTTTATTCGCTCTGGAGAGTTATTCGAAACTTTAAAAAAGCAAAAAGTAACTTTAGCCATGCGAACGGGAGATGCTGCAATGGATGAAAAAATGAATTTAATGCTGCAGCTGGCGTTAACTTTTATGGATAACTGGCTTGTGCAATCGGCAGAATTTGTGACTACTGCAATAGAAAATCCAACTTTGTCGCAAGAAGAATTAGGACATAAACTAGGAATAAACCAAGCTGCTGTGAGCCGAAGACAAAAACGCGCTCATTTTGATTTGGTTATGAATTTGGACAGCTATTTTAGAACAGAAATAAAACAACTTAAAACCTTATGATTTTATTTGTAAAACTGCTTTTAGCACATTTATTAGGAGATTTTATCTGGCAGCCAAACGCTTGGGTAGTCGATAAAGAAATAAAAAAACATAAAAGTATTTATCTCTACCTCCATATTTTACTTCATGGAGTTCTAGCTGCTGTTTTAGCGGGAGAAATTCGTTTTATTCCTTATGCTGTTTTAATTGCAGTTATTCACGGAATCATCGACATCATCAAACTTAATTTTCAAAAAGAAAAAAATAAACGTACTTGGTTTGTTGTGGACCAAATTGCGCACATCCTAGTTTTAATTGGTGTCGTAATGATTTATCAACACAACATAATAATCAATTTTTGGCAGGATAATGCTTTTTGGATTCTTATTACCGGACTATTATTACTCACTAAACCCACTTCTATTTTTATAAAAATTATAATTTCGATATGGGCGCCAGAAAGCCAAAACAGCCATCAGGATAACTCACTGATAGCTGCTGGAAATTATATTGGTATTTTAGAACGCTTGTTTGTTTTCGGATTTATATTAACCGGACATTTTGAAGCAATCGGATTTTTATTGGCTGCCAAATCTATTTTTAGGTTTGGAGATCTTAACGAAGCCAAAGAAAGAAAACTTACAGAGTATGTTTTAATAGGCACATTGTTAAGTTTTGGAGTTGCAATACTTACTGGATTAATAGTCCAGAGCCTTCTTTTACAACTGCTTTAAAATCTTTTTATTTATCGCTTTTATTAAGGCTGGACCTTCATAAATAAATCCTGTATAAAGCTGTACTAAACCTGCACCTGCATTTAGCTTTTCGATCGCATCGTCTGCAGAATGAATTCCTCCTACTCCAATAATTGGAAATGCTTTATTGCTTTTTTCAGAAAGAAAACGAATAACTTCTGTTGAACGTTTTGTTAATGGTTTTCCAGACAAACCTCCCATTTCGGATTGGTTTTGAGACTGGAGTCCGTCTCTTGAAATTGTAGTATTTGTGGCAATTACACCCGCAATCTGCGTTGTTTTTACAATATCAATAATATCTAACAACTGCTCGTCTGTTAAATCTGGAGCAATTTTTAAAAGAATTGGTTTTACTTTTTGTGTGCTTGTTTTTTGTTTTGCCACATTTCTGTTTTGCAAGGTCTGCAATAAAGCTGTCAAAGGTTCTTTATCTTGTAAAGCTCTTAAATTGGGCGTATTTGGTGAAGATACATTCACCACGAAATAATCTACATGATCGTAAAGTGCATCAAAACAAATGATATAATCTTTTACAGCATCTACGTTATCTGTTACTTTATTCTTGCCGATATTTCCTCCGATTAAAACATTCGAATTCTTTTTCAAACGCTCTACAGCTTCTAGAACTCCGCCGTTATTAAATCCCATTCTGTTAATAATCGCTTGATCTTCTTTCAATCTAAACAAACGTTTTTTCGGATTTCCTTCTTGTCCAACTGGTGTAACAGTTCCAATTTCGATGAAACCAAAACCAAAATCACCTAGTTCTTTGTATAATTTGGCGTCTTTATCAAATCCCGCAGCAAGTCCAACTGGGTTTTTAAATTTAATTCCGAAAACTTCCCTTTCTAATCGAGAATCTTTTACTTCATAAATAGATCTTATAATTGCCGAAACGCCAGGTATTTTAGAAATGAATTTAACAAAAGAGAAAGTAAAATAGTGTACCTCTTCTGGATCAAACCAAAAAAGTATCGGACGAATTATCAATTTATACATAAAAAGTTGTGTTGTTGTGTTGTTGTTTTTTCGGGTGCAAATTTAAATATTATAGTTTAAAAAGGTTGTTTTTTATAAAAACAAATAGCTCAATTTTGTTTAATTCCTAAATTTTTATGTTGCAAATTATAATATGAAACCTATTCTACACCTCTTCCTAAGATGTTTAGGCTATATATTACTTAATTTTGAGATAGTTAAGTCATTCATTTTCTCTTTTAAAATTTAATGTTAAATAAAATGAGATTCAAATGCTGTACATAAAAACATTTTTTAGCCCCTTTCTCTTTTTCCCTTTTTTCATAATCAGTTTATCTTCTAATAAAATCACAGCGCAGAAAGAAGAAAAAGCTTTTAAACCTCATCATCAACTAGGATTATCTATTAATCATGTTCATGTTTTTGAAGGTCGTGATGACGAAGGAAACCGAGAAGTGCTCAGCCTTCCTGCGTGGGGATTAGATTATACTTTTCAATTTCATGAAAAATGGGCAATCGGACTGCATACTGATTTTATTATTGAAAAATTTAAAGTCGAAAAAAATCTGGCCAGCGGAGAAGACAAAGAAACCGTTGAAAGAAGTTATCCTATTGCTCCAGCAGTAATGGGAATTTACAAGCCAAATGAACATTGGAGTTTTCTATTAGGTTTTGGAGGAGAATTTGCTAAAGAAGAAGATTTTTTCCTGACGCGCGCCGGCGTGGAATATGGTTATGAATTACCAAAAGGATGGGAAGTTTTTGGAACTGTAAGTTATGACTTTAAATGGAATGCTTATGACAGCTGGGGAATTGGTTTAGGAATAGCGAAAAACTTTGGAAGAAAATAATTGTTGTAACACTCTTTTATACAAACCATATGAGCTTATGTGTAAAACAAACAAAACAAATCGTATTTATAAAATTCTACTTTTAGTTTTCCTGTTATTTAGTCTCAAAGGGCTTTCACAGCAAGAAAAAGATACCAGCAAAATAATGAGTGTGCGATATGGGAAGAAAGGATTTGAACTGCAGACAAGAGATAATAAATTTCTATTTCAATTACAAAGCCGTCTGCAATTTCGTTTTTCTACTCCTTACGATACAGATCCGCTTACTTATGATGATTATAGTCAAGATGCCAAAACTACTTTTAAAATAAATCGCGCCCGACTTAAAATTGGAGGTCATGCTTTTGAACCTTGGCTTAAATATTATTGGGAGTATGAATTAAGTCAATCCAATTTGCTTGACTTCAGAATTATGATTGAAAAATGGGATTGGCTGAGTTTTAAAGTCGGACAATGGAAAACAGAATTTACCCGCGAACGATTTATAAGCAGTGGTGAACAGCAAATGGTAGAACGATCGCTTATTAATCGTCCGTTTACAGTTGACAGACAACTAGGAGCTGAAGTATATGGCCATTTAAAAGGAAACGGTATTACCGATTTCAATTATTGGTTTGCAGCTTTAACAGGAACGGGGCGCGGAAGCACTTCTAATGATGATGGCAATTTAATGTATTTTGGACGGGCACAATGGAATTTTCTTGGAAGATTTCTTGATTTTGAAGGCTGTGATCTGGAGTTTCATGAAAAACCAACTCCAATTATCGCCTTTTCGGCCATAACCAACCGAAGTCCTTACACTCGTTTCTCTCAAGCGGGAGGAGGTTCTTTAGACGGATTTGAGGATGGTTTACCCGGTCAATACAGGGTTAATCAGTGGAATTTAGAAACTGCTTTTATGTACCGGGGTTTTTCTTGGCAGAGCGAATGGCATACCAAAGAAATAATAGATAAATACAACAACGATAATATGACAGTAATGAAAGGATACTATGTTCAGGCAGGCTATTTCTTTCATAATGTTTTTCACTGGTGGCCTCAACATTTAGAAATGGCAGCTAGACATGCTTCCTATAGACCCGATTATTCCGTAAGGGAAAATAGACAAGCAGAATCAACATTGGCTTTTAACTGGTTTTTTAAAGGACATAAAAACAAACTTACATCCGAAGTCAGTTATTTCAGTTTTCAAGATAAAACACTGCCATTAGAGCAAGGATGGCGCTTTAGAATTCAATGGGACATTTCGCTATAAGACTCAATATCAAAAACATAAGCTTCAAACTTTTATTTCAATTTGCATAAACGACGCATTTTTTTTATAACTTTAATTCATTATAAATCACTGAAAATGAAAAACATATCCAAAATATTAAAAAGATCGGCACTCTTATGTTTGATTGGTACATTTTTCCTTATTTCGATTGATAGTTTTGCACAACGGCATGGCGGAGGCGGTGCTCATAGAGGAAATGCCATTAATCGCGGAGGCGGTGCCACACATACCAGACCTGCCACTCAAACAAGACCTAGTTCTAACGGAGGAAGAATAAGTCGTCCTGCAAATTCTGGCACCAAAGTAACCAGACCTGCCAACGCAAATAATAAGGCGACGAGACCTGCTGCTGCTGCTGCAAGAAATAACGCTAATAGAAACAACACCAATAGAAGCAATAATAATATTGGTAATAGAAATACAAACATCAGCGGTAATACAGTTAATAGAAACAGAAACAACGTAAACATTAATGTAAACAACAGTGTTCATGTTCGCAACAACCGTAACACCTATGTACGACCTGCGCCCCGTCCGTATGTTCGTCCGCCGTATGTGTATGGAGGATATCGATACAATACTTTTCATCCGTATTATTATCATCCTTACAGACCTTATTATTGGGGACCAGTTTGGCATCCTTGGGGATTTTTCGTAGCCACTTTGGCCGTTACAGCAATTGTAGTGAGTGTCGAAAGTACGCAATATCATTACGATCAAGGTGTTTGGTACACTTCCTCAAGTGGCGGCTACACGGCGGTTCCAGCTCCCGTGGGCGGAACGGTAAATAATATTCCGAGTGGCGCACAGACCGTCAATACAGGAACTGTCAATAATTACTATTACGGCGGAACGTATTACGAAAAAGACGGAAATAATTATAAAGTAGTCGCACCAACAGCTGGAACAATTGTAGAAAGCCTTCCAGAAGGTGGAGAAGAAGTTACTATTGGTAATGTGAAATATATCAAATTTGGAGAGACTTATTATCAACCTGTTCAAGTTGACGGAAAAGACAAATATGAAGTTGTTTTGGTTGAAGAAGATAAATAATTTTATTAATTCTATCGGGTTAATATAATTAAGAAAGATATTTTCATAATTTTACCAAACTATTGACAACCACAATTAGATCAAAATCATTTGTTATGAAAAATAAAACCTTTTGGATTTTTGGCGTGCTCACAATTTCCATTATTTCACTTGCATACGGCTATACTAAAATCATCGTGCCTAAAAAAGAAATAGCTGTAAACGCAGCAGATTGTCACGAACTTCCAAGCAGTAATGAATCGGAGTTTAAACCAACTATTGAAAATAAATTCAAACCCAATTCAGATAAAACACCTAAAGGAATGGTTTGGATTCCGGGAGGCGAATTTTCGATGGGATCAAATGTAGAAGACGAAAGTTTATGCAGTATAAAAGGCGTTACAAAAGACGCTGCTCCTATTCATCGCGTTTATGTTGACGGTTATTACATGGATCAAACCGAGGTAACAAACGAAGAGTTTGAAAAATTTGTAAAAGCAACTGGTTATATAACTGTTGCAGAACAAAAACCAACCAAAGAAGAATTTCCGACGGCAAATGAAGAAGATCTAATTACGGGTTCGGTTATTTTTACTCCAACGCCTTCAGCTGTTAATCTTAATGATTTCCTGCAATGGTGGCGTTATGAACCAGGCACTGACTGGAGACATCCAGACGGCCCTCAAAGTACTATAAAAGGAAAAGAAAAATATCCCGTAGTTCATGTGGTTTATGAAGATGCTGCAGCTTATGCCAAATGGGCCGGCAAAAGATTACCTACTGAAGCAGAATGGGAATTTGCAGCAAGAGGCGGTAAAACAGGAAATCTTTATGCTTGGGGAAATAATTTAAAGCCAAACGGAAAATTCCAAGCCAATATTTACCAAGGACATTTCCCTATTAAAGATGGAGATACCGGCGAAGATGGCTTTAAAGGAATTGCTCCAACTGCGCAATATGCTCCAAACGCTTATGGATTATATGACATGGCTGGAAATGTCTGGGAATGGGTAAACGACTGGTACAGCGTAGATTATTACAAATCATTAGCAGAAAGTGGTCAAACAATAAAAAACCCTCAAGGTCCAGCCGCTTACAACGATCCAAACGATCCGTCACAAATAAAACGAGTGCACCGCGGTGGTTCTTTTTTATGTACAGATCAATATTGCACACGCTATATGGTAGGTACGAGAGGAAAAGGCGAATACCGTTCTGCCGCGAATCATCTCGGTTTTAGATGTGTAAAAAGTAAATAAGCAGTTAAAAAATAGTTGTATAGGGATTCATTTCTGAGTCCCTTTTTTGATTTATCGCTACAAGTTATCATCCAGCAGATTTTTTTATATTTGCTAAAAATTCAAAGAAATGCAGCATATTATAGACCGTTTTATCAGTTATGTAACAATTGATACCGAATCGGATCCAAATTCAACAACTACTCCAAGTACAGAAAAACAATGGAACCTTGCCAATAAATTAGTCGAAGAACTAAAATCTATTGGTTTAGAAGACGTAACAATAGACGACAAAGCTTATATCATGGCAACACTGCCAAGTAATGTTGAGCACGAAGTTCCAACGATTGGTTTTGTTTCTCATTTTGATACTTCGCCAGATTTTAGCGGTGCAAATGTAAAACCTCAAATCGTTGAAAATTATGACGGAAAAGATATTGTTTTGAATGCAGAAAAAAACATCATCTTGTCTCCAGATTATTTTAAAGATTTATTACAATATAAAGGTCAAACGATCATTACAACAGACGGAACAACGCTTTTGGGCGCCGACGATAAAGCTGGAATTACGGAGATTGTTTCTGCAATGGAATATCTGATTCAGCATCCGGAAATTAAACACGGAAAAATCAGAATTGGTTTTACGCCAGATGAAGAAATTGGCCGTGGTGCGCATCATTTTGATGTAGAAAAATTTGGAGCACAATGGGCTTACACTATGGACGGAAGCCAGATTGGTGAATTAGAATATGAAAATTTCAACGCTGCCGGCGCTAAAATAACTTTCAAAGGAAAAAGTGTTCATCCTGGTTATGCCAAAGGAAAAATGATTAATTCGATGCTTTTGGCAAATGATTTTATTAATGAATTACCAAAAGGTGAAACACCTCAGGAAACAAAAGGTTACGAAGGATTTTTTCACGTTCATCATATCAAAGGAAATATTGAAGAAACGGTTTTAGAATTAATTATTCGTGATCACAACAAAAAGAAATTCGAAAAACGTAAAGAACTGATTCATAAAATTGCAAAACAATTCAATAAAAAATTCGCGAAGAAATTTGGTGAAGATATCGTGATTGCTGAAGTAAAAGATCAATATTACAATATGAAAGAAAAGGTCCTGCCTGTAAAACATATTGTTGATATTGCCGAAAAAGCAATGAGAGAATTAAACATTAAACCGATCATCAAACCTATTCGCGGCGGCACTGACGGCTCTCAGTTATCTTTTATGGGATTACCTTGTCCGAACATTTTTGCGGGAGGCCATAACTTTCACGGAAAATATGAATATGTTCCTGCAGAAAGTATCCAAAAAGCAACTGATGTTATTGTAAAAATTGCTGAATTAACAGCTGTTCCAGGAATTTTTGATAGTTCTGAAAAATCTAAAAAGAGCAAATAAGTGGAATCAAAATCCGACAATAAAGGCATTTGGAAATATAGCGAGAAATGGGAAGAAGAACTCCTTCTTCTCAAATCTATAATTGATAAAACAGAACTAACCGAAACCACAAAATGGGGCGGTCCTGTTTATGTTTACAATAAAAAAAATGTAGTCGGAATTGGCGGCTTTAAAGATTATTTTACGATTTGGTTCTTCAATGGTGTTTTTCTAAAAGACGAAAAAAAGAAACTTATCAACGCTCAGGAAGATATTACAAAATCGCTTCGTCAATGGCGCTTTACTTCTAAAGAAGAGGTAAACGAAAAAGAAATTCTAGAATATATTGCTGAGGCTATTGAAAACGAAAAACAGGGAAAAATCATCAAACCTGCCAAAAAAGAAGCAATTGTTTCTGAGCTTTTAAATAAAGAAATGGCTAAGAATCTCGCTTTAAAAGAAGCTTTTGAGAAGTTTTCTCCTTACAAACAATACGAATTCTTGGAATACATCGAAACAGCTAAACAAGAAAAAACCAAAATTTCAAGAATCGAAAAAGTACTTCCGATGATTTTGGCGAATGTGGGATTGAATGATAAATACAGGTAAAGTTTAGAAATCCCAATATTGTAAATTCCAAATTCCAAACTATACGAAACCTTTGTCAAAGTTTAAAACTTTTACAAAGGTTTTTTCTTTTTGTAAACTGAGTATATAGAAGAGTTATCACAACCAATTGTCATTCCTAAAAACGAGGAATCTTCACAAGATTGGCGACATAGATTACGGAGCTCCTTGTGAAGATCCTTCCTTCGTCAGGATGACATACTAGAGTATTCAGAACCGTTATCACAACAATTTGTCATTCCGAGGAACGAGGAATCTTCGGAAGAAACTCTACAAAGATTTGTAATATACAGTAAACCCCACAGGTTTTTAAAACCTGTCGGGTTTAAAAAAAAATCCCAAATTCCATTACAAAATTGGAATTTGGGATTTTAAATTTTATTGAAATTTCTAAAAAACCTTATGCCTTTTTACTCACATTATTCAAAGCTGCAGTTTTATCTAAAGAAATAGCAGATCTTTCGATTTTTAATTTTCCTGACATTGTTTCGATCACTAAAGAAGTTTCTGAAAGTTCAGCAACTTTTCCGTGGATCCCGCCAATTGTTATTATCTTATCTCCTACTTTTAAAGCTTGAGCAAATTCTTTTTCTCTTTTAGCCTTTTTTTGCGCAGGCATAATCATAAAGAAATACAATACTACGAACATTAATAAGTAAGGAGCGAATTTCATTATTTCTGACATAATCTTTATTTTTTATTGTTTTATAATTATTTAAATCTTTTTAAAATCAGCTCTTCGACTTCGCTCAGAGTGACATGGAATTGGAATTTGGAATTTTAAAATTTGTTTTTTGTATATCCTACATCAACCCTCTTCCTACTTTTATCATTTTTTTGTTAGCAGTAAGTTCTTTTACCAAATTATCTAAAATTCCGTTGATAAAAATACTGCTTTTTGGAGTAGAATATTCTTTAGCAATTTCTAAATATTCGTTAAGAGTTACTTTTACCGGAATCGATGGGAATTTAATAAACTCACAAATTGCCATTTTCAAGATAATAGTATCAATTTCAGCAATACGATCACTGTCCCAATTTGGCGTTTTGTCTTCGTATTCTTTTGCAAAAGCAGTTTCGTTCAAAATTGTTCTTCTAAACAAATCTTTCGCAAAATCTTTATCTTCAACATCCTTGTACAATTTAGGAACTCTAAAATCGTCCGGCTCTTCTGTTTTGATTGCTTTTAATTGTTTAATGATATGTGTATTTACAACAGGAATATCATCAACCCAAGTTAATTTATCGTCTTCCAGATATTCGTATAATTTTTCATTCGGAACAATCACATTTTCGAACAAATCAATTATAAATTGTCTGTCTTCTTCAAATGTATTTACATTGTTACTCATGTATTTTTTGTAAATATCACTTGCTTTAACATCATTTAAAAGCAAAATAATATAATCATCGTTTAATGACCAGTTATTGATTTTACGGTTTTCTAGAGCGATGCTAAGAGAATTGCTTTCGGCAAGAAGTTGAAAAATTTTATTTTTAATAAATTTTTCATTTGGATTACGTTCTGCTGCAGTAGCAAGATGTTTTTTACTTGACAGATGTAAAAAAACAGACTCTTTTTTACAAATTTCTATCAATGAAGAAAGCATTATAAGATATAAGTCCTGAATATTATCTATGCTGTAAAAAAGAAATTTCTCTTCTTTTTCCAGATTATCAGAACCGCTTTGATGCATTGCATAAATGGACTGCATTACTTTAATGCGTATATGTCTTCTATTTACCACCTTGTAAGAACATTTTAAAATTAGTCTGCAAAAGTATAACTTTTGATGCTTATATTAAAATTTAAACATTAAAAAAACGTTTATTTTGAGATATCGTTTAAAAAATAATATTCTGTTTTCAATCTCATAACAAAAAAAATCTCAGCTTCAGAAAAACTGAAAACTGAGATTTAAATTTGTCTATTTAAATTTCAATAAAAACTTAAATTATTTTTTAGCGTTTTCAATTCTTCTTTGATCGATACGATTTTGAGCAATTGTAAGCGCTGCTTTATGAGTCGTAATGTTATTTTTAGCTGCGAAATCAATAATTTCTAAAGTTGTATTATAGATATTCTCTGTTTTAGTCATGATTTCAGCTTTACCATAATTAGCTAATTCAGCATAAACATTGATGATTCCACCTGCATTGATCAAGAAATCTGGAGCGTATAAAATGCCTCTTTCCTGTAATCTTGCACCGTGAACATTTTCGTCTGCCAATTGGTTATTTGCTGCACCAGCAATTACTTTAGCATTAATTTTGTTAACTGTATCATTGTTAATTGTTGCTCCCATCGCACATGGCGCATAGATATCTACATCTGCAGTATATAAATCTTCACCAGTGTAAATTGTAGCATTGTATTTTTGGGCAACCTGATATAATTTTTCTTCATTAATATCAGTAATTGTTACTTGTGCACCTTCTTTAGTTAAATACTCCACTAAAGTTTCCCCCACATGTCCAATTCCTTGCACTAAAACTTTTTTACCATCTAAAACATCAGAACCAAACTGACTTTTAGCTGCTGCTTTCATTCCTAAATAAACTCCGTAAGCTGTAACAGGAGAAGGATTTCCAGATCCACCTCTTTCTTCAGAAATTCCAGTTACATAAGGCGTAACATCTCTCACAGTGTCCATGTCTTTTGTTTCCATTCCAACATCTTCAGCAGTAATATATCTTCCGCTTAAAGAGTGAACAAATTCTCCAAACTTGCGCATTAACTCAGGCGTTTTCTGCGTTTTAGCATCACCAATAATAACCGCTTTTCCACCACCAATATTAAGTCCAGTAATGGCAGATTTATAAGTCATTCCTCTTGAAAGACGTAAAACATCGTTTAAAGCCTCCCATTCTGTGTTATAATTCCACATTCTGGTTCCTCCCAAAGCTGGCCCCATAACCGAATTATGAATACCAATAATTGCTTTTAAACCTGTATCTTTGTCATTGCAAAATACAATTTGTTCGTGATCGTCAAAAGATAATTGACCAAAAACAGGATCCATTTTTTGAAGTTCCTTTGCAGTTGCGAAAGTTGCATCCATAGCGCTAGTATTAATTAGGTTAAAATTATGAATTCGTCAAAAAGACAACTCAAACATAATTAAAAAATACACATGTGCTAATTTTTTATCTTTAAAACAACAATTTTACAATACAATTGTTTTGATTAATCGCAAATTATTATAATTTTATTTAATAATAATTCTTAAATCTAAAACAATTCAATATCAGATTTCTTAAAAAAATGAAAGAATTAAGCTATTTAAATAAATATTTCATTAAATATAAATACAGTTTTTTACTAGGTATTTTAATCACTATAATCTCACAAATATTTGCGCTCTTTACTCCAAAACTGATTAGCAAGTCATTAGACGCTATTGAAAAATTTGATAAACTTTCAAAAGCAGAACAATCTTCACAGATAATTATTGATTCTTATTATGAAGGTCTCGTTCATAATGTTTTATTAATTATCGTAACTGCTGTAGTTTCAGGATTTTTTCTTTTTTTAACTCGTCAAACTCTAATTGTAATGTCGCGCCATATCGAGTTTGATTTGAAAAATGAAGTTTTCAAACAATATGAAAATCTTTCACAGAATTTCTATAAACAAAATAGAACTGGGGATTTAATGAACCGTATCAGTGAAGATGTTTCGAAAGTCCGTATGTATGTTGGTCCAGCCGTAATGTATAGTATTAATACATTTATTCGCTTTACGATCGTTATAATATATATGTACAATGTATCACCGCTGCTTACCTTATATACCATATTGCCACTTCCCATTCTTTCTTATTGTATTTTTAAGTTAAGTTCAGAAATCAATAAACGAAGCACTACTTTTCAGCAATATCTTTCTAAAGTATCCAGTTTTACGCAAGAAATTTTTTCTGGAATAAGAGTTATTAAAGCCTATTCTTTAGAAAACCAGCACCAAAACAATATGGTTGATCTTGCCGAAGAAAGCAAACGTAAAAGTTTAAGTCTGGCAAGAGTACAATCTTTGTTCGGACCTTTGATGATTGCCCTTATCGGAATCAGTAATTTAGTGGTGATTTATTTTGGAGGTGTAATGTACATTAACGGAACGATTCCGAATATTGGGACAATTGCCGAATTTATATTATATGTAAATATGCTTACTTGGCCAGTTGCTTCTTTAGGCTGGGTTTCGTCTATGGTTCAGGAAGCTGAGGCGTCTCAAAAACGTTTAAATGAATTTTTAAAAATTGAGCCCGAAATTAAAAATAACAACGAAAATCCATCTTTTATCACAGGAGAAATTGCGTTTAATAATGTCTACTTCACTTATCAAGACACAAACATCGAAGCTTTGAAAGATGTTTCGTTTACAGTTAAAAAAGGAGAAACATTGGCTATTTTAGGAAAAACTGGATCTGGAAAATCTACCATTCTTTCTCTAATTTCGAGACTATATGACGTTACTGATGGAGAGATTACAATTGATAAAAACGAAATCAGTTCTTTGAATTTGAATGACCTTCGAAACAATATCGGAATTGTACCTCAAGATGCTTTTTTATTCTCGGATACTATTAAAAATAATATCAAATTCGGAAATCAAAATGCAACGGATGAAGAAGTTATTGAAGCAGCAAAAAATGCTGTTGTACACGATAACATTATTGCATTTAATAAACAGTATGACACCGTTTTAGGAGAAAGAGGAATCACACTTTCTGGCGGACAAAAACAGCGTGTTTCTATTGCGAGAGCTATTATTAAAAATCCAGCAATTTTACTTTTTGACGATTGTTTGTCTGCGGTTGATACCGAAACTGAAGAAATGATTTTGAATAACTTATTTGAAATTTCAAAAGACAAAACTACTATTATTGTGAGCCATCGCGTTTCGTCTGCAAAGAACGCAGACAAAATTATTATTCTCGAAGATGGACGCATCATTCAACAAGGCTCTCATAATCAATTAATAAATCAGGAGGGCTATTATGCATCGTTATATTTAAAACAACTTTCGGAAAAAGAATTACTTTAATTGTTGCGTAATAGATAATTTTTTATGATTTTTGATTACTATTAATTCCAAAAATGATAGAACGTATTATGAGAGAAAATGACATGTTAGAAAAAGAAGAGATTTTTTCTAAAGTATTACGAGCAGGAAGAAGAACTTATTTCTTTGATGTGAGAGCTACTAAAGCTGATGATTACTATATCACGATTACTGAAAGCAAAAAATTTACTGAAGAAGATGGTTCATTCCATTTCAAAAAACACAAAATTTACTTATATAAAGAAGATTTTGGTGCCTTTGCCGAAATATTAGAAGAAATGACTTCTTATGTTTTAAACCACAAAGGAGAAGAAGTAATTTCTGAAAGACATCAAAAAGATTTTAAAAAAGAATACAGTTCTGATAAATCTGAAAGCCAAAGATCTAGTTTTACAGATATTGATTTTGATGATATTTAATTCAAAAATAAACTTTCTATAAAGTACGAGTCCAATTTGTCCTGCATTTTGGACTTTTTTTATATATTACAGATTCAATTTTAGATTGCAGCTTTTAAATTTTAGATTTAGAACTAAAATCTGATTTTAAATTAGTAATTAAACATCTTAATAATGAAAAAATTAATTCTTCTTTTAAGCCTTATTTTCTTCGCAGTTTCAATTTCTGCACAAAATGTAGAATATGAAACGAAAAACAACATTCAATATTATAGCGCATCTGTAAATAAATCAGACAAATACATTAACGAAAGATGCGTTTTAGATATCTATTATCCTAAAAACAAAACCAATTTTGCTACAATTGTTTGGTTTCATGGCGGAGGCTTAACAGGCGGCAACAAAGAAATTCCTGAAGCTTTAAAAAATAAAGGTTTTGCCATTATTGGAGTAAATTACAGACTTTCTCCAAAAGTAAAAGCAGCAAAATGTATTGAAGACGCTGCTGCTGCAATTGCTTGGGCATTTAACAATATATCAAATTACGGAGGCGATAAATCTTTGATTTTTGTTTCTGGACATTCGGCAGGCGGTTATTTGGCTATGATGACTGGGCTAGACAAAAAATGGCTTCAGAAAGAAAATATCGATGCTAATCAAATTGCGGGATTAATTCCGTTTAGCGGGCAGTGCATTACGCATTTTGAAATTAGAAGAGAAAACGGAATTCCAGAAAAACAGCCTACTATAGACACTTTTGCACCTTTATATTATGTTCGTGCCGATGCGCCGCCTTTGTTATTAATAACTGGAGACCGCGAATTGGAAATGTTAGGCCGTTATGAAGAAAACGCATACATGGCAAGAATGATGAAACTCGTAGGTCACAAACAAACCAAACTTTACGAACTTGACGGTTACGGCCACGGAATGACAGAACCTGGTTTTCCGCTTTTGGTGAATGAAGTAAACCGAATTTTAAAAGAACTAAAAAAATAATCACTAAATAAAATTCCACGGCAATGGAGACACAAATTTTAATTATTCCAGGATTAGGAGATTCTGGAGAAAAACACTGGCAGACTTTCTGGCACGAAAAATTCGAAAACTCAATTCGTATTGTACAAGATAATTGGGATGAACCCATTCGAGAAGAATGGCTGAAAAGATTAAATGAAAACATTTTAAAACTTAATAAACCAACCGTTTTAGTAGCACATAGTCTGGCTGTTTCTTTGGTTTTGCATTGGGCAGAAAAAAATCAGAATCCGAATATTATCGGGGCATTTTTGGTTGCTCCCGCCGATGTAGATTCTCCAGATCATACACCAGAATGTACGAGAAATTTTTCTCCTATCCCGCTTTACAAATTACCATTTCCGTCTGTAGTTGTGGCAAGCGAAAATGACCCTTATGCTTCTTTTGAAAGAAAAAAATACTTAGCAGAACAATGGGGAAGTGATTTTGTAAACATTGGAAAACAAGGTCACATCAACTCTGATTCTGATTTAAAATATTGGGAAGAAGGACAGTTGATTTTACAGAAGTTAATTGAAAACATACAAAAGTAATCAGTGTTCTGGTTTTTAGTGTTCAGGGGGAACTGATGCCTAGCTGAACACTAAAAATCTAAACACTGAACACTATCCTATGCGCAGTCCTTCCGGCACTTTAAAATCAGGAGCTAATAGTATCACATCTCCCTCCTCGCCTACAGCTCCTAAAACCAAACATTCGCTCATAAATTTTCCTATTTGTTTTTTCGGAAAATTAACCACACCAACAATCTGACGATTCAATAATTCTTCTTTTGAATAACGTTTTGTTATTTGTGCCGATGATTTTCTAATTCCAATTTCAGAACCAAAATCAATTGTGAGCTGAAAAGCCGGTTTTCTAGCTTCAGGAAAATCGTTTACTTCTATTATGGTGCCGACGCGCATATCGGTTCTTTCAAATTCGTTCCAAGTTAAATCCATTTGTGCTTTATTTATCGAGATTTACAAACCTATTAATTTTGTAATGATCTGAACTAATTCTATAATCTTTTTTCTCGACTTAGCTTATAATTTTACAAAACTTGTAAGCAAAACTAACATTAAAAGGATATAAAAAATGGATAATAGTTTAGTAAATACCAGCGAATCTCTTAGGGATCATGATTTTGATATCAGACTACACAATACCGATAAATATATAGAAACTGCCAAAAACGTAAAACTTTATGTAAAAGATTACGGAAAAGGAAAACCAGTAATTTTAATTCACGGATGGCCTTTGTCTAATGAAATGTGGGAATATCAAATCGAATTTCTGGTTCAGAACAACTTTAGGGTTATTGCTTATGACAGAAGAGGTTTTGGAAAATCTTCACAGCCATGGAGCGGTTACGATTACGACACACTTACAGATGATTTGAGTGCAATTATCGAACAATTACAACTTGAAGATGCTGCACTAATTGGTTTTTCTATGGGTGGCGGCGAAGTGGTTCGTTATTTCAGCAGACATGGCGGAAAAGGCGTTACAAAAGCTGGATTAATTTCTTCTATTATTCCGTTTCTTCTAAAAACTGAAGATAACCCAGACGGGCATCCGAGAGAAAAAAGTGAAAATACTGCGACTGCAATAAAAGAAGATCGTATCGGATTTGTAGATAACTTCGGAAAAACTTTCTTTGGAGTTAATATCATCAACAAACCGATCAGTACTCCTTTATTAGAATATTACAGAATGCTTTGTTCTTTTGCATCACCGCATGCAACATTAAAATGTGCTGAATCTTTCTCTTATACCGATTTTAGAGACGAACTTCACACTGTAAATGTTCCAACTCTTATTATTCATGGAAATGATGACAAAATTGTCCCGATTGATTTGACTTCAAAAAAAGCTGCTGAAGCTATCGCAGACAATACATACATTGTGTACGAAGGTGCACCGCATGGATTATTTTATACTGAAAGAGAAAAATTAAACGATGATTTACTTCATTTTTTAAATTCATAAAACTTCTATATTTATCCAGGGAACTGCGTTTTGATTAACAGATGGTTCTCTGGATATTTTTATTCTTGTGCGCTTTTATTTACAGAATATTAGTTTTATTTTTGAAAATCTAATTTCTATTCGAAAATGGCACAAACAGCTTCAAACATGCTTCCTTTAGGGACAATTGCTCCAGAATTCTTTTTAAAAGACACGAATTCGAATTATACGTATTCGTTCAAAAATTTAAAAGGATCAAAAGGCACATTGGTTATGTTTATCTGCAATCACTGTCCGTTTGTGCATCATGTAATCAAAGAAATTGTGATGATTGCCAATGATTACCGCGTTATGGGAATTGGCGTAATTGCTATTTCCAGCAATGATGTTGTAAAATATCCGCAAGACGGTCCAGAATTAATGGCAGAATTTGCATTGGAAAACAAAATCGATTTTCCTTATTTATATGATGAAAGTCAAGAAACAGCAAAAGCTTATGAAGCCGCTTGTACTCCAGACTTTTATTTATTTGATAATGAAGACAAATTATTTTATCGCGGACAACTCGACGATTCAAGACCTGGCAACGGAATTCCGTTAAGTGGAAGCGACTTACGAGGTGCAATCGACGCCTTAATTTACAACAGAACTTTAAACGAGCTACAAAAACCAAGTATTGGCTGCAGCATTAAATGGAAACAGTAATTTGTTACTATTTAAAAAGTTTGCTTATCTTTGCAGATCAATTTGTTAAAATTTATGGGAAATATAATACCATTTACAGCTTTTAAAAAGTCGTTTTCTTACACAGGAAAATCGACTGCTGCTGTAATTATTTCACATAACAAGGCCTTTATTTTTTAGGCCTCCGTCTATTTCAGTTTCTTCTTTCGGCGGAGGATTTTTTACCAGGATTTTTAATTCATTTTGTATTTGAGGGAGTTTTCTCTTTCAAGTAATTTTTATTTTTCTACAAACTCATTTTTAAAACAATTATTTCTTAAAGGGATAAATCATTTAAATATTTAAATAATTCTTTAACAACATTATAAATGGATCAAACTATGAAACCCACACCAACATTTACCTCAGCTGATTATAAATTACTGAGAGAATTAATTTTAAAAAGTAAAAATGATACAAATGCCAGAGAAGCTAATCAGCTTTCTCAGGAATTAGACCGCGCAGTTATAAGTAAAGGCGAGCTCGACACATCTGTTATCAGGATTAATTCGACCGTAACTGTTGAAGACGTCAAAGCAAACAAACAAATGAAAATTCAGATTGTTCTTCCTTCTTCTGCAGATGTTAAACAATCTAAAATTTCTATTCTTGCTCCTTTAAGCGTTGCTATTATTGGTTTTAAAGAAAATGACCAAGTAGACTGGGAACTTCCTGCCGGAATTAAAACTTTAAAAATTGTTGCTGTAAGTAACTCTTAATTTTTTTGAACACCTCATTCGTGACGGTGTTTTTTTATTTCTTTTTTAAATAAAAAAAAACTATCCAATATAAATACTGAATAGTTTTTAGTCTTCCTTAAAAACGCAATATTACAACTGCGAGTGAATATAATTGGTAATCGAAGCCATTTTCACATCATCTAACTTCGCTTTCTTTTGCATTCTAACCAAAATTGGAGCCCACTCTTCTTTTGAGAATTTTACCGGCTCGTATAGTTTGTGGCATTTTGCACAACTGTTTTCGTACAAGTTTTTGCCTTCTGCCAACTCTGGCGTTAATTCTACTGCTGTTTTTGCTTCTGGAGCTTTTTCAGCTGCTGCTACCGGAACTGCCTTCTGAGTACCGCAAGAAGCCAAAACTAACGCAAATCCTGTAAGGATTACATATTTTTTCATTGTCTTTGTTTTTAAAGTAAATATAAAAAAAATCCCATCCGACTTGCGAATGGGATTCAGTATTAAGACAATTTAAAATTAGTCTAAATTCCTTATTTTACTTCCATTAATTCAACATCAAAAATCAAAGTAGCGTTTGGTGGAATAACCCCTCCAGCTCCAGAAGATCCGTATGCTAAATGAGAAGGAATTACAAAACGAGCTTTGTCTCCAACTTGCAATAAAGCAATACCTTCGTCCCATCCTTCGATAACTTGACCTTGGCCTAATCTAAATTCGATTGGTTTTTTTCTTGGGTAAGAAGAATCAAAAACTTTTCCAGTTTCTAAAGATCCTTCGTAGTGAACTGCAACTGTTTTTCCAGCTTCAGCTCTTTTTCCGTCACCTTTTTGAATCATTTTGTAACGTAATCCGCTTTCCGTTTTATCAAAACCAGCAGCCAATTGTTCCATTTTAGCTTCAGCAGCTGCTTTTTCTGCTTCTTCACGTTTTGCACGAGAACCTTCAAAAACTCTGAAAGCTTCAATAGCATTCCATTTTTCAGCTTCATCTCCTACTCTTACGATTTCTACAGATTCTAAAGCATCACCTTGAGCAACAGCATCTACAACATCTTGTCCTTCTACTACGTGACCAAAAACAGTATGTTTTCCGTCTAACCAAGAAGTTGGTACGTGAGTGATGTAAAATTGAGATCCGTTTGTTCCTACACCAGAGTTAGCCATTGCTAAAACTCCAGGACGATCGTGTTTTAAACTTGGGTGAAATTCATCATCAAATTTGTAACCAGGACCACCAGTTCCAGTTCCAGAAGGACAACCTCCTTGAATCATGAAATCAGGAATTACACGGTGAAATTTTAATCCATCGTAGTATTTATTTCCTTGTGATTTAATTTTATTTTCTAAATTTCCTTCTGCCAATCCTACGAAGTTCCCTACTGTTCCAGGAGTCAAATCGTGTGTCAATTTTACTAAAATTGAACCTTTGCTAGTATTAAATTTAGCGTATATTCCGTTTTCCATCGTTGTTGTTTTTAATTTAATTGCAAATTTACAAATTAATTTTTTATCATTTTGCGTGAAAAATGCATGTATCCTTAATTACCGGATTTTGCAGATTGATCACCGCTATTTTCGTGTCTTCATCAAAACCGTTCGTTTTATCTACGATTTTCGCATAAGGTTGTTGATTTAAAAAAATAGTATCGTTTTTAAGAATGACATTTTGATTAAACACAATAAGATCTCCTAATCCACACGGCTGACCGCACTTCCACATATATTGTTTTATTTGTTCGTCAGACAACGTCTTTTCACAGCTGACACAAAACTGAGTTATCAAAACCAAACTTAAAATTGCTGTTATCTTTTTCATATCAAAAAATTTAGATTTCTATCTTTTAGATTTTCTTTTATAAGTAAGACCATAAACTGCTAAAGAAAGCAAAGACAAAACCATACAGCCAATTGTTACAGCGTGCCAGCCTCCAACTTTCCATAATAATAATCCGTAAGCAGATCCTGCGGCGGTTCCTAAAAAGGTTAACGACATAAACACCGTATTTAGTCTATTTCTGGCTTCTGGCAGTAAAGAATAAACACGTGTTTGGTTGGAGATATGAACTCCTTGGATTCCAATATCAATAAATACAATTCCGATTGCGATTCCGATCACACTTTCTATAGAAAAATAGAAAACCAAGAAACTTATCAAGATCAATAAACAACCATAACCTACCGCTATTCTAGAATTTCCTTTATCTCCAAGTTTTCCAACCAAAGGTGCCGCTAATGCTCCAGAAGCACCAACGATTCCGAATAAACCAATCGTCGCACTATTAAAACCAAATGGTTCTCCAGACAACAGCAAAACCATTGTAGTCCAGAAAGCTCCAAATTGAGCGAAACTAAAAACATTGATTGCCGTTGCTTCGCGCAAAACAGGCTGTGTCTTTATAAGTGTAAACAAAGACTGAATCAACTGGCCATAAGTACCTTGAAACTGTGGTTTATTTTCTGGGAATTTACTTTGAATCACAAAAAAGATCAAAAGACAAATTCCAGATGCAATATAAAACATCGATCTCCAGCCTAAAACCTGACCAATAAAACCGCTTAATGTTCGCGAAAGCAAAATTCCAACCAAAAGTCCACTCATAATTGTCCCTACTACTTTTCCGCGTTGTTCAGGTGCGCTTAATGACGCAGCAAGCGGTAATATCAATTGCGGTACAATAGATGTGATTCCGATAAGAAGTGAGGCTATTTGTAAAATTAAAAAGCTTTTTGCTGTAGCTGCAATCAATAAAGCAATCACAGAAGCAAAAGTGGTCATTAAAATCTGCTTTTTTCGTTCTAATTTATCGCCAAGAGGCACCATAAAAAACAGTCCGACAGCATAACCTGCCTGAGTTAGATACGTTATTGTTCCGGCGCTGGCTTCGGGAATTTTAAATTCGTTCGCAATTAAGACAATTAAGGGCTGGCAGTAATAAAGATTTGCAACTATAAGACCAGTGCAAACTGCCATAAACAGGACATTAGTTTTAGATAAATTCATGCTGCAAAAATACCAATCTAATCTTTAGCAAAACTTTAAAAATACTTATTTTTTTTTAACCATATAAGTGATATAAGTTCATTTAAAAAGATTGACAGCGTTCAAACTTAAATTTTCTTAAATCACTTATATGGTTGTATTTATTCTCTTTTATGCTTTTAATAATTCAAAAAATCTTCTCTTGCAGGGCTGAAAACATCCGTTAACATTCCAGTTTCTAAACACACGACACCGTGAACAGCGTGCGGTGGAATGTAAAAACTATCTCCTTCTTTGAGCGTTTGCGTAACACCACTGATCGTTACATCAAATTTACCGCTTGCAATATAGGTAACCTGCGAATGATAATGATCATGTAAAACGCCGATGCCACCTTTTTCGAAATGAACATTTACAAGCATTACTTTGTCATCAAAAGCTAAAATTTTACGTTTGATTCCTTCGCCTACTACTTCCCATTCTATCTCGTCTCCTTTTATAAATTCTTTGCTTGTAGCCATTTCTATTTAATTTTTAATGTTTGAATATCTTTTTCCATTAACGCTAAACCTTCGTTCAGCTTATTTTCTTTAAAGTATTTTTCGAGTTCTTTTAATCTTTTTAGATTATCGTATTTAAGTCCCGAATTTAATTTTCTTTGGCAGAGCGAACACAATCTAATAGAATGCTTGTCTGTTTCAAACATGCTGTTGGTGCCGTTCATTACACAATTGGCTTCAATACAATGATGCAGACCAAACATATGGCCTATTTCATGCGAGCAGATTTTTAGAAATCGATCTAAAGCTAAATTAAAATCAGCTTCTTTTTGCATTCTATAAATAGAACTTACGGCAATTTTATCACTGTAGGAAGCAAGTCCAAACACATAACTCCATTCTGGTTTGGGATATAAATCCTTTTCTGTTATCGCCATTAAGGCAATTCCTTTCTCGGGTTTCTCCTTTTTTAGAACATCACGCAAAATATAACCTGCTAAAAACTGCTCTTGTTCCATGTCTCCAATTCGTCTGGCATGATTCGGAATAATATCGTTTGAAATGCCTTTTGAAGTTCTTGTTTCTAACTGAAAAAATATTTGCAAATACTGACGAACTAACTCTATTTGTTTTGTTTGTGCCACATTAAATTCACCAATAGGCTGTAAGTAAATAATATTTTCTTCTGATGTTGGAATAATATGTTTTGACTTGTAAAATTGCTCAAAACTCTGTCCTTTTTCTTTATGAGAAAATAACCAATCTCCATACGCAGGTGTACCAAGTTTAACATCATTAGCTTGAATATCGACAATATAAGGTTCTGGAGGCGGAATCGGTTTTGAAACTGAAGTTGTATTTGAATTTACATTCTCTTTTTTATTTGATTGGCAAGAGCATAAAATTAAAAGAGCAAAAAAAAGAAGTCTTTTCATAAGTTTCTGTTATATCAAATTAAGTTTTTGGAAATAAAATCGCAACTTGTTTTTATTGATTCAAAAGAATTTACTGCAAAATTGTTTTCTTGTTCTACAAAGAAATGCACCACTCCAGATCGCTTAGCTGAAGCAAATAAAGGTTTAAAATCAATAGTTCCAGAGCCTATTTCTGTATTAAAATCATTATTCTTTTTATCCTTATCTTTTACGTGCCACATTTTAAAACGCCCCGGATTTTCTTTAAACAGTTTTAAAGGATCATTTCCAGAATGAATTACCCAATACAAGTCTAATTCAAAGAAAACCAAATCTTTATCCGTTTCATTTAATAAAACTTCATAACCTGTAATTTGATCGTGTTTTTGAAATTCAAAATCATGATTATGATATGCCAGTTTTAAGCCTTCTTTTTTACACAATTTTGCAGCTTCGTTTAAACGCGAAGCAATCTTTTTATAATCGTCAATAGATTTTCTAAAAGGTTCATCAACCCACGGAACAGTTAAAAATTCACTTTTAAGAATTTTTGCCGCTTCAATCGAAGCCAATAATTCTGCTGTGTTTCCATCGTATAAAAAACTTCCTAAATTATAATGTCCGCTCACAGCTTTTAAACCATTATCATCCAGAATCTTTTTTAATTCTTTCGGAGTTAATCCCCAAAACTGATCTTTTATCGAGAATCCATACGTTTCTACATTGCTATATCCCGCTTTTGAAACTATTTCTAAAGTTGCTTTTACATCTTTCGGAAGTTCATCACGAAGTGTATATAACTGTAAACCTATTTCTCTTTTTTTCATAGAAAATGCGAATGAAGGCGCTGCCAAAACAGCTGTTGCAGCAAGACCTGTAGTTACAATAAAATTTCTTCTGGTAATCATTGTCGATATAATTTCAGAAAGTAAATATATTATAAAAAATGATTCTCAAAGTTTTTTATAAAGTTTTGAAGCGCTTCTGCAGTCTCCACAGACACAATTTCACCTTTATCATTAACCTTTCCGCGTACACCTTGTATTAAAAGCTCCGTTGTAGCATCAAATTTAGCTTCAAGGGTTTTCATAACAAGCAAAAGCTGTTCATGCCCCATTTCTCCCGATGCAGATGCCGTTATCAAGCCCGTTTTTTTATTTGAAAAAATAGTAGTAGAAACACACCACTCCAAAGCATTCTTTAAACTTCCAGGAAGACTAAAAACATATTCTGGAGTGCAGATAATAATACCATCAGCATTTATTATTTTATTTCTAAAGGAATCTATTTCAGTTGGAGGGTTTTGATTGTCCAAACCTGGATTAAAATGTGGAAGCTGATCTATATCTTCAAATATTTCGACTTCAAATTTCGAATCTAAATGATTTGAAATATAATTAAGGATTCTAAAATTACTAGAATTCTTTCTTGTACTGCCTGTAATGGCTAGTATTTTTATTTTTGCTGCTGCCATTAAATAATAATTCGTATTTCTAAAATTAAATTTTAAAAATACGAATTATTAAAGAGTTTTAGATGAAAAAAATTACTTAGACGTTAGTAAATTCATTCCTGAAAGTTTTACTGAATCTATTGCCTGCGGCGGATAATTCTGTTTTTCTTGTCTTGTAGAAGTAACTTTTTGTTCTTTATTTATATAAATATAATTGTAACGCCAGTAATGTTCTCCCGCCATCTGAGAATCAGAATGATTGTTTAAGAAAACCTGATCGGCGTAAACAAGAATTTCTCCGTCTTTACTATTGTCCAAAGTCCTTACTGGAGTCCCTAGTGTTTTAATGACTTTCTGTTTACTTTCTCCTACATTTGCAACAGTTGCAACTGAACTAGAGCATGATATCAGCACTGCCGACATCCCTAGCAACATTATTATTTTTTTCATAGATAAATGTTTTTACGAATTGGTTGGTAATTTCTTTAAACATAATTAGGTATGTAATGTTACTTAAAGATAAACAAATAAAGCTTACAAAATTTCATTGTTATGTTATATAATTATCATTAAACACTTGATAAACATTAATTTAACAACTGACACAATTGAAAATATTATTTCAATTCTTGTTTTTCAAATTGCCAAATATTAACTCGTATCTTTGCGGCCAAGAAAATTTTGAAGAAAAAATGCGAATTGACATTATTACACTTTTGCCAGAATTATTAAAAAGTCCATTTGAGGCCTCCATTATGAAACGTGCCATTGATAAGGGTTTAGTTGAAGTACATTTTCATAATCTTCGTGATTACAGCACGAACAGACAGAAAAGTGTAGACGATTATCCGTTTGGAGGCGGTGCAGGAATGGTAATGACAATTCAGCCGATTGATGATTGCATCACGCATTTAAAAAGTCAGCGCGAATACGACGAAATCATTTATATGTCGCCAGACGGCGAAACTTTAAACCAAAAAATGGCTAACAAAATGTCTATGTATGAAAACATTATCATTTTGTGCGGTCATTATAAAGGTGTTGACCAAAGAGTGAGAGATCATTTTATTACTAAAGAAATTTCTATTGGCGATTATGTCTTGTCTGGAGGAGAATTAGGCGCTTTGGTTTTATCTGATGCCTTGATTCGATTAATTCCAGGTGTTTTAAGTGACGAAACCTCGGCATTGACAGACAGTTTTCAAGACAACTTGCTTTCTGGACCAATATATACAAGACCTGCAGATTACAAAGGCTGGAAAGTTCCTGAAGTTTTAACCAGCGGTCACGCTGCCAAAATTGATAAATGGCGTGAGGATGCTGCATATGAACATACAAAAAACAGAAGACCAGATCTTTTAGAATAAATTCCAAATTTTTAAAATACCAAATTTCAATTTTGAATAAGTTAAACAATTGGAATTTGGGATTTTATATTATTTAAATTTGAAATTCATTTTATTTGGAATTTAATTTATTTTAATTACATTTGCACCCGAATTTGACCAACCTCTGGCGAGATCCGTGAACGTTGCTCTATATAAACTATAATTTAAAAATTATCATGGCAGATTTATTAAAATTCGTTCAAAACGAATTCGTTGCTAAAAAAGATTTCCCTGAATTCGGAGCTGGAGATACTATCACAGTTTTCTACGAAATTAAAGAGGGTGAAAAAACTAGAACTCAGTTTTTCAAAGGAGTTGTAATTCAAAGAAGAGGTTCTGGTAACACAGAAACTTTTACAATCCGTAAAATGTCTGGTGCAATTGGAGTTGAGCGTATCTTCCCAGTTAACTTACCAGCTTTACAAAAAATCGAAATCAACAAGAAAGGTGCTGTACGTAGAGCTAGAATTTTCTACTTCAGAGAACTTACTGGTAAAAAAGCTAAGATTAAAGATAAAAGAAGATAATCATTTATCTAATTGTTATAAAAAACTCGTTTCATATCGTTTGAAACGAGTTTTTTTTATGTTCTATTTTTGCTACTGCTAAAACTGTAATTTTTTAATATCAAAATCATCGATTTAGCAATATTCTGAGCTCCAAATAACAATCTGTTAATTTCGCCTTTTCTCAGGAAAACTCAACCGTTTTCGTTGTGATTTTATTATATTTGCTCCGCTCATTTTGAGCCGACTATTATTTTACATCGTTAACTCCTGACGATACGATTATAAAAAAAAAAAAAAAATGACACAAAAATCAAAAATTTTTTACACCTTAACTGATGAGGCGCCTTTATTGGCAACTTATTCTTTATTACCAATTGTTCAAGCATTTACTTCAACTGCTGGAATCGAAATTGAAACTAGAGATATTTCTCTAGCAGGAAGAATCCTTTCTAATTTCCCAGATTCTTTAACAGCTGATCAAAAAACTGGAGACGCATTGGCAGAACTTGGCCAATTAGCAACACAGCCAGAAGCTAACATTATCAAATTACCAAACATTTCTGCATCTGTACCGCAATTAAAAGCGGCTATTGCTGAATTACAATCGCACGGATACAACGTACCAAATTTCCCAGAAGATCCACAAAATGATGCTGAAAAGGAAATTAAAGCAAAATATGCAAAAGTTTTAGGTTCTGCCGTAAACCCGGTTTTACGTGAAGGAAACTCTGATCGTAGAGCTCCAAGAGCTGTTAAAAACTTCGCAAAAGCAAATCCACACTCTATGGGTGCTTGGTCTGCTGACTCAAAAACTAAAGTAGCTTCTATGGCTGGAGGTGATTTTTACGGAAGTGAAAAATCATTGACAGTAAACGAAGCAAACGATGTTAAAATCGAATTCGTTGCTAAAGACGGTTCTACAACTGTACTTAAAGCAAGTACACCGCTTAAAGCTGGTGAAATTATTGACAGCTCTATTTTAAGTGTAAGCAAATTAAAAGCTTTTGCTGCTGATGCGATTGCTGATGCTAAAGCTGCAGGAGTTTTACTTTCTGTACACTTAAAAGCTACGATGATGAAAGTTTCTGATCCGATTATCTTTGGCGCTATCGTTGAAGTATATTTTGCTGATCTTTTCAAAAAATACGAAACTTTATTTGCAGAATTAAACGTTGATACTAAAAACGGTTTAGGCGACATTTACGCTAAAATCGCTGGAAGACCTGAGCAGGCTGAAGTTGAAGCTGACATTACTAAAGCAATCGAAAACGGTCCAGCTTTGGCAATGGTTAATTCTGATAAAGGAATTACAAACTTACATGTTCCTTCTGACGTTATTGTTGATGCTTCTATGCCGGCAATGATCCGTACTTCTGGACAAATGTGGAATAAAGAAGGAAAAGCGCAAGATACATTTGCTCTTATTCCAGATAGATCTTACGCTGGTGTTTATACAGCTACAATTGATTTCTGTAAAAAACACGGTGCTTTTGATCCAAAAACAATGGGAAGTGTTCCTAACGTTGGATTAATGGCTCAAAAAGCAGAAGAATACGGATCTCACGATAAAACTTTCCAAATGAAAGCAGACGGAGTTGTTCGTGTTGTTGATGCAAACGGAACTGTTTTAATGGAACAAAACGTTGAAACTAATGATATTTTCAGAATGTGTCAGGCAAAAGACGCTCCTATTCAGGACTGGGTTAAACTAGCTGTAAATAGAGCTCGTTTATCTAGTACTCCTGCTGTTTTCTGGTTAGACGAAAACAGAGCACACGATAGAGAATTGATCGTAAAAGTTCAAAAATACCTTAAAGATTACGATACAACTAACTTAGATATCAGAATCTTAAATCCAGTTGCTGCAACTGAATTTACTTTAGACAGAATCATCAAAGGTTTAGATACTATTTCTGTAACAGGAAACGTTTTACGTGACTATTTAACAGATTTATTCCCAATCTTAGAATTAGGAACTTCTGCTAAAATGTTATCTATCGTTCCGTTAATGAATGGTGGTGGATTGTTTGAAACTGGTGCTGGAGGTTCTGCTCCAAAACACGTTGAGCAATTTACAGAAGAAGGATATTTACGTTGGGATTCTCTTGGAGAATTCTTAGCACTTGGAGCTTCTTTAGAGCATTTAGGTCAAACTTTAAACAACTCTAAATCAATTGTTTTATCTGAAACTTTAGATCAGGCAAACGATAAATTCTTAGCAAACGATAAATCTCCTGCTCGTAAAGTGGGTCAGATTGACAACCGTGGATCTCACTTCTATTTGGCATTCTACTGGGCGCAAGCTTTAGCTGCTCAGAATAATGATGCTGAATTAAAAGCGATCTTTACTCCTATTGCTGCAGAATTTGAAGCTAACGAAGCTAAAATTGATGCTGAATTAATTGGAGCTCAAGGAAAACCACAAACTCTTGGAGGATACTACCAGCCAACTCCAGAATTAGTGAGCAAAGCAATGCGTCCTAGCGAAACATTTAACGCTATTATTGCTAAAATTAAATAATTTGCAGAACGCACTAAGTGCAATCTTCAATATAAATTGGAAAGGACAACTCACAAGGTTGTCCTTTTTTTTATCTTAGCCATTATTTAACAATCAGTATTTTCCATATATAGAGCGAATTAATATTTATGTAAACCAAAATCAATGTAATGTCTGCCAAAAAACTATATACTTTTCTGATTGTTATTTTTTCGGTTTTTAATGCATATTCGCAGGAAAAATTTACTTTAAGCGGTACTGTCAGCGATAGTAAAAACAACGAAACTTTAATTGGTGTAAATGTTTTTATTCCAGCTTTAAAAATTGGCACGACAACAAATGAGTATGGTTTTTATTCGATTGCTGTTCCAAAAGGAGAATATCAAATAGAGATTAGTTACGTAGGCTATCAAAGCATCCAACAAAACATTACTTTAAACCAAAACATCAAAACGAACTTTTCGATCAGCGAAAGCGGTCACGAACTGCAGGAAGTGATTATTACAGATAATCGAAACAAAATCAATATTAAGTCGCCCGAAATGAGTGTAAACAGGCTTTCTATTACTGCGATCAAAAAAATGCCGGTGGTTTTAGGCGAAGTTGATGTTTTAAAATCAATATTATTATTACCTGGAGTTACCAATGCTGGCGAAGGCGCTTCTGGATTTAATGTTCGCGGAGGCGGTGCCGATCAGAATTTAATTTTATTAGACGAAGCAACCATTTTTAATTCGTCTCACGTTTTCGGTTTCTTTTCTGTTTTTAATCCAGATGCTGTTAAAGATTTAAAATTATACAAAGGAGGAATTCCTGCTCGATACGGCGGAAGAGCTTCTTCTGTTTTGGATATTTATCAAAAAGATGGCAGCAGTAAAGATTTCCATATGAATGGCGGTATCGGACTAATTTCGAGCCGATTGCTGGCCGAAGGACCAATTGTAAAAGATAAAGGTTCATTTTTAATTGGCGGAAGAGCTTCTTACGCTCATTTATTTTTAAAATTTTCAGAAGAAGATAAAGACAACGCTGCTTATTTTTATGATTTGAACACCAAATTGAGTTACAAAATCAACGACAACAACAGTTTATATCTTTCTGGCTATTTCGGACGCGACGTTTTTAGTTTAAATAAAAGTTTTACGAATATTTACGGAAATTCAACTTTGAATCTGAGATGGAATCATTTGTATTCGAGTAAATTATTTTCGAATCTTTCGCTCATTTACAGTGATTATTATTATGGTTTAGATCTCGATCTTGTAGGTTTTCAATGGGATTCTGGCATTAAAAATTATAACATTAAATACGACTTTAAACATTATATTTCAGACAAATTCAAATTAAATTACGGTTTAAACGGAATTTACTACGAATTCAACCCTGGAACTATAAAACCAACTGGTACAGATTCTGGTATAAATCCAGATCAGTTAGACAAAAAATATGCTTTTGAGCCCTCTGTTTATTTGGATGCAGAAAGTCAGATTTCAAAAAAAATAACACTTTCTTACGGACTTCGCTACAGTTTATTTTATCGCTTAGGTGCTTCGACTATAAATTATTACGATAATAATCAAGCTGTTGTTTTTAATTCGGATATGCAGATTTACGAAAAAGGAACACCAACCTCAACAAAGTATTTTGGAAAAAATAAAATGATTCAGAGTTACAATAACTTTGAACCGCGTTTTGCTGTTTCGTATCAATTAAACGACGATCAAGCCATAAAAGCCAGTTACAACAGAATGGCGCAATATCTTCAATTAATTTCTAATACTTCATCTCCTACTCCGCTGGATGTATGGATGCCAAGCGATAATTACATCAAACCTCAAATTGCAGATCAAGTTGCGATAGGGTATTTTAGAAATATAAAAAACGGCGCTTATTCTCTTGAAGTTGAAACGTATTATAAAGAAATTCAAAACAGACTGGATTATATAGACGGCGCCGATCTGATTGCAAATAATGCTGTTGAACAGGTAATTCTTAACGGACAAATGCGCGCTTACGGTTTAGAAATTATGGTCAAAAAAAATGAAGGAAAGTTTAACGGCTGGATTTCATACACGTTATCCAAATCAGAACAGCAGACTCCTGGCAGAACTCCTGAGGAAATTGGTATAAATTATGGTCAATGGTACAGTTCTGCTTATGATAAAACACATAATTTAGCGATAACATCCGCCTATAATTTAAACGAAAAATGGTCTTTTGGCGCCAATTTCACTTTACAATCGGGTCAGCCGGTAACATATCCGAACGGACAATATGAATATTTAGGCATAACGGTTCCAAGCTATGGATTACGAAATGAAAATCGACTTCCGGCTTATCATCATTTGGATGTTTCGGCAACACTTACACCTCGTAAAAACAAAGGAAGAAATTGGAAATCCGAATGGGTTTTCAGTATTTATAATCTGTATAACCGAATGAATGCCGCTTCTATCAATTTCCGCCAAAATGTAGATACAGGAGCTAATGAAGCCGTGCGAGTCTCTATTTTTGGAGTTGTGCCGGCTGTGAGTTATAATTTCAAATTTTAAACTTACTTTCTTAAAAAGAAATAAATCAATGTAGTTATGAAAAAAGCAAGTTTATTTATCCTAACTTTATTAGTTGTTATTTTTAGCAGCTGCGAAGAAGTTGTAGACGTTGATCTGAACACTGCTCCTCCTAAATTAGTTATAGAAGCCGCTATAAATTGGGAAAAAGGCTCTACAGGAAGACAACAGTCTATAAAATTATCTACAACAACTGGTTATTACGAAAGCAGTGTTCCGACGGTTTCTGGTGCAGTTATTTACATTAGAAATAGTAAAAATGAACGTTTCAACTTTTTAGAAGTTCAAAAAACCGGACGTTATGTATGTGGTACTTTCAAACCTGTTCTTAATGAAGAATATACGTTGACCGTAATAAGCGGCGGTAACACTTATACGGCAAAAGAAATTCTAAAATCGGTTGCACCAATAACTAGACTCGAGCAAAATAACGAGGGCGGTTTTACGGGACAAGATATAGAAGTTAAAGCTTTTTATACGGATCCTGGAGATGAAGAAAATTTTTATTTATTTAAGTATGGTTATTCTAATAAAGTAACTTCCAGCTATTATGTATCTGATGATAAATTTTATCAGGGAAATGAAATTTTCAGTACTTCTGATGAAGAAGATTTAAAATCTGGCGACGAAATTGAAATAACACATTTCGGAATTTCAAAACAATATTTTAATTATATGAATATTCTTGTGAGTATCGCAGGCAGTAATGTAGGCGGGCCTTTTCAGACGCCTCCAGCAACTGTAAAAGGAAATATCATCAATACAACCGACAAAAGTAATTATCCGCTGGGTTATTTTTCTTTAAGCGAAACTGATACAAGAAAATACACTATTGAATAAATCCTATAATTATGGAACCCAAAATCAAAACCTTAACCGAAAAAAAACTTATCGGAACTTACATCGAAATGTCGTTTATAGAAAATAAAACATTTCAATTATGGAGCGGTTTTATGCCAAAGCGAAAAACAATTCGCAATACGATAAATACTGATTTATATTCGTTAGAGGTTTTTCATGAGGCGCATTTTGATAATTTTGATCCAAATGAAACTTTTCAGAAATGGGCCGCTGTTGAAGTAGCCAATTTTGATTTTGTTCCAGAAGACATGAAAACTTTGATCATTCCGGCTGGTCTTTACGCCGTTTTTAATCATTTCGGACCTGTTTCTGAAGGTTACAAAACGTATCATTCTATTTTTACAGAATGGCTTCCAAATTCGCAATATACCGTAGACGATCGTCCTCATTTCGCTGTAATGGATGAGAAATACAAAAAAGACGATCCAGATTCTGAAGAAGAAATCTGGATTCCGATAAAAGAAAGAGAATAATCAAAGCTTAAAAAAACATGTTGATAGAAACCCTCATTTCTCTTTTTGAAAGAGATTTAAAAAAGTTAAAAACCGAATTAGAATTATACCCAAATGAATCTCAGATTTGGAAAACTGATCGCGAAATTTCAAATTCAGCAGGAAATCTCTGTCTGCATTTAATTGGAAATCTTAATACTTACATCGGTGCCGAATTAGGAGATTCAGGTTATATCAGAAACCGTCCGTTAGAATTTTCATTAAAAGATATTCCGAGAACTCAATTGATTTCTGATATAGATAAAACTTTGGAAATTGTTATCAATACCTTAAATTTGTTAACTGTAGAAGATTTAGAAAAAACCTATCCGCAGCTTGTTTTTGAAAAAGAAATGACAACCGGTTTTTTTCTCGTTCATCTATCAACACATCTGGGTTATCATTTAGGACAGATAAATTATCATCGAAGGCTTTTGGATTTTAGATTTTAGATTGCAGATTTTAGATTGGAGATTACTCACTCCAAAATCTAAAATTATTCCCCTCCTCAACATATGTAAATGTTTTAAAAATTAGAATTGTGAAACCTTTGTATTCTTAATTTTAATTTTTAAAACATGAACCATTTAATTACACTTGCGTTATGTGTTTTTGCATTCCAGACAAAAGCACAAACTTTCAAAAATCCCGATTCTTTATTCAATCCTACTCCATACGGATCCAGTCATGCATCTTCTGTAAAAACTTCGGGAGAACTCGTTTATATTTCTGGCCAGAGCGGCGGTTTAGGCAAAGACCATATTTTAAGCACCAGCTTTAGAGAACAAGTCCAAGTGGCTATAAAAAACCTAACAACCATTTTAAACAGTTATCAACTAAAACCAGAAAACGTAATGAAAATTACAATTCTAATAGTCGATCATTCCTCAGAAAAGCTAAAAATTTGGGAAGAAGAAATTAGTAAAACATGGAAAAACAAACCATTTCCTACCAGCACTTTAATTCCCGTTCCAAGATTAGCACTCGACAATATGCTAATAGAAGTAGATGCTGTTGCTTTTAAAGCCAATTAAATAAAAACAAGTCAAAGCCCATAACTTTCGTACATTTGCGGACATATTTTAAATCAACTCTAAATGTCATCACACCATATAGTTCGCGACGATCAGGAACCTGCTTTAATTATTGCCAACGGCGCATCCTGCGATCCAGAATTATTAGGACAGTTATTAGAATGGTCACCGCTTGTTGTGGTGCTTGATTCTGCTATTGAAAGAGTTCTTGAATTAGGTATAAAAATCGATGTGCTTCTTGGCGATTTTGATCATGGCTTTGATCCCGAAATTTACAAAACCTCTCAATTTCCAATCGAAATTGTACATACTCCAGACCAAGACAAAACCGATTTAGAAAAAGCTTTTGATTACTTAATAGAAAGAAAAATTCCTGCCGTAAATGTGGTTTGGGCAACCGGAAGACGCGCCGATCATACGATTACGAATCTTACGAATATTGTAAGATACCGAAATCTGCTTAAAATTGTGATTTTAGACGATCATTCAAAAATATTTTTACTGCCAAATAAATTCGAAAAATGGTACACCGCTAATACCCCAATTTCATTAATTCCGATAGGAGTTGTTAATGGAATTTTTTCGACCAATTTAAAATATCCTTTACAAGACGATACGCTGACAATGGGTTATAGAACAGGAAGCAGTAATTCGGTTTCTCAAGACGGAATCGTTTCGATTACACATTCTAATGGGGATTTACTTTTGATGGAGTGTTTTGATTGATGGATATTTTCTATTTTTCAATAATTTTATAAATAAAAATACTTTCAGGAGCACGACTTCCTTCCAAACAATAAATTACAATTAATGCTTCATTCTCAGAAATTTCAAATTGATGCGTATCATGATTCTGAGAATAGGCATAATAAATAGCATCCTTTTCCCGAATCTTGAGATTAAATTTTTGTGCTAATAATTCGAGCTCTTCTTTTTTAAAAAATTTAAAAGTAGATAAAACCTTTACATTTTCCTGAATGATATTAATTCTTTTATTTCCAATTTCGACATACGAATTAACCCAATCATTATAATCAGAAGAGTAAAGCCAATCAAAGTGCTGTTCTTTAAACAAATATGTTTTTACACCATCAAAGAACAAGAATTCATTTAATGGTGAATCTGAAGCAATTGTATCTTGCTGCCTTTTTTTATCGTCATGAACATAATTCTCATTACTTATTACAAACTTTTTTATAACCTGCATTAATCGATAGATAGCAGGAGTTGAAATTTGAGCAATTTCTTTCCATCCATCATAGGTATCTATTACCTTGCATATTTCTTTCGTGCAATCTACAGAATGGACTTCAAAACCAAAATCATATGTAGCTATCTCACCTTCAATTAATTTTGTTAAATTATCTACAATTTCTTCTAAATAACTGATACTGCAGGATGCCAGCTCATTTAAGCCTTCTAGTTTTCCTTTTATGTAAAGGCAGTCCCTTCCACTTTCGTTTTTATAAAAATCGTATTCGAGCATATTTAGCTTAAGAGAATTTATTTAGATGATTTTATCTTCAAAAGTTTATAAATATAAAGAATCATCTAAAATAAATTTAAAAAATATACAGCTTCACATATAGTTAAAATTTAAAAATTTTAAAAACAAATCTCCACATTCAACAGAATAAACCATTCTAGATTTAAGATACAATATCTGACAAAAAGAATCTTTTACAGGATATTTTTTTATCTTTGAAATTCAGATTTTTTAATCCAAATGGCTTTATCTTTGAGCCTTCAGAAAATCAAGATTCATTTTTTATGGAACAGAAAATACATCAGGGAAGAAACGTAAAACGTTTTAGAGAAATGCTTAACATAAAGCAGGAAGCGTTAGCTTATGATTTGGGTGAAGACTGGAATCAGAAGAAAATTTCTATGCTCGAGCAGAAAGATGTTATTGAAGACAATTTGCTGAAACAAATCTCTGCAGTTCTTAAAATTCCCGTTGAAGCATTTCAGAACTTTGATGAGGAACAGGCGATAAATATTATTTCTAACACTTTTGGAGATAATGCCTGCGTTGGGAATCCTAATTCTACATTCAACTTTAGCCCAATTGAAGAGATCAAAAAACTTCATGAAGAGAAAATTGCATTGTACGAACGTATGATTAAAGAGAAAGATGAAATGATGGCGAGGCTTGAAAAATTAATTAAATAGAGGTTAATTAACCAAATTTAGCTTTTATAATTCGATGACTTCATTTTTCGAATTATATATTAGAAACTCTATTTTATCATGTTCTTCAGAAATCTTATTAATAAATTCCTTTGCTTGCTCGATGTTTTTAAACACAGAGTACACATCTTGGATTTCCAAATTATTTTGAAAAGGTTTAAATTTTACATCTAAAACAATCCCTGTCTCACAATTTGACATTAGAACTGTAACTTCATTCTCTTTTAAAGTTGGGTATTTCATAATTATATCTACGCTCTGACACGATTCAAACCTTTTATTTTATATTTCCTAGAAACTACAGAAAAAGTCAGGAGACTTATGATACATTTATTCCGTTGCCCGAAGTCTTTTGAATTTAACCATAATTTCAGTATTGATTAATCCCAATGACTCCAAATTGTATCGATTTTTATTAAAATTTATGTTTTTGTTTTTTATAGAATAAGTATAAATAGGAGGACATGCTTCGTGAAGCACTTTTAAATCTAAATAAAATCCATTAGCTGCATCATTTTTAGACCTTTCAAAAACAAAATTTTTACTAAATGCTTTATTATCATAAATAAATGTAGGTTTCAAAACTTTGTCTTGAAATACACCATATCCATTAAATTCAGGAATTAAACCATTTGCACTTCGGGAAAGCAAAAATATAGTGTCTTTATTTTTGACTTGAAAAAACAAGGTATACACAAACCTATTCGATTTATAATTGTCCCCATTTGGAATTGGGTATCTTTTTTGATAATCGATTATTATTTTTTTCAAATCATTATCAAGAGCCTCTTTTTTATTACAGCTAAATAATAAGAAGAAAGTTAATATGAATGTTATTTTGTGCATATAATTTTTTATGAATTAGTGCCCTTCTATAATATCATTAAGCTTTAAAAACATTTCTTCTTTGGAAATAATTTCTTCTTTTAAAGATTTTTCATCATTAAATTCAGCATAAAAAGATTGAAACACTCCTAACTCCAATTCAACTTCTCCAATATCTTCAATACCTAAATATCTAATAGATTTGATTTTTTCAATTGAGCTAGCTTTTATTTTTTTAATAAAAGAGATATCATTTGCTATATGATTAGCATCCTCAATTACAGTTGGCGCTAAAGAATTTAAAACGGTAATTATTGAAATTGCAAATTTATCATTTTCAAAATTTTCACAAAAATACACTAAAGAACAATTGAAATGTTTTGATGTTGATGAATCATCAAAAGAAAATTCCGTAGAAACAATTGATTCTGCTTTAGAAAGAGTGTTTAAATCATAATTCGTATTTCTCCCTAAAATTTCTCCTTGCATTATTTGCCCTGACACAAAAAAAACATCATTAATTCCAATGAATTTATAATCATAAAATTTAGCAATTTCGTTTGCCCGATTGTCAATTTTCTTTTTCAAATCTGATTTAGTTGCTGTTACAACTATTGATTTTAAAATTCCAGATACAACTTTTGTATTATTTTTTTTAAACAATAAAGTTGCACCAATGATTATTTCTTCCATTATTTATTATAGAGATATTAGTTCGATTGTAATGTTATGACTATCCTTAAGCAGTTCTTTAAATTTTAAATCAATTCTTTTTTCTAGATTATCAATTCCTTTTTTCTCTGACAAAAAAACTAACTTTTTAATTTTAGTATCATGGTGGCAGTTGTGTGTAAGTACTTTAACAACATTTTTATAAAATTCATGATGCGTATTTTTACCAGAAACTTTTAGCTCATATGCAATAAAATTTTCGTAATCCACCAAATCAAACCTTTCATTATTCGTTGTTGAAACCCTCACTTCAGATTTTATATTTTCTCCATTAATAACTTTTTGCTGCCATTCACTGGTAATCAATTGCGCAAATTTAGTTTGACTCGATACATCCTTAGATTCAACACGATATTTTTTATGAATTTCTTTAAGTTCAGATATTATACTATTTGACATTGCTGGGAAGTTTACAAATCTAATTGCTAATGTAATATATTTTTGAATGGATTAAACAAGCCATAAAACTGGAACTTGACTAGAAAGACTTAATTTGAAATATTAAAGTAAAACAAAAATATTTTAAGGCTTATGAAACGTTTTGAAAACTCGTTCTAAAAATCTAAATAAAAAGGAATGCCTATCTTTGTTGGAAATTAAACAAAATGCATTCAAAAGACAATTCCGAAAAAAACAATCTTCATCCTAGAAATCTTCATCGTAACCGTTACGATTTTGAACTTCTTATTTCGAATTGTCCAGAGTTAAAGCAATATGTTTCAATCAACAAACATCAAATTGAAACTATTGATTTCAGCGATCCTAAAGCGGTTAAAGTACTCAACAAAGCATTGCTGAAAACGTATTATAATCTGGATTTTTGGAGCATTCCAGCAAATTATCTCTGCCCGCCAATTCCCGGCCGTGCAGATTACATACATTACATCGCCGATTTATTAGCCGAAACAAATAATGGCAAAATTCCCAACGAAAGCACCGTTTTAGGTTTAGACATCGGAACGGGTGCAAATTGCATCTATCCGATATTAGGAAATGCTATTTACAATTGGAGTTTTGTTGCCACTGACATTGACAAAAAAGCTATTGAAAACTGCAGTAAAATTATCGAAGCCAATCCGAAATTAATTGATTCTATCAGTCTGCAGCAACAAACAGAATCACGATTTATTTTCAAAAATATTATTACCCCAGAAGATCGATTTACTTTTACGATGTGTAATCCGCCTTTTCATTCTTCGGCAGAAGAAGCCAATAGAGGTTCTTTACGAAAAATCAAAAATCTGAATCCAAAAGACAAAAAAGTTAATGCACCTGTTTTAAATTTTGGCGGTCAAAATAATGAATTATGGTGCAAAGGCGGCGAAATTGCTTTTATAACTCAAATGATTTTCGAAAGCGCACATTATAAATCACAATGTCTTTGGTTCACTACTTTAGTTTCAAAAAAAGAAAACCTTCAAAGCATTTATAAAACATTAAAAAAAGTAAATGCTGTGTCTGTTAAAACAATTGATATGGCTCAAGGCCAAAAAACAAGCAGAATTGTAGCTTGGAGTTTTTTACCAGAACAACAATCAATAACTTGGAAATTTTAAGATTCTTTAAATCTCCATATTAAATTTTGTTTTGTAACTTCAATTAAATTATAATATTATGAATACTCTTCAGCTCAAAAATATCTTGATTTCAGAAATTGAAAAAATTGACGATGATAGTTTTCTATCAGCCCTAAAAATCATTTTAGATAGTCGAAAATCATCTCCAAAGGCTAACGAAATATACAATAAAGAGCTTATGGTTGCCGAAGAAGAAATAAAAAGCGGCAATTACTCCTCGCACAATGAAATGAAAGATGAAATAGAAAAATGGAAAAAGAAATAATCTGGTCTAAATCAGCAAAAAACAACTCCAAGAAATCTATTCTCACACCTTAAAGAAATCAAAAGCAATACCACTTCCAGCTAACTTCTTGATTCAATCTATAACTCAGTTTCAATTTTAAGTTCCCATTCTGAAATATATGAATTGGACGAAATGAAAATTTTGAATGACGGAAATTATCGCGCCTATGAAATTTACAGTTATCGTATTTCATATAAAGTAACTTTAAAAGAAATTCATATTTTAAGAATACGCCATACAAGTAGAAATCCTAAAAAGTTATAATCTGACAAAACCTTGATTTTGTAATCTGCTTTTACTAAATTTAATGTAAACTATTAAAAATCAAAATCATGGCAGAATATATTGGTTATCTCGCATCCGTTTTTATCGTTGGTGGTTTCTTGCTTAAAAACCTTAGGACAATTCGGTTTATCAATATGTTTGGTTGTATTTGCTTTGTAATTTATGGCATTTTCTTAAATGATTACAGAGATTTCGAACAATGGCTCTGGCCGGTAATTATTCCGAATGCTATTTTATCTTTTGTGCAGATTTATTATTTATCTAAGAAAAGCACATCTTAAAATTTTGATAGTTTAAACCAAAATTATATTATGCCTCGATCATTTTTGTAAAGTATTTTAGTGCAAACCTAATTCACTATTATGATTAAATCTGCTTTAAAAATTGCGGTTCTATTTTTATTTGTCGGCTGTGCTTCGACACAGAAATTTAGCGATTACAGCTTCAAAACTAAAAAAGACAAAGATTCTTATGTCAAAGCGTATAACAAATCGCTTAAACTTTGGGACGTTCCGTACACAGAAGAAGACGTTAAAACTACTTTTGGAACGGCTCATGTTATTCTTGCGGGACCAAAAAACGGTAAAAAATTAGTACTCCTTCACGGTATGGATGCCAGTTCAACAATGTGGTATCCGAATATTAAGGCATTAGCCAAAGATCATCGCGTTTATGCCATAGATTTTTTATTGGAACCAAATAAATCTGTATCAAACGGTAAATCGCTTTCCGCAGAAGATATCGTAAATTGGTACAATCAAATTTTTGATCATTATAAATTAACGAAATTTGATATCGTTGCCGCTTCACGCGGAGGCTGGATGGCAACATTATTAGCAACACAAAGAGAAAATTCTATTAACAGAATCGTTTTACTAAGCCCTGCGCAAACGTTCAAATTTATAGATAATCTGAACAAAACATCTTCTGCTTTAATGCTGAAGCTTTTTCCAAATGAAAAGAAATTCGGAAAAACATTGAATACCTTTTCAACGCATCCGGAAAAAATAAGTCAGACCTATAAAAGACAATTTTATTTGGCGAATAAATATGCCAAATCAAATTCGAGTATGCTTAAAATGACGCCTTTTTCGGAAAAAGAATTAGAAATGATTCACAATCAAGTTTTGGTTTTAATTGGAGATCATGACGTGATTAATGGGGAAGAAAGCATCGAAAGAGCAAAAAAATACTTAGTGAACAGCAAAACTAAAGTTATTAAAGATGCTGGTCATTTTCTTTCTATAGACCAATCGAAAGTTGTAAATGATGCTATGATTGACTTTTTGAAATAGTTTTTTTCCTTTTTTTCACGAATTATACGAATTGGTATTAATTTCTTTTAATCTGTATAATTAGTGCCCGAAAAGCTTAAAAAAAAGAACCAATTAATCTTCGTATCTTTACAAAACCAAATTTTCAGTGCAAATATGAATTTTCAAGTTTCCTCAGAATATAGTCCAAAAGGTGATCAGCCGCAAGCAATTGAAAAACTTGCTAAAGGTGTAATCGAAGGCGAAAAATATCAAACTTTATTAGGAGTTACCGGTTCTGGAAAAACATTTACGGTAGCCAATGTCATTCAAGAAATTCAAAGACCTACTTTGGTTTTGGCTCACAACAAAACATTGGCTGCACAATTATATTCAGAATTCAAACAGTTTTTCCCTAATAACGCCGTTGAGTATTTCGTTTCTTACTACGATTATTATCAGCCAGAAGCTTTTATGCCCGTAACGGGAGTCTTTATTGAAAAAGATTTATCTATCAATGAAGAGCTTGAAAAAATGCGTTTGAGCACCACCTCTTCCCTACTTTCGGGACGACGAGATATTTTGGTTGTAGCTTCGGTTTCGTGTTTATACGGTATCGGAAACCCTGTAGAATTCAAGAAAAATGTGATTGAAGTTTTTAGAGATCAGGTTATTTCGAGAACCAAATTATTGCACAGTCTTGTGCAGAGTTTGTATGCCAGAACAGAAGCCGATTTTAATCCAGGAACTTTTAGAATTAAAGGCGATACGGTAGAAGTTTATCCAAGTTATGCTGACGATGCTTTTAGAATTCATTTTTTTGGAGATGAAATCGAAGAAATAGAATCTTTTGATGCAAAAACTTCACAAGTAATTGAAAAATTTAAAAGACTAACCATTTACCCTGCCAATATGTTTGTGACTTCTCCAGAAGTTTTACAAGGTGCCATTTGGGAAATTCAGCAGGATTTGGTTAAACAAGTAGATTATTTTAAAGAAATAGGAAAACATCTAGAAGCTAAACGTCTGGAAGAAAGAACCAATTTTGATCTCGAAATGATTCGGGAATTAGGATATTGCTCTGGAATCGAAAATTATTCTCGTTATCTTGACGGAAGACAAGCTGGAACAAGACCTTTCTGTTTATTAGATTATTTTCCAAGTGATTTTTTAATGGTTGTTGACGAAAGCCACGTAACAGTTTCGCAGGTTCATGCCATGTATGGAGGCGATAGAAGCCGTAAAGAAAACTTGGTTGAATATGGTTTTAGACTTCCAGCTGCAATGGACAATCGTCCGTTGAAATTTGAGGAGTTTGAAGCGTTGCAAAATCAAGTCATTTATGTTTCTGCAACTCCTGCTGATTACGAATTACAAAAGTCTGATGGTGTTTATGTCGAACAGATTATTCGTCCAACTGGGCTTTTGGATCCGATTATTGAAGTTCGTCCGAGTTTAAATCAGATTGATGATTTGATTGAAGAAATTCAGGTACGATGTGAATTGGATGAAAGAGTTCTGGTTACTACTTTGACCAAAAGAATGGCCGAAGAATTGGCTAAATATTTAACCAAAGTAAATGTTCGCTGCCGTTATATACATTCTGAAGTTGATACGCTTGAGCGTATCGAAATTATGCAGGATTTGAGAAAAGGTATTTTTGATGTTTTAATTGGAGTTAACTTACTTCGTGAAGGATTAGATTTACCTGAAGTTTCGCTTGTTGCAATTCTAGATGCCGATAAAGAAGGTTTTTTACGTAACCGTAAATCTTTGACACAAACCATTGGCCGTGCAGCAAGAAATGTAAACGGAAAAGCAATTATGTATGCTGATAAAATTACAGAAAGCATGCAGAAAACAATTGACGAAACTAACTATAGACGTACAAAACAAATCAATTATAACACAGAGAATAATATTGTTCCGCAGCCGTTAAACAAAAAAATAGAAAGCGCGTTTACCAAAAACCCACTGGTTGAGTATGAATTAGGACATCCGATTCCTGTGGCTGCCGAACCAGAAACGGCTTATTTATCTAAAGGCGAATTGGAAAAAATGATTCGCGAGAAACGCAAAACAATGGAAAAAGCAGCTAAAGAATTAGACTTTTTACAAGCGGCAAAACTTCGCGACGAAATTAAAAAACTACAGGAACAGCTGGCTTAATTATGCTGTTCCTGAAAAATCTCCAGTAAAACAATCGGATTAATTACTGTATTCGGTGATTTTTTCATCATATCCAAGACGCGTTTAACTGCCGATAAATTCAATCCCATTTCTATGGCAATTTGGTGAATTGCATTAAATTCTTTTTCATGCAAAACCCCATCACAATGCATCAATAATGCTAATCTGTAAAATTGATTGATACGCTGCATCTCAGTCGGTATCGGCAAAGGTTTCGTTTCCTGATGAAATAAATCCTGAAATTCTTCCTCAGAAATATCCAATTCGAAAGCCACAAGTCTTAAAAATTCCAGCTCGCGTTTGTGCAAATGACCATCCACTGTAGCCAATGAAATCATTTCTAAAAGTAAACTTCTTTTTTCTGCTTCTGTATTCATCAATTTATTATTTTTAGCTAAAATATTACAATTAAAAATAAATACAAAATACGGATGATGCAGCGGATTTTTATGCTTTGTTTATTATTTACTTTTATCGTAAAAGCACAAGAAAACACAGCTTCAAAAAATGTCTCTACTTTTACCATTGAAGCTCCTCAATTAAAAACTTCAAAAAAAATCTGGATTTACCTGCCTGAAAACTACGCCGCTAATATCAAAAAAAGGTATTCTGTTATTTACATGCACGACGCACAGAATCTCTTTGACGCAAAAACTTCTTTTTCTGGCGAATGGAATGTCGACGAAAAATTAGACAGCTTAAAAGCGCCTGTAATTGTGGTCGGAATCGAACATGGAAATGACAAACGAATTGATGAATTAACGCCTTTTAAAAACGAAAAATACGGAGGCGGAAATGCCGATCAATATCTGAATTTTATTGTACAGACTTTAAAACCGTATATCGACAAAAATTATCGTACCAAAACAAAAGCAAAAAACACCACCATTATGGGAAGTTCGCTTGGTGGTTTGGTTTCATTTTACGGTGCTTTAAAATATCCGAGTATTTTTAGTAAGGCGGGAGTTTTTTCCCCATCGTTTTGGTTCTCTAATGAGATTTATACTTTCACAGAAAAACAATCCAAAATAAAGACAAAGATCTATTTCCTTTGCGGTGATAAGGAAAGCGACGATATGGTAAACGACCTTCATAAAATGGAACGTTTATTGGACACAAAACGCTGTTATTGTCTACACTTAACAAAATCAAGAATTGTAAAAGGCGGTGAGCATAATGAAAAACTGTGGCGCGATGGTTTTGTAAAAGCAGTTCTTTGGCTGGGCTATTAATCAAAAAAATAAAGAAATACCAGAATTCTAATGAAACTAATTTTAAGAGAATACAATTTAAAACTAAAACACACTTTTACGATTTCTAGAGAATCGACTGATTTTCAACCATCTTTAATTGTAGAATTACAAAGTGATGGTTTTTCTGGTTTTGGAGAAGCAACTTCAAATCCATATTACCACATAACAGTTCCGATGATGATTCAGGATTTGGAAAAAATCAGAACTATTATTGAAAGTACAGAAAATGAAACTCCAGAAGTATTTTGGGCAAAAATGCATCCGTATTTAAAAGACGATATGTTTGCTCTCTGCGCTTTAGATTTGGCCTATAATGATTTGTATGCACGTAAAAAAGGCAAAAAACTATACGAATTATGGAATTATACTACCGAAAGAAATCCGATGACCGATTATACAATCGGAATTGCTTCTATTAAAAAAATGGTTTCTAAAATGCAGGAGCTCCCTTGGCCTATTTACAAGATAAAATTAGGAACCAAAGAAGATATCGAAATTGTAAAAGAACTTAGAAAACATACTGACGCTATTTTTAGAATTGATGCTAACTGCGGCTGGGGCGTTGAGGAAACAATTAACAATGCTGTTGAATTAAAAAAATTGGGCGTAGAATTTCTAGAACAGCCCATGAAAGCAGATAATTGGGAGGCTCACAAAGAAGTTTTTAAACATTCTGTTCTTCCTATAATCGCTGACGAAAGCTGTATTATCGAAGAAGATGTAGCAAAATGTTTTAATCATTTTCATGGTGTAAATGTCAAACTTGTAAAATGCGGCGGACTGACTCCAGGAAAACGAATGATTGAAGAAGCTAAAAAATTGGGCTTAAAAACTATGGTAGGCTGCATGACCGAATCTACTGTTGGAATTTCTGCTATTGCACATTTATTACCCCAATTGGATTACGTAGATATGGATGGTGCGCTTCTTTTGGCAGAAGATATTGCCACTGGAGTAACTATAAAAGATGGTATTGTAAGTTATTCAGATTTAAACGGAACCGGCGTTACACTTCTATAAAATGATAGTCAATCAATTTCCAGACAGAATTATCGAAATAAACCAAGAACAATATTTGTATTTTGGCGGTACGGCCTATTTAGGATTACCCACAAATGCAGCATTTCGGAATTTAGTCATTCAGAATATTTTAAAATGGGGAACCACTTACGGTAGTTCCAGAACAGCGAATATTCAGCTAACGGCTTATGATGCAGGCGAAAAGTTTCTGGCTTCTCATATCGGTTCAGAAAGCACTGTGACGGTTTCTTCTGGAATGCTGGCCGGCAAATTGGTTGTAGAAAAATTAAAAAAGCAAACTGATTGTTTTTATCATTTAAATGAAATTCATTCGGCTATTCAGATTAAAAATAGTGTTCCTGTTTTTATAAATGAAAAATTGAATCATCATTTATTAGATTCAAAATCAGAAAAAATAACGATTTTGACTGATGGCGTTCCGTCATTTCAAACCAAACCTGTTGATTTGTCTTTTTTAGAAGAAATTTCAATTCATAAAGAAATCACATTGGTTGTTGATGAATCGCATTCGTTAGGAATTATTGGTGAAAATGGCTCAGGAATTTATGCTTCAATTGATTTTCCTGTAAAAAGAAAAATCTTAGTTTCTTCTCTCGGAAAAGCTTTTGGTTTAACAGGCGGTGTAATTGCTTCAGATTCTGAGTTTATTACCGAAGTAAAAGAATTAGAAACTTTTACAAGTGCTGCCGGAATGAATCCCGCTTTTGTTCAAACACTTTCTGGTGCTTTTGAAATTTATAAAATACAGCATCAAAAACTGTTGGATAATTTAAGCTATATTAATTCGATTTTAAAACCAAACGACAATATTAAATTTGACAAAAATTATCCTTTAATCTATTTGTTATCAAAAGAATTAGTTGAGGCATTAAAAAATGAAAATATAATTATCGCTAGTTTTAAATATACTAAAGAAGCTGAACCATTAAATCGTATTGTAGTTACGGCTAATCACACAAAAGAAGATTTGGACAAATTGGTCGGCGTTTTAAATAATTATAGCTGTTAACCACAAATTACGCAAATTTTCACCAATTCTTATTTCATGTAAAACTGTATAATTTGTGGAAATTTGTGGAATTTGTGGTAAAAATTTTCTAAATCTAAAATTGCAATCAAATAGCTTTTAAAACGTACCTTTGTTAAAAATAAATAATGCGTTTAAACTTCAAGTAAAGATTAAAAACTTGAAACCTGAAACTTGACACGAGGCTGAAGACCGAACTGGCGAAGCAAACAAAAAAAGGAGAACAAAAAATTATGACAAACAACGATATACTTAAAAAACTTCGCGTGGCTTTGATGCTCCGTGACGACCAAATAGTTGAAATTTTAGAATTAGTAGATTTTAGAATTTCGAAATCAGAACTAGGCGCTTTTTTCAGAGCTGAAGATCATCCAAACTATATGGAATGCGGCGATCAGGTTTTGAGAAACTTCCTAAATGGATTGGTAATTCATTTAAGAGGAACGAAAGAAAATCCTAAAAATCCTAATGATGTTTTAGCAAAACATAAATCAGAAATTCCGAAGAAAGAAACTTCTAAAGAAAGAGCTGAATTTAAAGCAACTCCAAAAGATTCTGAGAAATACAGAGGTGATCAAAGTTCACCAAAGTCAGGTTCGGCAGCTGGAAAACCTAAAAAGAAAGCATTTCCAAAAGGAAATGGAAAACCAGTTGTTGTAGAAAAAGT